>NZ_SRSG01000027.1 GCF_005543295.1 Halalkalirubrum salinum
GGGTCGGGGCGCTCTGTAAACCGCCCATCCTCATCCCCCGAAATCGCTTCGCGTGGAGTGCTATCGGCGTAGGCTGAGGGAATTACAAAAGCCACGAGTCACCCGACCCGTGGTCGTTTACCTGCTGTATAGTCTCGCTATCGAACGGTTCGCTCCGATTGATCGCTTTACAGCGAGGCAAAATACCAAGTACTAGGATATCCTCGGTACGGTTATCGAGGATGTCCCTCATCGAACTCATCGCCGGCGTCGAGGCCCACGAGACGGTGCTGACGGCGGTCAACACCGATCCCGAAGCCGTCACGGCGCTGGAGGAACACTTCAGAGACCGACACGTGTCGGTTACTGCTGGGGATCTCGACGGGGATCCGCGATCGTTTGTCGTCTTAAGTCGCGACGGGGAGTTCGTGACCGCTGTAAGTGTTGATGAGATATTACGCACAAGCGAGTCGACTGACCCTGGATTTGAGACCGAAAGCTATCGCCCCATTCTGGATCATCTTGACGAGACCATGTTTACGTCCTACTCGATCGGCCAGATGGTCGCGGCCTCGAGAGAGATCGAAGATCGGGCGTTTCGTATCGGCTCTGGACAGCTCCACTCTGGATTCCAGACACTTTCGGTCCTTGCGAGTGAGATTCCGACGTACAATCGGATTGCCTCACGGGCTGGCCTCGACATCCATGCCTATGCAGCACCTAAAGGTGATGTCCCCGAACACGGTGATTTCACGATCCACATTGAGCGAGATGGCGAGATCAGAAACACCTGGTTCGTGGTCTACGACGGTGCGGGAATCGACGAAAACAAGTGTGCACTGCTCGCCGAAGAGCGCGGTGACCGGGAATTCTACGGCTTTTGGAGTTACGACCCTGGGACTGTCGACTACATTATCTCACACCTGACGACAAAATACGGGCTGATCGAGACCGATGGGGGTACTGAGTCCGACAAACACGGAGCATTCGACCGAACAACTGAGGCCAGTACGTGACCCTGAGCGATCGAGGCTCATGACCGACTGGGATCGCCGTTTTCGGACTGGTGAGTATCCACAGGATCCAGATCCATCGGGGATATTGGTCCAGTTCATCGACGCTGTGCCCGACGGTCGAGCGATCGACATCGCCACTGGAACCGGACGAAACGCGGTATTTCTCGCCGATTGCGGGTATACCGTCGACGCGATCGATCAATCCCAAGACGGACTTCGAATCACAGCCAATCGAGCAGCCGCTCGCGACGTGGATGACCGTCTCAACGCGATCCAAGCAGACATCTCGACGTACGAATTTCCGAGAGAGACCTACGAGTTTGCAACAATCAGCTTCTATCGTGCCGTTGACCGGTTTCCTGATATCAAAGACGCGCTCGTTCCCGGCGGCTATCTTTTTGTCGAACACCATCTTCGATCGACGGAAGCGACGCCAAGCGGCCCCAGCACCGATCGCTATCGGTTCGCGGCGAACGAACTTCTGCACGCGAATCTCGATCTGACGGTCCTACATTACGACGAGGCGATCGAAGCGCGGAACACCGATAAACGTCGAGCAACGGCGCGGCTCGTGGCCAGAAAGACAAGTGGTGGTCGCCAGTCGTATCCGGTCCGATCTGAGTAGCGGTCAAGCCAATAGCTGATCAGTCTTTTCGCCTGACGACATCTCCAAGCGTCATCCCACTGCTGGTGTCGCTTGACCATTCGTCATCGTCGACGTCGATGCCTTCGACGAGCGAAATATCGAGCGCGCGCTCAAGCTTCTTTTGAACGCTATCGCTTGGGAGCATATCACCGCGCTCAATCTTCCTGATCAGGCTTGCCTTTTCGTTGAGCTGGTTTGCAAGCTCTTCTTGGGTGAGACCGGCTGCTTCGCGGGCATCTCGAACGCGATCGTCGTAGTCGGTGGCGATCTCGTCCATGTCGTCGAACATGTCGCGCCGCCGCTGAGAGCTGGTCGTGCTGTTCGAACCGCTCGATCCTGACGATCCGGACGACCCGCCAGCTTTACCCGAACTCGAGGAGGTCGAATACTTGCTCGCGCTCGTGGTCGTCGATTCAGTGCGGACTTCGGTGCCGAAATCCGTACACGAATCACAGAGTTCCAGTTCGGCACCTTCGACTTTCGTGGTAGTGAGCGACGCCTGGGTAGCGCCACACATCTCGCACTGTGGCATACTCGGTCAATGTTGGTCCCCCAATAAAAAGGATGCGTCGGCGGCGATCTGGAATCTTGTATCTGTCTGTCACTAGACGTCGGACCACGCCCCCCAAAAGCGCTGGATCGCTGTCACGTGCCCAACGACTGCAAACAGCGCGAGCAACAGCCAAACGACACCTGCCCCTGCGATGATCGGTGCCGAATAGACGGCCGCGACAATACCGACGATTCCGACGAGTGCGAGCCGATCGGCTCGACCCAACAGCCCGCCGTACTCACGGCCGAGGCCAACTGCCTGGATCTGCGTCCCGAGGTACGACGTCATCAACACACCCGTCACAGCGGCGAACCCGAGCGCATACGCTTCGATCCCGGCCGCAAGCCCAGCGAGAATGAGAATGTCTGCGTACCGATCGAGTACGTGATCGAGGAGGTCTCCGGCAGGAGACGCGATATCCTGTTCGCGGGCCAATGCGCCATCGAGGAGATCAAGCCAGCCGTTTGCAAGGACGAAAAGCGAACCCAACACGTACCACATCGGGGATGCGATCGAAAACGCAACCGCCGCAGCCACGGCAAACCCCATCGCCAACACGCTCACCCCGTTTGGTGTGAGTCCAACGCGATCGGCAACACTCACAAACGGTTCGAGTAGCCGGTCGGCAACTGATCGGAACTGATCTAGTGTCATACGGTGAGGTACTCCGTGTAGTCGATCTGGCCAACATTCGGTTCGGCATTTCCGCGCACAACGGCGGCGAGCGCGTCGGCGACCACCACGGGTGATCGATCTGTGGTTTCAATTTCATACACACGATCGAGTCCATGGCGCTCGACGGCTTCTGAAAGGATCACGTCGAGCGCCTCGCTTTCGGCATTTTCGGCCGCGCTCTGTTTGCACTCGCCGCGATCGAGCAGCCGATCCCGAAGCCTGTCAGGACGGCACCTGAGCACAACGATCCGATCGGCATCGAGGTAGTGTGCGAGGTGTGATTCGACAATCCCATCCCAGTCGCCGAGGTGCTCGCGCACGGCGTCCAGATCAACAACCAGCGAATCGCGATCGGCGTCGCGTTCGGTCCACAGGTCGTGGGTACGGATTGTCTCGTTGAGATGGACAACTGGAACCGATTGGGCTTCCGAGACCGCCTCAGTTACCGTCGTCTTCCCCGTTCCAGGGGTTCCAGTTACGGCGATCTTCATGACTGTGCTGAGACCTCGCTTAATACTTTGTTGAGTGTATCGACGGCCGTTCTGGTTTCAGCTTCAGTCCCACAGGAGATCCGGACGCATTCGGGCAGTCCGAAACTCGTACAGTCGCGAATGATGACGCCGCGTTCTTGACTCCGTCCGGCAACCGTTTCGGCGTCCCCGACGTCTGCGAGCACAAAGTTGCCTGCGCTGTCCCACGTCTTTGCGTCGAGGTTCTCGCGCATGTACTCGCGGGCCCAGCGGGCGGTTTCGATCGACCGATCGACGTGCGCGTGATCCTCAAGCGCAGCCAGCGCGGCTTGACAGGCCAGTTCGTTGGCCGCAAACGGCGTGTTCACACGGGCGTACGCGTCGGCCCACGCGCTGGGAACGATCGCGTAGCCGATCCGGAGGCCGGCGAGCCCGTACGCTTTCGAGAACGTTCGCAACACGGCGATGTTCTCGTAGCTGTCAACCAGTTCGATGCTACTCGGTCGTTCGCTGTACTCGCCGTATGCCTCGTCGATGACAATGAGGGTATGTTCGTCGACGCCTGCTGCGACCGTCTCGATCGCCTCCCGGGAGAACTCCGAGCCGGTCGGGTTGTGTGGCGTTGTCAGGTAGACTATCCGCTCGCCGTCGTACGTATCGAGGACCAACTCCGCAGTTTGTGCGAAGCCGTCAGCCTTCGAGAGGTCATACGTCCTCGCGGTCCCGTGGTGGTACCGCGCGCTCATGCTGTAATACGCGAAGCCAGGATCGGATTCGAGGATTACGTCACTCGGTTCGAGAAACGCCCGGCTCAACAGATCGATCGCCCCGTCAGCGCCTGGCGTGAGCCACACCTGTTCGTCGGCGACGTCCCACCGGCCGGCGATCGCTGTGGTGAGGTCCGTGTGTGAAGCCTTTGGGTAGACGTGGAGACCAGTGGTTTCTGTAGCGTCTATGACTACCGCAGACGCCTTTGGGCTCGATCCATGAGGGTTCTCGTTCGACGAGAGCTTGATGAGTTCGTCGGGGTCCAAGCCGAGGTCGCGGGCGACCTCCTCGATGCCTCGGCCGGGAACGTACGGAGAATGCGACGATAGATCCCGTGTCTGCATACCTGTATTCAGCGGTGCACTGCCCTTAAGAGTGCTCACATGGCGTGGGTTTGACAGCCGACGCTCACGGAATCCGCACGTCATGTTCGAGTATTCCGATCCCTTCGATCTCGATTTCGACGGTGTCTCCATCCGACAGCGCACCAACGCCCGCTGGCGTCCCCGTCGAAATCACGTCCCCCGGTTGTAACGTCATGTACGTCGTAATTTCCTCGATTAGCTCTGGGACTGAGAAAATGAATTTGTCGATCGACGAGGCCTGTTTCGTCTCACCGTTGACACGCAGTTCAATTGAGGCGTCGTCTGGGACCGCGTCCTGATCTGCCAGTACCGGGCCAAGCACCGCGCTGTTGTCGAACGCCTTGCCGCGTACCCAGTTGGTTTCGACGTTCTGATCGTCGCGGTTCGACAGGTCATTCATGCAGGTGTAGCCGGCCACGTACGTCATCGCCTCGGAGGCTTCGACATTTCGACATTCCTCGCCGATGACAACCGCAAGTTCGGCCTCCCAGTCGATCCGCACTTTGCCCGCCGGTAACGTCACCGTCGAATTCGGGTGGGCGATCGCATTTGGCGGTTTCAAAAACAACAGCGGGCGATCGGGCGGCTCTTCATTTTGTTCGGCGGCGTGGTCAGCGTAGTTGAGCCCGACGCAGACGATCTTCGACGGCGTGGTTGGCGCGCGAAGTCGGATACGGTCTGCCTCGACATCGTAGCTTACGCCGCCTGCGGTAGCCGTTCCGTTCTCGTACGCTCCGGTCCGCTCTGTCCCCGCCGGATCGACGAATCGCACAGTTCGCATATTCGAGGCAACGCAAGTGGGAGAAAAAAGCGTTCTCACAACGGCAGCCCGTGGAGCGGCGTCAAGGACCGGCTGTCCGCGCGAAGACAGTCATAGTGTCTACGTACACGACAGATTAGTTTGATTCATCTAATATATGTCGCCTGAACCAGACAGTGCCGGTGTGGTGCATAATGCGGATTGTTCTTCAAATTCAAGGCTCTAGTAAATACACAGCAAAGTCAATATTTTACAACTCGATTGATCCGTCGAGATTCGGATCGATACGCAGGATAGCAAAGATATGTGGCTGTAGCAACTTGAAGTGTTCTGTCGGTACCACGAGTTCCTGTTCGGAATCATATTCGATGACGCCTGCCGATTCTAATTTTGGAATATGGATGTGGTGTAGCGAGATCTGAATTTCTGTTAGTATCTCTTCAGAAGCGTCAGCAACTGAAACGTTATAACTATAATTGAGTATTATGTTTCTAAGATCAGACACCGATAACGAGCGCTGTTTTGTTGCGAGTGCCGCGAGGATGATGCGACGGTAATCATCCTCACACAGTTTTAGCGTCATGTCGAATGTCATTGGCCTTCGCTCGCTAGATCGTCTTTATTGCCAGTCTGACCGAGTCGTCCATTAGCAGTCTTACGGAATCCTGTTGCAGGATAGAATGTGGAAACCCTTCGCCGTCCCGTGACTGGAATGCTGTTGTGGTATATAGTTTTGTATCCCTGGCCGCGCATTACGTACGGTTCGTTACAGACATCGACTGCGTCGCTCTCTCTTATGATTCGAATCGTCCACTTCATTGTCGGAGTGTGACAGTCACCAGTAACAAGCGTGCATTCTTGGAGTTCTTCGAACGATTGGCAGTATTGGATGAACTCGTGGCTCCAACTATCGATCTTTGTCATGTATATTATTAACTCACAATCCGGGTCGAATTCCAGTTCGTCGAGTATCTTCGGTCTCCCCCGAAAGACGGGACTCTTTGTTCGATCTGTCCAGAGCCGATGCGTTCGCATTCCGAGGCGGAAGACAACGGAATCTCTCTCCAATTCAGCGGCGGACCGCTTATTCTGTCTCGTATTGAGTACCGCTTCTTTCTCGGGTACACTGAGTGCCGATCGTTAGACCAGTTCCCAGTGCGTATTTGCGTCGTCTTCGTATCTTGTGACATAGCGATACTGTAAGAGTGAGACAGTATGAACTTACTCACTGGGAGATTCCCACTTCGTGGGAGATATGCGGCTCTCGAACCAGTTATCACAGGAAATAAAAATATATGTGTGATTTTCACCAATCAGAAATGTAGATATCTTCATACATTTAGAATCTTGGGTAGAGGCTTTCGGGGCCCTCAAAGAGCGGCCGTGCGAGTGCAGGAGTTTGGGACATTGACCGAAACTACCCGTCAGTCTTCGAGCACCCCTTTGAGAACCTAGAGATAGAATCTGGATGAAACGTGACGGGCGAGTTTGTGCACTAACGAACGCCGGCTCCTCGTTGTCGTAGGGTTTGTGCAACTGCTCAATAGTGTCCCTCTGTTGCAGACCTCCGACAATGCAGTCGAACTCCACTCGGTCGACGAAACCGAACTCTTCTGGGTACAACTCGAAGCTCGTGATTCTACCGCCTGATGAGGACGATTATGTCCTCGAAGATGGGTCTCCGCGTCCGTTCCTGACGAATCTCGATGTGAGTGACGAAATCGCACTTGATCGTCGATAGGAAGCGAAGAAATTGATGAGTATAGTCAACTCGGTGGGATTGAACGGAGTTACTCGTCTATCAAGGAGTGTGCTGCGTATACGACGTCGAAGAAATTCGAGGTTCGATGGTGGCACTTCGGGTTTGCGTGTATTGTGTACAATATGTGGCTCCTGGTGGATTTCTTAGTTCAGGAGCGAATTGGTGTAATCGAGACGCGGAAGAAACCTCGAATCACGTTACGGCGGTTCCTTGGCTGGCTGGAGAAGGTGCTAGGCACACTCGTTTAATCCTCGTTCCGGGTTCGCAGATCGTGAGAGGCATCACTCTCACTACGCGCAGCTTTCTACCATTTGTGTACCTTTTCTGAGCGGTGGTTGGTTTCTCGGCAGTTTCAATAGTTGATGTTTGGCGAATTACAACGAAAATGGAGGTAAAATTTTTGTTTCTCGTGACCGATTTGCAACTGCAGCTCGAGTATTCGGTATAGCGATATACAATATATATGTTTTCTCGCAAACGTGGTTGTCGGTCAATCTAACAGATCAACAAAAATGGTAATTAACTGAGGATATATATGCTCTCGTGATACGTTCGACGGACCTGATCGCCCCAATTGTGTGTGTATGTATCGATAATGTCGTCTGCAACATCACCCCGAAGATATTTAACAATCCCACGATCGCCAGTACGGTCACGAAGGTGCGTCGTAAAGAAGTGTCTGAAGTAGTGTGGCGTCACGTTTTCAGCGGCATCTCCGCCTGCTTGATACCAGCCCTGATCGCGAGCATACTCGCGAACGATCGTCCTAACCGCAGCCGGAGTAATCCGCTCGCCCCAGTCGCTGGTCGTCGTGACAAACAGCGGTTCTGCTGGCGATGGAGTCTCCGGGCGGATTGCCAACCACCGTTTCAACACGGCACTGAGTTCCTTGTCGATCGGGATCACAGTTCCTCGTTTCCGCTTGTTCGACGCTGTCCGTGTTTCACCGTTGATCGCGGAGCCGCGTTCGGGTTTCTCGGAGACGTACAGCGATTGTGGGCGCGATTCGAGGAGTCCACGAGGCTCGATTCGGTATACTTCACGGATATCTGAGTCTGAGAGATGGACGTCACGTAGATCGAGATTACAGAGTTCACCGACCCGCATCCCGGTTTTCAACATTGTCACGATGAGCGCCCTGTGCAGCGGATGACGGATATCGGCGACAAATGCCCCCATTTGCTCGATCGAAATTTCGCGGCGTTCAGGGTCTGTGTCGATCGTTTCGTCCATTTCCTCTGTAACGAGTCCCATGGGGTTGCCCTCGAACACGCCCACTTGATTCATGTATGCATAAAATCGATGGACGTAGGAGGCGTAAGAAGCAATCGTACTGTCTGAGAGCTCTCCACGCAGGGAGTGAACCCATGCCATACAGTCGCGATGGGTCGCTGATTCGGGACTTGCGGGTGCATTTGGGCCCTCGGTAATAAACCGCTCGAACCGCCGGAGTACTCGTTCGTAGGCGGTTCGCGTCCGCTCGGATTTGCCGTGATAGGTCATATCCTCTAAAAAGTACGCGATCGGGTCCTCGACTATCTCAGCGGATGCAGTAGCACTCATTCGTCCACCCGCTCGTATCCGCCGTTTCGTGGATTGTACCGGATTCGATTGTTCGCTTCCAGTTCGGCGATCGCGTCCTCTACTCGATCCTCGAAGTTCCCTGAAAGCTCAGTGAGCAATCCGTCCCACCCTGGATATTCCGCTGAATTGATGACTTCGAGGATGCGTGTTTTCAACCCGTTTACCCCCGGGGTCGCGTCCGGAGAAGCCACCTCTACGCTACCACTTTGTTGACTAGTAGTCCCCTGTTCAAATCCTCGCCGTCCCGCTTGAACCATCGTCCGGACGAACTCGGCTTGACTCATATTCAGCGACTCGGCGTGTGATATCCATTCGGATTTTTGATACTGTGGAACGTATGTCTTCACCGACACACGGGTCGATTCCTCGGATTCTGCCATACGCGTCCATCGATCGCCGCTCACTTCAAACTATCCTATATAATACGATAAGTGACCTTATCTCGTCTTGTAGTCCCAAATATCGCGCCGGATATAGCATTATATCGTATTATTTAGTACTATAGATTCTGAGTGGGCCAAATATAATGATAATATTTATAGTAGATTTGTTGATCTATCGGCCGATCGCGTTTTTAGAGCATACTGTCAATCGTTGACTGTTACAAATTTGAGCAGATTCTCTATTGATATTGGGTTTGGTAAAGAGTGAACACTGCCAGTAGTCACGGGTTGTTTGGTCCTCGCTGTTCGTTGGCTTGTTCGACGAGCTCTCGAACGCGATCGACAGCGACCGGAGCTGTCGTCGATCCACCTTCTTTGATTGACGTGCCGACGATCGCACCGTCAGCGATCGATAGTATCTCGCCGATCGAATCGGGAGTGACGCCGCTGCCAACGAGGATTGGCGTCTCTAATCCCCGCTGTTCACGAGTATTGACAGCGGCGTGGAGTGTGTCGATGTCAGTCGCGTGGCCCGTGCCCGTGCCGGTTACGATCGTTGCGTCGGCCAGCCCGCGTTCGGTCTGGTCGGCAAACGATTCGGCAGTGAATTCTCCCGAAGCAAGCGGTGCAGAGTGCTTTACATCAATATCAGCGAACACCGAGACGTCGCTATCGAGGCGCTCACGGAGCCGCATCGTCTTGTGAGCAATTCCTTCGATAACGCCCTGATCGGTCACACGAGCGCCTGTGTGCACGTTCACGCGCACGTAGGACGCATCCACGGCAGCGGCCACAGAAACCGCTGCGATCGGATCGTTGCGGAGTACGTTGATACCGACTGGGAGGGATACTGACTGTGCGATCGCGGACCCTGCTCGAGTCATCGACGCAACTGTGTGCTTGGGGACATCATCGGGGTAAAACGGCGCGTCACCGAAGTTTTCGATCATTATCCCGTCGACGCCACCTGTTTCGAGCCGAGTCGCGTCTCTGACTGCATTCTCGACGATCGACTCCATCGACAATTCGTTCTTCGGCGATCCAGGGAGCGGATCGAGGTGAACCATCCCGATCACTGGCTTCTCAGTCCCGAATATTTCTGTGAGTTTCATACAGGTGCCTTCGAATGTGTGTAGTTAGTCGTGTTGGCTGCCGGCCGATCGGTGTCGCAGTTCATATACATAAACTGTATATGGCTATACTAATTCCACGGCGATCTAGCTCAGTTTCGCAGAGTCGTACTGGGCCAGTTCTCGTTATTTCACCACTCACTGTTTGTCCCGCTTGAATCGGCGTTCAAGACCATTGAATACTATCAACAAACAGAATTAAACTATCTGGCGGGGCCAGTATCAATTTGCGAGCGATCGAGTTGCGATACAGACGCTCTGCCCTCCTGTATCTTGGCCCAACGAACGACGTTGCACCGGGGGTGTTTAACCATCCAGCGGCAACACCGCCGTACTCTTCAAGTCCATTACAATCTGACTCTGACTCTATCGGATTCGAGTTCTGAGTGGATTCCCTTCAGCAGCAGTCGCCGGCACCACACGCGCTGCCGTAGTCGATCCCGATCTCCCGGTCGATCGCGTCATTACACCGCATCAACAGCGAGTTGAACTCGAAGCGGCTCTGTTCCTGTTGAGCGTTCCGGAGCTCCTCGCCGAGTTCCTCGGCGGCCGCCAGGACCTCTTGATCGGAGGCGCTCAACAGCACCCACCTCCCGAGGACTGCGCGAACTCCATGCCGATCGGTTCACTAATCACATCGTTAGTCTCCTGGAGCAACTCGACCAACTCCATTTGAGCGGCCTTGTGCTGCTGGATAGTCTCGTTTTCGGCGAGCTCGGTTTGGAGCTTTTGGAGTTCGACCATGAGCGACTGATCGAAGCTCTGTTGCATCTGATGTTGTTTCTGGCGATACTCGTCGAGCAGTTGCGTGGCTTCCTTGTCGTTTTCGAGTCGTTCACTTGCGGTCATGAACTGCTGGTACGTTTCACTATCCTCGATCGCGTCGATGAACGCCCGAAGTTTCTGTTCAACGGCGTCCTCAGCGTTCTGGACGGCTTCGGCGTCGCTCATTGCGGTGACACCTCCGCTGGCTGCCGCTCGACAGTATCCAGCCCGGTCACTACGTCACCGAACGCACTGAGTTCGTCGAGACCGATCGGTTCGTCCTGACGAAGCGGCGCAAGCATCATGGGGGTCTCGAAGCGGTCCTTGATTTCGCTGAGATATTGCTGTTGTTGGGCCCGCCGATTAGCGAAGAAGGCGTTGTCGCCATACTCCTCGGGTAGGAGGTAGTTGGCGACGACGAAGGCGGTCTCGATGCCGACTTGATCCTTCAGGTCCTCGGCCGCCCGGTGGGCCTCCATCATCGGCGTGTACTCGGGGTACATGACGAAGGCAAACGAGCTTTTGTCAGGATTCTGCATCGTCTCGATCACCTTGTCGTACTGATCGCCTTTGGCGGGTGCCGCACCCTTCGTCAGCGACCCGAGATCCATGAAGCCTTTCCAGTCGGATGGGAGTTCGAGGAGTCGAAGGGTGTGACCGGTCGGCGCGGTGTCGAAGACGACGATGTCGTAGCCGTCCTCGTCAAAGTAGGCGACGAACTTTTCGAGCGCGGCCATCTCCTCGGCACACGGCGACTCCAATTCCTCCTCGACATTGGCGATGGCAGCGTCGACGTCGATCTCGGTGTCTTCCTTCTCGGCGTACATCTCGGTGACGTGATTGAGGACCTGCTCGCGGTACTCTTCGAGGGCCTGCTCCTGATCGATGCGGGCTGCATCGAGGTTCTCTTGGCTTACCGAGGTAGGGTCGTGGCCGACTGGCTCGCCAAAGATGTCTTCAAGATGGGCGGCCGGATCGGTCGTCACGACGAGTGTCTCGTAGCCCGCCTCTGCGAGTTTGGTTGCCGACGTTGCGGCGATAGTACTCTTCCCGACACCGCCTTTCCCGGTGAAAAATAAATAGCGCGTCTCACTGTCGACCGGCTGGAGCTTCTCGGTGACCGCATCTGGGTCGGTCAGCGAGTCAAAATAAACGGACTCGTCGATATCGACGTTAGTCGCTGAACCCACGTTAACGGTCGCGTCGTCGCCGTCGTAGAGGACGCCACCGACGTCGGCCAACAGATCGAGACCGGCGATCTCGCCGGGCTGCAGCGGATACGTTGCCATCGCGTTGGCGCCGAACTCGGAGGCAGCGCGTTCGATAACCGCCTGTTCGTCCTCGCGTTTCCCGGAGAAGAAAGGATCCTCACAGACCGACCCCGGTAGGTAGCCGTTGATAATCAGGAGTTGAGATTCGATACCGAGTTCAACAAGCTCCGACGCACTCCGCTGGATCTCGTCGATCGAGGAGTCCTCAGGTTTGCCGACAAAGGCAAATGAGGTTTTCTCGCTATCTTGCAGTGTGTCGATTGCGCGCTCGTAATCCTTCTTGCGTTCCTCCATCGAGGCAGCGGGGCCAATACACGTCGATCCTCCCTTTTCAAGTTCGGCGTTCCAGTCGGAGGGCAATTCCATCAGCCGGATCGTGTGACCCGTGGGTGCGGTATCAAAGACGACCACGTCGTACTCCGGTGAATCCATGAAGTCGACGAAGTTGTCGAAGGCAGCAATCTCCTCGACACACGGACTGTTGAGCTGTTCTTCGACAGCGCTGATCTGCTCATCATTGAGCAGTTCGCGCATCGGCTCAATGGTTTCGTGTCGATAATCCTCGGCGGCTTGATCCGGGTCAATCTCGATGGCAGAGAGGTTGTCGACCCCGTCGATATCAGTGACTTTGTGGCCGATCTGCTGACCGAAAATGTCCGAGAGATTCGGTGCAGGATCGGTCGTCACCAACAGGATGTTGTAGTCGTTTTCGGCGAGCCAGGTCGCTGTGGCACAGCTCACAGTGCTCTTTCCGACGCCACCTTTGCCGCTGAAAAAGACGAACTCGGTGTCCTTGCCGCTCGGTTCGATAATCTCTCGGGCGTCAGTTGTCACTTGCGTTGATTGCATTTATTCGGCCTCTTGAGGTTGATTGGCGCGCAGTTCGGCTGCCAACTCGTCGTAGGAGAGATACTCCTCTTTGGCGACGATCTCGCCGTTGACGGTCGTGATTGGGAGGATCTCAGGGCCATTTTCCTGGACGAGATCATAGATCTTCTGCGTGTTGAGGAATTGGTCGATGTTATGCTGCATATTCGCACGCGAGATCTCGGCCTCGGCGAATTCGTCTTCGAGTTGGTCAAGTGCGGCGCTCAGTTCGACGAGTTCGTCGTCGGGGTCGGGTCCACAAACACCTGTGGAACAACACATCGCTTCTTCGTAGAGTTGGATTTCGGTCATGGTTTGTTTGGTTATTGGTCAAACGAGCCTCAACTAGTTGGGACTGACAATCGTTATTTTGAGTTGTCTTGTCTCCTATTCATTTGAGAAAAATGTGAATTATATACGTAAACGTTTCGATGATAACTAAATCGTGTATCGACCGAGATAGGGGGCCGATGATCGACCAAGCGACATAAGTTTATAAAGGCTTCTGCAGATCACCGTACTTCCAAGCGAAGTGTGAATCTGGAGACCCTATTTGTGAAATTTTACTGAGGGGTACTGGCTGTAGAAGAACTTGACCGAACTATAGCGACG
>NZ_SRSG01000028.1 GCF_005543295.1 Halalkalirubrum salinum
GGGTCGGGGCGCTCTGTAAACCGCCCATCCTCATCCCCCGAAATCGCTTCGCGTGGAGTGCTATCGGCGTAGGCTGAGGGAATTACAAAAGCCACGGGTCACCCGACCCGTGGTCGTTTACTCAGGGCTGGTGCGCGTCGGACGCCCCATACGCTGTGTCTCGATCGCACGGCTCGAACCGGATGGACAGGATTTTAAGCCGCGCATGGATAGGATATGCCACTATGGGTAAAAAATCGAAGGCGAAAAAGAAGCGGCTGGCGAAGCTCGAACGCCAGAATTCGCGTGTCCCAACGTGGGTCATGCTGAAGACCGACATGCAGGTAACCCGCAATCCGAAGCGTCGCAACTGGCGCCGGAGCGACACTGACGAATAATGAGCACCAGCGACTTCGAAGAGCGCGTCGTAACGGTCCCGCTTCGTGACGCGAAGCAAAAGCCCGTTCAAAAGCGCGCCGACTACGCGATGCGGATCATCCGCGACCATCTCGCGAAGCACTTCTCGGTCGATGCGGACGACGTTCGCCTCGACCCCTCGATCAACGAGGCCGTCTGGGCGAACGGCAGACAAAACCCCCCGAGTAAGCTTCGGGTTCGCGCCGCGCGGTTCGTCGAGGACGGCGACGCGATCGTCGAAGCCGAATCGGCCTAAGCACCGTGCTCCGCACATCCGTCTCCGGCTCGTCGTATATCGGCGTGTTCTGCCGGACGACGAACGACGTTCTCCTCGCTCGGCGTGACCTCGACGATGAGTTGCTCGATTCGATGGCCGATGAGCTGTCGGTCCCGGTCGTCGCGACGACGATCGGCGGCTCCGGGACGGTTGGCGCGCTCGCGGTCGGCAACGAGAGCGGTCTCGTCGTCTCGAGCCGGCTCACGGATACTGAACGCGATCGCATCGAGGCGGCGATCGACGTGCCGCTGACGGAACTCCCGGGCAAGATCAACGCGGCCGGCAACGTGATCCTCGCAAACGATTACGGCGCGTACGTTCATCCCGATCTCTCACGGGAGGCGGTGACGACGATCCGCGAGGCCCTTGATGTCCCCGTCCAGCGTGGTGACATCGGCGACGTCAAAACTGTCGGGACTGCCGCCGTCGCGACAAACGAGGGCGTGCTCTGTCACCCGAAAGCGCGTGAACCAGAGCTCGAAGCGCTCGAAGCCCATCTCGACGTGTACGCCGATCTCGGGACGATCAACTACGGCGGCCCGCTGATCGGCTCGGGACTCATTGCCAACGATACGGGCTATATTGTCGGCACCGATACGACTGGACCCGAACTCGGTCGGATCGAAGACACGCTTGGATACCTCGACTAGCGGCTTGCGTCATCGCGTCGTGGCGCAGTTCCCCCGCGTGGTAACCGTTTCCATTCAGGATACGGAGTAGGAAGATTCTTCCCGCTCGCTCCCGGATTTTCCCTGTATGAGCCAATTTACCGTTAGTGGACAGTTCGCCGCACGCGGCGGCCACCAGGAGTTCACCAAAGAGATCGATGCCGAGAACGCGTCGGTCGCCGAAGAGCATATTCTCTCCCAACTCGGCAGCGAGCACGGTCTCAAACGAACCCAGATCGAGATAACGGACGTGACGGCTGCATGATGGGTGGCGGCGGTCAACAGCAGCTCCAACAGCTTTCTCAGGAGCTGCAGGCAATCGACGCGGAGATCGAAGAGCTCGAAGCAGAGATTGACTCGCTTCGGACCGAACAAACTGAGATCGACGAGGCGACCGAGGCGATCGACACTCTCGAGAGCGGCTCGACGGTGCAGGTGCCGCTGGGCGGCGGCGCGTACGTCCGTGCAGCGGTCCAAGACATCGACGAGATTGTCGTGAGCCTCGGTGGCGGCTACGCGGCCGAACAGGACCAATCCGGTGCGACTGCAACGCTCGAACGCAAACGCGAGTCACTGGACGATCGGATCGCCGACGTCGAAAGCGAGATCGACGAGCTCGAATCCGAGAGCGAACAGCTCGAACAACAGGCCCAGCAGATGCAACAGCAGCTGCAACAACAACAGATGCAGCAGATGCAGCAGATGCAGGGCGAAGACGAGTAGGGAAACCGTGTTCGACGGACTGAAAGACAAGCTGAGCTCGTTTCGCAGCAGCGTCGAAGAGACTGCCGACAAGAAGGCCGAAGCGGCAGCCGAAAAAGAGAGCGCAGCGGCGGAATCAGCGCAAGACCCAGCACGCGACGAACCCGATAGTGCAGAGACGGCTGTAGATCCGTCGAGTGGGGCTGCGGCTGCCACGACGACTGAAGACACCGACGAGTCTGCAGCGGCGGCTTCGAGCGAGGAGGACACTACGGAGACTGACGAGGACGACGGACCAAGCGCCTTCAAACGCGCCGCAGCATTCGCCACTGGAAAGATTATCATCGAGGAAGAAGACCTCGAAGACCCGCTGTGGGAGCTGGAGATGGCACTACTCGGAAGCGATGTCGAGATGAGCGTCACTGAGTCGATCCTCGAGACGATCCGCGAGAAGATGATCGGCGAGACCAGAAAGCAGGTCGACACGACCGGCGAACTGGTCGAGCGTGCGCTCCACGACGCGCTGTTGGACGTCATTCAGGTCGGCCAGTTCGACTTCGACGAGCGGATCGCGGCGGCGGACAAGCCCGTGACGATCATCTTCACCGGTGTCAACGGAGTCGGCAAGACGACGAGCATCGCCAAACTGTCGGAGTATCTGGCCGATCGCGGCTACTCGGTCGTGCTCGCAAACGGCGACACCTACCGGGCGGGCGCGAACGAGCAGATCCAAAAACACGCCGAAAACCTCGATCGCAAGCTCATCAGCCACGAACAGGGCGGCGATCCAGCCGCGGTGCTGTACGACGGCGTCAAGTACGCCGAATCGAATGACATCGATGTTGTGTTGGGCGATACGGCCGGTCGGCTCCACACGAGCGACGACCTGATGGCCCAACTCGAAAAGATCGGCCGCGTGGTCGATCCGGACATGACGCTGTTCGTCGACGAGGCCGTTGCCGGCCAGGACGCGGTCCAGCGGGCGAAAAAGTTCAACGAGGCTGCTGCGATCGACGGGGCCATTCTCACGAAAGCCGACGCCGACTCCTCAGGGGGTGCGGCGATCTCGATCGCGTACGTCACCGGCAAGCCCATTTTGTTCCTCGGTGTCGGGCAGGGGTACGACGACCTCGAACGGTTCGATCCTGAGCTGTTGGTCGATCGGCTTCTCGGCGAGACTGAGTGACAGCGCCCCGCTTCGATCTTTTCGGCTGTGAATTTGGTCGCCGATCGCCGGCCGTTCACCGCCGCTGCACAGCCTGCGACGCTTTTTATTCCTCGCGATCGTATCTTTGGTGTGACGTCCCTCTCGACGCCTGATACCCTTGATCCGTCGAATCCGCGGGCGGTTGCGGAACGATCCGAGCGACTGCTTCGTGCGATCCGAACGGGCGAGCCGACTGGGTGGCTTCGTGAGGAGCTCGCAACGTACGACCGGGCGGCGATCGACGGACTTGTGGACGATCCCGACGCGGCCACGGCGTTTTGGCTTAACGTGTACAACGCGATCGTCCAGCTTGAACTCCGGGAAGATCCCGATCGGCTGGCGGACAAACGATCGTTCTTTACCGACGATCTCGTCGAGATCGCGGGCGAGCGGCTGAGCCTCGACGCGATCGAACACGGAATCATTCGCGGCGAACAGTGGCCATACGGACTCGGCTACGTCCCGTGGCCCTTCTACTCGAAAGCGGTCTCTCGGTGGGCACTCGACGACGTGGACTACCGGATCCAGTTCGCAATTAACTGTGGCGCGGCCAGCTGTCCGCCGATCGCTGCCTACACGCCTGGTGATCTCGATGACCAGCTAGACGCGGCTGCGCGATCGTATCTCGATTCGACGGTTCAGTACGATACGGATTCGAACGTCGCACGACTGCCCCGGCTCTGCCTGTGGTACCGCGGGGATTTTGGCGGTCGATCTGGCCTCCGATCGATGCTTGAGCGATACGAGCAGGTTCCGCCAAGGGCGCAGCCACGGCTGCGGTATCTTTCATACGACTGGGCTGTTGCGCTCGATCGGTTCGTCGAGCACGACTGAGGCCCCCTCTTTTGTGAAGTACCTCGGGGTCAAGCCCCGAGGCACTCTGCCTGCTTTCTCTGTAGATACCCGAGTCGATCGGACGAACAAGCATTTAGCCGTGGGTGCGCCTAGAGTAATCAAATGGTACTCGACGATTTGGGCAGTTCCCTGCGGGGAACGCTCGATGACCTCCGCGGGAAATCCCGCATCGACGAGGAAGACATCAATGAGGTGGTAAAGCAGATCCAGCGATCGCTGCTGCAAGCCGACGTCGATGTCGGATTGGTGATGAACCTCTCGGAGAACATCAAACAGCGGGCCTTAGAGGAAGAGCCCGCCGCCGGGACGACCGCGCGCGATCAGGTGCTGAAGGTCGTCTATGAGGAGATGGTCGATCTTGTCGGCGACTCCACGGAGCTGCCGTTAGAGCCGCAGACGATCATGCTTGCGGGGTTGCAAGGCTCTGGGAAGACGACGACCGCGGCAAAGATGGCGTGGTGGTTCTCGAAGAAGGGACTCCGCCCGGCAGTCATCCAGACGGATACGTTCCGCCCTGGCGCGTACGATCAGGCCAAGCAGATGTGCGAGCGCGCGGAGGTCGACTTCTACGGCGATCCAGACGGCAGCGACCCGGTCCAGATCGCCCGTGACGGCCTCGAAGCGACCGCCGATGCTGATGTCCACATCGTCGACACAGCGGGGCGGCACGCCTTAGAGGACGATCTGATCGACGAAATCGAGCAGATCGAGGACGCGGTATCGCCTGACATCAGCCTGCTCGTGCTTGACGCGGCTATCGGACAGGGCGCGAAACAGCAGGCTCGTGAATTCGAGGCGTCGATCGGAATTGGCGGGGTCATCATCACCAAACTCGATGGGACCGCCAAAGGTGGGGGCGCGCTGACGGCCGTCAACGAGACGGACTCGTCGATCGCCTTCCTCGGGACCGGCGAGACGGTTCAGGACATCGAACGCTTCGAGCCCAACGGCTTCATCTCGCGGCTGCTCGGGATGGGCGATCTCAAACAGCTCTCCGAGCGCGTCGAGCGCGCGATGGCCGAAACCCAGGCCGAAGACGAAGACTGGGATCCCGAATCCATCATGGAGGGCTCGTTCACCCTCAAAGACATGCAAAAACAGATGGAGGCGATGAACAAGATGGGGCCGCTCGATCAGGTGATGGACATGATCCCCGGACTCGGCGGCGGCATCATGGATCAACTCCCCGACAACGCGATGGACGTTACCCAGGATCGCATGCGTCGCTTCGAGGTCATCATGGACTCGATGACAGATGATGAACTCGAAGAGCCACAATCGATCGGGGCCGCCCAGATCGAACGCATCGCCCGCGGGTCGGGGACTGATGAGGAGACCGTCAGAGAACTGTTGAGCCAACACAAAATGATGGATCGCACGCTCTCGCAGTTCAGCGGGATGGGCGACGGCGACATGCAGCGCATGATGAAAAAGCTCCAGAAGGGCGGCGGTGGCGGCGGCGGCCTCGGCGGGATGGGACCGTTCGGGGACTGATTCGGTCTCCCTACTGGCTTTTCTACGTACTCGATCGAGAGTGGAGTCTCTTCACAGGAACGGGAACCCGCCGTAGCGGAGATACACCATATCGAGGATCAAAAGCAGCTGAAAGAGTCCCTGCACGCCGCCGAGCATTGCATTTTGTTTGCCGATCGATGCAATAATCGACGCGTCTGGCGCCGGCGATCGCATCTCGCGGTACATCCGAAGCTCACCCGGAAGGAGAAACCCGAATCCCTGTACAGACAGAATGGTCACGATCGCAAGCGCAACCAGGATGGTCGGTTCGGTCATTTCGAGTGTGCCGATCGTGGTCGCGACCCACGCGATCGAGCCGGCGGCTCCGAGAGCGAAAAGCACCTGCCAGCGGCGATCGCTGAACGTGTTCAGTCGCCAACCGAATATCACGAGAATCGGTATGACGTTGGCCGCGGTGAAAAGCGCGAGCCACGGGCCGGCGTTGGGAAAGACGTCGATTCGCAGCGCCAGTGCGATCCCGCTGGCGATCGTCACGAACGCCAGTGATGGCAACAAAAAGGCCGTTTTCGGCGTGAGGCGCGTGAAAACCGCGGCGCTCTGTTCGTCGTCTAATCCCCCGATAACTGGCCCGAGTACGATGCCCATGAACAGGTCGATCCCCGTCCACAGTACTCCGGTCATCACGTGGACGTAGGTGTGCCCCTGGACGGTGGCAACAGTGAGTGCGTACCCGAGCGCGGCGATCGGGATCGCGACGACAGCCCCGGCAAACGCCGGGTTCGCCCGGCTGCCCAGCCCAGCAACAGTTCCACGAACGGTAGTCGTCGACATGTCAGCCAAAAATATTAACAGATACTAAAACGATTTGGTCCCAGCATCTGTTTCCGTGATCGGGTGGATCCCGGCTCAGACCTGACCGTTGTGGGCCGTGACGATCGGTTCGACAATCTCGGTCGACAGCGGTGTTTGTGGCACTGACAGCGCTGTGAGACTTCCTTCCCCGTTGACGATCGCAGCGCGATCGCTCCACGCTGGATACGCGTCGCGATACGTCTCGAAATCGGGGATCCCGTCGGGCCCCACCGAGTTCGCCGCCCAGTAACTGTTTTCGAACGCTGCCCGGGCGTCGCCGTTCGTCTCGACTGTGGTGTCGTAATCCGCAAGCGGCTGTGTTGGACGAAGCGGAGTCCGTGCGTCTGCTCTGACGTTCAGATTGAGGAGGTCGGCCGTCTCGAAGACATCCCCCTCGAGCGCCTGTTCGACCACCGTACGAGTCGTCGCAGCGGCCGCTACAAACTCGCCGTCTTCGGGGAAGAACGTCTCTGGATCGTACGCGGAGACCGCAATTGCTGGCACACCGAGAAACGCTGCCTCGACCGCCGCGCCAACAGTCCCCGAGTGACCAAGGATGTACGAACCGACGTTCGGGCCGACGTTACAGCCCGAGACGACAAGGTCGAACCCGATATTGGGGAGCGATCGGAGGCCGAAGGCCGCACAGTCGGCAGGCGTTCCCGAAACCGCGTAGCCGAGGTCGTGTTCGCGCACGTCGACCGCTGGCTCGCTGTGGCCAATCCCACTTCTCGATCGCCCGACGCCGCTTTGATTCTCTGCTGGCGCGACGGCAGTCACAGCTGCAATCTCGCTGAGTGCATCGTAAAGCGCTTGCAGTCCTGGGCTTTCGATCCCATCGTCGTTCGTCAACAACACGCGCAGCTCGCTCATCACTTGTCTGTGGATCGCCGTGGACAAAAGCCGATCGAGAGCCACCCACCGCACGAATCGATGTCCCTTTTTTCACCGCCTGCGAACGCTTTCGTGTGCACTCGATCGTTCTCCTCGCCGACATCGTTGGGCTGTTGCCGGATATCTTGGCGCGGGTGCTTCGGATTGCGGTGCTCATCGCGGTTGCTGTCTACGCGGCGAACGTCGCGGTTGCGTTTGGGCTCGTTCAGCGCATCGCGGGGCTCTCACGGTATCTCACCGAGCCAGCGAACCTCCCTGATGAGGTCGGAACCGCGATCCTCACCACCACGGCCTCGACGACGGCAGGGTACGCAATGCTCGCCGACCTGCGCGAATCGGGATACATGGACGATCGTGCGACGCTCGTCGCGGTGACGATGAACACGTTCTTCGGATTTGCCCAGCACGTGTTCACCTTCTACATCCCGGTGTTGATCCCGATCCTCGGGTGGCGCGTCGGCGGCTTCTACGTTGGGATGCGGGCGGCGATCGCACTCGCGATCACGCTCGTCGGGATCCTCGCCGGTGCTGTGTTGCTTTCGTCGGCCAACATTAACGTCGACGTTCAACTCGATCCCGACGAACTCGACGAGGAGCAGGCATCCACGCGCGATCGACTCGTGAGCGCGTGGGAGCGGACGGCTCCGACACTGCGCCGGCTCGTTCCCCGGCTTATCGTTGTCTACACGCTCGTGACGGTACTCATCACCCAGTACGACGTGCAGTCAATAACCGGTGTTGCAGATCCGATCGCGGCGATCGTCGGGCTGCCGATCGAAGCAGTCGCGGTTATCGCGGTGTACACGTTCGACACGACTGCGGGAGCGGCGACGCTCGCCCCGATGCTCGGAGATCCGTTTACGCCGTTGCAGGCGGTCGCGACGCTGCTGCTCGGCAGCATCGTCTCCTTTGCGGTGTCGACGTTCAAGCGATCGATTCCGTTTCAGTACGGTATCTGGGGCGCGGAGTTCGGCACCAAGGTGATCGTCGTCAACACCGCGTTGAAACTCGTGTTCATTTCGCTGTCGGTCGTGTTGTTGCTCGCGATCCCGATGTAGCGCTGCGATCGGACGTCGTGTCATCGCGTCCACCGCAGTTGGGTATCGTGTCTCCGTGGCCACCGCGATCCGACGTGTATTTTTCGTCCACCGCGATCGGCTGCTACCGTCGATCGCCGCGGGTCCTTGCGTCGGGATCGATCGGCGTTCCGTCCTCGGTCGGCGGGGCGATGTAGTCAATGAACGACTCCACGTCGGGTTCTCGGACGGTCACAGTCACGTCAATGTCGCCCAGCTCGTCTGGGTTCCCGACCGCGAAGTTGACAACACCCTCGAAGGCGGCCTGTTTTTTCAACGAGAACGAAAAGCCGTCCTCGGTCATGTTCGCCCGGAACCGCCGTCTGGCGGTGTCGAGAATCTCCTGTTCGAAGAGCACGTCCGAAAATGCATCGAGGCTGTGAGTTTCAGCGACGACCCGCCCGGGTTTGACTTCGACGTCGGCTTTCGGAAAGACGGTCCCGATCGCATCTCGGACGCGATCGGTCACCTCGGTGTCGTACAGCGGCGTCTCGATCTCGACGTCGATGCTGTAAATCATTGTTCTTCCCCCGTCTGTCCGGCTGTTTTTGCTGGTTCTCCAAACAGCACTGCCTCGGCGCGATCGTGAAACGCTTCGAGCGTATCGGTGTTTTCGATTGTTACGTCTGCCCGATCCATCACTTCGCCGACACCGAGTTCAAGCTCGCGGGCGTCGCGGGCTCTGAGCGCTTCGAGATCGCTATCGGAGGCGTCGCGGCCTCGGTCGGCGAGCCGTTCGGCCCGCAGATCGAAGGGCGCCTCGACGCTGACCAGCGTGAATGCGTCGCCGAAGGCGGCCTCGAAGGTTTCGACCTCGACGAGCGATCGCAGCCCGTCGACGAGGACGGTTTCGGCCTCGTGAGCGTCGATCGCCGCCTCAATCATCGGGAGCGATCGCTCGGCGACCGCCGCGGGACCGTTTTCCTCCCGGAGGGTCTGGGCCATCTCGCCGTGGTGTTCTGTGGGGTCGAGCCCGCGATCGCGACAGGCCTGTCTGATCACGTCGCCCATCGTGATCACGGGGATGTCGTGTTCGGCCGCGACCGCCGCAATCTCGCCTTTCCCGCTGCCGGGAAGTCCGACGGTTCCAACTACGCGCATACCGATCGATACCGGCAGGACGGCCTTAGATGTGCTGTTCCGGTCGTTGCTCGGGTGATGTGGGGGCGAATCGCGTCGTTTTTACTGCCGGACGGCGATCGATCGCACAGGGGCACGTAGCTCAGTCTGGATAGAGCGTCGGACTTCTAACCGCCGCAGCACTGTTGTGGTGGGGAGCGATCCGACGGTCGTGGGTTCGAATCCCATCGTGCTCGTTCGCTCACGCTGTTCGCTCAGAGCACGATTTACCCTCGATCGCTCCGCTCTCGAGGATCCCATCGTGCCCGTTATTAATGAGCTGCAATCCCACTACGGGTTCGTCTGAAAGACGAGTGGATTCCTGATTTATTCCCATACGAGGAATCACGTAGCCGAATTCTTGTGACGTTTATTTTACTTTCACTCTACCGTAGTTTCATTTTTATACTGTCTCTGTATATGACTATATGAATGATATTTCATACTTACAGAGGTGAATCAAACGAGTGCGTATAATGATTCATCTATCCGCACGCGCGGACATGACTTATCAAAATGACTATCACCACAAGCTCCGCGGTCGACTCTGGTGTGGTCTAAAGGGCACAAAGTACGATGAACGACATGATTCGGGCGTACCACCCGGATTTTCCTTCTCGAACGTCTTCCCTCCATACGACGCTAGAGAGGGCGACGATCGCAAACTGCTGGTAGCTTCACCCGACGAGGAACTGCTCGCCAACGTCGCTGCGGATCTGCTCGAAGAACCGGAACTCAACGTCGGCGAGATGCCGCTGTATGTCGACAACGTCACCCCTCTCGAACCCGATGTAGGCGAGCCAGGTACTCGCGGGACGATCGAAACCGGAACTGGCCTTCTGGTTCGGATTCCGCCGTGGCGCTGCGAGGAGTATGGGATCGACCACCCTGGCGGCGATACGGCGGTCTTCTGGCGTCCCAAACACTCTCTAAAGCCGCTTCGAGCGCAGTTGGTGAACAATCTCGATCAGAAGCACAACCTCTATGCGCACGATCATCTGCCGGGGCCGAGTGACGTTGACGGCGATCTGTTCGACGGCTACGAACTGATCAAAACATTTGCCGTCCCGGTGACCGTCACTGAGGGTCAGGAGATGACCTACGTCCTGAGCAAATGGAAGTTCGATTACACCGTGCGTGACGACGATCACCGTCGACACCTGAATCTTGCACTTGACTGCGGGCTCGGTGAACGGAACTCTCTTGGACTAGGATTTGTGAACATCACGGATAAGACACGACCCGGTGAGACCGAATTGGAGGGGCAGGATGCTCTCGCCTGAAGCGTTCCGCAAGGCCTACTCCGACGAGGAGCTGGCCACCGAACTGCCGGACTCGCCGATCGGCTCGCTCCGTGATCTCCAGTACCTCTACGGCAAGCTCTACACGCTTGCCACGACTGGTGGTGGCGAGTATGCCTCGTATCTCACCCCCGACGCAGCTAATGATTTGATCGACACCGATGATAGTCTGATTGTCGTCCGCGTTGATGCCTCCAGCGAGGAACCACAGCTGGCTGACGACGGTCTTGGTCCCGTTCAGGTGACGCGATACACTGAAGACCTTATTCAGCAGGTTGGACATTGCAAGTATCCGGCGGCTCGTGGCATCGACCACAGCGTTACCCATCAGGCCGGGCGAAACAGCGATCCCGAGAAATTGGCCCGCTACGCGAAAGAACGTCTAACCAAGTGGGCTGTCGATGAGGTGGTGGAGAAAACGGCCGACAAACATGTAGACGGCTGGATTATTGACCTGTTGGCGACCCTCGGTGAGGACGAGACAGCACTCGACACAATTGAGGAGACGATCACTCGCAAACTGGGTGGGGAATCGACGACCTCCCTGCTGACAGTACAAGTGAAAACAGAGCCGGATGGTGAGTATCAGTGGCCTGGCGATTTTGACGTGTTCAACGAGGCAATGCGACAGCGGAAGATCTCGAAACTTGTCACGAAAAATAAGGCTAACGATTCCTCGGGGGATGCGACAGACCTCGTCACTGGTCGGCCCGCTCGAACTGTCGGCACATCCGAGGATCCACAGAACTATTTCCTCGGCAAACAACTCGAAAAGTTCCCCGGCCTCGACATCGAAAACGCGTGGCGCTCGCATCCAATTTCGGAGGACGCTGCGATTACGGTGATGAACGCCGAGACGTTCGTCGAGGCCTGTACCTACCGTACCTTCGGCGCGAAGGTGTACTACCTGCCGTATGTGTTCGGTCGGCTGACAACGCAAAAAGTACGCCGTCTCTATGGGTTACTCTATCGATCGGTCAAAGACGACGACACGACACCCATTGAGCAGGCCTACGAAGATGAACGTGAAAGAGATCTTGACGACAGGGATCTCCGGTTCTACGTTTCGGCAGTCATGCCACACCAAATGTCTCGATACGACGTGTTCGGCGAGACGCTGAACGGTCGACTCCACTACCCGAAGGAATTGGCCTTCACTCACAATCGCCTCGTCGAAAGCGTCTCGGCGTTCAACAGAGCCCCAGACGCAATGTGGACTGCGCCGCTTCCGACGAACAAAAAGTGGGGTCTGCTCGAAACGAACGACGAGCAATTACACGCCGTCTCGACGGGCTGGTACTTCTACCAGACGTTCGCCGAGCGCGATGACGACGAGGCGGATGCCGATGATCCACGAATTGAGGCACTAGTCAGCGTACTGAGTGGCGAGGCGATTGCGGTCGACGTACTGCTCGAAGAGTACGTCACGCGGATCATCGCCGAACAGACCGATGATGAGAAACACGAGGGCTTCCCCTCGTTCTTGATCGCTAGCCAGTTCGCTCAGCTCTGTGCGCTGGCTGATGGGAACCTCGATCTATTAAAAACAACCGATCCAAGCAAAGCGCCGATCACACGAGAACCAACCTATGACACCTACACCATGCCAACGCTAGAAGACTATCCAATTATCCCGGACGGGGGACACCCCGCCGCACCGAAACTCGAATCGTTCATAAACGAAACGCCTGCACTGTCACCAGACCATGACGATGATAAGGAGTCAGTGACTCCACAGCGCCGCGGTGCATTCCTCCTGGGCGCGCTCGTCGGTGATATCGGCAGCTATCAAGAGTACAGTGAGGGTCGATCGACGACTCTCGTCGACCAGTACCCAGTCAAATCGATCACCCGATCGCGGATTAAGAAAGTCACCCAAGAGACCGTCGCTAAGACGCTGACCTACACACGGCAAGAAAAGAAACAGCGTGGCAACTATCCGGGGACGAAGGCAGAACACATTGTCGAACGACTTCGCAAAACCATCCTCAATCCTGATCCTGACGAGTGGGAGATCGAGACCGACGATCTCCGCTTCTACTACGCCCTCGGTGTGACCTACGGAATGAACGATCATCCGTGGAACGAGACGAACAGCAACACAGACGATCCCACAGAGGAGAACCATTAACATGTCAGACACCACTACTACCGTGACGAACCGCTCAGAAATCGTGTTCCTGTACGACGCTGTCGATGCCAATCCCAACGGCAATCCACTCAGCGGCGCGAACCGGCCGCGCATCGACCCCCAGACACAGCAGGCGATCGTCACTGACGTTCGCCTGAAACGGTATCTCCGTGATCAACTGGATGACGATGGCCACGGCGTCTACATCCGCAACGTCCAAGAGGAGGGAAATCAGTTCACTCGCGGCGAACTGCTTGAAGACCGACTCAAAGCCGTCGACCCCGACGACTACGATCTTGATGACGACGAGGAAGCGGATCAGTTCCGCGAAGACGTGTTTGGCGAGTTTCTCGCCAATAGCGTTGATGTGCGCTACTTTGGTGCGACGATGTCCGTCGATACTGATGACGCCTATGCCAAACACCTACCGGACCACTTCACCGGTCCTGTCCAGTTCTCCCCTGGCAAATCGATCCATGCGGTCAACGAAAACGAAGAGTACGACAGTTTGACTAGCGTGATCGCAACACAGGAGAACAAGCAGCAGGGTGGGTTTGATCTCGACGACCACAGGATCCAGTACGGACTGATTCGGTTTCACGGTCTCGTCGACGAACACGGAGCAGAGGACACGAAACTCACTACCGAAGATGTCGAGCGTCTCGATACACTCTGTTGGCGAGCCATCAAGAATCAGACGATAAGCCGGAGTAAGGTCGGCCAGGAGCCACGACTCTACTGTCGGGTCGAGTACGCCGACGAGAGTTTCCACCTTGGTGGGCTCGACAGGGATCTCGAACTCGACGAAGAACATTCGAAAGATGACGAAGAACTCCGAACGGTTCGGGATTTAACCCTCAATGTCGAGAGCTTTGTCGGCCGGCTCGACGATGCAAGTGATCAGATCAACCGTATCCGGATTGTCGCAAGTGATGTGCTTGAACTGTCCAACGGTGATCAGGTCGGTGGTCCTGATGTACTCTATGACGCACTTGAGGAGGCCGTCGGATCGGACGCCGTCGAGGTCGTCGACGTGTACGACGAACACATCACAACGCTTCCGGGCGACACCGCCTAACGATGCCACAAGAATCGTTGGATGGCTGGACGACTGAGGACGGGAGCCGACAGCCGAATCAGTGTCTCTCGTTCACGGTTCGTGGCCCGTGGGGTCACTTCCGGCGGATTGAGGGTAATATCGTCAAACAAACCTACCGGATAATCCCTCGGACGACGGTAGCTGGACTCCTCGCTGCGGTGATGGGGATCGAACGAGACGGATACTACGATATGTTCGCCCCGAACAAGTCTGCGGTCGCCATTCAGCCCGTTCGTGAAATTCGGACAATAAATATGCCGATGAACACGCTGTCGACCGCCAGTGGCAATCTCCAATCGCTCAACGGTCGAGGAAAACTCAGCATAAAATTGCCCGATCCGACTACCCTGCGACAGCAGCACAACTATGAGGTACTCGTCGATCCGGCCTACAGGATCGACATTGCCCTCTCGGACAATGAGCGATACACCGAACTCAAAGAAACCCTTGCTGCGGGGAAGTCACACTACGTCCCGAGCCTCGGTCTATCGGAATATCTTGCAGAAATTGAGTATCATGGTGAATTCGCAGTTGAAGCCGGAGCAAAAAAAGGACGAGTTTTGGTCGATTCGGCCGTACCAAACGCGGTCGACGATGTCGTGATCGATATCGGGACACGCTGCCAGATCGAGGAATCGCCCGCGTTCATGCAGGCTGATGACGGTGGACGGACGACGACCGGATTTACCACTTACAGCTACAACCCTGACGCTGAGCCGCTCTCGGTTCGAAACGTCGAGACGGCCCATGTCGACGGTCGAACCGTGGTGTTCGTCTAATGGCTGTCCGGTTCTCACATCCGCCGGAGAACGGACACGAGGGTGTAGAACTACGGACCCATCTGAATGACGTCGCTGAGCGCGTTCGGCAGATCGTTCCCGATACTGCAACAACACCGGCAGGTGAGCCGCTTCGGAAAATCGTCGAGACGCTGGCATACGTCCACGACTTCGGAAAGACAACGACGTTCTTCCAACAGTACTTACGCAACGGAACTGACCCCCAGTTCAAAAAGTGTCGTTACCATGCGCCAATCGGATCGTTCGCGGCATACTATGCGCTTGATGCACAGGAGTTCGAAACGGAGACCTGCATCGCTGGCTTCGTTGCGGTCGCCAAACACCACGGTCGACTACCGGATGTCGCTCGCTACGTTCACGGGCGGGCCTACCGCCGAGAAGGCGTTTCGGGCAATTCGCAGAACGATGCCGAACAGCAGCAGACGGCAGTTGGTATGCAAATCGAAGATATCGAAAAAAACGCACCGGAATTTGCTGCAGAGTGTTTCGATGATGCAACCCACAAACACGGTTCATGGAACGAGTTCCGGTCGTCGTTTGGGAGCCTCTTGAACGAGATCAAAGCTGCTGTCGGGATCGAAGACGGCGATACGTTCAGTCGCGAATTATTGTCGGATTCATGTTACGGATTAGTCCTCGAATGTTTGGGTGCACTCGTGTTGGCAGACAAGACTAGCGCAGCAAGCCGTTCTGCCGAGAAGATCGACTCGCTGTTCGCTTCTGAACGTCCCTTATTACAGGTATTAGACGACTACATCGACGATCTCGAAGCATCATCGCCTGCCGATTCTGATGGAAGCCGAACGGAACAATTGAACCATTATCGATCACGTGCGCGTTCGGCAATTAAAGAAAACGCAGCGAACTTCGCTTCTTCCGGCGGTGGTGTTGCGACACTTACGCTTCCAACAGGAATGGGAAAAACACTCTCGGGGTTATCGGCAGCACAAACGATCCGCGACGAACACGATCGTCAACGGATAATATACGCACTTCCGTTCACGAGTATCATCGATCAGGTCGTTGGCGAAATCGAGGATATTTACGAGACCGACACGTTAGGTCGATTGCTGACCGCACACCATCATCTCTCGGAGACGACGATTCTCGATGAGGATGACGTAGATGCCGATGAGGCAGACAAAAACGACGATGTAGCGGGCATGCTCGCCGAAGGCTGGCGGGCGGGGATGACCGTAACGACGTTCGTTCAACTGTTTGAGAGTCTCGCTGGACCATCGAACAGACAATCAATGAAACTTCCAGCCCTCCGGAAGAGCGTGGTGATCCTTGATGAGCCACAGAGCCTCCCACTTGATTGGTGGAAGCTTGTCCCGCGGCTGGTAACGATGGCAACCGAGCAGTACGATGCGACAGTCATTGCGATGACAGCTACTCAGCCGCAACTCTTCAATGAGGCGACAGAGTTGGTCGACGATCCCGACGTATATTTTCAAGCGACAGAGCGCGTCAGCTACGAACTCGATACGTCGACCGAACGGTATATCGACACACAGGAAGACCCAAAATCGTATGCTGATGCGGCAGCGGTACTCCTTGAGGCAATTGACGACGGTGAGACGTCGCTGGCCATATGCAATACGATCGACAGCGCAAGAACACTCACCGACCACCTAACAGACACGCGGCAGGAACTCACGCGAATCGGTGAGATTCACGCCGAAGAACTCGAAATGGTCGATGCTGATGAAACAATTGAACCCACATCACTTGCGAACCGGATCATCGACAGTAGTGATCGGTCAATACTTCATCTCTCGACCCGAATCCGGCCGATCGACCGACTCACACTCATCCAGACGGCGAAAGAACTCACAAAACAGGGTCATCCTCTCATTGTTGTATCGACCCAGCTTATCGAAGCAGGCGTGGATATCAGCTTCGATCGCGTGTACCGTGACCTCGCACCGATTGATAGCATTGTTCAGGCTGCTGGCCGATGTAACCGATCTTTCGAACGAGACAAGGGACGGGTAACAGTATGGTGGCTGGATGTCCCTGAAGAACAACAAAAAACACCCGCAGAAGCTGTATACAACCGCGGGGCGACACTGCTGCCAGTCGCCGCCGAAACACTTGAGTCAATTCGCAGCGAAGATGGAACGCTCTCTGAGCGTGCTGTCGCGCGGACTGCCGTTAGGAAATACTATCAAAAACTCCACAAGAATAAGAACGTCGGCAAAGAAGAGTACGTGGAGTTCGTTGACGATGCGAGGGGTGATGAACTCGCTGACTTGTCGCTTATTGATCAGCGCAACGCGGCCAACATATTCATTTGCCGGACTCAGGCCGAACGAAATCACATCGAGAAGGTTCGGAAAGCGTGGCGAAACTACGAGTTTGATCGGGTACGTCAGTTGATGGACGAATTGAAAGAGACACAGGTCTCGATCCCTATCTACCGAGCGGATTCTAAAGAAGCACAGAAACTGGGACAGCTACCGCGGGTACACGATGATACAGACATTCGGTGGCTGAATACTCGCCAACACAATTTGAAACAGTACTTTGACGAGTGTACTGGGTTCATGATCCCCGAAAGTACTGCCGAGAGGCGGATTTTATGACCACCGATCCCGTCGATCGACTCCTCGCTACTGCTCGCGGCGAACCAGTCGACGATCCCTTCCGCGTGACGGGCGTGATGATGCAGTACTACTTTGTCTGCAAGCGGGAACTGTGGTTCGAGAGCCGGGACCTCGAAATCGATCGAGAGAACGCCACTGTAGTTCGTGGGACACGGGTCGACGAGACGGCATACAGCGACAAGCGTGAGAATCTCCATCTCGGGATGATCTCTTTGGACCTTCTCGATGATGGCCGTGTCGTCGAGGTGAAACCCTCGTCGGCACTCACCGAACCCGCTGAGATGCAGTTGTCGTACTATTTATGGTATCTCGACCGCGTGGCCGACATCCACCGCGAAGGCGTTCTGGCTCATCCACGGGAACGACGCCGGGAGTCAGTTGAACTCACCGACGAACGGATCGATAAAGTCGAGTCAGCGATTTGCGGGATTCACAGCATCGTAACACAGCCGTCCCCGCCACCGGCTGAAGAAAAGCCCTTCTGTGACTCCTGTGCATACCACGACTTCTGTTGGTGTTAACGATGGACAAAAACTACCACGTGTTTTCCGACGGTCGACTTGAACGCCACGACGATACCCTCAGACTCGTTACTGTGGACGATGAAAAAAAGTACATCCCAATCGAGAATGCCGAGGCGTTCTTTCTGCACGGACAGATTGATTTCAACACTCGCTTGATGTCGTTTTTAAATAACCAGACGGTGGCACTCCACGTTTTTGGGTGGGAAGATTACTATTCCGGCTCGGTGATGCCGAAACGCGGTCAGACTTCCGGGAAGACGATCGTCAAGCAGGTTCGTGCGTACGAAAACACCGAACACAGACGACAACTCGCAGCGGCGATCATCGACGGCAGTATCCACAACATGCGGACAAACGCCGTCTACTACAACGGTCGAGGACACGACCTCGACGCGGTGATTGCTGATCTGGAGGCCGCAGCAGGTCGTATCGACGAGACATTACCGATCGACGAACTGATGGGAATTGAAGCGACGGCTCGAAAGGCCTACTATCGGAGTTTTAATACCATCCTTCCTGCGAAGTTCCAGTTGGCTCGGCGGGAGTACAACCCACCGCCGAACGAGATCAATAGTCTCATTTCGTTCGGTAATTCGCTCGTGTACGCTAACTGTGTCTCGGCAATCCGAGCAACTGCACTCGATCCGACGATCAGCTACCTCCACGAACCTGGAGAGCGTCGCTACTCACTCTCGCTCGATCTCGCGGATCTCTTCAAGCCGATTCTCGCTGACCGGGTGCTGTTTCGGCTCATCAATCGGAATCAAATTTCGGAAAACGATTTTGAGTCTGAACTCGGTTCGTGTCTGTTGAATGAGAAGGGACGCAAAACGTACATCAAGGCCTTCGAAGAGGCACTTGAAAGGACTGTTTCTCATCCGGCACTGAATCGGAAGGTCAGCTATCAGTATCTCATGCGGCTTGAGGCCTACAAACTAAAAAAACACCTCCTCACCGGAGAGGCCTACGAACCATTCAAACGGTGGTGGTGAAATGTATATTGTGATGGTATACGATCTGGAGGCTGAGCGAACTCACAAGGCGCTCAAGTTGGGTCGGCGGTACCTGACGCACGTGCAACATTCGGTGCTAGAGGGCGAGATATCCGAAGGTGATCTTGCGACGCTCAAAAACGAGGTTGACGATCTCCTGAAGCCGGGTGAATCGACTATCATCTACGAGTTGTCGTCGGACACGCTGCTCAACCGTACCGTCTACGGTGAAGACCCGATTGAGGATCAGCGCTTTCTCTAAGTTTCCGTCGACCCTGGAGGGTACAGAGGGAATTGCCGGTCGACGGAAGTTCTTTGTGGGATCTCTGCGTTAGAGTAGCTATGCTCCTCATATTGGGCATGGTTTCAGACGAACCCTCGTAGGGTTGAAGCTCTTTCCCGTCTGGAACCTTTACTCATAGCAATCAGTTTCAGACGAACCCTCGTAGGGTTGAAGCACAGGATGCACGTAGCATCCCAAATGATAGGGAAAGGTTTCAGACGAACCCTCGTAGGGTTGAAGCCACCCGCATATCTTCAATGACGTTATCAAACGCTTGTTTCAGACGAACCCTCGTAGGGTTGAAGCTGTCGTATCGTAGTCTGTCATTCTTCTGATCTCCGGTTTCAGACGAACCCTCGTAGGGTTGAAGCAATGAGTGACCCAAATACATCATACGATAGCGGTAGTTTCAGACGAACCCTCGTAGGGTTGAAGCCTGTTCCCGATTGCCATTGACGAACTCGAAAGCGTCAATAGTTTCAGACGAACCCTCGTAGGGTTGAAGCGATCCCGAGGATCTTCTGGTGGATCACGCGATACAGTCGTTTCAGACGAACCCTCGTAGGGTTGAAGCTACAATATCACATTCCGATCGCTAATGCAAAACTGTAGTTTCAGACGAACCCTCGTAGGGTTGAAGCTCGATCGAGATCCCGCTCATCGAGTCAAGCCGATCGGTTTCAGACGAACCCTCGTAGGGTTGAAGCGATCGAACGCGGACGCGCGTCGTTTTTGACGACATCGTTTCAGACGAACCCTCGTAGGGTTGAAGCGGATACATCTTTGTCAAAATCGTCTTTTGACGCTTCGGTTTCAGACGAACCCTCGTAGGGTTGAAGCTCACAAACGTATCTATTTACTTGTGCTTTATACATGTTTCAGACGAACCCTCGTAGGGTTGAAGCAGCCGTCGAACCGTTGACGTTCATCTGTAAGAGCAGCGTTTCAGACGAACCCTCGTAGGGTTGAAGCTGCATCACGGCGAATCGACTCAACGCGATCTCGAATAGTTTCAGACGAACCCTCGTAGGGTTGAAGCACAGAGATGAAATCGTCGATTGGGAGATTAACTGCACGTTTCAGACGAACCCTCGTAGGGTTGAAGCCTCGGCAGCGAGGCCGGCGGCGTACCACTCGGTCGTGTTTCAGACGAACCCTCGTAGGGTTGAAGCCTTGCGTTCTTGGTGATAATGACCGCGGATCTGGACGGTTTCAGACGAACCCTCGTAGGGTTGAAGCGATCGGCTGTTATCAGTTCTTCGTCGTCCGGCTGGTTTCAGACGAACCCTCGTAGGGTTGAAGCGACAAACACCACATAGCCGTGAATTGCACGAAAAATAGTTTCAGACGAACCCTCGTAGGGTTGAAGCCCGCGGGGGGAGACGTTTACCAACAGTGACGACGAGTTTCAGACGAACCCTCGTAGGGTTGAAGCTTTGTGCGCCGATCGCGCCATCTCCCAGCCCGGCCAGTTTCAGACGAACCCTCGTAGGGTTGAAGCACTGTGTCCGCGATGCACGATCGCGGGGGCTCGAGTTTCAGACGAACCCTCGTAGGGTTGAAGCGATCGGATGCTGACCGATCCCGAGTACTTTGGACTGTTTCAGACGAACCCTCGTAGGGTTGAAGCTCGAATTTACGCAGTTCTAACGCTCTTTTGCCATTTTGTGTTTCAGACGAACCCTCGTAGGGTTGAAGCTAAGCTCATCGGCGCACCTCCCACGGATGTTCGGCCCGTTTCAGACGAACCCTCGTAGGGTTGAAGCTTCGTAATGATTTGCTTTTACCGCTTGTCCAACACGGTTTCAGACGAACCCTCGTAGGGTTGAAGCGTATTGTCGTCTCAAATCGACCAGCTAGCTCTTACGAGTTTCAGACGAACCCTCGTAGGGTTGAAGCGATCGCTAGCCACCCAATACCGTGCCAGTCGCGGGTTTCAGACGAACCCTCGTAGGGTTGAAGCATTGATCTCCCTCCTCGTCTAGCTCTCCGTTGTGTAGTTTCAGACGAACCCTCGTAGGGTTGAAGCACGATCGACCGAGCGATCGACGGTGATGGTAATGAGTTTCAGACGAACCCTCGTAGGGTTGAAGCTCCTCTGCGAGCCGTCCATAGTGGGCAGCGTTACTCGTTTCAGACGAACCCTCGTAGGGTTGAAGCATTGATCTCCCTCCTCGTCTAGCTCTCCGTTGTGTGTTTCAGACGAACCCTCGTAGGGTTGAAGCTCAGGGATTTAAATCGGAAACAGTCCGTTATCCGATGTTTCAGACGAACCCTCGTAGGGTTGAAGCGAGATCCTCCTCAACGGATCGAAGAATCTCCCGCTCGTTTCAGACGAACCCTCGTAGGGTTGAAGCATTGATCTCCCTCCTCGTCTAGCTCTCCGTTGTGGTTTCAGACGAACCCTCGTAGGGTTGAAGCGAGCGTTCCCGGATTAAATTCGAGTCCGTGCTCGAGTTTCAGACGAACCCTCGTAGGGTTGAAGCTGTCCGGCCGGTTCGCTCGATCCGTTGCTCAACGGTTTCAGACGAACCCTCGTAGGGTTGAAGCGCTGCGAGATTGTTACGGCCTGCGATCGCATCGCGTTTCAGACGAACCCTCGTAGGGTTGAAGCCATTGTTTCATAAGCGTCTTGTGAGTAACCAGATGGTTTCAGACGAACCCTCGTAGGGTTGAAGCAGAATCTACCTTTTCTCGATGGCAGTCAAGGCAAAGTTTCAGACGAACCCTCGTAGGGTTGAAGCATTCCTGATAGTCACATTCAGAAACACTTTTACTAAAGTTTCAGACGAACCCTCGTAGGGTTGAAGCGTGTACGTCATACCCGGCCTGCCGTATCCCCCGCAGTTTCAGACGAACCCTCGTAGGGTTGAAGCCTCTCTAGATCGACGAGAGCGACCTTATACCGGGGATGTTTCAGACGAACCCTCGTAGGGTTGAAGCCCATTGTCTCTTAGAATGTGTGGCTAAGGCCACAATAGTTTCAGACGAACCCTCGTAGGGTTGAAGCCAAGGGTGTTGAGGTCGGCCAAATGTCCACAACACGTTTCAGACGAACCCTCGTAGGGTTGAAGCAAATCATATTCTCGCGCTTTCCGTGCTTGCGGTAGTTTCAGACGAACCCTCGTAGGGTTGAAGCAGCTAACTCGGTAGCAGTTAACGTATCCGATAGGGTTTCAGACGAACCCTCGTAGGGTTGAAGCATTTTTCAACCTGTTTATACTTTCGATATTTTGCTAGTTTCAGACGAACCCTCGTAGGGTTGAAGCCATGCCATCCAGCCACAGTCTGCTTGCCCCTCGTCGCGTTTCAGACGAACCCTCGTAGGGTTGAAGCTTCGCTTGCACGAACGCGCCTGCTTCAATTGACCATTGTTTCAGACGAACCCTCGTAGGGTTGAAGCTTTCAATTCGTCTGGGACCCCGCCCTCGACCCCGTGTTTCAGACGAACCCTCGTAGGGTTGAAGCTGACGATTTTCCGCCCCCGTGAGCTCGACCGTGAGTTTCAGACGAACCCTCGTAGGGTTGAAGCGGTACTCGTCGACCGCTTCGTCGCGCACGTACCACGGGTTTCAGACGAACCCTCGTAGGGTTGAAGCGGACTCGTAGACCAAGCCCTTCGTTTTGAGCTCCTCGTTTCAGACGAACCCTCGTAGGGTTGAAGCTAAACACCGAACCAAACGTCCCGTTGGAACAAATCGGTTTCAGACGAACCCTCGTAGGGTTGAAGCTATTGTTGCTGGATCGGTGTCGGCTGTTGAATCAGTGTTTCAGACGAACCCTCGTAGGGTTGAAGCCGACGAATTGAGTGGCCCGGAAGGTGGTTCTCGGGTTTCAGACGAACCCTCGTAGGGTTGAAGCCGATAATCACATTGCCGTTTTGCACTTGAAGTTGAGTTTCAGACGAACCCTCGTAGGGTTGAAGCCCTCTATCCCTATGTCTACGGATCGATGCGTCACCCGTTTCAGACGAACCCTCGTAGGGTTGAAGCGCCATCAGGGATAACAATTTCTCCGATTTTATACCAGGTTTCAGACGAACCCTCGTAGGGTTGAAGCGCAACCGTGCCGCGTAGCGTCACTAGTTCGCCCACGGTTTCAGACGAACCCTCGTAGGGTTGAAGCGCGCGGCAGGTCGACGGTGCGGATCCGATTGAGGACGTTTCAGACGAACCCTCGTAGGGTTGAAGCGATGCGCGCCGCATCGCATCGCTGCTCGGCGTGTCGTTTCAGACGAACCCTCGTAGGGTTGAAGCTTATCAAACACCGCGATAGCGTCGACGACGTAGTCGTTTCAGACGAACCCTCGTAGGGTTGAAGCGGAACACGATCGCGGCGCTCGTCGACGAAGGCGTGTTTCAGACGAACCCTCGTAGGGTTGAAGCTCCTTTGGGATCACGCCAGCACGCCGGCGGTACCAGTGTTTCAGACGAACCCTCGTAGGGTTGAAGCGAGTGTTGCGACATCGCCGTCAAGCGAGAGCGTCCCGTTTCAGACGAACCCTCGTAGGGTTGAAGCGATCCTGAAGCCGAACCGGAGGCTGATGAGGAATGGTTTCAGACGAACCCTCGTAGGGTTGAAGCAAGGTGCAAAGGCGCGGTCGATAATGCGGCGAATCAGTTTCAGACGAACCCTCGTAGGGTTGAAGCAACTCCTCGGGGACTCTCGCCGACAGCATCACTCTCGTTTCAGACGAACCCTCGTAGGGTTGAAGCGGTGCAGCGTGGGTGCAAGTGCGACTTTGAGACGGTGGTTTCAGACGAACCCTCGTAGGGTTGAAGCATACGATCAAAATATACCGCCGGGGTTAGACGACTAGTTTCAGACGAACCCTCGTAGGGTTGAAGCTCCGGGATCCGCGGCGTGATCATGGCGATCGCGGCGTTTCAGACGAACCCTCGTAGGGTTGAAGCGGATCGCGAGGTTATGACAGTCTCGCTCGAGCACGGTTTCAGACGAACCCTCGTAGGGTTGAAGCTGAGCGTTAGCGCCGCTTTGAGCCGTTAACTCGGGTTTCAGACGAACCCTCGTAGGGTTGAAGCGTGAGCCGCGATCGCGATCCCGAGCCGATCGTCCGCAGTTTCAGACGAACCCTCGTAGGGTTGAAGCGACGCCGATCTGTGCGAGCGCGTCCATCGATCCGAGTTTCAGACGAACCCTCGTAGGGTTGAAGCAATCAGGTGTCCTCGTTGTGGATCGTTTACGACAATGTTTCAGACGAACCCTCGTAGGGTTGAAGCATCGACCTCGACGACAAACCGCGAATCCTCGACGAAGTTTCAGACGAACCCTCGTAGGGTTGAAGCAAGTGTTACAGTCGCTCTCTCATTATCACTCTCCTGTTTCAGACGAACCCTCGTAGGGTTGAAGCCGGTCCGATCGCCCTGGGTCGTGTCCTCGCGCAACGTTTCAGACGAACCCTCGTAGGGTTGAAGCGGCCTTGTACTCCTCGTATGTCTCAAAGTCGCCCGCGTTTCAGACGAACCCTCGTAGGGTTGAAGCCCGGTAAACGAGCATGGAAAGAGGGCGATATCAATGGTTTCAGACGAACCCTCGTAGGGTTGAAGCCGCTCGGCCGACCGCGAAGACAGCCTCCGCGGCGAGGTTTCAGACGAACCCTCGTAGGGTTGAAGCTTAGACCAGGTCGGCCACGAGGCCCTGCGCATCGAGTTTCAGACGAACCCTCGTAGGGTTGAAGCCGATCGTACACACGAATTGCTTTCCATTCGGGCTTGTTTCAGACGAACCCTCGTAGGGTTGAAGCGTGGAGCGTCCGCGATCCTGTCGTGATCGCGAAGCCCGTTTCAGACGAACCCTCGTAGGGTTGAAGCTGAATTGGATGCTCGACGGACTCGATCGCCTCCTCGTTTCAGACGAACCCTCGTAGGGTTGAAGCACGCCCGACACGGTCAGGACGGCCAGCGCCACGTCGGTTTCAGACGAACCCTCGTAGGGTTGAAGCGCTTACCGATCTATCCAAATGAAGTGTGATCGTGGAAGCTACACAGAGACTCCTCTCAGAACTCAATCAGGAATACCGCGTTCTGCTAAAGAAATAACGG
>NZ_SRSG01000002.1 GCF_005543295.1 Halalkalirubrum salinum
TATCGGGCCTGTGTGAAGGGGCCGACGCTCACGGAGCGGTTTTCGCTTCGGGTGTTACCGACACGGAGTCGGCACGACCTGAGAAGGGAGTGCGAGCGGAATTAAAGACTGTTGCGTCCACCGCGGACTAGACACGGACGCTACGGGTCACCCGACCCGTGGTACTTCACTCGTTTCGCTCACGGGAGTATGGATCTCCTCCCAAACATGTACCGTCTTCCCTCGAAACAGGATACCACAGCGGCGTTAAGTAGCGAGATCGCATACGCTCGATTAATGACCGAATCGATCGCACGAACCGAGCCACGTCGAAGGCCTCGTGGAGGTGATGGCGATGCGTCGCCGTGAGGTGCTCGCGGGGCTGGCAGCCGCAGGAGTCGTTGGTGGTGGCGCAGTGATTGCCAGACGAAACGCGCTCGGCGGTGGCACCGATCCGGCGATTCGCCGCCGGGAGGTCGAGACGATCGACGCACCCGGCAGCGACCCCGGAACCGTACAAATACCCGATCCAGATCGGCCAACCGTGTTGAAATTCTTCGCGACCTGGTGTACCGTCTGTCAGTCGATGATGGAACCAACCGGGGAGGTCTACGATCGGCTCGGTGAAGCGGTCCGCTTTCTGTCGGTAACGAACGAGCCGGTCGGCGACACCGTCACACGCGCGGACGTAGCCACATGGTGGGACAAACACGACGGCCGGTGGACCGTCGGGCTCGATCGAGGACTCGAACTCACAGAGGCGCTTGATGCCTCCGAAGTACCGTACACTTTCGTGGTCGACAGCGAGGGGATCGTCCAGTGGGCCGACTCGGGCTACAAATCCGCAGATGAGCTGTCGGCGGCAATCACAGCCGCGGTGGAGGGCTAAGCAATGACCGCTGGACTCGGAACCGCAGCCTTTGCTGTCGGTGCCGGGGTGTCTGCATTCTTCGCGCCGTGTTCGTACGCGTTGCTGCCCGGCTATGTTGGCTACTATGTAAGTTCAACCGGGACCGACAGCGTGCCGATCGGCGGCTCGCTTCTCCGTGGGACCGCGGCAGCGGCTGGCGCGCTGGCGGCCTTCGCCGGGTTGTCGGCGATTGCGATCGTCGCAGGCTCGACACTCGAACGACTGCTACCGATCGTCGAGCCGTTGATCGGCCTCGGGCTAATCGCGCTTGGGGCGCACCTCCTGTGGAACGGCTGGGGGAGCCTGCACGTGCCGCTCCCAGCACGGCGATCGACTGTGCTCGGCTTCGGCCTGTTCGGCGCGGTGTACGCGGTCGCCGCGACAGCGTGCGTATTGCCGCTGTTTCTCGCGCTTGCGCTCCGATCGGTGACGATGGGTCCTGTCGGAACCGCAGGGATACTCGGCGCGTACGCAGGGAGCTTCGCCGTGCTAATGATCGCCGTGACCGTGGCCGTCGCCGTTGGGCACGATCTTGGGCTCGCACGGATCGGACGATACACCGATCGCCTGTTGACACTCGGCGGCGGATTATTGATCCTTGCAGGAAGTATACAGATTTTTGTGTCTTTTTGACACCCTCCACACGGCTGAAGCCGTGGGATTCCCACATTGGGATATTACGGTTCACGGTACCGCCTGTTCTTGTGGGACTATTCGTCCCGTTGATTTGTCGAACAGGCGTACCGATGGCTGTGCCAAGCAGCCGTTACTCCTATCCGCAGAGGGATTCGGAGTTACCGTCTTTCGCATGTTCTCTGCTGCATTTAGATCGCTATTTGCGACCAAGCCACACCCCTCACAGACATACAACCCACGCTCGACACGGTTTGTGCTCGCTTCCAGTCCACATACACAGCAGGTTTTCGACGTTTTTAGCGTGGCTTCATCGACTCGTTCCACCGCGATGCCTCGATCTTCAGCCTTGTACTCAATATGGCTGAGCAGAGTCTCAAACGCCCAGTCGTGCAGCCGTTTGTTGCCGTGTCGCCCCCACTCTACATCCTCACGGATATGCTTAGCATGACCGACTGCGATTGTTCCAACATCACGCTCTGCACACTGTTCGACAATATCTTTCGACAGAGCGTGCAAGAAGTGCGCTTGCCGCCGTGATTTTTTCTGTCGTGCCCACAGTGCATGGTCGCTTGGGCCGTTGTCACCTTCTGTCTCGTATTCTTCCTGCCGGAAGTAGTGGGCGTCCTCTTTCAACGCATTCCCCGGATACAACAGCGTCTCATCACCGACAGAGACAGCCAGAGTATTACAGATACCGAGGTCAACACCTGCGGTTTTCTCCCCGGATGTTTCAGGTGCCTCAACTCGCAGTTTACAGACGAAATGTAGCTCCCAGTGCTCACCACCCCAGACAGCACGCACAGTCTGAACGTTTTCAACATCTGCAAGCGTTTGGTCGTCGTCTGTCTGCAGCGTGTATTCACAGAGGATGTAGTCCGCAGCGTACCGCGACACTTTCATATTCGTCCCTTTGGAGAGACGGACACGGTTGTACTGCGTGTCAAGTCTGAAGCCTTGGTTTTTCCACGTCACCGTTGAGCGTGGATGTTCGTCACCGTACTTGCGGTAGCCGGGGGGGTTGGCATCTGGATCGTCCTGTTTGTACCACGATTTGAACGCTTCTCCGAGTTCCTGAAGAACTCGTTGACTGGATTGTGAGTGCAAATCCCCGTAGCGATCGTGGCGTTTGAGGTATGAACACAGCTCGTCAGCGTCAGGGATGTGTCCGATAGCGTCCCAGACCCGCTGAACGGTCCACCGCCCGACATTCCACAATTTTGATGCAGCAAAGCCATGCGAATCAAGATCGTCACAGACTTGCGAGTGATTGCGGATACTCGCCTTGAACGTCCGAGTGACGACTCGATTCGACATACATAACCATAATAGGATTATTTATATAATAATTTCGGAATGTCGCTATTCGTGGAATATCCAAGCGTAGCGGTGAGCGGGGAAAGACTCACACTTGTCGGCTTCATCCCACCGCTAAAGCAGGTGGGCTTTCGCCTCGCTACCACTGTAACGGAGGCTCTGGGATGTTCCACTCGGTGATCCGGCTAAAATTCCTCGCTGCCAGCGCCGGGACAGTCTCGACTGCGGTTGCCGGCTGTCTTGGCGACGTCGCCACGCGGTGGAGAGTCCAGGGACGCACTCGAATCAACCGATGGAACCGGCGAGATAGGCGATCCCGCCTCGGCGGTTACTGTCGAGCTCATCTCTCGACCAGTCCCGACGATCGAACCGGCGATCGTCCACATCGTGCCCGGTGGAACCGTCGAATGGTTCGGCACCGGGATCAGAAACGCGGTTGCAGCGTATCACCCAGAGACGCATGGGCCGCGTCGAATACCCGACGCTGCTGAGCCGTGGGTGAGCGAGATGCTCTATGAGGAGCAGACGGACGCGATGACGCTCGAAACCGAGGGCGTATACGACTACGCAGACACTGTCGTCCTCTGTGGGACCCACGAGTCCTTTGGCGCGATCGGCCGAGTCGTCGGCGGCGATCCAGATCTGGACGCCGAACCGGCGCTGCAGGCCGATCCGGCCGCGCTTCCGGGACGCGCTGAAGCCGTGGCTCGGGATTTCAACGACCGCTGCCGGGCGGTACTATGATGGTAGCTGCGAGGCTTGATCGGCACGCCGTCAACAGTCGGCGTTCGAGACGCATACCACACCGGCTTTGACGGCGACTATCGTATATTCTGTATCCGCCATGACAATGGGCAACCACAGCCGCCGATCGATGTTGAAACGCACTGGAGCGGCTGCGATCGGCCTCTCGATTGCGGGGTGTACAGATGCGGTTCCGTTCATCAGTTCGGGGCCTGACGGCGTTGTCTTAGACCCACCAGAGAATTACGACCAGATCAAGGACGTTGAGCTTCCGTACCCGATCTACGGCGACGAGCTTCCGGAAGGGACCGTCCAGGCGCCACACGCCGATCGCACAGTCACAACGACAGAGTTCGTTGGCGAGAGACACGTCATGCTCACGTTCATTTTCACCCGCTGTTCGATGGCGTGCCCGGTGTTGACCGCGAATCTCCGCCAGGTACAGGCAATGACAATCGAGGAAGACGCAGCCGACGAGTTCGCGTTCATGCCGATCACGTTCGATCCCGAGTACGACACGCCAGAGCGGCTCCGCGAATACGGCGACGATCGCGGCGTCAACTGGGAGGCAGACAACTGGTGGTTCCTTCGACCCGAAACCGAGGCGCGAGCGGCGGTCGTCGTGGACGAGACGTTTGGAGTGTTTTACGAGTACGTTCCCGAAGACGAACGCGAGAATGACAACATGGCATGGGACCACAGCAACCTCATCGTGCTCGCAAACGCTGACGGCTATGTCGAACGCGCCTACACCGGAGAGCCGCCGAATCCAGCCGACGTTGTCGAGGATGCTCGGACCCTTCGCGATCGGTGGTAGCCCCAGAAGTACGGTCAGTCTCGTACAGCACAGTCTGGATCCTGAGAGGAGTCGTATCGACGAGCAGGTCTGGGTGCAGTGAGTCCGTGGCCAATCGAGGGTAGGGGTGTGTCAGTCGCGCCGCTGGTTCTTTGTGGACTGCGCTCACAATGAGCGTGTATGGCTGATGGACCCGCTGCCGACTCTGAAGCGCCGTCGTTGGGTGAAACAACCAATTCAACGACAGTTACAGCGGAAGGCAGCGAACTCGAGCGGACGATCGGACTCACCGGCGGACTCACGATCGGGATCGGGACGATGATCGGTGCAGGTATTTTCGTCTTTCCAGGGCTGGCCGCCGGCAACGCGGGCCCGGCGGCTTCCGCATCGTTCGGGATTGGTGCAGTGGTCGCCCTGCTCGTCGCGCTGCCGACCTCAGAGTTGGCCACGGCAATGCCAAAAAGCGGTGGCGGCTACTACTTCATTTCCCGGGGGATGGGCGCAGCATTCGGGGCGATTGTCGGGATCAGCCTCTGGCTCGGACTCGTGTTCGCGACGGCATTCTACCTCGTGGGATTCGGCGAGTACGCAGTTGCGGTCCTTATTGAGATCGGCGTCCCGGCACCGGCAGGGGCCGGGCCGATCGGAATCGTTCCCGTGTTGGGTGTCATCTTCGGCCTGTTGCTGACCGGGATCAGCGTCGCGGGAACCGAAAACACCACCAAGCTCCAAAACGCGATCGTCTCGTTGCTGTTGGGGATCCTGGCAGTCTTTCTCGGGTTCGGCGTTTTAGACGCCCTCGGAGTGTTCGGCACGGAGTCGACGCCGGAGACGTACGCCCCATTCGGTATCGGGCCGGTGTTGTCGACCGCCGCCCTCGTGTTTACCTCGTATCTCGGCTTTGCCCAGGTCGCGACAGTTGCCGGCGAAATGAAAGAGCCAGGGAGGAACCTTCCGCTCGCAATGGTCGGCTCTGTCGTCGTGGTCGGCGCGCTGTACGTCATTACAATTTTCGTTGCGACAAGTGCCTTCCCGAGTGCGACACTGGACGGGTTCGGGGAAACGGCGATCGTCGAGGTCGCCCGGTCGTACCTCGGACGGCCAGGTGCGATCGCGATCTTGATCGCTGGGCTGTTGGCGACGGTCTCGTCGGCCAACGCCTCGATTCTGAGCGCCTCACGGGCGCTGTACGCGACAAGTCGGGATGCGTTCGTTCCACAGTCGGTCAGCCGCGTGAACCTGAAGTACGGCACTCCACACCTAGCATTGGCGCTCGTTGGCGGGCCAACGGTCGTGCTCGTCGGCACTGGGCAGACAGAACTGCTCGCGGAGGTCGCCTCGTTTTTGCACCTGCTCATGTACGGGTTGATCTGTATCACGCTCATCGTCCTCCGACGACGATCGCCAGCGTGGTATCAACCCAGCTTCACCGTGCCTGGCTACCCGATCGTGCCGATTGTCGGCGGCATCGCAAGCTTCGCGATGATCGCGTTCATGCAGCCGCTGTCACAGATTATCGGCGCGTTCGTCATCGTCAGCGCAGGCGGGTGGTACCTATTTTATGCACGAGACGTGACAATAGATGCGGTGGTGAACAATGAGTAACACGCGTGTGAACGTGCTCGTGCCGATCGACGTGCTCAGCGGGGAGACAATCCCCGAGCCCGTAATTGAACTCCTCTCGGGAATGGACGTGACGCTTCTCGGGTACCACGTGTTCCCCGAACAGACCGCGACCGAACAGGCACACGATCAGTTTCACGAGAAGGTTGCGGCGGAGTTAGCAGCGTACGAGGCGCGGTTTGAAAGCCACGGCGGAACCGTCCAAAGCCGCTCGGTCTTTACCCACGACAAGGCCGACACGATCGAACGCGTCGCGGTCGAAGAGCGAACGGGAACGGTGCTCCTTTTGAACCCTGCGCCGAAGATCGAACGCGTGCTCGTCCCGATTAGAGGAGCCGTCAACGTCGATCGGCTGGCCGGCGTAACCGCTGCGCTCGCAGCCACTGCAGGGTTAGAAATCCGACTCTTCCATGTGACTGACGAGGACGGCGTCGAGGCGGGTGAAACACTCCTTGCGGACGCTCGCCAGAGTTTCGTCGATGCCGGCGTCAACGAGGAGCGACTTACGACGGAGGTCGCGGTCGCCGAGCAACCGATCGAGGCACTGAAATCCGCGGCAGACACAACTGATTTTGTCATCATGGGCGAACATGAGCCCTCAATCCTCGATATCATTCTCGGGGAGGCGTCTACGAAGGTTGCCGACTCGTCGCTGTCCCCGGTGTTGGTCGTCCGGACGGGCAAACACAAAAACACCGAGAGCGAGTAACGAACTCCCGAAGAGCGAGTAACGAACTCCCGATCGCGAGGCTGTCGTTGCGCTGGTCGACCGACAAGCGATCATCGCAGCCGCCCCCCGGAACCGACGGTCGTTTTACCCCGGCGGGTTGAACCGACACTATGGACGTGCTTGTCATCGGCGGTACTGGCCTCATCAGTACGGCGATCACCCGCCAGCTCGTCGAGGCGGACCACGACGTGACGTGTTTCACCCGGGGGCGAACGGACGCCGACCTCCCAGCGGCTGTCGAGTTCGTTCACGGCGATCGAACCGACGACAAAACACTGAATCGCACAGCTGAGCGAGTTGATCCAGACGCTGTGATCGACATGGTCTGTTTCGACGCCGAACAGGCCGACGCCGCGGTATCCGCGTTTGCAGATATCGCAGAACAGTACATCTTCTGTTCGACGGTCGATGTCTACCACCGGCCCCTTGCAGAGCAGTTCGCAGACGAGAATGCGCTTCGAGAGACGGAACACGACGGCGCGCCGGTGAGCGAGTACGGCCTGCACAAAGCGCAGGCCGAGGACGTGTTTTTTGCCGCTGACGGCGAGGCCTTCGCGTCGACGATTATCCGCCCCTGGAGCACCTACGGCGAGAGCGGACCGGTGTTGCACACGCTCGGGACCGGCTCGTACTACGTCGATCGGATCCGGCAGGGCAAACCAATTATCGTCCATGGCGACGGGACCAGCCTCTGGGGGCCGTGTCACCGTGACGACATCGCGCAGGCGTTCGTCGGCGCTGTCGGAACCGAGGCGGCGTACGGCGAGGCCTACCACGTCACGTCCGAAGAACCGATGACGTGGAACCAGTACCACCGACAGGTCGCAACGGCGCTTGACGCACCTGAACCCGAACTGATCCACATTCCGACCGCCCAACTTCGGGCAGCACTGCCCGATCGCACTGAGATGCTGGAAGATCACTTCCAGTTCAGCACGATTTTTGACAACATGAAGGCACGACATGACCTCGGGTTCGAGTACACGGTCCCGTTCGTCGACGGCGTTCGCCGGACGATCGCAGACATGGAATCCCGCGACGCGATCGAGCCCTGGGACGCTGCAAACGACGACGCGGTGATTGACGCATGGCGAGCGGCGACCGATTGCTTCCGGTCCGCTGTGTGAGCAGTACGCACAACTAACGCAGTTACTTATCGTAACCATCCGAACTGACTGTATTGACACACCACTCACACGATCAATCGGTGTGCGGAACGACAGATTCCTTCGACGATCACGGCATTGCCGACGGCGGCAAACTCGTCCGCCGGACGTACTACTGCCTCACCGCAGGGGATACGAGTCCTTCGAGCCGGCACCAGCGGGATTCGATCGGATCGAAGACGCGTTCACGCGAGCGTATCTGACAACGACAGACGAGTATGATCTGCCCGAGCGCGTCGCTGCAGCGATCGACGATGCGGCAGCGTGGATAAAAGAAGCGTTCGGTGATCGCCCCGACGCCGATCTCCGGACCGAGGTGCTGCCGTCGTTCTATCAGCAGGCCTCGCCGTTCCACTGTCGGTATCGATAACCGCTCTCGGCGGACACATTCTGCCAATGGACGTCATCTCCGTGCTGCCGAAGGATGCGATTGCGAGCATCGACGAACCACGGTTCGATCGGCAGTTCGAAGGCACACTCGACGAGACGATTCTCGCCGTCGAACGCGAGCTGGCGCGGGCGTATCCGATTTTGATTCTCAATTATCACGAGATCGTCAACGACCGCGTTGACGATGAGCCAATCGCGGTCACCTGGTGTCCGATCTGCGGCAGCGCGGTCGTCTACGAGGCGACTGTCGGCGATGCGGCGCTCACCTTCGGCGTGTCGGGAAAACTCGCCGACGTGCACGTGTTGTACGATCGCGAGACCGAACCGGATTGGAAACAGACGAATGGCGAGTGTATCACCGGCGATCTCTTGGGCGAACACCTGACTGTCATACCCGCCGCGATGACGACCGCTCTCGCGTTCGAAGCACGCTACCCCGAGAGAGTATTTTTACAGCCGACTCTGTTGAAATATTAAATTGGTGACATTTTCTTGGGTCCATGCTGAATACAGAGTGCGTACTCGGCACTCGACTACGGTATGCTGGAAAACTGAACTGGACCTGAATCAGCGAACAACAATAACTGTAACCGGGGCACGTCGAACAACGCTTTCGGCGACGTTCCCTAATAACACGCGGGAGACTCCCTCCCGCCCGCGACTTCCGACAACAATCTCTGACACGTCGTTTTCCTCTGCGAAGGAAACTATTTTTTTAGAGGGCTTGCCAACGACAGTTTCGATCCGGAATTCGACGCCTTCCGCCTCCAGCATTGGCTTGATCTCCTCGGACACCTCGTTTGTCTTCTCATCTTGCACCTCTTTGAGCCGCTCCTGAACGATATCAATCCCCGCCTCGAGCATCCCGTCAGCTACTTCAATGACTCGTAATAGGATGATCTCTTCTCCATCCGCGGCTTTGACTGCACGATTTACCGCTTTTTGTGCTGCGTTAGATCCGTCGTAGGCCACAAGAATTGCCATACGATCATTCGACACTGGGCAAAAATAAATCCCTCTCCCCCACTTGTTTTCAGAACACGACTTTGCTGACTACATACTCTGTATTCAGCAACCTGTACCTATCAATCTCCGAGGTTTCAACAGAGCCTTACAACCCAGTCCAGCAGCCGCCGAGCGCCATGGCTACGAACAATCTGGATACGCAGCCTACATCGAGCGTGAGGGTGACGGTTGTTGGTGGGATACGGATCGTTGTGCTCGCGACCGACGACGGGATGTATGCCTTCGAACACCCTAGCTTTGGGCTGGCGATCGCGGAAAGAGCGATCCACGGAAACAGCACAACGTGGGACACCACGACGGCCGAAAGTACTGACGGCCGACAGCTCCATAGGCTTCCTACCCGGCGGCTGTACGCGTTCGCCTGGCGAGACGACCACGGTGAGGGTGCGTTCTACGGCTACTGCTCGAAATATACCAAATTACAAATGTTTAATGTGCAAGGAGATAACAGATACCGTGAAGGGATTGATTTAGGACCGCCGAAATAGTGTTTATTTATTGATAACACTTTAGTGCTGGAGAGCCGAAGCCCTATGTGGTGCTCGCAGAGAATCTCGTGCTCGTGTTTCTCGCTGGATTGGTGACCGCGATAGCGACTGGCATCGGGGCCGTGCCGTTCTTTTTTGTCGAGGAGTTCGGCGATCGCTGGAACGTGGTGCTCTGGGGAGTCGCTTCAGGTATTATGATGGCTGCATCGCTGTTTGGACTCGTCGACGAGGGGCTTGCCAACTCTGCGGGGGGATTCCCGACGCTTGTGGTCGCCGGTGCGCTCGCTGGGGTCGCGCTCGTAGAAATTGCAGACTGGATCCTCGATCGGGTTGATTTCAGCAACGACAACAGCGACAGCACCGTCGATGACAGCGATGACGTCGATCGACCGCTCGAAGCCAAGGCATTCGCAGAGGGCGATCTCAAAACGCTCACGCTTATCCTCGGGATTTTGACGGTCCACAGCTTCCCGGAGGGTGTCGCGATCGGCGTCTCGTTTGCGGATCTCGGACTCGAAGGCGGGGTTGCGGTCGCCGGCTTTACTGTCCCGGTGTTGGCAGTGTTCATGACGATCGCTATCTCGATCCACAACGTGCCCGAAGGAACCGCGATCGCGATTCCGATGCGCGCGATGGGCATGTCAAACTGGCGGATGGTGGGCGCAGCCGTGTTTTCGAGTCTCCCGCAGCCGATCGGGGCGGTCATTGCGTTCGTTTTCGTCACGTGGGCCCGAGAGTTCCTCCCGTTTGGCTTCGGCTTTGCGGCCGGCGCAATGATCTATTTAGTGCTAACAGAGTTCATTCCAGAGGCGCTGAAAACTGGTCGATCTCTGCCCCACAGCGGACGAATTGAGCTGGCGATCGGATTCGCTGCAGGTGTTATGATTATGACACCGTTGGCATACATATGAATAGCCAATATAGACACTGTTGTAGTATATATCCATCATAGCATCGCATTTAGCCTCATATTCGGTAGATTTCGATGATGAGGAACCGGCTGAATGAACAAATGAGAGCAACGTAACACAGATGTCGAACACAAATTGGGACCGAACAAAACGGAAGATCCAGTTCACTGGCAACTCAACGTACTCGGTGTCACTGCCGAAAGAGTGGGTACAAACCCACCAGATTTGCCGCTCAGATCCGGTTTCGATATACCACAATCACGATCGGCTGGTGATCGCCCCTGAGCGAATTTTGGACGAACCGAGCTGTCTGAAAATTGAACCACAACAACGCAGCACCGACGTGGTTCTCCAGCGAATCAAAGCAGGGTTCACAGCCGGCTACAATCAGATCATCGTCACCGATCCAACTGAGATCGACGATCGACTCCGATATAGGATTCACGCGACAGTTGAGAGCCTGATAGGCATGGAAATCTACGAAGAGACAGAAGAACGAATCGAAATTCGCGATCATTTGGATGCCAGCGCCCTCTCAATAAGTCAGTCGCTCGCGCAGCTTCGTCAGTGTGCACTCCGGATGCAACAAGACGCGATGGAGGCTGTCAAAACGAACAACCAGACACTCGCCGAATGGGTCCGAGAGCGAGACGATCAAGCTGACCGGCAGTTTGCATTTATTTCCCGAGAGTTTCACCGTGGACTGACCGATATCACAGAACTCGAGATTCTAAACATTGATCGGACGGAAGGATTTCGCTACTATAAGATCGCAAGACAGCTCGAGCGGGTTGCCGACCGTGCAGAGCGAGTCGCCGACGTGGCTAACCAGCAACCGAGATCACCAGGCAAAGATATCTCCCAGGCACTGACCCAGGCGGTCTCACTTGCGCGTGAGATCGTTGAGCACGCAACCACTGACGAGGGGACCCGAGCATTAACACGCTACCATGAGTTGCTCGGACACATCGATGCAGGCAACGAGGCGATCATGCGAAGGGCCGATGCCCACGGGCATCTGTATGTCGTCGTCCTCGAGAGCGCGCGTAGAACTGCCGAGTACGGACTTAATATCGTCAATATCGGCACAGAGGGATCAGTTAGCGATTTATTGGGCCCGAGTTCAGAACAAGAGTAACCCAAGATACCGGCCAGCTGTAGTAAGCTGATTTTGCCGATATGCTCAACTGTCGCGGTTACTCATGAGTTTCACAGATGTGAGTAAGTCCTCGTGAATCTGGCCATTCGACGCAACGAGACCCGGTGTTTCCCAAGACCACCCGGAGCCATCAATGTCTGTAACACAGCCACCAGCCGCGCGAACAAGTTCGACCCCGGCGATCGTATCCCACGGAGAAAGCGGGTACGCCGTTACCGCGCCGTCAAGTGCTCCACTAGCAACGAGAGACAACGTTAGCTGAGCGCTGCCGATTCGTCGGAGGTTGCCAAACTGCAAGAGGAGTTGACTGACTGAGTTCGCGTAGGCTTCACGGTGTCCAAAATCAGGAAGCCCCATGGCTGCCACTGCCGCCAGTTTGGGATCGTTCCGATCGCTCACGGTGACCGGTGAGCCATTGCGTGTGACCACTCCGTCGCTAACAGTGTATGTATCCGACACGGCAGGTGCAGTATTCACCGCGTGAATGGGTCGACCATCCTGGAGGACTGCGACACTACAGGTCCACCCAATGGCCCCGCGAGCAAAATTGTACGTTCCGTCGATCGGATCGATGACCCAAACGAACCCCTGCTCGGGAACGCGCTTCGGAAGATCGCCTTCTTCACCGACGATGGTGTCATCGGGGAACCGTGCGTTGATAGTGGCGACCGCGGCGTCCTGTGCGTGGCGATCGGCTGTCGTCACGATGTCGCCGGGGTTGATTGCCGGACCGACGCCCCTTTTATTCGATTCTGTAACTGCCGTCCTGAAGAACGATCGGGCGACTGAACCACCAGCCAACGCAGCCGCTACTGCGACTGACTGGCGATCGTCGTCGTAGTGTCTGTCTATCTGTTCTTCCTTTGGTGGCTCGTCAGTGTCCATCTGTTTTCCATCAGTTGGTCTGTCAGCGTCTATCTGGTGTTGGTCTGATGTCTGGTTAGTGTCCATCTGATAATCATTAGTTGAGCTGTCAGTCATGAGTAAAGCTCCCTCATTGGAACCGTGGTGAACGGAACGAGCAGTTCAGCCGGATCGAGTCCACCGTGCTGGCCGATCATGTCGAATTTTGTGTCTGTATGCCAAATTGGTGCGTCGCGTGGCACGATGATAAGATCGCCGCAGCGTTCGCGAAACGTCTCGCTGCAGTCGTGCGTGCCAAACAGTTCAGCGTCGATCGCTTCTGTCTGAGTCCATGTATGAACCGCAAGTGAATCGAGGGCCTGCCGAACCGGCTCGATCGATCTGTCTTTGAGGTGGAGGTGGACGTTCCTGAGGCTGCCAGTCGGCGGCATCGGTGTGCCGTTCGGCCGCCGACGGAGTCTCTCACTTATACGCTCGTCATCAGTGAGCACTGTGCCGACCGAACCAGGGATGTCAATATGCCCATGGTCAGAAACAAACCCAACAGCGGTCTCAGCAGCAATTTCGGGAGCAAGCCGATCGATCGCGTAGCGGAGACAGCCATCGATCATCTGAAGCGTTGCCTCGTAGTCCGGCGACTCAGTGCCTTCATTGTGTGAGATCGTATCCACCTCCGGAAGATACAGCGAAACAAACGAGGGACCTGGTTCGGCAAGCGCATCCATTGCCGCAAGTGCCCCGTCAGCAGGGGTGGTATATGGGACCTGTGTCGCCCCCTCGTACAGCTGTGCTGCGCCGTCGTGTACGAGTGTGTGTTTCGGCTGTATAACCGTCGATCGAACGTCCATCTCGGCAAGTTCACGGTGAATCGTCGGCCCATCAAAGAGTTCCACTGGGTCGTCATCAAGCTGAGAAATCGGTGTGCCGTCAACAGTCGCACCGCGGAGCGGCTCGACGACGACATCTTGGGGTGGAAGGTATTGCTCCCAGCCAAGTGAGCCGTGTTCGATCGGTTGTCGACCGGTGTGATACGAGACGATCGCCGCAGCGGTTTCCGTTGGAAACACCGCCGAAAGTGGGGTCGTCGTCCCGTGCTCACGGGCGCATGAAAACAACAGTGCAGTCGTTTCGAGCCAGCGATCGTACCGGAGTCCGTCAATGAGGACGACCAGAACATTTTGTGACTCAGTGATCGCAGGGTCCAGACACTCGGCAGGAAGTGTGTGCTCCGCATCGTACCCAAGGAACGAGGCGAGCGTAGGAGAGACGTTCGAGAAACATCGATCGCGGTACGGGGGAGTGTGAGGGTCATGATCTTGGCTTACCTCGAACAGCCGATCGGCTGCAGCGGCAGTACTCATGGCCCCGCGTGATCGTCGACTAGCGGCGCCGACGCCAGTCGGATTGCAGAAAATGCTGTGAGTCCCGCTGAGGTCTCACCAGCTGTCCGACGGGCTGCGTGTGCTTCGGTCATTCCTTCAATATCAGTCACTGGAACGTATCGAACAGCAACGCCAGTGTGGTCGAAGTCAAAAAGGAGGTATCCCTGCGGATAGCTGCACGTCGCGGGTGCGGTAACTTCTCGGAGCGCCCCTGTCGTCGCAACGCCAGGCATGTGCAGATGGCCGGTCATGACGAGACGAACGTCGTGAGCTCGAAGCTTTTCGATCAACGGCTCCGGGTTTCGGAGCGTCGGCGGAATGCCAACGCCCGGATGGACCGCGTCGCGATACTGATCGAACTGTGCGGACATTTTGGGTGTATTGTGGTGCATAACCACGACCGGCGTGTCCGCAGTTTCAAGCAGCTGGTCGAGTTGTGCAACCTCTTCAGCAGATACCTCACCGTCGTGAGTCGTCTCAAGTGACCCATCGGGCATTGAGGCGGTGTTGATTCCGATCACGTCGAGGCCCCCAACTGACATCGAAAACGGGATCGAACCGGGGGTGTATCGATCGACGAACCGCGAGACTGGCGGGGTGTCGTGGGCATCGCCATGACGGTACACATCCGGGGATGCTTTCGGCACATCATGGTTGCCGGGAACCGCGAGGAACGGCGTGGGACAGTTTTCGAGTAGCTCATCAAACAGTTCGTACTCCCACGGCGCACCATCTTTCGTGAGATCGCCGACAGAAATGGTGTAGTCGACGTCCCGATCAGCGATATCGTCGAACGCTGCACGGAGCCGATCGCCCGTACAGTGATAGAGCTTCGCAGTCCCTGTTTCGCGATCCGTAACGTGTGGGTCCGCGACGACGGCGAGACGGACCGGATCATCCACCGGTGGCGCGTCCAATCGCGCCAAAAGCGTGAGATTATTGTGAGCTGTGTGCTGGTACATCGAGTCACTATATATTTGATTAGATAGTAAAAATAACGATTTGCAAAAGCAAACGTAGTAAAGCTATTATCTTATATTGTTATATGAAATTAACTGACTATATTCTCCGTACAAAACCGCATATTATATATAAATATATAGCAATTGTACCCACAGAGGCATCCTATCGTTAGGATTCAGTTCACATGATCCCGATTGAGGTGGTCCGATCGCTCAAGCGGGCCGGTAAACACGAGCGGGGGGACTGGACCGATTGATGATATCGATTGCTCCGTAGACTATAGCGACGGACCAATTTGCAGACACCAGTATATTCGGCTCATAGCAACGTTCATACTTGTTTCTTAGCCAGCCCTACTTGCATGACGTCGAGAAATCCACTCAGAGATCGGCCGGGAACAAGCGTGAGCCGCCGGCGGTTCGTCGAAGCCGCGGGAGCAGCCGGGATCGCGGGGTTGGCAGGCTGTACTGGCAACAGCGACCAACCGGCCGAAGCTTCGAGCGGAAACGGCAACGGTAACGGTAACGGAGAGAATGAAAGCGGCGTTGATGTTGGCGAGGCCGACGAGGATGACATCGTCCTCGAGTTTTGGCACATCTTCGGGAGCGAGCTTGGGTCACATCTGGATCACCTTGTTGCAGAGTACAATGACCGAGCCGACGGGATCCACGTCGAAACCACATCCCAAGGCGGCTATGGTGAGAACTTCGAAGCGACGATGTCGGCAATCAATGCGGGGAACGCGCCGCACATCTCGCTTTTCGCATCTGGAGATACTTCCGCCGCGCTGGATGCAGATGCATTCATTCCGGTTGAGGATTTACTCGGCGATAACGTCAATTGGAGCGATTACATGGAGGTCGTCGTGGATTACTTTGCGGTCGACGGGACCTGGCACTCGATGCCCATAAACAACTCGACGGCGATCATGAGCTACAACCGAGACATGTTCGAAGAGGCAGGCCTTGATCCTGACGAGCCGCCAGAGACAATGGCAGAAGTCAGACAGGTCTCGGAAACACTGGTTGAGGAAACCCAAGCCGAGGAGGGCTGTGCGTGGGCAAATGTGACGTGGTTCATCAATCAGTGGTCAGCGATCGATCAAGAGTTCGTGTTCAACAACGCCAACGGGAGAGAGGGCGATTCGACCGAGATTCTGCTCGAAACTGAAACCGCACGACGGATTTACAGCTGGTGGAAAGAGATGTACGACGACGAACTCTACATGGCAACCCAACAAGGCTGGGGTGACGCATCTGGCGCAGCGTTACAAAGCGGGCGGGTTGGGATCAACCTTGGTTCGACCGCCGGACTCGGACGGAATGCTGAGCTCGCCGAGGAGGCCAGCGAGCCATTCGAACTCGGTGCCGCGCCGCTTTTCAGCCCACATGATGACTTCCACGGCGGCCAGATCGGTGGCGGCTCACTTTGGGTCCCCGAACAGGCAGTTGAGTCACCCGATCAGGAGGAGGCGCTCATCGACTTCTTCTTGTGGATCACTGGTCCGGAACCACAAGCAGAGTGGCACAAGCGAACCGGGTACTTCCCGCTCCATCGTGAATCCCGCGATATGCTCGAATCTGATGGCTTTTTTGAAGAGAATCCAGCCTGGACCGCCGGGTTTGACCAGCTCGAAAAGAGCGAATCCTCAGAGTACACGAGAATGCACATGGTCGCGACGACTGGAGAGGTCGGTGACGAGCGGATGGACCTGTGGACCGCACTCCGGCAAGGCGAAGATCTCGACGAGATGCTAAGTGAGTACAAACAGCGGATCGGCGACGCGCTGCAGCGCTGAACGGCAAGTGAGGGACTAACCAATACATGTCTTCCCGAAAAGCGTATGACAGCACGTGGCAGGCCGCGTTGCTCCTGCTTCCGACGATCGCAATCTTTGTGATCTTCCTGTACTGGCCCGCGCTTCGAACGATCTGGCTTGGGTTCTACGAAACGCAGTTTTTCGGACAACAGGGGACGTTTGTCGGTCTCCAACAGTACTGGGAGATCCTCATGTGGGAAAAATATCAAAACAGCGTCATCGTCACGCTCAAGTTTGCAGTTGTGAGCGTCTTTGGAACGCTCATTGTCTCAATTCTTCTTGCGTACTGGATCTACACCGTCGAACGAGGCAAAACGGCCTACATGATCGCCGTCATCTGGCCGTATGCGATGCCGGGTGCAGTCGCCGCAACAGTACTGCTCATCCTCTTGCACCCCGAAATCGGGATGATAAGCGCCCCGATCGAATCACTAACTGGGATGGAGTGGGACTGGCGGGTACACGGTACCCAGGCGTTCTGGCTCGTCGCGCTCGGGACGATCTGGTTTACACTCGGCTATGACATTATTTTCCTGCTGGCAGCGTTTCACGGCATCCCAGAATCGCTCAACGAAACAACTCGCCTTGACGGCGTCCCGCAGTGGCGCATGCTCGTGAGCGTCTACCTGCCGCTTATTTCACCGACACTGTTGTTCTTGCTTGTCATCAATACACTCGGTGGCTTCTTTGGCGGGTTTGCGATGGTCGATCTCGTAACTAATGGCGGGCCGCGGGGGGCAACCAATCTAATGATATACCAGCTGTATGAAAGCGGTTTCCGGAACTTCAACATCGGCGAAGCCGCCGTCCAGTCGGTGTACCTGTTTGCAATCGCCGTCGTGTTGGCCGTCGCACAGATCGTCTTCTCAGACAAGCGGATACACTACGGAGGCTAACAGATGGCAATCAAAGACGCATTTGACATCACCCAAACCGATCGCACCGACACACTCGTGACGAACCTTGATCGATGGAGATCCGACGTGCTCGCCCATCCGGGCTCACACATCGCGTTACTCATCTCAAGTACCGTACTCGTCGCGCCAATCGCGATGGCACTGCTTTTGACAACGCAGACGACCGCGCAAGTGTACGACCTGAACTACGTTCGGCCCGGAAGCCTCGAGACGATGTATCAGAACTACTACCAAGTACTCGTCACCTGGGGCTTTTGGCGGCTGACGCTCAACACGCTGTTCGTTGCCGGCGCATCAACGCTGGGCGCGATCGGCTTGTCGCTTCTGGCAGCGCTTGCGATCGTATTCTACGACTTCAAACTCGATCGGGTCACATTCTACTTTATTTTGCTCACCCTCATGGTGCCGTTCGTCATCCGTGTGGTTCCGCTGTACGAACTTGTTGTCTCGGTCGGCTGGCACAACACCTACTGGGGGCTCACGATTCCGTTCCTCGCGAGCGCAACCGGGGTATTCCTGTTGCGACAACACTTCAAATCAATTCCAGTTGAGTTGGTCGAGACCTGTCGCTTGGACGGGGTTGGACCGATCGGGTTCCTGAGACATGTGCTGATTCCGATGACAAAAGGGATGATTTCGGGGCTCGCGGTGATCATGTTCATCGGGACCTGGAACGCGTACTTTTGGCCGCTCATCGTCATCAACACCGAGAGCAGACAGATGATACAGGTCGGCCTTCGGATGTTACAGAGCGCACAGATGGGAACGCTAACGCAGTACAATCTGATGATGGCTGGTGCGGTTATCTCGCTGCTACCGGCGCTGGCACTGCTTTTGGCGCTCCGAAAGAACCTGCTGACGACAATGGGACTCAAGCTTTGAGTCTTTGCTGAAACACCAATCCAAACCATGGCAACAATTGAGCTACAAGACGTACGAAAAGAATACGAAGACGTAGTCGCGGTCAACGACGTCGACCTCACAGTCGAAGACGGAGAGTTCCTCGTGTTAGTTGGCCCGTCTGGCTGTGGAAAAAGCACCACACTCCGACTTATTGCGGGGCTGGAAACGTGTACGAACGGCGAGTTGTCGATCGGCGAGACGGTCGTTAACGACCACGAGCCGAAGGAACGAGACATCGCGATGGTATTTCAAAACTACGCGCTGTTTCCACATATGACCGCCCGAAAGAACATCACGTTTGGGATGCAGTACTCCGGATCATACACCGACGAAGAGATTGACGAGCTCGTATCCCACGCTGCGGAGGTACTCGACATTGCGGAGCTGCTCGACAGAAAGCCGAGTGAATTGTCGGGAGGCGAAAAACAACGCGTCGCAATGGGTCGATCACTGGTCCGAGACCCAGAGGTGTTCCTTATGGATGAACCGCTTTCGAACCTAGACGCGAAGCTTCGCGTACAGATGCGGACAGAACTCTCGACGCTCCACGAGCAACTGGGGACGACAACCGTCTACGTAACACACGATCAGATCGAGGCAATGACCCTTGGAACCCGCGTCGCGGTGATGAACAAGGGGAAAATCGAGCAGATTGACCCGCCACAGCAGCTGTATGACTTCCCGGAGACACGGTTTGTCGCAGAGTTCATTGGCAGTCCAGCAATGAACATTATTGAGGCACACGTCAGCACAACCGGACCGACGGTCGATGCCGTCCACGAGGCGTGTTCGATTCCGTTACCGCAGCAGTCAGCGCTCGACCAGCTCTCAGATGGCCACTACCTCTTAGGCGTCCGTCCAGAGGATTTTACCGTCGTCGACAACCCAACCACATCAGAGAACGAGCAGCTGGATGTGCATGTCGATCTGGTCGAATCACTTGGAGACACATTGTTGCTCCATACGAGCCTTGGCAATGACGATCTACAGGTCGTGAGTTACCAACCAGGGCGAACAGTCGAACGGGGCGATATGCTGACAGTCACGTATGATCCCGATCGGCTCCACCTGTTCGATCCAGAAACCGGCGAGGCAGTGTACCACTCGGGGAGCGATCGTCGTGGAACTGCGTCAACAGCTGCCCGAAACGGGGCAGGGAACACAGAGATGACTGTCGGGAGCGGTCAATCCGATCGCAAATCCACGGAAACAACCCAGTAGTCTTCAAACTGCAACAAATCAAAACGGACCTTGTCCACTCAGCATTCAAACCTGTGCACCTGCTACATTGTGCATGGCTACTCCGACCATCTGGTGGGTTCGCAGCGACTGTCGACTCCACGACAACGAGGCACTCCGATCAGCGGCCGCAACAGTCGGCCCCGTTATCCCCGTCTACGTGTTCGATCCGCGAGCGTACGGCGAGCAGGGATATGGCGGGGCAGACTCGTTTACGTTTCAAAAGACCGGATCACACAGGGCCCGGTTTCTCCAAGAATCCGTCCGCGATCTCCGTGAGTCGCTTCGAGAGCAGGGTTCGGATCTCATCGTCCGTCACAACCACCCAGAGACAGTCATTCCCGAACTGGCCGATCGTGTCGGTGCCGATCGGGTCGTGATGGCGACGTACCCCGCCCCCGAGGAGATGGCCGTCGAGACCGAGGTGAAGACGGCTCTTCGTGCGGCAGATGTCGCTGTCGAGCGGGTGTGGACCCACACGCTGTATCACCTCAACGATCTGCCGACGGATTACCGGTCGATCAGCGACACATACACCAGCTTTCGCAAGTCCGTCGAGCGCGAGAGCACCGTCCGCGAACCGATCGAAACGCCGGAAGTCGACGGTGGTCCGATCGCCGAGATCGATCCTGGCACGGTTCCATCGCTCGAGGAGTTGGATCCGAATCTGGAACCGCCGGCGCGGGACGATCGCGCCGTCCTCTCATTCGAGGGCGGTGAAACCGCGGGGATCGATCGTCTCGATCAGTACCTCTGGGGCGAAGATCGGCTTCGTGAGTACAAGCAGACGCGAAACGGGATGCTCGGGCAGGGATACTCCTCGAAGCTGTCGGCGTGGCTCAACGCCGGCTGTCTGTCGCCGCGGCAAGTCGAACGGGAGGTGCGCCGCTACGAGGACGAACGCGTTTCGAACGATTCGACGTACTGGCTGTTGTTCGAACTCATCTGGCGAGATTTCTTTCAGTTCCAGGTCGCAAAACACGGCCGATCGTTCTTCGCCCCGGGAGGGCTACAGCAGCGAACTGATATCGAGTGGCGACACGACGAGACGGCGTTCGATCGCTGGACCCGCGGCGAGACTGGCATTCCCTTCGTCGACGCAAATATGCGCGAACTCAATCGGACGGGATACATGTCGAACCGTGGCAGACAAAACGCCGCGTCGTTTCTAGTCAACCACCTCCGGATCGACTGGCGGTGGGGCGCGGCGTACTTTGAGACCCAACTGGTCGACTACGATCCAGCGTCGAACTACGGCAACTGGTCGTACATTGCGGGGGTCGGCAACGACTCGCGCGATCGGTACTTCAATAGCAGCAAACAGGCGAAACAGTACGACAGTGACGCAAAGTACGTTACCCACTGGCTCCCCGAATTGGCCGTCCTTCCGCCGCGGTATGCCCACGAACCGTGGACGATGAGCGCAGATGAACAGACCGACTACGGCGTCCAACTTGGGAGTGATTATCCGGAGCCGATAGTCGATCCGTCTGTGCCTCCTGAGCCGTATCGGTGAGCCCTCAGTTGTGTATCGATGAATCAGTTCGCTGGCCCGCGAACAGTCGAGGAGCCGGTTGCTTGTGCACCCGTTCGCAGCGTCTCGATACCGTTCACGTACGCCCGCTGGACCGTTGGGGCGGGTTCCAAATCAACGACGAGCACGTCCGCGCGTGCACCAGGTTCGATTCGACCACGATCGGTCAGCCCAACCGCATCAGCGGGGTTCTTGGTGACCCGGGCAACTCTGGTCGAGAGCGGTTCACCGGTTTCGACGAACGGCGAAGCGAGCATCGACGGCGGGTGATAATCAGAACAGAGCACGTTGCACACGCCGGCCTCGATCGCATCGCGGACGCTGAGGTTGTCCCACAGGCTTCCGCCGCGAATGAGGTTCGGCGCACCCAATGCGGTTGTCATACCACACGCTTTCGCCCGATCAGCCGCAGCCAACGTCAGGGGAAACTCTGAGATATCGACGTCGAGGCGGTCCATCCACTCGACGGTTTCGACGGTGTTGTCGTCGTGTGATGCCAGCGGTACTCCTGCGGATTCGGCAACCTCGGCTGCGCGGGCAGCGCATGCTGTGAGGGTCGCTTCAGAGACTGTCCGTCGATCGGCAATGAGGTCGTCGATCGCCTCCCGAGGGACGTTCCGATCGTTGATGTAGTGATCTCGAAACGAGGCATCATCGAACTGTCCCTCGTCAGGACCGTGGTGCATAATAGAGACAAGGTCCGCGGTGCCCTCATTGACAAGCGCTGCGACAGCATCAACGCTCGGGCACGAAAGCTCACACCGCGCGTGCACCCGGTTATCAACGAGCAGTCCGTCAGTGCGTTTGATGCTCCGGGCCAGCTCCGTCGCCTCGGAGATCGACCGGTTGTCCTCTGGGGTTTCTTCGAAGGCGATCGCGTGAAACTTGGTCGTGATCCCATTGAGGGCGTTAATCCGATCAGTACTCAAAAGTGCAGTGTCAATAGAAACCTGCGCAGACGATCGTGGATTGCGTTCGCTTTCGATATCATCACCATGGAGATCGACAATACCCGGCATCACAACCGCTCCGGACACATCGACAGAGGCTGCACCGGAGCGTGGTGGGTCAGTAGTTGGCCCCACGTCAACGATCGTTCCCCCAGAAAAAAGCACACAGCCGTCGGAAATAACCGTCTCGGGGGTGACGACACGGCCGTGTCGGAGCTCAACTGGAGGCGCTGACGACGACGGTTCGCGCCGGCGATCGCTCACATTTTGGGGATAATCAGGGTGCGACATTAAACACATCGTCCCGCTATATGGAGTTAGTTAAGCACCCGCTTCAACGGCTGTGTCGATCCATATCCCACTCACCGACACGTTGATAATGGGACAAACGACCCCTCGAGTGCAGTGATCCACGCAGTCGTTCGACAGTCGTCGTCAGCCCGTCTCGGATGGATCGTACACTCATCAGGACCGTCCTCGTATCTAACGATCGTTGCAGTGAACCGATCGTCGGTTGTGGCTTCCGAATGGGACATTGATTGGTGACACGAGGAACAGGGATATTGTTAATATGGGATTATACCGCCAGACGAAAGCAGTATCCGATCGGGTGTGAAGAGCATCAAACAAGTATGTGCATCACTCGACAGTCACGCTTTTTGCGAGGTTCCGCGGCTTGTCGATCGCACGATTTCGGAGGTTTGCTGCATGATACGCTAACAGTTGTAGATGAATGTTGAGCAGTAGGCCGGCGAGTTCTGGGTGAACCGAGGGGATTGAAAGGTACTCATCAACAGCGGCTTGGACTTCTGTCCCAGCGGGTCCAATTCCAATGACGGACGCACCACGACTCCGTGCCTCTTCGACGTTGTGTAGTGTGAGATGGTCGTTCCGTCCGGTAAATAACGCGATAACGACTGTATTGGGGGTCACGAGTGCCAGCGGGCCGTGTTTGAGTTCTCCCGCGGCGAACCCCTCGGCGTGGTCGTAGGTGATCTCTTTGAATTTCAACGCACCCTCGCAGGCAACCGGGTACCCGACCCCACGGCCGACAAAAAAGTATGCGTCTGCATGGCGATAGCGTTCTGCGAGGTGGGCGGCTTCGGTCGAGTCGATAACAGACTGGATCGCTTCTGGTACCTGGGTTAGTTCCTCGATCGCCGCTGGCATGCTGGAAGCAGGATCTGCATCAACAGCGATCTGCTCGGCCAAAAGCGCCAAAACACCCACCTGCGAAGAGAACGTCTTGGTGGCGGCGACGCCGATCTCTGGTCCTGCCCTAATAAAGATCGAATCGTCGGCTTCCCGTGCAGCGGTCGATCCAACGACATTTGTGATTGCGAGCGTGTGGGCGTCGGTATCATTTGCGACCCGAAGCGACGCAAGCGTATCCGCCGTTTCTCCACTCTGGGTCACCGCAATCACGAGCGAGTGCTCATCAAGTGGGACTGGGTCGTATGCGAACTCGTTTGCGCGGACTGCAGTCGCCCGAATTCCTCGGCGGCGAAACAGTCGTGTTCCGTACAGTGCCGCGTGATAGGATGTCCCGCAGGCAACAAATACGACATCTTGGATTCCCGAGAGCATCCCGTCAGGAATTGCGTCGAAATCGACTACCCCGTCGGCGGTTCGACCCTCGATCGTCTGTCTGAATGAAACCGGCTGTTCATCGATCTCTTTTCGCATGAAGTGACTATATCCGGCCTTCGAGGTATCATTCGCGTCCCACTCGACAGTCTCGACAGGGTGGTCGACAGAATCGCCACCGAGGCTTGTCACCTCGAACCCGTCTGGGCGAACAATCACGACATCGTCGTCTTCCACGTATACCACACGATCGGTAAACTCCAAGAACGCGGGGACGTCGCTCGCGAGAAACAGCGCCTTTTCGCCAAGGCCGAGGACGAGTGGAGAGCCGTTCCGAGTGGCATAGACCGCAGTTGAGCCCTCAACGACAGCCGCAATGGCGTAGCTTCCGTCGAGCTGCTCAACCGCACCACGGAATGCGTCTTCAGGAGATTTCCCCTCACGGAGTCCTGCGGCAATGAGATGCGGGATCACCTCCGTATCAGTTTCACTTGTGAAGGTGTGTCCGGCCGCCTGTAATTCGGTTTTGAGCGCCTCGTAATTATTTATAATTCCGTTGTGAACAACACTTACACGACCGGAGTCGTCTGTATGTGGGTGCGCGTTCGCGTGAGTTGGTGGCCCATGCGTGCTCCAGCGCGTGTGTCCAATCCCAACTGAGCCCGCAAGCGATCGCTCTTCGAGTGCCGAGTGAAGCGCGTCGATCTCTCCATGAGTTTTACACACATCGATCTGAGCGCCATCGGTCACAGCAATACCAGCAGAGTCGTAGCCGCGGTATTCGAGGTTTTTTAACCCAACCATCAGCTCGTTGACGGCGTCTGTAGCGCCAACACGTGCGATAATTCCACACATATTATCGCCTCATAGTTGTCTTGTTGTGATTTGGCCGGCCGAGTATTCCTCCTTTGATGTCGGTCATTGGTGAGACTACGTGCCTGTACGGATGGCTCATGGCGTGTGACACCTAAACACCGATTGGGGTTTTGTTATGCGTAAGACTACCATCTGAGGGGCAGCATAATCACTCACTGGGCCTGTTGGCTGTAGTGGGTGACCGTCTCTGTACATTGGTACGTGTCAGCCACTCATGTGGTATTATCTGGTTATTTTTAGAAACGAACAGTTAACAAAGCGTCTTGTTGTGAAACGACTTTCTCGAACACACAGCGAGACTCCTGATTTCGAATGTCATACAACGATACGTTCCAGCTGTCCCAAGACACCGTCTTTGATCTGCTGAGCAGTTCACGGCGTCGATTTATCATTCGTCGACTCAAGAGTAGATCAACCGGGATCGATCTACAGACACTCGCAGGCGATCTCGCGGCCCAGGAGGCAGATATCGACCGAGACGAACTCACCGCCCAGCAACGAAAACGGATATACGTCTCGTTATATCAGACACATATTCCGAAACTCGCAGATGCTGATGTTATCCAATACGACCCAGACACTAGTGTAGTGCATCCGGGACCCAAACTTGACTCGCTTGAAGCGTATCTTACTCAAACCGACGATCGAAACCGGTTGGTCTGGGTTCACATTGGTATTACGCTCGTGGGGACAGTTATTGTCACTTTTGCCATACTACTGGGAGCATTTCGTACAGCCGCGATTATCGGAGCGATTGCGCTGGGTGCTGCGACGGCAATCACTGCAATCACGACTGTCCAAACCAACTCCGATCGGTGACCGTTAGACCTGCTGGTGCAGATCGCGATACTCGTATAATGAAAAGCCGAACGCCCCGTTTTGTCTCAAGACTGTTCGTACAGGTCAATTGTTCCGACACCTGTGGCATCAAGACTGACCCACCGATTTGTATATTTAAATGACACTTCAACCGTTTCGTTGCCCGAGCTAAGACACGTCTCAAGAGCGTCTGGATCAATCACCTCTGCCAGTGGTGGCAGTGTTGTTGGGTTGTCTCCGGTCACCGCTGCGATTGCCTCAACAATCGCAACAATGACATTATCCCCAGTTGGATCAAAATCAAACGATACAGTCGTTCCCGAAACGTGCCCGAAATTTTCCGTAATGCGATCTGACTGACAGTTGCCCATTTTACGTTTCCCGTTCGACAGTACAACGAATTCATATATAAGTATTCTTAAATTAGCGTATGATTTGTTTGTTGAGTATAATAAACTCACGGACATACACAGTCGTATGGACACGCATATATTAGTTCGTCGTACACCAGTCGATCGATTAGTCTCTAATTCGCGCAAACTCAACTGCTATTGCTCGAATGAGATTGAATCCGTGTGCAAATGGATTATGCGTGCTCGATCCGTCGATATCGTAGTTGATTGTCGTGGGAATTTCCGTGATGTTGTGTCCACAGTTGACCACGTGAAACAGGATATCCAAACTCGCATCCATCCCAAAACCGATATTCTCCGTCTCAACGACAGCCTCGATTGCGCTTGCGTCGTATGCTCGGAAACCGCTTTGGGTGTCTGAAATTGTCGTGTTTCCGCCCCGAACCCGAATCGCAAGGTTTGACAACAAATTGATAACTGCTAATCCAAATCGGCGATACAGGGGAATATTCGACGTTGATCCACCGAGAAACCGGCTGGCGATAACAACTGATGCGTCGGTGTTACGGCACGTCTCAACAAGGGCACTACTGTCGGAGATCTCGTGTTGGCCATCTCCATCGAGAGTTACGAGATAGCTTGCATTAGTGTCGTGAGCTCGTGCAAAAAGCGTCTGTATTGTTGCGCCGTATCCCTTGTTTTGCGGATGGACAATTACCGTTGCACCAGCCGCTTGAGCGAGCTGTGCAGTCTCGTCGGTACTCCCATCATCGACAACAACCACTTCGTCGGCGTACTGCAGTGCGTCAGCCACGACGGATTCGATCGTGTCACCCTCGTTGTATGCTGGAATACCGATGACCACACCAGAGCGTTGTACCGATGATTCTGTGAGTGAGTTTGACTGGACTTGTGCACGATCGCCGCTTATCGCCTGGCTTAGCTCAGGAGCCCCGGGAGGCGCTCGAAGTGGTTCCTTTTCAGTTGACATAGGTGGATTGTGTTGGACGATCGCCTGTGTGATCGTGTCCACACCACGGATCTGAGACGTATTGTTATACGCAAAATAACCACCACTGGTCTCAACCGGCCGTTTTCCACCGAATTTTGGGGCCCGTGAGGGTGTACATAACGAAGCCCCGACGTTGTCTGCGTCGAAGTAGCCGGCACTACCCCGGTCACAAGACCAATCCGTTCGCATATCATGACAAAAAGCTACTATTCCAGCACCTGTCGAAACGGTATCGTCTGCAGTGGACAGCTCACAGCAGGCGCATTGATCGTATTCTGGGCCAAAAACATCGGAGGTCGGAAAACCGGTGCAGACGAATGAGTGAACATATTGCAATCGTGCTCGGAACCCGTCCGGAAATAATCAAACTCGCCCCTGTTGTCCGTGCGTGTGAAGCCGGCGAAATCCAGTACACACTCATCCACACTGGCCAACACTACTCGAAGTCAATGGATGAGGTCTTTTTTGACCAGCTTGAGCTTCCAGCACCAAACTACAACCTCGCGGTTGGGTCTGCAGGCCATGGGAGACAGACAGGCCAGATGTTGATTGAACTCGAAGAGATCCTCGAAACAATCCAGCCCAGCACCGTTCTCGTTCAAGGTGATACGAATAGCGTACTGGCAGGGGCGCTCGCTGCAGGCAAACTTGACGTGACGGTTGGGCACGTCGAGGCTGGCCTCCGTAGCTTCGACCGAGATATGCCCGAGGAACTCAACCGGGTCGTCGCCGATCACGTGGCCGATCGCCTCTATGCGCCGACAGACCGAAGCCGACAACAGCTCCGTGACGAGGGCATCCCGCACGATCGAATTACGGTCACAGGCAACACGATCGTCGACGCAGTCTCTCAGCATCGAGGGATCGCCGCCGAACGCAGTAGCATTTGTGCAGAGCTCGATATCACAGACGATTTTTTCATTCTGACCGCCCACAGAGCCGAGAATGTCGACGATCCCGATCGATTCGAACGCCTGCTTGAGGGTGTTGGGCGAGCTGCTGCGGCACACGAAACAGAGGTGATCTATCCAATCCATCCTCGATCTGCGAAGCGTCTCGAAACGTTTGGACTCACAGTCCCCGATCGAATTCGAACAGTCGAGCCACTCGATTATCTCGACTTCCTTCGATTAGAATCCGCTGCAGCCCTCATCTTAACCGACTCAGGGGGCGTCCAAGAGGAGGCGTGTATTCTTGGTGTACCGTGTGTGACCCTCCGCGACAGCACCGAACGACCCGAAACGATCTCCGTTGGCGCGAACCGCTTGTGTCCGCCTGACGGCGGTGAAATCCAGGAGGCGGTCCTAGAGGCGCTTTTCACAGACCGCAGTTGGGACCCACCATTCGGTGACGGAACCGCTGGGCGACGCATCGTCGAAGACGTGACTGGGAAACAGCTGACCCCGATTCCATGAGTGAGGTTTGCGTCCACGGACTCGGGTATATTGGTCTCCCAACGGCAGCGATGCTCGCCAATTACGATCACCGCGTGGCTGGGTACGACGCAAATCCAGCGGTCCGATCCCGGCTGCGGGACGGCGAGGTGCACCTCGACGAGCCGGGGCTTCGCGCGTTCGTTACCCAGGCCCGAGAGTCTGGGAATCTTCGGATTGTCGATGAAGGAGTTCCGGCGTCGTATCACGTAATTTGTGTCCCAACTCCGTTCGACCACGAAACCAAACAAGCGGATCTGGAGTATGTCGAATCTGCGGGCCGCGCCGTGTCGGAGTTAATTCGGCCGGGTGATACGGTCGTCTTGGAGTCGACAGTCCCACCGGGAACGACGACAGATGTGCTCGCCCCGATTCTTGAGGAATCAGGCCTTGTCTCTGGGTCAGATTTCGGCCTCGTCCACTGCCCAGAGACCGTGCTCCCGGGTGATATCATCGCCGAGTTGCGCTCAAACGATCGAATCATCGGCGGGATCGCCCAACCGTCGATCGACGCAGCAGTGCAACTGTACGAGCCTTTCGTCACCGGCGAGATAAGCACTGTCGAGGACCCAACGGTCGCAGAGTTCGTGAAGCTTATCCAAAACACCTATCGGGACGTCAACATCGCACTCGCAAACGAGATTGCACGTCTCGCGGGAACCCACGAGATCGACTCACGAACAGCGATCGAGCTTGCGAACGGACACCCACGGGTCGAACTCCACCAACCAGGCCCTGGCGTCGGCGGTCATTGCCTGCCGATCGATCCGTGGTTCCTCGACGACGGGATGGGCACCCTCAATCTCATTTCGACCGCCCGAGCGGTCAATGACGGAATGACCGGCTACGCAATTGAGCTACTGTGTGACGTGCTTGGCTCACTCGACGGCCGTCGGATTGCAGTTCTTGGGGCAGCGTACAAAGGAAACGTCGATGACACGCGAAACAGTCCGGGTGTGAAACTCGCCCGCGAACTCCACGCCCATGGAGATGTAGGAACGACTGTTGCCGTGGCTGACCCCCTCGTATCCGATCCAACACTCGCGCTCACAGACGTCGAAACGGCAACGACCGACGCAGATGCGATCGTGCTGACAGCAGATCATGACGCGTTCAAAACACTTGATCCAAACGCCATGGTCGACCGGATGCGACGCCCAGTCATCGTCGATACAAAAGCGATAATCGATACCGATAAGTGGCAGACTGCCGGCTTCGAGGTTCGGCGGATCTGACACGAAAAGATCGGATTATCGAAGCAGTCGGCGACACAAACGGCTGCTGGCAGTAGGTGTTAATAGATTGTTTACTCTCAGCGAGGATGGCCTGTATCCAAGTATGCAGGTATTATTTATAAGCGTACAACATGTTAACCGATAACGATGAGTTCCAGCGCGTCAGTGGGAGACGAAAGCAAGGGGGGGAGCATCGAGACGGACACGGCCCCAAGTATAAATGACTTACTCGGTCCGGAACGCGATGCGCAGACAGACCTCGAGATCGGAGAAGTATTCGAGATACTAAAAAACGATCGCCGTCGAATGGTTATTGAGTATCTAAAAAATCAAGAAGACGGCTGCGCAACCTTAGATGTTGTAGCCGAGCATATCGCGGCGATCGAAAACGGCGTTGACGTCTCACAGATATCCTCGAGCCAGCGCAAGCGCGTCTACATTGGATTGTATCAGTGTCACCTCCCAAAGATGGATGAGTACGGGGTCGTCGACTACGAAAAGAGCCGAGGGACGATCGAGCTCAAAGACATCTCTCAGTTTGATCGATACCTCGATACCGATGCGGAACCGACGAATGACGGGCAAGCCGAACTTGCAATCGCGGTCGGCGTCTCTGGGATCGTCCTCGTCGGACTCTCTGGTATCGGGCCCCTCACAGCCGTTCCGAGTATCGCTTGGACACTTGTTGCCCTTTCTGCGTTGCTCGGGCTCGGAATCTACAGATGAGCAAGGCGAGTGCCTCGGGGCTTGACCCCGAGGTACTTCACAAACGGCAGTAGCGTGTTAGCTCCCATCGCAGGGAAGTGATGCAAGCCCTTCGTCGATAGATACGGTGGGCTGATAGCCAAGTGACTCACGTGCGCGAGTGATATCTGCACAGCTGTGCTGGATATCTCCTGCCCGGGGCTCTGTGTGGACGAGTTCGGAGCGGCTTTCAGTGACTGATTTGATCCGTTCGGCCAACTCGCGGATGGTGATCGGATTCCCGGTTCCGACGTTGTACGCGCCACCGACTGCATCTGTGGTCGCGGCTGCGATGTTTGCGCGGACGATGTCGTCAACGTGGACAAAATCGCGCGTCTGGGTTCCGTCACCGTGAATTGTGATCGGGTCGTCCTGTCGTGCTTGGCTCAAAAACGCACGAATAACGCCAGCATACTGCCCGCCCCGCTGACCCGGACCGTACACATTAAAATACCGGAGCGAAACCGTTTCGAGCCCGTAGAGGTCGTGATACAGTTTGGCGTATCGATCGGTTGCGAGCTTGTCCAGTCCGTACGGAGACGTCGGTTCCAATGGATCCGTTTCGGCGATTGGTACGCGATCGGGCTCGCCGTAGACTGCTGCGCTCGACGCAACGACAACACGGGTGTCGTGTTCACGGGCAGCCTCAAACACATTCAAACTACCTGTTGCATTGATTTCGTGGGAGCGACAGGGATTCGCAACTGATTCAGCGACGCTTACCAGTGCTGCCTCGTGAAAGACGATGTCGCATCCAGCAACCGCCTGTTTGACCGTCTCCTGGTCTCGGATGTCGCCTTGAATAACCCGGACCGATGTCGGATCAGTCGGTCGATCAACGTCCAATACAGTGACACGGTTTGCCGGCGTTAATGAATCTGCCAGATGGCTGCCGATAAACCCTGAACCGCCGGTGATCAAGATATCAGTCTCTGTGAGCACAACTGAATCTCAGCCAGCGGAGGGTTTGTTATAGGCTGGCTGATGAGGAACGCACCAACAGAATCGATTCAAATTCGGAGAATTCCGACCCACAGAATCGGCGTATTCCCCTGTTAGCGGGAATTTCACTCATATTAACCAAATGACTCCCTCCCGTGTCCTCGTACATGTTCGAACTGACGGGGTTTCAACGAGACCTGTTGTATGTGGCCGCTGGATTGGATCACCCATCGGGACAGACGATCGGTTCCGAGCTACAAAAAGAGATCGACACCATCACCCACGGGCGGTTATATCCAAATTTGGATACACTCGTCGAGCTCGGATATCTCGAACAGGGGCGTATGGATAAACGGACGAACTATTACGAACTCACAGAGGCCGGCAAAACAGCGCTAGAGGAGCGTCGAAGCTGGGAAAATCAGTACGTTGATTTGACCGATTGATAAGGAAATTATCGGAGCCACCCAGAGGATTCGATACCATCCGCTAACCCAGTACCTCGATCCACCACCAGAAAACGAGGAACTCCTCGGATAACCCCGATACGACAGTCACTAGTACCGTTTGCGGTTGTGTTCGCACTGCAGTGGCCCAACTGCGGCGCAACCGCGCTCGAAGCCCTCAACAGTCTGTTATCTGTCTGTGATCCTCGAATGATGGTGATCGATCGGAGAAACAAGTATGTGACCGTCGCGGTACACCACAACGGTACAGCCTTGATGGGTAAACACGACGTGATCAGTGCGGTACTCCTCGGACTGATAGATCGTAAAAAGCTGATCTAGGCTGTCGGTGTTGATCGCCTCTGATAACGGCGGGCCACGTTCGGGGGTTGTTCGGTTGCATTCGGCGATTGCCTGTACAACTGAGTGGCTGAGCGGCTCCGAAGCACTCCAGTCGTGTTGATGGTGATAGATGTTTAGGACGTAGTCCACTGGGCCAGTGTTCGAGGGATCTTTGGTCATGATCACACGGATCTTAGTAGGATATATCAATGTGTGTGCTTTGTTATACACCCTCCCACAGTAGGGTGAAAAAAATGCTCACGGATAATCTCCGGTTTGCAATGAGAATATCCGTTTCTGACATCTCTACTACAAATATTGCGTCGAAGGACGGTCTGGTTCTGCCGACGTTAGTACATACATATCTTAGAACATCTATGGGAAATCAGTTGTATACTTCAGTATGCGTGAGACGGCGACCGTCGCGGCGGTAATCGCGACAATGAATCGGCCGGGATACGTACGAGAAGCGATCGAGAGCGCCTGTGAACAGACCTACGGCCACATTGAGATCGTCGTCGTTGATGGCAGCGATGATCAACGAACAGCAACTGTCGTCTCCGAGCTCCGATCAACCTATCCCGAGCGCCGCATTGTCTATCGACACAACGACGAACCGAAAGGACTCCCTGCGGCACGGAACCAGGCGATCGCCGAAACAGACGCAGCGTACATCGCGTTCCTTGACGACGACGATCGGTGGCATCCCCAGAAGACAAAAAAACAACTATCGCGGTTCGAATCGAGTGATGGATCAGTTGGACTGGTGTATACTGGAGCCTATCACATCGACGAGCGCGGAACGAGACTTCGAACGATCCGTCCGTGCTCAGATGAGTTGACAATTCTCGAACTATCCGTCGAAAACGTGATCGGCACACCCTCCAGCGTGATGGTGACGAGAGAGGCCTTCGATTGGGTCGGTGGGTTTGACGAATCTATGCGGTACTGCGAGGACTGGGACTTCTATCTCAGAGTTGCTTCTGCGTACGACATTGCGTGCATCGCCGAACCGCTCATTGATCGGCGATATCACGACGAGTCGATGATCGCTGATCTCGACTCATTGTTTCGATACCGAAAACAGTTACTAGCGAAACATGCCGACACGCTGGACGCTCACGGAACCACCGCGCGTGCATGGAACAAACACCGCAGGGACGCGGCTGAAACACACCTCAACGCTGGCAACAGGGCACAGGCCAGAGAATTATACTATACCCTGTTTGTTACTGATGGTGACCGTAGAGCCGGTATTGCCTACCTCATCCTTTCATTGTTTTCAGCCGATCGAGCCCGATCGGCTATTCATGCGCTCTCGGCTATCGAACGCCAGTTCAAAAACGAAGGTACCGCGTAAATAGGCCACACAGGATATCAGATGAACTACTCAGCTTCGAGTTCGAGACGTGGAACGTGTTTTGTGCGTGGGGACGGCAGCGTTCTGATCTGTGACAGAACAAAACTGACGGAGTTAGAACCGGTCTTCGGACCACAGTAATTATACTAGCGTTCACAATCGTGTTGCCACTGCTGTTCATGAACCACCGGCGCAAACGCTCTTGGACCCGATACCGTACGATTTGTTGTACAGGCTGACAACCGCTGCGATACGCTCGCGACTGAGAACGCAATGGCGAACGGTACAGTATGTCAACTTGGCTCTGTTGAAATCATTTGTTTCTGATATGTCTCAGACTACTGAATATAGAGGTTGTAGTCGGCAGATCGGTACCAGTAGGCTCAAACTATAACAGTAGTGGCATACACCCTCGTATGTTCGAATAACTGGTCGCATACACTCACTACCCAGCGACTTTTTTGAGTTGTAATAATAAGCAGTGGTGTGACGTTCGACAATCTCTCCAACAATCGGAGTACGGCAGTTGAGACATTTATTGCGGACTGGCTGACTCAACACCGGATTCCGGGTGCTGCGGTCGCTATCGTTGATGCTGACGGTGACCCGTCCGTGTCTGCGGAAGGATTCGGTGCTCGAACACTTGAGACCAATACACCGGTCACAGCAGATACTTTGTTCGGGGTTGGGTCGTGCACGAAGCCGTTCACGGCAACGGCGATTATGCAACTCGTGGAAGCAGGCGATCTCGCAGTTGATGATCCTGTCTCGGAGTACCTCCCGCATTTGGCGGACGCGCCCGGTGACTTGATCACAATCGAAGAATTGCTCACTCATACGTCGGGGATGCCCAGTGACGGTGCAGCAGGCCCGCTTATTACTCGGTGGCTTGGCGTCGGCGGTGGAGAAATCCCGTTGTCGAGTGAGGCTGATTTCCGCCGACACGTGCAGGGTTCGACTGATCGCCGGGTCACTGACCGAGATACGTTCTTTTATTACAACTCCGGGTACATCATGCTCGGTCAGATTATCGAGCAAATCACCGGTCAAGACTTCTCCACATACGTCGAAGAGGAAATCCTTGCGCCACTAGGGATGGATCGAGCTACATTCGATCAGGATGCGTTTGAGGCGGATTCGAATCGCATGACGCCATACATGAAGCAGGAGGGAGCCTCCACGGAGGCTGGGTTCCCGTTTGACCCACTTATTCACCCGGCTGGAGGACTTATTGCCTCGGTTCGAGACCTCGCCAAATATATGCAAGGCGTGTTTGGAGGGACAGCACTCGGCGCAGACAGGGTCGTTACTGCCAAGAGCCTAGAGATGATGACGAAGCACGTCGGAAGCTTGAGTGCGTATTTCGACGGACAGGATCTTGGATATGGGTACGGCTTTATGATGCAGGAGTTCCTTGACGATCGGTGGATCGGCCATGGTGGCTCTATCGGTGTCTCGACCGCGTGGTTCGGCTACCTTGAGGACGCTGACGTAGGGGTTGCTGTTGCCTGCACAACCAGTCCAGAGACCCGTCCAATGGATGCTGGGATGGCTGTTATGGGGCTACTTCAGGACAAGACGCCCGAAACAGTCCAACCTCATTATCGGTTGATGAGCACGCTGGAAGCTGTCACGGGCAAGTACGCAGGGTACCGGAACACTATGGGGGCATCAGTTGAACGAGTCGGTGGCGGACTCAAAATTGAGGTTGATGGTGCTGTCGGTGGGCAAGAACTATTGCTTACGCCGACACGTATTGAGGACGACCTCCTCGTGTGTACAACAGTCACAGCGGCTGGAATGGAGCGCGAGATTCGTTTCGAATTCGGTGACGGGAACGTTGATCTCTTCGTTGGTCGGCTTCGCCTTCGGCACGCAGCGTAACACCTCGTCGGGTTGTTTTGCATTCACAGCCACTAACGGGTGCCACAGGTGACCATGGCATCATTACCTACGTGTGTATCAATAGAACATCAGCTACAGCCTCATTATTCGCAAGAGTCGCGCGTTGTATTTAGCACACATAATATATCAGATTCTAAGGTTTTCAACATAGCCGTCAACTTATATACTAACTTGGTTTCGAGGATAACTATCTTTTGTTCTGTGCTGATGCAAAAACCCCCTCGAGTGCGTTGGCTTCAGTGGCAATATTGAATCGCGTGGCAACGGTTTCTTGTGCACCACGGGCAAGCGAATGTCGCGCTGTGGTACGAGTCAATAATCGAATGACTTCCGTCGCGATCGCTGCTGGGTCCCTCGGCTCGACGAGTAGGCCATTTTCATCATGAGTGATAAGTTCTGGAATCCCCGAAATGCGCGTCGAAACCGGCGGAACGCCGGCAGCCATCGCCTCCATGAGCGCGACTGGAATACCGTCGCGGTCCCCGGATTCGGCGATGACGCAGGGGAGCAAAAAACACTGCGCCTCGGCGAGTTCTCGTCGAAGTGTCTTGTCATCAACTGTCCCGAGGAATTCAACACGATCGGCAACGCCAAGCGCTCTGGCCTGCCGTTGCAGTGTCGCTTGCTGTCGGCCAGTTCCGACAACGTGGTACGTGGCATCTGGCAACTGTGCGAGGATCGTTGGAAACGCCGCCAGTGCGTCTGCGATCCCCTTTTTTTCGACGAGACGGGCGACAGAGAGGATACGGTTATTGATTGATTTGTCGGGTAGATCGAACTTTTCAGGGCGGATTCCCGCTCGGACAATATCAATCGGCGTTGCTTCGACGAATCGGTCTTTAAGATACTGTTGATTGGCTGAAGAGATCGTAACGATCCGATCGGCACTGCGGAGCAACGGACCGGTGTATGCGCCGATCGGTTCACGATAAATATCGTTGGCGTGGACCGTGATCGTAAACGACGTGTCGTAATGTGCTGCAACGTATGCAGCCGGAAACTGGGTTATATCAGCGAAGTGGGTGTGAAGGTGGTCAATCTCCCAGTCAAGACTGTCGACGAAGCGGATACAGCGATCGGCCCGATAGAGGTTGCCGAGATGTTGCCGTAGTGTCGCCCGGTATCGCGCCTGTGAGAGGACCTCATGGCAGATCACGTCGCCAGTAAGGATCGACACAAGTCGCTTTGGGGTGGGCGGTTCAATGTACTGCACTGGTACGTCGAGATCAGTGAGCTCTTGGTGTGTTGGCTCTTCGGTAGGCTCATACACCGAACAGACCGCGACATTGTGTCCAGCCCGACTGAGCTCGTAGATCTCGTTGAGGACGAAGCTCTCAGAGAGCTTTGGAAACACCCGGAGATAATACAAGAGATTCATTAGTGTCTATCTGAGCAGTTTGATCGCGTTGCACCACTAGTAGAATTCCCACCTGGAGAGCGTTTTCGCCGACAGTTCCTGAACAGCACTATGCACAGACTTGCAACCGATACAATCAGCACAAACGCGACGGTAGAGGTCTCCGCAGAGTCAGACAGTCCATCACGGCAAGACACACCTCCTCCGTCTATCGGCATCTTGTGTCCACGTGTGTCTGCGTGTCACGTAGTTAAGATACGTTTAATCGAATGTCCCAAGGATGCCAATTGATTCAGTCAGTTCAGCCGGAGGAACGACTGATCGGTCGAGTATATTACAGATTACTGATGGTGTCTCCGGAAAGTGAGCGGCGATTACTGTGGTATTACGCTTGTGGGTCGCTGACTGGTATGCGGTGTATACCTTTTGTAACCGCTTGGGTATGTCAGACCACCTCTGTATATGACGACCCAATACACGTTCCGTCGGAAGGTGATCGCGCTATATCGCGTTGCCCGGTATCGCCCCAAGTATGCCGCCGCAATTGTTGTGTTAAGTATCGGCGCGGCGGCACTTGAGGGGATCGGACTAGGGTTTTTATTGCCAATTGTCGAAAGCTTCGAAAGCGGCGGCTCGATTGATCCCTCCGGGGGATTACTGGGACTGTTTCAATCCGCGTACGCCGCGGCTGGCGTCCCGTTCACGATGGGGTATCTCGTCGCCGGCGTAATGACGGCCATGGGGATTCGATACTCGCTCAGTTTTATTGTCGCTTGGCTTCGTGCGGCTATCCGCGTCCACTACGTCACACATATCCGGCTCATTGCGCTTGATCGAGCGCTCGACGCGAAGATGAGCTATTTCGATCAGGAAGGCTCTGATGAGATTTTGAACACGATCATCACCGAGGCAAAGTACGCAGGCAAATCAATAAGTACGCTTGTGTCGCTGACCCAGCGAGGGCTGTTGGCAGCGGTGTATCTCACAATCGCGCTGTACTTCGCCCCGGTTCTCACCGTGGTCGTGTTCACCCTGTTCGGGACGCTCGTGATTGGTTCGCGCTACATCGTCGAATCCGGCTACTCGGTTGGCGATCGTCTTGCAACGGCAAACGAACAGATTCAGCGGTCTGCACAGGCCGGAACACAGGGGATCGGTGCTGTCAAGCTCTTCGGAATGAAATCGCGAATCCGATCGGAGTTCGCCGCGGCAACCGATCAATTCACGGAAGCTAAAATAGGGGTCGAGCGGAACAAGGCGGCGATTACTGACGGCTACCAACTCGCTGCGGCCGTGTCACTTTTTGCGCTCATCTACCTCGCGTTTGCGTTTGCGAACCTTTCGCTCGCGTCATTTGGAGTCTTTTTGTTCGCGATCTTCCGGCTGACGCCGATGGTAAACAGCATCAATGAGAGCATCTACGACCTCGAACAGCGACTTCCACACCTCATACGGGTACAGGAGTTCACAGACGAACTCGAGCGCGAGCGCGAACCGAGTTCGGGGGCCCGGCACTTGCCGGTGCCGGTCGAGACAGTCACGGTGTCCGACGTTTCGTTTGCGTATCCGACGTCCGAGCGTGTGTTGTCGAACCTCTCTTTCGAGGTGAGTCGAGGAGAGTTCATTGCGTTTGTTGGCCCCTCCGGGGCAGGCAAGTCGACGATCGCCTCGCTTTTGACTCGTCTCTACGAACCGGATAGCGGCCGAATCTACGCAAACGGTGTCCCAATAGACGAGGTAGATATGGCTGCGTGGCGCGACCGGGTGTCAATCGTCAGACAGCAACCACATCTATTTAACGCAACCCTCGCAGAGAACGTTATGATTGGGCAATCAGATGCGACTCGTGCGGAGGTCGAACAGGTCTGTGCTGTCGCACAAGTCGATGAGTTCGTCGACAACCTCGAAGACGGGTATGACACTGCACTCGGCGACAACGGAGTTCGACTCTCCGGTGGCCAACGCCAGCGCGTCGCGATTGCGCGTGCATTGTTAAAAGACGCAGATCTGTTGGTGATGGATGAAGCAACGAGCGACCTCGACACCGCACTAGAAAAACGAGTACATACGGCCATCGAACAGATGGATCGAGACTTTGCGCTCGTCGTGATCGCACACCGCCTGTCAACCGTAACCGACGCAGATCGGATATATACTGTCGAAGACGGATCCATAACAGAAGTAGGAGGACATGGAGAGCTCCTTGAGGCTGGTGGGCAGTACGCTGACTTCTACGCACTGCAAGCGGAGACCAACTGATGACAGACCCGAACGACAATCGAGCTCGAGATAGCCCACCAAACGGCTTTGAGCTCGACGGCCGAGTGCCAGGGCGACTCAGTGTTGTCGTTCCGACGTATGAGCGTTCGGAGATGTTGAATGTGGCTCTCGAGAGTGTCTGTACACAAACGTATACAAACATCGAACTGATCGTCGTCGACGACGGCTCGTCTGTACCAGTCACTGAATCGATGCTTCCGTCTACTGCCGATCGGCTGACCTCGGTTAAAATACGAAGACACGAAACAAATCGCGGCGCAAACGTCGCCCGAAACACCGGAATTTGTGCATCGACCGGCGAATACATCGGGTTTCTCGACGACGATGACCGGTGGAACAAACAAAAGGCCGAACGCGTCGTTTCACGATTTGAGTCGACAGATCCGGCCGTCGGAGTCGTATATACAGGAAAGCAAACCGAACGGAGCAACGGAATCGAGTCGATAACAGTGCCGACCTGGAGTGGCGACGTGACGAAGAAACTGCTTGTCGGTAAGAACTTTGGGCAGTTCTCAGCGGTGACAGTCCGAGCACGCGTGATCCCCGACGCGGGGCTTCCAGACGAGCGGTTTCCGGCATGGCAAGACCGCGAGTGGTTCTTCCGGCTCAGTCAGAACTGCCAGTTTGAACCGATCGAAGCGCCGTTGACAATCCGGAAGGTTACGCACACCAATCGGATTGGATATGGATTCAAAGCACAGCGTGACATCGCTTATCCCCTTTTCATAGACAAACACTACCAGATGGCCCGCGAGTACGGCCGGTACTACGCACGGTCCTTCGTCGCATCGCTCCGGCGGGCACTCGCAGGAACCGCGCTCCGCTGTGGCCGCTATCGGGAGGCACGAAAGTACTATCTGTTATCACTCGCCGCAAATCCGCTGCAGTGGAGGTCATATCCATACGTCGCTGCGACGATCGGCGGTCAGTGGTCATACCAGCCTATACGTCGACTGAAACGTACTATTACGGGGGTTGCATAATGCTGGCCGCAGCGAGAAATTCGATCGCCCTCCTGGACGAACAAAGGGTACACATAGTCGTAGACGGTCACAATCAGTGGTCAAGGTGTCGCAAGCTGCGCTTGCGACGGCGGTCCTCCCTGATCGATCGGGGGCCACTATTCGGCCAGCCACAAGTCACTGGGGGTGGCGTGCGTCATGAGTGAGGATGAGCGGTTGGAAACTGCGGAGTTATTTGAAGTCCTGAGCAGCGACCGGCGACGGGCACTGATTTATTTCCTCCGCTCTCGAGGAGGCGACGCTGACCTTCGCGAACTCGCCGCAGAAATTGCAGCGTGGGAACAGGACATCGATCCTGCGGCGGTGTCTGACGATGACAAAAAACGGGTATACATCTCGCTGTACCAATCACACCTCCCGAAGCTCGAAGAACATCAAATTGTAACATACGATTCGGACACCAAACAGGTCTCGTCGACTGAACAGGTCGATCACGTGATGGGACTGTTTACGCATCCGACTACCCGGTGGGACCGATTCTATCTGGCCGTATCGGCGCTTGGGTTCGTCGTCTTTGGGTTACACCTCTTTGGCGTCATTGCGGTCCCGGTTGTTCCGTTCACTATTGTACTCCTCTGTACGTTGCTTGGGCTGTCGATCGTCCACTACTACCAATATCGGCTCATGATGAAAACAGTGCTGTCAGAGTTCTCGTATCGGTCAGAGCGTTAGCGAGCATATACTTTTTTTCCGATACCCGGTGGGGACACGTATGACATACGACGTTGCGATTGTTGGAACTGGCGCTGATCCGGAGACCCGAAATCGCGATGGATACGCAATGGCGTATCGACACGCCGGCGGATACGAACGGCTCAATCACTGCTCGCTCGTCGCGTGTGCGGACATCGTTCCGGAGAACGCGGAGGCATTCGCCGACCACCACGGTGTCGAAGGAGTCTACGAGGACCACGAAACGATGCTCGAATCTGCTGAACCCGACATCGTCAGCGTCTGTGTCCCGCCAGCGGTCCACGCGAAAATCGTCGTCGACTGTGCACGAGCACCATCGGTACAGGCAGTTCACTGTGAGAAACCGATGGCGACGACCCCTGCAGACTGCCGCCGAATGGTCGACGTCTGTGAAAAAGAAGCCGTACAGCTAACAATTGATCACCAACGACGGTTCGCAGAGCCGGTCCGAGAAGCCAAACGGCGGCTCAACGCAGGTGACATTGGTGAGCTTCAACGTCTCGAGTGGTCAGAGGTCAACCTCTTTGATGCGGGCTCACACCTGTTCGATCTGTGTGATTTCTTCACCGACGGCGAGCGCGTCGAATGGGTGTTGGCTGGCATCGACTGCGCGCGTGAAAATCGGTGGTTCGGAGCACTCAACGAGACACGGGCGATCGCCCAGTGGCGCTACAATGACGGGACACTCGGGTTCGCCTCCACGGCCGAGGAGGGCCGATCACTCGTCGATGCGTATCTACGGCTTGTCGGGACCGATGGTGAGATTGAGATTCAACCAACTGAGGGACCGCCGCTTCGGATGCGAACAGACGGTGGGTGGAGCGCAATTGGAAGCGGTGGTGAGAACGTATACGGACCGAATGAGGGTCGTATTCGACGAATTGCAGATATTGCTTCAGAGCGTATTCCCCTTATTCCAGATCCGTTCGACGACCCAGTAACCCACTACGAGCGTGCGATCGAACATCTCGTTACGTGCCTCATAAACGGAGACGAACCGCTCATTTCAGGACGGACGGCGATCAGAGGGACAGCGCTTGTATTCGCCAGTTGGGAATCGTCCAGACAGCGCGGTCGAGTCCATCTGCCGCTTTCGATCGACGACAACCCCCTTGAATCGATGTACGAAGACGGCGAGCTCGCAGGCACGCCGTCACTCCGAACACCCGAGCAGGCGTAAATTGTCTAAGAAACGAACACTCATCGCTCCGAGAATATGTAAGAAACGTAATATTTATTGGTAGTATGAACAGATTAACGTATGCATGGCACACGATCTGGCACACGATCGCGCTCACACCGACCGAACTGACGTTGACAGCGATAGTTCACGGAATTTCGGTCGTCGAGCGTGTCTACGACTCGTCTCGGCGGCGATTAGTTCGCTCGTCGCGGTGACGGCCGGCAGCGTAGTTTCAACAGCGAAGCGCCCGACCAATCTACACCCACGCGTGTTGACAATCACGGGCTTCGGCGACCTCTCGAAATTCCGGATTACCGTCGATGGGACCCTCGAGTCAGTGGCAGCAACTGATTCGATGGGGACCCAACACGTGTCCGGAAGCAGCGCCGAAGGTGTCGTCGTCGACGACGACCGCCGCTATCTGGTGGACGGTGACATAACCGATTTGACTGTTGACGGGACAGCGTCCGTTTCAGTCTCACGTCACGACAAACCACTTGCGTTCACGGATGCAGAAAAGAACCGCATATCCCATCGAAGCCTCTCAGCGATCGCACTCGAGCGGTAGCGAGCGGCTACTTTTCAACATTCGCGGTCGAGTCCGGATCACACCAGTCCAATGTACTCGATCATCGCAGGTGCAATAAACCACCCCGATCCACTTCATCCGTATCGGGGGCTATTCAATTACCGTAGCCTCCGGTCGTTATCTGCGGCCGGCACAAACGTCTCTGTCGTCTCTCCACGGCCGTACGCGCCGCCAGTCGGCCCGTATGCAGAATACCGTTCAATCCCGAAAACGAAGTCGTGGGGGCTGTACACAGCGCATTATCCACGATTTTGGTATCTGCTTCCAAAGCGACTACTGTACGCGGTATCCGGACGCTCGTATGCAAAACGTATCCCCCAATATATCGAGCGAACACTCGAGATCCCAGCAGTGGTCCACGCATGCCATATCTATCCAGACGGCTACGGGTTATTGCCGTACGCCCAGCGTCACGACGTGCCGCTTTTTGTTGTCTCTCACGGCAAACTGTTGAACGACTTCGATGACCTTCCACCAGGAGTCTCGAAGAAGATTAAATCAACCCTGGAAGCCGCGACCGGCGTGTTTTGCGTCAGCGACGCGCTGCAACGAAAAGCTGAACAACTCACTGATCCACGGAAAGTTCGGACGGTCCCGATCGGTGCCGATCCAGAATCATTCCCCGTCGACGAGCGCAAACAGATTCGTCGAACACTTGGGATCGATCCGGGGACAACGCTCGTGCTCTTCGTCGGTCAGTTCACCGATCGAAAGGGGATTCCTGAGATCTGTGAACTGCTTCGACGGACAGAGTTCGACAGCATCGAATTCGCCTTTATCGGCCACGGCGGTACCCAACGCGAGAAACTACAGGAAGCGCTGGAATCGAGCGCATATTCCGCCGAGCACCTGTACACGGGCGTGAGCTCAGAGACACTTCAGCGGTGGTATGCCGCCGCAGACCTGTTGTTGTTGCCGAGCCACGCGGAGGGCCGCCCGACCGTCATATACGAGGCGATGGCGAGCAAAACCGCGGTCCTCGCCTCCGCAGTTGGCGGCGTCCCCGAACAGGTCAACGATGGCATCACCGGGGCGCTCGTCCCACCGGGAGATGTGGGCGCGCTCGTTGAGACACTCGAATCGACGGTCGCCGATCCCGAGGCACTCGCAAGGATGGGCCGTCGGGGGTTCGATCGGCTTCAGTCGGAGGGATGGACCTGGGCCGATCACGCCGATCGGGTGCAGGCAATCCACATGGAGGCGATCGATGATAGAACGTAGTCAGAGCCGATCAAGATCGACGGCCCGGACAGCCCCGATGGCGGAAACGGGACTCTCGATTCTCGTCGTCACCGGCCACCGGCCCGCAGAGGTCCGTGGCTCCTTCGTCGGCCTCGATACAACAATAATCGAGCTGAGCAGTGCCTCGATTCGGAGGCGAATTCGAACAATTAGAAAGGACGTCCGTCACGCGTTCGAGACTCAGGATCCGGATATTGTTGTGCTCGACTGTCACGAACTCAGTGGTGCCCTCGTTGCTCTGCTTGCAGCGAGATTTTCGGTCCCGATTGTCCCACGGATCGTCGGGGATAACTGGCGTGGGCTCGAAGAAGATGGGATTAGCGCTGGACGCCGACGTGGTGACTTCGTGACTCAACTGCGAGCTCATGGAGGGCTCTATTTGAATGCGTGTACCTACAAGCGTGCGGCCGGTTTTCTTGTTGTTTCGAATGAATTACGACACACAGTCAACACTAGAACAGGCGTCGGCCACGATCGCATCGCTGTCGTTCCTGTGCCTGCAACCGAAAAGACCTTCGAATCGGGCACGGCAGCGCGGGCACGAGCTGCATTCAATATCGGAGAAGAATCAGTTCTTCTCACCGTGACAAACCTCTCGTTCGACGCCAAACTCAGTGGCACGATAACAGTAATTGATGAGATACTACCGTTGCTCTCAGAGAATCCAGACCTCGCATACGTGATCGCTGGGAGCGGTCTTCGTCGAGATAAGCTACTCTCGTTTCTGGATCGACGCGTGAACGACCCGGCAGTCAGAAATCGAATATATGCTCCTGGGTTCGTCGATCAGATTGGTGACCTATATGCCCTCGCGGACGCATTTATATACGTCTCGTATCGTGACGGCTACCCGAATGCAGTCCTCGAAGCACAAGCAGCCGGGCTTGCAGTCGTCGCCAACGAAGCGTACGGAATGTGCGAGCAGATAACGGACGGAGAAACCGGATTATTGATTGATCCAACAGTCCCAGGAGCGCTGCGTAGTCGGGTCGAATCGTTGCTTTCGGATTCACAGCAACGCGAGCGTCTCGGTCGAAACGCCGCTGAACGCGTTCGTCGAGAAAACGATCCGTTCGTCGTTAGCAAACAGACCGCAGCAGCGCTCGAGCGGTTCGTCTGACCGGTCGACTCAACGGAACTCTCGTACGAACCAGCCCACAGTAGCGTTTGTATCGCTTCCCACCAGCAATCTCGATCGTCAGCTTCTCAGATGCCGTCAAGACCGTCTGGTACCGCACCTCGACCCGCACCGAACATAGAGATATCTGGTACGTTTGGTTCGGCCCCGCGTTGTTCGAGTGCTTCTTTGATGTCTAGGTTGTGTAACGTGCTCCCATCGAATCCGCCGAGGGCATTGTTTATGTGCGAATATCGCTCGATCGAGGTTTGCCTCTCGCTACGGTAATAGAAGCCGTACCCGTTGGCTGCATTAGATGAAATAATGTCGGCAGCAGACACTTCTGCCCGTCCAAGGACCTCGATGTTGCCTTCCTGTTCCCCAGAGATGTTGTTGCCTTCAGCGACGAGACAGCCAACATCGTAGCGTGCATCACCCGAGAGCCAGAATCCTGCATACCCGTTGTTTTTTGCAACAATGTTATCCAATTTCACACGAATTGTCTCATCTGGTGGATCAGATCCGTTATAGCGAAATCCCATGGTCCGATTTGCGACAAAAAATCCGTTTGTTACTGTCGTGTTGGCAGCATTCCATGAAAACTTCATACCTCCTTGGTGGTTCCCTGCCGAATAAAATCGATCCAGCAGGGCGTCTCCGCCATTGTGATTTATGCCCAACCCACCATTGTTGATTGACAAAACGTTTGTCGCTTCTACTGACGGGTCTTGGATAATCGATCTGTTACTCAGGTTTATTCCGTGTCGTCCGTTGTTCATCGCGGTACAGTGGTTGATCCGCGTTCCAGCAGCCCTTAGTTGTATTCCGATCTCCGGACAGTCTTGTGCCCATATATTTTCAATCAGCACATCACTGTGGGAACCGCCAGGCCAACATGAGATTCCAATAATCGTATATGATGGGTTTTCAGACCGGTTTCCATCGATGGTAAGATCTTGGACCGCAACGTTCTCAACCGCAGTTTCACAATCGATCTGTATGACGAAACTATTATGATCTGCAGGGTGTTGACCTGCCATCTGTATTTTTGAGTTTCGGCCCTCACCTTGAAGTGTCACACCACTATTCGAACTATCGAGATATACCGCGGGCCCCCAATCGTCTTCAGGATCTGGCCCTATTCCGTGTCGTGCGGAGACAACCGTCGTTCCCGCAGGAAAAAACACAGTCTCTCCAGGCTCGGCCGCTTCGATCGCCTCAGCGACCGCGACTGTGTCGTCGGTCTGGCCGTCAACCGCAGCGCCATACTCGCGGATATCAATCGCGTCTTTGTCGGCAGCGTCTTCGTCGGCATTCCCTTGTTTTGTCGGATCATTTTCAGTCTCTTGCGGCGATTGTCCGTTGCCACCATCGTATGATCCACATCCGGAGAGCCCTACAGTCATAGCAAGTCCTATTTGCAGCGCTCTCCGCCGAGAAATAGCCCCATCCTTCCCCTCTGCTTGGCTATTTGTGTTTTGTTTAGTATTGTCCAACATTGGTTGCAAGAGCAAATTATGTTCGAATAGAGCTCATTCGCGTACAGGCACATTCGATACCTGGATATATTGTTAGTCACATCCAAGACCTCGAAATAAGGAAATATCGAGACGAATTATGCGAACGTGTATCACTATTATTAAGCTATTTAGGACACAGAGGGTTTTGTTACTAACCACTCCAGACAACAATAGTAGCGTTTACAAGAACGCCACAGCTGTTCAGGAACTGTCGGTGCAGATGCGCTCAAACCGAATAGTAGAGCTTTGATATTTTGTGACAGCTACCAGAGCCTCTTGATTGGTCGTTAATAAAAAGATATGAGATACGTCTCCCTATTACGATTTATATAAAAAATAACTATGCTTTCTATTCAGTAAGTTAGTTCTATGAAATCACAACCCGGAGCATGGTTACGAACAGTAACAGGCCACTCCGATCCGGAATACGATTCGGGGATATTAAATTTCATTCGTGGCGCGCACAACGGTCTATTTTTCACCCTTACCTCAAGATTCCCACTCGGAACCAACGTCTTCTCCTTAGAATGGGATGTCCTCATTATCCTCGATGCCTGTCGCGTTGATGCCCTGCGTGCAGTCGCGCCCGAGTACGCGTTTCTCGATGAGATCGGTTCGATCTGGTCGGTTGGTAGTTCCTCACACGAATGGATGTGCAAAACGTTCACAAAAAAATATCTCGAAGAAATCGAAGAGACGCTTTATATCTCGACAAATCCAAACACGCCAGCGACGTTCAGAGACGGCGAGCGCCCGCCTCGAAAATATCCCGTTCCGATTATGGCCGCGGAGTGGAATGTCGTTGACGAGGACAATTTTGGTCGGATCATTCAGATACATCGACATCCCTATAAAGAATATTTCGAGACGATCGATCCCGAAACCGTGACCGATTATGCAATTCACGCATGCAGACAGACTAATTTCAATCGAAAAATCATACATTACTTTCAGCCACATCGACCGTACATCGGCGCCGCATATCCTGAGAAGCGACCAGTGTCCCCAATTGAGGATCAGCCATGGGACAGTATTCGAAGCGGAGATACCACCAAATCCGAGATCTGGGAACTGTATCTCGATAACTTGCGCCTAGCGCTCGATTCGATCGAACAGCTGTTAGAAAACGTAGACGCAAAAAAGGTCGCTATTACCGCCGATCACGGCGAACTCTTCGGTGAGTTGAGCCAATACGGTCACCCAGAGGGTGTCGTCCACCCGAAATTAAAAAGAGTGCCGTGGGCGGTCACGTCCGGAACTGACAAGCGAAAAAGCGAGCCCGAGGTCGATATCGCAGTGCAGGATAAGTCGAAAATTGAAGTAGAAGACCAATTAAAACACCTTGGATATATTTAGTTATAGGATCTTCCTCACCCGCCGTGGATGGCGGCTGAGGAGAGCATACAGACTCAACAGTGGTTTTGCTACCTCGTCTGAATGAGCCCTCCTGCGGTGTGTATACCGCCACCGTCGAGCGATAGCGTTGCACTGTAGCTCTTCGGGCTGGTATTGTTACTCCACGCACCGAGTTCGTCTTTTTGTGGAAGTGACTGTGCCGGAGGACGGCCCGATTCCATCGTCTTGATATCGACGTTCGACTGATCGGGGCCGCTTATTGGTCCATCTGGGTTATTTGCGTGCTGGTACCGAGAAATGGTCGATTGCGAGTCAGATGCAAAGAACATTCCGGTACCGTACCCTGCATCTGCAGCGTAGATTGACCCTGCCTTGAGCTTGGCCTTATGACGCACATCGATATTGCTGTGCTGCTCGTCGTTGCGGTTGTTCTCGATAGAGACGAGGTCGTCGATATCGTATTCGACGTCACCGGCGAGCCAGAACCCTCCGTACGGGTGTTCTCGGGCGCGCACGTTGTTCAGGTGAATACGCATCGGCGAGTACCGCTGGTTGCTGTAGTCGCCGTTGAACCTGAATCCCATCGTTCGATTTCTCACGAAGGTCCCGTCTTTCCACCACGATTCTTTGACTTTCCACGGTACTTTCGCACCGCCTTGTCCGTTGTTTTCAAGCCAGAACCGTTCGATAAACGCTGAGCCACCGTTGTGGTCGATCCCAAGTCCGCCGTTATTTTCTGCGAGAACATCACTCGCGTGCACTGCCCACTCACCCCAGGATCGACTCGGTGCTCGGAACTCAACACCGTGTCGAGTATTCCCAGTTGCGGTAATGCGTTCAAGTCGGACTGTGCCGCCGCCGATAGCAAACCCCTTGCCAGAGCTGTCGATGGCCGCAACGTCGTGGATGTAAATATCGTGTCCATCACCTCGTGGATACACTTCGAGGCCAAACGAGGACTTGTTACTGTTCACCGACTTGTTACCCGAGATACGCATGTCACGTATCTCTAGGCCCCGGATCGTTCCGCCGCTCGCATCGATTCCAATACACCGACTGTTTCGGCTATCGTCGACGTCGCCCATCTCTACGAGCGTGTCTGGGCCGACCCCAGCAATAGCCACATCATCTGCGATCGAGCCGTCGATCGACACCGCCGAGCCGCTGTTGGCGGCGACCCGTGTCGTACCAGCAGGTATCAAGACTGTGTCACCGGATGCTGCCGCGTCGATCGCGGCATTTACTGCGTCGGTGTCGTCGGATTGGCCGTCAACGCGCGCACCGAAGTCACGGATATCTTGTGTAGCCATGGTGCGTCACCGCCGAATGTTGACCCACACCTTGGGAACAACGTTGACGGATTCGTCTTTGCGGTTCGTCACGGTCACCGAGACTGGCGAGTCAGACACGACCCAAGGGGCGCCATCGCTCGTTGCCGCGGCTTTGAGTTCGTTTCCGGAAACCGAAGCGATCGTCGAACCATCTGCCGATACCTCGAGTGTAATATCGTCGTCGACCGCTGTCGTTCCTTTCACCGGGAGAGACAGCCGCACGACCTCAAGTTGTTCGTTGGTGTCGAGGATGAACCGGTTGATTTCTTCATTCAAACCGCTTTCGTACGTCACGTAGTGACCGAAGTCACCGCCACCCGCGCGGGTGACGTATCCGACGAGGTTCCAAGAGTCGCCGTCGCCCGTGTACGTCGCGCCTGAGTCGGTTGCGAGGAACTTCGCACCGAGGGTCGGCTCGTAGTCGGATTTGTTCGCATCGAGATCGCGAAACTCGACGTCGCGATCAAGCCGCTCGAAGTTTTCGTTTAGTGGGATGTGCCAGTCGAGAGTGCCTTGTTCCGGAACGTTGTATCTGTGGTTTGTCATTGTTCTATTAGCTCGAAATGCCGCCGTATTCGTACATGCCGTACCCCTGCGCGCCGAGGTTCTCGTCTATTTCTGCGGGATCCGTCGGCGTCGGCGTCTCCACCGAGCCGTCGGATTCGATGTCGACGGATTCGCCGTCGACTCGCAGCTCCGCGTCGCCCTCGAGAATTGTGAACGACTCAATCTCTCCACGATAGTAGAAATTGTCGTAGTTGACGTCCATATCGTTCGAGACCCACCCGTCGGCTGTGTTGCCTGTGATGGATTCCCAGTTGCCGTCAGGGAACTGATCGCCGCCCCGAAGCGTGTCTGTCACGCTAAAGTTGTAATGGGCGCTGTCTTCACCGACCGCGATGATGATAAGGCGGTGCTCAAGAAGCTCGGCGTCTATTGTCGTGTCGCCGCCGTCGGATTCTACCGTATCGCCGTCGTCGGATTCTACCGTATCGCCGTCGTCGGATTCTACCGTATCTCCGTCGTCGGATTCTACCGTATCTCCGTCGTCGGATTCTACCGACTCCCAGGGTTCGTCGTCGACAAAGACATCTGCGTCCCCCTCGAGGAGTTCGAACGCTTCGATGTCTCCGGTGAACAGGAAGTCGTCGTAGTTGACGTCCATGTCATTTGAGACCCACCCGTTCGCCGTCGAGCCGTCGATCGCTTCCCAATCTCCGTCTGGGAAGTGTTCGCCCGCCTCGAGTTCACCGGAGACGGTAAACTCGTAATTGGCGCTTTTATCGCCCACGGCGACGATTCGGATCGTCCGCTCGGTGAGTTCGTTCGTCGATCCATCTGTGTCACCGGACGAATCGTCGGTCTCTGCAGATGAATCGTCGAGTTCCGCGGGATCCCAGGGGTCATCATCTACGAAAACGTCCGCCTCCCCCTCGAGGAGTTCAAAGGCTTCGATGTCGCCGGTGAACAGGAAGTCGTCGTAGTTGACGTCCATGTCATTTGAGACCCACCCGTTCGCCGTCGAGCCGTCGATCGCTTCCCAATCTCCGTCCGGGAAGTGTTCGCCCGCCTCGAGTTCCCCAGAGACAGCGAACTCGTAGTTGGCGCTTTCTTCGCTCACAGCAACGATTCGAATCGTCCGCTCGGTGAGTTCGTCTGTCGATCCATCTGTGTCACCGGACGAATCATCGGCCTCTGCAGATGAATCGTCGAGTTCCGCGGGATCCCAGGGTTCGTCGTCGACAAAGACATCTGCGTCCCCCTCGAGGAGTCCGAACGCTTCGATGTCTCCGGTGAACCGGAAGTCATCATAGTTGACGTCCATGTCGTTCGAGACCCACCCGTTCGCCGTCGAGCCGTCGATCGCTTCCCAGTCGCCGTCAGGGAAGTGCTCGCCTGCTTCGAGTTCACCGGAGACAGTGAACTCGTAGTTGGCGCTTTCTTCGCTCACAGCAACGATTCGGATCGTTCGCTCGGTAGATTCGTCTGTATCGGCTTCCTCGAAGTCGGTGAATTCGTCGCTCTCTTCGGCGTCCGGCGTCGATTCACCAACCGACGCTGTGAATGTGTAGTCGCCGTCCCCGTTTTGCACATCAACGATCTGCAGGTATGCTGTTTCACTTGTCTCAATTGTGTCAAGGAGCTGTACAGGCGCGTCAGTCGCTGTGTACCGCAGCGAGCAGAAATCACCATCTGCGTCGTACAGAACCAACGCCGTAACACCGCTGGGATCGGAACGCTGGAAATCAACCTGTATGGTCTGCCCTTCGGTTACCGAAAGGGCGTACCATCGAGACGTATCTGCTGGTAAGGTACTATTAACGGCCGTATCAAGCGATATTTCTTCTGCAGTTGTAATCGTCTTATTGGTAGAATCTCTGCTCGAATCAGACTCTAGCGGTCTGATTGCAGTAATCTCCGGTGCGGTCGGCTGTGAAAGGACCGATCCGCCACCGTACCCGTACGTGTCGGGAGCATTGACCGTTGTCGCGTCCGCGGTCTTCGCGGACGCCACTCCGGAATCTCCTGTTTGCCCGGCAACGGTTGCCACCGCCGTTCCAGCTAGGAGGAGATACGATCGCCTACTGAGCTTCGGCTGGTCGTCACCGCCGTCGTCGTCAGGCGGGTCAGCCGTCGCTCTCGCCGTCAATCTGCGTGCCAGTTTGCGTGCCATCGCGTCTGGTAATCAGATATTACCGCCCATAAACCTTCCTATTTTCAGATACTATTTGTTATGGAATTTATTATTGTTTTGATGACTGTACTGAATTTATGAAATTCATAGATTCTTAGCAAAGAAAATGGTTTGTTCTAAAATCACTAGACAGGCACAAGGTAACGCCATGTTTACTATGATTAATAAGGAATTATTGCGTTAGTTGCACCGGGCAGGGGATCGTGTTTCGTCGAGAGTATCGAATCATAGTTACGTCGATGCAGCAGTGTCCGCCTCCGCCGCGTGTAAAAGCGCATCTGCCAGGAATTTTGCGGCCCAGTTGGGATATCGTAGATACATGTATGGGCCCCACACCGGTACGGAGCCTGAGAGTCCCCCACGTATCACAGGGGGGCCCGTGAGCGGCTGCCGGTGTTTCAGAAACCGTACTGTTCGATCGGCTTCGGTTCGGTACCTCGGTACCCCAGTTATGTCAAATAGACGGTACCATATGATCGCCATCTGTGCGTTACCGGTCAGACAGTAGAAGTTCGACCCCTGAAAGGAACTGTCGAACCGACCGGTGAGTATGCCGGTCCGCTGTTGGATGTCGACGAAGGCCGCTGCGGAACGAATCGCAGCGTCGAGGAGTTCGTCATCGTCGAGTATGACAGCGCCTTCCAGTAGCCCTCTGATCGTGTATGCGATCGTATGCAAAAACGGATCGTCCCCTCGGTCGAACCCCGCACGCCGGAACCAGCCGTCTTCGCGCTGTTGATCTGCAACCCACCGAAGGTTTCGCATGGCGGTCGATCGAACCGTTGGCGAGCCAACGTGTTCGTTCGCCGCGAGGAGTCCCCATGCGATCCTGGAGCTGTAGCTGTGGACGACGCCGTTGTAGTCGTAGCGATCCCAGTACCCGTCTGGATGTTGGACCGAAACCAGCCACTCCCCCGCCTGTTCGGCCGCATCGAGATACGCCTGCTCGCCGGTCACTTCATACGCCCTAGCGAGGCCGAAGAGGATCTGTCCGGTATTAAACACGCTGGGCTCGCGCTCGCTCTGCGGGGCATCTCCTTTCGGAAACGCACCCGTCTCGAACTGCGTTTCACACAGCCATTCGGCCATCCGATCGGCGCGACGGCGGGCCTCAATCGAGCCGTACCTGTCGGCATAATCGTACAGTGTCGGTGCGATGTAGCCTGTCGTTTCGGGATAGGGGCCACCCCAGCCGAGGACGAGGTTGTAGTTCGATGCACAGCCACCGGTTCCGGTCGCATTCTGGCTTCGATATAGCCACCTAATCGCCGCATCGAGATGCTGCCGATCGCTCTGAATGAAACTGTCCCGTCCACGGATGTCAGACCACAACTCCTTGCCGAGGATTGGAAGTCGTACCGACAGCGACGGTTTTGATCCGACCATACGACCCGCCGCCATCACCAGCCCACCCCACGGTGTCTTCGGCTATTCCTGATTTGGTAACGAGACATTCGGCGATATTTCAATGTCCAACGTGAGGTGTTTCGCCACATTCTGTTCTGAAATACTGTCTCACTATACCGGATTTACTATCTACTGCCTAACACCCGCAGCCGTCGACAATAGCGTACAGCACAGCGGATATTGGGACTATAGCGTACCGCACAGAGGATCTATTGGAACTAATTGACACCGCCGTGACGAAATCAATCGAGATGGGTAGCGATCCACCGTTCGAGCGTCGTGATCTGTGATATCATCGAGACATTGTTTTCGCCATTCATATGTGCAGAGTAGAGCTCCGATACAGCGTCAGCATTGAACAATGCTCGTGAGCAGGCGTCGTCGACGAGACCTTTGACGATGTCGTGTAGTTCCGAGTCGCGATCGCGGAGCCAGAAGTCTGCGAGTTGCCCGCTCCCGTAGGTGGCTTTCGATCGCAGCCGTCCGGTCACGACGTTGCCGACAAATCCAGCAACATGGAAAAGATACGGCCAAGATGGCTTCATTTTTGTCCGTTCGTAGGTGATCTTCGAGAGTTCGGGGTCGATCCGTCGAATCAACTCAAGTTTTGCCCGGCTGGTTCCGTACGGGACAGATTCACCGGTGAGCGGAAAGGTTCCTTTTCGGTACGCCCGTGGTAGTCGTGCACACCACTCCAGATACGAGCCGTCGACGTGCGGAAACCGAGTTCCAAACCGGTCACGCATGAGCCGGTTACTTGTCGCTGTGTGTTTTGTGTAATAGTTCTGAAAGTGGATATCCAAGATTTGTCTGCGGGCACCTTGCTCGTCGCTCTCGTGCAGTTCGGTTCTGAATGATCCGTACGGGTCTACCCGTGGTGAGAGGAGCTCTCTGACGAGCCCTGCGCTCGATCCAGCCTCGCTTGCATACTGGGACTCGATTGGCGACCGGCCTGAGCGAAGATGCGGCCGAAGCAAGTGGTCGCCAATCAACTCGCCCTGCATCCCCTCCATCACCACACCAGGTGTTGGTTCGAGATGATATGACGGTGAGAGATTTACCGACGTACTCCACCGCATCATCCCATCGGTCGATTCAATAACGCGACCGAAACAATCCGCAAATGTCCTCGCCGAAAGCGGCACCTCACTCAGCTCAATGTTGAGCGTTTCAGCAACCGCTGCGGCGAGTTTTGGGTTATCGCTGGTCGGCGGATTGGCATCGTACGTATATGCTCCGAGTGACCAATCGTTTCCGTCTGCCGACAAAAGCGCGGCCGCCGTTGTTCGGCTGTCAAGCCCCCCTGACAGCCAGATACCGTTTTGATCAGGCAGCGTTTTACCGATTCGCGCGGTTGCCTGGAGGTACCGATCGGCAAGTTCGTCAAGATATGCAGAACCCGGAGAGGCCTCGTCGTACCGTGGTTTCCAGTACCGGGCCGTCGATCGCTCACCGTTAGTCACTTCGAGGACAGTCGCGGGTCGAATCGACTGGATACCCTCGACAAGTGTTCTGTCGCCCCACAGATGACCCATGAGAAGCATGTCGCTGGCGGCCTGTAAATCGAGCACTGGTGTAACATCTTCAGTTAGGATCGGGGCCACCGCTGTACCAAACAGGAACTGTCCAGACCGCGAATAATAACACGGCCGGGTCCCGAGTTTGTCCGTGATAACGAGTGTTCGGTCCGCAGAGAAACACGCGATGAGGAAACAGCCCTGCAGCCGCGAGGCGACCTCAACGGGCCGATCGAACAGTGATTCAAACATTGCTTGGTGATCGATCCGAAGTTCGTCGAGATTCGTGACAACGCCATAAAGCACCCCGCTACGGTTGCCGTCCGACCACGTCGCCATGCTGCGTGGATCGCCTGGATCGCTTGTCACAACGACGCCATTAGTGCCGTGCTCGAACCGCTCTGTGCGACTGTCGTCGGAATCGATCGTTTCCTGTGCGACTCGTAGCGCTTGTCCGGTGATGTGTCCACCAATTAGTCCACTCATTGTGTATGCTCCCATGTACTCCGCTGTTGTTCTGTCTCGAGCGCTCCGGGCTCGGCGATACCGTTGACTCGGTAGGCGGTGAATTCTCCGTTATCGTACATTTTCATCACCGTTGGATCGGTTTCGATTCGATCGAAGTCTGCAGGCCTGAAATTCCAGTACTGCTCGTAGTTCGGGAAGTTCACGGGGTAGAGAATTCGGCCTCGCTCGGTCAAAAGCAAATACCGATCAGCCTCGTAACTTGCCCCGAAGGTCGATCGCTCGGTGTAGTTGAACCGTGGTGGCGGCGGCGAGCCGGCGTTTCTGATAGCACCGCTCCGGTTCGTGACGCCGTAGTGGAGGTCGTGAAATCGATACTGGGTTAGCCCGAACTCCGAAATCTCTCGGGTTTCCTCGCGGTTTTCGAAGAACCACTCACTGCCGTCGATTTCCATCTCTGTCGTTTGGTGACTCATTTCAGATCCTGCCGGCGTGTGGAATACCGTACCAACAGAAATAACAGAGAGCACCAGGACGATCGCAAGCACCGAGCCAACCGCGACGCTGTTTTTATTCCAGGAATTATCACTGCCCATCAACAGCGAACAGAATACAGCAACGAGAACGATACCGAAAACTTGTGCAAAAATGACAAGTCTTCCCCAGCCGATGATCAGGTCCATTGTTAAAAACGGGACCGAACCGAGCGTAAACACCCAAAACACGACGACAAATAAGAGTACGAGCGGCCTCATCTCATCTCGTCTTTGCCACCATAACAAGACGAGCACAAGTGTGCATAGTCCGACAACTCCAGACACCACAACCTCCGATCCGTAGTTGAACACAATTACCTCAATGAGGTCTTGTGTCCCCGGTGACGTTCGAGAGACGGTATCAGTGTACGTGTCCAGCTGATTTTCGCCCGGATCGTTTCCCACGATGGTTTCGAGGACCGACTGGAACCGAAGAATGATCCCGACGAACTGGGTATACCACGCCGAAAACACGACAAACCCGAGTGAAATAACGTACGTTGGTTGGATGTGAATATGATCTGCTGTCCAGACCCACCTGAGGACCTTATATATTCCAAATGTGACCAATAAAAACAGTGAAGTCAGCGGATGGTACGTTATTAATGCGATAAGTGAGATTACGAGCGCTGCCCGGATAGCCAGCGAGGGCGCTCGACGCTCGGTAACAAAGAGGTACAAAAAGAACGGGACGTAGAAGATGCTCAATATGTACGGAACCATAGTCACATGTGCGGTTCCAGCGATGGGGAACAAGGCAATTGCAAGCCCAACCAACACGGCCGATCGATTCTCGAAGAACGCGGTCATCAAAAGGCACGTTCCACCAAAATACACGACGGCAAAAACGGGGAAGACCCAGTTGATGATTACCTGTGGATCGACCCCAGTCACACTGCTAAATATCCAAATGAGGATGTGTGTGTTTGGATAGATGTTTCCCTCGATCGATCCGGTGAGCGCAATATTTTTTACATACCCAATGTGTGTCAACGTGTCCGCTCTACCGTATACAGGATATCCACGGATTACAGGCAGCAGTACCACGACAGCATTCCCAAGAATCATCAATGTAACACCAAAAACCCACCAGCGGATCTCGCTGCCCGCTGTCGACCACCGCCTCACGCCAGAGGAGCGACCGAAGTCGGGGTTATGGTGCAGATTCCACGCGCTTGTGATGATCGTCGCGGCTCCAAAAAACAGCGTCAATATCAACAGAACCCAAAAGAATCGCGGGAACGCACTGTACACTGACGGCTCATACCCTCGTGCAGGTGGCGTCACCACAAGTATTACCATCACAATTACGAGTGCGATCACGCCAAGTAGCGCACAGATTGCTGGCACGATTCGTTGAGTAGCGTCTTTCATTGTGTCTCAGCCATCATCGACAACCGCCGGTACCCAATGTCGGGTAGTATTCATCAGTTGGATGCTCCACAGTACTACTGACTGAGACAGTCCCGTATGGAAGTAATCACCCACCTAATGTTTTGGATACGATGGTAGTAATGGCATTACTACGCGTTCTTCGTGCGGAGGTTCCGGTATGGCTTTGAGTTGTCGAATCCATATTCTCGGGGCGTTAATCCTCTGGATGAGTGCGATCTTTGGCGTATTGGTGTTTTTCCGAGCGTTCTCATTCGAGTCGTATTTTGTGCTCTCGTTTATTGGACTCCTCATTGTGATACAGCTTTTTGCACCGGTCGAAGAGCGTCCGGCTTGGTGGCAGTATATACGCATGACCACCGCAGCGGGATTTGTCGTATTTGGGTATATTCTCTACCGTCAGATCACTGCCGTATTGTAAGACGACGAATACGGTCTATCGAACCGCGTTACCTTGATCGGCTCACAGTACACCCATTTTCGATATCGAAACAGCCACGCGTTTGATTGTACGTCACAGATATCCCAGATCCTCAAGTCTCGCTTCTAAGTCTGCATTCGTGTTTGTCTGCTCGGTTTGGCGCTCAGCGGAGGTTTCGTCGGCTACGAGGATCACCTCAAGAATGAATTGGAGATATGCCTCGACGGACTCAAAATCAGTACCGTCGATCCGCGCTTCGAGTTTCGTCTGTAGTTCGGTCGGAATGTCGATTTCTATTGTTTGAGTGTTGTCAGTCATGTGCGTGTGTCACATCCGTTCGTCGTCTGGTGTCGATCGCCTCTGCATTGTGATCTGAGTCATCAATCGCTGTGTCGGCGTGTCGTTCTAAAGTCGGGCAGCCAAAGTACAGCGCCATGTTAGATGGACTCACTGTCACGTCCCAGTCTCGTCTGTGTCTCCACCGGCCGAGAGATGGACGGTCCGGTAGGCTGTTTCGGCTGTCGGTTCATCCGGTGGCTCGCCAACGTACAGTAAGTACGCGATCCGGGCGTTATCGGACGATTCGGTGGGGATGACCTCCAGCTGTTCGCTCCAAGTCTCGCCAGCGCCAACAGTCACATCGAGGCGATCGAGTTCAGTTCGATCGGTGACCTCGTAGCCGTCGGTTGTTTGACCCAGTTGCTGTTGTTGAACGACAATGGTATACTCGACAGTCTCTCCTTCTTGATTCGTCAGCCCGACAACCACGTCAACCGGCTCAGCAACCGCCCACGCATTGGGGTACGCATCTGGCTCAATCGCACCCGAATCAGCGTCCTGTGCCTGGATATGGAACTCGGTAAATCGTTCACCGTTTCCTGGAACGGTTGCGGCGAACCCGATCCCAGCAGTCGAGACCACGAGTCCCAAAATAATCACCACTACCAGCGTCTCTTCGCGGGATGTCGCTGGCTTCCCAATAAATGCTGCAAAGTGAGTTGGGATTGACACAGTTGGAACAATAAATCGCTGATCTGACGGTACCGTCCACCGTCGGATTGTGCCAGCGATCGCCGCGATAATCGTTAGAGAGGCGATCGTGACGGTAAGTACCGTTGGATTGTAACCCCACGGGGAGTACCCCAATACCAATCCAGCCAGTGGGACGATAGCGACGCTGAGCCCGACAGAGACGACAAGCCGTTCGACGAATGTGATCAGGCCCCATGTTCCCTCCTGCTCGGTCAAAACCGCTCCGTGCTTGCTCCGGTTGCCATTATATGGGAACAGCACCGCCGCGAGGGCGTATCCAGGGGCAAAAAGCACAAAGATGAATCCAAGCGGTATCCGGATTACCGCCGGTCCGGTATGTTGTATAATAAGACTCGTCACGACGCCACAGAGAGCGACAACCGAGACGAGATCGATCGGGACTATGGCTCCCGGGTCGTGTTCCATACCTTCGAGTCCGTTGGGAGAAAAAAAAGTAGCCGTCGACTAACAAGTCAGTCATCAGTTCTAGAAGAATGATATTGGCTACGTGCCTCTGTGTGAATAGTATTGGCTACGTGCCTCCGTGTAAATGGTATTGGCTACGTGCCTCCGTGTATATCGAGCGCAGAACCAAGAGGTGGGAGGATATCAGACCAACACTGGGTTCCATCGACTCCCAGCAGTGTTGACCGAGAAGTTGCAGTATCCGGCGGAGAGAGAAGGCACCCAAGCGCAACCTGCTCGTCTTGAGAGCCAGCATTCTCAAGGGTGATCACAGTCCGATCGTACGCGACTCCAAAACGTGGGAAGTACTCGCCGGGGCTTGTGTGGACTGTGGTCTCGCCGAGCGGCGTAATTGTGAGCAGGGGCTCATCATCAACCGATAACTCGATCGTTTCCGGGCGGATACACGTCTCTACTGAGGGGTGCAGGTGCAGTCGACTACGGATACACTGACCATCGTGGTTATCAACGGCGTCACGAAGCACCCACCATCGGTCTCCACCAGCGATCGATCGGCGGTGTGTGTATCCGTTTGTGTCGTACTGGCCTTCGAAAAGCGTGGTATTGGCCGTTGCGATCGCCCCTGCAGTTGGTTTGGGTTGTCTGCCCATCAGGAATCGACCGCCGAGGTCGATCGGTTCGTCGTCGCCAACCTGTACGGTGTTATGTCCTCGGACACCGCGTGCGTACATCCGCCGGAGACCGGCCTCGTAATCGAACGTTCCGGTATCGGTCACAATTGGCTGTCCGTCGATCCATAGCAGGATTGAAAGACAGTCGCTATGGGCGTGGCCCGGAAGGTGTGGGGGACCGACGGGGCCACAGTCAACCAAGATCGATCCGAGTTCAGTGCGTATCCACCGGTATCCACCCCCGGTACCAAGCGGTCGTGGGCCTACTGTCGAAAGGTCGGGCGGATCTAGTTGGGCGATCCCAACGCGGTCTGCGTACCGGAGGCACGCATCAAGTGGAATGGCTTCGTCGTATACCGAGTCGTTTAGCAGTGGAATCTGTCCGTCAGGCGGACGGAGCGCGCGGAGGTATGCGGCACCCGCTGCGGTTGTGGTCGAGATTTTTTCGTCGATCGGCTCACCAGCCAACGAACAGAGGTTACAGGCAGTGATGAGCCGGGTCAAAACAAGTACGTGGTACATCGGGCTCCGCTCGAAGTGACAGCCATCATCAAGGAACTGCCGCTCGCAGACCATTTTGAGAATCGACTGACCAGTGTCGAGCCAATCGTGGGCATCCGGTTCACCGTCGAAGGCAACGCCTGCAGCAATGAGTGCGACGCCGTTTTCAACCAGGTGGTTGCCGCCAACGTCTTGCTCGACGTGATTTCGAAGAAATAACGCGTTTTTGTATATTTCACGCGCCAGCTCACGCTCGAAGGCACTCGGGCCCTCTCGATCTTCTGGCTCCACCGACTGAGAAGGCAATGGGTGACTATTTTGAGTCGGGATTCGGATGGTCGACGAGATACCTGGCGAAACACGTCTGGTCTGCCAGGATAGTGGCCCAAAATTACGAACGATCTGCTGACGCCACGTGAGGTATCGAAGCCAGTGTTGGATGCGAAGCGACACCGCGTACGGCGTCCAATCGCGTCTGAGGTAGTGGGAACTGGCGATCTCGGCATGGCGTATCCAGCTTCGAATCCAGTTGTCGAACGCCGATAGAACAGATTTGATTTGATCGTGTTCAGGGTCGACGCTGATTGCGGCCTCCCCAAGTGGCTCGAACGCACACAGTTTGAGCCGCCACAGCCGCGGGAGCGCATCGAGCTGATCGTCGTTCCAGTCGATCGAGCCGTGGTTATCGATGTCGAGCGATCGATTCAAAAACTGTGGGGTGCCTGCGGCAGCATCCATCGTACGAGCCCGGAGCAGGCTGACGGTTTTAGGCCCGAGTGACGCTTGGAGCGTTTCAGTGTCCGACTCGAATGGCTCGGTCTCAGGATGCAGTACTCCGGGTACACGCGCTTCGTACCGCCGATCAAAATCAAACGGCACGTGTGTGAGCACACGTTCACGGAGCGTCCGTTCTGCGATTCCGACGAGTTGTTGGGTGTGCATCCGACCGATCGTTTGTGCGTACAGCGAAATGACCCCGAGCGGGCCGCTGTCGGTCGCTCGGTTAGATCCGGCCACGGCGCTTCAGCTCCATTATTTTCGTCGTGACGCGGTGTTTTTCGTGGATCGTTCGCGTATTTCGGGTTCGGCGCTCTCGGGCGCGATCGAGATCCGCATGCAGTCGATCGGCGACCACCGGCTGCTCGCCAGCGAGATCAATCGATTCGGCTGGATCATCTGCAAGATGATACAACTCTCGCGTGCCGTGCTCGTCGTTGACAATGAGTTTCCACGGTGGATCGACATGGGCTCGAAGCAAATCGTTGTCCGCATTCGACCCCGACGCAGGCTCATAGTCGTAGACGACCTCCGCGCTCGCAGCGTCTCCCGTACTGTCGAATACAGAGTGACCCGCATACACCGGTGGCGGATCGATTTCCGCGAGGGCAAGCAGCGATCGCGGTACGTCGACGAGTGAGGTTACACGATCGATCTGTTGGGTTGGGGCGGTCGATCCGCCGAAGACGAGCGGAACGCGTAACAGCTCGTCGTACAGTTTCCGCGGCCCATGGCTGAATCCGCCGTGGTCGCCGAGCTCTGTGCCGTGATCGCCGACGATCCCAATAGCGGTTTCAGCGCGATCGCTATTCGTTTCTGCCGCGTTCAACAGCCGCGAGATGGATTCATCAGTCCGACGGACTTCCGCATCGTACAGGTCGGTGATCCGCTCGTGGTCTCGTGTCGAAACGGTGACTGCGTCCCCCTCGGCGTGGTTGAGCGACGCCACCGTGTGCCACAACGAGCCAATCGACCACGTCCCGATCGGCTCCTCGCGGAACGGCTCGATGTCGCGCTTTCGCGGTACCCACGGGTAGTGTGGGTCCATATAGTGAATCCACAGAAAGAACGGCTGTTCGTTAGTGCGGCGCTCAAGCCACGCGATCGCCTCATCGGTCACGGTCTCGGCGGTCTCAAGCGGCGTGTGTCCAGCTGCAGCGAAGGCGACGCGGGCCGCAAAGCCCGCCGTATCTTTTAGGAGTTCACTGCGTTCGACGATCGGCTGCGCCCGCCGAGCGAGAGCCATCACCATTGACCCAGCGTCTGCTCCATCGTCGGATACCTTGTCAGTGAGAAAGTCTCGGAAGGTCTCGAACCCACGATTGTAGCCATACCCACGGGTGAGCCAGGGGTTCCCCGCGTTGAATCCCGCGGTTTCGTAGCCGGCGTTGCGGAAGACTTCGGCGATCGGCGTCGTCTCTTTTGGCATCCCGATGTCGTGCGAACAGCCGAGCGATCGAACCCCACCCAACAGAGATTTGAACGAATAGAAGGTTGGAATGCCGTTTGCGACCGCGTGGGTACACGCAGTTCCTTGTTTGGCCAACTGGTCGATCGCTGGGGTCGTCTCACGATTGTACCCCAGGTGACCGACGTGATCAGCGCGAATCGAGTCGATGGTCACGTAGAGCACGTTCGGACGGCTCACTGGCTCGACACCCCCGAGATATCGACTAATTCAGCAGCCAGTTGTCCGGCGATGGCGGAGCGATCGTATTGTTCAACCACGTGCTGTCGCCCGGCGGTTCCCATCCGTGCGCGACGTGCGTCATCGGCCAACAAGTCGTCGAACGCTCGGGCGATTGCCACTGGGTCGTTGTCGACGTGTATGCCGCCACCTGACGATTTGATGAACTCTTTGAGTTCTCCGCGTCCGGTGGTCACTGTCGGCAGCCCACAGGCGAGGTATTCGTATACTTTTGTGGGCATGGCATACGCTAGCTCCTCGGTGTCCGCGAGCGGTGCAATCCCGATCGTTGCGGTGGCGAGGATATGCGGAATCGCTGCACGATCGACAGTACCGGCGAACTCGACGCAATCTTCCAGGCCAAGCTCGTCAGTCAGCGCGCGCAGTCGGGACTCCAGATCGCCACTACCGACAAGCCGAAGCACCGCATCGTCTCTCGAGAGGTGTGCCATCGCTCGAATACACGACTCGAGATCCTGGGCAGCACCGAGGTTCCCTGTATACACGATCACAGGTCGCTCACCGGTGGCAGTCACCTTCGAGCCGTCAGCTGGATCTGTCGCATCGACGACCGCCGTTCCACCGTCGCTTTCGGGGGCCGGTTGAAATTGCTCGGTGTCGACCCCGTTCGGGAGGACGAGCGTTTTCTCCCCGAGTGATTCGCCATATCGGTCGCGGATTGTGGCCGCTGTCGCGGGGGTGGTGACCGAGATCCGATCGGCGGTTTCGAGCACTTTTTGTTGGAACCTCCGACTGAGCCGTTCGATCCGACTCCCCGCGCGAAGGTACCCGAGCGAAATCGATGCGTCGATCCAGAGGTCGCGGACGTCAACGATCCATGGGACGCCGAGAATGGAGCCAACCAACCCTGGTGCACCCGTCGAAATCGGCGGCGTTGAGGTTACGACGACGTCGTGTCGGCGAGCGTTCCACAGCAGCCACCACATCACGTGAATCCCAAAAAGCAAATAATATGGCAGCCTGCGGGCCATCCCGGGGTTCTCTGTGCGGGGCTGCCACGTCCAGAGGCGGTGGACAATGACCCCATCCCTCACCTCGGTGTCGGTCCGCCGCCAGGTCGGGGCAAATTCGCCAGGCGGATAGCTCGGTGGCGGGGTGACGACCGTTACGCTCCAGCCGTGCTCTTGTAGATTCCTCGCAGTGTCGTGGATCCGCGAGGCGTTACCCCCCTTCTCTGGCGGATACATCTGTGAGATGAACACTACGTGGCCGCGATTGCCGCTCATGATCGGTCAGCGCGTGGCTCGGTTCGATCGAGGTGATCGATCGCAGTGCGCCTGTAACGCAACCGTGAATATGATTCAGATATCGCGGTGTAAACGGAATGCATGTCGCCAGATCGTTCTGGGCTCGGACACTTACTTATACACCAAATAACGGGTCGCTCAGCCAGAAACAACCTGTCGCCTGATCGCACTCACGAGATGATGGACCCGGGGTCCGCCCATGGACACACACAGATGGGTTACAAACCTCGGCTCGAATGGATAGGAGGCAACTGCCGAGCTGAAAAAGCGGCGTGCAACGCCGTATTGTCCGGCCTGAAATCCAGACTGTCCCGCCCGGAATGCGGCCCAACCGCGCATCTTTCGTCGGAACAACAATCCGTACTCCATTGCGACCGAGTCAAACTGCGAGACAAACCGATCGTAGCTCTCTTTCGTCTTCGAGAAGTCGTCGCTCAGCCTGCTATGTGACGTGAACTCGTATTCAACGAGCGGTGCTGGAATCCGCTCAAACGTCGTTCGTCGCGAAAGCCTGATATACCACTCCAGATCCGCCCAGCTTGGAAACGCCTCGTCAAACTGAACGTCCTCGGCGAGAGACGATCGAACCATGATCACCGACATCGTCCCGACGACGTTTCGACACAGGAGCGCTTTGGTGATGTCACCGTGGATTTTTTGAGGGATCTGGACCTCAACCCCGTCGTCGTGGACGCCCCTAATGCCCGTGTAGGCGACCGCCGATTCTGACGCTTCGAGTGCAGCAACCTGTTTTTCGATCTTGTCCGACAGCCACCGATCGTCGTCATCGAGGAATGCGAGATACACACCGGATGCAGCGGCAATACCCGTGTTTCGTGCCGCGTTCGCTCCTTTGTTCGTCTGGTGGCGAACCATGCGGTGATCCACAAGGCCAGCAAGATCAACATCCGAGAGCGTTTCGTGCGCCGGTTCGTTCGAACAGTCGTCGACAACGACGAGTTCGAGGTTGTCGTACGTCTGATCGGCGACACTCTTTGCAGCCTGCGTGAGATACGCTGGCCGATCGTGCGTGGTAATGATCGCGCTCACGAGCGGCTGATCGTCCAGTGATTTCGCTGTTGGGTCGGGTCCCACGGTCATGTGTTATCCATTATTATTTGTCATCAGTCGCCTCCATTCGTGGTAGGGGTATCTTGGTCGATGTACCACGCATCGACGTGAACATTCGGCTCGTAGGATTTTCCGAGAACCGCGGAGGTTCCCTCGCCATCGATGTCAACGATCTTCGCTTCATGAGTCGGAACGCCAGTTTCGACGACGTGCTCGAGGAACTCGCCGCCGCCTGTATTTCGGAATACAAGATGTTTTGCGGACGCATCGTTGGTGTCGAGTCCCATCTCTGCCACGTAAATGTCGAGGTATCCGTTCCCATCGAGATCAGCGAGTTGGAGCGTATGCGGACAGTACAGATCGTCGCGGAGCACGTGTGGCTCCCAGTCTGGGGGGTCGAACCAGGCGACTCGACCCATGTGATCGCCGAGAAGCGGCGAGTCTCCCTCCGCGAAAACCACCTCCAGTTCGCCATCGTCATCAAGATCGCCAACTGCGACTCGTGTCCAGTCCCAGCCAGTCGCGATCGGCTCGCGGATCCATCGCTCGGCGGCGACGCTTCCCCCGTCTGCCGCAATCGTCCCGCCCTTATCGCGCGCTTGTCGGTAGATGTTTGTCCCGGCGATCAACTCGTTGTTCCCGTCTCCGTCGAGGTCGACGACCTCTAGGCCTTCGAGTGAGACGTCACGATCGATCACAGTCAGACACTCGTCGGGCCACGGCACGTCGTAGGGGTCCGCTGGAACGTCATAATAAAACAGCACCTCACTTTGCTGAGAGGTTCCGACGAGCTCTGGGTCGCCATCGTTGTCGACATCGCCGAACGTGAGATCGTGATACTTCTCAAAATCGCTCGCGATCACGCGTTCGGACCACCGCTCCCGTGGGTCCGCTGGCTGTTCGAACCAGTAGATGTTGTGTCCGCCGATCGCCTCTCCCACGATGAGTCCCAGTCGGCCGTCATCCGTAACGTCTGCCATGGTTCCTCCGAGGATATTGAGGTCCGATCGCGGGGAGATCACGTGCCGCTCCCATCCGGGGTTTTCGTACCAAAAAAGGTTCTTTTCGAGTCGTCTGAAGAATCGGCCGACAATCGGAAGGCCAGATCTGTTTACGATCGGGAGCGTTTCGGAGCCGAACCCCCCCACAATGAGGTCAGGTCGATCGTTTTCGGTTAGGTCACAGGGCTCACAGAGAAAGAGTCGCCCACACGGTGGAGCGCCGTCGATCAGTTCGTGACTAAAATGCATCTTGGTAGGGCAGACGGCAATGCGGCACAAAAGTACGGAGTGAATAACAGCGTTTGCAGACGACTGACACCGGTCGACCGGTCACGTATTGGGTTGACGTCTGTGACATTCACCCGCGAATACCATTGACAACCATCCGAATATTACGTTCGATTCCCCAATCAAACTGGCGTTCCAGAACGACTGCAGTCACGATATAAATGGCCGCCCCGGCGGGGACGAGAGCAAGGAACTCGACGAGCGGCGATAGTTCCACCAGGGTCCGGGCGTACCAGAGGGTCGCGAACATCACGCTCGCGGCGACGAAGGGATACGCGTATTCGCGATAGATCTGTATCGAACGCCCCTCGACAGTTTTTGCCGCGAGGTACACGTCGATCGGCAACATCGGGAACACGTAGACCCCGACGACAACGAGCGCGGTTCCTTCGATTCCCCACCGAGCCGTCGCTGGCCAAATAAGCGCTGCGATACAGAGCACACGGAACATACCAAGTTTTGTCACGTAGTCGGGGCGGCCAAGCGCTTTCCATACCGCCCCGAAGTTTCGCGTGATCGAGTGTAACAACCCGTACAACGCGAGAATCTGCATTGCAGTGATCATCGGCGTCCAGTCGGGACCGAGTACGGCAGGGACGAAACTCGGTGCAACGAGCGCGATTCCAAATGCCATCGGGAAGGTGACAAACGACGTGAACCGAAGCGTCTCCAATAGCGCGCTCCGGAGCGCGTCCATGTCGTCTTGCAATCGAGAGTAGGCTGGAAAGGTGATCTGCGAAATAACACCCGACACCTCCGAAGAAGGGGTATCGGCGATGCGGTAGGCGTACTGGTAGTATCCCAGCGCAGTTGCCGTAAGGAGCCACCCGACGAACGCGTCGTCGCCCTCACTATACAGGAATCCGACGATCGACGACCCCGTGATCCACTTGCCGTAGTGGATCAGTTCCTTGGCCTTCTCAATATCAAATGACGGCCATGGCCGGTACTCATGCATCACGTACGAGAGAACGAACTTGTTGGCTGAGGTCGCAACCGATGCGAACACGAGCGCCCACACGGTTGGTGAGACGAGCGCGTAGGATACCCCGACAATGAACTGGATGAATCCACCACTGGTCTCGTAGACAAACTGCTTGTGAAACGCAAGATCCTTTTTGAAGTAGACGACTGCAGGGTTCCGAAACCCGAAAAACAGTGTTGAGAGGGCTATGACCTGTATTGGAACCGTTGCGGTCGGCTCGTCGAAGAACGAGGCAATATATGGTGCAAGGACGAACAACCCGGTAACGATGAGGATTCCTCGACCTGCTTCGAGACACCAGGTCGTATCGAGATAATCGTCGACGTTCGTAGCCTTCTGCTGGATAAGCGCCGCATTGAGCCCGATTTCGGTGAACCGATTGAGGCCGCTCAGCGTCAACAGCGCGATTCCCATAATACCGAAATCTTTCGGTGCCAACAACCGAGCGAGGACGATGAGCATCAAGATCTGCATAAGTCGGCTCGATAGCTTCGTCGCCGAGACCCAGATACCACTTTTGACCGTCCGCTGGAGCACCGAACCGGTCGGAACGACACCCTGAATGAGTTTGGTAATGCGATCTTTCATTTATTGACCACCAGATCGATCGCGATCCCACAGCTCCTCACGGATTCGATCGGTCCAGAGGGCCACTTGGCGTTTACGCACAAACCGTACGTTCGACATCACCGAAATGCAGGGAAATACAACACATTGTTATGTCACGGGTAACGCACTGGACGGCGATCGCACGGACTGTAATCGCGGCGTCGGCTGATTTGTCGGTACATACTTACCCACCACCGGGACGTCACTGCGATTGTGACAGTCGATCGCACCCAGCAGCGGAACCGCCGGGGCGGCCCTAAAGAACAGCTTACCGTGCTCGTCATGTCCGGACACAGCAACGCCGAAAACCCATATATGCAGCTGCTCGTCGGGGCGCTTCGGGACCAGGGCGTCGATATTCGGACGCCGATCAACCCGTTCTTTTTCCCGCTCTCGCGAGCAGCGTACGCAAACCCAGACGTAGACGTACTGCAACTCGACTGGCTCTACGAGTTCTACACTACCTCAGACATTGGGATCGACGTGATCGACGCCGTGATTTCGATCCTGCGGGCCGCGATGTTCTGTGTAGACCTGTTTCTGGTCTCGCTTTTCGGGCCGGCCGTTGTCAAGCATGTCCACAACAAACACCACCACGATCGATCGCTCCCGCGCACCGAGCGGATTATCAACGAGTGGACATTCGTCCTCGCAGATCGCTTGATCGTCAAGTGCGATCGGGCTGCCAACGTGCTCACGACAACGTACTGGGCGTTCGACGCAGATGACGCCGTCGTCGTGCCCGACGGGAGCTTCGTCTCGGCGTACGAAAACGAGGTCTCGAAAGCGGCCGCGCGGACGGAACTCGCGATCGCTGAGGAGGATTTCGTGTACCTCTTTTTTGGACTCATTCGGCCGTACAAAGGGGTTACAGAGCTACTCCATGCCTTTGGAGCCCTCAATTCGCCGAATTCGACCCTCTGGATCGTTGGGAATCCGACCGACGACGCGCTCGAACTCGAACTCCGACGGCTCACCGATGAGATCGATGACGTGCAAACAGTGTTCGAGTTTATCCCGGAGGATCGGATTCAGTACTACATGAACGCGGCTGACGTCCTCGTCTTGCCGTATCGGACCATCCTCAACTCTGGGTCTGCGCACCTTGGGCTCTCGTTTGGCTGCCCGATCGTCGCCCCGTCGATTGGGTGTCTTCCAGCGACGATTACGGCTGACGGCGGCGTCCTCTACGATCCCGACGACCCAGATGGGCTCAAAGATGCGCTTGCTGCGGTTCGTGCGGAACCGTCACTGGACGCAATCGGGCGTTCGAACCTCGAACGGGCTCGTGAGAACACCTGGGAGTCGACGGGCGATCGGCTCGTGAGCCTCTACTCATCAGTTTCGTCTACGGAAGGCCCCAACCCAGGTCCGTGAAACGCGAGAGACCACGTCGCTGCTGCTCAAGGAGTAGTTGTGTCAAAAAGTGGCACGGGTTCACAGTTGGCACATTTGTTGGCACACAAACTGGCGTTGCTCCCCCGAGCCAGGTGCTGATTAGTGCTTGAAGGGTTTAAAATTGCGGAAACATTCAGCGAACCAACGGTGAAATTGTATTAGCCGTCGTCGTCCTGCGTGAACTCCTTGACGTCGGGAAGGTTCGCGACCGCTTCGTTTATTCCCTCCTGTCTGGCATCGGCGACCGCCGCGTCGAACAGTTCTCTTTCAGGATATTCCCTGACCGTCAGGATTCTCCCGTCTTCGACGACAAAAACGATCTCAATTGTTCCGTCGGAATACGTGTACTGCTCGCCGATTTCTGGACTCTCGCTCATTGTTTCACCACCGATCGCTGTCCTGTGAAAGTATGTCGATCCCTCGGGCGACAGAGAGTTGGAGATCCGTCGGATCGTCGTCTTCGAACACGAGCCACGACGCATCGGACTGTCTCGCAGCTCGGAGGGCTGCCGGGAGATCAACAATTCCATCACCCGGAGCAACCGACCGAAACGCCGGGGGAAATCGACGTGTGAGCGCAACGTCAGCGATGTGGATCGAAAAGAGCCGATCGCCGAGCAGATCAAACACAGTACCCGGATCGAAGCCAGCGGCAGCGACCCACCCAATGTCGACCTCAAATTCGATTTGATCAGTCATCTCCGTCAGAAGTGTCCCAAATCCAGTGTGGGTCTGGATAGCAAACTCGTCGATCCGTGTGGCGGTTCCGATAGCGTCGGCAATAAAGCTCCACCCGTTCATCGGCAACGGAATTCGAGAGGGCACGCCGAGTCCAAACCGATCGAGTACGGGCAAGAACATCCCTCTCGTCGTGTGTAACCCAAATTCGATGCCGTCGACGGCGAGGCGATCGGCAACCTCATTAAGTCGCTTCGCGGTCGATGCAGCCCGATCAGTTGTCCGGAAGTAACCGTTTCCCACATGCGGGACGATCACTCGCGAACAGCCTGCAGCCAGACAGCGGTCGACAATCGCCTCGGCGTTTGACTCGAGATGGTGTAAATCAACGTGTGCGGCGATTGGTTCGATATTGTGTTCGGTCAGTACTGATCGAACCGCATGAGGATCAGCCTGGAGAAATCGCCCGGCGAATTCGACGCCGTCATACCCCACGTCAGCGACCTGGTGAATTATTTCCGGAAGTGAGTCAGGACTATCACGGAGTGTATGTAACTGTAGCCCCCGTCCGGGTGTACCTACCGAATCGGACGATCGCAGCGTTGTGTTCATCACCTCAGTCAAAAGAGATCACGAAGCGTAGTAAATTAGTAGTTAAATTGGTAGGAAGCTGCTGCCCGTAATCGCATACCCGTATATGGGTCATTATTCTATGTAACGTATAAGCGCGTGCACAACTTTCGGCAGCAAATACGAGATTCGGTCGAAAAGTGTTTGACCCAATATAGTACCGTTTGCAACGCGTTGCAAGAAGCACCTCGAAATGCAGTCTGAGAGTGCGTGAGCCAGTAGTTCTGAATCGAAGTGAGAAAATAATTGCAAACGCTATTTTAGTTCTTGGATAGAGGCAGAAGATAATTACGAACATTGTAGGTGTGGAATAATCGGAGGATAACAAAGCCACGACACGCCTTCGGTTGAGATACCCGATCGCCCAAGAACAGTGCGCTCCTACCCCCCTTTGACAGCTGCTGTATCGGGCGACGGGCACCTTTTTACCTGATAACGAACGACTGGTGGAGCACAATGTGTCTCCTGCGAAGGCGAACCTGCGGCTTATTGGTGAACGTGAGGTGAAAATGCTCGGTCGGGGATTTGAACCCCGGTCATCGGCTGTCTTCCCGGGTGACACTTGCGTGTCGATCCGGACGAAAGGCCAATATGATTGGCCGGACTACACCAACCGAGCGCATTCTACGCTACCTGACCCACTAATTTAACACCATCGAATTCACTCACGAGATATATATTGGCTCGCACAATCGATCACTTCGTACGCCTGCAGTCGCGGGGATACGCTCGCAGTATGTATTAGTACCAACATTCATATCGGTCGGTTCCGATGCTCAAATATGGATCCTCGCGTCGGGGCACGGGCTGATCGTCAAATCAAGGGCAATCGGGTGATTATCGATGAGTGACGACGATTGGTTTGAACAGGCCCTCCGTGAACTTGAGGGAGACAGCGACGGACCTGACACTGGGGACGACACTGCTGATAAAACCAACCGCACAGATAACGACGACACCACAAAAAAAGGCGAGACAGTTGATAAAGACGGCACTGCGGGTGAAGATACCTCGAGAAGGAATAACTCCGAGAACATAGATGATATAGAAGTAATAGCTAGCGAGGATGAGGAGACGGCGGTAATCGAAGAGACCGAGACAGCAATCACACCCCAGAGAGAAACTTCGAACGACAGGCCTGAGCGGACAGTACCCACCGAATCGTCTGGTGCGGACGAATCAACACAAACGCCGGACGAGACCGATCCATTTGGGGTCTCTCCGAGGAATCAACAAAACCAGCCCACTATGACGGGATCGGATACTGCCGACGATTCATTCGGGGGGTTCGATATTGATGACAGTGGGGGCGGGGGCGATGAATTTGGTTTTGCGGACTTTACCACGGGATTCAGTGGTGAATCGGGTTCAGAGGCTGTTGCTGCCGATCCAGAGGCGTTCAACAAAGAAGAGTTCGAATCATCAATCGATCGAATCGAACTTGGTATTGAGGGACTCGATCAGATGATTCTTGGCGGCGTTCCAAACCGATCGCTGATGGTGGTGATCGGTAGCGCCGGGACAGGGAAGACAACATTCGGGTTGCAGTTTCTTAACCACGGGCTCGAACAGGGCGAGCGGGCGGTGTTTATTACACTCGAACAAAGCAGTGATGCGATTTTTTCCACCGCCGAAGAAATGGGCTGGCCATTCCGAGAATATGAGTCCAAAGAGCTGCTTGCAATTGTGTCTTTGGACCCAATCGAACTGGCAAACAGTCTGTCGAGTCTGAGCGGAGATATCACACGCTTGATTGATGATTTCGAAGCCGATCGGCTCGTCTTAGATTCGGTATCACTTCTCGAAATGATGTACGATCATCCCGCAAAGCGCCGGAGTGAAGTGTTCGACTTTACGCGGTCGCTCAAACGGGCGGGCATTACGACGATGCTCACCTCTGAGGCGAGCGAAGACAACGCCTACGCGTCCAGACACGGGATCGTTGAGTATCTCACAGACGCAGTGTTTGTGTTGCAGTACGTCCGCCAGTCAAACCAGGAGACGCGGCTGGCCGTTGAGATCCAGAAGATCCGGAACGCAAATCACTCTCGGGAGACAAAACCCTACGAAATTACTGACACCGGGATCAGCGTCTACCGGCAGGCAAGCATCTTTTGACGTCGCGCTCCGTGTTGTTACGTTCGCCCGTGTTTTGTGAGACACCGCGATAGTCCCATGAGTTCGACTGGTTCGGAGTTATCGGGTGAGTAGATGACCATCTGTCCCTTCTCCATGTACGGCACTTTCTGTTGGAGCGTCGTCGGAATATTCACGCTCTTTATCGCATCCTCGTCGCCCAGATTCAACACGAGTTTGGTATTCAACTGTTTGAACACCGGTTCCGCGATGTCCTGGGGATCTTGGGTAATCAAAAAGAGGCCGAGCCGTTCCTTTCGGCCCTGCTTTGCGGCTTCGGTGAACTTCGAGACGACTTTTCGGGCCTGAACGGTGTCAGCGTCTGCGAGGAAGTTGTGCGCCTCGTCCATGCCGAGAACGACCGGTGTCTCTTTGATCCGATCGCTCGACGGCGAGTTCGAAAGCTTGTCGTCGATGAGATACGACGAGACCGCGAGCACGAACAGCTCCTTCGCGCGGGTCGTACTGAGATGGTACGTCGGGATCACAGAGAGCCCGCCGGGGCGGACGAGTTCGCGATCGAGTTCGGTGATCGGGGTCGCTGACTGATCGAAGATCCCGCCGGGAATCGATCGGACCCGCCGCTTGACCGCGTCGAAGGTAGCCTCGTGGACCCGCCCGGACTCGTCGAGTTCTTCTTTGAGCCCCGGGTCGTCGAGGAACGTCAGGAACTGCTGGTAGGTACCGCCAGTGCCGTACTCTCGGAAAAAGCGTTTGAGCAGGTCCCGTAACGCGGGATATTGGTTGTCGTTGAGCCCGCTTCCGGCGACGAGCCACGGCTGGTCGTCCACCATCGAAAACGGGATCGTGAACTCCTTTTGGGCCGCGCCGTGGCCAGCCCCGCCGTAGGTCACGCCGGCTTCTTTCGGCACGAGTGCGATCGTGTCCGCGTGGCCGCCGTAGGCGACCCCCTCTCGATCGAGCCGGCGAGCAAACTCAGCGTCCAGTTCAGGGTTGTCGTCGTGCATCTGGGCGTACTCGTCCTGTGGGTCGAACAACACGACCGCCGGCGGGACCGTCCGACCGTCGGCCATCGGATACCGACAGTCATCGTCAAGATACTGCCGGAGGACGTTCTTCGAGGCGTGTGTCTTCCCCGAGCCGGTGCCGCCGGCGATGAGTGTGTGCCTGAATACGAGCGGATCCCCTGAGTCGTAGTCGTTTTTGAGCCGGTAGTCGATCGTCGGCGGCTCTGCGGCGGTCCGGACCTTCTCGCCGCCAACAGAGAGGTGCCCGAGGAAGATTCCGTCCTCGGGGATCTTCAAGCCGGTCTTGATCTGTGCGCTGTCGCGGGCCTGCCGAACGATCGCGCCGGGTTTGGGGACCCGATCGGTCATCCGGCGTTTGAGTTCGCCGCCGTCGTCGTACAGCACCGCGATCGGCTCCAGTTCGGCCATGAACTTGTAGTCGCGCTCTTCGAAGTCGTCGCGACGCATGGCGCGGCGGGCGTGGATCTCCGTCGCGTCATCGGCGTGATACTCCTGGGCGTATTCCAGCGACGTGATTCGACAAAAGAGCGTCTCGTTGTCGGGGTATGGAATAAGGAGGTATTTGCCGATCCGGACCGCATCGCGGTTGCCGACCGTCACGAACGCCCGCAGCGCCGTCTCCTCGCCGTCTTCTGCGACCCGAAGCCCGTGTGTAACCGACAGTGCACCGATCCCCGAGTCCATGCCGATCGGTTCTGCGTCGTAGGACTCGAAGCGATCGTCAGTCTCAGTATTGCCGATCGCATTACCGGCCGAGTCACCGCCAGCTCCGTCGGCTCTGTCGGCCTCGGATTGATCTGCAGAGCCAAACTCGGTGAAATCCTCAAGCGTCATACGATAGCATCTGTCGGCACGGGTTTACCAGTTTCCCCAGATCGCGGCCGCTGGAGGCAGCCCCGGATGGTGGTTCCGGCCGATCGGAGACGCACCTGACAGTAGGTGACGACAATCAATAACCGCGTCCACGACGTACACGTGGTATGTTGTTAGTCAGCGGAGAGGGTGGGGGAACGAACCTTACCGGGACGGTATTCGAGCGCGGCGAGGAGCCGCCGACGTACAAGGGCGCACCGGACGACGATGCGCCGTACGTATGGGTTTGTGACTCGTTTTATCAGGTCGAAAGCGGCGGCTCGCCGATTATTGTCGACGGCGAACAGATTCGCGTCGCGTTCGAATCACCGATGCCGCGAGGGTTTGAGACGAAAGCACAGGCGATCGACGCCGCAAAGGATCATATCCGGACACAGTTTGCCCGAATCGGCGTCGATCCTGCCGAGGTAACGTTCGAAGTGCAATCGGCCAGCCCGGCCTGACCGGGGCGGTCAACAACCGAAATCCCCACATCTCTACTCGCCGTCTGTCCACCGCCGATCGTTGTAGTTCCCAAGACGCCCACTTTTGAGGACGTCCTCAAACCGACTACGCAGAGAGGCCTTCGCGCCGGCACTGATCCGTGCGAGTTCATCGGCCTTTTTGACGGCAATCGGTGGCCCGTCGTTCGCAGCAACTTCCGCAAGCGCCTGGCGTGTGATCGCCTCGCGGGTCTCTGCGGACTGCGTGAGCGCGGCGGGCGCTTCGATTTTGTAGAGCAGGTCCGATCGGGGATCGTAGATCACGAAGAACGTGACCGTGTAGGCGGCCGGGTCGAGTGAGCGCGCACAGCCCAGTGCGTCGCCGTGTTCGGACACTGCCCGATCGGGTCCGCCCCGAGAACACAGCCACGTGGTGAATGTGAGTTCGTCGGTCAGTCGATCGTGCGCCGACGCGGGATTCTGTGGCCGCTGTTCAAGGAGCCGAGTGAAAAACGCCGTGTCGTTACCCCACGGGACCTGCTTGCCTGACCGTGAGAGCCCGCTGACGATCGTCCGGGCGCTTGGATTCTTCACGAAGCCGACGAGCGTTCGGTCGGTTTCGACAAATCGCTCGACGAGTTCGAGATAGTTTTCGAGGACCTGTTTCGGTTTGGTTTCGCGGGCGATCGCGCCGAGTTCGGCGTCGTGATCCTCCCACGAAAGCAGCTCTTTTGGATACAACGGTCCGTCTAACACGAGCAGCTCCTCGACGCAGTCGGCGTGTTCGAGGGCGTGTTCGCTCTCTGCGAGATACAGAGACAGCGCGTGAACGATCGCCTCAGCGAAGCGATCGAGACTCGGCACCCGCCAGACGCGGCGACGGCTGTTTCCCTCATCGTAGTGGACCCACTCGCGATCGTAGCTCCCAGTCACGTCGCCGCTGTGGACGGTCGCAATTACGCTGCGTTTTCGGTGCAGTGACAAATCAGATGGGTCCGAAGCCATGGCAGCGTGGGCCACGTCGAGGACGAGTCCGTTTCGAAACGTTGTCGGGTTGATCGTCCCCGAGTCGAGCCCGTGCGTTATCTCGTAGGGACGCTCAGCCAGGGCGATGTCGTCGATCGGAACCCGCCGCAAGGCCTGCGGCTCAAGTGGTTCGATGACTCGCGTGCCGCTGACGACGAGCGGATCGAGCCATTCAGACCACGCCGTAAGCGCGAGATCGTCCTGATCGGTGTCGTCGGTCTCGTCGGCAATTTCACCCGCCAGCCGGGCGATCGTATCGACGTGGATCGGATCGAGCGTCACAGCCGATCTACCGTCCTGGATCAACAAAAACAGGGCGGTCATCCCGGCACGCTAAAAGCCTTCGAGTACATACAGAACTCCAATGGCTATACGAGGGGTCGCATTCGACCTCGACGAGACGCTCGCGGTCCCCAGCCGCGACCGAACGACACTCTTGGGAGAGGCGGTGGCGTTGGCGGGGGGGCCACCAATCACGCGTGAAGAGTATCTCGACGCTCACCGGAAGAATCTCACACAGCAGACCAGAGAGCCGATCTTCGCGGACCTCCTCACGCAGTACGAAGAATCACAGGCCGACGCAAAATCGCTCGCTGACGCGTACCGGCAAGTTGTCACCAAATCACTATCCCCTGTCGGCGGATCCGCAGCCCTCATTGAAGAACTCAAAACGGACTACCGCGTTGGATTGTTGACGAACGGGCCGATCGATGCACAGCGCGCAAAACTCGAACATCTCGGGTGGACAGAGCTGTTTCACGCCGCGCTCGTCACCGGAGAGTTGCCGGCTGGAAAGCCCGACTCGGCCGCGTTCGAGGCGCTTTTGTCGGCACTTGGAACGAACGCAAACGAAACGGTATACGTCGGTGACACACCGCTTGATGACATCGAGGGAGCGACCGAGGCAGGACTGTTTGCCGTGCAGGTCCGCTTCGAAGACGGGCCGGATCGAGATCCGCGGGCGGACGCGTACATCGATCGCGATCGGCTTGCACTGGAGCTGCCAGGGCTGTTAGCGTCGATCGACTAACCCGGCAACCGTTTCGAACGTCGGAAGGATCCATTTTACTTGCGCGCCATTTTCGACAAATACGAGCGTTCGTGGCGGCCGAACTGCCTTGGGACGGACACGGAGACCAGCCGCGTCGGCCGCCTGCGCCGCATCGTCGACCGCAACGACGAATTCAACGCGCACGCGATCGGGCTGGACAAAGACTTCGGCGATCGTCGTTTTTGTGTCTCCTGCGTCGTGAACAACGCGATACGCGAGCGCGCCGTCTGGCGTCGGTTCGACATCTGGGTCGGCATCAGTCACAGAGAGCTGAGCGAGATCGTCGCGATCGCCGGTAAGCTCTGAGGCCAAAACCTGTGCGATTCGTGTCCCGTCATCGAGTCGATCAGGTATCATTGGGTGATCACGCTTGTTCCAGTTCGGCAGCAACTGTCTCTGCGACCGCGTCGACATCGATACCCCGTTCGCGAGCGACGAGGACGGCAGCGGTTTCGATCGTCACGCCCAGCGCTTTTTGTCGTTTGTTCGCTTCGGCGACCGCCGCCTGTTTGTCCATTCCCGCAGAAACGAGCCGATCGAGCGCCTGCTCGAATGTCGACTGCTCGCGGAGGATAGATTCGTCAGGAGCAAAATCTTCGGGAATGCGGGTCTCATCGGGGTCGAATGTCGGCCGAAACTCCCCACCCTCGATCTCTTCAAGTAGCCCGCGCGCGAGCGCGATGTCGACGAGTCGCTTGGCCTGATCGGGCGAGAACCAGTCACGATCGAGCGATAGCGCGACGACGATCTGGCCCTCCCCGAGTTGTCGTGTTCCTTTCTGTCGAAACGGGACGGCAACAGCGACCTCGAGGCTCATGCGTTCTACAGGGATCGAACGATACCTAACCGTTGTGGCTTCGATCGGTTCGGGTTCGAGATTTCTTGCTCGCGGGCAGGCGAACGCACTGACGCGTTTCGAGCGATTCAAGTAGCTCCTGGCTGTTCTATGCGGTATGAAAGATCAAGGACGCTCGACGCGAAAGCGGACCGGTGGCCGACTCAAGCCGTTCGCGAAAAAGAAACGCTCCCAACTCGGTCGCGAACCATCTGAGACGACTGTCGGTGAACCCCGCATGCAGGTGATCGACTCCCGCGGCACCGAGCCCAAGTTCCGCGCGCTCTCGACGAACGTTGCGAACGTCTCCGACGGCGACAGCACTGTCGAGGCCGAAATCGACGGTGTCGAAGAGAACCCCTCGAACGTCAACTACGCCCGCCGAAACATCATCACGAAGGGTGCGATCATCGAAACATCCGAAGGGCTCGCCCGCGTTACCTCCCGACCCGGCCAGACCGGCCAGGTCAACGCGGTCAAACTCGAATAACGAATCCAGTAACTCGTTTTTGACGGTGAGAAGCAACCTACATACCGCTCGCGGCGCTTACCCTACCCATGGACTTACGCGAGTTCGTCGATCGGCTCGACGAGGAGCTTAAAACCGACGCGTACGCCGAGATCGACGCCAGTGCGAACGGCCTCCAGGTCGGCCCCGACCACGCGACAGTCGATCGCGTTTCGGTATCGGTCGACGCCGCCGAGGCGACGATCGACGAGGCGATCGACCGCGACGCGGACGTGCTCGTCGTCCACCACGGCCTCTCGTGGGGCGGATTCGAGCGCGTCACCGGCCGCGAGTACCGCCTCATTGAACGACTCATTCGCAACGATGTCGCCTTATACGTCACTCACCTGCCGCTTGATGGGCATCAAACCCTCGGGAACGCGGCAGGGGTCGCCGACGCACTCGGGCTGACTGAGTGTGAGCCGTTTGGCGAACTCGGGGGCGAACACATCGGCCAACGGGGGCGAGCGTCACCCGCAATCGAACTCGATACGGTCGTCGACAGGCTAGCTGAATTCGAACGCGAACAGGCAATCCAGGTCCTCGATTTCGGGCCTGAAATCGTCTCAGATATTGCGATCGTCACCGGTAGTGGGACCGACTGGCTGGGGGAAGCGATCGCCTGTGGGGTTGACGTACTCATTACTGGCGAAGGAAAACAACAGGTGTATCATGCCGCGCGAGAAGCGGGCATTTCTGTGGTACTTGCGGGTCATTACGCGACAGAGACCTTCGGTGTCCGAGCGATCGCGGAGCTAACAACTGAGTGGGGAATCGAGTCGACGTACGTTAGCCATCCGACCGGTATCTGACCACGCACACCGTAAATATCAGTATTGATATATTGAATCGGGGATTTATAATCTATCTCTCCATACTAAATGTAGATGACAACAGAGGCAGGTGTGACAGGGCGGATTCGGGAGAGTTATGCGGCAAAGCTCTCGCTTTCGCTGCTTGGGGTTATTGCGCTACTCGTTGGATCAGGGGCGATGGTGTATACACAAGTGCTTACGGAACTCGGCGAAACCGATACCGGAATCGTCTCGAGTATTCTTGGATTGATTCTTGTGTCCGTCATCAGTCTCGCGTTGTTGGGAGTCACCGTCGGAAGCAATACGATCGTTTCTTTGCGACAGTTGTCCGAGAAGGCCGATCGAATGGCTGCTGGCGACCTCGACGTCGAGTTGGAGACCGATCGACGCGACGAACTTGGCAATTTGGTTCGATCATTCAACGAAATGCAGTTCTCACTGGCCGAACAGATCGAGGCAGCCGAACAATCGGAGGCAGACGCCGAAGCCGCACGTGATGAGATGGAGTCACGTGCCCAACAACTCGAATCGACCGCCAAATCCTACGAGGCAGTAATGCAGGCCGTTGCAGACGGAGACCTCACTCGGCGTGTCGACGTCGACACCAATACTGAGGCGATGGCAAACGTCGGCCGATCATTCAACGAGATGCTCGATCAAATTGAGGCAGCCGTTGGTGATGTCAAGCAGTTCGCCGGTCACGTGGGCGAGGCCACAGATGGTGTCGACGATCGAGCCGAGGAACTCCAAAATGCGGGGTCCGCAGTAGCAGAATCAGTCTCTGAAATCTCTGACGGAGCGTTCAAACAGACCGAGAACCTTCGCGGTGTCTCCGATGAGATGAGCACTCTCTCCGCAAGCGCCGAGGAAGTCGCCGCGACCGTCGAAACTGTCGCTGGAACGACTCAACGCGCCAACGAGGCAGGGACCGAAGGACAGGAGGCTGCAGAGGAGGCTGTTCAGCAGATGGACGCAGTCGAAACCCAAACCGCCGAGACAATGGACGACATCCAGTCGCTCGACGACGAGGTGGCCGAGATTGGTGAAATTGTCGACGTAATCACTGAGATCGCCGAACAGACCAACCTGCTCGCACTCAACGCCTCAATTGAGGCTGCCCGTGCCGGCGCGGAGGGCTCTGGTTTTGCAGTCGTTGCCGAAGAGGTCAAATCGCTCGCCGAAGAGACCAAAAACGCTGCCGGCGAGATTGAGGGCCGGATCAGCCAGATCCAAACGAAGACCGAACAGGCAGTCGACGGCATGGAAGATACCTCCGAGCGGATCTCAACCGGCGTTGAGACGGTCGAAGGCGCGATCGACGAACTGAACGACGTGATCGACTACGTCGACGAGATCGACGGCAGCATCCAAGAAATCAACCAGACCACAGAAGACCAAGCACAGTCGGCAACGACAGTCGTTCAGATGGTCGAGGAGGTTGCATCTATCTCTGAGCAGACCTCCGAGGCGGCCGACGGGGTCACAGAAACAACGCAAGCGCAGATGAAAACCCTCGAAAACGTCGAAACCGCCGCGACACAACTGTCCACGCAGGCCGACAAGCTCCAGGACGCACTCGATCGGTTCGAGACCGATCAGACAGACGTCGGCGTCGATGAGGTAGAAACCGCAGTCGAGGCGGTGACAACCGAGTCAATGGCCGCAACTGACGGCGGGGCCGATGGACAAATAGACGCCACAGGTGCAGTAGATCCAAGAGAGCCCACGAGTGGCTTCGAATTCGGAGGTGAGAACTGATGGCGCCCGCAGTAGAAACCTGGACTGTGCTCGGGACAATCGGACTTGTACTCGGGACCGTGCCGCCGGTGTGGTACGCAATTACTGACAGAGGCAATCGACTCTACTACGTGATTTTGGCAGCAATTACGGGGATTGCAGCAGTCGCGTACGCCGTCATGTCGCTTGGCATCGGGGTGATCGACGCACCCGGAGAGACGACATTCTACATCGCGCGGTACGTCGATTGGCTGTTGACGACGCCGCTTTTGTTGTTGTATCTCGCGATGTTGTGCAAATCGGGGTCCCAAACCTACGCGGTGCTTATCGGCCTGGACGTGCTCGTTATCGCTGCGGGCGCAGCCGCGATCTTCACAACTGGCCTGCTCTCGTGGGGACTGTTTGCCCTCGGCGGTGTCGCGTTCGTGGCGATCGCGTACCTACTCGTCTATTGGCTCCCGAAGCAGTCGTCGTTCGCATCCGATCGCGTCTACGCACAGTTTTTTAAGTTGCGGAATATCACCGTCGTGCTGTGGGCGCTGTACCCGGTGGTGTGGGTGTTCTCACCCGCCGGGCTCGGCTGGCTGACGCTCAACACGGAGATGATGACGATCGTCTACCTGGATTTCATCACGAAAGCCGCGTTCGTCGCGATCGCGGTCAACGGCCGTGCGGCACTCGACGATCTCACAACGGTCGAACTCACCGCGGGTACAGATGGCGTCGAGTCGGCGATCGGCGCGGACTAGCGGGACGTCTATCGGAGAACTCCGTCACTCGTCTGGAATCGTGTACTCGCCAAAATCCTCGACGGTCCCGACTGGTGGCGCTCCAAACAGGAGCCAGGTTTGTGGTGTGTCTGTGCTCTCGTTTCGAATGCTCCGGATCGAATCAGGACTGATGCGGACAAGCCCGCCGGGAGCGACATTGTGTACCGAATCCCCGATCTGTACGTGGCCGCCATCGAGGGCGACGTAGTCCTCTTTTTATCAGTCGTGTGAATGGGGTGCTGTCGCTTCGCCAGGCGCGAGCCTTATGGCGTTTATCCGGTGTTCAGTACAACCCAGCCGCTGGGTGAGTTTTCCGTGGGCCAGTCCAGATTCCGGGAACGGTTGCTGTTCGACGTCCGCAAGATCGACGATCGCAAAGTCCTCAGTCATCGCTCCTGATTCGATGAGCACAGAGAAGAAAGATGGCTACTCAGCGTCCAGCTAGTGATGTGCGTCCTGCGTCTCACATAGTGATGTGCGTCCTGCGTCTCACAGCGAGAGTTCATCAAACGATTCGAGCCGATAATCACCGAGGACACATCGCCCCCGCCTGTTAGGACCGTGGCGCTCAATGTGGATGCCATCGAGGCCAGCGTTCCACGCTGCGCCGATCTATCCAAATGAAGTGTGATCGTGGAAGCTACACAGAGACTCCTCTCAGAACTCAATCAGGAATACCGCGTTCTGCTAAAGAAATAACGGA
>NZ_SRSG01000029.1:0-55842 GCF_005543295.1 Halalkalirubrum salinum
CTCTTCGGTGAGGCCTTTTTCGGCCTGGAACGCGGACTTCTGTTCTTTCTTGAACTCGAAGCGAGCTTCGGTATCTGTCTGTTTGAGGTGGTCTTCTGAACTCATGATGTGTAGTTTCGTTTGCTAACGTATATGCCTGTGCGTAATTGTAATTGGTTACGCAGCCTGGTATACTTCCTCGCGGATCCAGTCATATCCTTTGTCTTCGAGCTCCTCGGCCAGCGAGGCGTCGCCGCTCTTGACGACTTTGCCGTCGAGCATGACGTGGACGTGGTCGGGTTCGACGTAGTCGAGGATTCGCTGGTAGTGGGTGATCTGCAGGATACCCGTACCCTGCTCGTCGCGCAGTGCGTTGATCCCCTTCGAGACGTCCTGGAGGCGATCGATGTCGAGCCCCGAGTCGATCTCGTCGAGTACGGCGACCGCCGGCTCGAGAATTGCAGCCTGCAGGACCTCGTTTTGTTTCTTCTCACCGCCGGAGAAGCCGGCGTTGAGGTAGCGGCGAGCGAACTTCTCGTCCATGTCGAGCAGCTCCATCTTCTCTTTGAGCAACTGTTGGAACTCCGCAACGCCAATTTCGCCGTCGTCGGCCGGACCTTCCATCGGGGAGGTATCATAGCCAGTATCCTCTTCTTCGGCCTCGGCGGCCTCTTCGTCCTCGTCTTCGAAGAGCTCCTCGCGCTCGTCGGCCTTCGCGTTCAGCGCCTGGCGGAGGAAGTTCGTCATGGTTACGCCTTCGATCTCTGCTGGGTACTGGAAGCCAAGGAAGATGCCCAGTGCTGCTCGCTCGTTCGGTTCAAGTTCGAGGAGATTCCAGGTGTAATCGTCTTCGTCTAGCTCTTCGTCGATGTCGGCAACGTCTTCTTCATCGAGATGCAGCAGTATTTCCCCGTCGGTGACGCGATAGGCTGGATGGCCGGCGATGATCTTTGCTGTTGTCGATTTGCCGGAGCCGTTCGGTCCCATAAGCGCGTGGATCTCGCCGGATTTAACCGTAAGATCGACGCCGCGAAGAATCGTTTCGCCGTCCTCTTCAGCCACTTCAGCGTGAAGGTTTTTGATTTCGAGTGTTGCCATTGTAATGTTGTCCCTCGTAACTGAACGATAGGGGTTTGGATGCATAATGGTTACGCATTTACCCGCTGTAGTTCTCTCTTAGAAAAGTTTGTTTGCGAAATTCAAAACAGCTTATCTTCTTTTTCAAGTATATTATTTCTCCACCGAATAATATTCACTTGATTTCCGGGAACCGATCAAAGAAACAACCGTTGCAGCTACATGAAGCTGCCAAGACCCGTCTGCTCTTGGCCGCTTTTGACCTCGTCCCACGACATCCCGAGCGCCTCGATGACGCGCTCAATCGGCCCTTTCAGCGTCTTTTCGAGCATCTTCTCCCAGTCGATTTCGAACTCCGCTGGAACCTGGTCGGCGTACTCGAAACAGATTACGTCCGGATTCCGCTTGAACTCGCCGTACAGCAGGTCTGTCTGTGGATTGAGCCCACGCTCGTTTTCCATCCGCTGCCAGAAATCCGGATGGACCTTTTTCAGGTACAGCCGTTTCGGCTTCGAGCCGCGATCAAAATTCGTCCCAAGCATGTGGTTTGCGTACTTCGCACCGCGCACCTGGGCGGTGTCGGTATCGTAGTTCGACAGCCGCTTGCCGATGCCGCCTGGAATGCCGATCTCCTCCAGCGATCGCTCGCCGTTTAAAAAGCCGGTGATGATCTCGTTGAGATACGTCTTTACTTCCTCGAGATCTGCTTCAATATCCTCGCCTGTGACGATCGTCTCGATCACGTTCAGTTGGACCTCTTTTGTGATCTGGGCGATGTCCGATCGTTTGTACTCGAAGCCGGTGATGTCGATGTCGTCGACGTCTTTGCCCTCCTTCCAGATGATGTGGCCCGCGTAGCGCTTCTTGCGCCCTGCCTGGAAAAAGCGCCGATAGAGCTTCTCGAACTCGATCTGGAATCGGTGGACTTCTGCATTCAACTCTTCGTGCGCGAAGTCGTCATATCGTCCGTTTATATACTCCTCAATGTCGAACGACTGGTCGATCGCCTTGGATTTTTCCACATCACGGCCAAGCTCTAACATAACGGAATCAGTGTTATGGAGGACGATCCCACCAACTCCATCGACAAAATTCTGGTTTGTCTCGACGCTCAGATCGTACACATATCCATCATGCTCAATCTGTTCTACAACTGGATCGCGCCCAGATCGATAGAAGTCACATGTTCTGATTGTGTAGCTTTTCTTCTCACTCCGGTATTTAAGTGAATGTTTCTGCCCCCGTTGTGTGAGTAACATTGAGAGCCCCGCTGCGAGTTCACGGCTTGTCGTCTCGAAATCGAAGTTTCGTTCACAGTATTCATCACTATATCGAGGGAACTTCCGTGATCCGTCCCCCTCAACGGCTGTTGTGATGAACAACGCCTGCAGCTCTTCCGGCAAATGGTACACACAATTCGGGACACGCTTTCCTCGTGAGGTTTGCCCAGCAAACTCTCGGAAGAATACTGCCGAGAGCTCGTTCATCATCTGTAGTTTTAACGTCTCATCGTTGTATGTCGTCGAGGCTTCACCGTCGTTCCATTCGACAGTCCGTTTTGTCTTCGAATCAGACGAAATAATGCTCGTTTTTGCGCCTTCGAAGAGTCGCTGGTAATCCGATTGCAGTTGCTGCAGCCATGACCGGCGGCTTTCGGAAATACTCACGCCAAACTTTGTATCAGTTGTTTCGATCGTCGAGGCACTTCCTTCTGTCACGTATGCCGCTAACAGCCGAACCAGTGCTTTGCCATCCTCGGAGTTGAGATCAATATACCGCTGGACGGTAACTTTGGTATCGAGAGCACCGTGATGAGCATGTCCGAACCAGACACGATCATCATCTGCATGGACTCGGTTTACTTTCGTTTCTGCATTCGCTGTTCCAACGCTTCGTCCATCAGCGTATGCTCTCGTATACCCAGAGAGTACCTCATACACGTCGATCGTCTCGATCGTCTCGACCGCTGGTACGTCCGGAATTCGCAGCGGCTCTGTCACGTCTCCCGGCGATGATTCGACGTAGCGTCCATCCTCCTCGACAATATAGGAGTGATCAGTGGTCGTTTCTGACTCTCCAAACTTGTGTTGGAGACGAACGACTGGCGTATCGGTTTGATGTCTGATTACCTGCGAAATGGGCTGCCACTCCGGAGTCCCATTATCCGCCAGCGATAGTGCTTCCCACCCTGGAAGCGATCGACGATTTTTTCCGCGCTGTGTTTCGCTGACGACGCCACCGTCTGCAGTAACGACCAGATCACTCTCAGCGGGCTCGGCGGTCGCCATCGCAAACAACTCTCGGATTGGCTTGACCTGCATCATCCCGTCTGGATCTCGAACAACTACGGGCCGATCGCCGGTGACACTGTCGCCGTATGCGACATCGTAGTCCAACTCATTCGCGGCCGTCTCTGTGAAATTGATAACCTCTCTCCCGGTTGCGGTGACCGCTGCTGCGCCCTCTTTGTCGTACAGACGGAACCGATCCCACCCGGTCACGCCGTACAGCGACTGGCCGACGAACTGGAACGTCCCGTTTCGCCCCGCAAGCAGCGTGTGGTTGTCAGCGACCGTTACGCAGTAGACGCCATCTGTCGCAGTTGCGATCGAGCTATCCCGATCCATCCGGACGGTGGGTTTCTGCGCCTGATCCGATCGAACGTGCCATACCCCCTCTTCCCGTGTGTACTGTCCGGTGTGGCCCAACGTGAGACACAGCCGCAACACGTCGTCGCGAAGGTCCTGACTCTCGGTCGTGTACGTGAACGATCGCCCGCCGTCTTCGTACTGCCCACCACCAGCAACCAACACGTCAAGGAACGCGCGTCGAACGTCTTTCGAACTCTCGAACACGACGTCTGGAATCGTCTTCTTCTCACTGCTCCCGCAACAGCGTTCGAGCACGCGATACAGGCGCTCACTCGAAAAGTGAACCGCTCCATCGTCTCGATGATAGTTCGAGACGAGTTCGTCCACGACTGCCTCCACGGCGTCCAGGTTCGATCGATCGTCCACCGAAATTGTGATCTGGTATGGGTCGGTCTCTGTAGGAGTCAGTTCCCCGCCGGTAATATACCAACCGAGCAATTTGACGAACGCCGCTCGATCGACGTGATTGACGCGATCGCTGTGATTGACGCGATCGACGCGCTCTTTGCCGGTCTGTGGTCCAGTCGGCGCTGCAACGGCTCCCGATCCATCTGTTTCAATTCGGGCGATCCCTGTCGTGTCTTCGGCCAGTTCGCGGAGATCGAGTGTCTCCGCGGAATCGATCGGCTCGTCGTACGCCCACCCCTGCGGCAGTTCGTAGTGTCCGTCCGCATCGAGGTCGCCTGCCTCGATAAATTCCCACCCTTTCCCGGTGCTCGCGTCCTCGTCGAGGTCCCGTACGAGCATCCGATGATTCGGCGTCACACGGAAGTCGACCCCATCCGTATCGAGGTCGACGAGGTCACCGCGATACTCCGGATACGAGTGGGTCTCGGTTACGGGCTTGACTTGCATCGTCATCGTGTCCGGATCGAGCGAGTACACGTGGTCTCCGACGTCCAGTTCGGTGATCGATCGGACACCCTCCGGCGTCAGGACGTCCGTGTCCGGGGTGAAGCAGTTCATGATGACCTTCACCGCGCCCTGCTGTCTGTCGTACTGGACGTACGGCTCCGATCCAGGATCGTACTCGTTCCGCAGTGATTTTTTCTCTTCGCGTTCTGTCAAGAGTTCGTCGACCATCTCACGCATGATCCCGTCAGGCTCTTTGCGGAACCGGGTCCCATTCGGTGCACGATAGGTCTCGCCATCAAAATCCTCCTCGACCTTCGTCTCCGGGCCCGCGTTAATTGTTACCATGCACATTGGGTAGAGGCTCTTTAAATCTAGTACCGTAACGTTCTCGCGAACGCCGGTGATCGGATCGAAGACCGCCCCACCCTCGAAGTCTTCAGTTTCTTGTTGGCCCTTCGTCGGCAGGGCAAACTTCCCGTGGGCTTTGTGCAGGACGTACACGTCGACTGCGTCCCCCGGCGTCGGCGCGTCTTCGAGCTTACAGCCGACGAACTTTCGCACCTCGTCCCAGAAGGGGATGATCGCCTGCTTGCGATCGATCTCGACACACAACTCGACGTCCCGAACATTGTACTCGAGCAGCCGGGTCGGGTCGTTCTCCCACAAATCGCCGATGTCTCCGGAGTACCGCTCCTTGCCGACGTCGAGTTCTAACTCGCCGACTGCATCGAGTCGGTAGGACTCCAACTCGGTGAACTGGGTCCGTTTGTACGCGTACAGCAGATCGAAGACGACCCGCCCTTTGATGTCGGGACCGCCCCATCCCGATCGCCAGACCTCATCAACGCGGGAGAGTCGCTCGATCGAGAGATCCACGTCGGTTCTCGGATTCAACAGCTCCATCCGATCGAGCAGGTACGGCGCGTCGAAGTCCTCAAAATTCCACCCGGACAGGAGATCAGGGTCGGTCTGCTCAATGTACTCAAGGAATCCCTCGAGCATTGCTTCCTCGCTGTCGAACGATCGAATCTCGATGTCAGTGTCTTCGCGAAGCGGCTCGTACTCCGACAGGTCGTCGGGTGAGCGTCCGTCGCCCACGGGTGCTTCGTACAGCCAGCCGATGTAGGTGTCGTCGAGAGAGTCGTGACTCGTGAGACAGACGATCGGCTCCTCACCGTCCTCGGGGAAGCCGTTTCGATCGTCGACCTCGATATCGAACATGTTGACCCGAATATCGGCGTCAACCTCGGCCGGTTCGGCCTCCTCGTGGGGAATCTGAATCGGCCCATCATCTTCGAGGCGACGTGCTGGGACTCGAATACCACCGCCGAGGCCCTTGTCGATCAAAAACCGATTTGGAAAGAGTATGTCGGCTTCGTAGTGCTCAAAATCGTCGCGTATCTGTCCGACATCTCGTGGTGTTCGCGCGATGATCTTGGTGAGTGCCTCGCCGCGGATACTCTCGAACCGATCGCCGTTTTCGTCGGTGTCACGGGCGTCAAGAATGACATCGTATTCCTCGACGGGGTCAGTGTCGAGGGTCTCTGTCGGCGTGTAAAAATACGGCTCGAAGCCGAGCACACGGACGTGTTCGGCCGTGCCCTCGGCCGTCCGCCCAAAGACGTGGATCACTGGATATTCGCTTCGACCCGATCCTTCGATCGTGTAGTCGACTTGCGTGATCGCCAGTTCCACGTATCCCGTCGCGTCGGGAAAGCGGGCGTCTTCGACGTTGACCACGTCGCTCACGTGGCCTTCTCCGTTTCCAGCGACCGTCGCGGCTTCGGCGACATCGGCTGCCGACTCCGGATCACTCGCAGAACCGAACTGACCGAGATCCGACTGCGTCATACCACACGTACCGCCCTGCTCGATAAAAAGGACGGCCATTCGATGGTCGTCAATCAATCTCGTTCGATTGTCACTATAGTAATGTTTGCAACGCTTTGCAACAACCACCTCGAAATGCAGTCTGAGAGTGCGTGAGCCGGTAGTTTCTGAATCGAAGTGAAAAAATAATTGCAAACGCTACGATAGTTGATCCTGTTCGATCGTTTGGGTCCGGCAAAACGTTGTACTGAACAAAAGACATATAGCCTGTTATGATATACCATGTGTTGGTATGACAAACCGCGCCAACGACAACGAGTTGGATCGTGCCGACGGAGTTCCCGCCCTACCGGCGGGCGAGACAACCGTCGAGACGTACGACGTTGAGAACGGCGTGGTATTCTATGACGCACAGAATCCCCTCGCATGGCTCGAATCCTCGAGCGTCGTTCGGCTCAAGGACTACGCCTGATTCCGACTACACAGGCCCGCCTGGTCCCCACTACGGTCTGTGCAGATCAATCCTCTTTCAACGATCGCCGCGCACAAACCAACGTTTTTGCGGCTAGCTCTCTGACAATGTGCAATGAGCAACGACGGAAAGGGACCATCTGATCGGGTCGCCGACTACGTCAATCGGTATGCATCCGATGGCGAGGAGCTGGGCGGAATTCCGCTTCTCGGATCCACGGGCGACGGGGAATTCACTACCGACATCGAAGCGGAGTCCAAGCAGCTCGAACAGGCGATTAAGAACACCGACCCTGCCATCACGAAGCGATTCGTCGTCGCGGTGATCTTCGCAAACGTCGGCTTGCTGTCGACGAGTCTCGGTGCGATGTTTATGATCTTCCGAGGCGACCTCAACCTCGGCGGAATACTGCTCGTCATCGGACTTTTCGCGATCGCACAGACCTATCGACAGTACCGCGCCCACAACGCGTACGTGGCCGCCAAATCCGATCGGGGACCACCACAAAACGGCTAACTTCCTGCCGCTCAGAGAGTTGTCCATGCGAACGGTCCGCGACGCAGACGGCAAGACGTACCTCCTCCGAAAAGAGTCCAGTGAGTCTGCCCTCCTATACGACCCCAAATCCGGCACGGAGCTGTATCGCCCACGATCGGAACTCGAACTCGTTTCGGATGAATCGGCGCTCACGACGGCCGCGTTGGCGATTCCGGCCCCGGTTCGTCGAATTCTTTCGGCGACACACAACGACCGCTCGATCGGCCTCCTCGTCACCGTGGTTGACCGCGGACCGATCGCTGCTGTCGATCTCGTTGCCGTCTCTGACCTCTGCGAGAGCGATCTCCTCGGGTTACTCTCGGAGTTCCGGGCGGCGGGACTCGTTGATGAGACCCACGTCGCCGGCACCCGCGGCTACGAAGCTACCCCGCTTGCGGTCGACGGTGTCAACACGCTTCGATCGATCGAATCAGATCGGGGCGAATCGACGACGGATCGATCGGCCGGCACGACAGCCGAGGAGTAACGAGAATCAGTCGTCTGCGGACTGCAGCGCCGACAGCGCGGGTGCGGGCTCTCGGCGTACCGTCGATCGGTTCGTCGTGGGATCCTTCTCGACGGTGACCAGATCGTCCGCTGCAGCGATCAGCTCGTCATCGTGGCTCACGATGAGGATCTGGCTGACCCCGAACCCGCGCATTTCGGCAACCAGATCCACCAGCCGCGAGACGTGACCCGTATCCAAGAAGACGGTCGGCTCGTCGAGAATCAGTGGGGGCGTCGGAGCCGCGCCGTCGATCCCCTCCGCGAGCAGCCGGTAGATGGCACAGCGGAGACTGAGGTTGAAAAGCGCGCGTTCGCCGCCCGAAAGCTGCTCGGGATCGAGGCGATCGCCGTCCTTTTGAAACACCGATAGCTCGTAGTCGCCGTCGAGTTCGATGTGCGAGTAGGCGTCATTAGCGTAGACGAGCTCGAATATCTCGTTGAGCATCCGTTCGAGTGTGTCGACGTTCTGCTGTCGAAGGCTCGCTCGTAACTCGCCGTACAGCGACTCGATCGCCGTCGTCTCCTCAGTGAGTGAATTGAGTGCGTCGAGGCGGGCCGACAGTGCCTCCTGGCGATCCCTGAGTGATTCGAGCTGCTCGATGTCGGCTCTGATTGCGCCACGGGTATCTGTCAGATCGTCACGGCGCTCGGCCAGCGACTCCAGCTCAGCGGTCACCTGTTTGATATAGTCCACTGCTTTCTGCTTTCGCTCGCGGGCCACCTCGATTGCCGCATCGTCGACCGAATCTTTCAATTCGTCGCGTTCGGTGCGGCGCGCTGTGAGCCACTCGCGGCGCTCGTCGTTTCTGGACTTGAGCGCTTCACGTTTCTCGTGGAGCCACTCTCTTTGCTCTTCGATCGCGGCTCGATCGTCGCGAAGAGACTCAACCCGATCGATTCGATCGAGCTCGGCATCGATATTATCGAGCCGATCGCCGATCGCCTCGATTCGTTCGTCGGCCGCGGCAGCGTCCTCGCGTTTTTGTGTTGCGTCCGCAGCGATCGATTCGGCCTCCGATCGGCGCTCTTCGACCGTTTCGCGCTTCGTAGCCGCCTCGTCTTGGTTGTCACGTTGGGTCTCGCGCATCTCCTCAAGCCGTTCGTCGAGCAGTTCGACTGTCCTGTCGATCTCGTCGATCCGCGATTCGGCCTCGACGAGCGTTTCTGCGGTTTCGATCGTCTCTTCGGTTGTGGTGATCTGTTCTTCAAGCGATTCGCGCGCTTCGAGTTTGTTTTCGAGCTCTGCTCTGTCTTCCTCGATCCTGTCGACGTGCGGCGACTCCTCGACCGGCTGACCACACTCGGGACACTTGCCTGCCTCCCGCAGTGCCTCTGCTTCCTCGATATCCGATCGGAGCGCATCGATCGACGCATTCAGCTCCGCTCGTTCGGTTACAAGCTCCTGGCGAGTCGACTGCTGGGTTTCGAGATACGTCGACGCCTCGCCGTATGCCACTGGCGTTTCGTCGAAGCGCTCACGAAGCGTCTCTTGTTCGTCGATGAGCCCAGTGCGTTTTGCCTCACGCTCTTGGATCTGTTCGGCGAGCGCTTGGGCTTGCGATTCGAGCTGTTCCGCTTCGGTTTCCTGACGCTGGGCCTCCTTGCGCAGTCGTTCGGCCTTCTCTTCGAGCGCGTTAGCCTGATTTTCGAACGCTGTTTTCTCAACCGTTGCCTCCTCGCGATCGGATTCGCACTCGGCTTTTTTGTCCTCTAAATCTGTCCGGTAGTTATTAATCGACGCTGGATCGGTCGCTTCGATGTCGAGCGATGCACAGATTTCGTCGATCTGGTCGTCTATCTCGCCGATTTGTTCGCGCGCCTCGACGATCTTCTCTTGGAGTGTCTCACGCTCGGCAGCGGTCTCGGCGATATCGGATTCAATTTCAGCGATCGATTCTTCGATCGATTCGAGCCGCTCGCGCTGTTCTTCGTACGCCGACAGCGTCGTGTCGGCCTCGTCTCTGGTCGATTCGGCCTCGCTGCGCTGTGTTTCGTAGTGTTCGATCCGTTTGTCAACGTCGTTGATCTTCGATTCGATCGCGTTGAGCCGGCTATACGGATCGTCGTTTTCTTTTGATTCGATCTGTTCTTCGACCGCTTCGAGCGCCCCTTCGGCATTCAAGCGCACGTCCTCAACGCCGAGTCGTGCCTGTCCAGCGCGGTTTCGGTACATTTCGAGGACACCAAGCTGGAGGAGGTCGTCGATCATTCGCTGGCGCTGTGCCGGCGTCGCATTGATCAGCTTGTTTACCTCTCCCTGTTGGACGTATGCGCAGTTGACGAACGCTTCTGCGTCCATGCGCAACAGTTCCGTCACAAACTCCCGCACGTCACGCGCGCCGTCGATCGACACGTCTGGCCCTTCGAGTACGCACGTTCGGGTGGAAACGCGATCGCCCGATCGTTTCAACTCGCGTCGGATCTCGTACTCGTCGCCGTTGTGGACGAAGCCGAGTTCGATAGTCGACTCGTCCGCGCCGTTCGTCATCACGTCGTTGAGCGTCCCGTCGAGGGCCTTCGAGCCGTAGAGGGCGAAAAACACCGCTTCCAGAAGCGAAGACTTCCCGCTGCCGTTGACGCCGTGGATCACGGTCACGCCGTCGCGAAGTTTGATCGTCCCCTCTCCGTAGGGTTTGAAGTGCTCGACGAACAGGCGTGTCACTCTCATAGATATTCACCCATTGACGCCTGGCCGTCGACGTTTTGTTTCGGCGTTTCCCTGTCCCCACCTTGCTCCGGCTCTTCTGAAGTCGATTCTGCCGATGCCTCCGTCTCTCCAGTCGGACTCTTTACTCCGGTTTCTGCGCCTGAGCTGTCCGTTGTCGTTGATTCTGGTTCGGCATTCGGTTTGGACTCCCGATCGTTATTCTCTGATTGAGATTCTTGATCGTCGGTTTTGGGTTGGGGCTCTTGGTCGTCGCCCACGACCGGTTCGAACGCTTCGAAGCCCTCCTCGAGCAGTTCACTCACGTGCTGTTTCGTCCGCTCACGGATGTTTGTATCCGCGATCGTTTCTGTCCGGACAAGTTCGTCGATCGCCTCGCCAGCGGTCGACAGCCCCATGTCTGCGATCGCTTCGTCGACCGCCGCATCGGGATCAGCGAACTCGACGCCGAGGTCGGCGGCTGCGTTTGCCCCCTTGTTTCTGTCATCGCTCACGCGCGCGACCAGGGCGCCGCGATCGATCGCCTCCGCCTCAATTTCAGCAGGGGTGACTGGCTCTCCCTCACCGGTGAGTTTGACGATGACCACCGCGTCGGTGGCGTCGTGTTGTCGGAGCCGTTCGCGGACGACCGCCGGCCCCTCGCATTCGCCAAGCTCGACGTCAATGAAGACGAACGGCCGAGTGTCGATCGACCGGCGACGGATGTCGATCCGATCGCCGAACTCAATGAGGTTGTACCCTCGAGGATCGCGTTCGCTCGCGCTCGCGCGCTCGGTCGATCCACAGTACGTTACCCACGTGTCGTCGACCGTCTCGACGCCGGGTGCGTGGTTGTCTCCGAGCAGGACCGCGTCGAACGGCACGGTCGAAGCCTCCAGGACGTGTTCAGTGTTCCAGTTGGCGTGTGCAAACGGCGTGAACAGGCCATGGCTCACGAGTACGTCGTGTGCCGCGCCGCTCGGATCGAACTGGTAAGTAAGTTCGTCGCGGCGCGATTCGGGGACGTGATCGAGGCCGTAGAACGCAACCTCCCCAAGTTCGATCGGTTCGGCCCCCAGACGGGTCGCAAGTCCCAGCCGCTCGAAGAGATCGAGCCACTGCCCGCTGCGGGTCGATTCGTGGTTACCGACTACTGCGAGAAACGGGATTCCCGCGTCGTCGAGCCGTCGAAGGATCGACAGGGTCCCCAGCAGGTCGTGCAGTTCTGGGCGACGATCGTGAAACAAATCGCCCGCGTGAATCACCGCGTCGACGCCGTCGTCGATTGCATCGTCGATCACCGCTTCGAAGGCGTCGAGGAAGTCCTGTCGTCGCTCCGGCGAGTGGTACTGCCGATACCCAATGTGGGTGTCGCCGGTGTGAATCACCCGTGTCATCTATCTCCGCTTTGTCCGTCGGGACTCATAGGCGTTCCGCGAGTGCGGCGGAAGTGAAACGCGGCTGATCGACCGTCTCGCCGGCCGATCCCAAGAGCGTACTTGCACGATTAGCGCGATCGCGATCGAAGTTCATCGAACAAGCCCTGGCCGTGTTCTGCGAGGCTGTCTTTGCCCGCTGCATCCGCGGTGTCGATCGCCTGCGCGAGCCGATCGAGAAACGCCTCGCTCGGGGCATCTTCGGTTTCTTCAGCGAGACGATCCGCTTCGCGGATGATGGTTTCGTACGGCGCAGCGGCGATTGCCGTTTTTGTTCGGAACGCGTTGAGAACGAGTTCGATCAATCGCATACGCTGTTTGGGTCTCAATCAGGTGTAAAGTGCCGCCGTGGCGGACACTATGCAACCAGTCTTGAGTGGACGGAGGGCCGACCAGAGCGGAGTGATCCTGACGAAGTGTACGTGAGCAGACGTACTAAATCGCGAGCGTGTAGAGCCGCTTTCGCGCGTCAGAAAACGAGAATCGCGAGTCGACGACGTTCTCCTCTTCGAGACGGGTCAGCGCGTACCGAACTGTCCGTGCCGGAAGAAGGGTTTCTTCGGCCAACTGACTCTGGGTTAGCGTGTCGTTGTAGTCCAATACCTTTGCGACGAGCTTTGCACTCGGTGGCAACTCACGAACTGATTCCCAGCGATCGCTCGATTCCTCGGCTGGTACGGTCTTGGTGGCACTCATTTCGTATCCATACTAGTGCGATGCTGTGTAATAATAGTTGCTATAGCATTTGATTACTATCGGTCATTCCATTTTCGAGTATCCCGAAATAAGGCGGTGACCCGAAACCTCTTATTTCTCTCCGCCGTATAAAACGCAATGACAGACACGGTGGACGAAGTCGATCTCCCGTACGATGAGGAGACGATGTCCCAACAAGAACAAATCGACGCCCTCCAGGAGCGGCTGTCAGTCCTTGAGTCCCAAAACGAGGAAATGCGCGACAAGCTGCTTGACGCAAATGCGGAGAACAACAAGTACCAACAGAAGCTCGAGCGGTTGACCCACGAGAACAAAAAGCTCAAGCAGTCGCCGCTTTTTGTCGCAACGGTCCAAGAGATGACTGGCGACGGCGTCGTCATCAAACAGCACGGCAACAACCAGGAAGCGCTGACGGAAGTCACAGACGAGATGCGCGAGGAACTCGAGCCCGACGCTCGCGTCGCGGTCAACAACTCGCTCTCGATCGTCAAGCGCCTCGACAACGAAACCGATGTCCGCGCTCGCGTGATGCAGGTCGATCACTCTCCGGACGTGACGTACAACGACATCGGCGGGCTCGACGAGCAGATGACAGAGGTCAGAGAGACTGTCGAGATGCCGCTGAAGCACCCCGAGATGTTCGAGCAGGTCGGGATCAAGCCCCCGTCAGGTGTTCTGCTGTACGGGCCGCCGGGAACCGGTAAGACGATGCTCGCAAAGGCCGTCGCGAACCAGACCGACGCCTCGTTCATCAAGATGGCCGGCTCCGAACTCGTCCACAAGTTCATCGGCGAAGGCGCAAAGCTCGTCCGTGACCTCTTCGAGGTCGCCCGCGAGAACGAGCCGGCCGTGTTGTTCATCGACGAGATCGACGCGATCGCCTCGAAGCGGACTGACTCGAAGACTTCTGGAGACGCCGAGGTCCAGCGGACGATGATGCAACTCCTTTCGGAGATGGACGGATTCGAGGATCGCGGCGAGGTTCGGATCATCGCCGCGACTAACCGCTTCGATATGCTCGACGAGGCGATCCTCCGGCCCGGCCGGTTCGATCGGCTCATCGAGGTGCCAAAGCCTGACGCCGAGGGCCGCGAGCTCATCTTCCAGATCCACACCCGGAACATGAATGTCGCCGAAGATGTCGACTTCGTCGAACTCGCCGAACTCGTCCACGACGCCTCTGGGGCGGATATCAAGGCGATCTGTACGGAGGCGGGGATGTTCGCGATCCGCGACGACCGGACCGAGATCTACATGGGTGACTTCATCGACGCGTGGGAGAAGGTCAATATCGAAGACGAGGACACGGGCGACTCGTTGGCGTTCGCCTGATCTGCGGGAGAAATCCCAATTGAGCAGTTGGCTGTTTTATACCGATCGCTACACATCCTCTGATCGCTACAGCGCGAGGAACACGGCGTACGGAATCATAAACAGCGCGACGAAAATAATCGCTAAAAGCAGCGTGTAGCCGACTGCAACACTCCCGATCGCGTACCACGAGCCGTGATCGAATTCCGAGATATTCATGTACTACTGACGTGCAGCGATCGTCATAGCCTTTGCCCCGACTGTTGTCTACCGGCCGGAAGTCTGTTCGGGGATCGAACCATTCAATCTTCCGTGGGCAAAGTACGCGGTATGGGAACGCCGCTTTCGCCCCGCGAAGACCAGACGCTCGAAGTTATTGATCGACTCTACGACGCGTATCCGGATACCACGATCTCACTGAACTTCTCCACCCGTCTTGAGTTGCTCATTGCGGTCATGCTTTCTGCACAGTGTACTGACGAGCGGGTCAACAGCGTTACTGCGGATCTCTTCGAGACGTACACCTCTGCGGAGGAGTTCGCGAACGCAGACCAAGACGAGTTGGCGGAGGCAATCTCGTCTATTACGTACTTCAATAACAAAGCGAAGTACATCCGATCGGCCTGCACAGACATCGTCGAGATACACGACGGCGAGGTCCCCGACACGATGGACGAACTGACCGACCTTGCTGGTGTTGGCCGCAAGACGGCGAACGTTGTGCTCCAGCACGGCCATGAGATTGTCGAAGGAATCGTCGTTGACACACACGTTCAACGAATCACTCGGCGGCTCGGACTCACCACCGAGGAGTATCCGGGCCCGATCGAGGCCGATCTGATGTCGATCGTTCCTGAGGAGGACTGGAAAGACTTCACTCACCTGATGATCAGCCACGGCCGCGAGACGTGTACGGCGATCAGCCCTGACTGCGGTGACTGTGTGCTCGAAGATATCTGTCCGTCCTCGAAGGACGACAACGAGGTCGACCTGGCCAGCGGCGATCCATGGTGAAATCGTGGTGAGACTGGCACGCCTGACCGCGTCGTGCTCGCCTCTCAGAAGTACTGTGTGAGATACCGAATGCCGTAGCGCACGACGCCCGTGGTCCACGCGAGGAGCCAAAAGATTACGTAGCCGAACACGCCGACCCGGATCCGCTTGCGCCAGTGGCTCATCTTTTCGTGGAGCTCGTCGATATCCACGTCCGGATCGGGATCGTGGTACATATCGGCCTCGCGCTTGGCCTGAAAGACCCGCACGATTCCGGTTAGACCAAACAACAACATTGCGTACGCCTGCAGCCCTAATACCGCGTGAAGTGCGCTGATCCCATTGAGTTGCACGAAGAGCCGCGGGATCATCCACGTGACCATCGGCACTGTCGTCAGCGTGAGCCCGACAAAAATATACTTGAGGTGATGCGTGAGCACCCCCCACGTGACGGTTTCGGCGTCGATCATAATCCACGCGCCCTTGAGATAGAACGGAAGGCTGCACGTCACGAGGATCCCCACGATCGTCGCGATCGCCGCGTCGCTTACCATTACGCGATGGTAGGGTTGGCGCAGTCCTAAATGATCCGAATCTGCTGGAGATTCGACGCACGACAATCGTCACGCTAACGAGTACGCAGTGCGAAGAGTACAGTTATGAGCGAGGCCTCGGACGACCGGACTGACGATGCGTCCACAGCCGCCGACGGTGACGGTGAAACACGATCGCCGCCGACTGACCGCGAAGATGGACCCACAGACGACGAGTCCGAGCCATCCCCCGCCGACGATCTCGAAGCGCTCCGCCGGGAGGTCGATGAAAAGTACGACTTTGACGACTTCAGGCCGGCTGACATGGCCAAGATGACCGCTGAGGAGTGGGACGTGGCGTTCGACCCTGACACCTGGATTACCGGGATTGAACTGCTGGATCGGGTCGAACAGGACCTCAAATCCCGCATCGCTACCCGTGAAGTGTTTGCCGTACTGGAGCGACTCAGCGACGAGGAGGGCCCGCGGCTCCTCGCGTACTCCGACGAGGGATACGCCACGGTTTACCCTGACGGCAGCGTTGAGGGCCGAGGAACCGTCCTGCGCGACGTGAAGCCGACGGTTGCACTCTGTTCAATGGAGGAGTACACCCCACAGGAGCCACCCGAGCGCTACGAGCTCCCAAGTCCTGAGGAGGTCACAGAACAGAGCGGCGAACTCGGCAACCTCATGTTGCAGATTATCGCTGCTGGACAGATCCTCGCGGGACTCGCCGCGATCGTCGCTTGGGCCCTGCCAGGATTCATCGATCGAGGCAACCTCGTCGTCCTGTTGCTTGCAGGTGTATTCATCGCGATCGGGCTGTTTTTGTTCATGACTGTTGCGAACGCACGGCTCTCAGATCGCTTCCGTTCTGAGCAGTATCGAAACCGGCTCCGTGCGGTACAGCTTGAGGGTGGTGAGCGTCCCGAGATGTTGCCGTCCCAAGAGCCAGACAGCACCGAAGGAAATGAGCCGATTTCACGCGACTGAACCGCCGTACTCGATGGTCTCCGATCGACCGTAGTCGGTGGGTTTAAGCACGTCCCATCCTGACCAGTAGCTGTATGAAACGGCGGGACTTTATGCGCACAGCCGGTGGGTCAGCCGCCGCCGCAACGGCCGTCACGGCCGCGAGCGGGACGGCCGCCGCTCAGGAGGAAGAGCCCGACTGGGGTAGTTGGTTTGGCGATACAAATACTGGGTCCTACGAGGACGCCCGCGGATCCGACGAGGTTACTGTGGAGGTCGGTGCAGGCAGCGATGGCCTCTCGTTCGACGCGACCGGCGTCTGGGTCGATCCGGGAACGACGATTATTTTCGAGTGGACCGGAGAGGGCGGTGGCCACAACGTTGTTGCTCAAGATGGGCCGGCGGAGGGTGACCTCGACAGCGGCGACGCGATCGACGAAGAAGGCCACACCTACGAGTTCGAAGCGACCGAAGACCACGAAGGTATCACGCAGTACGTCTGTGTGCCCCACGAGGGTCTCGGAATGATCGGCGGTGTGGCAGTCGGCGAGGTCGAAACAGTTGAGGCCGGCGGAGAAGGCGGTGGTGCGTGGCCAGAAGAAATCGGTGAAGTTGGTGTTCCGCTCCAGAAACACTGGCTCGGCGTGATTACCCTACTCGGGCTCGTAATGAGTTTTGTGTTCACATTTTTCGTGCTCAAATACGGTGAGTCGCCGAACACCGGGAGGGGGCAATAATGTCGTCTTCAGGCAGTACCTACGGTGATATTCACCGATACGAACCCGCCAGAGAGAACACCGCCGCAGCGATCGCAATTGTCCTCCTTACCGTAATCGAAGTCGTTTTTGTCTTCTTATTGGTCTACGGATTTATGTCCGGCTGGGGGCTTTCGGAGTTCGGTAATCGATTCCTCGGGGCGGTGTTGGCGATCATCTTCATGGACCTCGGATTCATCCTTGCGCTGTATCGCAAGGAGTTCCTTCCAGACGTCATGATCGTCAAAAAGCGCCGGCGCAAGTGGGAAGATCTCTACATCCGCGAAGGAGACGCCGACGGCAAGCAGGTCGATACAGAGGACGTGTGGGACACAGTCAAACGGGCGATCTACCCGTACTACAAACGGTGAGTTTCCGATGAGTTTAGAAAAAAAAGACGAATTCGATCACAATGCGTGGCTCAAGCGCAAGGATTTGACTCCGATCGAGACGACGTTCCTGATGTCGCTTATCTATCTGGATCAGCGGCTCCGGATCGTCGACTACCTCGAGGTGCTGGAGACGTTGTACTATCGGGTCAACCTTCAGATGCCGAAGAGCCACACCGAACAGTACAACCTCGATAACAAGTTCTGGTACTGGTACCCGCTGTACTCACTCGGGTTCTTTTCGATCGTCGCGTACATTATCGCGGCGGCGACCGGCGCGTTACTCGGGTTTTATTATACGCCGTCAACAGCCGGCGATCCGAGCATGGCGTACAACTCCGTGGTGGCGATTACGACGGACCTCAACTTCGGGTTCTACCTCCGGAGCTTGCACCGCTGGTCCGCACAGTTCATGACCGCAGCAGTGTTCTTGCACATGATCCGCGTGTATTTCACCGGTGCGTACAAAGAGCCGCGTGAGCTCAACTGGATCCTCGGCATCGTGCTCATCAGCCTGACGCTGGTGTTCGGGTATACCGGCTACCTCCTGCCGTGGAACCAGCTCGCGTTCTGGGCCGGCCAGATTGGTGTCGAGATGGCGCTTGCAGTGCCGATCGTCGGCGAATGGGGTGCACAGCTCGTCTTCGGAGGGTTTACCCTCGGAGAAGCAACAATCGTTCGGATGTACATCCTGCACGTGTTCGTGTTGCCGTTCGTGGTGACGGCGCTCATCGCGCTCCACGTCGGCATCGTCTGGATGCAGGGCATCGCGGAGCCACACTGATCAACCATGAGTGACGAAGAAACCAAACCTGACGTGCAATCCGGCGGCTCGGGCGCGGTCGCACCCGACGACGAGACGCCATCCTGGATGGAACGCAAGACGCGAAGCACCGGGCTCTCGCGGCTCACCTACGAGTACTTCGAGCGGGCCCGTCGGGAGGATCAAGACCTCCGAACCGAATCTGACTACGTCGAACGCGACGTGCTCGGATTCCCGACGTGGCCTCACGAGGTCATCCGCAACCTCGCGATTACGATGTTCTTTAGCGGCGTCATTCTGTTGATCGCCGCGACGGTGCCGCCGCACCTCGGTGCGCCGGCAAATCCCAGCAAGACGCCAGAGGTTATTCTACCCGACTGGTATCTCTACTGGTCGTTCGGACTCCTCAAGCTCAACCCCCTGAACCCTGGATTGGAGATTCTCGGCGGCGACAAGATCATCTCCGATCAGCTGTACGGCGTGCTCGCAAACGTGGTCGTCGTCAGCGCCGTGGCCGTTGTGCCGTTCCTGAACAAAGGCAGCGCCCGGCGTCCGGTCGAACAGCCCTTCTGGGCGGCGATCGGTGTCGGCGGCTTTGTGTTCTCGATCACGATCGCCGCGATCGCGGTTCAGAACCTGATTCCGCTGTCGCTTGCGCTGCAGCTCAACCTCGCGTTCGTGTTGCCGATCGTGTCAGGAATCATCACGTACGCAGTGCTCAAGACCATGCGAGAGGGGTACATGTACGACCTTAACCGGCGGTACTACCGGCTCAGGCCACCAAAGTAACAGAGTAACTCCTCTACCGACTGAAGTCGTAGCCTTTCTTTTCGAATCGCACTATCGCGATTTTCTGTTTGAATCCGTTGTAACTTGGCAATATGACACTAAACGGATATCTACGACTATGCTAGAGAACATTTAATAACCCATAGAGAGTTGAGACTGGAGAACACCCATGGCAGACCCAGTCAACGAGATCGTCAAAGAGATACCGTTCGCCGAGTTGGTCAGACAGTCCGCGCTTGCGATCGCTGACGGCCAGACCGCCCTCGACATTAACTCTGCACAGACCGCCCAGACACTCGCGGATATGAAGCTTGATCCAGACTCAGTCATTTTGAGTCTTATCGAGGAAACCGACGATGACGGCAACGTGACCAACGTCGAAACGGTGACGAACGATGCACCGCTTTCACTGTTGGCGTATGGCATCACTCCGACGTTTTATGAGTTCGCTGAAACCGAGATCGATCTCCGGTTTTGGGTCCGCTGGTACACCCGAGAACAGAGCGGCAGCCGAAGTTCGGATTTCAGCCGCGATCTCGAGACGAAGCTCGAAACGTCGCAGCGAAAATTCGGCGGTGGCGGGGGCGTGAGTCTCTCGATCGGCCCGTTGTCGCTCGGCGGTCGTGCTGGTGGGAGTCGATCCCAAACCAACAAGCGACAACAGACGAGCCTTACCGTCAAGACTCACACCGAGTACGACAGTCAGGTGTACGGACTGAGCGCTAACGCTGCGTGCCGACTAAATACGCGATTGGTCCCGAAGCCTGCGCCGAGTGGGGCGGTGCCAAACGTGATCAGAGCCGAACCTGACCAGGAGGCCTGATCGGTCCCAATGGATCGATGGCTTTCCCGGCCGATCCCCGAGGTGATCGAAGCGCTCGCGGTGGGCGTGGCTGAGGGGCAGGTCGCACTTGATGAACGATCGATGGCGATCGAACGAGAATACCGTGCCGCTGTCGAGGCGGGTGCGCTTCCGGCTGGCCTCGAAGCGCCGTGGTTTCGGTTTGCCGCTGCTGAGGCAGACCTTTCCGTTGAGCTGTCGCTCCACGGGCGTGAGGTGTACGACGATGCTGGAGAGGTCAGGGCCTACCGACCCATTATTGCTGCTTCACCCCCTGGATCGCGCCGCAGTCGCGAAACGACGATCAATGCGACGAGTACGGTTCGAGTCCAGATCGCGCCTGTACCGCCCGGCGGAGAGCGCTAATGGCTTCGCGTGATCGGTCCTCCGGGCTGAAAACGGCGATCACCGCGGAGCTGCCAGCGATCAATACCGACAAACTCTCCCGAACCGAGGAGCGCGAACTCGCTGGTATCGTTCACACCAAAGAGCGGCTTGAGACACAGTTCCGCGATCGGATCATCGAGTTAGAAGCCGAACACAGCGAGCTACAATACCGGGCCACCGCGCTCGAACGCGACAGAGATCGGCTCCGCGAACGCCTCGACCAGCTGCAAGCGGACCGCCCCGCAATCGATCCCGATCGCGTTGTCTCTGCGTTTTCCGAGCGGCTGACCGCAAGCGAGGCGCTTTCTGCGCAGGGATACGAAATTACGGACTACAGTGTCGAGCTGAAGGCGAACCTCGCCTACGAGGACGACGAACCCCGCATCCGCCTCCCAGGGCCCACTGAGGAGTTTGTGGCAGCCAATCTCAGCACAATTCGTTTCGGTGTCGAAAAGCGTGACTCCGACGATGCACTCATGTACCAACGGATTCCGGATGTTCAGGGGCGATCGATCGAGAGCGCTACCCGACTGCTCACAGAGGCTGGGTTCGCCGTTGGCGATCGAGAGGTTATTGTGGGTGAGCCGGCGGGCCGTGTGGTCGAGCAGTTCCCCCGCCCCGGTGACGTTGCCCAACCGGGCACGGAGATCGATCTGGTCGTTAGCGAAGCCGCCGGCAGTGGAGAAGACTCCGAGGCCAGTACTACGGCCGAACATACCAAGAGCGAAGACACCAGCGAGGAGGCCGAACACACCAAGCGCGTAGATACTAACGACGAGAAAGGCGAAACGATCGATCGAGACCGCACCGATCGGCCCGACCGAACCAGCCCGACAGACGAACGGACGCAGCCGACAGACGAACGGACGCAGCCGACAGACGAACGGACGCAGCCGACAGCCACAACACAGCCCGTGTCTGCGATCACCGGCATTGGTCCAACGTACTCCGATCGACTGGGCTCAGTCGGGATCGAGACGGTGAGTGACATCCAACGCGCCGACATCGAGACGATCGCCGACGTGGCAAGCGTCTCGAAAACCCGCGCCGAACGCTGGCGAGAGCTCGCTACAAAACTGGCCGAGGAATCCAAATGAGCGAGCGTGAAGGCGCTCCCACCAGAGAGACGTTTGTCCTGGAATTTGAGCCGGAGGCTTGTCCGGAAGCGATCGAACGGGTGATTCGAACGATCGAATCGGGCGGGGGATCGATCGCGCTCGTCCACGCCCGTTCGATCCTGTTTCGAGCAGACCGACCAGTCGCCGATCAACTCGGAGCGGCTCCCGGAGTCAACCACGTCGGTGCGGTACAGCTTCCTGTCACCAGTCAATCTCGGTGATCGCTGGCCCGATCGGGTCGCGGCTGTACCGGGGCCGTCAATCTCCCGGCGTTCGATCAGCCGGCTTTTCGACAACCCCGCCCTTCCACGTTCCGAGAGTAAACCAGCCTACAGCGACGGCGAACGAGAGCACCGCGGCGGTCGCGTAGGCGATCCACAGTCCGCGGACGCCCATGTCAAGGGCGGCGATCGATGTCGTCGTCCCAGGAATCGTCACGACCCACGCGAACGCGAGGACAACCGCCAGCGGGATCCGGAAAATCCACCGCGAGAGGAACGACAGGACCATTGCGACTTTTGTCACACCAGCGCCGCGGAATGCCCCCTGGATCACCATCACTCCGCCAAAGAAGGCCCACGACGGGGCGATGATTCGCAGGAACCGAATGCCCTCGTCGATCACAGCCTGTTCGCTGATGAAAATCCCCATTGCGGCGGCGGGAAACGCGACGACAATCGCTGCCGCGGCGAACAATACACCCATTGTTCCGGCGGTCGCCTTCCACGTCACCTCGACGGCCCGATCGGGCGTCTCTGCGCCGAGGTTTTGTCCCACGCCGGTCGCCGTCGCCTGTCCGACCGCACCCGCGACGGACCACGAGACCGACATCATCCGGACGCCAATGCCGTAGGCAGCGATCGCCGCGACGCTGAACCGCGCGACGAGCGAGGCCATCGCGACCGCGGCGAACGATCGCGCCCACCCGTCGATCGTAGCCGGGTAGCCGATCCCGACGAGTTTTTTCAAAATTTCGGGGTGTGGCCGGAGGTCACGAACGCGGAGTTGGACGCCGAAGCCGCCGCGTAAGAGGACGTATATCCCGCCGGCAGCGGCGATGAACCGTGCCACCAACGTTGCAACCGCCGCACCTTGGGTCCCGAGTTCGGGGAACGGCCCCCACCCGAGGATAAGAAACGGATCGAAAACCACGTTGAAGCCGGCGGAGACGATCATGAGCCACATTGCCGTTTTCGTATCGCCCGCTCCTTGTAGCGACGATCGGAACGCGAAAAACAGGAACGTCAGCGGAATGGTGAAAAATACGACCTCGATGTACGCAAGTGCCTCGACGAACACTTGATCTCGTGCGCCCATGAGCGTCAACAGGTCGTGACGAACCGCGAAGCCGACAGCCGCGAGTACAACAGAGACCGCGAGCGCGAGCAGCGTCGTCTGGGCCACGACGTGGTCTGCCCGCCGATCGTTGCCCGCGCCGACGTGCTGGGAGACGAGCGCAATTGTCGCCGCGGTGATCCCCATCGCGGTCGAGACGAACATCCACGACAGCGGAAACATGAGCGAGACGGCCGCGACCGCGGTATCATTCACGCGGCCGACCCAGAACATATCCGCGAGGTTGTAAAACGTCTGCAGCAAGTTGCCGAGGACGAGCGGATACGCAAGCGTGAACAGCCGTGGTGTGATCGCGCCGGTCGTCATGTCGACGCGCTTGCGTGCGTCAGCCACCGCCGATCACGCCCGCGCGATGTCTTCGGTCGTCAGGAGGCGACGATCGTCCTCTAGCGCCGCGTCGAGTGTCACCCGTGCGACGTGGTCGACCGGCAGTGGCTGGGCGTCGCCAAGCCGCTCGGAGAGCATTGGGACCCGATCGATCCATTCAAAAAGCGTGTTGACCGCGCCAGGGAAATGCGGCTGTCCGGGGCCGTACACTGGTCCAGGACGAAGCACCGTCAGCTCGAGATTGAGATCCGAAATCGCTCGTTCCGCGCGACGCTTCGATCGCAGATATGCTCGTCGGGCTGTCGGGTAGTTCGCCGCTGACGAAAGGAATGCAAAGGACTCGACACCGGCCCGTTCGGCCTCAAGCGCTGTGAGAATCGTCGAATCGCCGTTTATTCGCTCGAACGTGACGCCTTCGGTCGGGGCTTCGTGAGCGGTCCCGACTGAGTGGATGACGAGATCACAGCCACGGAGGCGATCGCGCCAGGTGTGCGGACTAAACAGGTCGGCGCTGGTCCACTCGACTGCATCGATCCAGGATTCGGTTCCGGGTCGGAGGTCTGCGTGGGACGAATCGGGTCGGCCACTTTTCGAGACACTTCGGACGGTGTGGCCGTCCGCGACGGCGTGCCGGCAGATCGAACGACCGAGAAAGCCGCTGCCGCCAACGACGAGGAGCTGAGTCATACGCTGAATATGGGCCGCGGTTACCTTGTCGTTATGGTTGCGGCTCGGAGGGCCGCTGTAATCAGAGTGTCTGCTGCGATTGCTGGGTGACGAACGCTTTAGTCGATCGCCGCGGGACATCTCGCATGTTCCCGGTCAGCCGGTTTTTGAGCATCGACGCCGCTACAACCCCCTCGTTCACCCCCAATGGTGGGTTGGTGTACCTCCGCGACACGACGGGGACGCCGCAGGCCTGGTACCGTGCTGACGCTGCGAGCGACCCCCAACGGCTCACCGCCGAGTCCGAGCGGTTCTCGACCGTGGTAGCTTCACCGACCAGTGAGGAGTTTGTCTTCGGGATGGACGCCGGTAGCGACGAACGCGACCAGCTATTCCGCTACAATCTCGACACGGGTGAGCAGCACACACTCACAGACGACCTCTCGTCGATCCACCTGTGGGGTGGGTGGTCGCCAGACGGCGATCGCATCGCCTTCACTGCCAATCGACGCGATCCCCAGACGTTCGACGTGTACGTACAGGAGCGCTTGGGCGACCCCGATTCGGCGACGCTTGTCCGCGAGGGTGACGGCGGCTTTCTCTCGATCGAGGGATGGAGTCCCGATGGCAATCGACTGCTCGCCACGAAGGCGCGATCGAGCAACGCACAGGATGTCTTTGTGATCTCGATTGCTGACGGGACACAGACGAAACTGAACCGCGACGATACCACACGGTACGAGTCAGCGATGTTCGGGCCGAACGGCGCGATCTACTGTCTCACTGACGAGCCGAGCGACACGCTCGTACTCGCGCGGATGGATCCCGACACCGGCCAGGTCGCGACGGTCGTCGACGGCGGAGATTGGAACGTCGATGGATTCGATCTCGATCGCAGTACGGGAACGATCGCGTACACGCGCAATGTCGACGGCTACAGCACGCTGCACCTCGGGCGGCTCTCGGGAGACGGGACCACAGTTGCTGTCACCGCCGAGCCAGCACTCGAGGAGGCTGTGATCGAATCGGTCACAGTATCGAACGGTGGCGAGCGCTACGCGATCGCTCATTCGTCGCGATCGACGCCACACAACATTGCGGTTGGACCTACAGACGCCGACGACGGGGAGAGTGAACGACCGAAACCGTACGTCCCTGTTGGAACGCTTGGCATCCCCGAGGAGCGGTTTCGATCGCCCGAGACGATCCGCTATGAGACGTTCGACGGGCGAGACATCTCGGCGTACTGGACGCTGCCAGCCGACGCATCTACGGGAGAGACGCCGGTGATCGTCGACATCCACGGCGGCCCCCATCACCAGCGCCGGCCGTGGTTCTACCCGATCGGGCAGTACTTCCTCCAGCAGGGGTATGCGATCTTCGAACCGAACGTTCGCGGCTCCTCGGGATACGGCACGGCGTACACGCGCCTCGACGACGTCGACAGGCGGCTGGACTCGGTCCGCGACATCCGTGCCGCCGTCGAGTGGCTCGCCGAACAGCCAGCTGTCGATTCCGATCGGATCGTCGCCTACGGACGCTCCTACGGCGGGTTCATGGTACTTTCGGCGATCTCCCGCTATCCGGACCTGTGGCGCGCGGCCGTCGAGTTCGTTGGGATCGCAGACTTCGAGACCTTCCTCGAAAACACCGGGGAGTGGCGACGGAGCCACCGCGAAGCTGAATACGGCTCTCTGGATACTGATCGCGATGTTTTACAGGAGATTAGTCCGATTCACGACGTTGCTGCGATCGACTGTCCGTTGTTCATCCAACACGGCGCGAACGACCCACGCGTTCCCGTAGGAGAAACTGAACAGATCGCCGAGGCGCTGCGATCGCGAGACGTGCCTGTCGAGACGCTTATTTTCGAAGATGAAGGCCACCACACGACCGATCGATCGAACCTGATCGAAGAGTTCGAACAGGTAGCGGGGTTTCTCGACCGTCACGTTCAATAAACCGACTGTTGGTGGTGCTATTCGGTGAGTTAGATAATATCGATCTCGGTGTCTTCGTCGTCAGCGGTGCTGTTTTCCGGGTTTTCGTCGTCAGCGGTGTCAATCGACAGGTCTTCTTCGTCAGTCTCTGCAGCAGTATCCGCTGACCGGTCGCTCACAGCACCGACCAATGGCCACGCGACCACGAGTAACACCAACAGTGTGCCTTCGACTTTTGCCGCAGTCAACAGCCAGCTTCGCGGCTCTGCGTCCTCGCCGTTTTCGTAGGCAATCCGTGTCCAGATCGACACTGCACGACGGGGATAGCAGAGTTCGAACAAACCGATCACACCGACAAGGAATCTGAGCATACTACTGGTACGCCCAACGTGAACAAAAAGGCGATGGGCGTGGATGATGATGTTAATTATTTTCTCTGTCGATGAAATTAATGTAGCTGCAGTACCTACATATTTACAGGAAAATACGATATTCAACACGAAATGTACACCATTGTTGCAATACGTGTGGACTATCGTGAATAACAACGAATGTCAATCCACGCATCACCTCCATCGAGTTCGGTATCGCTGTTCGATCGCATTTGCGTCGTCACCACTGATGACGCGGCTGTCGACTCGGCTGCAGAGACCGCTGTCAGCCTCGCTGCCGGATCACGTGCAGACGTTCATGCGCTCTATGTCGTCGACACCGCAGAACACTTGGACATGGTCGTCGAGCGCCGCGAGCAAGCCGGCGAAGCCGCCGTCGAGTCCGTTGAATCGATCGCTGACGATCGTGGCGTCGACGTGACCAAACACTTCCGATACGGCACGCCCCACGCTGAGGCGATTAATTACGTCGAGGATCACGATATCGATCTGGTTGTCGTGGCCTCGCCGAAACACACCGGCCTAGAGCGTGTTGTCAAGCCGACGCCAGTGGCCGATCGACTAACCAGCTCCCTCGATGTCCCGGTACTTGTCGTTGGTCCAGAGTAGCGAGGGCCACCGGTAGCCACCTCCACCGCGATCGCTACCCACGGTACATGGCCCCACGAAAGGTTTAGACCACAAGACGGCGTAGCCCGCCTCAATGAGTCGTGGTCCCGAACTGATTATCACAGAAAAGGACAACGCCGCCAGACGGATCGCCGAGATCCTCAGCGGCGATTCTGCCGATGCGGAGCGAATGAACGGCGTCAACGTCTACAAGTGGGGCGGCACGCGCTGTGTCGGCCTCTCCGGACACGTTGTCGGCGTCGATTTCCCGCCCGAGTACAACGACTGGCGCGACGTTGAGCCAGTCGAACTTATCGACGCCCCGATCGACAAACAACCCACCCGCGAGAATATCGTCGCCGCCCTCCGCCGGCTTGCCCGCAGAGCGTCAGCGGTGACGATCGCCACCGACTACGACCGAGAGGGCGAACTAATCGGCAAAGAGGCCTACGAGCTCGTCCGAGAGGTCAACGAGGACGTCCCGATCGATCGTGTTCGCTTCTCGTCAATTACGAAACGAGAGGTCGAGGAAGCCTTTGCGAACCCCGAAGAGCTCGACTTCAATCTCGCCGCCGCGGGAGAGGCCAGACAGGTAATCGATCTGATCTGGGGGGCGGCGCTCACGCGGTTTCTCTCGCTTTCGGCCCGCCAGCTTGGAAACGATTTCATCTCTGTCGGGCGGGTGCAGGGACCGACGCTGAAGCTGATCGTCGATCGCGAGCGCGAGATCGAAGCGTTCGATCCCGAAGACTACTGGGAGCTGTTCTGTGATCTCACGAACGACGACGGCGCGGGCTTCGAGGCGCAGTATTTCTACCTCGACGAGGACGAAAACGAGGCCGAGCGGCTGTGGGACGGCGGTCGCGCGCACGCGGTCTACGAGGCGCTTTCGACCACTCCGGAGACGATCGTCGACGCGGTTCGCCGGCGAACGAGGACGGACAGCCCGCCGACGCCGTTCAACACCACGCAGTTCATCCGGGCGGCCGGTTCGCTTGGCTACTCCGCCCAGCGGGCGATGAGCATCGCCGAGGACCTCTACACGGCCGGGTACATCACTTACCCGCGGACGGACAACACCGTCTACCCGGATGATCTTGATCCCCACAAGCTACTTGAAGCGCTCGCGGCGAGTCGGCAGTTTGGTGATGATGCTGAGTCGCTGCTCGAACAGGAGTCGATCGACCCCACCGCCGGTGACGAAGAGACGACCGACCACCCGCCGATCCATCCGACTGGCGAACTCCCCGCAGGCTCGGACCTTTCGGAGGCCGAACGCGAGGTCTACGAACTCGTGGTTCGTCGATTCTTTGCGACTGTCGCCGAGGCAGCAACCTGGGAACACCTCCGCGTGGTTGCTGTTGTCCCTGACGCAACGATCGCGACCGACGGCGGCGAGACGATCACGGACCTCTCGATGAAGGCCAACGGCAAACGGCTCGTCGAGGACGGCTACCATGCCGTCTACCCGTACTCCAACGCGGGCGAGACGTTCGTCCCCGACGTGACCGAAGGCCAGACGCTGTCGATCGCCGACGTGCGCCTCGAAGACAAACAGACCCAGCCGCCACGACGCTACGGCCAATCGAGGCTGATCGAGACCATGGAGGGGATGGGGATTGGCACGAAGTCAACGCGACATCACGTAATCGAGAAGCTGTATGATCGTGGCTACATCGAAAACGATCCGCCGCGGCCGACCATGCTCGCGAAGGCGGTCGTCGAGGCATCCGAGCGCTTTGCCGATCGGATCGTGAGCGAAGAGATGACCGCGCAACTGGAGGCGGATATGCAGGCGATTGCCGCGGGCGAGAAAGACTACGACGAAGTCACGAAAGAATCCCGTGAGATGCTCGAACTCGTCTTCGAGGAGCTGATGGAATCCGGCGAGGAGGTCGGCGAGCACCTCCAGAAGTCACTCAAGGCCGACAAGACGATCGGCCCGTGCCCTGACTGCGGCGAGGATCTGCTCCTCAGAAAGAGCCGCTACGGTTCGTACTTCATTGGCTGTGACGGCTACCCAAGCTGTGAGTACACCCTGCCGCTGCCGTCGACCGGCAAGCCGCTCATCCTCGACGAAGAATGTGAGGACCATAGCCTGCGACACGTGAAGATGCTCGCCGGCCGCAAGACGTTCACCCACGGTTGTCCGCAGTGTAAGGCTGATGAGGCTGATGAGGCCGATGACGAGGTGATTGGTGTCTGTCCGGACTGCGGGGAAGAACACGGCGGCGAGTTGGCGATCAAACAGCTCCGATCGGGCTCGCGACTCGTCGGCTGCACCCGCTATCCCGACTGTGAGTACTCGTTGCCGCTGCCGCGTCGCGGCGAGATTGAGGTGACAGACGAGCTCTGTGAGGAACACGACCTGCCCGAACTCGTGATCCACAACGGCGACGAGCCGTGGGAACTCGGCTGTCCGATCTGCAACTATCGCGAGTTTCAGGCCCGCCAGCCCGACGCCAACGAACTCGAATCGATCAAGGGAATCGGCGAAAAGACTGCCGAGAAGCTCAAAGACGCCGGAATTGACGACGTCAGTTCGCTGAAGGAGGCGGACCCGGACGATATCGCGACCTCTGTCGACGGTATTGGCCCCGACACCGTCCGCAGCTGGCAGGCCAAGGCGGACTGACTGTGACGGTCTTTTCGCTGTGTCGGCTGTGGCGGCCCGCACACTTCGCCGACTGGTATCTGTTCGGTGCGGAGTACGTCGAGACTGTGGCTGATGGGATGGGTTTTGACACGAGCGAGTTTGTTGACTACGAGGCTGGCGTTCAGGCACTCGAACAGGGTGTTGGTGGCTCGGACGCTTCCGAGTCGCTCCGGCGATCGATCGTCGCCGACCTCCTCGCTGATGCGCGATTCTGTGAGCCGTTCTGTGAGTGGATGCCGCTTTGGTACGAGGCGGTGCTCATTGCGCCCGTGAAGTACGTCGATATCAGGCTTACTCGGACCGCCCAATCGCTGGTGAGCAACCCTGCAAATCGCACGTCTGTTCGGGCTCCGACCTTCTCGCGGCCCCGAGACGTGCGATTCAATGGGAAGACAGCAGTGAGCCACGTCTCTGGGTTCGCCGATCGATTCGTGTTTGCGGACGCGATTCTCCACTTGGAGTGGTTCGTCCACGTCGCTCGTGAGTCGGGCATCGAGGTCCCGCAGTCGCTCGTCGATCGGACATACGAGGAGACGGTCGCCCACTACGCCGACGGTCAGCCATTCTCGCAAGATGTCCGACGATTCCAGGCGCTGTTGTTTGCCGACGATCGCTGGGTCCGGGGAATAAACGAGGGGTACGGACTGAACAGCGCGTTGTTCGACGTCTGGGAGCGGATTCTATCGGCCGAGCGGCGGCGCTTGGAGGCTGGGCTCGATCGGTGAGCCGTCTCGACAGCCGTCTGTCGGCCGAAACGACTAATTCGGCCATGCCCGAAGCATCTGCGTGGATCGGACCTCGCTTGCCACGCTCGTGGTGGCCCTCCTCGCGGTAGCGGCGCTTGCGATCGGCGCAGCGACCGTTGACACCACAGTACCGGTCGGAGATGACGGCTCAACTGGCAGCTCCAGTGGCAGCCTATTTGGGGGCGGACCTGAGTCAACCGAGGAATCGACGGACGAGCAACAAGAACCATCGTTCGCGCCGCCGGTCGGCTGCGTTGAATCCCTCTTGGAGCCACGAGCGATCGCGATCGTCTTGCTCGTGTGGTTCGTCATTGGCGGGCTCGCATATCTTGAGACTCGATCGCTGTTTGCTGCGGGTGTTGTCATGCTCGCGATCGGACTTCTCGCTGGGCCGTTCTACGCCATGCTTGCGATCTGTGGCGATCCGTTCGAGCTCTCGATCTCGCTTGGTAATTCCGCCAGCGGCGGTGGCGTGGGCGGACTCTTCGGCGGTGAGGGAGAGTCTGGTGACGGCCAGAACGGCGAGGCGACGACTGTCCCACTGCCGACGGCTGTGTTCGGGCTGGTGCTCGTTGTTGCGTTGGTGCTGAGCGTGTTTCTCTTTGCAGTCGGCGGTCGCGAACCGACCGGAGACCTCGCTAGCGACGCCACAGCGACCGATGACGACGAAGCGACCACCGAGGAGATTGCTTCGATCGGCGAACACGCAGGCGAGGCGGCCGATCGGATTGAGGCCACTGGCGCGGTCGAGAATGAAGTGTACCACGCGTGGGCGGAGATGGCCCGATCGCTCGACGTCCCTTCGCCCGAGACGAGCACTCCCGCCGCGTTCGCCGCTGCCGCAGTTGATGCAGGAATGGATCCGGCTGATGTTGAAGCACTCACCGCGGTGTTCGAGGCGGTCCGCTACGGCGGCGCAGCTGTCACGCCCGAGCGCGAACAGCGAGCCGTCGCGGCTTTGCGACGGATTGAACAGACGTACGCGGAGGATACTGATGGCTGACCGCAGCCGCGGCGGTCTCGTTGGCGCGATCGGGTGGACTGCGACGAGTGGGATCGTACTGATCAGTTCAGGCGTAATCGCGCTGATCGTCAGCGAGTTTGCTGCAGCACTGTCAGTTCCTGAGGTGTTTTTGTCGCTCGTTGGGGCGTTTGCGGCGATACAGGGGCTTCGGTACGTCTCAGGTGCTCGTCGGGCCGATCGTGTGCGAACGTCCTTCGGTGATCCCGAACGTCGCGTAACGGTCCCGACGCCGGGTGCGGAGATCGATGAGAAGACCGCGCGGGCACTACGCGGCGATCGGAGCGCTGCAAGCCATCGGCGCCAGCTCAGAACACGGTTTCGTGAGCTTGCGGTTGCGGCGCTTGTCGCCCGCACTGACCGCGACGAGGCCGCTGCACGGGATGCCGTTGAATCTGGTAGGTGGCCCACAGACACTGCGGCTGCAGCCTTTCTCTCACACGGACGGTTTTCCATTGCGATCCGAGCTCGAGCGTTCCTCCGTCGACAGTCGGTGTACGCGATCGGCATTGAACGATCGATCGACGCGATCGAGGCGTTGTGGGATTCCACTACGGTCCAGACGAAACGCGATACGTCTTCGAACCGCCGGCGACCACAGACACGATTATCACCGGAGGATTCCCACGAATGAGGGCTTTCGACACGAACCGTTGGGTTGGTCTCAACGGCGTGATTCTGCTCGTCGTCGGAATTGGAATCGCAATTCGAGCCCCTGCACTCGTACTTGTCGGCGTTGTTGGGGTCGGCTACGCGGCGTTTGCGGCGTTTGGCGACGCACCCGAACCGACGCTCGAGATCGATCGGACGCTTTCAGAGGACGCACCTGATCCGGGTGATGAGGTCGACGTTTCACTCACTGTGCGAAACGTTGGTGAGACATGGCTTTCAGATATGCGGATCGTTGACGGTGTCCCTCCTGGGCTGGAGGCGACCGGCCGGCCGGCACGGATGGCGGCCGCGCTGGCCCCTGGCGAAGCGGCGACCGTGGAATACACCGTCACCGCTGTCCGCGGAGAGCACACCTGGAAAGACGTACGGATTGTCACGCGCAACCCAAGCGGCTCACGTGAGCGATACGTCGAGCGAGCAGTCGAAACGATGGTCCGCTGTATCCCAACCTTCGAGGCCGGCTCAGACCTGCCGCTTCGGGGATTGACAACGCAGTACAGCGGCCGCGTTGTGACCGACGTGGGCGGTTCGGGTGTGGAGTTTCATTCGACCCGCGAATACCGTGCAGGCGATCCGGTCAAGCGGATCGACTGGAACCGTCGTGCACGAACTGGTGAGCTCTCCACCCTCGAACTCCGCGAGGAGCGTGCGGCGACGGTCGTTCTCCTCGTTGATTCACGGGAGGAGGCGTATGTCGCTCGAAATACGGCGGGACAAAACGCTGTCGAGCGGAGTGTCGACGCCGCGGGCCAACTGTTTACCGCACTCGTTGGCAATGGCGATCGTGTCGGCCTCGGAGCGATGTCACCGTCAGACTGCTGGATCGCTCCAGGGGCGGGCACCGCCCACGGCGTTCGACTTCGCGAACAGCTTGGATCGCATCAAGCGTTTGCGAGTACGCCCAGTGACGGCAAATTTTATTGGCCGCTCTGGTTCAACCGGATCCGACGGCGTCTGCGGAGGGACGCTCAAGTGGTCTTTTTGACCCCCCTTAGCGATCAGACCGCCGCCCGAACTGCGCGTCGACTTGACGCCCACGGTCACCTCGTGACGATCGTCAGCCCGAACGAGACTGGTGATACGAGCATCGGCTCTCGATTCGCCCGTCTGGAACGTGAACTTCAGCTCATGCGGCTGCGTCGGGCTGGGATACGGGTTGTCGACTGGGGCGAGGAACCGCTCCGTGTCGCGATCGCCGCAGCCGAACGGCGGTGGTCACGATGAGTACGGAGCGGCCTGACGATGAACTAGTGGATGGAGAGATCGATCGAACCCCCTCGCCGCGGAGCGCGATCGGGGCCGTCGTGCTCGCCGCAATCGCGACGGCGATGCTCGCACTGGTATCGATCGAAGGTGCAGCACTCGCATTCACTGGGGCGATCGTCCTTTCGGTTGGCGTACGGTTCGGGCGGCTACGGATCGTCCACGCTGGATCACTGCTGTCGGTCGGTGGGCTCGTCACTGCGGGTGTCACCGGAGCCACCCCGGAGCCGCTGCTCGTTGCGGCGGTGTGTGCCGTCCTCGCGTGGGATCTCGCAGAGACGGCGATCGAACTCGGCGATCGGGTCGGCGGGGATGCATCTACCGCGCGCTTTGAGTCTGTCCACGCCGCGATGATTCTCGCTGTTGGGATCGCTTCAGCCGCAGTGGGCTATGGACTGTACGCCGCGACCGCGGGCGGGCAGCCGACGACTGCGGTCGTTTTGTTGCTTTTTGGTGCGGTAATTGTCGTCTCCGCGTTTCGGTGAGCGTTGGCGCGTTTCGGTGAGCAATAGCGCGTGTCCGTGAGACACTGTTGTGCTGATCTACGCGCCGATCGACTCCGGGTCGACGGTTGGGACTGGCACCCGATCGAGCACGTCAGCGACGATCGACGATCGACTGATATCGTTGACGAGTGCGTCTGGTGTAAGCACGAGTCGGTGTGCGAGCACAGGCTCGGCGATCGCTGTGATGTCGTCAGGGGTAACGAACGATCGTCCGGCGAGGATCGCCTGCGCGCGGGCGGTTTCTAACAGTCGCTGGGTACCACGTGGTGACACGCCAACGTCGACACGTCGGTCCGCGCGGGTTGCCTGTGCAATGTCGACCATGTAATCGAAGAGATCGGGATCGACACGGATCGATTCGGGTGCCTGCCGGAGGGCGCTGACCGCTTCAGGTGAGAGCACCGATCGGACCGAGGGGCTGCGATCGATCCGACCGACGCGCCGTTCGAGGAGTTCGACCTCGCCGTCGTGATCGGGATAGCCGAGGCTCGTTTTGACCGCGAAGCGATCGAGTTGAGCCTCCGGGAGCGGGAACGCACCCTCGCTTTCGACAGGGTTCTGGGTGGCCATTACAAAAAACGGGGACGGCAGCTGGTGGGTCTCGCCGTCGACGGTGACTTGGCCCTCTTCCATTGCTTCGAGCAGGGCGGCCTGTGTTTTCGGCGGCGCGCGGTTGATCTCGTCAGCGAGGACGACGTTTGCGAAGATCGGCCCTGGCGAGAACGAGAAACTGCCGTCGGACTCGTCGTAGATGTTCGTGCCTGTCACGTCGGAGGGGAGCAAATCAGGCGTGAACTGGACGCGGGAGAACTCGAGTCCGAGCGCGGTTGCGACGCTTCTGGCGGTGAGGGTCTTTCCGGTGCCGGGGACGTCTTCTAAGAGGACGTGTCCGCGCGCGAGCAGCCCGAGGAGGACGCGATCGAGGAACGCTTCCTCGCAGATGACAGCAGCGCCGATCGCGTCTGTCACCTCGCGGCAGGCGGCGGTGGCTTCCTGTCGTTCCATGCCGGACAAGGAGGCGCGATCGACTTAGCAGTTGTTGGATATCGCTCTAGGCTGTTCGGCATTTGTTCGGTGTTTGATTGAGGACGGGTGGCGTGCTTGTTCATGGACTGTCAGCGTGCTCGCCCGAGAACTGGTGGCTTGCATGCTCAGGAGTGTCGGCGTGCTCGACCAAGAGCGATCGACACACGGCGCCCGCGTGCGATCGAAAGCGTTTATATTCCGCGGCAGCCAGATGCGAATGTACGCCGAGGTAGCCTAGCCTGGCCAAGGCGGTAGATTCGAAATCTACTGTCCATTCGGACACGTGAGTTCAAATCTCACCCTCGGCGCTTCTGCCGCGAACACTACTCCGAGATCCCTCTGGGGATCTCGGACCCGTGAGCGGCTGTGCGTGAGCCGTGAGATTTGAACCAAGGAGCGGAGCGACTGCGGTTCAAATCTCACCCTCGGCGTTTTTATCGTAAACATCACTCTGAGATTCCTCTGTGAATTTCGGATCCGTGAGTGGTTGTGCGTGAGCCGTGAGATTTGAATCAAGGAGCGAAGCGACTGCGGTTCAAATCTCACCCTCGGCGTTTTTATCGTAAACATCACTCTGAGATTCCTCTGTGAATTTCGGATCCGTGAGTGGTTGTGCGTGAGCCGTGAGATTTGAATCAAGGAGCGAAGCGACTACGGTTCAAATCTCACTCTCGGCGTTTTTATCGCCGATCGAACCCAGTGTGATGTTATTTGTCCTTCTTTTCGTTGTCCGCTGCATCGCTATCTGACTCGTCGTCTCCCTCGTTCTCTTCGTCGCCATCTGACAGCGTATCGGTCGTGTCTGAGTCTGATTCCTTCCCTTCGATCGCCTTTCGCGCCTCCGCGGCGACCGCCTCTTTTACCTGCCGGCCGACGGCATTTTCGACCTCTGTGCTCACCGACTCACCAATCTGATTCGTCACCTCGTCGCTTACGATCCGCCCGACTTGGTCGGCCACCCCTGTTATTTCGTTGCTCATAGTGTCCTCGACAGACTTGCGGACCTGCTTTTCGACGGTATCTTCGACCGTCTTCTCAACCGAATCGCCGACTGATTTCTCCACCTCCTTTTCGACGGTATCTTCGACCGTTTTTTCGACGGTATCTTTCACCGTCTTTTCGACCGAATCCTCGACCGATTTCTCGACTTCTTTGCTAACGGTATCTTCGACCGTCTTTTCGACCGAGTCACCGACTGTTTTTTTGACTTCCTTGCTAACGGTATCCTCAACCGATTTCTCGACCTCCTTGCGAACCGAATCACCAACCGTCCTTTCGACCTCACGTGTCATCCAGTCGGGGTCGAACCGCATCATCTTCCAGGCGATATGGATAACGTACGACACGAGAACCCCGATTCCGAAGGCGATCCCTGTGATCGTTCCGACGGCAAGCATGAGTACGACGGCGACGAAAATCAAGGCCCCATACAACAGATCGACGATGAAATCGACACGATTTGGCGTCATCGAGCGAACTCACCGCTGTTTACGATAGATTGCTGCATATCCTGACTCTCGTCGCCCGGACGGGAATATCCGTCCATTCGGCTGGGCGCCTCCGGTGTTCGGCTACCTGGCTACTCGATCGGCAACCCAGACTGGGCGGATTGATCGCCGCCGCGGAGCCGTCGTCGCCGCTTGTCGTAGGCGCGCTCGAGCTGTTCGACAGCGCCGCGGGTGTTTCGCGAGAGGAGATAGCCGTCGACGTCCGATCGGTCCGCTGGATGGGCGGCCTGGATCCACACGCGATCGCGCGTCGAGGAAACAAACTCCTCGGCCCATGTTTCGGCGGCCTGCCGACTCTCGAAGGTGTGTGTCGACCCCTCGCGGTTTACTACCTCGCCGACGTTCGGGTTTCGCTTTCGGGCCGAGGGTTTGATATCGACGACGAACACGTCAGCGCGTTCGACCGGCTGAATAAAATACGCTCCGAATTTCAAACCAGCCGTTCGCTCTCGTTCAGTCGTCGGCTGGCCCGGGAACCGGTTCCTCAGGTGGTGCGGCAACGAGGAGTCGATCGAGCGCGTTGACCATCGCGGTCACACTCGCCTGCGTGATGTCTGCCTCCGAGGCGGCGACAGACACCGTGTGATCGCCGCGGGACATCTCGACCTCGACGGTGACGACCGCGTCTGTCCCACCAGTGATTGCGTCGACGTGGTAGGACTCTAAGTCAGCGTGTGCACGCTGGCCTAGCGCTGTCCGCACCGCCTTCAGGGCAGCGTCGACCGGCCCAGATCCGGTGCCTGAGGCGACATGTTCCTCGTCGCCGACCCGGAGCTTCACGCTCGCGGTCGGGACGTTGGTGCCGCTGATCGCCGAAAACTCGATGAGTTCGACGTAGCGATCGCGATCGCGACCCTGGACGTCTTCGGCGATTGCCAACAGGTCGGCGTCGGTGACGCGCTTGCCGCGATCGCCGAGGGCTTTGACGCGCTCGACGACAGCAGCGAGTTCCTCGTCGGTCACGTCGACGCCGTGTTCTGTCAGTGCGGCCTCGACACCCGCACGCCCGGCGTGTTTACCGAGCACGAGCCGGCGTTCGCGGCCGACGGTCTCTGGCGGGTACGGCTCGTACGTCGCCACGTCTTTCAACATGCCATCGGTGTGGATGCCGCTTTCATGGGTGAACGTGTTCTGGCCGATGACGGCCTTGTTCGGTGCGAGCGGAATGCCCGTGTTTCGGGCGACCGTTGTTGCGAGCTCGTAGACGGCTTCGAGTTCGAGCGTTTCGATCCCGTAGCCGTGGCTGAGTGCGATTGCAACCTCCTCGAGGGCGACGTTGCCGGCACGCTCGCCAATACCGTTGATCGTGCCGTGGACCATATTTGCACCGGCCGAGAGCCCGGCGTGGGCGTTCGCCACTGCGAGTCCAAGGTCGTCGTGGGTGTGAACGCTCGTGGGTCCGAGTTCTGTGAGCCGTGAGACGGTCCGGTAGGTTGCCTCTGGCGTGGTGTGGCCGACTGTGTCCGCAAAGCAGATCCGATCGGCACCCGCCTCAAGCCCCGATCCGAGCAGTTCGACCAGATAGTCTGGATCCGCCCGTGAGCCGTCTTCGCCGAGGAACTCGACCCAGAGGCCGTGATCCTTCGCGTAGTCGATCAGCTCTGCAGAGCGATCGATCACCGCCTCGTGGGTCGTTCCGACCTTGGTCTCGATGTGGCGATCCGAGGACGGAACCACGAGTGTGATGCCATCGACGTCGCACGCAAGCGCGTCGTCGATATCAGATTGCACACCACGGGCGAAACTTGTGACTCTCGCCTCAAGCCCGAGATCAGTAACTGCGCGGATGCAGTTTCGCTCGCCTTCGCTGGTGCAGGCGCTACCGGCCTCGATGACCGACATACCCGCCGCGTCGAGCGCCTGGGCGATCTCAATTTTCTCCTCAGGGGTGAGAGAAACGCCCGGGGCCTGTTCGCCGTCACGAAGCGTCGTGTCAAGCAGCTGTACGTCGTCGACTGGGAGTGGGTGGTTATCGGGGGAAGACCCCAATAAATCGATCACGAGACATATATTCATTCGAGACTCAGTAGCTCGATCTACTAAAAGGAGCGGCTTCTCAGCCATATCTGCCGACTACATGGATCAAACGGACGATGGCGATAAAATCGTAGGTATCGACACCGATTCGGCTTCTTTTCGGCGATTAATCGACAATCTCGATCGAATCGCCCGGTTCAACCGATTCAGCCGCCCCAGCTGGGAGTTCGATGATCGTGTCCGCACGGGCTTTTCCACGGCCGATCCATGGCCGGAGCTGTTTGACATGGGTCACCTCACCGTCGACAAGCCAGACCGCGTCGATCGCAAACGGAACGAACACCATGTGGAGGTCCCGACGCTTCAGCCCGTCAAACCGAAAGACGAGCGCGTATTCCTCAGGAACTGATCGACGAAACATCAACCCGCGCGCCTGGCTGAGGAACGAATCCGCAACCTCGCCGGTCGTCGCGATCGGCTCGCGGTTGCCATCGCTGTCTCGGTGGACGATCTTCACGAATTGCCACAGGCTGTCTGGAATGATAGGCGTACGGGTTTCGATCGTGTCGATCGTGCCGGTTGTGTCGGTCGTGTCGATCGTGCCGGTTGTGTCGGTCGTGTCGATCGTGCCGGTTGTGTCGGTCGTGTCGATCGGTTCGAGAGCGGCGGAGAGCGATCGCCGTCGTATTCATGCTCCGAGTGCCGCAGCATATATTCGGGCAGGTGTGCTACGGCAGGTATGGCACAGACGCCGAACGGGACGCCGGTCGGTGTAGACGACCCCTACGAGGTCGCGGGACACTGCGACCACCTCACTGACGACGGACGCTGTCGATTCGCGCTGGAGTACGCCGGAGCCGATCCGTCGTTCGCGGCCGATCGTGCGGCCGACGAGTTCCGGTGTCACGTCGGCGAGTCCGGCGACTGGCGGGCGTGTCCGAAGTACCGCTGGACGACTGACGAGAGCGAGTGCGTTCGGTGTGGGCTCGAAGAGATTCGGATCGCCCACGAGGCCGACCGCCCCCTGATCGAAGAACACCATCTCTCCTATGGCAGCGGCTCGGACCACCCCGAGAGCGATGACCCAACCCACGAGCTAACTGTTTCGCTCTGCCGGTGGTGTCACGGGAAGGTTCACAATAGCTTCGCTCGGATCGACGACGATGCGTCTCCGGACCTGGAGGCGATCGCCGAACGGGAAGCGCGGCGATCGAAAGAACAGACAGAGTTCGGATTTGACTCAGCGCTCGATCGGTACGGCGAACCGAGCGATCAGTGATCAGACAGACAGCTCGTTGCGGGCCTGCACCACGTCGAGTGCCGCAGCGTCGATCGTCTCGACCTCGAGGAAATGCGGAACGTATTCGCGTTTTTGGAAGCTTTCGTACTCGTCTTCGGTGCCGATCGTACACCACAGTTGGACCTCGTCAGGGCCGTGCCAGTCGCCCTGTCGTTGGATGGAAAAACAGATCTGTTCGGTCCCATCGTAGTTGATAATCGCTCCCTTGCGAATACCGGGATCCCCTCTCACGATGAGGTGTTGCATGAGCGGTGGTTCGGCAGGTCACCGCTTAACGGCTTCGATGCGGCGAGATCGGATCGACCCCCGATCGCTCGCGTCCGGAGCGAACCAAACGGGTTTTAACGTCCGATGCCAAACCTCCGGCAAGGTAGATCGTTATGCAGATGCCACGCCGACTGAATACGTATTGTCCGCACTGTAACTCCCATCAGGAACACGAGGTCGAAAAGGTCCGTACCGGCCGATCGACTGGGATGAAAAAAGTCCAGGACCGCCAGCGACGCCGCCAGACGTCGACGATCGGCAACTCCGGGAAGTTCTCGAAGGTCCCCGGCGGTGACAAGCCGACAAAGAAGACGAACCTCAAGTACCGCTGCAGCGACTGTGGCAAGGCCCACATGCGAAAAGGATGGCGCGCCGGCCGTCTCGAATTCCAGGAGTAATCATGCCAGGAGCATACCTTCGCGTCAAATGTGGCGACTGTGAGAACGAACAGATCGTGTTCGAAAAGGCTGCAAGCCTCGTCGGCTGTGCGGTCTGCGGCACCACGCTCGCAACCCCGACCGGCGGCAAGGCCGAGATCGAACACGAGATCGTCGAGACTGTCGAGGCACGATAACCGATGAAGTACAGCGGCTGGCCCGAACCTGGCGACCTCGTGGTGGGGAAAGTCGACGAAATCGCCGACTTCGGCGTCTTTGTCGATCTCGAGGAGTACGAGGACAAGCGCGGGCTTGCCCACATCAGTGAGGTCGCCAGCGGCTGGATCAAGAACGTTCGCGATCACGTCCGAGAAGGACAGACTGTGGTTGCAAAGGTGTTAGAGGTCAACGAATCCTCCCAGCAGATCGACCTTTCGATCAAAGACGTCAACGAACACCAACACAAAGAGAAGATCCAGGAGTGGAAAAACGAACAGAAAGCAGACAACTGGATGCTGCTCGCCCTCGGCGAGGACGTTGACGACGAGACCTACAGCGCCGTCGCGAACGCCATGCTCGCGGAGTACGAGACGATGTACGAGGCCTTCGAGGCGGCGGCGATCCACGGCACGGAAGCCCTCGAAGACACGGATCTCGACGACGAGGAGATCGAGGCGATCGTCTCGACTGCCCGCGAGAACGTCTCTGTGCCGTACGTGAATGTCACTGGCTACGTTGACCTGTCGATCGCGACCGGCGACGGCGTTGACGCGATCAAGGAGGCGCTACAGGCGGCGGAGGGCAACGGCGAAGTTCCAGACGAGGTCGAACTGTCGGTCTCGTACGTCGGCTCACCAGAGTACCGGATCACGGTCAAAGCGCCCGATTACAAGACCGCCGAGGCAGAACTCGAAGCCAGCGCCAAGCGCGCCGAGGAAGCGATCGAGACGATCGGCGGCGAGGGCGACTTCCACCGAGAACGACACGAAGACGACGAGTAACCGTATCTGCCCCTGTGGCTCTCAACTATATTCATGAAATCTGATATCCGAGTGTGCTCGGCGTGGCGCGATGCACACGATCGACCGGTGTACTCGCTCGGATCGACCTGCCCCGACTGTGGGGCGCCCACCGAAAACAGTGCGCCCGCACCATTTAGTCCGGAAGATTCCTACGGCGAATACCGGCGGACCCGAAAACAAAAACGCGCTCACGACGGCCGTGAGTAGCCACGTATTTTTCATCGGATAAAAAGCCCGATCGGATCGATCGGTTCCGACGGTATCTTATGCGGCGCACGCACGAGTACATAGCATGGATTCGATCGATATCGAGTACGTCGAATCACCGGAGTTGGCGGAGCCGGTGTTGATCGAGGGATTGCCAGGCGTCGGTCACGTGGGGAAACTCGCCGCCGAGCACCTCCTCGAAGAGTTGGACAGCGAACTGGTCGCTCGACTCTACGCCGACGAGTTTCCGCCGCAAGTGGACATCGACGACGAAGGCATCGCCTCACTCACCTGCGCGTCGTTCCACGCGGTATACACCGACGGAGACGGCCCGGATCTGCTGGTGTTGACCGGCGATCACCAGGCGTCGACGAACGACGGCCACTACCGGCTGACGGACGCAATCCTCGATGTTGCTGAGGAGTTTGGTTCCCAGCGAGCCTTCGCACTCGGTGGCGTTCCGACCGGCGAACTCGTCGAAGAGTACACCGTGTTGGGGGCGGTAACGGCCGCAGAACAAAAGGCTGCGCTGGAGGACGCAGGCGTCGAGTTTCGTCCTGACGAGCCCGCCGGTGGGATCGTCGGCGTCAGCGGGCTGATCCTCGGACTTGGAGGTCGTCGCGGCTTCGATTCGGTCTGTCTGATGGGTGAGACGAGCGGCTATCTCGTCGATCCGAAAAGCGCACAGGCAGTTCTTGAGGTCCTCCAGGAAATCCTCGACTTCGAGGTTGACTTCGGCTCGCTCGAAGATCGTGCAGAAGAGATGGAAGAGGTCGTCGGGAAGATCCGCGAGATGCAAGACCAACAGCAGGCCCAACTGCCAACTGACGACGAACTCCGATATATCGGCTGATCGCGCGCGGTTGTCGATCGGACCGCCGTAGCCGGCAAACATATACCCCTTCCACGAGGACCGTCTGGGTATGGAACCCGTACGCGTGGCCGGTGTCGGGCTCACACACTTTGGCCGCACGCCAGCACGAACCGGCAGAGAACTGTTCGCCGAGGCAGCCGATCGTGCGTTTGCGGACGCCAATGTCGATCGATCGGCTGTTGAGGAACTCGCGGTCGGGAACTTCATGGGTGTTGACGCGGAGCGACAGGGCCACCAGGGTCCAATTCTCGCCGACGCCGCGGGCGTCCAGTGTCCGGCAACGAGGTACGAGTCGGCGTGTGCGTCCGCCGGCGTGGCCGTCCGTCAGGCCGTCCGGGCGATCCGGGCAGGTGATGCGGACGTGGTCCTCGCTGGGGGCACAGAGCGAATGACGAATCTCGACACGCCGGCGGTGACGGATGCATTAGCGATTGCTGCCGACGAACTCTTTGAGGTTCGTGCGGGCGTGACCTTCCCCGGTGCGTACGCGCTGATGGCACAGGCGTACTTCGATGCCTTCGGCGGCGATCGAACCGATCTGGCCCACATCGCCTCGAAGAATCACGAGAACGCGTTGGTGAACGAGTACGCGCAGTACCAGCGCGAGATCAGTGTCGCGGAGGCCCTTGACGCGCCGATGGTGGCGTCGCCGCTCGGGCTATTCGACGCCTGTCCGATCACTGACGGCGCGAGTGCGCTCGTTCTCGTCTCCGAATCGTACGTCGAGGAATATGACCTTGACGCGCCGGTTACCATCACCGGCAGTGGCCAGGGCGGCGATCGGGCGGCGCTTGCGGAACGAACCCACATCGCCCAGACTCCCGCAGCCACGACAGCTGCAACTGCGGCCTACGAGGACGCGGGAGTCGGCCCCGAAGATGTCGATGTCGCAGAGGTCCACGACTGTTTCACGATCGCGGAGGTGCTCGCGATCGAATCGCTTGGCTTCTATGAACCAGGTGAGGGGATCGGCGCAGCCCGCCGCGGTGAAACGACTGCTGACGGCCAGCGTCCGATCAACCTCTCGGGCGGGTTAAAAGCGAAAGGCCATCCGGTGGGCGCGACCGGCGGGAGCCAGATCGCCGAGATGACGCGGCTGTTGCGCGGCGATCATCCGAACAGCGATCACGTCCCTGAGGCGACAGTAGGCGTCACGCACAACGCCGGCGGGACAGTCGCGAGTGCTGTCGTTCACGTGCTGGAGGTGGACCGATGACTGACGATCGTGACTCTGCTGACGAGACCGCGTGGTCGAGTGAACACGGCTCCTACGAGGAGTGGCTGGACGCGATCGCCAATGGGGAGGGATACTATCTCGAATCTCCGGCCGGATACGGCTCGCTGCCGCCGCGGCGGGTCTGTCCACACACTGGTTCCCCAGCGTTGACACACAAACCGCTTCCCGAGTCGGGGGTGATCGTGTCCGTTTCCGTCGTCCACGTCGCAGCGCCCGGCTTTGCCGACGATGTGCCCTATGCCACCGCAATGATTGATTTCGGTCCTGTCAGGGTATCTGGAATCGTCCGCGGACGGGATCCTGTGGCAGTCAAAACGGGCCAGCAGGTACGGATCGGCGTCGAAACCCGCGAGACGACAGACGATCGGCTCGTGGTCTTTCGACCAGTCGAGGATTCGTAGCGGACTGCAATCGAACGTGGCGATCGACTACTCTTGGAGCGCTTCAGTTGCGACCGAGAGGAACTCCTCGGGAAATTCGACGTGCGGAAGCAACATCGCGCGATCGAAAACGACAAGGCGTGCATCCGTTTCCTGTGCCAGCTCGCGCCCGTCAGACAGCGGCGTGATGTCTGTCTCGCGTCCCCAGACCATCGTCACGGGAATCGAAAGTGATGAGAGCGTCTCTGCGAGATCGATATCCGAGTTGAGATAGCCGCTAATGAACGATGCCGGCGCGTAGCGGGCGTTCGGCTGGTGGGCGGTTGCCCATTCGTAGTCCTGCCACTCTTGCCCAGCCTTCGAGGCGTCGTAGTAGCCGTGATCATCGTTGAAGTAGCGGATCGACGGCTTCGAGGCGATGAGGTTGTACAGCGCTTCGCCGACGATCGGCGATCGAACCAGCGTGTGGAGCCAGCCCTTCGGCGGCTCGGGCCCGGCGATCGCCGTCGGGCAGATCAAAAACAGCGACGACACCGCCGTCTCGGTGGCCGCGGTGGCCGCGTACGCGCTTGTGAGTGAGGAGGCAACCACGGCTGGTTCGTCGTATTCTGCGAGGAACTCGGTCACGAAGTCTTCGTACAGCGCCGCAGAGTACCGAAGCGGCGGTCGATCCGAACAGCCAAAGCCCGGAAGGTCAGGCGCAACGACGTGATACTCCTCGGCCAGTTCGTCAAATACTGCTCGAAACTCGCCGCTCGATCCGGCTGCATTGATCCCGTGGAGCAAGACGACAGTCTGGGTGCCCGGATCGCCAGCCTCCGTGTAGGCGATGTCCATCCCGCGCCAACGATACACGTCGTGGCTACCCGTAAGTGGTGCTTCGAGTTCTGGAGCGCTGTTTCGGAGTTGCCGGTTGACCGCTACGAGTCCACCGAGTCCGGCTGCCGTGTAGCCGATCGCTCGTCGAAGATTCATACAGACGAATAGTCCGTCAGGAGTGTTAAACCCCTCTTCGAACCGGTGGTCGCTCACACAGAGACTGCGTGCTGTCCGCCATCTGTCGTACTCATTCGATCGATTCGATCGGCTCAGCTGCCGCCCAGATCGATTCAAATCCGTCGGCGACCCGGGCGGAAAACCGTGGCGTGCGGAGGTTGAGCATGCCGAAAAGGTGGTTCGGCTGTATCGGATCTGGAACCTCAAGACAGACCTCGGCGCGATCAATGAGATAGAAATTTCCGTACACTGCATCGCTGACGCGGAGTTCGAACGGTGGCTTGGCAATCGTGAATGCGGCTGTTTCAGCATCGACTGCCGAAACCGCGTCAGCGTACACTGGCGGTGAGAGCAACACAGAGACGTCGATTCCGTCGTTGATTGCGTCAAGTAGCCATTCAAGCAACGCCGTTCCTTCATTGTCGACGTCGAACTGCTCGGAGACTCCCGCAGCGGTGAGCACAATGGATTCTGCTGCCGTATCGAGCCGCTCTAACAGGAGATCGAGTGAATCATCGGGTCCTACCGCAGCGGTCCAGAAGTCATCGACCGGCTGATCGATACCTGAGAGCGATTCAACGAGTGTTGATTGGTTCGCCTCCAGCCGATCGATTTCGGCTGACAGTTCGGAAGTACGCGATTCAACAAGTCGCGATACTGCCGTCTCCGGTTCGACAGGGACATACCGTTTTGGCTTTTCGGTGGTGTGTACTCGGACCAACCCACGTGACTCTAAGCCACCAAGTGAGTCATAGATCCTCCCAGTCGGAACACCACTTTCTTCGACAACATCCGAGGCAGTCCCGCTCCCGAGCGAAAGCAATGCCCGGTACGATCGCTCTTCGTAACTCGACAGCCCCAACTCGTGAAGTGTTTCCATACATTCTCACAGGAACTGAACACAAAAAAGCGTACGATCGACTCACCGCGCTCTTGGGCCAGAATCTGTCGGCGTACTATTCTCTCTGGTTCGTCTGCACAGTGGCATACTTATCAAGAAACAAATAATTTGTTTCCTCCTGTTTGCGAAGTGTATTACACGTACGTGGCATAATCATATCTACGTACATATGAGAGCGCTCCAGTTGGCGGCTATCTGTTTGTTTGTAACTGCCGTCATTGTCTCTGGAATCGGAACCGCTCAGGATGTTGACGATTCCCGTGGTGAACCGGAAATTGAAGCGTATGCGCCAGAGACTGCGTTCGTTCCGGGTGAAGAAGCCAGCCTCGACGTTACGTTCAACAACCGCGGTGATCTCAGCGATCGCGGCCGTGAGGATCTCGAAACTGACGTTATTACGGCGCAGTCTGCCACTGCCCGCATCGTTACAGACGACGAAACTGAGGACGATGTCCCATTCGACGTTCGGACAGGCGAACAAGCCGTCGGTGATATCGGCGAAGGAACAACTGGCCCCGTTTCGTTCACCGTCGTTCCGGATGCTGACGCTGAGCCGGGCGTCTACAAGGTGCCGATCGAGTTGGAGTACCGCCACGCTTACAATTCAGAGATCGAAGACGGTTCCACGATCCAAGACGAGCGCGACGAGACAGAAACAGTCTACGTCGAAGTAGAGATCACGGATCGTGCACAGTTTGCCGTCGTTGACATCAATTCGACGGTTCAAGCAGGCACATCCGGGCTGGTAAACGTGACGATGCGGAACGTCGCGGACGGCCTCGCACGTGATACAGACGTCACGGCGACGCCAGTCGACGGAGATATTTCGTTTTCGACGGACTCAGGAACAACTGACACGTTCGTCGATCGGTGGGAACCCGGTGAGAACCGAACCTTTACCTACCGAATGGATGCGGCCGCCGATTCGACAGAACGTCCTTCGACGTTCGAACTCGACGTTGCGTACCGTGACAACGAGTCTGCGGACGCGACCGCACGAACGGTTCGGACCGGGGTCACACCACTCGGCGAACAATCGTTTGGCGCTCAAGGAATAAACAGCTCGTTGCAGATCGGCGAGGACGGACACTTTACTGCAGAGGTCACGAACGATGGACCAGTGCCCGCTCAGGACGTGATCGTCGTATTCGACAACGAGGCCCCGGCGGTTGAAGGGGTAACTGAAGAGGCGGTGCCGACCGACCCGAACGTTGTTCCGCGGGAAACCCAGGCGACTGTTGGCACACTCGATGTTGGTGAGTCCGCCACAGTAACACTTGAAGCAGGAATCCGAACCGACGCCCTCGCTGGCAATCGCACACTGAACATCGCAACGCGGTACCGCACAGCTGACGGAGATGTTTCGGTTTCGGATCCACTCGATGTTGTCGTCCCCGTCGCGGAGGAGCAAGATGTCTTTGCGGTATCGCCAGCGACACCAAACGCAACCGTGCCGTCGAACGCAACTCCCGGCGACACCGTTCGGTATGATGTTGTCGTCGAAAATACTGGCGACGAGCGCGTCGAAGACGTCCAGGCGAAGCTCTTCGCAAACGATCCGCTGGATGCAACCGACGACGAGGCGTTCGTAACCGCCCTCGAGCCAAACGAGTCTACGACAATGAGCTTCGAAGTCGAGATTGACGGCAGCGCCTCCGCAAAGACGTACGCCACAAGCATTGATCTCCGATATCTCGATGAGGATGGGGACGAGCAGCTCACAGACACCTATCGACTGCCTGTCGATGTCGTCGAATCGACGGACCCTGGACTCCTCGAGTCAGTGCTCACCGCGCTCACGGCGGACCGACGATCGATTATTCTCCTCAGTGTCGGAGTGTTCGGGATTGCAGTCGTTTATACTCGTGGTCGAATTGCAACTGCGGCTACGCGGTCCCGTGACTGGCTCCAGCGCCGCCTCAAGTAGATGGGACGCACCGAACGCCTCCTCAAACACAGCGCGACGGCCACGATCGATCGACGTCGACAGATCGTCGTTGTCTGTCTCCTCATCACGGTTGCATTTGCGCCGGGAATGGCACTGTTAGAGTCTGAGGCAGGGAGCGATCAGTTTGCAGACGATATTCCTGAGTCCGACGCGCTCGATCAGGTCAACGAACAGTTTGAGCCGGCCTTCGGTGGTGACGATCCGAGCACACAGCTCATCCAACGCGATACGAACGTGCTTGACCGCAGGGGGCTTCTCAATATGCTCGAGACTGCTGAGCGGATCGAAAACCGCGATGACCTCCGTGTTTCGGAATTTAATTCACCCGCCTCCGATGTTGCCCAAGAACTCGATCCGGATGCGGACACGATCGCTGCACAACGATCGGCAATAGAGGGTTCGACTGAGGGTGAAGTCCGCAATGCGGTCATCGATGCCGGTGAAGACCCGGCGTTTTCGACTCTCCTCGCAGACGATTACAACCCGGAGTCCGGAACTGCCTCTGCATCCCTCGCTGTCTTTACCCATGACTTCCCGGAAGAGCCGGATCTGACCACTGTCCAAACAGACGCTCAAACCATCGCCGAGCGGTCTCCTGGCGATGTGACTGTCTTTGGCAGTGGTATTGTCGACGATGAGTTTGAAAGCGTTATTTTCGACTCGTTGGCGATCGTCGTCCCGGCCGCACTCGTGATCATCCTCGGGCTGTTGGCGTACGCGTATCGTGATCCTTTTGACTTCCTTCTCGGCGCGATCGCACTGGTCATGACGATCATCTGGACGTTTGGATTTACTGGGTACGTCGGAATCGCATTCTCGGACGTGTTAATTTCGGTGCCGGTTCTGCTGCTTGCGATTGGTATCGATTTTGGCATTCACACAATCAACAGGTACCGTGAGGAGCGGATCACTGGTAGTGACCCCGAGACAGCAATGGAAACTTCGTTACAACAGCTGTCAATCGCGTATTCGATTATTGCGGGAACGACAATTATTGGCTTTCTTGCGAACCTGACAAGCGGCCTTGATCCCCTTCGAGAGTTCGGAATCGTCGCCGCGATCGGGATCGTGTTCACGTTGGTCATCTTTGTCGGATTTTTGCCAGCAGCCAAACTTGTGGTCGACGAGTGGCGGCTCGATCGTGGCGTCCCAGTGTTCAGTGACAGACCCATGGGATCGGAGGGATCTATTCTTGGATCGGTACTGCCAGGATTGTATCGGCTGTCGCGGCCTGCACCTGCGATATTCGTCGCCTTCATGCTGGTGCTTGCTGGTGGGGCGGCGGTGTACGGATCCGGGGTTGACACTACCTTCGAGGACGAGGACTTTCTCCCGCCGTCTGAAGAGCCCATGTACGTCCAGTATCTGCCGGGACCGCTTGAACCACAAGCGTACACGGTTACCGGCACGATCAATTTCTTAGAAGAGACCTTTGAGAGCTCCGAAGACGACACGGTCACGATCTATATTGAGACACGCATGGCAGACGATACGGCGCTGCGGTCGCTTGAACGCGCCGAGGTAGACCCGCCGTCAACGTTTGTTGAAGCCGATGGCCGCGCACGAACGGACAGCGTCGCCGACCCAATCGACGCCTACGCCGATGAGGATCCAGAATTCGCTGCGCTCGTCGACCAATCGGCACTCGATGGCGGCCAGCCGAATCGTAATACCGATCGGATATACAGCGAACTGCGCGATTCAGACTTCGAGGGATTCACTGACCAGTACCTCACTGACGATAACCGTGCGACTCGGGTCGTCTACGAGGTCCGCTCAGACGCTGCTGACGATGAAATCACCGCTGACGCCCGCGCTGTCGCTGAGCGGTACCGCGGCGACGCGATAGCAACCGGCCAAATCATCGTGTTCCAGGCGGTGGCCGACGAAATCTTCGACTCGGCAATCGTCTCGCTTGCTACGGCGATCGGGCTCTCGGCAGTCTTCCTTATTGTTTTATTCGGCGTCTTTTTGGGCCGTCCATCACTTGGGCTCGTCACACTTGTTCCAGTGACGGTTGCAATATCGGTGTTGACTGCCTCGATGCGATTCGCGGAAATCCCATTCAACGCGCTCACAGCGACGATACTGGCCATCACAATCGGGCTCGGAGTAGACTACACGGTCCACGTTACCCACCGATTCTACGATGTGTACGAAGAGACTGGTGACGTCAACCACGCCGTTGTGACGACACTCCGTGGAACCGGTGGTGCGCTCACCGGAACGATGGCGACGACTGCTTTCGGGACGGGAGTACTGGTGCTCGCAATTACCCCCCTTTTGGGACAGTTTGGATTGTTAACAGCAGTGAGTATTATTCTTGCGTACCTCGCATCACTGATCGTGCTCCCGCCTGCGCTCGTGGTTTGGGTTTCGATCATCGATCGCCAACCGATGTTGCTGGCAGTCGGTCGGATTCGAGAGCGTCTCCCCTAAAAGCGAGTCGCGGAGACTACTCCTGTCGATCAGAGCGTGGTTTGATCGTCTCTCGAAGCGGCTCTAAAAGTTCGTCGGCGATCGTGTAGGGGTCTGTCTCGCGAGCCGCAACTCGCTCCGCAAGCGCGTCGATGCCGCCACGTCGATCGATTTCTGCCTCTAAGAGTGTCGCAGCATCCGATCGGAGGTGTTGTCTGATCTCTTCGGCTGCCCGGATTCGCGCGTTTCGATCCAGCCCGCCCGTCGTTTCGAGGTGCTCGCGATGCGACGACAGCGCCGTGAGTAAATCCGCAAGCCCGTCTCCCGCTGTGGCGACTGTTTCGACAACCGGCGGCTCCCAGCGATCGCCCTCGTCGGCTGGATCAGCGCGGTTGAGGTGATCGGGTATCTCAAATCCGTGGTGGCCCGTCTGCAGGCCGTGGGTGGGATCGTTGCGCATGTGGATCATCTCTTCGAGGTCCGCGACGGTTTTGGCTGCCCCAGACATGTCGGCTTTGTTGACGACGAAGACGTCGCTGATCTCTAAGATCCCCGCTTTGAGCATCTGTACGTCGTCACCTGAGCCAGGCTGGACGAGGACGACGACCGTATCGGCCGTTTTGACGATGTCGACCTCGCTTTGGCCTGCGCCGACGGTTTCGATCAGAATCCGGTCTTTTCCAAACGCATCGAGGGCTTTGACTGCGTCGGCGGTCGCCGTCGAGAGTCCACCGAGCTGGCCGCGGGCACTCATCGATCGGAAGAAGACGTCCATGTCGCCGACGTTTGAGGCCATCCGGATGCGATCGCCTAACACTGCGCCACCGGTGTACGGCGAGGAGGGGTCGACTGCGATGACACCGACAGTCTCGCCTCGATCGCGGTAGCGTTTTGCGAGTTTGTCGACGAGTGTCGATTTCCCTGCGCCCGGACTGCCGGTGATCCCGACAACACTCGCTGTGCCAGTGTGTCTGTGGAGTTCGGAGACGAGTTCGCGGTACCCTGGCGATCGGTTTTCGATCTTCGTGATGGCTCGTGCGAGCGCACGGTGTTTCCCTGCCAACAGCGCCGAAATAAGCTCGTCTTGATCAACCCGACTCATCGAGGCTCAGGGACGCTCCGGGGCATTTTCGCGGACAAACTCGATCGTCTCTTCCATCGGCGTCCCCGGCCCGAAAATCTCTGCGACGCCGAGTGATCTAAGCTTCTCACGGTCGTCTTCAGGAACGATTCCCCCGACGATGATGAGCGTATCTTCGAGGGCATCGTACGATTTGAGCCCCTCGATCACCTTCGGAACGAGGGTGTTGTGCGCGCCCGACAGGATCGAGATACCGAGAACGTCAACATCCTCTTGGACAGCCGCCTGAACGATCTCTTCGGGTGCGCGGTGTAATCCCGAGTAGATTACCTCGAATCCCGCGTCTCGGAACGCACGGGCGATGACGTGCGCGCCGCGATCGTGGCCGTCGAGTCCGACCTTCGCCACGAGACAGCGGATCGACCGTTGCGCGGTATCTGTGCTCATAGCGGCTCATTCGGCTACCAATCGCTTGACTCTAACGGAAAATCAGGGACAATTCGATTATCAGATCGGGTGGGTTTTTCACCAGACGGTCCTTCCAATGGCGTATGCGTATCGTGTTCGTGTCGATGGAGACGCCACACTGGCGCGATACCCCCGCTGTTGTCCGACTCCACCGGCTCGCGCGGGCGCTTGCTCGGCTCGATCACGACGTTTTCGTCTGCTGTGCGCGGTGGTGGGACGGCGAACACCAGACGTTCGAGCAACACGGAATCACCTACCGGGCGATCACCGACGACCGATCGCTGCGAGCGTTTGCGACGAAGCTGCCGTTTGCGCTCCGAAAACTCTCACCGGACGTAATCCACGCGATCAACAGCCCACCGGCACACGTTCGGGCGGCCAACGCAACCGCGACGTTCCTCCGGGTACCGGTCGTCGTCGACTGGTGGTCAGATGTCGATAGCGATCCCGTGCGTGGCTATCGCAAGGCGGTCTCTGGGTGCGATCGGATCGTCGTTCCCTCGCGAATGGTCGCAACGATGGTCCGCGAACACGGCGCACGCGAATCAGCTCTGGATGTCATCCCCGAAGGCATCAACATGGACCTCATCCGAGAGACACGACCTGCTTCGGATGTGGATCTGGTCTACAGCCGGCGACTCGACGAGCACGCCAACGTCGAGACGTTCCTGTTGGCGCTCGCAGAGTTGCGCCGCCGCGACTGGTCGGCAGTCGTTATTGGTGATGGCCCAAACAAGGATACGGCTGTTCAGACCGCTGCAGATCTGCGAATCGACGACAAGGTCGAGTTTGTCGGTGATCTGCCGATCGACGAGCGTGTCGCATACATGAAAGGAGCGCACGTGTTCGCCCAAACGGCCGAATTCGAACCCTTTGCGACGGATCTCCTGTGGGGATTGGCGTGTGGGTGCGTTGGAATTGTCGAGTATCAGGTCGGCTCCAGCGCCCACGAACTCGTTGAGGGCAAATCAAAACTGCAGGGGACGCGTGGGCGGTTGGTCACCTCCCCGCAGGAGTTGGCCGACGAGGTCATTGCAACCCGATCGCTCGAACGAAAACAGATCGACGAGGCCTACGAGGCGTACAGCTATGAGTCGGTGGTTGATCGCTACCAGTCGGTGTACGAGCGGGCGCGATCGAACCGCGGACTGTTCTGAGACGCCTAATCCGTTCGAGCGACGGTTACTGATCGTCGTAGTCGCCGCCGTACTTCAAGAAAAACAACGCGAACGCGAGCGTCGAGACCATTGCGACGAACGAGGCCACGCCAAGCGTGAGCGCGGAATCTGGCACTGATGGTGGACCGCCGCCCCCACCACCGCCGGCCTCAACTGTTTCAACCTCGCCGACAGCGACGCCGCCGATCATTCCGAGGTCTTCGTGTGGCACGCACACGTACTGGGTGATCCCCTCGTGGTCTTCAGTTGCCTCGAACTCGTACGTTTCGCCTTCCTCGTCGACTGGATCGCCGCTGTCGAGGTCGCCTTCCGCCGGCCCGTCTTGGGCAACGACGTTGTGGCCACCACCCTCTCCTGTCCACTCGAAGACGATCGTCGTTCCCGGATCGACCCACACACCGGTCGCATCGAAGGCGAGCCCATCGCTACCTGCACCGACCGAGACCGTGACCTCGTCGGAGCCGCGGGCGTCCTCGTAGGTGCCTTCATTCGTTTCACCGAACCAACTGCCCCAGTCGGGCTCTTCTTCCTGTGCCGCTGCCGTTCCGGAGACGCCTGCAACGGCGGCACCGCCGGCCGCCGCTCCGGTCGCAGCGCGCATGAATCCCCGGCGAGAAACGTCTGCGTTTTCGCTCATACCTCGGGGTTTGTATCCGATCGTAGTGAATACTTTGGTTCGCCGTCGTCGATTGGTGGCCGCTACACTACAGGGTATAGTTGTGTTCGCCCGTCTCGGTTTCTAAAAGCGCGGTGAGCAGCTCGATCGTCGCGTCGATATCGTCGACGTGGGCGGTTTCAGTCACTGTGTGCAGATACCGCGTCGGGATTGACAGCGCACCAACGGGCGTCGCGCCGTGGGTGTTCTGGAATCCGGCGGTGTCGGTGCCACCGGCGGGAAGCACCTCGAGTTGGAACGGGATCTCACGATCCTCGGCGAGCGTTTTCATCCGTCGGTGGACCTTCGGGCTCGTGATGACTGAAGAGTCTTTCAGCTTGATCGCCACACCATCCCCGAGCGACGTCACTGCGTCGGCCTCGCTGCCGATCGTCGGCACGTCGTTTGCGACGGTCACGTCGAGCGCGATCGCCAGATCTGGATCGATGTCGACCCCGAGCGCTGTCGCGCCGCGCAGGCCCACCTCCTCTTGAACGGTTGCCGCAAAGTGGATCGTCACCGCAGGGTCCTCGATCCGACGCGCCGCTTCGAGCATGGCTAACAGACAGACGCGATCGTCGAGCGCCTTGCCGGTGACCATCTCGCCCATCTCGATCGTCGTCTGCTGGAGTGTGACCAGGTCACCGACGGAGACGCGATCCTCGACTGTCTCTCCGTCGAGGCCGAGATCGACGTAGACGTCTTTGACCTTGTCGTCGGCCGATCGCTGCTCGTCGGTAAGTGTGTGGGGCGGAACCGACCCGATGACTCCGGTGAGGTCCTCGTCGTCGGTGTGGACGGTGACTCGCTGGGCGCGGAGCACGCGCGGATCGAACCCACCGAGGGCGTCGAGCTGAACGAATCCTTCGTCGGTGATGTGCCGAACCATGAACCCAATCTCGTCCATGTGCGCCGCAACCGCGACAGAGTAGGGTGAATCGCCTTCGATCGTTCCAACGACGTTACCCATCGCGTCAGTCTGAACGTCGTCGACGGTTTCAGCGAACTCTCGGCGCACGATCGTCCGTACCCGATCCTCGTAGCCGGCAACGCCGCTCGTTTCAGTCAGCTCACACAGCAGGTCGAAATCAAACTCCATACCGAGTGATTCGGCTGGTGGATACTAAAACGCCGAGTTCCCGGCGAGCGCGATCGGTAAAACTTTCAATTAGTTTGGAGTGATTCCGGAACGCTTTTGACTCCGATACGTGCATGTGCAGGTATGACAGATGTTGAAGCGGAGCTTCGAGAGCAGTTCACTGAGGCGTTCGAGGGTGCGGACTTCCCCGTGAGTAACCAGATGGATCTCGTGCCGGCACTTCCGAACGGCCCCGGTACAAAATTTGAGGCGGGCGACGTGAGCTTCACCGCGATGGAGATGGCCGCAAAGCTCGGTAGCCACCAAGAGTTCCCTTACGACAACGTTGAAGACCTCGTTGACAACGTGATCGAGGGACTCAAAGCCGAAGATATGATCTAAATTAGCTACGAGCACGGATTTCAGCCGATCGACCCACGCGAGCGAGCAATTCTTGTTTCCCGACGTTCTACTGCACAGTGTGCCGCTTGACGCTCTTTCGACAATTCCCTCCTGGTTCCTTTTCGGCGTGTTAGGTGGAGTTGGCGCTTCGATCGCCGTTGGGAGCGCGTTTTATTTCGGCGAACGATTCTTTCCGGCACCCGAGCGAACAAGCCAGCGACACAATCCGGGTGCGTCACGCCGACGATCAGAGATCCGCGCGTATCTCCGAGCGATCGAGGAGCCATTTACTGAAGGCGCGGAAGTCGCCGGCGAGGTCGTCGACTTTTATCTCCCGGACAGAGACGTCGTGGTGACCTTCGACGCGCGGATCTACTTCGCGCTGCAGTCACACACCGCCTACGTCATTCTCTGTGAACACGAGATGCCGGGCGCGCAACTCGGTCGACGGCTTCCCTTCGAGGTCCCACGGCTCGGGCCGTCACTCGACAGCACGCCAGACCCAGTCGTCGCTGCTTTCGATCGCCTCGACATCACTCCCGGTGCGGACGAGTCTGAAATCAAGCGCGCGTATCGCGATCGGGTCAAGGAGGTCCACCCCGACCAGGGAGGAACAAGCGCCGAGTTTACGCAGGTTCGCGAAGCCTATTCGACCGCGCTGAATCACGCCGGTCGACAGTCCTGACCGGTGGTCTCCAGAGAGTGACGATCACTTGCTACTGTTGGATTTGTACTCCCTGCACTCGCTACTGTTAGATTCGTACTCCTGCACTCGCTACTGTTAGATTCGTACTCCTGCACTCGCTACTGTTAGATTCGTACTCCTGCACTC
>NZ_SRSG01000029.1:55852-68726 GCF_005543295.1 Halalkalirubrum salinum
CGAGCCAACGGGATCGTCATCTTCGTCGTCACTCTGTACATCTGACTCAAGTAGGTAGCCGGCCACGCCGGCAGCGACCATGCCAATCCCGATCGCCCGCACCTGCGCGAGGTACGACGGGCGAGCAACCAGTTCGTCTGTCCCGTCGAAACTCTTGGCAATCATGCGTTTCGTCAGTCGCGCACTCAGGCTCGGAGCGACAGCAGTCAAAAGGCCTTGTGCGGCGACTGCGAGCGATCCCATTCGTCGACAACGGGGTTTCACGTCCATACCGAATATTGGCCCGCTCTCGACATGAGTATTGTGGTTTTTCCAAACTACTGATAATAGAGCGTCCCAGTGATCATAGCAGAAGCGATCGGCTGCAACGCTAGTCGTCGATCGTCACCACGTCATACGTCACATCGCCGTCACGAAGGGTGTCGGTGATTCGGCCGACGGCGTCGATCGTCGCGACGACGACGCACTCCATCCCGCGGGCGGCCGCGTCGGCTGCCACCGACCCGGCCGCGACTGTGACCGCCGGCTCGCGATCGATCGACTGCAGGGAGACAACCGCCTCGACGCCTGCTGCGGTAATGAGGTCCGCGGATGTACAGATAGAACGAAGCTGGTCGTGGTCGATCGCGCGGCTGCCACCCGATCGGGCTGGCGGAACCTGCACGACGGTGACGACGCCGGGTTCCATCTCGATAATGCCCTCGAAGCCGGTGACGCTGACGTCTGTGCCGGCCGCGGCGTCCGTCGTGGCGGTCCCGGTTGCGGGCCCCGCATCGCCGGGAGTCGCACGGAGGAGTCCCTGTTCGATCGACAGCGAGACCACCTCGCCGGCCTCGATGTCGTCGGTTGCGATCGCCGCATCCTCCTGGACGTCGCCCAAAACGTCAGTCGTCACGTGGTCAGCGTAGCGCCGCAGCGCCTTCGCCTCTTGAAAGAGCCACTCGACGCCCTCTTTGGTGACGCGGTAGCGCGATCGGCCGTCTTTCGTCACGAACCCGTCCTCGTCGAGTGCCCGGATGTACTCGCTGACCGCCTGGCTTGTGATGCCAACCGCAGCGGCGATTTCGCCTTGGCTCACCGCTGGCTGTCGTTCGGCAATCTCGGCGAGGACGCGAAACCGGGTCGCGGTCCGCTTGTCCGAGAGGGCATCGCTCATAGCTATCTTTGATACCGGCAGCCACATAAACCCGGGCGGATGCGGTCGGCAGAGGTTTCCGTGTCCACTCGAACGATCGCGCGTGGGCTCTGAGGATATACGTATCTGCGATCGTGCGGCGTACCTCCAGCGCGCAGAGACGCTCGTCTGTGCGGACCTGCACATCGGCCGTGAGGAGTGTGCCGGCGTGGCGTTCCCGCTTGGCGAACACGACAACCTCTGTGAACGACTCGACGCGCTGTGTGCGCGGTTCGATCCAGCGCGTGTCGTCTTTGCTGGTGATGTGCTCCACAGTTTTTCGGGGCCGTCGATCGCCGCCCGTCGAACCCTCGAGTCACTCGCGGCGATCGTTGCCGACCACGATGCGACGCTGACGATCGTCGAAGGCAATCACGACACTGCTCTGTCGGACGTCTGGGACGGATCTATCGTCTCGGCGATCGAACTTGAGGCGAAGCCGAAAACGCTCATTACCCACGGGCATACGGTTCCGGACCGCTTGGCGGCTGTGGAGTCCTCGGCCGAACCGAGCCGCGTCGTGATCGGCCACGACCACCCCGCGATCGAAATCGAAGGTGTCCGTCACCCGTGTTTCCTTTCGGGCTCCGATCAGCGCCACGGCGCGTCCGTATTTGTTCTTCCGGCGTTCAATCGACTCGCGCCGGGTGTCGTCGTGAACAACGCGGACGCCTCGACGCTTCGATCACCCTATGTGACTGATATCAGTGGGTTCTCGCCGATCGTACACGATTCGGAGGCTGACGAAGCTCTTCATTTCCCGCCACTATCGGAACTCAGGAGTGTTCTGTGAGTGTTTCTATATTACAGTTAACAATTACCGCCCGCGAGTTTGTAACAAATGTTTATGTGCAATTTTCCCCGATTACAATACGGACATGCAAGCAGCACGATTGCACGAGTACACACACGACATGGCGAACGGACTCGCGATCGACGAGGTCGATCGACCGAGCGCGGACGCGGGCAACCACGTCGTCGTCGAGGTCGAGGGAGCAGGATGGTGTCAAACGGACAATCACATCATCGAGGGGATGTGGACCGACTACGTTGAGCAGGATCTTCCGATGACACTCGGACACGAAAACGCCGGAGAAGTTGTCGAAATCGGCGACGACGTCGAAACGGTTTCGATCGGCGACAAGGTAATTTGTCACCCCGTAATGACCTGCGGGACGTGTCGCCCGTGTCGGCTAGGCGACGACATGCACTGTGAAAACCTCTCGTTCCCGGGGCTGACGACGGATGGCGGCTTCGCGGAGTACCTGCTTACGTCCGATCGGGCGGTTATCCCACTGCCTGATGACGTCGATCCGACCGACATCGCGCCGCACGCCGACGCGGGAATCACGGCGTACCACGCGGTCAAAAAGGCCACACAAAAGCTCAATCCCGGCGACTACGCGGTCGTCATTGGTGTTGGCGGTCTCGGCCACATCGGGTTGCAGTGCCTCCGGGCGACGAGCGGTGCAGAGATCGTCGCACTCGATATCAAACCCGAGGCCCGCGAACTCGCTGAATCACTCGGGGCGGACTACACGCTCGATCCGTCCGGAGATGATGCCGTTGACGATCTGTTAGCGCTCACGGACGGTGTGGGTGCGCAGCAGATCATCGACTTCGTTGGTGCGGACGTCACGACGTCAATGGGCCCACAGATCGCCGCAGGCGGCGGCGATCATCATATTGTCGGCTACGGCGGCCACATTCACGAGCCCTCACAGGCGCTCGTCAACGGCGAATTCGGCTTCCGTGGGACACTCGTGGGCAAGTACACCGAACTGCAGGAGCTGATGGCGCTGGTCGATCGCGGTGACGTCGACCTCCACACGAGTCGGTACTCGCTCGGGGAAATAAACACCGTTGCCGAAAAGTTAGAACACGGGGAGATCGAAGGGAGAGCGGTGATCACTCCCTGACCCGAACTCCGGATTCCATCGACGCCTCGATCGGCCCTCATAGCTTCGCAACCGGCGAGGACGGCCTCGTTCGCGTGTTGGATTTTGACGGCAACCCGCTCGCTGATGCGACGGTTCCGGATCTGACAGACGAAGAACTCGTCGGGATCTACCGCGACATGCGCACCGCCCGCCGGTTCGACGAGCGGGCGATCAGCCTCCAGCGACAGGGCCGGATCGGCACGTACGCCTCGCTGGCCGGCCAGGAGGGCAGCCAGGTGGGATCGACGTACGCGCTCGCTGAGGAGGATTGGCTGTTCTACCAGTACCGCGAACATGGTGTGCTCTTCGCTCGGGAGTTTCCGCCAGAACATCTGGCCTACTGGATGGGCTATGAGTCCGGGAACGCCGCGCTTGCTGACGCCAACGTCTTTCCATTGAATATCGGCGTCGGCGCACACATCCCACACGCCGTCGGCTGGGCGATGGGCGCAGATTACCGCGGTGACGATGGGCTCGCAGTTGCACACTTCGGGGACGGATCGACGAGCGAGGGAGATTTCCACGAGGCGCTGAACTTCGCGGGCGTCTTCGACGCGCCCGCGGTGTTTGTCTGTCACAACAACGGCTGGGCGATCTCGATCCCGACTGAAGAGCAGACGGCTGCAGAATCGTTCGCAGCGAAAGCCGAAGCGTACGGCTTCGAAGGGATCCGTGTCGACGGGATGGACCCGCTGGCCTCCTATGCTGTCACGAAGGCCGCAGCCGACCTCGCCCGCGATCCCCCGGAGGGCCGGCTCCGACCCACACTGATCGAAACCGTCGAGTACCGCTACGGGGCACACACGACTGCTGACGATCCGTCGGTGTATCGCGACTCGGCAGCGGTTGAACAGTGGCGCGAACGCGATCCGATCGATCGCCTCGAAGCGTTCCTCCTCGATACCGGACGGCTCGACGAGGAAGCGATCGACGCAATCGAACAGGCCGCGGACGATCAGGTCGCCGAAATCATCGACGTCGCAGAGTCGGAAAAACCCGACCCCGAACAGATGTTTGCGGACGCCTACGCGGACGCGCCGTCGGAGATCGATCGCCAGCGTGAGGAACTCATTGATGCGATCGATCGGCACGGGAAAGACGCGTTCGAACGAGAGTGACCGGACGCTCCGGCATCTGCGGCTAATGCAGCTTCGCGTTTCACGGCTGTATTTTCACGTTTCACGGCTGTATTTTCACGTTTCACGGCTGTATTTTCACGTTTCACGGCTGTATTTTCACGTTTCACGGCTGTATTTTCACGTTTCACGGCTGTATTCACGACGGCTCATGGGTGGGATATTGACGGAACAGCAGGGGATGCCGGCGGTGCACGGTTTGAAATAACTGGTATTGAGACGGAATAAACTGGTCTCAGGTAACACGCCGCTGAATTTTCAGTTGACTGTTTTCGAGAGTTCGGCACCCGCCTTGAACTTGACCACGTTCTTCGCCGAGGTCTGAATCTCTTTTCCGGTTTGGGGGTTTCGCCCGGTCCGGGCAGACCGCTTTGAGATGCTGAACGTGCCGAAGCCCTCATTCTCGTCTTCTTTCCCACCCACGGATAGCCGATCGCCTTTCTTCAGGGCCTTCGTTGTCGTGTTGATGAACGCCTCAAGCGCTCGCTTCGCGTCGTCCTCCGATAACTCCTTGTGCGAGTTGCGCCCTGTTTCACTCGCGATATACTTCGCGTCGATCACCACGTCGGCGTCCCGGCACTTGGCGCTGGCCTCGTCACCCTTGCCGGGGTTGAGATCGAGGGCGGCCGCGAACTCCGGACAGACGTCGAACGTCACCGGTGAGTCGTCTACTGGCCCGTTTTCGGACCGCGGATTTCGCCCCGTCCGGGCGGAGCGCTTCGAGATACTGAACGATCCGAATCCCACCAGTGCGGCGCTGTCGCCCTTCTCTAAAGCTTTCGTTGTCGCGTGGGTGAACCCGTCGAGCGCCCGCTTCGCGTCCGCCTTGCTCAGTCCGGATTCACTCGCCATCGCTTCGATCAGTTCCGCTTTGTTCATCGCCGCGGTCTGAGCAGTCATTGTTACCACGCCCAGTCCGAGGGATGTCGAGAGAATAACACCTCTCCGCAGTACGGTTCGCCTCGAGAGCTCGTTTTGGGACATGATATCTTTACTCACAGTTCTCTCACGTTTTATAAATATATTTAAAATTTTACTTTTGCCATGTCCTGGCACTGTCTAGTTCAGGGAGTTTGAGAAGCGAGCAGGTCGTAGTGAGTGGTGTCTATGACACTCGAAGACCTGCTCAAAGAAACGTTAGATGTCGATTGTGATGAGGTTTGGGAGAACGAGCGCACCCCGACACCCGTCAGGGTGTTCGGGGTGCAGCTCCATTCGATGGGATTGTCAGTGCGGGAAGTTGCCGCCGTCTTAGAGTTACTTGGCGTCGATCGATCTCACGGAGCGGTCTGGAATTGGACACACGATCTTGCCGACGCTCAGGACGACCCGCCGACGGCTGAGCCGTCGCGGGTCGCCGTCGATGAGAAACAAATCGAAGTTGATGGTGAAAAAAAGTGGCTGTACGCGGCGATCGATACAGAGTCGAAGTTACTGCTTGAAATCGACGTATATAGCCGCCGCGGGACCGATCCCGCGGCGGCATTTCTCCATCGAGTAACCGAGAAACATGACGTGGCAGACACCGAGTTTCTGGTCGATGCTGGTGGGTATCTGACTGCCCTCTTTCGACACGATCTGAGCGGTCAGCTCGACTACGAAGAACGGAACCACATTGAAAAGTGGTTCCAGACTGTTTCGATGCGGATCGACCGCTTTCATTCGTTTTGGCGTGGCAGTCAATCGAGCGCTCGCCGCTGGTTACAACGCTTTCGCCACCACTACAACCACGATCGACCAAATCAAGCGCTAGATAATCAAACGCCCGTCGAGGCGATGCTCAACTAGACAGTGCCCATGTCCTATATTTATCTAAAACCGAACACGAATCGGGACATTATGTGTAGAACGGTGACACTTCGTGATAACATATTTTATACAGAGTTAAATTCAGCCAGTGTACTGACCGATTCAACTGGTGAAATTGTGTGCCAAACTGGGACCGATGCGTACTGTTTAAGTTACATATTCTAAGAATTATATATTAGTAGATAATTAATCAGCTGAGTCGGGACTTGCAACTCAACGGTTGAACACCACTAGCCGCGATCGCAGTCAGTGGTCACTGATCTTCGAGCACCGCATTCGCCGCAACCTGCCCGCTCTCCATTGCACCCTGAATTGAGGACCATCGGGTGTAATCGCCAGCGAGATAGCAGCGACCATCGGGCGAACGGACGTCAGGCAACGATTCGAAGAATCCTGGCGGCTGGGCGAATTGCGAGAACGGAATCCGATCGGTCGCGATCGGTTCGAGCCCCTCGAACGATCGCTCCGGGTACCACGAGGCGAGCGCCTCACGTGTGTCGGCAGCGAGGGCTACGTCCGATCGCGACTGTGCGGCCGATCCGAGAAACGTCGCACAGAGCAATTCGGCGTCGTCGGTGCCGTATTCGGGCGCGATCGACGAGAGTGGAACGACTGTGTTCGGTGAGGCGTTAGCGGCGTTCAAAACGAGCCGGTTCCCCGTATCGAGCGGGACATCAGTCGGGTGACGATAGTACTGGGTCACCGAGCCGACCGCCTCCGTTGGAATCGACTCGACGCCGGTCAGTCGCATCGCCGCTTTCGGTGACGTTGCGACGACGACCGCGTCGGCCTTCCGACGATCGTGTTCGGTGTCGACGACTGCGTGGCGGCACGTCTCTTCGATCGAGTTGACCGGATCGCCCGTCTCGATCCGCACGCCTTCTGTCTGTGCCGCCTCGGCGAGCTGGTCGGCAATCGCACCCATTCCCGCGGCGGGGAGCGCGATCTGGCCGGTACTGAGCATCTTGAACGTGTAGGCAAACACCTCCTTGGAGGTAGACAGCGAGCGATCGAGTGTGATCCCACCGTAGAACGGCGAGATGAAGTTCTGGATGTACGACTGGGAGAATCCCCACTCGTCGAGGTACTCGGCAATCGTGGTGTCGTGGCCTGAAAAGAACGACGCCGGCGGGCGCTCGGCGAGATCTTGTCTGAGCGCGAGCGTGCGGACCTTGTCGGTAAACGTAATTTCGCGGTTCAACAGCGATTCGAACAGCGCCGCTGGATCTCGGAGCGGATCCGAAAGCGTCGATCGCTCGCCCGGCCGTGCGATCACAGCTCCGGGCTTGAACGGCCGGAGGTCGAGCGCGTCCAGATCCAGTTCTGCTTGGACGGCTGGGTAGGCGGTAAACAACACCTGAAAGCCGCGATCGAGCACGAATCCGTCCTGTTCGCGGCTCTGTACCCGTCCGCCGACGGTCTCGCGACGCTCGTATAGCGTGACCGAACACCCGGCTGCGGCGAGCCGTCGTGCAGCAACGAGCCCGGCGAGTCCGCCGCCAACCACGACGACAGAGGTCTTTCTCATAGCGGTTCCTTCGATCGGTCGGTACAAAGAGCCTGCTACACCGGCCCCGCCTACTCACGCCTCCAGGATTATGTTCGTTCAAACTGGGCGACCCACTCGGCGATCGGCTCGAACGATCGCTCGCTTGTGACTGTCCCGAAGTGACCGATTTCGTCTAGCACGCGAACCTCACTTTCGGGAACCGAATTGAACACCGAATCGTACGCGTCAGGAACGAACGCGTCGTCATTCGCGCCGACGATGGCAAAAATCGGTCCGTCAGGCGCAATAAGTCGATCCTCGTCGTCCCAATCGGGAACGAACGATCGCTCCAGGCGATAGCTGTACGCGGTCGTTTCGGTACCATCGCGGTGTTGGTCGGGCACGTCGAACTCGACGATCGTGCGATCGTTGAAATTCGTCAGCCCGAACCCGTTGAGCACCGCGAGCGGGGCGAGCCAGTCTTCGTCGTGGATCGCCCAGCCGCCACAGTACGGCCGTGTTGTGGGTACCTTCCGGCCCAGGTACGGCGACAAAAGCAGGTAGCCGTCGGCAAACTCAATGAACGGCTCGTAGCCGGTTCTGAGTGCTAACCCAGCCGAAAAGGCGTGTCCGGCGAGGATCGTGGGCATGTCTTCGTCGTAGATGTCGGAGAGGTGGTTGTTCAGATCGCGGAGATCCTCTCGAAGGTGATCGATGTGCCCAACGTCGCCGGGTGTTTCCGGTTCAGGACCGTGACCCCGAAGGTCAGGTGTGACGACGTTCGCGATCGCGTTTTCGCTCAGATATTTTGCCAGCGGCGCGACGTACTGGCTGTCGAAGGCTTCCCCGTGGACCAATATGAGGAGTCGATCGGCCTCGGCGTTGTAGCGTCGGTAGCTGAGCAAACTCCGGTCTGCCGTCCGATACCGCGTTAGCTTTGGAAGTGACTCCGCCGGCGCTGGATCGAAACCGTCGAAATCGAGCGTTCCGTCCGGCGGGCCATCATCTCCGAGACAGCCGGCGATCGAGAGGCTGCCGGCCGTGGCTGCGGCTGTGAGGAATCGACGGCGGGTACCAGTCGCTGCGGCAGTGGGTTCACGGCCCATACGTGTCTCACAGCGACGGCAACACGCATAACGTTGCGGTTGTCGTTTATCGGCTAACCGTGACTTCACGAAGCTACCGATCGCTTGCCTGCTCCTTCTCGATCGCCGACGGGAAGCGATTAGTTCGCGGCGGCCAAACGCCTCGTATGGCGCGGACGTCAGCGGTTACTGGGTTGGAGTGTACCGGCTGCGGTGAGACGTATGGAACCGATCGCCGCGATCGGTGTCCGGCATGTGGCGCACCGCTCGATCCGACGTACGACTACGAGGCGATTGATCTGTCCGCCGTCGAACAGACGGACCGATCGGCTGGGATCTGGGCGTTTGAGCCGCTGTTGCCGTTTTCGCGCGACGCGGCGATTTCCGGAGCCGAGGGTAACACGCCGCTCGTTCGCACGGATCGGCTCGCCGGAGAACTCGGTGTCGACACCGTCTACATCAAAGACGAGGGACGCAACCCGACCGCTAGCGGGCTTGATCGGGGGATGAGTATTGCCGTCACCGCGGCAGCAGCGCACGCGGCGACCGACGACATTGAACCGGTCGCACTGCCATCGACTGGTAACGGCGGCCAGTCGGCAGCGGCGTACCTCGGCCGACTGGGGCTTCGATCCTACGCGTTCGTTCCCTCTCGATCGGCGTTTTCGAACAAGGCGATGATCAACGTCCACGGCGGCGATATGCGCGTGATCGGCGGCCGCTACGCTGACGCTGAAGCTGCCGTCGATGAGCAGCTCAAAACCGACTACTATCCGCTACAGGAGTTCAGGACGCCGTACCGCCACGAGGGACCGAAGACGATCGCCTACGAGCTGTACCGCGATCTCGCCGGGAATCTCCCTGACTACGTCTTCGTTCCAGCGAGCACCGGTGAGTTCGTCGTCGGTATCCAGAAGGGCTTTCGCGAACTCCAAGCGATCGGCGCGGCCGAGGCGACGCCGAAGCTGATTGCCGTCCAGCCGACCGGCTGTTCGCCGATCGTCGCGGCCCTCGAGCGCAGCCTCGTGGAACCCGAACCGTGGGCGGTGCCTGACACGATCTGTGGGGAACTTGAGGTCCCTGATCCCGCCGGCGGCGCGCTCGCAGTCGAGGCGATCGAGGAATCTGGCGGCGACGGGATCCGCGTCGATGACGACGACATCCTCGCGTCCGCAGTCGCGATCGCTCAAAATGAGGTGCTCGAAGCCGGTGCCGGCGGCGGGGCGGCCGCGGCAGGTGCGTGGGCCTACGGCGAGGACGGCGGCTTCGAGCCGGGCGATCGGGTCGTCTTAGTAAACACCGAAAGCGGACTGAAAACGCCTGACATTCTGAGGAGCCACTTGATGGGCCAGGGAGTATAAAACGGAGTGAGAAGTGCCCACACGGAGGCGATACCTATTTGCGGGCGACGGGATTAGCCCCACCTATGCTCAGCGACGTGATGGAGGATTATCTGAAAGCCATCTACGTCCTCCAAACCGAGGATGAGCCACCCGTGTCGACGTCTGCGATCGCTGAGTATCTCGATAAGACACCGCCGACGGTGACGAGTATGATCGGGACGCTCGAAGAGCGCGGGCTCGTCGATCGCGAGAAGTACAAAGGCGTCGAACTCACCGAGGAGGGTGAGACGGTCGCACTCGAAGTCATCCGGCACCATCGGCTGCTCGAGACGTATCTTACCGAACATCTCGACTATTCGTGGAGTGAGGTCCACGAGGAGGCCGATCGGCTCGAACACCACATCTCTGAGGCGTTCGAAGCGCGAGTCGCGGCGGCGCTCGATCACCCCGAGGTTGACCCGCACGGCGATCCGATTCCGGGTGCAGACCTCAGGCCGCTCGACGTCGACGATACTGGCCGGCTGAGCGAGTTCTCTGTCGGCGATACTGTCGTCGTCGCTCGGGTGAACGATCGCGACGAGGCGGAACTCGAGTACCTCTCGGAGGCAGGGATTATTCCGGGGACAGCCGTCGAGATCGTCGCGATCGCTCCATTCGGTATGGTAACCGTCAAGACACCAGACGGACACGAGCAGAGCCTTCCAGAGGACGTCGCGCGGTCGGTTCGCGTCCGGCCGATCGCCGAACCGGCCCAATGAGTGTGCTGACGACTGCCGTCGCCGGTGTCGTCTTCGGGATCGCCCTCGCAGCCCCGCCCGGACCAATGAATGCGATTATCGCCGAAGAGAGCGTACTCCGGGGCTGGTCGGCAGGCTTTCGTGCCGGTCTGGGCGCAATGACTGCCGATATCGTGTTCTTCGTACTCGCGCTGTTCGGAGCCGTGTCGGCCGTTGAGCGGTTCCCAACCCTTCGGGGGGTGATGGTCGCGATCGGTGGGGTGTTGATGTTGTACTTCGCGTACGGTGCGGCCCGAAGCGCTACGGAGACGTTCAGAGCCACTGCTGGATCCGACGAGACTGGGAAGGGATTCCAGAAGGCGTTCGTCCTCGCGCTGACGAATCCGTACCAGATCATCTTCTGGTTAACGATCGGTGTCGGCCTGCTCGAACCCGGTCGGTTGGACGTCCTCGCTCCGCTGCCTGCCCTGCCGGGAGTTGGCGATCTCGCGGGTGCGTTCGTCGTCAGCACCGGAAGCCCGACGCTCATCGTCGGCTTCTTTTCGGGAATAGTGGTGTGGATCACCGGCTTTCCGGCGACACTTGTGGGTGTCGGCGAGCGGGTTGACTCCTTTGCCCCGATCGTCGCCGGCGGTAGTGCGATCGCACTCGCTTTCTTCGGCGTCATCTTTCTCGCAGACGCTGCCGGGACGCTCCTGTAGCGGACCTGCCGGGACACTCCTGTAGCGGACCTGCCGAGACACACACGTTCCACTGGACCGGTCCCGTTTTTATGCTGGGGCCACGACGGAGTGTGTATGTTCGACAAATCGACGTGGATCAAGCTGCCGCGAAACGTCCTCGTCGGCCACGGAACCCTCGATCAGACCGGGGACGCGATCGTTGAACTCCACCTGACCGGCACGCCGCTCATCATCACGAGCCCGACGCCGAACCGGCTGGCGGGCGATCGTCTCCGCGAGCAGTTCCCCGACGCGGAGACGATCATCGTCGAGCGCGCTGGGTTCGAGGCGGTCGAGCGAGCCACCGAGGCCGCCGAGGAAACCGACCCTGGGTTTCTCATCGCCCTCGGTGGCGGCAAACCGATCGACATCGCAAAGATGGCCGCCGACCATGTCGGTCTGGGATTCGTCTCAGTGCCGACCGTCGCGAGCCACGACGGAATCGTCTCCGGGCGGTCGTCGATCCCTGAGGGCGACACCCGCCACTCCGTGGCCGCTGACCCGCCGCTGGCGGTCGTCGCAGACACCGAAATTATGGCGCAAGCGCCCTGGGAACTGACCACGGCTGGCTGTGCGGACATCATCTCGAACTACACCGCGGTGAAAGACTGGCGGCTCGCAAAGCGGCTGAAAAACGTCGAGTACTCCGAGTACGCCGGCGCACTTTCTGAGATGACCGCCGAAATGCTCGTCGACAACGCCGGATCAATCAAGAAGGGCCTCGAAGAGTCGTCGTGGATCGTCGTCAAGGCGCTCGTCTCCTCGGGCGTGGCGATGTCGATCGCGGGCTCCTCACGACCTGCTTCGGGCGCAGAACACCTGTTTTCTCACCAACTCGATCGGATCGCCCCGGAGCCGGCGCTGCACGGCCATCAGGTCGGCGTCGGCTCGATCATGACAGAGTATCTCCACAGTGGGATGGACGGCCGCTGGACGGCGATCCGATCGGCGCTCAAAAGTATCGACGCGCCGACGACTGCAGCGGAGTTAGCCATCGAACCGGAGACGGTCATCGAGGCACTGACGACCGCCCACCAGATCCGCGATCGCTACACGATCCTCGGCAACGGTGTGAGTGAGGACGCTGCGATCGAGGCGGCGACGGTTACCGGCGTTATTTGATACCGGTTGACTGACTATCTTTAATCAGCGAGAGAATCTCGCCGTTCACGGCGGGCGTGAATCGCGCCAGAATACTCCGCTACCCACGTGAGATAGCACTCTGAATACCCTACGCCAATACGAACCTTTAAGATACGAGAAAACGTACTAAATATCGGATGCGAATTGACATCGCCATCGAACGTGGAAGCGAACTCCACGAACGAGTCAAAGAATACTCTCGCGAGAACGGCCTGCGGATGGACTACGCCTACGCCAAACTCGTCGAACAAGGACTCGACGCTGACGAATGAGTGAAGAGTGCAAGACCCTCGAAG
>NZ_SRSG01000030.1 GCF_005543295.1 Halalkalirubrum salinum
AGACGCTCAAAAGATCCACAAGCAGCGACCAATCCTCCAAGAACGGCTTGCTACCACCATCCAACCGACTGCTGAGGCTTAGCTAAAGACCAATGGTCAGAAGGTATATATAATATCAAAAGACAAATATTTCTGCGTGTAAAAATTGTCTGCAAGACATAATTGAGCTAATGACAAATTTGGGATTGGCATCTCTGTAGCACGATATCTACTGTTTTTAGATCTCATCCGAATCGCATTGTTACCTCCCAAAAAATTATAAAAAATAATATGTATTTGCTCACTTCTGTGTTGGTACGAGTGACAAGGACCTACTCAGCGGAAGAATTGAGATCGACTCCCGTGGGGTTGTTTTGATATTGGCCTGAATTATCCGTGAGCAATTTACTCAAGACTCCAATCGCCCTCTTGCGTTTTATATATCAATCATATCAAAATTTAGTATGATAAATAAACTGATAATTAACCAATATAGAGCGTGCGGAGTGAAGAATATAATCACGGCTACCCAAAGCACATATGTAGTGTCAAACAATATTTTCAGTATGACTAACAGTATCTGGCCGCCTCTTGAGGATCTAGTCAGAGACGGTAAATCAACCCCACTGCAAAAAAATACGCTTCCCCACTGGGCAAATCCTGTGGAAAGAGAAGAAAATTATCACCATGCAATTCGCCGTCTTTTTGAAACGAGTAACTGGCCTACTCTTTCAGTTCGTGGACCCGAAGCTGGGATAGGTAGTTCAAAAGTTGACATTCTCATCAACGTATCGCTACCCGATGAGAACAAATTTCAACTTGACGATCAGATCGGAATAGAAATAAAAACGGCAGTTGATGCGTTTGAGACCGACACTAGTAACTTAGAACAGGTGATTGATCAAGCTAAGACCGGAAAAATTGATCGGCTCTATGTTTGTACGCCAGAGACAGACCATGACGATGATACTCGATTAGATATACACCCCGAGGTATCTCAGCTAATCAATCGTCTTGAATTGGGCCAATCATCGATAGCATTTCGTGGTATCAAGGGGACGGTCCGGAATTCACAATCAAGAGAAATTTCTAAAACAGCATATTATGTGAAGTTGCTTAACGAGAGTAAAGAGAAATTGTTCAGGGAACTAAAACGAAGGGGTGATCTTGGAACCGTCAAGCAGAATCTAGAAGAGTACGATTCTGCATCGATAGAAGGTCATTCTTCTACTATGAGAGATCAGTGGATAGATCCTGTTTTACAAGAGGTTGGTATCTTACGCTTCGACGTAGAGACCGGAAATTTACGTGTTCAAAAAGAGGCATCTTATTTTGATCGCACATCTGATTGGACTTCAAGACCGAAAGTTACTGAATCAGATGTTGCTCATGCCGTCTGGTGTCACTACGTTGAACAACCAGATGTCGATGTCGCTGTTGAAGTTGAGCTACCAAGCCTTGTTAAGATAGACGATCCTAATATGGTTGAACGGTTCTTTGGTGAGACATCCACTCGGAGTGCTCCACGAATTGATCTATTGATTACTACAGGCGATTCAATGACTGGTATTGAAGTCAAGGGCCCCGATCCCGATTGGAACCGATTATTCACTGAGCAAGTACCAACGTATCACAGGGCATCTGAATTAGATAACATTCTTATTGCAGTCCCAGATGACGAAATAGAGGTAGCTAAATCTCATCTTGGTTCTGTAGATCTCTCTGTCGGACTGCTCAAGTGTTCTGACCCTCTTGGTGACTCTCAAATTGAACAAGTCTTGTAATCGATACCTTCCTCTGCATCACTCTAGGCCACTCTTGGAGGGATTTTTCGCTCTGAACAGTAATATCGTATCATAATGAATCCTGCGGCGGCGACGATGATTCCCAGCCAGTACTTGTCAGTGTTCTTCAAATTGGTATCGCCTTACGTCGAAATACATCAAAATCCGGCTCTGTTAAATTCTTCATACCTGATCTTAGATTGAATTTTGATGTGCGTATCTACTCCCCGTCGGCTGTGGTGTCACATCTACGTTCGGTAGCTCTCCTTGGTCGTATAATGAAGCAGGATATACAGAAATAAAACTACCATCAAGATCTGAGCACCGCTCTGCATAGGCTGCCGACAGTACAACTTGATTGCTATCACGCAATTCATAAAGTTCGTCCGGAAAACCCGTAATTAGGGACACTCGTGCCCCTCCATGCTCTCCTGCCTCGAAATCTGATATCTTGAGTGATTGGAGCGTACAGACGCCTACCAATTCTACTTCCGGATGATGATAAATAGATATGTCTGAGAGGATTGCCTTGTTCTCCTCTTTATGATAATACCAGGCAACCATTACGTCATGTTTTGCCGTGCAGTTGGGATCTCTGAGAAAATCAGGATTTTCTAAAACTTCATCTATGGTAAATCCAACTTCGCTAACTAGTCTCTCTGGCAAGTGAATTCTAGATGTAGATCCGCTCGCCGAGACCTCGACTCTTCTTTCAGGTGGATAAGTCTTAGACGAGGCAATTGATGGTTGTGTCATCTATCTAATTATTATTCAATTTGCTCTCACTTATAAAACCTCGTGAGTATTATCTAATCTCTAACAAGTCCAAGAAATCAATCGGAAATCTGATCAGCAGATCACGACGACGTGTTTTAACGCATGTAACCTTGGGTTGATCACGGGCGTACGCGCAGACGTATATCGATCATTTCTGCCGGATTCGAGGCTTGAAACACAACTGAGTAGATCTCACGTCGCCAGCTAGTCGGTGGTGGTATTGGCTGTCCCCTCTACTGTACCGGTCGGAGCTTCCCGATCGTCTCCGGTGTCAGTTTCTGAGGCGACGATCGTTGCACCGCCAGCAACCCCGAGGGCGGTCACAATCGCCCAAACAACCGAGCGACGTGAGACAAATCGATGACGACTCATCGCTCTTGGGCCTCCGTGAGATAGCGACCGTCGGTCGAGGCTTGGCAAATCAATTCTGTGGATGACAGACCATGCATCCGCTCGATATCGGCGATCAGCGACTCAATCCGAGCCTGTCGCCACAGTGGATCGTGTGGGTGGAGATGCTCGTCTAACGCTTCGACAACAATGCACCAATCTTGGGGATGCCAGTCCTGCATCAATACGGCTGGTGTCGGGATCATATATAAAATATCGGTAGCCACAGCCGACTATAGAGCGGCTGACACACCCACTATGTTGACCTTCTCAATCGCTCAATGCAGACGAACCATTTATTACTCCCAAAGACACATCGACTGATTTCATGACATTACGTTGTTAGTTTGGGGCTTTATCACGGAAAGTACGATACATTAGTTGAGGGGGTATTGCCACTCGCTCCGTGTTTTATCGTGGATATTGCCATCAATTTTTACTGAAGTGAGTAGTCGGAATTTCTTGTCATCAGGTGGTGACAAATAAATCCGCTCTTTTTTTGATTCATCACTTTCAATTGTTCCAACCATTGATGAATCTCCATATACGCGTTCGTTTTCATCTTCAAAGCCAGCGTGGAATGACGTGTTGCGAGCGTCTGCCCCACCCTGGTTGGTGATTTCCACATCCACCGCAATTTCATTCGAATTTGTAACTTCAGTAGCGTAGCCGTATACTAATGTTGGATATTTACTTCTGACAGGTATGAATCGTGCGTTTGTACTTCCATCCCAATCAGGCATCTGTCCGACGGCATACTCGTCTGTGCCTTCAACATAATAATATCGATCCCCATTGTATTCATAATACGTTCCTGGGAGTGAGGAGTCACCTTTGACTCCTAATGCCATATGAGCTTCTGGTTCAGTATCAGGCATATAAAGAAGTACACAGCCGTAACCCATCTGCGATAAAAAGGCTGAGAGTAGAATCGCGGAATCTTCACAATCACCACCTTGCTCAATAAGCGTCTCAACAGGATATTGAGAATGTTGATCAAAACCGGTACTAACGTCGTCCGGTGTATACTCCATCTGTTGGACAAACCTAATCACCAAATTTACAGTTTCCCTCTCATTCAACCCATATTCATTGGCTAGACGTTCGAATTCATCTGTGAAATTGCTAATATAAGGTTCTCCGTAGGCATCAGTTATATACGTACCATAGTTTCGACTTCGACTATACCGGTTAGCATAATATCTTCCAAGCGAACGCGGGAGATCCATTTCATACCACCAATCATACCCAACGGCCGCCCACTCGTATCTGTGGCTGTGTTTCCCTCCAATATCAGGTGGCCAAGTAAACCCGGTGATCCCATGGAGATATTCCAATTTAATCTCTTCTTCTGCAGGTTCTTCCTCAGCAGGCTCCTCTTCCACAGGTTCTTCCTCAGCAGGTTCCTCTTCCACAGGTTCCTCTTCACCAGAGTCTGCCTCTGATTCCGATACTTGCTCAGGATCACCAGAACGTTCTCCACAACCTGCTATAGAGACAACACCCAGTGTCCCGACTCCCGATAATAGCTGTCGGCGGTTCATGTTTATTACTCTATATTAGACACTATAAATTTACTCCAAAATATGATTATTCTCTCTAATGGGACAGTCTAGTTCAGTATAATAGTAACGGAGTTTGTTATTCTTATCAGGATATGACGATTCAATAGAGTCATTCAGATGTGATTGAGCGATAGTTTTGTGATAGCGACCCAAGTGGTATTAAGCAATGACTGGGGGCCAAGGTGATCTAGTAGGGCTGACTATCGGACTTATCTACGAAATATGATGTATCGACACTGTTTGTACTATTAATATTTGATAAGAATGATATGCTGAATACAGAGGTTATGATCCATTCGAGAAGTTTTTATTTTGTCATCTGAATCCTTAACCACCCGATTGAGCCGGCCTGTGAGCTTAGTAGCAAGTTTAATCCTCTAAAATTCCGTTAGAGCTATGACTTAGTTGGGCGAAATAATAGGAATATTGTAATATACTTGTTTTGGTATATACGTGTTCAAAATTTCTTCAAAATGAGTTTTTAAAATTACCAGTAGAAACAAGTGGTTAATGAATTTAATAAGATATCATGGGGGGTTCGGATAAAGGAGCTATTACGCTTCTAATCGGTGGGGTGCTCTACGGTATTCTCAAGTTAGGAGGCGAATTTGTTAGAGTATTTGATGTGGTAGTATATGCTCTTCGGGAAAGTTTCATTTTGAGACTGACGATAAACAGGATTGGCCAAGCAGTTGCTGAGATAGAATTAACCATTGAAACAATAGTGCTTGGTCTTCTTACTGTCTTTCTTGTAATTGCGATTTTGGATTATGTATTAACTGAGATATAGTATCGCTGTATTGACCGATCAGACCTGAGGTGAATATAGTGATGATTCGGTGCGAGGTACAAGCCCTGTATTCAACACGGCCGCTAAAATCTATCACTAATTGAGGCATTCAACAAGGCCGGTGTATCCATCGAACTAGGCAATGGCCTGGTAAAATTTAGAAATATACTGCAGCAAAAGACTAAGAGTGACCTTTCCCAGACTTCTATGCGTGTCACGCGTAGAATCGAGTCGGATTGGTATTGTTCTTGTTGTAGTGCTTCTCGCTGGCTGTGCAGGCGGGCTCTCAGGGGGCGATACTGGGAGTACGGACAACACTTCAGATCCTGTCGAGTCGTCGGGAGAGAGTGTCGGTTCGCTCGAAGTCCACTATATCAACGTTGGACAGTCAGTCAGTACACTAATTATTTTGCCGGACGGGGAGACGATGCTCGTCGATACAGGGCACTACAACGACGACGGAGAACATGTGTTAGCGTACCTGCGTCAGCACGAGATCGATCGCATTGATCATTTAGTGACATCGCACGGCGATGCTGACCATATCGGAGGCAATGCAGCGATCATCGAGCACTACGAAACTGAGGCAGATGGTATCGGAGCGGTGTACGACCCAGGAATCACGGCCAGCACAAACACGTACTCAGAGTATCTTGATGCGATCGAAGCTCACGAGGTCACACTGTATGAGACCCGAGAGGGCGATACGATCGACTTTGGTGACGTGGATGTGAATGTGCTTGGCCCGCCAGATCCGTATCTTGCGGACGAAGACAGGAATGAGAACAGCATCGTGCTGAAATTAACGCACGGAACGACAAGTTTTGTGCTGACCGGTGATGCGGAAGCTGAGCAAGAAGAGTACCTTGTTGATGAGTACGGCGACGAGCTGCGAGCGACGGTCCTGAAGGCTGGCCACCACGGCTCGTCAAGTTCTACGAGCGATGCACTGCTTGATGCTGCCCAACCACAGGCCGTCGTCATCTCAAGTGCTTATGACTCGCAGTATGGACATCCTCACGACGAAGTCTTAGCGCGTCTCAGCGAACGATCGATCCCGACAATGTGGACCGCCACACACGGCGATACTGTGTTCGTGAGTGATGGGACGAACGTTAGTATCCAAACTCAGCAGGATGCGTCAACGGACCCGTCAGAGATCCGCTCTAGCGATCCAATTGAGCCGGCAACCGGGCCAGACCCTGTCGAACAGACCCGTATTACGGGATCTGATGAAGTTGTCTCAATCGATCAGGATACTGAGGAAGATGATTCCGGTGATAGTGATTCGACTGCTGATGGAGAGCTCAGCATTGCAGAAATCAATGCTGACGCTGAAGGAGATGACCGAGAAAATCTCAATGAGGAGTACGTCGTGTTTGAGAACATGGGAAGCGAACCGCTTGATTTGAGCGGGTGGACTGTCGAAGATGCGGCAGGGCGGTCGTACACGTTCCCTGCTGGTGTTGAGGTAGAGCCGAATGCGACGATCACGTTGCGAACGGGAAGCGGGACAGACACTGAGACAGAATTATTCTGGGATTCAGGATCTCCTGTTTGGAACAATGACGGCGACACAATCATTGTCAGTGACGACGACGGAACAGTTGTATTAGAGGAGACATACTGATGACAGAACTTGATGTGGAAGATGGCACCTACACGGCCGTTGTCGATGCGATCGAAGACGATCTCGCCAGAGTCTTTTTTGAAGCCGACGGCACTGATGTTGGCAGCGCTCTCGTTGATGAGGACGTGTTGCCGACGGAAGGCAGACACGCTGACGCGATCCTTACTGTGACGGTGCAAGATGGAGTACTACAAGAGATTGAGTACGAACCAGACCAGACCGCTGATCGAAAAGCAGCTGCACAGGACCGATTCGATCGTTTGTCGAACCGGCTGTCGGATAAAGAAGATCAGTAGAAGACTGCAGCTCTCGGCGAGTGAATGCGCTGAGAAGGGCCGATAGGAGACTCACAGCCGGGCAGCCAGACTCACAGCACGACCATATTACGTCTAACCGGCAGCCAGCAGGTGAATACTCTGAAAGAGTTGTCTCGCTATGATCACGGTACTTCTTGGGTTGTCTCTACGGTTGTAGTTGAGATTTCTTCGACGAAGCAAAGAAACAGCACAATAAATAATGGCGCTCTTGGTCTCGTGTTCGCCCCATCTGTTTTGGCGTGAATACTTCGAATTCGGGAATTCCGAAAAGGAGAGGTCTCTTCAGGTTGAATCAAATATCGTATGAGATAGTTCGACTAACTCGATGTATCGAGCCGCGACACGCTCAATAAATGCATCTCGTCGAAGATCCGCGATCTCGATATTCTCCCATGTGTCCACCACAATTCGCAACGATTCTCGATCGCTAACTAGGAAATTTCGCTCCTCAAATCGATTGCGGTGCTTCTGAATGGTTTTCACCGCAGATGAACTCCCATCACCCGACGCATCGATTGCAACCTTCACTTCGTTGTCCCCGTAGGGATTTACCCGTAACGCGTATCTGACAGCATTTGGATGACCAGGCGCTCTCGATTCGAGATACGGGTAGTTAGTCGTGAGATTTCCGAGAACGGAGTCCATATGATCAGTGCTTAAAATATCTTGCAGATGGGGGAATGCCTTGGTGAATACCCCGATTGTGAAAACCCGATCACCAGGCTTCGACTGCGTAGGTTGTCGTGAACGGGTTTCGTCGTAATCAACGATGGTCACGGCTCCAAAACAAGTCTCACCAGATGGAAGGTCGAACCGTTGGAGTTCTACAGCTTGGATGTCAAGCCCCTGGTCTCGAAGCCATCGTGTAGACTGACGAGTCTGGGGCGTAATGCGCTCTGCGACGATGACCATCCGCTGTCCCTGATTGAGTTCCCAAGGGTCTCGGTCCTTGTCGAAAAACGAATTGAAAGCTCCAATTAGCGAGTCTTGTTGCGCGACTTCTGATGGGACTACGCAACCTTTGGCGACGTATTCCTCACGGAGTGCGTCTAGATCATGGTAACTGAATCTGTCGAGGGCCTGTGCGTACAATTGAGGTTGGCTAACAATACTCGCCTCGGAGGCGGACTTAGATCCGGAGGTACCCATCTTAATTTCGACCACAACACAATTACCGAACCGATCGAGACCGATCAAATCAGCTTCGCCGGTCGGGAGACTAGGTTGCCGAGCGAAGAGTAATAATCGCTCATCGAGAATGGCATCTGGCGACGCATTAAGCCATTCTTCTAGTTTGCCTTCACCCTCTCCTCCTTCATCACCAGCAGGTAAAATCGGTCGCTCTTTTGCTGGCATCGCTGTCGGGGATTTTTTTATGGAACTAGATTGGAAGATACGCATACAACCGTTCACTCATGTCCTGTTATTAAGTTATCTGGTGGAGAGACTGATTAGATCGGCTTACTAAGACAACGAACAAGATCGAATTTGTACCTGAAAGTGGGTGTGAGTAAGAGCGTGCAAATCTATTCTATAGAATGTTCTATTATCCACCAATTTTCGGCGAAGGAGTGCGCTGAGAAGGGCCGATAGTAAACTCACGGCCGGGGAGCCGGACTCACAGCACGACCATATCGTATCCCACTGCCAACAATCAGGCACATAGCCGCGAGAATGAGTGGCGCGTACCTACAGGCGATCGCGTAGCAGATCTGGGAGAAGTACACGCTAGGGTCGCCGATTAGTACACCTCTGGGGTAGCATACCTATCGTTTTCACTTTCACTGTGGTCGGCTCAGGTATTTATAAATAGAACACAAAATTGTAATTGGAACTTGGGCATTGTCACACGCTCCAAGTTCCCCTCCCCTTACCCATGTCACAAGCAGCAACCAGTCTCGGTACGTGCCCCTTCTGTGGAACGCTGGTCTCGCCAAGCGAGATACTTATCGAATACAAAGTCGAAGGTGAGCACCGCCTGTACGCTGAATGCTCTGACTGTAAGGAGCCAGTTCGGCCACAATAATCGTCACTCCCCAAGAGCGAACCTCATTATCCGAGCCACCGGTGGCACATGATCTTCTGCAGATCAATCACTGCAGTGTGATGTCGATATCCCTGACTACCAACCGAGAATTCGGTTATATTTACGATCCTGTACGGGAGCTACCTGAGATCACCAGCACCAACCAGTACTGGCACTAACAGCCCGTTGACTGATTTCTGTTCTTCTTTTTGCTTGCCGAGCATAGCAGCTCGGAACATCTCGTTTCGGACAGCAGCTTTCTGTGCCTCCGCTGCAGTGGCCACAGCAGCGCCCGATTCAAACGCATCGTCTGAAGCCGATATTGGCATGAGATAATCCATCTCGACAAATCCCGGATCAAGATGGCCGAACACGATCTCGTCGCCATCACGGCAGTAAACTCCCGCAATCATTGCCGCTTCGATCCCGTCGGTTGTCGGCGGTGCCTCACTGTTTATTTTGAGTCCAAAAACTAGCGTTGCACTGGTCTGTGTCGGCAGTTTAGCAACCGCAGTCCGGGCCGTTCGCAGTGGCTCTTCGAACATGGCGTGCCACTCCCGTGGTTCAAAATCAGAGAGTAACTTAGCGATACTTTTTGTTAGAACAAAATCGTCTTCTACGAGATGAGTCACTTTGGCCGAATCGAGAGCTCTCCGGTTACTTGGCTGATAGCAAGTGTGCCGTCATGATGTTTGAGTGATTCAGGGTGAGCCAAAATCATCTGTTCAAGCCGATCGGCAAGATCAATTTCATCTGCAAGCAGGAACTCAGCAGCCGTCAAATCGAGATCGATGGCGAATCGGGTCTCATCGAGCGTCGGTTCAACAGCAATTCCGTACGAAAGCTACTTTACTTCTTAGAGTGGGATAAATTATAATTCATACCCACCTCTTCATATTGGTATCTGTGACATCCCCCGATGATAGTCAGCTTACCCAGTCCGACAAAGACATTGTAGAATTGGTTCGGGTAATTAATAGGGTCACACATATCTCTCCAACAGACAGAACTTGGGATAAGGAGTTCATTGTTCGGAATAATTCTGATGAAGATAAGAGTTATATTTTTATTCCCCTTGTTGAGTTCCGATTGAATTTGGAAGTATTCGATGAAGATGACACCCGTCTCAATTACTTCCCAAATAGTGAGGTTGATAACCTACTTCGCAAGCTACGAGATGATAGCGAAGAGGAATATGAGAAGATCGAAAAAAGATTCGGCGGGATAGAATATAAACTTCTTATTCAGTTACCACAAAATAATCCAATCCGACCAGGTGAGCTACGTACAATAAGAATTTCTTACGGACAGTACGAGGCGGTGAGGTATCATCGCCTCTCAGACCGCCCGTGGGTCTGTAATATTCCTTGGAAACAAAAATTTTTCACAGTACCTTCATTCGTCGCTCGGGCTCAAAGGTCATCATATGAGACACACTCTGAGCACTTCGTGGTTGAGGGGCCGGCGGGCTACGCTACTGTCGCTGATACTTCAACCGAACACTCAGATCGTGATGGATTCTATGAACGGGGGTACGGCAAAGACACCCAAGTTCTCTCAACCCGTCTTCCACCGCCAACAGATGATGGATATACTTGGAAACTAGCATACGAATTAATCTCCGTCAGACGAGGTCTTATGAAGTTACTTACCGCCTTTTGGGTCGTGAGTTTCATCACTGTGCTCACGATCATTGTAGCTCAGTTGCTAGACCTTAGTGGATGTATATCACTTAACAAGACTTTATTTGGATCTAGTTACCAGACCATTGGGCAGACATACTCTGCTGGCTTGGTTACCGGGCTGGTTGGTGTTATATTTCGGGTCCGTACTCAGTGGGCAAGCCGATACCGGATTCTGTGTCTGGTGCCGTTGCTCTTACACATAGCCTCATGGATACTTTGGCATCTTGTAACTTGATATGGGGGTGGGAATTATGGGAAGAGTACAAGTATCTGGGGTACGGAGATAGGCATATGACGGATCAAGGGACTAACAATAGTCAAGTAAGCCGGAAAGGAGATGCTTTGGAGCAACTTGTGAGCGTCGCAGTCTCCGGTAGCAGTGTCCGGACTGAGCCGGGGACTGACCCAGATGAAATGTCGAACGACAACTAATCCCTTGTGTAGTGGATGTTGTCTATTCTCAGTAGTAATCGGAGATCAACATAGCCAGAGGCGACGCAGTTGGGTTCGTTGACGAGCGATGGTATACAATACAAACTGAGAAGTGCTCGACAGCTGCTGATGTAATTTAACAACGCCGCGATAGCATAGATGAAGGAGTTCATGATGCTGTCGATGATGAAGAAATGAAGAGCAATCTACGCGATCTTGGTTATATAGGCTAATTTGGCACCTACCGATCTTCGTACAGAAATTTGTCTCTGCGGCTTTATCGAGACGCTCAAAGAGACACATTCAGACACAGTTCCGACTTGTACAGAATAGCTGGCTGGCAGGTGAGACGCTACGAGTTATCTGTTTCCTTCTTTGGGAGGCGCTTCCGCTCAGAAACATAATACAGAATCACAATGAACCCTGCGGCAGGCACTATTACCCCCAACCAGTACGTATCCGGGCTCTTCAGATTAAGCCGCTTTGCGTCAAAATACATCAAAATCCCGATCGGAATCTGAATGGCGATCGCCCCAACAATGAGTAAATAGGCCAGCTCAGCCATTGTGATTTGTCTGTGACGCGATATCATAATAGTCCCGCCAAGAGCGTCTATCTACAAGGTTCGGAGTTCTCATCGACCGGCCGTTTCAGCTGCAGATATCTCTGACACATTAGATGTGAAGAAGGCCAAAGACCCCCGGAATAAAAAATCACGCCCTACGGGTGGGCATCAGTCGATCACAGCGCAGTGTCTGCGGCTTCGAGTGCGTCAATCGCGGCGTGGAGCTTCTCGCGCAGTGCTGTTCGATCGGCTTCTCGCTGATCCTCATCAGCAGCCATAGAGTCTGTTTCAGCGGTGCTGAGTCCGTCAACTACGCCCCAGGCCTCGATTGGTTCGAGATCGTCGTTGAGCGTCTCAGCGAGTGTCCGCTGTTGGTCGCCGTCAGCCGGGTCAGGCTCAGGCTCACCACTACTGTCGTCGCGGCTGGCGTCTCGATCTGCCGACTCTCGATTGCCATGCAAAAACACGCTGAGCGGGAATCCGAAGGCACAGGCGCGCTTCTCCTTGTTGAACGTTGTGCGCCGCGAAACGTCTAAGACATCCATGATCGCATCACGGCTAATACCGCGATTTACGGCCTGCCGCACCTGTTCATCCTCAAATCGCTGTATCAATAGCCGCGGGTCATCGGGGACGTGCCCCCGAGCCGATGTTTCGATCTGCTCAGAAAGTCCCCACTCACCCGTTTCGATGTCCTTGTCAACGATCTGTTGATCACGCGATTCGACGATATTATCCAAGCCCATCAGTGTCCACAGCCGTTCGCGGACGGCTGCGACGGACAAATCGATATTTAGCGCGGATACAATATCGCCCGTACGCGCCGGCCCTTGATCTGCTAGATACTGCAGGATCTCGATATCCTGGGGCAGCAGCACATTCAAGTCTGTGTCGGTCAGCGGTGTGGGCGAGTCGGCCGGCGTCGATCGCAGATGGATCCAATTATGGCAGGACCGACACAGCGTCGTCAAATTTTGTGGATCGTCTTCGTCGATGTTGTCTGGGTTTCGTTCGATGTGGTGGATATGCAGCGAAGCGAGTCCGCCACGCTCGGGCCCAAGCCGGCCGCAAATCCGACATTGATGGCCGTCGCGGTCTAACACCTCAGATTGGCGCTGTTGACTCACAGTGCTGTGGCAATTGTCTGGGTCCGGGGTCTCGGACTCACCGCTATCGGTAGCTTCGGTCTGTTTTCGATGCAACTCGTCGCGGGTCTGATCGGCGGTATTGTTTGTAGCCATGATCGGTCTATTGCAATCGTTGGTAATCGCGTCGCCGGGTAGCTATCCTGTGGTGTATCGCTTCAATTGGATTCTCGGGTGGATCGTCTCAGTGCCGTCGAGCGGTGGTTAGCTGCCTCAGTGATCACCTCGATCAGAAACACGATCATCGCTCGCCGGCCGAACCCAAAGCTCGCCGAAGCCATATCGTGCATGCGTCCCGATCCGCAGCACGCCATTCTTCGCTGTCTCAATTGGCGCATCGCCCGCATAGCCGACGCGCTGTCCGTGATCGATCGTCTCGATCTCATACACTGATCCATCGGCAGCCAGCCGCTCTGCGCGCCGGCGCAGCCCATCGCTCGCATCTCGTGTCGGCTCAGTCGTCGAGTCGCTCACGCGGCCATTACGTCCGTCTGAGCGAGCCACGTCCCACCACCACGGCACTGACTGGTCATCAGCACCAGGATAGGAACTTGCAGTCACAAATGGCGAGATGAGCTCTATGACGTGCTCATCAGCCGCCGCCAGCCGATCGAACGACAACTCGTCGGTATCGATCAGCTGTGAGTCTACGTGCGACAGTGCGCCAAATCCGTAGTTGCGTCCGCCGCCAACCTGCAATCCATCGAGGACCTCTGCCGGCACCGGCAGGATCTCATCATCAACGGCCGAGCCAGCATGCAGATAACAGTGGACGTACCATCGCACACCCCGTTTCGAAGTAGCGAACTCGGGCGGTCGGCCAAACCATGTCACAGGCGCAAACGTCACTCGACCGCCGTGGGTCTGCATCGGATGGGCGTTGTGCACATCACGCGGCCGTGACGATTTCAACCACCGGTGTGCGGCATCACGTAACAGAAACAAGTCCTCGTAGGACTCGACCGGCGGTAATTCCGATCCGATCTTGCCGAGCGACCCGCTCTGTGAGTGCCACGCCGGATACGAGCCGTACTCGCCGGGCAAGAAGACACCGTGGCTCACGCACAGCGCTCGTCGCGTCGCCGACTCAACTCGCTGAGCGATCGCATTGTACAGCGCATTCCCGGTCACGTAGTACGGATGGCCATAGTACTCGGCGTCCAATTGGAACAGAACCTGTTGGATCCGGCTCATCGAGCACCCCCATCAGATCCACTCGAACGACGTGACTGCGATGTTGGATCCGTCTCTCCACCACTGCCAGAATTCTTGGGAGCCATGAGGACATGCTGGCCCTCGCCAGCCAGCGATCGGCGCATGCCATCCCCCGACACTTCTTCGATGAACTGCAACGCCACCGACCACGATCGAATCCGCCGAAGCTGTGCATCCACGACCATCCGCAGGCGTGCGTCGTCCACCTGAAACGGATGGGCTGGGAGCCGCGACCACACGTCCGCAAACGATCGCGCCGGAGCCGGGCCCAGCGACGCTGCTGGTCGATCGCCGGGGGCTGCCGTCACATCGATCGTCAACGTCGGCGACCACAATACCGTCTCAAACGACGTCACCGCCTCGCTCGCCCTCGCCGCTGCTGCTGTCCTCGTCTCAGCAGCCGCCTCACCGGGCGTCACCGCCACATACAGATCCTCGAACGCGTACCCGTCGCGGTACGCCGACAACAAGGCACCCGCCAGCAGTACGTGGTATTTTAGCGATGTGTACGGATAGAATATCGACTCGTTGAACGCCGCCGCGACGTCGCTCGTGAGCCACGCTGCATGCAACTCCGCCGGATCGTCAGATTGAATCAGCTCTCGGAATCCACCGTCCGTCGCTGCCAAGATCCGATCAGACTCGGCCATCGCTTCACCGGTGACGAGGGATAATCGGAACGGCGACGCGTGATTCGACACCGTCTGCTCGGGCTCGCCCCGTGGCCGGCTCAACAACGCTGCATCCCGATCGGCACCCATCGGGACCGTCTCGTTGACGCGAACGCCATACCACTCGTCGTGTGCGGCTGTGTGTTCCCGACCACGCAACTTGTGCACGTCGTGGCGGTACACCGCGACCAATGGATCTGCCTCGGTTCCGCCAGTTTCCTCACTCGGGAGATCCCCCTCTCCCTTCGCAATCTCACTAGGCTCACTCGGGAGGCCCCCCTCTCCCTTCGTAATCTCACCAGTCTCACTCGGGGCACCCCCCTCTCCCTTCGTAATCTTGCTCGCAAAATCTTCATCTACCCCATCAGGCTCACTCGGGAGACCCCCCTCTCTCTTCCCAATCTTGCTCGGGAACTCTTCATTTTCCTCGCCAGTCTCACTCGGGACACCCCCCTCTCCCTCCGTAATCTTGCTCGGGAAATCGTCATTTTCCTCGCCAGTCTCACTCGGGACACCCCCCTCTCCCTTCCCAATCTTGTTCGGGAAATCTTCATCTAACCCACCAGGCTCACTCGGGAGGCCCCCCTCCCCATCACCACTCATCGGCCATCACCCTGCGTATCGTCAGCAGCACGCGAGTCACTGTCATTTCCACGAGCACTGGCACCATCGATCGCTGGCGGCAGCTCGCCATCCTCGTCGCTCAGCGATTCTTGTAGCGCCCGCACGAACTCTTTGCGGTACACATCTCGCCATTTTGTGTCTTTTGTCCGCATCGCCGTTGTCGGCTTCTGCGCACGATTATACACTCGGCGAATCTCTCGATCGGTGTACAGCGGATTTACCAGCCCGACATCCACGATACCCGCGCCGAAATTCCGTGCGCCGCCAAGCTGAAACTCGTACTTGGAGTTGTAGGCGTCCAAAAACGACACCGCCTCGATCAGCAACCCAACAAATTCTGGGCGCAAAGATCGTAACTGCAGCAACCACGTTCCTTCGAGGTTCCCGACGACATCACGCGTCGCATGCCGCAACGGCTGCCCCCCATCGGCCTCATTCCGCGATCGCACCTGCGTGTGCAACTGGCGGAAATGCGCTTCTGCCTCGCCATTCAGTACATCGACTTGCCGCCGGATCGGCGAGAACGACACCGGATGCCGGATCAACTCGCCTGGCTTCGACCCGAAGCCACCAAACAACTCGTACACCACACAGCCCGTGTCGCTATCGCCCTCATCAACGCAGGATCCTTTCTCGTGATACCCCGCGTCGAGGTCGCGTTCGTACACGTTCGCGCGCTTGTAGTCCGCGTTTGGCTCACCAGGGTGACAGGCTGTCGCGCCTCCAATCTGCAGCACGCGTTCGCACCCATGGCGCAGCCATCCCGACAAGGCAAACGACGATATCTGCCCGCCAATCTGATTCATCGGATCATCCGCCTCGTAGCGATCCGCCGACGCATGATGCCGATCCGTTACGATCCCGTCGCCAGGTGCAAGCAAGTCCGCATCCATCCCGATGTAGACCTTGGGGAACGTCGATTCCGACAGCGCCGGCAGATCATATTCGCCATCCAAGTGTGCCGTCTCGAAGCCGTCCGCGTCGGCTGGTCTCACGCTACATCACCTCCCAGCACATCATCTCCGTCATTTCCGTCAGGTGCGGTCTGGCTGTCGGCTGGGTCGGTATCCGACGCCATCCCCTGCTCGATCGCCGGACCCGGTATCTCGCAGTGCATATCCCTTGAATCGGGGTGCGCAGTCTGTGTCTCGTGCGCTTGCTCGTCAACCTCGCTAACGCTCAGCTGATGACTTCCGTTAGCGGGCCGTGACTGCGCCCGCAGCGCTGCGTATTCTGCCGGTGTGTGCGCTTCACGTGAACCGACTGGGCTCACCAGCTCCACCTCCGGAGCCAGCAGTACTGACTGTGTGGACTGCGTCGCCGCGTCGCTCACCGTTCCGACCCGGCCCCTGACGATCAGCTCGCGCCGATCGCGGAAGCACGTCATCTCAGCAGTAGTCTTGTGTTCTTGACAAAAAATTGGACCGGCAGTATACGAAATCGTCGAAATCAGGCGACTAGCGTATACTGCAACCGAATCGCCTTCCTGCACAGGGTCGTCACATACATGACAGGTCTCGTCCCCTTCCCCGATAGCGATATGTTCCAACTGGTTTATATCTTCAATAAATAATTTGTCGATGCCTTCTTGTGCTTTTGTATTTGAATTTTTCATGGGTTCTTGCACCAGATGTGGAACCCAGCCTGGGTGCTACAACACCTGGGCATTTTTTTGATTCATGCCCTCTGGCTGAGTTCACAACCATCTTTTAAACTGCGGTGTATATAAACCTTTGGTCGTTCGACTAATGGAAATCATCCCAGCAATCATTAGTAAACTGCAACCAATGTCGTAAATATGAGCGACCGGAAGCGTGACGAGAGCAGTGGTCGGTTCAGCGAGGAGTATCCTCGGGAAGATTTTCTCCGGGCACTTGAGGAACTCGGCGCGACCGGGACGACAGACGTGGCGGAGTACGTCGGTTGTGATCGACGGACAGCGTATCTGAAGTTACAAAATCTTGAAGAGGAGGGGAATATCGAGAGCCAGAAAGTCGGAAATGCACTACTGTGGAAATTAGTACCCGATTCGTGAGAAATTAACACTGTTCGAGTCCGATCGTCTTACTAACCGCGTCAAGCGGATTAGTGTGGAATTACCCTATTGAAATCCCTTGCTGGTCATAATTTTTAACCCCTCAGTTGTATACAACGTACAAATGTCGCATAGACTTGCTGAATTAATCGTGGCTGTCATCTATCGATCTAAACTCTTGTAATGTAAGCGGTGTTTCCATTGAGCCAGTATAATAAACTACTCACCATTACAAGAGGTGCATCGAATCCTATTCGAAATGTATCTAAGTGGGTTTTCAGCAGACAGAGATCGATTACAAATATCACAATTAACCTCCTCCGTCACGCCAACACCCGTGCCGTATCCCAGTACTAAGGAGGCAATAGAACTGCCATCATTTAATTCGAACTCGACATCGCCGCGTTCGTACTCAACTTCGGTAATAGTGACTGGGGTAACGACCACTTCTAATCCGTGTCGGTCACGAATCTCACGCTGTTGATCCGGATATCCATGCTCGCGTCGGCGACGTAATTCATTGAGATCGGTCTCAATCTCTTCAAGCTTCGATTTACATTCTCGGCGCTCTTTCAGTGCCTCAACTCGCTCAGTCTGGTTCTTGTGGTCAATCAACTCGCTGAGATCTTCGATCTTTGACCGAAGACGAGTAATTTCTGTCTCGCACTCATCTTCCCGCTGCTGTTGTAATTGCCGGTACTCTTCGAGTTCAGCGTCAGCAGCCCGAGATGCCTCTTGATGGATCTCATCGATCTGTGGTTGTATGGCTGAGAGAAGCGGTTCCCGGGATGCGTCAACCAAGCGTTCTACCTGTTCCGGTTCGATCGCAATATCCCCAGATTGGATGGTCGCAGATTCCTGTAGCAAGGTTAGAAAAGTCTCGTCAATGTTTGGGAGAATCTCTGTAGAGCGAACATCGATAGCAATGCTTCGCAAGAACTCTTGTTGATACTCGCTCACGGTCTCAACAGTTACCCGAAAGAGTACGACCAGTGCGCTTCGATCGTAGTAGGGTGTAAATTCGATGTTTGATACAGAGATTTCACTTTGTTGGAGCCAGTCTGGCACAATGACATCTGTGTCACTGGTGTCGATAGAGATGCCACCGATCGGTGCACGGTCGGTTGCGTCGTCAAGAACCGATTGGAAAAACGAGCTTTCAGGGTGGAGTTGCTCGTACGTCTCGTCTGGTTCTTCGACGGAACCACAGAGAAGAGCGTGTTTGCCTTTCGGTAGGTCTGTCTCCACATTCTCCGGGATAGTTAGCTGCCACTCATCGCCTTGTATTTCGATCTGACAACCGAGAGACCGGAGATAACTCGCTGTGAAGGTCTCAACTGCAGACTGGGTCACCGGTACGGCGGCGTCAGTCATCGCTTGCCCCCAGATCGAATCCCTCGAAAACACCGCTATTGAACTCTTCTAATTTCTCAGCGAGATCACGCTGCTCTTGGAGATCGACAGCCATCGCGTCGAAGTCGTTTTCTAGATCAACCTCAGAATCGGCGTTAACCAAGCGCTCGAAAATCTCGTCCTCGAAGCTTTTCCCAGATTCTTCCAACCGGGTGAGTATCTCGCTCAGTTCACCGACGCTCTGTTGGAAGAGGTCGATTTTGTGGAACAGACGCTCAAGTACGTACTCTTCGACGGTATCTGTTAATGCCATATTGAACACGTAGACTTGCCGCTTCTGACCGATACGATGGATCCGGCCAATACGTTGTTCAACGCGCATTGGATTCCACGGGAGGTCCCAGTTCACCAGAATATTGCAGAATTGAGCATTCCGTCCTTCGGACATTGCGTCTGTCGAAACGAGAATCCCGCCCTGTTCCTCGAAATTCTCGATGATGTCCTCTTTCTCTTGGCTAGAGTGACTACCATTGAACGAGTGGACTGTGTACCCTTCTGACAGCAGTCGTTCTGCCACGCGGCGTTGTGTAGCCCGGAACTGCGTGAAGACGATCACACGTCCTTTCTCGACGTTCTCACGCGCCTCTTCAACGATATCGAGTAGTCGCTCTTGTTTGGTGACCGCGTCAATGTTATTGATTAAGTCCAAAATCGACTCTAACTCTTCGGCGTGCGTGAGTTCTGACTGATCGTCGAGTCTCTTCCGAATCGTCGTTTCAAGGGCCTCAGGGCTACTGACGACCTCTTTCTGCAGGAGCATCAACACCAGTTTCTGTCCTTGGTCCTGACTGTAGGCTCCCTTCACGTAATCGGATACAGCCTGGTAGAGCTCGCGTTCTGCCGGTGATGGATCGAACTTCCGTGTGTCAACCCGGCGTTCGGTAAAGTCTACATCTGTGTCTTCACGCCGATTTCGGATCATCACCTTGTTCAGCCGGTCCTGTAGCTCGTTACGGTTAACGAGGGTTTCCTGATCGCTATTGATGAAGTACTGGTGAAACACGTCACGTGTTCCAAACAGACCCGGACGGAGCAGTGAGACAATGTTGTAGAGATCAGTGAGTTCGTTCTGTATCGGTGTCGCTGTGAGGAAGAACGCATAATTATACGATAAATTATCAATCAGCTCGTACCGATCCGTCTCCTCGTTCTTCACGTAGTGGGCCTCATCGAGAACAAGAACGTCCCAGTCGCGTCTGAGCACCGTCTGTCGGTATCTCTCGCTTTTAGCCGTGTCGATGCTGGCGATGATGTAGTCGTGATCATCAAACCCGCTGAATTCGTCGTCATAGTTGCAGACAAACTCTAAGCCGAATTTCTCTCGGAGCTCTGCTTGCCACTGTTTGGCCAATTGGGCAGGCGTGAGGATGAGGACGGAGTCGTTGGTTTCGCGGAAATGCATTTCTTTGAGTATCATCCCGACCTCGATCGTCTTCCCGAGGCCGACCTCGTCTGCGAGTAATGCCTTCCCGTCCATCTCGAACAGAGCCCGGTAGGCTGCATCGACCTGGTGTTCGAGCATCTTGACTGAATTCTCGTCAAGTTGTTTTAGTGATCGAAGTTCAGAGTCAGGCTGACCGGCTTGTAGACGAACGGCTTGAACAGTATGACGGTGATTTTCACTTGTCTCACTAGGGTCCGCGTACAGAACATCGTCCACTGGCTCATGGGTGACCTCGATGTCCACGAGGTCAAAATCGCTCATGTAGTTGGAGAGTTAGTTGACCGTCAAATATGTTTTGTAGCGGTACTTTTTATTCCCCCATCCCAACGTGGACAAAAGCAATCTACGTATATCTTACAAAAGTAGGTAATGCAGGGCCGAACGCACCACAGGAAGCGAAGGAAGCGATTGAGGAAGCATCTAATTACTGAAACTGACTTTCCATATCATAAAGACCAAGAGGTTAATTTGCTGTTAGGAAAGAAAGTTCGACAATGGAAGAGGCGTGGTTACAGCATCTATTTTCCGTCATTGGCTTGTCACTTGGTACATTAGGTGCGGCAGTAGTACTTGCAGCTGATTGGTCAACTGTAGAAAATTTTCTCATCAAAATTGGAAGGAGAGATAGGTTCCTCTACCGAGTTCCACTACTTGGCTACCCATTTAGACAGGCGAAGAGATTAGCGGATTTAGATAGTGCTTTTGAAACGGTCTTTCTGTCAAATAAGGATATTCATCGCTCAGACTCCGGTTTTCAGACATTGAAGAGAGTGGTTGTCAGGGTAGTCAATAATGATAGATTGAATCTTGGTACATTTGATTCACATAAAGTGAATAGCACAGATTTTGAGCAAATAAGTCTTAACGACTTTCCTGTTCCGCTTCAACCCGGCGATACCGGCGGATTGAACGCCTATTGTATATTGTACGATAGCCAAGATAACAGTACAGGATGGATTAGAACGGGAAGTCTGAGAAATGCCACAGTAAACTACTCGCAGGACTTGGTTTCAAAAGCAGGAGCGAGCCTCTTCATCGGTGGCTTCTTTCTACAATTAATTTCTGAACTTGTCTCAATACCCGTTTACCCCACGATCAGAGTCCCTCACGTCGTGGTTGGTGTAGTGGCTATCTGTATCGTGCTTGCTATTCCCGGTATTTGCGAACAGATGGATGTAGAATGATTCGTGTGTCAAAAAATTTCGTCCGATGCTCTCCCTCTCCGCGTGAGAGTTCCATATAGCGAGAAAAGAACTCCCGAATTAGATCGGCGAAAAGTTCCACGTCGGTGAATAGTTTTTATACCCTGTTGAGGGAGTTAGAGTTCCTCAAGATATCCGCGTCGTTTTCCACCTTCTGTTCCTCAGTCCGTTTGTCGTAGTGCTTGTCCAACACGTCCTGCCCAAGGTTCATTCGGTGTGAGACAACTTTCTCAGGGACGTCTTCAGATAGATGCCGGGTAATGCTCCCGCGTCGTATCGCGTGGGAACTCACATTTGAGGGACACTTGCTGTATCCCCATACTGTGCCGCTTCACACTCATCTGTATCCCTATCGTGCGGACACTCTTCACCGTAGTAACAGGGGCGGCTCGCCCTGTAGACGGCATCTCGAATACAGGATTTCGCTAGTCTTCCGCGCACACTTGTTAGGAGTGGCTCCCGACCGTGTTCATATGTGGCTTCAGGGCGTTGATGTTCAATCCAATTCTCTATAATCCGGCAGACTTCGGGAGTTAGAGCGACTATTCGCTCGCCTTCATTCCCCGTTCTTTAGCGGAGTTCCTCTATCCGGGCAATTACGAATCTCAAGACGTTCCTTCTCGCTATCGTAGTCACTCACATATAGTGAATAAAGTGACCCAAGGCGAATCCCCGTGTGCCACAGAAGTTCCAAGATGACGTGCCACCGTGATGTGTACTCAAAACGCCGGAGATACGCAAGCACTTTTTCGGCATCTTCTGAGCGAAGAATCTCTTCACTTTGCTCATCATCCTTCTTCAGCACCGGCATCACAATCTTGTCGTGAAGCCCTTTCTCAACGGCGTCAATTGACTCACACCACCTCAGAAAGATACGGAGCGCATCTAGTTGTCCCCGAAGTTTGATGGGCTTCAGGCCGTTCTCATCCCGACGCCACGTTTTGAACTCTTGGAGTTTCCGCCCCGTGAGTTCGTTCATATTGTCTATGCTCGCTTCATCAACACACCACCGGACGAAGTGCTTGAGGCGGTAATGATACCCGGAGAGGGTACTCTCGGATACTTCGTGTTTTCGTGCCTCAAGATACATCTCCTTCGCACGTCCCAGTGATATGGGTTCTAGCTCGCGTTCGGTCATTTCTTACCACCGAAACGCTTGAGCGACACCGAGAGCGCCGCCTTAGCTCAGTACGGGGGAAACCACCCGACAGCGTAGAGCTGCCCCCGGTTCAAATCCGGGAGGCGGCATCCTGATTCTATATAATATCCATTCAGCGGGCAAGGGAATTAGTCATCATAGTTTTTATCTACGTAGTAGCAGTTCATGTACATATCAACACATGTCGGGAGCACACTCCCTGTCTAAGACTCTTGAGGACACGGTTACCCTCAGCCGTGAGCTTCGAGAGGACGGACAGATAGACGGGCAGGTAAAACTCTACAACGTGGATGACGAGAACGAGTTCGAGTCTGACGCCGAGCTCTTTTTTGATCGCACATTAATGACTCAAGGGCTTCGAGAGGCCTTATCGATCCTCCGCGATTCGCTGACCGGTGATGATCCTCGTGGTACACACATTCTCTACGGGCCCTATGGGAGTGGAAAATCCCACCAGATGGTGGCGTTGTACCATTGTTTCAACGAGCCCGTTGCTGCAGGTTCATGGGCGGCCGAGGAAATCGAGGGGTTCGAATCAGCGCTTCCGGAGTCGGCTATCCCGATTACGGTCGCTATACAGAACGAACAGTACGAATACCTCTGGGAGCCGTTTTTTGATGCACTTGGCTACGACCCTGGGACATACGAGTCCGGTGGTTACCCGGACATGCAGACGATTCAGGACGCCGTCGGCGACGACACCGTCGCATTCTTTGTCGATGAGCTTGAGGACTGGTTCGATACGTTACAAGGTGACCGCAAGAGCGCGAACAAGGCTTTCCTCCAATCTTTACTCGAATCCACTGCACTGTCGGATTTAGAGCTTTACACTATCGTCTCTGTTCTCCGTGAGGGCTCCGAAGTTCACGATATTCTGAACCGGGAACAGGCAGTTGAGGTCAACATGAATAACCAGGTGGACAAGCGGGAGGTTCTCCACCACCGATTGATAGATGACACTGACGAATCAGCCGCCCGTGAGATCGTGAACGGGTACTTCGACGCCTATGATCAGTCAGATCACGTCAACATGCCTGACAACCTTCTCTCAGAGATGCACGACCTCTACCCGTTCCATCCTGTTCTCCTTGATGCGCTTGAGACACGATACTACGCTGATGAGGGGAACCAGAACACGCGCGGGATGATCTATCTCTTCTCGAAAGTTCTTCTCGAAATGCAGAACCAGACAAACCTGATCACCCACGGAGATATCGATGCGATCGAGTTTGAGGGCGAACTCTCCAAGATCAATTACGAACGACTGAACGCTGCGACCGGCGACATCAAGAATCGGGTAAATGAAGACGATGTTCCCCACGGTCGCCGCATTCTCAATACGATTCTCCTATACTCGCTGAAGCCGAGCGAGGGGGAAGGCGCGGGAGTTTCGGAGATCGTGATGGGGGCATACCAAACAGGGGGCCTTGTTTCCGACGTTGTACTTAACCTCGAACGACTACACGGCGTCGCTTGGCACCTCCACAAGCTGAACGGAAAATACGCCATTCGGGATCGTCAGAACCCGAATGCACTCATTCGCAATGCCGCAGTCGATGTCTCAGAGCGATCAGCGAAGGCCGAAGTCGCCGACTTCATCACCGATATCTTCGGGTCGAGTGCGTATCCTGTTGGTTTCCGAACTGACGATATCCGAGACGTCCCTGACGACCGCGACATCAAGATCGTTGTGAAGGATGACCAGTGGACACAGGAAGAAGTCAAGCGCGTCATTACGAATGATAAACGTGGACGGGAGTGGCGGAACACGCTCGTGTTCGTGCAGCCATCCGGTGACAAGGCGATTGAATCCGGGACTCGATATATCGATAAGGCACGGTATGTCGAAGGTGCCCGTCAAGTCCTCGCCGACGAATCTCTTGATGACGAAATCCGCGAGTCGATTCAGTCGATGAAGGACCAGGAAATAAACGAACTCCGTGAAGAGTTGCAGTTGCTCTATGGCGAAGTTTTAGACGGTGACAATCTACTCCAAGAGTTCAATCTCGCGGCACCGATGGATCTTGATGTCTACATCTCCGATGGACCGGAACTCGATGCTTCAAATATAGCTGATTCTGCGGCGGCCGATCCTTTCGATCTGCAGACTCACGTATGGCACATAGTGTCGGACCTGATCGAGCGTCGCGGTGAGATCTCGATCGAGGACGTGTACGAGCAGTTTCTCCGTGACCCAGAACTCCCGATTCCCGGAAGCGCAAACGATGTATTAAACGCAACTGTGGAAGCCATCGATGGGAAGCCCGTATTAGCTCGTGACTCTGGCGGCTTCCGTGACGACCTCTCGGGCAGTTCGCTTGATACCGTCTTGGTCCGGAAAGAGGACGTGGACGTGTGGGGCGTGGATGAAGTCGAGCAGGAACTCCGACAGCGATTCGGAAGCGGGACCACAGCGCTCGATATTGGTGACTTTGAGTTAGAGCTGGTTGAGGATGGTGAGATCTGGCTTGATGGCGACAGCCATGATGTTGTGATGCGTGCCATCGGCCGACTGAACCGCGAGGACCAGTACGTGGTCGTTCGAGGTAACGAGATTCTCAATAAACCACAGTCGGACGCGACACTCCGGGATGTCGGGAGCGCGACGACTGTCGGCGGGTCGTATCTCGCCGACCGTATTGGAGAGGCAATCGAGGCAGAGGGATACGCAAGCCTCGAAACGATCATCGGCGAGATTCGCGCGGACGAATCGGTGTTCCTCCCGCCAGACGAAACCGAGACGGCAGCCCGCGAGGCAGTGAACGAATTCCTCATCGACGAGTACGTGTTAGAAGCTGGCGGGCGGTATTTGGACTCTCTCGGCGACCGGAACCCGATGACGGTGAAGATCGTTCCCACTGTTTCCGACCGGATCGGCAAACAGATTCTAGACTATCTAAACGACCTTGATACCGGTGACCAGTTCACCGTGACCAAGGTCACCGATCGGTTCGACAGCTCCGTTACGGAGGACATGGTACAAACATTCCTGCTGCAGAACCTCGGCCGTGAGGAGGAACCAGTGTACGTCGTCGGGCCAACAGGGTCCGAGAAGTCGTCGGATTGGGTGCCGGGGTATCCGTTCCGGATCCCCGATGTCGGTTCAGAGACATGGCGGTTTGAGTACAACGGCGACGATGTTGCCGCCATGCGCAGGAAGTGGCGACGGGACCACCAGACCGGAACTGTCGAGTACGGCGATGTGACATTCATGCTTCCGGAGCGGGAGGGTGTTCCCAGCGTGCTTCAAGGGACGGCAGACATCGAACGCTCGCAAGTCAGTCTGACGCTTCGATCCGAGCAGGAGTACACCAAGGTACAGGACTTGTTTGAGCGAATGCCCGACCAGGCGTCGAGTCTAAAAATCGAGATTAGCTTCCAAAAGTAAGGGAATCAAAGCTGGCTATTGTGTAATTCCAATTTAGACTTGAGAGTCATAACTGAAAGAAATGTGTGACGAATTGCGGATTTAGACCTGAGCCCCTACAATCCATTCCGACGACTGAGAATGCACACTTATGAGGGTCCTGAATAATCCATATCACATACTGAATCATGTCTGAGCAATCTGGGTCCTCGCAGGAACGGCACGAGCGTACGGAACTCCCCATCGAGCGGGGGTTCCCAATCGAGCGCGTGAACGAAATCGCCGAGAAAGAGGGCCGGGCGAAAATGTACTACCGGCCCATCTACACGATGCACAAGTGGTGGGCACGACGCTTGGGCTGTGTCTTCCGTGCGATCTCTCTGTACACCCTCCTCGACGATCCGGAGAAGGTCTCAGTCTACGAGCCAGGCCACGAGGGCGGCACGCTCGCGGCCTACGGTGACGACGCCGACGGCAAGTCTGATCTCGACGTTGCGTCGCTGCTCGAACGGGTGGACATGTCCAACCCGGAGAGTCTCTGGGAGCTCTATCCGAAAGACGTTCGCATTGAGGACAAGAAGATTCTCGATCCATTCATGGGTGGTGGCACATCGCTCGTTGAGGCATCCCGCTTCGGCGCGGAAGTCGTCGGAAACGATCTAAATCCCGTCGCTTGGTTCGTCACAAAGAAGGAACTCGAAGCTGGCCAGACTAACGTCGAAGAACTTGAGAAAGCCTTTGAGCAGGTGAAAGAGAACGTCGCTGGCGAGATTACACAGTACTACAAGACGCCCTGTCCGAACGGCGACCACGAGGCGGACGTGATGTACAACTTTTGGGTACGAGAACTCGATTGCGTTTCTTGTGGCCATACTGTTCCATTATTCAAAGATTATCGCGTTGGGAAAGGCCGATATGGGGACAACAAGGGGACATACAGTGTTTTCTGTCCGGATTGTGAGTCAGTTGTCAATGTTGAGGATTGGCAAAGCGAATCAGTCTGTAGCGAATGTGGGAACTCCTTCGAACCCTCTGATGGAAACGTTGGGAGAGGGAATTACCACTGTACAGATTGTGGTCAAAAATATTCAGTCACTGATGCTGTGGCAGAACAAGACGGCTACGGTCTCAGCCTATACGCTCTTGAATATTACTGCGGTATCTGTGACGAACAGGAAAGGAATCGGGCAGAAGTGAAAGGTTATAAGCGAGCAGAGAGGGTTGATCGTGAACTCGCACAAAGGGCCCGGAAGGAATGGAACGAAGCGGACGACCTCAAAGAGTTCGTCCCTCAGAGCGGAATCGCACGAGGAGCAATTACCGAATCCTCATCTATTAGCGGAAACGATCTGTTTCAACATGGGCTTGAAGATTGGACCGACGCCTACAGCCCACGACAACTTCTATGTCTCTCGAAGCTTCTTCGGTCGATAAGCGAGGTTGAGAGTGAGAATGTTCGAGAGTATCTTCTACTCGCATTTAGTGATATGCTCCGGACCAACAACCTTCTGGTTGGTTACCAACACTCGAATAACCATATTAATGATATTTTTCAGACAAATTCTTTTGACGTACCACAGGAAGCAGCAGAGGCGAACGTCTGGGGAACAGAGTATGGAATGGGAACGTTCCAATCTATATGGGATATGATAATTAACGGCGTCAAATACGCTAGTGGCCCTACAGAACGATGGGTCGACGGTGGGGAAAAGAAAGAGACACCTGAGTTTGCACAACGAATCGCCGAGAACTTCTCACTCTCGCAGGGCGATATGCGCAATCTTGACTTCGAAAACGAATTCGATGCGGTCATTTCTGACCCTCCGTACTACGATAATATTATTTATTCGGAGGTATCTGACTTCTTTTACGTCTGGCTACGTCTACTCCTAAAAAACAAGTACGAGTGGTTTAGCCCCGACTACACACCTCGAACTGAAAGTATCGTCTCGAACCCTTCCGAGGGGAAAGATGTAGAAGATTTTGAGATAGAACTCAGAGAAGGGTTTGAAGTAGTTCACAAAAGCCTGGTTGATGATGGCGTCTTGACTTTCACCTACCATCACAGCGACTCTGAATCGTGGGGTGAATTACTCGAATCACTGTGTAATGTTGGGTTCGAAGTCACAGCCACCTACCCGATAACAGCTGACTTACATAAGTTCATTTCCGGCGAAGCAGTCTCTTTTGACATTATTGTTGTCGCCCGTCCGATCGACGACACAGAGCCTGCCTCGTGGAAGTCGCTTCGCCGCGATATCTACCGTACGGCTCGACAGACCCGCAGACAACTTGAGGAAAACCGTGATCTCTCCCGCGGTGACATCGGTGTGATGGAGATGGGCGCGTGTTTCCGTGAGTACTCCAAGCACCACGGGAAGGTACAGCGCGACGGCGAGATCATGTCGGCGAAGGAGGTCGTCCAAGAAATCTACGGAATCATTCAGGAGGCCAGTGACATTGGCGTCGAAGACGTATTTATTGACTTACTCGATAGCCCCGGCCCGTCGTTTGACGACGTTAACAAGCTTTGTCGCGGCACCAACGCCACACCAGAGGATCTCAAAGGAATGTGCCTGTACAACACCGACGACGGCTTCGAACTCGGCAAGTGGGACAATGAGAAGCGCCAGGCGTACATCCAAGAGCGAACCAATGGTAACGGTGATGAGCACCTCTCGAATCTCGACAAGCTCCAATTCCTCCGGTACCGATACGAGAAGGGACAGGCCGTACAAAACTACGTTGACAAGTGGGGCGTCGATGACGATCTGCGTGAGCTTGCCGGGCGGCTCGCGGACGTGACCGGTGATGACGCCTATACGCGCGTGCTCGGCGATCGGGACATCACGAGTTACTGAGTGTCGGTTCTGCTCCGCTGACTAGTCCACGCAGCGGTATTCTTTGTGACGGTGTGCCCTCAATTCATATTAGAGTAGTATGGGGGAAGGGGGGTCTCCCGAGTGTAGATGGTTGTAGACAGGTGATTCAGGCTATTAGCCGGTGATTCAATTTTTGACAAAACTCAATATACACCCGATCATATAACTGTCTCGCAGCGGATGCTGCCATCACGATCGTGTCGCTGCCCGGAATCGTCTTCGAACGTCGTCAGGTAGTGATTGATCGATAACTGCCGTGCGCTCACTGTGATCAGATCATATTTGGCGGGGGGAGGGGGGTGTCCCGAGTGAACATGCGAAAAAACGGTGGGTTGGTAGCAATCCCATGAATACACACTACGTATAAACCCGGGTTTATATTTACCTCACGTTAGTCTAACTATCAAAATAAATAGATTTACTGTACTGCCTTCGTTAGCAGTTTGTACCGGTTTTAACCCACTTCTGCTTTACTACTGTTTGTCTACTACTGCTACTACTACTATTACTAATCGAAAACGTTATATTAAACGTTAAAGAGCAATCGAAACAGATCAGTGAGATAGGAGGGTGTATGGACGGGATACGTGCTAAGACGTTGTTTTGACGCTGTTTTAGTGGGGGAAGAACCCGCCAAAAGGTGTGTTTCATGTGGAACGAGGGGGTCGCCCTTCTTATCGATTTTCACTCGGGGCACCCCCCTCCCCCCCTTCGATGAAATAATCCACCAAAGGCACGTTCCATGTGGAACGGGGGTCTCCCTTCCCAGCGATTTACACTCGGGACATCCCCCTTCCTCCCCTCCGTCTAAACGAGGAACTAATTCATTTCACTAGGCGACAGCAACCCGTTTTTTATCCTGTGAAACTGTAAATTAATCAATGGCAGAACCCGGACGCATCCCCGGCCGCTACAATCTCGTCATTGAGGGGACGTACGACACCTTCGATCACCGAATGCCGATCGAGGAGTTTACCAAACGGCTTCAGAATGACGATGTCCCAGAAGAGGTCTCCGTAATCGGACTTGAAGAGGCTCTCTCGGACGACGAACTCCGAGCCGACCTCAAGACAGCGATGGATCGACGGGCGAACGATTTGGAGTATCAGAACCCGACAGTGCAGTTCGTCGTTGAGGGATCGTTCCATCGCCAGGGGAAAACATTCGATCTCCGCTACAATGACCGGCTCCACTCGTTACAGGACGTGTTCGGTCCACAAATCGAACGGAAAGAGGACGGAAACTGGCTTGTTACGCCCTTCTGAGGCGTCCACTTACAGCAGTTTCAATGGTCCTTCTTTCTTGACTTCTCCCGTATCTCGCTTGAGGAAATACAGATCGATCCAATCCTGGTGGTCTTTTTCATAGAAGACAGGGAGACAGGTCCATGTATACTCGTTACGTCGGCTACATCGTGTTTCGATCTGTTCCCGTGTCCAATCGCCACCATGTTCTAAATCGGAGCGATTCCGAACGTTGTACGAGTGTTCATCTGCTGCTGCTTTTACCACCTGAAGTGAGAAATCTTGAGGATTTTGGAATGCAAAAGGACCGCTCACGTCGCTCGCCTTGCTGAGATCGCTCTCGGTCACACCATCTAAACACAGTTTGTTCTCTGCAATAGCGTAGAACGGTTCGAGTTCCGGGTGGATCTCTACGAGAACGCTATGGAGGTATTTGTGTACGACTTCGTCATACTTGTCTAGCGAGAAGTCGCCTGTTGGTGAGACGATCTCCAACTCTGCGCCGGTTTGTGTAACTCGGCGGCGTCGCGGTTCGAGCAACGGACACAGGAATGCGAGTTTGTCGGCGTGCAGGAGGTAGGCGTAGCTGAACAACCGCGACCGGGACGGAGACTCCTTAACGGGATCGTGGCCTTCCGCGTAGTATTTGGAGTCGAGGACAGCGATAGTTTCATCGCCCTGTTGGAGAGCGTGGTCGGGCTGGTGACTGATCTTGTTCTCTCCCTCGAACGGATTTACCGACGGTGAGGATGCAGCCTTGACATTGGCGAGCGAATCAAAGTGGTCGTAGGACTTGATATACGAGAGTTCGCGCTCGATCACCACCTGTGAGTACTGCTCGAACAGTGACTCCATGTTAAGGACGTAGTCCACGACCAACTCCCGAGGCCCGTCCTTGAGCTGCTGACCGAGCGACGACGACAACACTGCCTTTGCGACGTCGAACGCCTTTCGGTAGTATTGGCGTTGTTTCGGCAAGTCACCGAGAGTGATGCGCCGATACTCGTCGATACGGCTTAACCCGCTGTCAACACCCATGGCTTCCAACCGTTCGATCTCCCGATGAACCTCCGAGAAGATGCGATCGTAGCCGGGATGGTCGTAATCCGAGGCATTCTGTCGGAATAGCCGGAGCAGCGTCTTCCCTGCATAGTGGAGTAACGAGTTCGCTGCGTTGTTGTACTCTGTTTCGTTTCGTATCCAATTTGGCTCAACAGTCCCACGCGCGTGGTTCAGAAGGGTTTGCTCGACGTCGATCTCTCCTCGACCCTCTAGACTGTTGGTCCGTCGGAGAATCAGATCCCGGATGTAGCCGTTGCGTTGGATAGTCTCAAGCCCCTCCAAGTAATTAATCGCCATTACGACAAGCACGTCATCGAGTTCGATATCGTCAGAGAGGAAGTCCTGAAGTGGAATCCCGTGGTAGTCGATCGACCGATTCTGATCATACACTGCCAGGAGCATGTCGAAAATCGGTCCCCAGTCGATTTTTGGAGTGATCGTCACCTTCGATGACGGAGTCAAACTGACTGCTCCGACGATATCCGTCGCGGAGACGTGGATGATGTCGCCATCATCATCTTCCACAGTTACTGTGACAACGTCGTACTGCTGGTCGGAGTCGAGAGCATCTTGACTCTTTGTGAACACACCAGGGCTCTCTTGTGTGAATGATGCGCGACGAAGTTGATCAGTGATGGTTGACGGACAGTCCTCGATCCGAATCTCTCCTCGTTCGGGAATGTTGAACGTATCCTGCCCATACTGATACACTTCGTCGATGCGACTCATTACTCGTAGGACCCCATCTGCCGTCTTTCCTGTTCAAGTTCGCGTTCAGCGAGCTTAGCTGCCGGGGCGAGGTCGAATTCCTTGAATTCGTCATTCAGTGCCCGGTAGTGTTCGGTAATTCGCTCTACCTGTGGGAACGCCGCTGAGTTCAACAGCCGGGGGACAATATAGGTCCGGAAGGCTTGTCCAACCGAATCTGTCGGGTCATACTCGTATTCCCCGCCTTCTCGACAAGCGACGCCGACGAAGACAGCGACATCACGATAATGCATTGGTCCGAACCGCATAATCGCACCCCGTGCTGTCGATTCGTTTCCATGGTTGATCCCTTCGTAGTCTCGTTCGAAGAGGCGGAGCAATTCACCGTCGTCGATATCCGTCTGTCCCGTGACGTGTGTATCGAGCCAGTCTCTGAACAGCTGTCGTCGTTTGTCTGCTTCGTATTCGTCTAACTCGATCATGGCGAACCGCCGGGTGATCGCGTTGTCGAGTTCGTTCACTGTACGATCGGACATGTTCATCGTACAGATGATATTTACTCGCTCATCGAGTTCGATTGTCTCCCCCTCATCGGTCTCGAAAATTGTCTGATTCGGGTTTTCGATGGCAGTGTAGAGCGGCCCGAAAATCTTCGAGATGTCAGCCCGAGTAATCTCGTCGAGAATGACACCGTACTGTACATCGAACCGGCGAGCGCGTTGAACACCCTCCGAAACACAGCCGAGTTTGGTCCGATAGCTTAGCGATTCACCAGTGTAGTCGGGACTAATTCCGCCAATGATGTCCGAGGGGGTCCATGATGGCGTCGCGGTATGGAGTGAGTATCCGATTCCCGTTTCTCGGGCCAATTGCTTTGCGAACGTTGTTTTTCCCGTCCCCGTCGGTCCATAGAGTACAACGGGTTTTCCTGCTTCGAGCGCAACTTTGGCGTTTCGTACAACGTCCTCAGGGACCAAGATGTCTTCAGGCGTATCATCACCCCGAAGACTCACGAGGCGCTTTAGCCGATCTGATGCGAGCCCTGACTCTAGTACAGCCTGACGAACTTTTCCGAGGCCGCGTTTGCCGTCATGGGTGATATCAAGCTCTTTGTCTTCAATGAGGTATGAGAGGACATCTTCATTGGCGGCATTCTCAATCGCTTCAATGACGGCATCTTCGACATGCCGAAGGATTCCGATCTCTTCTTTGGCCTCCTCTAGCGTATATGTATCGTCTGATGAATTACCCATTTTTACATAGGTGTATTCGAGGGTACATAAAATCCATCTGAAATTGGTGGATTATCGTCTAGTATAGGGTGTGCAGGGATACTGTCGTAGTCAACGTTGACCGTGAAGGCCGTCCCAAATAAATAACAGTAGTTACAGAAACATCACCTCCGATGCTAGCGAACTTGGTAATAATGTACGCACTCTGCTTTGAAGGTAACATGTTAACTTGGAACTCAGATGAAGAAAATAACGTAGCTCTCGTGACGGCTACACGCTCTATATTTTGCACAGTTCGATCTCCCAATTTCGGCACAGATATCATTGTTTCGCTGGCTTCGGTAAGAGGGATAATATTAATAAATACGCGAATAATACTTATTACGATTGATTCTAATTGACATATAGCAACATAAGATGTGGCCACTCATTGCCATTATTATTGTAATTTTCATTGCCGCAGTTATAGTTGCTGCACTTTTTCGGGCAATCCTATTTGTGTATGATTTTCTACTTACTGTTTGGCCACTGACCCTTGGAATAGTTGTAGTGATTATCGCTTGGTATAGTCGCAGATATTATAAGAAAAATGCCACATACGGCCATTTAAATCAGAGGATAGAGCTTATCCAACAAGAATATAGTAAAATATTCTCGTCGATGAATGATCTGGTTATGGTCTCTGAGACAGATATTCCATCGACTCATCGTTTAAAATATCTTACTGCATCATCTGATCCGGTTGAAAAGAGATTATCCTATCTTTTTAAATCAGCCGGAGTATATAATAAATACATTGAATTAAACAAGAATATTTCTACTAACTTATCACAAGATAGCCTAAATTCACTTGTTGCAGATTTCGATCCACTTTCGTATAGTTCGGAGGAATCCCTCGAAAAAGATGTTGAGCGGCTTTCTAACGCATTTGACTGTTATCAGCAATATTCTAAAATAGCAGATGGGGACAAATTAGAAAGCCATCTCAAAGAGCGCCAGCTTGTCCCCCCAACTCCGAGTACCATAGACGAATTATCGGATAAGATTAGCCGGATTGAAACTCTCGTCAACCTTGTGGAGGCTTATTTCGGGGCTATGAATGCTTATCATACTCTACGGGGTGACCAAGATATCGAAGCATACGGCGAACTACAGGGAACCGTGGATAATGAGTTGTCGTCTATAAATAACAGTCAGGATATGAACACAACACTCAATAAGTTCACTCAAATAAAACGGCTATTTGATATCCACGTAAGTAACCCAGAAGAAACATATAAAACACAAGATATCATTGAATTAAGTGACCATATTTTATCAGGAAATTATACCCAATATACAAAAGCACCTGTCGATGCTTATGCCAAATTTGTCAATGTATTAGACAGTATTGAGCAGGAGGATACCTTGATGGTCTCGACTAAAGAAGAATTGCGCGATATTTTGAGGTTAAATAAGCCTATGGAATCGCCACAAGAGACGATCTCTCACACTAACCTCATCAACGATGTTATTCCCTTGTTGTCTCAACTCGAAACGGTGGATCAAGACTTGTTACTCCCTACAAGTAGAGAGATTCATAATGAAATTCTCAGTGATCTAAAATCACAAGCATTAACAGAAAAAATAGTTTCTGAGAATTTGGAATTGATTACCACAGCAAAAACCCTCGCCGACTTCATTGAGAAAAACAAGAAACACCCAACAGTGGATGTAGACCAGTGGGAGTCTGAAATTACGCAGGCTCTTGAAGAACGCTATCCTCAGAGACTCAAGCCACTTGACAAACACCGTGAGCGGATGCTAGATAACTACTGGGAGAAAGATGACCTGTATAAATTTGATTGGAAAGAGTTTGAGGAACTGATTGGCGCTCTCTTTGCGGCGGAAGGCTATGATGTAGAAGTCACAGAAGGAACGCACGATTTTGGAGTTGATGTTTATGCGGAAAATGATAACGGAAAACTCGCAATACAGGTCAAGCAGTTTGCCGAAGGTAACCGAGTCGGACGGGAACCACTTCAGATCTATCCAAATGAAGTGTGATCGTGGAAGCTACACAGAGACTCCTCTCAGAACTCAATCAGGAATACCGCGTTCTGCTAAAGAAATAACGG
>NZ_SRSG01000031.1 GCF_005543295.1 Halalkalirubrum salinum
AAGGCGAGAGCCAAGCGCGAGAGGAATTAAAGACTGTTGCCCCGACTCCAGGGTAGACACGGACGCCACGGGTCACCCGACCCGTGGTACTTCACTTGTCGTTGGCTACCGGATCGATCGATCTCGGCTCCTCGATTGGCCGGTAATTCGCTTCAGTAAACCGTATCAGAGTTCGATCCGATCGCCAATCTCGACGACGTCGAGGACCGACGGATGGTCGTAGCTTTGGGCGTGGTTGTGCAATACGGTCGGATCCGCAGTCATCCCCTTCCACATGTCCCAGTGGGTGGGCACGAGCCGATCGAGCTGGAGGTCGCTTGCGGCCTCAATAATCTCATTTTCCGTGCTGTACCACTTTGTTCGAACCGGCTCGCGCGTCTCCTTATCCGGGATTCGACCGATCGCACCGAACGCCAAGATCCCGATGTCGATGTCATAGGTTGCCCCAATCTCACCGAAAGAATCTGCAGGCTTCGTATCGCCTCCGTGGAAGATCGTACCTGTCTCGTGGCGAATCACGTAGCCGACCGGATGAGTTGAGTCTGGGTCGTGGGTCTCGACAACCGCAATCTCGAACTCGCCGATTTCGATCGTCTCGCCTTCGGTGACCTCGTTGAACTGGGATCGATCGATTCCGTAGGTGTCGAGCCATTCTTCCTCATCGAACGCCACGCTGAGGCTATCGTCCGGGGCATAAAACTCCGCACCAGTCGATTCCAGAATTGGTCCCTGCGAAGGCCCGTGGGTGTGGTCTGTGTGTTCGTGAGTCGCGAGCACCGCATCCGCTGTCGAGACGTCTGTGGGGTCGAAGGGCACGGGAATCATCCGAATCGTCCGCGGCGGATCGCCGAGCCCCACGTACGGATCGATCCAGAGGGTTGTTCCCGCTGATCCCTTAATCGCAAAGCCGTTGCAGCCGAGATACCAACACGACACCGTTTCGGGAGACGCCGAGTCGATCGCTTGCGGCAGCCAGTCGCCCCAATCGCTTGTGGACATACTCGATAGATTCAGGCCTGGGGGCGTAAGCGTTGTCCAACGAGGCGAGTGTCTTGTCGCTCAGAGCCACTCGGCGTCTGGATCGATGTAGCCCTCCGGTCGCTCACCGGCGAGGACCGCAGCAATATCCCGACCCACGTGTTCGTTGAGTTCAGTCAGCGATGCCTCCGAGTAGAAGGCGGCGTGCGGCGTCACGATTACATCGTCACGCTCGGCGAGCGTTGGCGTCTCCGGTGGTTCTGTTTCGAGGACGTCGATCGCCGCGCCCGCAATCTCACCGGCCTCGAGCGCTTCGACCAGCGCCGTTTCGTCGATGATCCCACCGCGACCGACATTCACAACAACGCCAGTGTCGCTCATCTGTTCGAAGGTATCGCGATCGACCATCCCACGAGTGACCGGTGTCAGCGGCGCGTGAATCGAGAGGTGATCGGCGACTGCCGGAAGCTCCTCGGTCGACACCTTCTGGACACCGTAGGCCTCCATCTCCTCACTGTCGACGTAGGGATCTGCAGCCACGAGCGTACAGTCGAATCCCGAGAGCTTCTCGGCGGTCCGTTTCGCCAGGCCGCCGAACGAGAGAAAGCCGATCGTCTCGTCTGCTAGCCGTGGGACCGGAACTCCGACGGTCCAGTCCCACTCGCCGTTGGCGACGGAGCGATCGTACGGTTTGAGCCGACGAAGACTCGCCAACAACATCGAGACGGCGTGTGTTGAGACTTCTTCCATGCAGTAGTCCGGGACGTTGGCAACCGTCACTCCGTGTTCTGCGGCTGTCTTGACTGCAATGTTCTCGACACCCACGCCAGCGCGGGCAACGACCTCGAGTGAGCTACAGCGCTCAAAGACCGATGCTGGAACGGGCGACGACACGTCCACGACAAGCCCAACGGCATCGGCGGCGAGGACAGCGTCGATGATGTCGTCGGGAGCGTTGATCGACACCGTCTCTATCGTTACCGACGAGTCGAGCGCTTCGGTGATCGTCCCCGGTCGAATCATTGGATCGTCACTTACGACCAGTGTTGCCATACGCAGTTCTTTGTGGGATCGTACTTGAACCCAGGGGAGGATTACTATTTTTTGAGTAAATGTCTCCGCACTGCTGCCTGCCGGTACCGAAACGCATGACGCGTGTCAACGAAACAGATATATCCTTTGTAGGAAAATACGTGCCCAATGGGCGGTAGCATTTCCGTTCTCCACGTCGATGACGAGCCCGAGTTCGGGGAGTTGACCGCCACGTTTCTTGAGCGCTCGGACGACCGGCTGGCTGTCGAACCGGTCAGTCGCCCTGCGGATGCGCTCGATCGCGCTGACGAGGCCGATTGTATCGTGAGCGACTATGACATGCCGGGAATGAACGGCATCGAACTGCTCGATGCGATCCGTACTGCACACGGCGAGATGCCGTTTATCCTGTTTACCGGGAAGGGAAACGAAGAGGTCGCAAGCGACGCAATCTCCGCCGGCGTCACTGACTATTTACAGAAAGATCGTGGGGTCGACCAGTACACGATCTTGGCTAACCGGATCACGAACGCTGTTGAACAGCATCGATCGCGACATCAACTCGAAATTCGAGAACGCGAACTGGCCGAGACAAACGCCGTATTGCGGACGATCCTTGAAACCCTCCCAGAGGGCGTGTTCGTCGAGGATATGGACGATCGGGTAGTTGTGGTGAATGAGGCGTTCTGTTCGTTATTCGATCTCCCTGTGGAGGCCAGCGACTGTGTAGACCGATCGAGCAGCGAACTCCTCGCCAAAACCGTCCGAGTCATCGACTCGCCGGATTCATACCCCGACGACATCGAAACGCTCCGTGCGAATCGAGACCGAGTGGAGAGTGAAACGATCGAACTGAGTAACGGCTGTGTCCTCCAGCGGACGTTCATCCCTGACGAACTCCCAACTGGGCCTGCAAATCTGTGGGTTTTCCAGGACGTGACTGACAGCCAGACCCAAAACCGAAAGCTCGAGACACTCCAAGAGCGATCGCAGCGACTGATGTATGCAACGACGAAGACCGAGGTCGCCGAGATTGCGACCGACGCCGCAGATGAGATTATCGGTGCGCCGCTCACGGGGATACACTTTCTCAATGAGGCTGGCGATGAGATCTCGCTTGCTGCATACGTCGATACGCTTCCAGCGGCATTCGATTCACTGCCACGATATCCAAAAAATTCACCCCCCGGCTCTCGGGCCGCACTCGCCTGGGCGGTCTTCACCGAAAACGAGCCCGTGTATATCGAGGACACTGAGACGTCTGACAGACTGACAGAGGAGACGCCTGCTCGGAGCGTGATTATACACCCAATCGACAGTTACGGGCTATTTATCGTTTCCTCTGAGTCGCCCCAAGCGTTCGACGAAACCGACATTCGACTCGTCGAAATTCTGGCCACAGCGACGACGGCTGCATTAGATCGCGTCGAACGTGAACAACGACTCAAAACGAGCCGTCGAGAGCTCGAACGGCAGAACGAACGGCTCGAAGCGTTCGCGAGCGTTATTTCTCACGACCTTCGGAACCCACTAACGCTCGCACATGGGCATCTTGATCTCGTGGGCGACACTGTTGATCATCCTTCGATCGAGGCAATTGAAAGGGCGCACGATCGAATGGTCGAGATTATAGACGACACGCTCTCGTTGGCTCGGGAGGGTCGTATCGTTGACGAGACTGAGCCGGTGTCTGTTGCGTCGATCGCAGAACGCTGTTGGAACGAGACGACCGAATCGCGCCTCAATATCGACGGTGATGTTCGGATCCACGCGGATCCCGCTCGGCTGCAGACGATGCTCGAAAACCTGTTTCGAAACAGCGTGGAACACGGTTCCACGGGCAACCGGGCTCCGCCTGGCGACGCAATCGAACACGGAACCGAGAACGGCGATGAGGAGACACTCGTCGTGACTATCGGTGAGATTGACGGTGGATTTTTTATTTCTGACAACGGTCACGGAATTCCTCCAAAAAACCGCGAGAGTATTTTCGAAGCCGGGTACACCACGAGCGAGTCAGGGACTGGATTTGGGCTTGCGATCGTCTCAGAAATCGCCGAGGCACACGGCTGGACAGTTCGGGTAACTGACGCCGAAAACGGGGGTGCCCGTTTTGAGTTCACCGATGTTGAATCAGCCACGACTGAGATGCAGGTGTAGCCGGCTCACAACCAGGGCGCGTCGTCAGGTTCGATCGCTCGGATTTCTCGATCAATCGACTCAATTGCGTCGAGGTCTTCGGACGAGAGTGTGAGCTCGCGGGCATCGAGGTTCGCCTGCAAGTGTGTCCCGGTGGCTTTCGGAATCGGAACAATCCGCTCTTGAGCGAATGCCCACGCCAGACAGACCGCAGCAGTCGTCGTGTCGTGGCGCTCGGCGATCGCGACCAACTCAGGCTCATCGAGGATTTCACCCCGCCCGAGCGGGGAGTACGCAACGAGATAGTGGTCGTGTTTGGCTGCGTATTGCCGCAGTTCTTCTTGTCGAAGGAATGGGTGACACTCGACCTGGTGGGCCGCGATCGGCACTGACAGATGCTCGCGAGCCTCGTCTAAAAGCGCAGGGGTAAAATTCGATACGCAGAGGTGTTCCATGACGCCCTGCTCGTACAGTGTCTCGAACGCGTCGAGGGTCTCCTCGGCGTCGTACGCACGGATCGGCCAGTGGACGTACAGCATATCCACCGAGGAGAGTCCCAGCCGATTGAGACTCTCGTGGGCGGTGTGGATTGCATCCTCGTACGCGAGGTTCTCTGGGTGGACCTTCGTGGCGACGATCACGTCCTCGCGGTCGACGCTCGATCGAGCGATTCCCTCGCCAACGTAGGCCTCGTTGTCGTACATCTGGGCGGTGTCAACGTGTCGATAGCCGATGTCGAGCGCGGTTCTGACGGTTTCAGTACATTCGTCTGGGTCGTCGTTCGCGGAGGTACCCAGTCCGATCGATGGCAGTGTGAGGTTCATACATACTCCTGGGCTGTACTGAATAAGTAGCTGGTGTCCCCGCCGTGCAGCAGGGCGCGGTCTCAGTCGTCGCTTTTGCTGCCGCGAACGAACCGATCGTACGCCGACACGAAGTCGACATTCTGCTCTGCGGTCTTTTCCCACGCGATGAGCCCGCGCTCCTCGGCAGTTCCTTCGACGGTGTTGTCAAGAATCATGGCAATCAGCCCGCCGACTGCCATCCCCGTTGAACCGATCACGAGCACGGTTGTCGCTACTGCGTTGACCCCAAGCACAGCCCCGATAACTGGTGTGCTATCGATCGCCACGAGCAGCGGTCCAATTACCGCTGCGTCAGTGAGCCCTGCCGCAAGTGCTTCTGGTCCCTCGAAGTTGTTCATATACGCCGGAATCGCGAGGCCGGCAAACAGCGCAATCCCGACAATAAACAGATTCCGCTGTGAATCAAGATCGACATACTTCAGATTTGCAAGCCCAACAGAGACGATTTGGCCGAACATTGCGATGTACAGCCCACCAATGATCGGACTTGGGATCGACCCAATGAGCGCGCCAAACCAGCCAGAGAAGCCGAAAATAAGCATCGCGACCGCACCGATCTGGACGACGTATCGAGAGGCAACACCAGTGAGTCCGATCGCGCCGATGTTCTCGGAGTACGATGTCGATCCACCCGAACCCATTATACCCGAGAAGATGTTCATCAATCCCTCCATTCCAATTCCGTGATTGATTCGTCGCTCGCTCGGTGCAGCCGCTCCTGAAAGCCGTGCAACCGCATAATAATCTCCAAGACTTTCGATGATCGACGCAGCGACACCTGCGGTCATGCCGATAACAAACGCTGCAGTTATTTCTGGAATGCCCCACTGTAACGGCACAATCGGTAACACTGCCGGCGTCTCGCGAATAGTTGTGAGCCCAAAGTCGACGTAGCCAGGCGCATCTGGCGCGTAGAACCCAACCGTCGAGAGGACAAACGCGACGAGATACGCCCCGACAATGCCCAAAAGCACCGGAAACAGCTTGAATAGCCGGTTGGTATCGAGATACTGCGAGAACGCAATAATGAGTCCGAGAGTCAATCCGAGCAGCCACCAATCTTGGTTTGCGGTGGTGATATCTGGCGCATTGAACAACGAGAGGCCGATGAGTGCGATCGTCGGCGCAATGACGACCGGCGAGAGATAGCGCTTGAGCCGCCCGACAAATCCAAGATATCCAACTAATACCTCTACGATCGCTGCCACGATGATTGCGCCCTGTAGCTGCAACAACGCAACGCGCCACGCTTCGCCTGCGGGATCTGTCGCCTGGACGACGGCGATGACTGCCAACGCGGGTGCAAGCAGTGAAAAGGGTGCTCCCTGGACGATCGGATACCGGTTTCCGAACGTCGTCTGTGCGAGCGTTGCGAGCCCAGACACGACAAAGAATGTTCCGACAAACCGCGGGATGATCTCCGCTGGCATACCCAATGCGCCAGCCAAAATAAGCGGCACCGCGATGTTCGCTCCAACCATCGTGAGATAATGTTGAATCCCCAAAAACAGCGAGGTCACGATCGGCGGTTTGTCTTCGATTCCATAGGTAACCAGCCGCTCAGATTCGCGATCTGTCATCGACTGTCCCCCACCCGATCCCCGGTTGATTCCACAGTACCTGTGATCATGCGTTCTATATGCCGCATTGCTCGTGACTCTGTCATTGAATGGACTTATACGTATCCATGTGTGAAATACGAAAATAGTACTACCTTTTCTGCATTTCTATACACTTATGTGTATATTCTCTGTAATCGCGCCGAGTTTTCAGCCGTCGTACGATCGGCTCGAACTGGCAGGCAGATCATCGATCGCGTCACTCAGTGCTGTTCGGGTGGGCAGTGCTGTCATCGCACCTTGTGCGGTTGTCGTCAGCGCGGCGACGGCATTTGCCCGCGCGAGGGCTGTTTCGAGCGCCGTTTGTCTCGATAACGCGTCAATCAGCCCGGCGGTGAACGCGTCACCTGCTCCTGTTGTGTCGACCGGATCGACGGTATAGCCGGCATGTGTCACGACGATCGTCTCCTGGGTCTTGTTCCACGGTGCCTCGGGTGTGCTCGCTGCCACCGCGCCGGCCGACCCGAGCGTGAGACAGACTGTGTGGAGCCCAGTGTGCGCTGTCAACAGCGATCTGGCAGCCGATTCCGGTGCATCGCGTACGTCACCACGGTCGTCGCCCATCGCCGCGAGGTCCTCGGGCGTGATTTTGAGCACGTCGACCGCTTCGAGAATCTGTGTCACTGACGATCCAAAGTCAAACTCAGTCCACAGCTCTGCCCGTGCGTTCGGATCGAACGAGACTGTGGACCCGCGATCGGCCGCCAGTGCGGCGAGTTCGAACGTGGCCGATCGGGCCGGCTCGTCCGCGAGGGTTACGCCACCGAGATGAACCCAGTCGCGGCCGTTGAGGAGGGAATTGTCGATCGTCTCCGGTGACAGTCGCGTATCAGCGCTTTCGTGTCTGTGGAAGCTGAACTCCCGTTCGGCGTCCTCGCCAAGACTGACGAACGCGAGACCCGTTTTCGCTGTCGGGTCGCGGTCGATGTACGCTTCTGGGAGTCCCTCCGTGAGGAGGGTATCGACCAGAAAATTGCCAAATGGGTCCTCGCCAACACGCGTCCAAAACGCCGGCGTCCGCTCGAGCCGCGAGAGCCCAACAGCGACGTTTGCCGGCGCGCCGCCGGGACGCTTCCGAAAGGTCTCGACGGCTTTCAACTCACCGCGCTCTCCCGGAAGAAAGTCAATGAGTGTCTCTCCGGCGATGAGAATCTCGTGCATACTCGGCTGTTCGGATCGATCGACATATAAACTCCGTTTGGCTCGCACGTCGTTCCCCGTTCGCACCGTGTGGTCACTCTGGCAGCGAGTATGTCACAACCCGAGCTGGCGGCCAATAATCAGGTGTTGGATTTCACTCGTTCCCTCGCCGATCTCCATGAGCTTCGCGTCCCGGTAGAATCGCTGGGGAGCGAAATCTTCGGTGTAGCCGTAGCCGCCGAGCACCTGGACAGCATCCTCTGCGACCTCTCGGGCGGCCTCGGAGGCGTCGAGCTTTGCGAGCGCGGACGCCTCCGTTACTGGCTCGCCGGTGTCGTAGTTCCAGGCGGCCTTGTGGGTCAAAAGCCGCGCGCGCTCGATCTTTCGGTGCATGTCTACAATCGTATCGCGGATCGCGTCGAACTTCGCGATCGGCTTGCCGAACTGTTCGCGTTCTGTGGCGTACGACCGAGCCGCATCGTAGGCTCCCTGAGCGAGCCCTGTCGAGAGGGCGGCGATCGAGATCCGGCCGCCTTCGAGCGTCTGCATCGTCTGTGTCCACCCTTCACCTTCTTCACCGAGGAGCCGATCCTCCGAGAGGCAGACGTCGTCCAGTGCGATCTCGCAGGTCGGCGAGCAGTTCAGTCCCATCTTGTCCCAGATGGTCGTCACCTCGAAGCCGTCGTCGTCGGGATCGACAATGAAGGTCGAGATACCGTCGTAGCCCGCTTCTGGATCGGTGACCGCCTTTACGAGCACCGAATTGGCCACGCTCGCGTTCGTGATGAACTGTTTGGTTCCGTTCAGGATCCACTCGTCGCCGTCTTTCTCTGCCGTCGTGTCCATGTCGCTGGCATCAGAGCCGCTACCGGGTTCGGTGAGCGCCCACGCGCCCATTCCCTCGCCGGTTGCGAGAGGTTCGAGCCACCGACGCTTTTGTGGTTCAGTGCCGAACGCCTCGATCGGCTTCGCGCCGAGTGAGACGTGGGCAGCATACGACAGGCCGATTCCGCCGGAGACACGACCGAGTTCCTCAGTCACGAGTGCGTATGTCAGCTGGCCCGCGCCGAGTCCGGCGTACTCTTCGGATATCGGTACGCCCATCATGTCGAGTTCGCCTAACGCGTCGAATATCTCCGCTGGAAACCGGTGTTCGGACTCGACCTCCTGGGCGATCGGCTCGATCTCGTTCTCACAGAATTCCCGAACGGTGTCGCGAATCATGCGATCCTCGGCGGAAACGGCGAAGTCCATACCCGACTCTTAGCGAGCGCGGACATAAACCATACGAACAACCGTGAAGAATGTCGCGACGGTCTTCTGCCACGCCCAACTGTTTATCCATGCACGCGGCTACAGTCCATACATGGAACTCCGACGGCTTATTCGGGGGACGGTCTCATGGGCTGACCTCGAATCGATCGCACTCGCCCTCCGTGAGCGGTACGATCTCGAGACGCTGTCGGTGCGGTTTTTGGATGCGGATAATTGGCTGTCAACGCCGATGGTCGTAGAAGAGGAGCTGTTCGTGAAGGTGATTTCCCCCCAGAACACGCTTGTGCACTCTGTGTTCACCACGGGCCGGAATCTTGGGATTCTCTCGAGCGGCGCAGCAGGCTTTTTCGAGCCGTTTCAGACGCCGATCGAGATGGCTCGCCACGAGTTAGACGCGACAGAACGCATGCGATCGCTCGGTGTCAACGCGCCAGAGCCGATCGAAGCATTCGAACACGACGGCTTCGGGCTCGTCGTCCTCGAGTATCTTCCCAGCTTCCGATCGCTCGGTGCTTTGGATGTCTCGACCGAACGCGAACTCGCGCCCGTGCTCTTTGAGACGCTACGGACGCTGCATGACCATGGATTAGCTCACGGCGATCTGCGCGCCGAAAACGTGTTGATCTGTGATGATGAGCTGTACTTTATCGACGCGACGAACGTGAATGTGTCAGGGATGGAAGATGCGATCGGCTACGACGTCGCGTGCGCGCTCGCGGCGCTCGAGCCGCTTATTGGCGCGCGGGAGGCAGTCAATGCTGGATTGACCGCCTATTCACCGACAGAGCTTTTAGGCGCTGTCGACTTCCTCGATTTTGTTAACATTCGACCCGACCACGACTGTGAAACAACAGCATTAAAAAGTGAGCTCGAAAAGCGTGCCACTGACGAGAACTCAATTAACTGACAGCGGTATTGCTCTTGGAGCATATTGTACAGTGGAACGTCCACGAAGGCATCGATGCCCGAAGTGGGAGCAGTGGGCGTCAATGCCCGCACGGTCGTTCGGAGCAACGCTCCGATCGCCACGGACGGATCAGACGGTCGGTTTGGGGCACATCCTGATCGATACCGGGGAGCAGTGGTATCGGTCGGTGATCCCGTCTCGTGACACTTTTTCAAATCCACTCCGGGGTTATAAATCCACTCCTCAAAATATCAGTGATGAAATCTACGATACGTAGTTTGAGCAATCACGAGATGCATTGGACGAAAGGCGGACGCCGAGGAGTGTGGTCAGTGACAGTGTGCCCCGAGTTCACACCGGCACTGTGGGATCGGTCCGGGCCGTGTTGTTGTACCGACATCGACGAGAAAAGCGTCGCCTGCCGGTAATTGATTATTGGGCTGCATCTGATAAAAAGCCACCGTCTTATTTGATTGTCCGATCGCGAAGCGCTGGAAAGTCAGCTCGCACCGCCGCTGTCGCGCGATCGAGATTGGTTTCTACCGCCGCCGGTTCGATGTCGAGTTGGGCAAGCGCGAGTGAGACCGTCATTGACGCCCACCTGCAATCGATAGCAAATCAATCACTGTCCTGGGAACTGCCGTCAATATCTTCTCGAAGGGCGCGCTCGAGGTTGTCCAGTTCGGCATCGAAATTCCGCTTGAAAAACCGCTCGACGCCAGGCAGCCGTCCTTCAACGACGAATTCGTTGTCCATTCGACAACCCTCAGCGGTGTCGGTAATCCGATGTTCGCCCGTGACATTGAACGCCTTCGACCGGCCGGCGAACTTCACGCGGTTCGGCGGATCGGTAACGAGTTCTTCGGTTTCAACGTCTATCGTCGACCGAATCATCGGGATCGGCAACTCCACGTGCCACGTTGCGGTCCCATTGTCGTGCAGATCGAACGTCTCTACGACGCTGATCGCACCGACCCGTTTTCTCGGGTCTGAGATAAACTCCCAGATGCGTTCTTTTGGGACTGCAAACTCGAAGCTACGGGACACACGTACCGTCATTATTGGGTCCTACGGGAGGCGGAAGCAAAATACCGAGGGTCTTCGAGAAGCCGCTTCAAAGCGGTTCGACGCGCCAAGTGGTCGATCGTGCACGACCCCACTTTTCGATGTGGACGTCGTCGGATTTCTCCGCAAGCCGGGGGAGCCGGGAGCCGACCTGCTTCGCCGTGAGGCCGATCGCCTCAGCGATATTTTTCGAGCGGAAGTACCGCTCCCCACGCGAAACGCTGTCGTGGAGGTAGGCGATTATCCGCTGTTCTTCGTCTGTATATTCGGTCATCCTCGCTTGCCTTTGGGGATTTGGCATATTAACGATTACGCGCTACTCGAACGCGTGGAGTCCGACGACCGCAATCGACGCGGCGATCATCGCTGCTGCGAATCCCCACGCTTTGAGCAATTGCGTCTCGCCCGCGTACATGAGTACTACTCCGAGGAGGGTCAAAGCCGTGAACGCCATTCCAATTCCGATCGCTTTGTCGCTCTTGACGGTCCCTGTTGCCATGGCTGACACTCCTCGGGGAGAAACTTAGTTCGTTCGACCCAAGCCGACTCGCCGTCTACCCGGAGACCGCGTTGCTCAGTTATCATATCCTCCCCAGTGCCGTGGCCCGATACAGCGTTATGTCGCCTCAACAAACAGTACATAGTTCATAACTACACCAATCATCGACCTACTGAGAGTATGTTTGAGGATTTCGATGGCACAGTACCCTTAGAGCGGCGCCGGGTCATTTCTGACATTCGACGACGAATGTCGTTCTCTCTCGGGCTGTGGGAGAATCTGGGACGTATTCTTGGTGGTGTGATTTGTCCGTGGCTTATCGGTGCTCATGTTAGCAGGCTCTTGCTAAATCGGGGCTACAACGGCTCGCAGACCAATGCCGTTCGAGCAGCAATTCAATCTCTCAGTCGAACACTGGCGAGAACAATTATCCGCGTGCGGATTCGGCGCAACCCAGACGCCGTCTCTGTCGAACGGATACTCAAGACGTACGAGTTCGTCAGCGTCGACTGCTTCACTGGTGACCTGGTGCTTTCACCATCGGCGCGTCGCGAGTGGTGGGAGGAGGTGCTTGCTATCATTGAAGCCTCTGAGCCGACATTACTGTCGGAAATGGCCGGTGACCGGGCTACCACGGCACAGCTACAGTGGCTTGGGAATCAGTACATCGCGATCGACGGCGACGAGCTGCTGGGGGTGTGGCCCTCGCGATCGGCATTTATTGCCGATGCAGCCGCCGATCGGGTATTTCGCAGCCGATTTGGGTACTGGGATCAACTCTCGACAGATCAACGAAGCCGAATCTTGATCGGATTCAGACTGTTTCTTGACGAGTGTCCCACGTGCGAAGGTGAAGTTTCTATCAGCGTGGGGTCAACACACGTTTCTACGGGCGAGCAACCGATTTCGGGGATCTGCCAGGGATGTAACGATCGGCTGTTCGAGTTTGTTGTTACCGACGGACGGACGCAAGGAGTAAACCGCTCATAAACACCGTCGACCGTGGTCCGTACAAGCGACCGACTATCGACGGGGAAACCACAGCGGTATCGAGAACCGATAACTCCACAGGTGGCTCGCGCTCAGCGCTGCAAACGTGAAAAGCGCTGCACTCGTCCAGAGGATCGGGTCAACGGCAGCGACGATCGGAACCGAGAGTAACGAGCCGAGAATGATGAGCAATCCAACCAGTCCGCAGACTCGATACCAATCTGCCCACGTAACACCGGCGGGACCAACCAGTTCCTGATATATTCGGATATTCCGCGCCTGTGGGGTCAATGAGACCATCTTACACTCAAGATCGTACGTGATCACTCCCGCAGACTGGAGTGTCGGCAGGTGTGTCTGCACGAGCGAGCCGTAGACGCTCTCACGGAGCGCCTTTGGTGGTGGCGACTCGCCCGACTCTTCCTCAGCAACATAGGTCGCCAGCTCGCTAGCAGACAGTGGCGTTCTGGTTGCCACAAGCTGATCGATCGCGCGACGTCGACGCTCGTTCGCGAGGATTGCGTGAATCTGTACGGCCGCAAGAGTCATTCGTACATCACTCCTGGGAGGTCTCTATCCATGTAGGCTTTGTCGAGCGGCGATCCCCCGTATTGCATGCGATGAGATAGGGGCACCAGTGGGTATATGAATGAAGCTCATACCACGATCGGCCCGTCGTGTAGGCACACCGATCCGTCGCGTCGGCCCATCTGGCCGCCTTTTTCACGCAGCCATAGGGATTTGCGTCTGGATGCGTACGCTCACCATGTCGTCTGGTAGTGACTGCCTCCCGGCTGGATCGGGCAGTGGTATGTGTGCCGATCCGGATTTTCAGGGGAGATCTGAATCTGTTGAATGTGGCGTTTAGAGCGCTCAATGAGGCGTTCTACGGTGGGGTGGTAGATCGTAACTATCCTCCCTGCAGTTCCAGAGGAGGGTATCCGATGTCGGAGTCACTCTGGCATCGAGAATACAACAATGGATTCAAACCAACAACCAATCTCGATCGGACTCTCCCGCAGAAAAATGCTCCTCGGCCTCGGCGCCGTCGGCGTCGCGAGTGCGGGTGCAGGTCTCGGGACCACCGCGTTCTTCAGCGATGAGGAATCCTTCGAGGGCAACACGATCACCGCCGGCCAGTTCGAGCTCGATGTCACGCAGATGATCTACGAGGTTGACCAGGACGGCATCGGCCCCGACCAGCTCACGTTCGAGCAGGCGCTGGCCGACCTCGACGATTCTGCGGCGGAATCTGTCGAAGGTATGCTTGAAATCACCGACGCAAAGCCCGGAGACAGTTACAAGATCTGCTGGGATCCGTGCGTGAAGTACAACCCAGGCTACGTACAGATTACCCTCGCCAGCGAGGAGTCGACCGGTAATGACAATGGCGTTACCCACGTCACCTCTGAGGGACTGCTCAGCGAGTACATGCTCGCTGTCGTCACACTCGAGGATCAAAACGGCGACACCGAAATGGTGTTCGAAGGCACGCTCGGTGAGCTTGTCGCAGAATTCTCCGAGGGTGGTCTCATCCACGCGATCGGTGGGGAAGAACCGGAGTACTGTCACGCCCCGTGCGAACTCATGGAAGGCGTCGAAGGCGATGAGGCCGACCCTGTAGAGGTCTGCGTCTACCTGTACCTCCCGAGCCACGCGGATGTCGGCGGGACCGTCGAGGTCGGCGGTGAGGAATTCGATATCGAGCCGGACGACTCGCCTGGCAACGCTGTCCAGGGTGCCTCCTTCGAGGCAGACGTCCGCTTCGAGGCCGAACAATGCCGCCACAACGACGATCCGTTCAGCGGTGACGAAGGCGACGAAGAGCCTGAGGGTAACGTAGATGACGAAGAGGTCGAAGACGACGAAGAGGTCGAAGTCGACGAGTAACCAACCGAACGGTACGCAATAACCACGGCCGATCGCCGGCTGGATAGTCCACCCACGTCGGGTGAATCGAACCCCAATCACCAATACATATCAATGACAATTCAGAAAATCGGAATCTCGCGGCGAAAGATGCTCCTCGGCCTCGGTGCCGTGGGCGTTGCAAGCGCCGGCGCAGGCCTCGGAACGACCGCATTCTTCAGCGACGAAGAGAGCTTCACCGACAACACGATCACGACCGGCCAGCTCGACCTGCTGGTCGACTGGCAACAGACGTACGACTACGGCCAGGGCCGTGAGTTCGTCAGTGCTCACCCAGACCACGACGGCGACGGTGAGCAGTCCCTCGTCATCGACGACGAGGTTGTCCGCTACAGCGACTTCCCGGATGAGACCGACGAGAACAGCAACGGAGCGAACATTCCCCTGTTGGACTGTGAGAACATTCCACCCCTAGAAGATGCGAACTTCGGGATCGATCCCGTGACCGGCCAAGAGATGGAGACGCTTGTGCAGTTCTCCGACGTGAAACCCGGCGACTCCGGCGAGATCACGTTCTCGTTGCACCTGTGTGACAACCCAGGCTACATCTGGATGCAGGCAGCCAACGTCTCCGATGACGGCGGTGCGTCCACGGACCCCGAACTGGCAGTCGATCCCGACAACCTGGGGAACCTCGGCGACGCGATCCAGGCCACGCTGTGGTACGACGAGGACTGCGACAACGTGTACGATGAAGCCGAGCCCGCTGACATCATGCTGACGCTTGATTTCTCCGGATCGATGCTGTACAACCAGTACGGTGGCGTCGTCAGTACGGACGAGATCCAGGTCAACGGAACGACCTACGACGAGACGACGAAGATCGACCTCGTCGAACTCGGTGCTCGCCAGTTCGTCGACTACCTGCAGGCAGAAAACGCGGACGTACAGGTCGGCGTGGCGTACTTCGACGGCGAAAACAACGATGACGTTGGGCCACGGACCGGTATCCTCCAGGAACTGACGAGCGATCTGGATGAAGTTGACGACGCGCTCTCGGGTCTTCGCCAGAAGCTCGCGAACGTGGTAACTGGACCAACTAACGATCCGGACGTTGACGAGGGTGATCCCGATCCATTCTCGAACGCGGGTGGTATCGCGACGGGGACGTTCATCGGCGAAGGCATTGACGATGCGCAGGAAGAACTCGATACGAACGGGCGCGCCGGCGTTGAGAAGACGAACATCGTCCTCTCGGACGGCGAGTCGTTCAATGGAAGCGGTCCATCGGAGTTTTCCTCACCCGAGGACGCTGCCGAAAGCGCGAGGCTCGACGCCTCTGGCGTAATCTCACCGTCGGAGCCGTCACCTGAGACGAACGTGTACACGATCAACGTCAACGGCAGTGCCAGCGTTCTCCAGGCGATGGCCGGTCCTGCGGGCGAGTCTGGCGGCGATCCGCTGTTCTTCAACGACATTGACGATCCCCTCGACATCCCGTCGGTGTTCGGCAACCTCGCCGCACAGACGATCGCCGAGAAGGTCATCATGCAGGATACGCTCGGCAACATCCTCGCTGAACTGGCCAGCGGCGACGGGATCCCACTCGACGGGAACCGTGCGACGGCGTACGACGAACTCTCCGATCCCGCGGACGCTGCGGGCCGAGACCCGTTCGCCGGTGACGGCGTCATGCACTGTGTCGCCCTCGAGTGGGAACTCCCCACCACCGTCGGCAACGAAGTCCAGGGCGATACCCTCGGGTTCGACCTGACGTTCTACACCGAACAGGCGCGGCACAACGACGGATCGGGTATGGAACAGAGCCCAGCCTGATCGCACCGGCCAGATCGAATAACGACCACAGGCGATGACATCGCCCACCTCGTTCGGACCCGACACGGGCGGCCGATCGAGCGGTTCGAGACCGCACGGGGTCTTTCCCAACCGGGAAAACACAACCATGACAGATACCAACAATACATTCGGACTGTCGCGACGACGAGTACTTGGCGGCCTCGGTGCGATCGGGATCGCCTCTGCGGGCGCCGGTCTCGGAACAACCGCGTTCTTCAGCGACGAGGAGAGCTTCGAGAACAACACACTTACCGCTGGTGAGCTCGATCTCTACGTTCACGTCGACTACGCCGAAGATCAGGGTTCGTTCGCTCAGTGGTCTGCTCCGACAGGAACGTACGTCCAGGGTGGCGTGATCGGCCAGAGTGTCTCTGACGACGAAACCGGAATCTCCCTTACGGCCGGCGAACCTCTTCGCATCCAGGTCGTCGACCTGAAACCCGGTGACTCCGGTGAGGGCAAGTTCTGTTTTTCGATCGTTAATAACCCCGCATATATGTGGATGTGTGGGGCACTGACTGCGAACGACGAGAACGGCCAGACAGGGCCAGAAAGTTCGGTTGACGGTACTGGCGGCGACCCCGGCCCGGGAGCGGGAGAGCTCGCAGACGCTATGGAAATCACGGTGTCGTATTGCGACCCTGACGGTGTGGTTGGTGATGAGATCACCACCGGATCGCTCGCTGAGGTTATGACTGCGCTACAAAACGGTGTCCCACTGCACGGTGACGGAGATCCCGAGCAGCCGATCGCCAACCGTCCCGCCTTCGAAGGCGTCGACACCCCGTTCGTCGAAGTCGACGGCACAGATGTGCCGAACGTTGCTGAAACGTGTGTCTGCTTCGAGTGGGAAGTCGACTCCAACGTCGGCAACGAGATTCAGACGGACTCCGTCGAGTTTGATTTCGAGTTCTACGCTGAGCAGGAACGACACAACGACGGGACCACAAACCCGTGCATCGAGAGTATTCTGGGCGAAGGGTTCCCTGAGCTTGACGAGACGGTCTGGCACGCACGCGGTATCTACGGTGACGGTGGCGGCGCGGCGAACCGTGAGCTCGATATCCGGCTGCCTGACGACACGCCAGTCCACTCGGGTACCGAGAACTTCGCGTGGCCTAACGGCCAGGGCGTTCCGTTTGAACTGACGATCGAAAACGGCGACGCGAAGTGGGACATCGACGGCTCAGAAGTGGTTGTCTCATCTGCACCGCTCCCGACCGCAGACGCAGTCGCCGTCATGGCGAAAGCGTCTGCAGCCGACTCGAGCATCGAGGTATCCGATATCGCGTTTAACGGCACCTCGCCGACAGGGTCCGACTCTGTCGCGGTCGACGGTAACGTCGGTGGCCAACAGAACGTGACGCTACAAACTGTCTCGTTCGGCGAAGGCGACGTCATCTCCGGAACGGTCACGATGTCGTGGCCCGCAGGGAGTCCACCGAGCAGCGAGGGATTAGGATTCCGTATCGACGTATAATCACAATGAATTTCACAGAGCACGACTGGGATGTCTGACTCTGTCGAGTTCGCGATCGGATTCGCTGCAGAGCAGTGCCGCCACAACGACGGTGAAACGAATCCGTTCGAACAGCCCACATAGAGGCGAGTAGGACCGACGGCGTTCGTCGCACTCCATCTCGATCGTCGATCGTGGATCTCCGGAGGCACCCCTTGGGCGTATCCATGATATCGAAGTAATTGGAGCGGTACGGGCCACGGACCGGGTGGTAATTACCCCCTGCCAGCCGTCTGCGTCCACGGATCGACCATCCTACTGTCCCTGTCGGAAGCGGTATTGGACGCATACATATGTCCCGATACGCGCTACAGAGAACCAATCCGGGGCACCCACACCCCATTGCGGAAACGGGTCCGGAGACACACGAACAGATTCCGGAACCACACACATGACAACAAATACACCACCACAGTTGGGTCGCCGCGAACTTCTCGCGAGCGCCGGCGCAGTCGGAATCGGAGCGCTCGGATTGACACGACGCTCTGGCTCACAGACGGCAAATGAGCCGGAATATACGAACTATACCCTCGCACAGACCGACTCGAGCAACATCAACATCCTCGTTGGTTGGTACGGGACCTACGACACAGGCAACGGCCAGGAGCTACTCAGCGGCCAGCCGATCGACGGCGGCGAGTGGGACTACAACAACACCGCGGGCTACGAAGACGACGTCGCGTCAGCGATCGAGCAGTCCGGACCTGTCGTCGCGATCGACGACGTGCTCCCGGGTGATTCGGGCACTCTCAGTATCGGAATCACGCCGGAGCCGGAGTCAGCGCCTGCACAGCTGTGGCTTCGACTCACTAACTCCGGGGGAGCGCTCTCGGACGTACTCGACATCGATCTGTGGTACGATACGGGCATATTCGGTATTGGCGGCTGTCAAGGCGCCGAAGCTGGGGCACCCCAAGACGCGCCGTACTCGGGCTCGATCGATGTGCTCACCGACGGACCGCTCGGCACAGGCGTTCTCCTTGATCCCCCGGCAAACGCGCCGTGTTTCGAACCGGGCGAGCGCCTCTGTCTAGGACTCGCATGGTCGATCGACGAGTCGGTCGGCAACGAGTACCAACACAGCACCGTCGGCTTCGACATCGAGATCGGCGCGATCGACTGTGATAACACGGCCAATCCGTTCGATGAGTCGGAGGTAAGCCAATGAGCCGCGAAACGCGAATTCGACGCCGCGAACTGCTCATGGGCATTGGTGGGGTTGGTGTGTTCAGCACTGTCGGCGGAAGCGCTGGCGCACGTACCCACGCGCTCCTCGCAGACCGATCGGACCTGACATCGTCGTTCGTCGTCGGCGACCTCGATCTATCGATCGACTGTGCCCACTGCGAGGAGTCGAACGGTCACGTAGCGTTTGACTTTGGCGGCGGACCGATCGAACCGGGTACCGGTGGAAAAGAGCGGTTGACCGTCTCGGTCTCCGGAAATCCAGCCAGAGTCTGGCTCGCGACCGTCTGTCCGGACCCCGAAAGTCCGCTTGCATCATACATCGACGTCTCGGTCCGCGTCAACAACGATCGGCTATTCGAACGGAACTCCCTGCGTGAGTTCAATCGGACCTTCGTCGATGGGGTGCAAATTCCTGACGAGGGGTGTGTTGAGCCCGACGATCCGATAGACATCGACGTGTACTGGACGTTCCTCTCGGATGTCCCCCAGTCGCTTGCGGGCTCGTCAGCGACCCTCAAGTTGCTGTTCGGTGCCGAGCAGTGTCGACACATCGAGGACGGTGCTGCCACCAACCCGTTCGAGGGTAGATCCTGCGATCCTGTCCCAGAGCCCGAGTGCGTCTCGTGTGTCGAACTCGGCAAGGCCGACGACTTAGACAAGCGCATGCCGATCGCAGTCGGCGACCGGCTGGCACTCGATGAAGGCCCCGGTGCTGGGCGCTACGAACTCGAAATCACGGACGCAATCCAGAAGGACGGCGACGAAACGATCGGCGTCCGATTCGATCTCGTCTCACTCGGAAATGCACCTGACCGCGAACTCTGTAAGGTACTCCTCAAGGGCGGTCCCGAGGAGTCTACGTACGACAAGGCGGAGATCGGCGATCCCAACCTCATCTGGTTCGCACCAGAAACCGACGATGACAACGAGGGCAACGCCAATAACGGCAAGAACGGACAAAACGACAGCGGTGCGGGCACCGAGAACGGACCGGACGCCGATCGCTCTGCGATCAGCCATATCCGCGTGTTCGTCTGTGCAGAGGCGGACAATACCCACGATGAGGTAGCCGATGATGGCTGTGTCCCGTGTGAAAACGGTGAATCCCGAGTAATCCAAGCGCAATTCGCGTACGATGGACCCGAGGATATCTCTCTCGACGTCGAGCAGCAGGTCACCGGAAATGGTCTTCAAGAGACACGGAACTACGATGCTCGCGTCGGCGAGGACGTGACGGTTGACTTCAACGGGTCGAATAAACCGGACTTCGTGTTCCACGGTACAACGAACGACGGAACGATCGTCACTTTCGAGCCAGCCATCCACACGAGCTGTTCACGGCCGCTCTCGTCAGAGTTGTCCGACAGCGATGGGACGTACACGCTGACACTGGTCAGTGCAACGAACAAAAACAACCAATCCGTCTGCCTCGACGGCACGGAGGACTGAGATCATGAATCCACAACTCAAAAAATACGTAAATCTGGCTGCAGTGCTGCTGTTGATCGCCGTCGTCGTCCCGTTCATCGTGTACGCAGCTCCGATGACTGTCGGGGCAGATCACAGCTTCGTGGTCCTCACCGCAAGCATGACGCCCGCAATCGCGCCCGGAGATGTCGTCATCGTCGACGAACGCGACCCGAGTACGATCGTCGAAGGTGACGTAATCACGTTCCTCCGCGGGACCTCCGAAACACCGGTCACACACCGGGTGACTGCGGTCACGACCAGCGGCGGCACACTGGCGTTCGAGACGAGAGGAGACGCCAACGACAACGTCGATTCAGGGTTGGTTCCAGCCACGAACGTCATCGGGACGGTCATGCTGACGATTCCCTACATCGGCTACGTCATTCAGTTCGGGAACTCCACGTACGGCTTTATCGCGCTCGTGGTGATCCCGTTCGGTTTGCTCTTGGTCACCGAATTGTGGTCGATATACGCCTCACGCAGGAAGACGGCTACCGAAGCCGACGGCACGACTGCTGATCCGGATACGACTGCTGATCCGGAGGAATCAGCCACTGAGGCCCTGCCTGTCAGTGCGGACGGAACGACCGGCGAAGGGATCACCCGTGACACCGTTATCGGTGCTGCGGCGATGTTGCTCCCGTTCGCGGCGTACAGCGGGTACACCGCGTACACACTCCGATCGACCCTGTCGATCTCCGTCACAGTTGCCACGTCAGTCGCGTTCCTTGGCGCGATCGGGCTGCTCTTGAGCGCCGGCCGAACCCCCGGAACAGCCGTGCCGGCGACCGACGGCGGGACTACTGCTGAGACTGGTGGTGGTGGAGACGCCCACGTATTGGACGAGCACGCGCGGGCAGAGCCTTGGATCCCTGCGATGGCCGAGGAACCGGACGTGCTGGATGCAGACGGTCAAACTGCATCTGAATCGATCCACGGCGCTGACCTAGTAGCTGACGCGGACACGCATTCACACGCGGACGTGCCATCTACCAGTGACCACGACGGGAGGGAACAATGAACGCGATCGCCGTGAAACCGGTCGTCGTAATCGCCTGTGTGGTCGTGGTACTTGCAGCGAGTTTTGGCGGCGGGTTCACGCTCGCATTCTTCTCGGCCAGCGGAAGTGCGGCCGGGACATTCGCTGCGACGGCGGACGAGTCCGCCTACTCAGATCCCGGGCTGCGAACTCTCGGAGGCGGGGGCGATCGAAACGAAACCGCTGCACAAGACGGCACTCCTGAAAGCGCCGAAAACGGCGAGGACAGATCCAGCGACGAGCATGAAAATAACGGTACGAGGGACGGTCAAAATGGCAGCGAAAATGCTGTCACCGGGCAGAATAATAGTAGAAATGGTGGCCCCGAAGAGGGCAATGAAAGCGACGGTGGCGTCGCGGAAGGAAATGAAAGCGACGGAATTAGCTCTACTGTTGAGATCGACACGGGTACCGAAGATGGCAATGAGGGCGATACGGGTACCGAAGATGGCAATGAGGGCGACACGGGCACCGAAGATGGCAATGAGGGCGATACGGATACCGAAGATGGCGATGAGGGCGATACGG
>NZ_SRSG01000032.1 GCF_005543295.1 Halalkalirubrum salinum
GTCGCTATAGTTCGGTCAAGTTCTTCTACAGCCAGTACCCCTCAGTAAAATTTCACAAATAGGGTCTCCAGATTCACACTTCGCTTGGAAGTACGATATGTATGTATAATTTATATATAAACAGGTATACTAAGATTGTGAATTTGAAGCCATGGTGTCACGATATAACATTAAAAATGCGACAAAAAGCCGTCAATACAGACCTGGAGAAGATATTTGCGCTTACACCGCATATATTCGCGTATGGCTGACTTTGGTCCAGAACCAGACGAGACAGCACGCACCAAAGAACGCGAGGACTGGACACAATCACAGGACACACAAGAACGGATTCGGGCCGTGATCACAGGCCTCCAGGAGCCTGCGACTGCCGCGACGATCGCAGACCGGGCCGCGTGTTCGACGAACGCCGCTAGGAAGCATCTGGACACGTTCGTGACGCTTGGCGTTGTTCGAAAGCGTGTAGACAACCGCGGCGCACGCTACGTCCGTAACGAGGCATATTTTCGCTGGCGGCGGGCGAACGAACTTGCGGAGACACACACGATCGAGGAGCTCCTCGACACGGTTGCGGAGCTAGAAACGCAGGTTGAACAACTGCAACAGCAGTTTGATACCACAACTCCAGCGACTGTCGACCTGCCGGAGGAAGCAACGCATGCCGAACTGGAAGATCGGTTAGAGACCCTCTCGAAATGGGAGACACTGCTGGAAGCACTCGACCGGCACAAAGAGGCGATTCGAATGTCCCGCCACGAGAGTGGCAAGCTACCTGCGTGAACATGAGTTCGTCGGCAGCACCGATCGACGATGCTGTGCTCGAGACGATTGCCGAACGAGCACAAACACACTCACTTATCGAGACAGTGCAGACAGAACGAACTGGAAAAATGGTTTCACTGGTGGTCACAATTTTCGACTCCAATCGCTACCCGCCGCACATTCAAGTAGCACGACTTGAAATTCAATGGTATACGAACGGCGACTACAATTTCCATTACAGTGGTTCGAGGAGAAAGCCCACGACTTCAGTCGTGGGATGAATCCGACACAACCCGAAACAACTACCACGGATCGTACCATAGGTTGTGCTGCCGAGTCTGAGGTAAGGATACGCACTCCACACGGAGGTAAATGAAGCCCGCTATCTCGGTCGGGGGCCGTACTGGCACGGCCCACAACCCCACCGTCGATGAGTGGGGAACCTTCCGCCGTGGGGCACCTGGTCTGTGGCTGGGAACCCCACGACTTCAGTCGTGGGAGGGTGTCAGATCGAAACACAGGACTCAGGTGACATCTGGCAGTGTCGCTGGGATCGTCATCCAAATCCCCATACACAGCGAACGCATTTTCATCCACCACCGGCAGCGCAGTCAAGCGATGCAATTCCGGATTCCCCAGCCGATCACCATCCGTCGGCCCTGTTCACTAGAACGCTTGCAAATATCCGCCAGCGGATCGAGAGTCTCTGGAAGCAAGTGAACTGAAACTGCAGTTGGTCGGTGAAGCCATTCACAATCACAATTCACCCAGACCCAACCTACGCGATCGAGGTGGAGACGGATGAGTGAGGACGCCCGATCGCCGTTGACGGCCACCCGAGCCACCGACTGCAAAGTAACCGGCACCCAGGTCACCGACACGATCGCCGCCCTCACGGAGACGATCGATGAGCTCACCGCCCGCGTCGAAACACTCGAAACCGAGGTTGAGGCGCTCGACGCAGAGAACGATCGACTTCGGGACCGGCTGGACGATCACGACGATCGTCTCATTGCACATAACGATCAGCTCACCGTGCATGACGATCGCCTCTCAGACCACGACAATCAGCTCTCCAACCACGACGACCACCTCAACGAACACGCCGATCGCCTCACCACCCAGACCCAGACAACAGCCGAGTTGGACACCCGGACCGAGGCGATCGCCCGGAAGACAGACGCGATCGCCCGCAAAACAGCCGCGAACAAGACACGAATCGAGGAACGCCAGTCGAGAGAACTCGAGAAAGGCGCACACCTCCGCACGGACACCGTCGATCCGACCACAATCGAGGTCCCCGGCGATCGCCTCGAAACGCTCACCAAAGACGACGGCCACGCGTACTATCGCCTACCCGAACAGGCGGACCCACTCGATCGCAGCCGCCCCCACCGGACGACGCTCACCTACGGTGACCTCCTCCCGATCCAACAGCTGGCCCGGATAGACGAGGACATGCTGCGATCAAGCGCCTCTGCACTTCCGACCCGACTGGCCGCCAAAGTCTGGAAAGCCCGGACGGACGAGACGATCGGCGACAATCCGTGGAAGCGCGGCTCCGCGTCGGTGTGCGAGTACGTCAAAGCGAGCGATCTCAAACACTGGATCCGCAGACAGGAACGCGGCGTGAGAGACACCTACGCGAAAAAGCTCGTCTCCCGGACGATCGACGCCCTGTTGGACCTCACGAAGAACCGGATCGCGATCAGACGCAAAACCGAACGCAAAAACGGTCTCTCGTACACCGAACGCCGGGTCATCCTCCCGAGTGACGCCGAAATCCCCGGGGAGACGGGTCGCTCACAGGCGACCACAGGCGATCGATCGAAGGCGAACACGGGCACAGAGACACGCGATCGATCGTCTCGAGGTGCTACAGATCGATCGGAGGACGCCACGCGGTCCGCCCCGGAGACACCTGGCGTCCACGGCTGACCCTGTCCACCGATCGAAACCACACACCAAAACACACCAAAGCACATCCCACGCGGGACACGACGCGATCAAACCAACACTAACCACCGATCGACCCGACTATTTGCAGTAGCGTTACCGTCTGGTGTATCGATCGATCGGTCGTCGTCGGTCACCATCACGGACCCACCCGGGACGATCGGCCGAAGACACCAACTGTCCACGGAGCACAGATGAGGAGCGATCGATGCTGCTGCGATCGATCAATCTTGATCGCTTCCCACGCTAAATAGAGGCGAGCAGTACACCAATCGCCATGCGATTAGGACATGATTCGAGTGGGCAACACTCACTCGCGATCGAGTGCGAGGGCTCGCTCGTACAGATCATCGGCAATCCAGAATCCCGCGTCCCGTAATGTGTTGAGTTCAGATTCGAGGTCAAGTCCGTCTTGCCGGGACGCCCGGAGCAAAATTCCCACAACGCCGGTGACAGGGACATCGTGACGACTGGCGGCTGCACGTCCCTCACGTTCGTCAAGAAGGATACGTTCGGCGTCAGTATCGATCGCGTACGCGAGGGCTGCCGCCTCTCCAGCATCGAGCTCTCGCTGAAGTTCTGTCAGAAGTTCCGTCGATTCTGGAGATACAATGCGAAGTCCACCACGATCCCGTAGTGATTCAATTTGATCGACACCAGCAGCCCCTGCCTGGATCTCGTGCCATACTGTCAGAGGAATCACAACCTCATCGAACTGTGCTTCGATCAACGCGAGCCGCCCGATCAAAGCGAGATTCAACAGCGGGGAGGTGTTCGAAACGACTGTCATTCGCGGGCGTATTCGATATCGAGCGTGAGATCGGTGTCAGTGTAGTGTCGTTCGACGTTGCGCTTGCCGAGCAAGCGATGAAAGTCAGCCTTTGTGAGCCCGGCCAGTTCTCGTGCCTTTCCAAATGATAAATATCCTTCCCGATACAGCGAGACGGCCAGTTCCTGTCGAACAATGGGTTCGCGTTCATCTGGTGGGGCAGCGATCGCGTCGAACACATCAGCGGGAACCTCGATACTGCTCATGTGGAGGTATTCGGTGCCACAGTACTTTAATTATCATCTCAGAGTGAAAATGGCAGTACGTTTGCCATGCCAACTATAGCAGGAACTCGATCGAATACTGCGAGCCAGGGAATCTCAATCTCTCGGCGGAGACTATGTGATTCCTCGCGGGTTTCTTCGAGGCGATCGGCCGTCGTCGGTCACCATCACGGACCCACCCCGGACGATCGATCGAAGACATCAATTGTCCACGGAACACAGATGAGGAGCGATCGTCACGAAGGGCACGGTATCGTCTAGAAGAGCAGGCGTATCAACCGCAATTCCTCTCGCCGGGCGATGAGTATTAGTCGGCGTCGATGAGTGGATGAGATTTGATGTGATCGAGCGTCTCTGTGTCGGCGTACCTGAGCATCTCGTAGTAGTGGGTTGGGAGGGTGGCTGGTTTCGGCGGGTGATCCGCGTCAGGAGGTGGATGGTAGTGCGTTCGCTTTCCGTTCCGAGGATGCTTATCCCACCGTCGCTTCCACTCTCGTTCGTCCGTCCAGTTCTCTTGGTAGTGAATTTCAAAATCGCCGCTTGTGTACCACCGAATATCGTAATACGCCTCCTTGACGTCAGTCGGGAAGTACTCCGAGGCGAAGGTCGCGGTGAGCGTTGGTTTGCCCTGCTGTAGATTCAGGCTTGTCGAATAAATATACGGGGCGGTATCAAGCCGCTGCTTGATACTCATGAGAATAGTTCGGTCAATGCTCCCAGCAGGTGTATGCGAGTGATTTGCCATCGAACGTTTCAGTCTGCGTTTGCTGTGGCGCGATCGCTCAACCGGCGACGGGCGCGGTCATGGAGACGGAGTTCGTCTTCCAGACTGGCCCACGTCGATAAGTCGTCCCAGGCGTCCGCAATCGTCATATCGAGGCGGTCAGCCGCGTCAAAGACATCGATCCTCGCGGGATCTGTGGCGTCATACCGGTCCCGAAACGACTCGATTCGCTCCTGGATTTCGATGACGCGCTCTCTGAGGGTATCGAGCGATCGTGTGTTCGCCAACTCGTTCACGTACCGCCATTCGAAGTACTCGGTGTTACGTTCGTACTGGACTGGTCGGCCATCATGCTTACTGGCGATACCTAACTCCGAAAACCAATTGAGATACTTCCGCGCCGTGTCCGTCGAACACGAGAGTTGCTCAGCGACTGCCGGGGCGGTCACGCCCTCCGTCGTCTCTACAAGGAGGCTGTAGATGCGCTCTTCAATCGACGGCTCTTCGCTAAACACTGACTCAAGGGAGTCTATGGGCGGACAGCCCGGTGCGGGTGTGTCAGTGGGCATACGTACAACCTACCATCTACGACAAAATAATTCTTTCTGTAGCTAATTATATCGCTTTCATGCGGACATGGTGGGGTGTCCCGGACAGCGTCGTATTCACTTTTCGCCGTCACTGCGAGTCAGCAAGGCCCTGTCCGTGCGATCGATCTGAAGACACTGTAATCTAAAGAGAACAGCGAGAGTTCCACGGGTTTCCGAAAACGTCCGTTTTCGGCTTTCGCAAATCTTCGATTTGCTCAACACCCGACCCGTGGGTGAATCGTGTACGATTCCTCCACAATCTAAAGTTTCAAGTGCCAAACCGCCGTATTTTGGAGTGGAACTCACCGTTAACAACCTCGCAAAATCCGACTGAAACAAACTCGGTGAGCTGGGTGGTGTCGAGCCGACGTAAAGCGGCTGACCTCCACGGACACGGTTCCTACGGCCTGATAGAAGACCTCTATTGGGGTAGGATTCACGAGCGTGTTCGGGTGTTATTGGTTCCACGCAAGCCTTACGGCGAGCACGGAGGGAATTAAAGTTCGGTGCCGTCACACCACTATTCTCGTGGACGTGACCAGAGACGAACGCCACGGGTCACCCGACCCGTGGTACTTTACATGAGACCAGTTGGTAGCACTGTGATCGGCACTATTCAGATCAGAACGCGAAAATTGACGTGTCACGCCCAATTCGATCGAGACTGTCCGACGGCAAACAATCGCGCCGGGAATTGGTGGACGATCGGCCGAAGACCAGCTGTCCACGGAACACAGACGGGGAGCGATCGGCCGCAGTCCCTCAAAAAAGCCCGTACTGTCTCCATGTCGTTGCTCGTTACTTCTGTTGCTGTTTGAGAAACGTGAGGAGCCACTCAATATCCTCGGCCGAGGCCGATGACTGGCCAAAGAGACTCTTGAATCGGTGATCGAGTCCACCCGCTTCGATGAACGCTTGTGCTTCACTGAGCTGCTGACGAAGGGCATCAGCATCGCCGCGATGTAGATGCGTCTCGACCGTTCCGAAGTCGATCGACGGAGTCGCAGCGAGGACGTCTGCGAGATCCGGTTTTCGCCCACTATGGAGCTTGGCCGCAACGAGCACTTCCCCATCAGCTGCTCGTGCGGTTGTCGACCGGGTACCGCCTGAAATCGTCGTCGGAGAACTGTGCTTGCGCAGATAGTCGAACGACCACTCTGCTTCGGTCTGTCGGCAGCCGAGGCCGTTCACAAGAATGTCTGCACCGACCGGGAGAGGAAGGCCTTCAGTACGCTCGAAAAGCTCGATTTCGCGATTGTAAATGGTCTCTTCTGGGGGTACTTCTAGATCGGTCTGTCGTTCGAAACCGTGCGCTTCGAGAAACGCAACGACTTCATCGTAGTCGTCCGGAGCGATGACGAGGTCGAGGTCGGTCGAAAACCGCGTCTCGAACTGACTGATCGCGTACCCACCAACGAGGACAAACCCAATATCAGACTGCTCTAGTTCTTCGAGCACGTCGATGAGTGCCGCACTTCGGTCTTCGTGACTCATGTTCAGGCGGGCTCCATGCGGTAGCTCGCGTCAGTGTCGACGTCGTCGTACATCCGTCCGAGCATGTCGAGTGCTGACTCGAAGGTTGCGTAGTACTCGTTTGCGAACGCGACGGTTTCTTGGAGTGAGATAACAGACCGTCCGTCGACCATCTCGGCATCGATCTCTGGCCGTGGCTCTAGAACGACCTGGATAGCGCCATCAAGAGCTCTGGTGGGCTGGCGCTTTGTGGAAGTCGGGATGCCGAACCGATCGAAGAACGCCGTCCAGGCCTCAAGCTCGGATTCGTGGACGGCGATGAACAGCGGATAGTCCGCCGGATCGCGAGCAACCTGGTAACCACCGCGGGTCCAGACGTAGACCGCATCGATGCCAGTAAACGCATACACCATACCTGCGAACTGTGGGAGGACGTACGCCTCCGAGATCGACGGCGGCGAGAGGGCTGCTGTCACCGTCAGGAAATCGAGACCGGCGTCTCGGATTGTCTGATCGACGAGCTGGAGACCATCATCGTACACGACGTATCCTGCCTCTTCGAGGCGATTCACGACGCGCCGGATTGTCTCGCGGTTCTCGTCGATCTTCCGCGCGACGCCAGAGATAGAATCCCCTGGATCGAGCGCGAGGCAAACTTTGAGTTCCTTTTCACCGCATATATCGTACATCCTATAATTACACAATTTTGTGCAATAGACAAAGAGATTATTATTCGCGTGGAATATGCTGGCTGGATCTGACGAGCGTCTTCACCACGAGAACGAAGACACAGGTGAGGGACAAAACGTCGATGTACCGTTGCATGCAGAGATTCGGATCGGGACGCTTCACTCGATCGCTGATCAATGTGGAGCCGAAGACTTCCACGCGTGGTGCAAGTGGATCGAGGAACACAGGTAAAAAAACGATCGCCGTGCAGCATTTATTGTTCCTATTTTCGGCAGTAAACAGCAGTCTCGCTAATGAAGCGAGACGTGTTGTGTGTCGCTAAGTTTGACACGGACGATCGTCACGCCGGTCCACACCGTCTCATGGATAAACGACGACGGAGAAGGCCGGTTCGCGGTGTACTATTACTGTCGCGGGCCACGCCGATCGGTGTCGCTGTCGGCCGAACACGACGATGCTGAATGGCAGCCGATCGAGACGATCGGCCCTCGACTCAGCAATCCCCAGACCGTGGCTGTCGAGGCTGCAGTGGCCCACCATCAGCGCTTTATCAAGCGCGAGGCGGCCAACTCCCCATCAGTTCGACGAGGATAACCCGGAAATCGCCGTCCAGAACCGAGACACCTGGAGCTGCAGATAGCATCATATCCACGAGAGGGACTGGTCGCTTGCTCATACTCCAACAATCCCTCCGTCCATCTCCCGGCCACTGCCCACCGCAAACGCCCCAGACACGATCGCATACAGCGACCCAAAGACAGCCCCATACAGCACAAGGCCACCCAGACTCAGCCAGTGAACGAATGGGATTGCCAACTCCCCACCAACCACCCACTGAACCCACAGGGGAACGAACACAACCACACCACTGAGCCACGCAACGACGCCAATTCCGATACCGGCCCCAGCGCCGTAACGCGACATCATCTGGTACTGCCGCGGCACAATCAGCACGAACGCAGCCAAGTACCCAAGCCCGAGAACGAATCCACCGATAAGCACGACCAGCAAACCAATCAACACCCGATCGGCACCAACCAATCCCGCAACCGTATCAAATTCCCACTGCGTGCTAACAACGGCTGTGAGCGTGATCGTCGCGAACCCGGCTGCAATCGCCCCCGAAACACCCGTAATTGCCAATTTCCCGAGTTGCATCCGTGCGATCGTCTGTCGATCGCGAATCCAATATGCCAGAGAAACAATCGACAGGGCGAACACAAACAGGGCGATCGCAAGCAAGATGCTCACGTTCTGGCGATCGCGGACAGCCGGGGTGTCTAACAGGTAATGGAACGCAAACAGCGACATCCACGGCGAGTTGTGGATCGCGAACAATTCGGCCCCAAAGACGGGAGAGACGTTGTGAAGATCCGGGAGCAATCCCCAGATACCGCCGATCGGGACAATCCACATGACTGCGGTTTGGTCGAGGTCATACCGGAGAACGAATGGAGCCGCGGACAAAAGCAGGAGGGACGCACCGACTAGAAAGTGCGTGATCGCGAAAGCCATACCGTTCAATCCGTGCCTGAGGCGGAAAATTATACTGGGCGCCAGTAGCGGTAACCACAGAATAACAAGGAGTACAGCGGCAGTCGCCGCCCGAGCGCGATCGGCATCACAATTCGTTTATATGTTTGACCGTGGTGCATTCGGTATGGACAACAAGCGGGTGCTTGTGACAGGTGGTGCAGGATTCATCGGATCGAACCTCGCGAACGCGCTCGCGGCGGATAACGAGGTAATTGTCGTCGACGACGGCTACCTCGGGACTGCCGAAAACCTCGAAAGCAACGTCGAGTTCCGCGACGAGAGCGTCCTCGCCGGGGGGCTCCCGACCGACGTCGATGTGGTGTTTCACCTCGCAGCGCTGTCGTCGTACGCGATGCATGAAGACGATCCCTGCCGGGGCGTCCGCGTCAACGTTGAGGGGTTTGTCAATGTCGTCGAGCAGGCCAGACAGGACGGCTGTGAGACTGTCGTGTACGCCTCGACCTCCTCGATCTACGGCAGCCGAACAGAGCCCTCGCCCGTTGACATGCCCGTGACGGTCAACACGGGCTATGAGGCTTCGAAACTCGCTCGGGAGCGCTATGCGGAGTACTTTTCGAACCACTACGGACTCACACTCGCCGGGATGCGGTTTTTCTCGGTGTACCAGGGCTACGGCGGCGCAGAGGGCCACAAAGGCGAGTACGCGAACGTAATTGCTCAGTTCGCCGACGACATTGCCCACGGCCGATCGCCCGAACTGTACGGTGACGGCACGCAAACTCGGGATTTCACTCACGTCGAGGACATCGTCGACGGGCTGGTACTCGCAGCCGAACATGAACTCGACGGCGTCTTCAACCTCGGGACGGGCGAGTCCTACGACTTCAACACGGTCGTCGACCTATTAAGCGAGGAACTCGGAACTGCCGTCGAGCCGACGTACGTCGAAAACCCGATTCCCGAGTCGGTGTACGTCCACGACACGTGTGCGGACTACTCGAAGATGCATGCCGAAACCGGCTGGGAGCCGTCGATCGAGTTCGAAGCGGGGATCGAACGCGTCTGCTCGGTGTACAAATAGCGGCGAGGTGAGAGAGTCGATCGAAGGGGTCCAGCACTGTCGTAGCCAGCGTGGTCTTTTCAATCCGCCCCCGACCTGCCGCCGATCGTCTAACACGAGCAGCTAGCGATCCTCAGCCGTGAAGTTTGGCGTATCCGCCCAACCTTGGTATCCTAGAGGACAGCCACTCAATAATCTGCACGACGTATACGTCGCCGCGACTGCACTGACACAGGAACTTCCAGTGCTAACTGCCAACGTCGACCATTTCGATCGGATACATGCGCTTCGTGTCGTTGACTGGGATACACTTTGACAGCCAGCCGAATAGTATTGTTCGGTCTATACGGTTTCGAGGCAGAGTACCACGGGTCACCCGACCCGTGGTACTTCACTTCGCTCGAATACTGTACCGCGGCCACGAGAGGCGATTGATCGAACCCGAATCAACGGAGATCCTAATTTTTATATTTGATAGCGATCCACGCTAATGTGATGACAGCTCGTTGGTGGAAGGTATCAGTTCTCGAAGTAACCGTCGGATAGCGAGGCAAAATCGGCCACCAGGAGCAGTCAGTAGATGAGGATGATCGAATGAGCGACGAGAACCATCTACCAGCAGATGACGACCAGCATGACGATCGACCCAACCACGAGCCCGAAACTGAAGCTCGTGTCACGCACAGCCAGAATGTGATTGCGGACGCCGGCGGTGACGATTGGGGTGGCGGTGGCAGTAACGGCGATCGACGCGGCGACACTCGCGGCATCCTTGCGATCCCGCGCCGCCAGATTGCGACGATCGCTCTCAGCCTGCTGGGACTGAGCGGAGCCGCCTCTCTGACGAGTGATTCTGCCCGTGCGGAGGCCTCGATCGACTTCACCGCGGCCGATACAGCGGTCGAAAATAACGACGGTGAGATCACCTCGGTGTCGATCGAGCCAACTGTGGACATCGAGTGGGAGAACTTCTCCGACGGACTCGAACGGATTGATTTGACGATCGATGCCGCCGTTGGGGAGAGTACCGATTCGATCTATGATGAATCGGTTGAGAGCGATCGGATTGGTGATGAAGTTGAGCTGTCAGGTGATTCATTTGATTTGGTCCAAGGCGTTATACAGGCAGATTTCGACCAGGTTGACATCACTGATCGCGGCACAGACATTGATGAATCGACCTTTGACAATGGTGGGGTCGACTCAGGGGATACCGAGACGACAACCGTCTCGCTGTTGGTGTCAATAACACTCGTTGGCGCGGCGACAGAGGAAGTCTCCTTAGAGAGCGAATCCACCTTCGACGTTGACGTTTCGAATCCTGACGCAGACGCGACCGCAACTGGGAGTGCGAACACCGACAGCGAGTAACCCATCAAATTTCGACCGGTTCGGAGCGGTTAAGTTCCGCTCGGATCCAGTAGCAGACACCCACGAATGAACGCCGACGATCGCCGTCTCATCTTGTTCACGTCCGGCGCTCACGGCTTAGTCCACACCTACGAGCTGTCGATCCCGATTCTGATGACGGTCTGGCTGGTGGAGTTTTCGACCACCGCGGCGCTGCTCGGTGGGCTGGTCACAGTCGGATACGGCCTCTTCGGCGTTGGGGCGTTACCCGGCGGCGTGTTGGTCGATCGCTTCGGCTCGAAACCGCTCATTATCGCCTGCCTGTTCGGGATGGCCGGATCGTTCGTCGTGATGAGCCTCAGCCCCTCGTTGCTCCTCATCGGCGTCGCCGTCGCGCTGTGGGGTGCGGCCGCCAGCGTCTATCATCCAGCCGGACTGGCGCTGCTGTCGAAGTCGGTCGATCGCCCCGGGATCGCGCTTGGATACCACGGCATGGGCGGCAACGTCGGTATCGCACTCGGGCCGCTGGTGACCGCGTTGCTGTTGCTCCGGTTCGACTGGCAACTCGTCGCTGCCGCGTTGGCTATCCCGGCGATCGGTGCGGCGGTGTACGGACTGACCGTCGATCTCAACAAGACCCCTCCCAGCGGAGTGGCTGCCGACGGTGGAGATGATAACACCACAGCAGACACCGAGACGACAAGAGACAGTAACAGCAACAGCAGCAGCGACAGCGAAGACACCAGCAAAGGCGAGGTATCGCTCTCGACGATCGTCTCTGACACCCGAATCCTGTTGACCGGCGGGTTCGTCCTCGTGTTGCTCATCGTGACGCTGAACGGCCTCTACTACCGCGCATTCTTGACGTTTCTGCCGGATCTCCTCGGAGACTTTCTCGACGGGCTTGTGACACTCCAATTGGTCGACCCCGAGAGCCCCTACGCTGAGGAGTTCGACCTCGCACGATACCTGTATGTCGGGATCCTGATGGTCGGGATCGGCGGCCAGTACATCGGCGGGCAGGTGGCCGATCGGATCGCTCCAGAGCGCGGGCTCGCGTACGTGCTCGGGACGCTGGCGGTGCTTGCGTTACTGTTCGTCCCGGCGACCGCGAGCGTCTGGACGTTCCTGGCCGTCTCGTTGCTTCTCGGCATCGCACTGTTTTCTGTACAGCCGTTATCACAGACGACCGTTGCGGCCTACTCGAACCCCGACGCCCGGGGACTCTCGTTCGGGTACACCTACCTCGCGATCTTCGGTGTCGGGGCACTTGGTGCGGGGCTCGCCGGGACTGTGTTGACGATCGCGAGTGTCCAAGTCCTGTTCTTGGTGCTCGCAGCGATCGCTGCGATGGCAGCGCTCATTAGTTTCGTCTTACTTCGCAGTGGGACCCGTGTCTCTTGAGCCGGCACAGCGATCGGTGTCACGTCCGGTCTGCCGACAGGCGACGACAGACAGCGACAGACGACAACAGACAGCGACAGACGACAACAGGTAGTGACAGGCGACGACAAACAGTGACAGACGACAACAGACAGCGATAGACGACAACAGGCAGTGACAGGCGACGACAAACAGTGACAGACGACAACAGACAGTGATAGACGACAACAGGTAGTGACAGGCGACGACAGATAGCGACAGACGACAACAGACGGCAATAGAGGTTAACATGCGGGCGATCGACTGTCAAGACATGCCGCCTGCCGATCGCTCCGCGTCAGCGTCCACACCAGATGATCGTCCCTTAACATCGCAATCACCTACCCAGTCGCGGCCAGTCTGGATGAGCGCCGTGTACGTCAGTGCAGGGATCGCCCACTTCATGATGCCGAAGGCGTTCGCGCGAGCGGTGCCACCCCAGCTCCCGCGGCCGGTCGCGCTCGTGTATCTCTCTGGGATCGCCGAGATTGGTCTGGGCCTCGGCATGCTGTTCGATCGAACCCGTCGGCCCGCAGCGTACGGCATTACCGCGCTGTTAATCGCTGTCTTCCCCGCGAACCTGTACATGGCAGTGAGCGACCCGTTCGACGAGGAGATCCCCGATCGGCTCCAGCCGATCGCCGACACCGGCGCGTGGCTCCGGCTGCCGCTACAGCTGGTGTTGATCGCGTGGGCATGGAAATACGCTAAACCCGATCGGTGATCGCGCTCTTCGGACAACAACGCAATAGCTCGGCGATCGCGAGGATCACAAGCGTCACGTACTGCTGTCGACGATCCACGGATTCCTCCTCGATCGAATCGTCGATTATTGCCACAAACTAGAAGTCACCGGTGTCACCAATCAACGTTGTGCTGTCGTGCACTCGGAGCACCGCAGTGTGTTACGGGCCACAAAATGGACGTTAGCTGGATTCGGCGCAGGCCGTTTGTGGTAAGCTGTGTTTATTTCACAGCTGATCGGACGTGTAAATGCCGATCGACCAGTGGTTGTTGGTGAACAGTTTGCTGTTTTGGATGTTTCCGTCGACCGCACAGAGCCACTGGCCGTCAAAATACCATGGATCGATATGATGCATGCGTCCGGAATTCCAGCCGATCCGCGTCTTTTCGCCCTCCAACACCGGTGAGCCATCCAGCTCGTTGTCAGCGAATCCTGTCGGATCGAGGCGAGTAATTTCGTACGCCCGTACGTGTTCTCCGTATCTGTTCGCACAGTCTTGATAAAAAATCACGATCCGATCCTGTGTGACGACCGGCCGTCCCGCGGGACGATACGCTATCGATCGATTCGTGACGACTGGATTATCTGGGTGCGAATGCCATCCATCCCGCTCAATTAATTCAGAATAATACAGATGGACGCCTGAGATGGTCGCATCGCCTACGACCAACCACCAACGTCCGTTCCAGCGGAAGATGACTGCATCGTCTGTGTCGTGGGTCCCCGAAACAGGAATCGCACATCGATTCCATGCTATTGGAAAATCACTCGCCTTGTAGAGTTCGACCATCGTGTCGCCCTCCCCGCCGGTTTCCGGAAGCATGTATCGCTCGCCGTCCCATTCGAACAGATATGGAAACGACAGATGTTTTTCAGTCTGCAACACGACTCCCTCGTAGTTCCACTCGTAGCCGTCCGGGCTCGTCGCGAGCCCGATTACGGCGTCGGGGTCCCGATCGTCGTTGAAGATTTCAAAGAAGAGATACCATTTGTCCTCGCCGGGAAATAAAAACGGATCTGCAACGAAATCGACGGCGCCAAAATCGGTGACGTCATCGCTAGTCAGGATTGGACAGTTTGGTGTGGGGTGTATCGATGACCGAAACTGTTGTGTGTCGAATTCGCTCACAGACCCCTGTTCAGTCCCGGGTGTCGAATCTGGAGTCGAAAGAAGGGCCGTTCGCGGCTCACCAGTAGCCGTTCGAGAAACAAAACCAGGAATCCGATGATTGAGAATTTTTCCTGTTAGCCAGGCTACCTGTATCGCGGCCTGGCTTTGTTTGATTCTATCCAACATGTGCAACACATTCGCATATGTATGTAGAGATGAATTGTTAATGAGTTGTTAATATAAGAGCGTACAGCGTAGTGGGGACCTGTGCAGTATCCAGAATGATCCTTGGTAGTTCCAGAGAACGCCCCCAGTCTGAATCAGTGACGCCTGCCTCTCTCGACGCCAATCATGACTCACGAGGGCTGTCTGTCGAACGCACTGGGTCAACCACGAGAGCCGTTGCCTGCTTCGTAAGCGACCGGAGTGTGGTCACGAACGGCATCGGATCGCGCAGGGAGCACAGATCAAACTGCGGCTGTCGATACACAGACCACAGCACTGAGGCGAGTTCTCGAATAAACGGTGGTGGCTCAGTCTGCTGGTTTCCCCGAAACACAGTATATAGATAGGCTAACTCACCGGTTAGAAGGTGGGTACCGAGGCCGACCTCGTAGGATTCGACTTCCGGGCCGGGAGTATTTTCGACTGCGAGGTCGACGTAGTGCCGAGGAAAATCCGCACCTGCGTGTACCGCGAGCGCGAGTGATCCCCAGAACCGTGGGTTTATTTCCATGAGCTTGAGCGTATCATCCCGGCGATCTCGCCGAAACTCAACCATCGCAGGGCCGTGCCATTCAAGCGCGGAGAGCAGCCGAAGCCCATACGCGCGCAACGTCGGATCATCGATCGACTTCCGATAGACGCTTGCACCGCCATCGTACGTGAAGCTTCGAACCCGCCGATGTTGAAATGTCAATACCGGATCGCCGCGATCCATGAGCGCAAAGAAGCCATATTCGCCCGCCATCGGAACGTACTCTTGAACGACAGGCACGTGTCCCATTTCGTCGACGACCTCATCGACAGGAGGCCGTTCATGGGGATCCATAACACGAACCGCCGGTTCTCGAGCGGCTGAGGACACTTCGTCGACTACGATCGAATATCGCGGCTTCACCACAGCTCGATCCGCACCATCTGGCCACGCGGTGAGCAACCTGGTTGATGGTGTCGGGATGTCGAGGTCCTGTGCAACAGAGAGCAGGGTTCGTCTGTCCTGTACGGTTCGAAGCGTCTCAAAGTCGGGCCACACCGGCGTCATATGACGGGCAAACGATGGTCGATTTTTCGAGAGCGCGTACACGTCAGCTTCGCGCAGTGGAAGGATCGTTCGAACGTCGTCTCGCTCCGCGAGCGAAAGCAATGAATCAGCGTACGCATCGATCGACGTGTGTGGATCAGGCACGTCGATAGTTTCTGCGCAGTATTTTGAGGAAAGTGCGGGAGACGACTGTCTGTTCGATGCGACGATCGGCCTCACACCGGCCTTCGAGAGCGATCGAACCGCCACAGCGCTGCTGTGTATGCCGACATCCGGGACGATCGCTGCATCAGTGTCGTCGGTCATCTCTGGGAGTCTATGTGATCGACAAACCGATCGACAGCAGTTGTGAGTTCGCCGTAAAGCATTCGATACCGAGACACACCATCGCCGTATGGGTCCGGAATCTCGTAGGAATCTCCGTCCGCAAGTGCTCCAAGAAAGAACACCGTCTCACCGTAGTCCGCGAAATCTCGACGGAGGTAATAGTAGTTGAGTAGATCCATCACGAACACTGTGTCGGCCCACTGTAGCTGCTGTTCGGTCACCGGCTTCGATCGGTGACCTGAAAGGTCGACATCAAACTCGCTAGCCGCCGAAACGGCGTTCTCTGGGCTTTTCCGTCCATCCGTCGCTTTGAGCCCGGCAGAATCGACTGAGATGTCTTCTGTGTCATGTTCAGCCAGAGTTCGCTGAAGATATCGTTCGCCGAACGGACTCCGGCAGATGTTCCCGTAACACAAAAATAGGACGTTCGGATCGGTGGGCGTCGACTCAATAAGCGCCGAGGCATCGATCGGTGCGCCACTCCCGAGGGACAGTCGCAGCCGCTGGAGGCCAATACCGGCGCGGTTCCGTGCGTGCACGAGCGGTGATTTTGCCATAGTATCGTCAGTTGACTGGTCGCGAGTCTATCCGTGAGATACTCGGTTGAATACTTTGTTAACAAGGGGCTATTGCGGTGTTTTCAGCGAGTGTAATCGTGACAGTGAGCGCTTCGTTAGCGACCGGGGTGGTCGAACAGACTCTCGGCACCATCGGATTGGTCGATCGGACTGTGCATCGCCATCCAGCCAGTATCTGTCTCGTTGAGCTGATCGACCTCGTACAGCCGGATCCGCTGCTCCTGTTTGGTCATCACGGGCGTGTCGTAGTGTTCGGCGTGATATCCAAACTCGTCGCCGTCGGCCTGTCGCTCGCGCACAAACTGCTCGTGCGCACGAAGCCGAGAGCGACCGACCTGCCCCGATAGTTCCTCAACAGACGCGGCCCGATCCACAAAGCCGTCCACAAACGCCGATTCGAGCTCGTAGCCGATCGAGTCCCGCGCAGCGACCATCGCCGCGATCGTCGTCGTGCCCGTCCCCCAGAAGGGATCCAACACGGTGTCGCCGTAGGCGCTGTACATGTTGATGAGTCGAGAGGGAATCTCGAAGGGATACGCGCCCGATCGCTCCCTGAGATCCTCGTCGTTGGTCGCCTGTTGCGTCCCGCGGACGTCCGTCCAGAGGTCCGAAAACCACTCGTTTCGCTCCTCCCAGAAGTACGCCGCGTTGTAGCGCTCGGCCGCACCAGGCTCGAACGATCGCCGCGCAGACCCCTTCCGAAACACCAGAATGTACTCATGTTCGAGTGTCACGTACGCGTTCGGCGGCACCATCCCCGAGCCCATGAACTTCGTCGCGGCGTTGGTCGGCTTGCGCCAGACGATCTCCGGGAGTGGCTCGAAGCCCCGCGCACAGAGGCCAGAAACAATGCGCGATCGGTTCGGATACACACGGAAACTCCCGCCGAGGGTTCGCGTCGCATCGCCGATGTTGATACACGCAATCGCCCCGTCGACAAGTACCCGTTCGAGTTCGGCCCAAACCTGATCGAGCTGGTCGTGCATCCGGTCGAACGCGTCCAAACCCGCTCCTGCGTCGAGTAACGACCCGATCGCCGGATCGAGGTCGGCGAACAGTTCGTCCCACATCTCGATCATCGGGTACGGCGGCGAGGTGACGACAAGTTCGACCGATTCGCGATCGAGCTGCTGCATGTCCCGGGCGTCGCCAACAACGACCCGGTGGTCGGTCTTCATCACCGGCACATCAAAGCGGGAGCAAATAACGGTTGGCGTACGCACCGGGTCAGTTCGGCAGTCTGTCAGACCTGTCGTTCACTGATCTCTTCGGCGACCCGATCGCCCGGCCGGCGAAGCTCACCAGATTCAACCTCGTACACGTAGCCGGATACGGTCACGTCGTCGGGGATTAACGACGATTCTCGAAGATACTCGACCTGGGCAGCACACGCTTCGTCGATATCATCAGTCATTTTGACCCAATCCATGATATCCGCGTCGCCAATGTTCAACTCCGGCAGGGACGGATCGAGGTCGGCCGCGTCGAGATCGCCCGCCTGTGCCTGCAGCCCCTCCCGAACCGCATCGTCTGGCGCGCTCATCATTCCGCAGTCGGTGTGGTTGATGATAATGATCTCTTCGGTGTCGAAGAAGTTCGTGGTCAGCGCGGCCGATCGGATCACGTCGTCAGTGACCTTCCCGCCGGCGTTGCGAAACACTTGCGCGTCACCGAGTTCGATCCCGAGCGCGTCTTCGACCGGAATCCGCTCGTCCATGCACGCGATGACGAGCAGTTGCTTGTTCGTCGGAACGCCTTCGCGTCGGCGGCGAGCCCATGTTTGTCGATCGTCGACTGACTCGTCTACGTGTTCGTGATGATGGTCGTGTTCGTGATCGGACATCACCGTGTTGTTGGAGACGGCCATGCTGAGGCGTTTCGGAACCACAGGCGGTTGCCGGCACACCTCGATACCGGCAGCGATCACCGGATCCAACGCAAAAGTCATCCGCTGACAGCTAGTGGCTACGCCGAACACTCCATCTTGATCAGTGTGAGCTGTCTAAGATCCTCCTCATACTCGCCGCCAACCGGACTCTCTTCGTACATGCGGTAGACGACGATCCGCTCGACCGATGGGCCGTGGGTGTCTCTCGCCTCGCTGCAGGCCCACTCACCGTAGGCGGTTGCGATCGTGCCGTACTCATCGCCGTAGGCGGAATCACGGACGGTTTCGAGGTACTTGCGCTCCCGGAAGCTGTCGTACTTTTTCGAGGCATCGGGCGGCCGATCGAAATCCGGTTCGCCGCCGTCCAGCGGCTCAGCGGTCGAGCCGTTTGCGAATTCGGCTTCGATCACGAACCAGCTGTACGATCGGCTGGGGTTCGGCGCGTACAGTCCCCAGCTCTGTTGGTCAAGATGCGGACTATCGACTTCTGCGGGGACATCAGCCTCCGTCACGTCGATCGCGGTGAACGCGACGATCCACACGACTAATAGAAACCCAATCACGGTCAACAGCGATCGACCGTAGGAGACGGCGTAGTCGGCGGCGTTGCCGTGGCCGCGATCGCGAAACGCCGACAGCGCCCGCCGCTCAATCGGCGGCGCTGAGAGGCGACCGTCATCCAGCCTCCACTCACTGACACGATCGGGAATTCGACGAGAAATCACGTCCCAAAAGCCCGAGCCGAGGTACGGAAGCACCGCGACCGTGAGTACGAGCGGGAACAACCCAACCATCATCGAGAGCGCCATCCCAACGAACGACGAGATGTACGCCAGTGCGGCGATCGTCCGGGGCCAGCCGATCGGGACCAACAAAAACAGGATCGAGCCGCTCAACAGCACGACCCAGCCGTATGTCAGCGCCGTCAGCAGTGTCGGATACTGGGCGATGACGTTGCCGAGGTAGATCGTCATGACGTCGTTTGCCATCGCGATACCCAGCGCCTCGCCGGCGAACCAGGTACTCCCCTCGTGTTTGAGGATCGCGTTGGCGGAGAATACCGCAAGCGGCTGGAGCAACAGCGCGGCCGTCCCGAAACTCGTGACCGTACGACGCGCGTGGCCACGTCTAAGCGCGTCGATCGACCATCGCTCGCCGAGCGGGTTCGCGAGTGCAACCAACAGCAGCACGCGAAAGAGCCGATCGCCGCCGTTCAACAACACAGGGTTTCGTGCGTGTAGCGAAATCAGCAACAAAAGCGAAATAAATCCAACTGTTCGGGTCCGATACCCCACGATGAATGCGATCGCAAAGAGCCCGGCAATGACGAACAGAAGTTGTTGAAGCCACAGGTCCCCAGACAGCGCGTGGAGTGAGAGCCCCGTGTACTGGCTGTACGTCGTTTCGTAGGTAGCGATTGGGTACACGCCAGTGTCGGTGTAATACAGCTCCATGTTCCCCGCACGATGAAGCAGATCGACGAGAATGGTACAGCCGAGCGCGATACGCACCGCCGCAAGCGCCCGCGTATCGACGCTAAAGCGTCGCTGGACTGCTTGAGCAATGGCGGTGACATACCCACGGACCGACCTATTATCACGGTCTGTCTCGGCAGGAGTCTCGGTCGCACGATCGGAGTCAACAGGTGGCTTCGACGTCATGGGAGGGGGCCAGTGCGCAGGGCCGGGCGGGTCGATCGTCGCGCGTGGTACCGATTCGATCGCCGTCTCTGGCGGCCCTCGCTGAAGTACTCGTAGGTAGATTCATCGATCGGTGTATATCTTCTGGTCGGTCGCCGCAATGGTCGGTGACACAACCTATCGATTGCCACTAGTACCGAGCAACCGCGTCGACGATCCCGATCGTCTGGCCGATCCCAACGATCGCCAACCCGATCGGCATGGCCACCCCAGCAACACCAAGCAGGCCGATCGTATAGGAGAGTGCCCCGACGATCGACCCGATCGCACCGAGAACGTACGGCCACGCATTCGCGTCCATCGCCAGGGCGGTGTAGCCGTAGCCGATCGCCGGCAAAAGCATCCAGCCGTACAGCGCAACCGCGAGCAACGCCGCCCCGCCTGCCGACCACAGGCCCACGACGCCCGCGGCAGTGACAACGAAGCCGGCAGTCACAACCAGCCACCACGCCTGAAGTACGCCGGTGCGCATCTCCGCACGGCCGGTAATCGAAAAGAGCGCGAGCAGCGCCGCCATGATCGCGTGGCCGATGAGTGCGGTTCGATTACTGATTACGCCGAAATGGAAGGCGATCGCAAATCCCCACGCCGCCGGAACCAACCCCGCCGGAGCGTACTCTCTGAATCGTCTGAACATACCGACTGTTTCTCACGACAGCCAATCAGTTTCCCGCCTCGGCGTGCTCGGCGTTCGATTGCCCGCCGTTGCGGGCGCGGTAGCCGATCGTTAGCTTTCGAACAAGTAGGTAGCTGACAATGGAGAGAACCGTCGCGATAATGAGGTTCCCGATGAGTATCCGCCGAACGATGTTGACCGCCGCGTCGAGCAACACGATGTTGAACGGTTCGACGGTTCGCGGCGAAAAGAAAAACCCGCTTATTTGATAGCTCGCCGCGTGGACAAACGGCTTCGTTGCGGGGTTGAGGACGATCGCCGCGGCGATGAGCGCGAGCTTGTTGACCCAACTGAAAAAGTACGCGAGGACGACGAACACCCCGTACCCGAGTCCAAGCGTCGGCAGGGTCGTGATGAATATCCCGATCGCGAAGCTGAGTCCGATCTCGTGAGGCGTGTGTGACTCGTTGAACGCCGCCTCGAGTGCCGATCGGACCCGCGCGCGATACGCCGCAAGCCGCCCTTTGAGCATCTACTGTCCTGCTACGTGTACGAGGGCAAATAGTTGCCGGACACAGCCCACGCATAGTCGAGATTATCGAGTGAATTCGGTGACGAGCGACGACAGCGCCGGATTCGGATCATCGAGCGCCGCCATTGCTTCGGCCGCCCGATCGGATAGCTCCGCAACCCGCTCTTCGGCGGCCTGATACGCCGGGTCAGACTCGATACCAACCACTGCTGCTTCCGACCGCAGCGTCCGGAGCTTCGCAGAAAGCGCGAAATACTCTCTGACCGCACAGTCAAACGAACGCAGCGCGAGGAGCTGGTCGACGGTTCGGGTGGCAGTTTCGCGATCGATCGGCTTGCACACGTAGGTGTCGAGCGGCATCGAGAGAATATCGACTGAGGGGACGTCAGCGCTGACCATTCCAACGGGACACGACGACTCCGCGCGGATCGACCGGAGTATCTCCTCACCAGATGCTTCCGGAAGCTGTCGATCGAGCAAGGCTGCCTGGACCGTGTCATCGAAGCAGTCTATCGCCTCCGTCCCATCCGCAGCGAGTCGGAGATCAATGCGATCGCCTAGCCAGAGGCCATACAACTCGCGGAGTCCCGGCTCATCCTCCGCGATCAATAGCGGGCCGCCGCTGAGCGTGTCAGTTGACATGATGGGCGTAGAGCACGTCTCGAATACACGATTGTCCCGAGGGGATATGTATTTTGCCGGCGATCTATGACTGCCGAGATTGCGATCGTCGCCTGATCGCATATATGTACTCGAACCTATAAGTCATATAGTTCGTCGTACTTTTCGGTCACGTACTGGAGGAAATACGAGGCCGAGAAGTCCTCACCGGTCGCTTGGACGACGAGGTCATTCGTTTTGTACCGCTGTCCGTGTTGGTGAACGTTTTCGCGGAGCCACCCGGTGAGATCGTCGAACTCGCCGGCTCGAATGCGATCGTCGAGTGACCCAACATCGTCCTCGGCGGCTGCAAAGAGCTGGGCGGCCATCACGCTGCCGAGCGAGTACGTCGGGAAGTACCCAAAGCTGCCGTGGCTCCAGTGGATGTCCTGCAGACAGCCGACTGAGTCGGTTTCAGGACGAATGCCGAGGTACTCCTCGTAGAGATCGTTCCAGCGATCGGGCACGTCCGCAACGTCGAGTTCGCCCGAGATGAGTTCGCGTTCGATCTCGAAGCGGACGATAATGTGCATGTGGTAGGTCAACTCGTCGGCCTCGACGCGGATGAAGTTGTCCTCGTACACCTGGTTGGCCGCCTCGTAGGCCTCCTGGGCGGTGAGATCGTCGATGCCGTCGAAGTGGTCTTTGACTGTCGGGAGGACGTGCTCCCAGAACGGCTTCGATCGGCCGACGTGGTTCTCCCAGAGCCGCGACTGTGATTCGTGCACCGAGAGGTCCCGTGAGGTGCCGAGCGGCGTCCCAAAGTCGTCCTTCGAGAGCCCGAGATTGTACCACGCGTGGCCGAACTCGTGGATCGTCGCGGTCAGCGCCCCGAGCGGATCAGACTCGTCGAACCGGGTTGTCACGCGCGCGTCGAACTGGTTACCCGACGTGAACGGGTGCGAAGAGGTGTCGAGACGGCCGTGATCCCAGTCGTATCCGAGTGTCGAAAGCACGTCCCGCGAGAGTGCCTCCTGGGTTTCTTCGGGGAACCTGCCCGAAAACGCGTTTGTTGCCAGCGACGCGTCGGACGCGCGGATATCCTCGATGAGTGGGACGAGCGTCTCACGCAACTCTGTGAGGATGTCCTCAGCCTGATCGAGCGGCAACCACGGCTCGTAGTCCGCGAACAACACGGCGTAGGGATCGGCGTCGGGATCGATGTGCTCGGCGTACTCGCGTTTGAGCTCAACCAGCGTTTCGAGGTACGGCGCGAACGTCTCGAAGTCGTCGTCGGCCTTCGCAGACTCCCACGCGTTCAGCGCCTCGCTCGTCGTTTCGGAGATCTCCGCGACGAGCGCTGTCGGGACCCGCTCGGCTCGCTCATACCTGCGGCGGACCTCTCGGACAACTGCCGCCTGATCATCGGTGAGATCCGCATCGTCGAGTTCGTCGAGGAGATCGCCAACCTCGCCGTCGACGAGCAGTTCGTGCGACAGTGACGACAGCGTCGAAAGCTGCTTGGATCGGGCGGGCGTGCCGCCTGCGGGCATCATCACCTGTTGATCCCACGAGAGCACCCCCGAGGCGCTCTCGACAGCGGTGATTTGTTCAACCTCCGAGACGAGCTGCTCGTAGGCGTCTGGCGTTTTTTTGGGGGACTGTGTCGACATTATCCACATATGTGGGTTCGATCGGTATGAATCCGACGTATCCGGACGGCTGGGCGGGTGATCGTAGTGCAGTCCAACGGCGCAGCCGATCGCTGCTCGACACAAGCGGACCGATCAAAACCGTTCGGCGGCCGTCCGGTAGATCCGCTCACAGCGATCGAGAACGTCGATCGCCGCGCTCTCGGTTTTCGTGTGCGCCTCGCCGGGTTCAGAGGCCCCACAGACGACACAGGAGACGCCAGCCTGCACGAGCCAGCCTGCGTCGGTCGCGTGTGGCTTCGTGACGTGCTCAGGAGACCTGTCTTGGACGTCAACCGCTGCGTTCAACACAAGTTGGGCAAATTCTTTGTCGTCACAGGCCATCGGCGGCAGATCCTGCTCGACGACATGCTCGACGCCGTCGATCGCCGCTGCCCGTGTGAGATCGGCGTACCCGCCAGGAACGGTTCGCTCGTCGATTGTCACCGTACACTCGTCAGGAACGACGTTCCAGGCGGTCCCGCCGTCGATCTTGGTGACGACGACACTGCCCTCGACCTGTGTACCGAATACCTCAGCGGTCGGCACACTGAGATCGCGAACGATGTCGACCGCATCGCAGGCCCGGTAGATCGCGTTCGTGCCTGCTTCGGGTTCGCTCGCGTGGGCAGCCGAGCCACGGGCGACGAGCGTGGAGGCACGCCGACCGCGGTGGGCGACAACCACGTCCGTCACGCCGAGTTTCGAGTAGTTCGTCGACCCTTCGGCGACGATCGCACAGTCGGGGGCGAAGCCCGCCTCGATCGCCGCGCGCGCACCAGTCCCGCCGATCTCTTCGCCGACAAAGCTGGCAAAGACCAACTCAACGTCAGGTGCAATCGCAGCGTCTCGAAACGCCAGCATCGACGCTGCCACCGCCCCCTTCATGTCGGCGGAGCCGCGGCCGTAGATCCGTCCGTCGCGGGTCTCAACGACGTACCTCTCGCCGTCGAGTTGTTCGGGCGCGGGCGGGACCACGTCGTGGTGGCCAACGAGCGCGAGCGATCGCTGTGGCTCTCCCGTACCGCTCCGACGCGCGATCACGTTGCCTGTCTCGTCGCGGGCCACAGCCGCGTTGGTTTCCGAGCGGAGCCACGACTCGATGCGATCGCCAGCGGCAGTCTCGTCCTCGTGACTCGGGATCGAAACCAGCTCGACAGTGAGTTCGGCGAGTTCGTTCACAGCCGTAGCTCGTCGCTGTGAGGCAAAACGGTTGTGCCGGCAGCCGAAAGAAGCGATACGCCATCGCGGTGGCCGCGATCGGGACGTGCGGTCGAACGGAGCAACAAGTGCCGCGCGATAAGGATGAAAACCGGTCAAAGCATAGGGATTCGAGGGATTTTATTGAAGGAAAACCCGAATATCGCTGATGAGTCAACCAGAGCAAGACTGGAAGCCGAACGAATTGGATTTAGATCCGCTTGACCAGAATGCCCGGGATTTCGGGCCGTATGACGAGGATTTCGACTACGCGTCGGCGTTTGAGACACTTGATTTCGAGGAAGTAAAATCTGATATCGAAGCGGTACTGACGACCTCACAGGACTGGTGGCCGGCCGATTACGGGCACTATGGACCGCTTATTATTCGGATGGCGTGGCATAGCGCAGGGACGTATCGTACCGGTGACGGGCGTGGTGGTGCCTCGGGTGGCACACAGCGTTTCGATCCGCTCAGTAGTTGGCCGGACAACGCGAATCTTGACAAAGCACGCCGACTCCTCTGGCCGGTCAAACAGAAGTACGGTCGGAAGCTCTCGTGGGCCGATCTGCTCGTCCTGTCCGGAAACGTCGCGATGGAGTCGATGGGCTTCGAAACCTTCGGCTTCGGTGGCGGCCGCGAGGACGAATTCAAGCCCGATGAGGGCGTTGACTGGGGCCCCGAAGAAGAGATGATGGAAGACAAGCGCCACGACGAGGAGGGGAATCTCATCGGAGATCTCGCTGCCGACCACATGGGCTTAATCTACGTGAACCCAGAAGGCCCAGGGGGCGAACCAGATCCGCTCGAGTCCGCGAAGTACATTCGACAGTCGTTTGATCGGATGGCGATGAACGACGAGGAAACTGTGGCACTCTGCGCTGGCGGACACACGTTCGGCAAGGTTCACGGTGCGAGCTCGGATTCGAACCTCGGCCCCGAACCCGAATCAGCACCCATCGAGCAACAGGGTCTCGGCTGGGAGAACGAATACGGCGACGGCAAAGGCGCCGACACAATTACCAGCGGCATCGAAGGCCCGTGGACTCAATCGCCGACCAGCTGGGATCTCGAATACGTCGATAACCTGCTCAACTACGAGTGGGAGCCACACAAAGGTCCGGGGGGTGCGTGGCAGTGGCGGCCGAAAGACGAGGAACTACAGGGCTCCGCAGCGCACGCCCACGATCCATCGGACAGTGCGACACCGATGATGCTGACAACTGATGTCGCACTGAAGCGCGATCCGGAGTATCGAGCGGTTCTTGAGCGGTTCCAGGAGAATCCGATGGCGTTTGGGATCGCGTTCTCGAGAGCGTGGTATAAGCTCATCCACCGCGACATGGGCCCGAAAGATCGATTGCTCGGTCCGGAAGTCCCAGACGAGGATATGCTCTGGCAAGATCCAACGCCTGCGGTCGACCACGAACTCGTCGGAGACGACGAAATCACGGAACTCAAAACAAAAATTCTCGACACAGCGCTATCTATTTCCCAGCTTGTCAAAACTGCCTGGGCGTCAGCGTCAACGTACCGTGACAGTGACAAACGCGGCGGAGCGAACGGAGCCCGAATTCGGCTTGAGCCACAGCGAAGTTGGGAAGTCAACGAACCGGCAGAACTCGAGGCTGTCCTCGAGACATTCGAACAGATCCAAGACGAGTTTAACAGTAGCCGATCCGATGACGTACGTATCTCGCTCGCGGATCTGATCGTCCTCGGCGGCAATGCGGCGATCGAGCAGGCGGCGCAAGAGGCCGGATACGATGTCGAGGTTCCGTTCGAACCGGGTCGGACCGACGCCCGCCAGGAGCAGACAGATGTCGAAGCCTTCCAGGCGTTGAAGCCGGACGCTGACGGCTTCCGCAACTACTACACTGAAGATGATGTGATGAACCGTTCGCCAGAAGCGTTGTTGGTCGACAAAGCGGACCTGTTGACGCTTTCGGCCACCGAGATGACGGCGCTGGTCGGTGGGATGCGCGCCCTCGATGTTACGTACCAAGATTCCAAGCGTGGTGTCTTCACTGACGAACCGGAGCGGTTGACAAACGACTTCTTCGAGGTTGTCCTCGATATGCGCTACGAGTGGGAGCCCACTGACGAGAAGGAACTCCACTTTGAGATCCGTGACCGCGAAACTGGAGACACGGTGTTCACCGGCTCGCGCGTGGATCTCGTGTTCGGATCGAACGCTCGACTGCGTGCCATTGCAGAGGTGTACGCTGCTGAGGATGGTGAAACGCAGTTTGTCCAGGACTTCGTCGATACCTGGAGTAAGATCATGAAACTCGATCGCTTCGACCTAGCGTAATCGCTCCGCTGTTCCACCCGTTAGCGACTCAAGCGGGTCAGTTCCCCAGACAGAAATCGTAGGATACCGCTTGTCGTCACGGTGACGTTTGACGCCAAAATCGGTCGATCGACGTTGCGTCCGGGATCGATCGCAGGTGGACATCCTTATTCGTTCGCCGACATTAGGACAGATATGAACGTTGTGCCGGACACGAGCGCGGTAATTGACGGCCGCGTGTCCGAGCGGATCGCCGATGGTACCTACGAGGGCGCGCGAATACTCGTCCCCGAGGCCGTCGTCGGCGAGTTGGAATCGCAGGCAAACGCGGGCTACGACAGCGGCTGGGACGGCCTCTCGGAACTGCAGCGGCTCACGAGCCACGCCGAAGACGGAACAATCGAGGTCGAGTACGTCGGCCGCCGCCCACGCGCGGACGAACAGGAGGGCGCAGGCGAAGGCGACATCGATGCGCTCATCCGCGATCTCGCGGTCGAACACGACGCGACGCTGCTGACGAGCGACGTGGTCCAATCAGAGGTCGGCAAGGCCAAAGGCCTCGCCGTCGAGTACGTCGAACCGCGAATCCGCGGAGACGAAGAGCTCCCCATCATCGACTTCTTCACCGACGAGACAATGTCGGTGCACCTGAAAGCTGGGACGAAGCCAAAGGCCAAACGCGGCGCGCTCAGCGACATGCACTACGAGACGATCGACGACGAGGTCTCGACAGACGAACAGATGGCCGACTGGGCCGATGGGATCGAAACGCTGGCTCGAAAGAGCCGCGAGGGCTTCATCGAACTCTCCGAGCCGGGGATGAAGATCGTCCAGTACCGCGACTACCGGATCGCGATCGCCCGCCCGCCGTTTGCCGATGGGATCGAGATCACGGCGGTTCGGCCGATCGCAAAGACCACGCTTGACGACTACGAGTTCGCCGACGAACTGCGCGATCGGTTCCTCGAACGCCAACGCGGCGTGTTGATCTCGGGGGCACCCGGGGCCGGCAAGTCGACGTTCGCCCAGTCGGTCGCAGAGTTCCTCAACAACAACGACTACGCGGTCAAGACGATGGAGAAACCCCGCGACCTCCAGGTCGGTCCGGAGATCACCCAGTACACCGCCCTCGGCGGGGATATGGAGAAAACCGCCGACTCGCTGTTGCTCGTCCGACCGGACTATACGATCTACGACGAGGTCAGAAAGACGAAGGACTTCGGCGTATTCGCCGACATGCGGCTCGCTGGCGTCGGGATGGTTGGCGTCGTCCACGCCACGCGGGCGATCGACGCACTCCAACGGCTCGTCGGCCGGGTCGAACTCGGAATGATCCCACAGGTCGTCGACACCGTTGTCTACATCGAAGCCGGCGAGGTCCACACCGTCTACGACGTGGGCACAGAGGTGAAGGTCCCGTCGGGACTGACTGCCGAGGATCTCGCACGGCCAGTCATCCAGGTGACGAACTTCGCGACCGGTCGTCCCGAGTACGAGATCTACACGTTCAACCGCCAGGTCGTGACCGTCCCGCTCACTGACGAAGAGCCAGACGATACCGGAGTCGATCGGATCGCGAAAAAGGAGATCGAACGCGAGATCAAATCTGTCGCCCGCGGCCACGTCGAGGTCGAACTCCAGGGACAGAACACCGCCGTCGTCTACGTCGACGAAAACGACATCTCCTACGTGATTGGGAAGGGGGGCGGCCGAATCACCGAGATCGAAAACCGTCTCGGGATCGACATCGACGTTCGCACCCACACCGAAAAGCCGGCAGGATCCGGCGGCGTTGCTGGCGGAGACGGCGCCACCGGTAACGCTGTCGAACCACAGGGACAGATTGTCCAGCCGGAGATCACCTCCAGACACGTCGTGATCCGAATGGACGACCACGTTGGCGAAACCGTGGAGGTCCGCGCCGACGGCGAGTACCTCTTTACCGCGACAGTCAGCCGTGGCGGCGACATCCAGGTCTCACGAGGCTCTGCAATCGCCGAAGAACTGGAGGATGCGATCGATCGCAAGCGACAGATCACCGTCGTTCCCGCCTGAGCAGGGACCTACCTTCGATTTTGCAGCACGGACAACCGATTCCCTGGAGCCGATCGCATCCCGTGGAGTCGATCGCCGGCCCGAACGACGAGCACGTCGTCAATCAAGAACAACCCATCCACTTGGTCGAGGTCGTCGGGCAGCGGCGCATCCCAGCGCCGATCGCCCTCGGGAGAGATGCTGTACAGCCGCAATCCGGAACGGTCCGGGACGTTTCCGTAGCGATAGATCCCATTTTCGTCAGCGACAGTGCTGGTAATCGAGTCATAGCCGTCTCCGAGCGTCCAGTACTGCTCGCCGCTTTCGAGATCGTGCGCTGCGAGGCCGTCCTCGCTGTGGAGATAGATACGGTTGCCCCCGATGATCGGCCGATCGCGCCCGGTTTCGACCGGCTTCTCCCACCGAATTGATCCATCACCGACGGCGATCGCGTATACGCTTTCTGCGCCGGGAACAGAGACGATAATCGATCGATCCGTGACGATCGGGTCGGGCATCGAAACAGCATTTGCGTCAGGAACCGAACGGGTTGCTGTCCACAACTCAGTGCCGTCCGCTGGATCGAACCGGCGACACCGGATCTCCTCGCCGTCGATCGTCAGGCACGTGAATACGTCGTCAGTTGCAGCGATCGACGGGGTTTCGTCAACAGAATGGACCCACTGCTGCTCGCCGGTGTCATCGTCGAGACAGTGGACGGCTTCATTCTCGTCGGCACAGAAGACGTAGCCATCGCCGATGTCGATCGACCTCACAGGGCTCGGTTGCTCGACCAGCCACCGCTTTGGGTCCTCCTCGCGGCCGAAGGCTGCCGCAGCGATTCCACCGTCGATCGCCGGCACGTACACCCGATCGCCCACAGCAACCGGCTCACCGCGAAACTGTGGCTCGAATCGAATCGTCGAGGCCGATCCGTCGGGGGTGTACCGCGTCACGACTGTCTCCTCGGCGTCGATCCACTCCTCAGCGTCCCAGTCCATCCGCATCCCGGAGACGTTTCGCGCGGCGAAGACTGCGCCGTCACTGGCCACGACTTCAGCACTGCTAGCGATCCGTTGGGGATCGTTCCACACGAGTTCACCACCACCAGGCTGGTACCCACAGCCAGCAAGTCCACTCACTGCCGCCACAGCCGCACTCGTGAGAACCGATCGTCGAGAGCACGCACGCTCGCAGGTTGTCTGTGGCCGGTCGTCAGATAGGTGACGATCAGTCATGTTGTCTCACTTGCGAGCTCGCGGAGCCGATCGATCCGATCGCTGGTCGGTGGGTGCGTCTCCGGGAAGATGTCCGTGCTCACGAGTTCGGTCTCGTCAAACGTGCGTGCTTCGAGCGGGACGACGTACAGCGCCTCCGTGCCGCCGTCGAGCGCCCTGAGATCGCGATCAGGGATCGATTCCATGGTTCCGTCAATCGTCTCGAGCGCGGAAGCGAGCGCGAGCGGATCGCCGGTGAGCGCGGCCGAAGCCCGATCGGCAGCGTACTCGCGGTACCGCGACAGCACGCGGTGGACGAGCACGCTCGCGGCCCAAAACAGCGCCGAGATGGCGAGCGTGACGGCCGCCGAGATGGCGATCGCTGCGATCGCGGCGACAACCGCCCGGCCGTCGCCGTTGCTTCGACTCCTGCCGCCGCCGCTCCCGAGCAGACGAGTGAGTCCGTAGAGGACGTAGCCGGCGGCGATCGCGAGGTAGTAGGTGGCGGTCGGTAACAACCACGCAACCGTCATAACCGTCGCATCTCGGTTCCCGAGGTGGGCGAGTTCGTGGGCGAGGACGGCGTCGAGCTCGTCTCCAGAAAGCGTCTCGAGCAACCCAGTCGTGAGAATCAGCGTTCCCGAGCCGGAAATTCCCCCGACTGCACAGGCGTTCGGCGTGCTGTTCGTCGAAACACAGATCGTTGGGACTGGGATATCCGCCTGCCATGCGAGCCGCGTAACGCGCGCATGAAGCTCCGGGGATGTGTCCGGCTCGACGGGGCGTGCGTTGAGCGAGCCGGCAACGGTTCGCGAGCCGTATCGGAGCTGGATCGCGACGCCGACGATGACGACGATCGTCAGCGCGATCGGGTCAATGTAGAACTCACCGGGCCACGGGCGTTCTGTTACCCACTCTAACAGCGCAATCCCGATCGTGTTCGCTGCAAAAATAAACGTGTACGCGAACGCGAAAGGGAGGGAACCAACGAGGAGAGCTGCAAGGGCAATACGTACTCGGAGCTCCCGATCGGGACACCACTGCATCAAATATCACCGGACCAGCCGTGTGATCCGTCTATTCGCCTGGAGGGACATATGTTCGAGTGATTCTCACCGACACAAAAAAGTATATTGGCTGCGTTCTGGACCAGAAATCGAACGACGCATCGCCACTGACGCCGTCTTGTGAGGTGTTGGCAGATTACTTTCCCGAAAGATAACGCTTTTTTGAGCGCCCAAGGAACCCTTATAGCATGTCAGACGAGCTGAAGCGAGGACTGGAAGGCGTCCTTGTCTCGGAGTCCGATCTTAGCTACATCGACGGGGATGTTGGTAAGCTCGTATACCGAGGCTACGCGATCGAAGACCTCGCGCGCGACGCCAGCTACGAGGAGACCCTGTATCTACTATGGCACGACGAACTTCCCAACCGGGCACAGTTGGCGGCGTTCTCGGAGGCCATGGCAGCCGAGCGATCGTTAGACGACGGCGTGTTGTCAGTGATTCGTGAGATCGCCGCTGCAGACGAAGAACCGATGGCTGCGATCAGGACGATCGTCTCGTCGTTTTCGGCGTACGATGACGACGCGGACGCATCAACCGACGATCACGACGCGAACATCCACAAGGCGCGACGAATCACCGCCAAGACCGCGACCGCAGTCGCCGCGTACAATCGGCTTCGAAACGGTGAGGAACCTGTTGAACCCCGCAAGGACTTGAGCCACGCGGCGAACTTCCTCTACATGCTCAACGACGAGGAGCCCGACGACGTGCTCGCGGACACGTTCGACATGGCGCTCGTGTTGCACGCTGACCACGGCCTCAACGCGTCGACGTTCTCGGCGATGGTCACCGCCTCGACGCTCGCAGATCTGCACGCCTCGGTAACAGCGGCGATCGGCACCCTCTCGGGGAGCCTCCACGGGGGGGCAAACGCGAACGTCATGCGAATGCTCAAAGAGATCGACGACAGCGAGATGGACCCGATCGACTGGGTGAAAGACGCCTTAGATTCGGGACGACGGGTCGCTGGCTTCGGTCACCGCGTCTACAACGTCAAGGACCCGCGGGCGAATATCCTTGGGGAAAAAAGCGAGGCACTCGGGAAGGCCGCCGGTCAAACAAAGTGGTACGAGATGTCCGTCGAGATCGAAGACTACATTATCGACGAGAAGGGCATTGCGCCAAACGTCGACTTCTACTCGGCGTCGATGTATTACGTGATGGGCATTCCAATAGACCTGTACACCCCTATTTTCGCGGTCAGCCGCGTCGGCGGCTGGATCGCACACGTGCTCGAACAGTGGGAAGACAACCGCCTCATCCGACCGCGAGCCCGCTACACTGGCCCGATGGACGCCGAATTCGTCCCGCTGGACGATCGATAGCCGCTGCTGGTAATTAATCGACGACGAAACCAATTAATCGTCCGCGCCGACGCTCCCGCGTTCGTGCATCAGCTCTGCAGCACGGGTCGCCCAGTTTCCGTACCCAAACGCGACGACCACGAACAGCGCCATCCAGACGTACGCGAGAAAGACGCCGACGTACGCACCGAGAATCCCCCAACCGAGGACGTGGACAGCGAGGTATGAGAAGCCGACAAAGAAGCCGAACATCCCGGTGAGCCGAGCGAGAAACGGCACTCTGGTTTCGCTCGCGCCCTGCAGGGAGCCCGAAACGCCGATAAAGAGCGCGAGTGCTGGCGCGGAAAGTCCGTAGACGATCGCAAAGCGGGTCGCATAGAACAGCTCCTCGCCGTCGCCGCTGCCGAGCAGTCGGACGACTGGATCGGCCTGCCAGGCCAACACCAAGCCAATCGCGCCAACCGTACAGACCGACAGCGCAGCGACGGCCCAGCCGTTGAACCGCGCGGTGCGATCGTCACCGTCGCCCAGGGCCTGGCCGACGAGAATACTCGCGGCGACGTTGTAGCCGCGGCCGAGTGGTCCGGTCACCTGCTGGTAGACCCGCCGACCGATCTGGAATCCGGCGTTGGCCGCGTCGCCGAACCCCAAAAGCAGCGCGTTGAACGGAAATTCCGCGAGTTCGGCGACGAACCCCTCGGCCATTCGCGGCGCAGAGATGACGACGAGCTGTTTCGCGATCGTCAGGTCACGTGGCCAGACTGCGTTAATGCCAGACGCGGGCCGGTAGATCGCGACGAGCAACAGCCCGGCGGTGACAACGTTCGCTGTGGTCGTCGCGAGACCAACGCCGATTACGCCCAAGTCGGGGGCACCAAACAAGCCCAGTCCGAGGATCGCCGAGCCGGCAATGTTCACCGAATTCGCGAACACGTTGACGTACATCGGTGTCATCGTGTCACCGGTCCCTTGCAGCGCCCGTGCGCCAATCAGTGCGATGTGGCGCGCAGGAGCGGTTGCAAAGATAATCGCGAGATACACTGCGCCGGCCTGAACAGCCGCCTCGCTTGCAGGAAATAGCCCGATCGCGAACTCCCCAAACACGAACCCGAAGGCGACAAACGGGATTCCCAGGAGGAAGCCCAGGGTAAGCGCCTGAGTAATCGCCTCGCTGCGATTTGCCGTCGCACCGCTCGCGGTGTCTTGACTCGACAGCGCGATCGCGCCACCGCCGAGTCCCAGCCCGATCCGGAGCGGAAACCGCGCGTAGAGATCCGCAAGACCGATCGCAACGACCGCCGCCGGAGAGATGAGCGCAGTAACGATGATGTCGACCGTCCGCATCAGGGTCCGGAACGTCTGCTCGGCCATCACCGGCCACGCAAGCGCAAAGATCCGTCGCCAAACCCGGCGCACGCTCGAGAACTCCATGTAACCGTGATTCGGTATCCTGCCGTTTGATCGTATCGACCGACTCGCTGGGCAGACGATCGCGCGCTGGGCGTGACGGTATTCGCTCAGTGCGATCGGCGGGTTATGTACTGTTATTTCATGCCACAGACAGACGGCAGACGACCGTCATACGCAAAGAAAAACACCGCTTCGTCACTCGGTTTTCACTTTCACTCCGCGTTCCTCATCTTTATATAGGTGCCCGCCTTCAGTGCAATTGCACGTCACACGCGTGCATTCCCCCTTTCCCTTGCTTTTTGCGGATCACCCAGCCACCGAACAGCCGGTAGAGCAGGCTCTACCGAAAAGTCGTTGGCGTAATCTCTACCGAAAAGTTGTTAGTGTAGGCTCTACGGAAAAGTCGTTAGTGTAGGCTTCACCGAAAGCGATTAGCAATAGCCGACGGCATCCCCGGGTATGCTTTCGCTTTCGGATATCGAGGCCGCTCGCGATCGGATTGACGCGTTCGTCCGACACACACCGTTGGAGTACTCGTACACCTTCTCGGAGTGGACCGACGCGAACGTCCACCTCAAACTGGAGAACTTCCAGCGAACGGGCGCGTTCAAGATCCGAGGTGCGATGAACCGGATCGAAACGCTGACAGACGAGCAGCGATCGGCCGGCGTCGTAACTGCGAGTGCCGGCAACCACGCCCAGGGCGTCGCGCTGGCGGCCACGCGAGCGGGTGTCGACTCAAAGATTGTCATGCCCGAACATGCGCCGATCTCGAAGGTCAAAGCCACCCGGCGGTACGGCGGTGAGGTTGTGCTCTTCGGTGCGGACTACGACGAGGCACAGGCGAAAGCGCACGAGATCGAAGCCGAGGAGGGCCGGACGTACGTCCACGCCTTCGACGACGAGTACGTGATGGCCGGCCAGGGTACGATCGGCCTCGAAATCCTCGAAGACTGCCCAGACGTCGAGACAGTTATCGTCCCGATCGGCGGCGGCGGACTCATCTCGGGAATCGCAACGGCGATCAAAGCGATCGAGCCCGAGGTCCGAGTGATTGGCGTACAGGCCGAGGGTGCCTCAAGCGTCGCCGAATCGCTGCGTAAGGGAGAGATCCACCAGATCGAAGCAGTCGATACGGTTGCTGATGGGATCGCGACGCGATCGATCGGACAAAAGCCCTTCGAAATCATTCGTGAACGCGTCGACGAGGTCGTCACCGTCTCCGACGCCGAGATCGCACTCGCGCTTACGGTGCTGCTCGAACGGGAGAAGGCCCTCGTCGAGGGGGCTGGGGCGGTTGCGCTGGCGGCGCTTTTGTCTGGCGCGATCGACTACGAGCCGGACGAGACAATTGTCCCGGCGCTCTGTGGGGGCAACATCGATCTCAACGTGCTCACGACAGTGCTCGTCCGCGGACTGGTCCAGCTGGGGCGCTATCTCAAGATTCGGACCGTGTTGAAAGATCGCCCGGGCGCACTGCAGGGGTTAATCGATATCATCGCTGAACAACAGGCGAACATCTACGCGATCCATCACGATCGCACCTCCAAACGGATCGGCGTCAGCGACACCGAGGTCGAGATCGAACTGGAAACTCGCGGCGACGAGCACGTCGCCGAACTCGTCGCCACACTCGAAGCAGAGGGCTATATCGTCGACATTCTTGAGTGAACGATCTTCGACTACATGGCCCACAAATGCGAGCACGAACGCGCCTGATCACAACCGAAACGCTACAAGCCGGGGGAGTTGGCCGATCGCAGTCAGTAACGGCGGGATGCCCGGTGATCGTTACGCCTGTCTCATTCCCAGTCCGGAATGTCGCCAAGACACGCATCTGCCTCTTTCGAAACGCCGTCCATCGTGTCGTGGAATTTTCGAATGCGATCGGCTCGTTCGTGATATCCGGCTGCCAAATCCGCTTGCGTGATCGGCGGTTCGACAATGATTTTCCCCGATTTGGTGTAGATTTCCACGTCGTCGCCGCAGCTGATATCGAGCTCCTCACGCAGTTGCTTCGGAAGCGTGATCCGTCCAGAATCACTGATGCGTCGTTTCATTATGTCGATCGTACGTCGTCATACCACATCAATATTCAGACAAATATCTGATGGGATAAGAAGGGATACAACGATTTTAATCACTCCCAATCGAACGCTTGAGCATGAAACGAACGATCAGCACGGACGCCGCGCCGGATGCGGTCGGCGCGTACAACCAGGCAACGACGAACGGCGATCTGCTTTTCACTGCGGGACAGATCGCACTCACCCCGGACGGTGAATTACTCGCAGACGCTGACGTTGCGACACAGACCGAGCAGGCCCTTGAGAACGTGATGGCGATCCTCGATTCGGAGGGACTCGACGCGGGATCGATCCTGAAGATGACCGTGTACTTGGACGATATCGGGGATTTCGAGGCGATGAACGAGGTGTACGCGACGTACTTCGACGATGAGCCGCCGGCGCGCAGCGCGATCGAGGTCGGCGCACTCCCGAAGGGCGCAGCCGTCGAGATTGAGGCGATCGCAACGATCGAGTAGCCGTGGATCCCCGACAGAAATCGGCGGTCCTGTGGGGGCTCGTCGGTGCAATGGCGGTCGTCGTGGCCGCACAGGGATATCTGGTGGTTGGTGAATCGCTGCCGATCGGCATCGCTGCGGTTGTTTGGGTCGCGATCGCGGTTGGGATCGTGACGGCGATCGTGACGTATGCTGTCGAATATCGGCTGCTCGCGAAAGGAAGGACTTAAAATCCGCAAGGGGGTATCCACGGGTGGAGCCAGGATGGCCGAGTGGTAAGGCGCACGCCTGGAAAGCGTGTTCCCTCTGGGATCCAGGGTTCAAATCCCTGTCCTGGCGTCTTTTCGCGCGAACAACCCGACGAGCGAAGCGAGTCGGCGTGAGCGCGTGATAGACCTACTGACAGGGATTTGAATCAGGGAGCGAGCAACGCGAGCGATCGTGGTTCAAATCCCTGTCCTGGCGTTTTGCGACGAACAACCCTCGCGAGCACCGCCTCGCGTGTGCTCGCGATCGGTGAGTTGCCAACAACAAACGCAGGGATTTGAATGAGGGAGCAAGCAACGCGAGCGATCGTGGTTCAAATCTCTGTCCTGTCGCTTTTGGGCGAACAACGCGACGAGCGAAGCGAGTCGCCGTGAGCGCTTCGGAGTACATCTGACGGGGATTTGAATGAGGGAGCGAGCAACGCGAGCGATCGTGGTTCAAATCTCTGTCCTGGCGTTTTCGCCCGGATCAGCAACACCCAGCGATGCGACAATCTGATTGAGTCAATCCGAGCGGATAAAATAAAAATCTCTGGTGGAATCCGCCGGTACATGAGCGTGCAAACCCGATAAACCGACTCGGCAGCGATGGAACCGACCACTCGTCGCTCACGAATCTAGATAGTACACTGTCAGTTACCACCCGCACCAACCGAAAGATCACGGAGCGAGAGAACGACTAATGGCGGATAACAGAACGGAGACGCCTGAAGCGTGCCGCTCTCGCCTCCGGTCCATTGATCGTGGCACGACCGCCAGGACGGTCAAAGACTCATTTGACGTTAGAGAAAGGATATCCTTCGAGATCACCTACTGTCGGTCAGACCGATGAACGTCACGCGACGCAAGACTCTCTTAGCAACCGGAGGCATTCTCACCCTCGCCGGATGTATCGATAGCTCCGATGCAGGTGGCAATGGTAACGGAAACGAGACGGAAAACGGGGACAATAACGACGAAACCGTCGAGTACGACGTCTTCCAACTTGGACCGTCGCCCGGCCGCCCGCTGTGGCGGTATGGCCCAGACACCGGCTTCATCTCGCTCATCGAGTCAGAAGACTCCCGCCCTTGGATGGTCGATGACCCGACGGAGCTCGACGGGCTCGAGGAGTGGTTGGATGAGACGGACTTCGCGGAGTCGAACGTAATCTACGTCGAGACGATCGGCCCGAACACCTGCTACAGCGAGATCGATATCTCGGACGTGGCCATTGAGGATGGTGAGATCGTCGGCACCGCCGAGGCTAACGATACGAGCGGTGACGACGAGGGCTGCGGCGAGGCAGAGACCCACCCGTCAGCGCTCATCCGCGTGACCGGCGAGGAGCTGCCATCAATGGCGACGCTAACGGTCGTCGACGGACGTGGTGACGACAGCGACGTGGCCGCCGACGGCCTGCTCGTCGATCCGGAGTTCCTCCCGGGAACCGTCGTGCCGCCCGGCGATCCCGTGCCCGTCGAATCGCTCGAGTGCGACGAAGAGGAGTTTACGCGGCACTGGGGGCCAGACAGTGAGGTCGCCCGCGGCGAGGCTGAAGACAAAGATGGCGAGGCAACGTTCGCTATGCGCGTTCACGCGGGCCAGCCATCGGGCGGCTACGACGGCGTCACCGACGAGGAGTCGCCCGAGTTCGAGCGTGGCGACGAGGTCACGGTGACAATGTGGAACGTCTCCGACGAGATGCACGGCACGGGCAACCGCCACAAGTATAGCCTACAGGTGCTGACCGAGGACGGTTGGCAGGACATCCGCGGCGCGTCGAGCGACCGGGCGTTCGAGTACACCGACGAAGGGGTCGTTCACCGCCCCGGCGAGGGCTTCGAGTGGACGTTCAGGATGACTGAGGAGGGGGTTATAGAGGACGGGCACTACCACGAAGATGACTTGGAGGTCTGCCCGGGGCTACCCGCTGGCCGCTACCGCTTTGCCTTCCACGAGGCCGGGGACGACCCACTCGCCGGCGAGTTCGACTACATCGGATAATCGGGCGGTTGAGGAGACTACCTACGAGCGTCAGGAACACGAAGCGAATCTTTAGAGCCAGTTTGCGGGCAGTTAATTTTCATGGGCAACCATGAGATCAACCATGAGATCGATCAGCGGTTCGATCTCTTCGAATCGCGGACCTCGTGTCACGATCTGTTGCTTTTGGTCCCAGTTGATGAATCCGGAATCGGCTAATTTTGGGAGGTGAATGTGGATCAAGGTGATAGTCTCGTTATCGAGTTCATCGTTGCCTGTCAGCTCTTCAAGTTCGAACTCGTCTTCATCTCGTGGGCTTCGGGTATGGAGTCGAGTGATAATCCGCCGGCGGTGGGGATGGCTCAATATCTCCAGCAATTCACCGAGATCGTCTGCTTTCTTTGGTTGTCGTGGCATATTGGTGGGTTCTGATTCCAGAACTCCTGCCTTGCGTGTGGATCACGCAAATGAACCGGCGTTAAAGATACCCACCGACGTTCATCACCTCCTATAGAATCAGGAAGGAGTAGCTTTCCAGTTGTAGGTACGAGTCCTAGGTTCGCTCTCCATACGTGTAACACCCACTTGTTACTCCCAAAATCACAGATGACAATTTTTCGAACTCAAACACTACACCAATGGATATGTGAATTGTATAAATGGCTCAGCTCAACTGACAGTGGTGATTCACCAACAGCCGACTCGCGCGCTGTATTCAGCAGCACCTCTGAGATATCTTCATTTTCTGTCCGAAGTTGCGTGCGCGATACAGACGCGTGCAGTCAGCACGGAGACTGCGTTATGTTCCCGAATAAAATGTGAATTAGTCGTGGGAGCGTTTCTGCGTACTGACTGGGCATCGGTACGTCAGCCGGGCTTGTGGATGGATTTAAATATACACATACTAAGGGTCGGTAATACCATCCTAATGGACCCCACATCGGCTGTCGACATCGACTCGGATCCCCGGATAACTGGCGAGTACATGCGTCAGGTATCGAGTAAGGACGGTCTACTCACATTGGTCGGCGTCGTCCACGACCATCCAGCAAGTACGTACCGCGTTCGACAGGTAGTCACGGAACTCAACCCCGAAGTACTCGCGTTGGAACTGCCGCCGATTTCGATACCGCTATTCGAGCAGTACGCCAGCACCGACCGATGCCCACCCGTCTTCGGCGGCGAGATGAGTGCGGCGATTCAAGCCGCCGACACGGACACTACTGTCGGGATCGACCGACCGACCGGCGGCTTCTTCCAACGGCTAGCACGGAACCTACTTCGGGAACGGCCATCGCTACAGACGGTTCGAAACGTAATCTCGGCTTCCGTCAGAATAACGAAACACGCGATTACCTGCCGTGCTGCGGCGGCTATCGGCGCACGCACATCAATCCGACTGGAAGTCGATTCCCCGTTCACACACGATATCGACTGGACGGACGCACCCGACGATCAGGCACGCGACGAGCGCAAGCAGGTTCGTCGTTCCCGCTCATTTATGAATGCGTTTCAGACTGCGAGTCGTGCTCAGGCCTCTCGACTCGAAGATGTGGCCAGAGAAGAAGAGATGGCCGCTCGACTCTTACAGCTTCGCGAGGAAGGAAACATCGTCGCCGTGGTCGGTATCGATCATCTCGACTCGATAGCCGAACGGCTGAATCCAGTGGGTGAAGCTGCCTCATCCGACGGCGCCCGCGATCAATAGCCCGCCCAGACAGACGTTTCGACGGCATCGAATTGGTGCCGGCGTTCGTGTGACTATCCATCTACGATATCATTACTTCGCCTATCCCACAGTATACCCAAGAGAGCGATCGTTCGTAAACATCTCGGACAGTCCGAATCTGTTGGTTGACGGGTATGTACGAATACCTGGACTGGTGTAACGCGGGTCTACCAATCCTCCGTTTCAGATATCACCGTTATAACAATATTCACACGAGTAATGGACTTGAATGCAATGGAGCGAGACCACGTAACTGATGACGACGAAGGCAAAGCAGTAGTTGACTCTCACGGGGAAAAGATCGGGATGATCACCGAGGTCAGATCCGGTACCGCGTACGTAGATGCGGACCCGGGCATCGCTGAGACCATCCGCTCGAAACTCGGCTGGGGCAAGGCCGACCAGGACGACTATCCCCTCGAGAATACCCGCATACATACAATAACCGACGATGAGGTGCGACTCAAGGACGACTTCTAGGCCGAGCCTCCACAAGAGACTCCAAGACAGTGGTGTTGTGTGTCAAGCTTCCGAACTCACTTCGGCAACGCAGTGTCTTGGCTGATCAAATCTGATTGTATCTGTAGTGTGAGATACGCGCTGTGTATTCAGGAGAGCAACAGTATTCTATCACCGGCAGATGATTTCAACAGAGCAAAAACAAACAGAGACAGTAGTTCCGCGGTCTGTAGCCGCAACTGCCGTGTTTTTGTGCTACACGCTAATTGGACGCAATGTCAGGAACCCGCGACTGAAGTCGTGGGTTCCCGCCTTGAATCTCTAAACTAGATCGACATCGACAAGATCGGAAGCAGCATCCAGCCCCCAGCAGTGATGCGAAAGCTCGCGAAGCCGCTCGGACTCACCAGCGTCGCGATCAACTACGACGAACTCGAACCGGGCGATAGCTACGCGTTTGCGTACCACAAGGTCGATATCGATCGGCCCCGGTGAGGCCGTTCGGTTCGATCGCGAGGAGTTCCAGCGGGGATGGAATCGCGGTGAAGAACGGGTTCGCACGCTGGCGATCGGGGCACAACTCGAGTACGGTCAACAGACGAAACTGCACCACTGTCAGCCCTGCGAGGAGGAGACGGAGGCACAGCTAACATGCGCAGAAGACGAAGCGGCGACGATCGCCCGCTGTGTGGTCTGTGGAGCCGAAACTGGGAGATGGTACAAAGGATCCATGGAGGGAGAAGTCCCGTAGTGGGCCTCAAATAGTAAATATTGCTCGTACAAAGCTTCTTTATCATGGGAATCACTAACATATACTGCGATGCCAGACACCAAATCCGGTCGGGAACGAAAGGGACGCAACAAGCGTGCACAGCTCGAACGCCAGCTCAACAAGCAGGAGTTGCGGGCGCTCGAAGGCGAGGAAGAGCCCCCCGAACCGGCAGAACCTGACTCAGAGTTCCTCACCGAACCCGACGAACTCGACGAGTAGCTGACCGATCGCGACACCCCTCGGTCTTATTCTGTCTGCATTCGTACCACGAGTCGTGCAACCGCGAGCGACCGACGAAACGGCATTTTTCGGCGAACAGCTCGGCCCTGACGACGTCCGCCTCGCACTCGAGTGGGCGGAGTACGTCGGCGATGAGACGCGTGAGGTGACGATCAACATCGACGGCGAGCCGACTGATGGACTGTTCGGCCTCCAGGCGTTCGAAGTGGGAACGTACGGCCACGAGGTCGTGATCAACGGCGAGCCGCTGTCAGGGTTGCGTAACAGCTACAAAAATAGGAGTAAACAGTATCTAATAGTATGATTCATACTCGAAAGTATTACTAGTACCTGTAGCGAAGCTACAAGAGTCACATGGCCCTCAAACACGGTCTATACGAACGTTCAGGAGGGTTTTGTGACATTCCACACTCTAGCAAGCCGTTCCGCTGGAGTGCGTGCTTCGATGAAGCGTCCTGCACGTTGTTGGTGCTGGGAACGTCACTTGAAGGATATCCCTCCGGTCGCCCGGTGCGTCCCGCCAGAAGCACGAAAATAGAAAGTAGCAACGTAGTGAGGCCCAGCCACTCACAGCAAAATACTGCTGATTGCTACCGAAAATAGGAACGGTTCGACATCCCACCGAACGACGGCTGGCAGCACTGGATGGATGCGCTCACAGGCGCAGCACTCCAATCGGGCGAAAACACGATCAAGATCGTTCGTGACCCGGGAAGCGACGACGCCTTTGCGATCGGCACGATAGTCCTCCAGTGGCAGGATAGCACCGACAAGTGACCACAAGAGAATCCAGTTGTCGATCGGCGATCACAATAGTATTCCACTGCTGACCGGTGACCACAACAGTATTCGACTGTTAAGCAGTGACTGCAACGACCGACTACCACCGATCGCCTGTGCCGCAGAGTGAATCGCCTCGGGGTCAAGCCCCGAGGCTTCCCGTTTCTACGACGTGACTTGCAGACACGGACTCGAAATGAGTCGTGTCCGTAGCGGTCACAGTCTCCACGGGCGTTGATTCGGGCCATCCCAGCCCTAGTTCAGAAAAGCCTCTCTGCAAGACGTTCATCGCCGCATTCGCATCTCTGTCCGTCTCGAATCCACACGAGGGACAGGAGTGTTCCCGCACCCAGATAGGTTTCGCCGTCTCCACACCACACGACGCACACTCTTTCGTCGTGCCTCTTGCATCGACCTGCTTGACGTGAGTGCCGTACAGGTCGGTTTTGTATTCGAGGAGCGTGATGAATTGTCGCCACGCCGCATCTTGCTTGTTCCGGGCGTTATGCGACTGTTCAAGCATCTCTTTCACGTCCAAGTCTTCCACAAATACGGCGTCGTATTCACGGACGAGCCACGTCGTAATCTTGTGCTGGTAGTCCAGCACCTTCCGCTTAATGTGACGCTTCACCGTCGCCACTTCCCGGCGTTGTTTCTCGTAGTTGTTCGACCCCTTCTCTTTCCGTGAGAGTTTGCGTTGTTCTCGTCGGAGTCGTTCGTACTCATCTTCGAGGTCAAGCCAATCTACAGTCTTGCCGTCAGACGTGTGGATGTAGTTGAGGATTCCGAGGTCGATACCCACGCTGTTGCTTGAATCTAACTCGTCCAGCGTGGGTTTCTCGGGTAAGTCAGCGCCGTCGGTTTCGAGGCCGAAGGAGACGAACCACTCGCCGGTCGTCTCCTTCTTGAACGTAACCTCCTTGATAATAGCGTGGTCAGGAATTGGGCGGTGATAGCGAATCTTCATCCAGCCGATTTTGCTGAAGCGGACGTAAGCATACCTGTCACGGCCCCTTTTTTTATCAAGGTCGAAACCGGACTGGTTGTATGTCACACTCCGATAATCAACTGGCGCTTGTCGCTTGAGCCGACCGACGGTGTACCCCTTCTCTTTCTTTTTACGAAGGTTCGAGAGGTTCCGATGGAAGCGAGCGACGGTGGCTTGGGCAGCCTTCGAGTGCAGTTCACCGAACACCGACCACTTGCGTTTCCACTCGGGGAGTTTGTTGTTCTGGTCGTACTCACTTGGCTTGTCGTCTTCAGGACTGTTCTCGTAGTCCCAGCGGACGTGGTTGTAGAGTTGGCGATGAACGTCGAGATGGTGTTCCAGTCGCTCCGCTACCTCTTGTGTTGGGTAAGCATGATAGCGGTGACTGTGTTCCATCGCTGTCTCTTGATTAGTCGTATTGTCGCTTAATCGTTTGTATCACGAGTTGTCGGCTTCATCCCCGAGGTCAAGCCTCGGGGTATTCGCCTTGTCCGCTGATAAAGTATATAAATAGCCAATAATCCGAAACAAAGATTCTTGCTAACAACTCTCACGAAAAGAGCGTAATCAGCAGACTGTAACCGCATATACTGGCCCGATTGAATTCACATGCCACCACCTCGATCGAGATATACCGATGGATTTTTATAGAATCACAAACAATCAGTGTGATGACTATGAGTCAGCGAATGCAGGGACAACCGATGATCATTCTCGGAGAGGATTCCCAGCGCGTCAAGGACAAAGACGCCCAGGAGTACAACATTTCCGCGGCGCGGGCAGTCGCGGACGCGGTCCGCTCCACGCTGGGGCCGAAAGGGATGGACAAGATGCTCGTCGATTCGATGGGCGACGTAACCATCACCAACGACGGCGTCACCATCCTGACCGAGATGGACATTGACAACCCGACAGCAGAAATGATTATCGAGGTCGCCGAGACCCAAGAAGACGAGGCCGGCGACGGGACGACGACCGCGGTCGCGATCGCGGGCGAACTGCTCAAAAACGCGGAGGATCTCCTCGAACAAGACATTCACCCAACAGCGGTCATCAAGGGCTACCACATGGCCGCCGAGCAGGCCCGCGAGGAGATCGACGATATCGCCGAGACCGTCGACTCCGACGACACAGACATCCTCAAGAAGGTCGCCGAGACCTCGATGACCGGCAAGAGCGCCGACCTCGATCGTGAGGTCCTCGCCGAGCTCGTCGTCGGTGCGGTCCAGCAGATCTCTGTCGACGCTGACGACGGCTCGACGGTCGTTGACCTCGAGAACCTCAAAATCGAGACCCAGACCGGTCGCTCGGCACGTGAATCCGAGCTTCTGAAGGGCGCGGTCATCAACAAAGACCCTGTCCACGACGACATGCCGACCAACTTCGAGGCTGCGGACATCATGCTCCTCAACGAACCGGTCGAGGTCGAAGAGGCCGACGCTGACACGCAGGTCTCGATCGAGAGCCCCGACCAGCTTCAGCAGTTCCTCGACCAGGAAGAGGCGCAGCTCAAAGAGAAGGTCCAGCAGATCGTCGACACCGGTGCTGACGTCGTCTTCTGTCAGAAGGGTATCGACGACCTCGCCCAGCACTACCTCGCCAAAGAGGGTATTCTCGCGGTCCGCCGAACCAAGAAGTCCGACATCAAGTTCCTCAAGAACATCGTTGGTGGACAGATCGTTTCGGACCTCGACAGCGCGAGCGAAACCCACCTCGGCCACGGCTCGATCACCCGCGACGAGGAGGGCGAGCTGTTCTACGTCGAGGGAGACGGTGACGAGGTCCACGGTGTGACGCTCCTGATCCGCGGCTCGACCGATCACGTGGTCGACGAGCTCGAACGCGGTATCGAGGATGCGATCGACGTGGTCGCCTCTACGGTTGCGGACGGCCGCGTGCTCGCCGGTGGCGGCGCGATCGAGGTCGAACTCGCCTCCCGACTCCGCGACTACGCAGACTCGGTTTCGGGTCGCGAACAGCTGGCTGTCGAGGCGTTCGCCGACGCCGTCGAACTCGTTCCCCGAGTTCTCGCAGAGAACGCTGGACTCGATTCGATCGACCTGCTCGTCGACCTGCGTGCCGAACACGAGGCAGGCAACGCCCGTGCAGGCCTGAACGCGTTCACCGGCGACGTCGAGGATACCTTCGAGGCAGGTATCGTCGAACCCGCACACGCCAAAGAGCAGGCGGTCTCCTCGGCTGCAGAGGCCGCGAACCTCGTCCTCAAGATCGACGACATCATCGCCGCGGGCGATCTGTCGACCGAAGGCGACGGTGACGAGGCCGGCGGTGCTGGCGGCATGGGCGGCATGGGCGGCATGGGTGGCATGGGCGGCGCGATGTAAGCCCGCTCGACTGCCAACATCCATTCAATACCGTCGCGCTGCATCGCCGATCGAACTCACGTCCTATTTGTTTCGATCGGTAATCAGAGCCACTCGGAAGTAATGTACGTCACTGTCTCCATCGCCTCTCGATTGGGGAACGCTTGGATAACCCGCTGGATAATGTGGAAGAGTTCGTGCGGGGGAAGTGACTGGTCGGGAACGTAAAACACGCCGCTGTGTGAGTCCGCTGGCATCTGGACGAAGTCGTCGTCGCTGGTGACGATGAGACGATCCTCTTGAACGGCGTACAGACGAATCGTTGTGTCGTCGATACCTTCGCCCAACTCACCCACATCAACGACGCGCTCTACATCGTGGCCTGCTTTGGTGAGTTTGTCAGCAAGCGGAGCGGCGATGTTTTCGTCGAGAAGAAACGACACGTCCATGACTACGATTCCGGTAGGTCTTCCGGCCCGGTGATAATTTTTGCGTCTTCTTCAGCGGCTTCCTGAAGCGCTTTCCGGCGTTCTTCGACCGCCCGCATCTCTTCTGGGTGGTCGTGATAGTACGCCAGTGCGTGGTAGACATCCGAGGCGGTGAGGTCAAAGCGGTCCGCAACGGTCTGGGCGTCGAGACCGCGCTCTTCAACCAGCGCATGAATATGGCTCACGGTGATCCGCCGGCCCCGAATGTGGGGCTCGTCGTGAATTTCTGACTCGTTACCTGAGACGACGGTGTTCATTTGCTTCGACATACTGTAGACAACTAGTGCAGTAGTCTTCAGTCTTTGCCGGTATCGGCAGTTGCCTCCCACACAACGTTTGCTGTGTGAACTACTCTCAGTTCCCGGACTTCGCGCCGTTCACATGGTCAGCAGGACTGCCGATCCGGTTCGATTTAAAACGTGATAGATTGCAATATACGCAACCACGCAGATATCGTCGTCCAGAGAATCGACAGACACTAAGTTCGATCCCGTAAATGTTGCCGTATGGAGACGTTGCTTCTCAACAGCGACGACGTGAACGAGAACGCCCAGATGGGAGAACTCATCCCCGTGATCGAGGACGCCTTCGCCGCTTACGAGCGCGGAGACGCCCAGATGCCGCCGAAGTCCTACATCGATCTGCCGCAGTACAACGGCGACTTCCGATCGATGCCTGCGTACCTCGACGCCGGCGAGTGGGACGCTGCAGGGATCAAGTGGGTGAACGTCCACACCGACAACAACGAAAAATACGATCTGCCGACAGTGCTCGGGACGATGATCTACTCGGACCCGAAAAACGCCTTCCCGCTCGCAGTGATGGACGGGACATCGCTGACGCAGCTTCGGACGGGTGCAGCGGCCGCAGTCGCGACTGATCATCTCGCTGTCGAGGACGCGACGTCGATGGGAATCGTCGGCGCCGGCGTCCAGTCGTACACCCAACTTGAGGCGATCGCGACGATCCGGCCGATCGAAGAAGTCGTGATCTCCGATCTCGACGAGGAGCGGGTCGCAAAGTTCATCGACGCGTTCGAGGATCGCTTCGAGATCCGTGCAGGATCGATCGCCGACGCAGCCGCCTGCGACATTCTCTCGACGGTAACACCTGTCGAGTCACCGATCGTCTCCCGCGAGGATGTCGGCGAGCATACCCACATCAACGCGATGGGCGCGGACGCCGAGGGCAAACACGAACTGGCTGACGAGATCCTCTTCGACGCAAAGCTCGTCATCGACGACTACGAGCAGACGACCCACTCCGGAGAGATCAACGTCCCCTGGAGCGAGGGTGTGCTCACCGACGAGGACATCTACGGCGCGATCGGCGAGATCGTCGTTGGAGAGGTACCCGGCCGGACCGACACAGATGGTATCACCGTCTTTGATTCGACCGGGCTTGCGGTCCAGGACGTGGCGGCCGCTCGCGTCGTCTACGAACACGCCGACGAGAACGACAACGGCTATCCCTTCGATCTGGTCGGTCTCAATGCTTGAGTTCCGATCGACGACACCGCAGCGTCCCGGTCGGTTTCAATAATAAAAGTACGTTAGAGTACGTTCTGCCCGCGGATGCTTTTGCCCAGCCACAACAGGGCCCACACCGCAGCAATGACCGGCAACATCGGGAGGATGAGTATCAAGAGCAACCCGATCAAAACGAGACCAATGAGGTCCATCTCACGGTCCGGACGATCGCCACGGCGGGTGCTCACCGATCGGTACAGCTTCGAGGTGTACGGTTTGCTCTCAGTGCTTTGCGCCATACCAATCATAGGGGCTCTGGATGGTTAAACACCGACATGCTCGATCGAGAGCGTCCTCCTCGATCGGCTACTGGCTACACCCGTCGAAAGTCGAGTCAGATGGCATGTCTCGGAGTGTTCCGTCAGCGCCGATCCGTACTGTCACTGAGTAACACTCACCTCCATCCGTGGGGTAGGTCCGCTCGATCGAACCACCTGACTGCAGCGTTGCGACGACCGTGTACTCGGCTGGGTCGGTTGGAATTCCGTCTGCACTCGTGAGTACCGGCTGGGGCTCGTCGGCCGGTGGCACCTCGCGATCGATCTCGAACACCGTGTCTCCGCCACGATCGATCTCGACGCGGAGTGAATGGGGCTGATCGTCTGCGTTTAATAATACGAGTTCGCCAATACGGGTCCGGGACGGCCGTAGCGTTGCAGCACATCCAGCAACGGCCGAAAGGAGACCACAACCGAGCCACGCGATCGTCGTTCGACGGGGAACCGACATAGCTGAAGATTGGCCACGAGATGGATTAATACGCTGTGGATCTGCTGAGTCTGAGACTCGACAAAACAGCTATGTCGATTTGGCCGTGTTATAGTGGTATGGTCCTCGATGCGCTCATATCCCTCCCGAGCAAGCTTCGATCGGCCGTCCGAAACCGCGTCTTTTCCTCGGCGATCGAGCGCCGCAAGTGGTACGCGATGGTAGCCGACGACTGTCAACTCGTCATCTGGACCTGCGAGCGGAGCCAGCCGGGACATGTAGACATCCGATACCTCCGTGGGGCGTGTTTCGAACTACTCGCTCGGCTCGACAGTCGCCTCGCTACGGTCCCGCCGACGGTTGACGAGGATGTCGAATTGACCGTCAAGGAGCTCCGCGATCGCGCGCGCAGACGGGTAAACACTGGGCGACTCCACCGCGCCGATCCGGCAGCGTTCGAATCGATAATCACAGAGCTCCACTCACTGGAGGCGCGGTGTCGGCTTCGCGCAGAGGGGTTGACGTCGCCTGACGAGGAGGGATCGATCGCCTCCACACCGCACGGAGAGGTGGACGCGTAGCGACGGTCGTTCCTGCTGCGGCCATGTCAGGCCGTCCCGTCGGATGGAAAGGTATAGGACGCAAACGCGACCACGTTGGTATAAACAGATGAACGACGACGGCTACGACCACCGATCGGTCGAACGACGCTATCAGGAGGCGTGGGACGAGGCTGACGTCTACCGGACCCCCGACGACGTGTCGGATCCGACCTACGTCCTCGGGATGTACCCGTACCCCTCCGGGGAACTCCACATGGGCCACGTCCGAAACTACACGATCACCGACGCGTACGGGCGATTCAATCGAATGCGCGGCGAGGACGTACTCCACCCAATGGGGTGGGACGCGTTTGGGCTGCCCGCCGAAAACGCGGCCAAGGAACGCGACACCAACCCCCGCGATTGGACGTTCGACTGCATCGACACCATGCGCAGGCAGATGGAGTCGATGGGATTTGGGTACGACTGGGATCGCGAAATCACCACCTGCACGCCAGAGTACTACCGCTGGAACCAGTGGCTATTCGGCCGGCTCCACGAGGAAGGACTGGTCGAACAGCGCGACGCCGAGGTCAACTGGTGTCCCGACTGTGAGACCGTCCTCGCGGACGAGCAAGTCGAAGGCGAGGCCGAACTGTGCTGGCGATGTGACACCCCCGTCGAACAGCGTGAGCTCGAACAGTGGTTCCTGAAGATCACCGAGTACGCCGATGAGTTGATTGACACGCTCGATGAGCTGAAGGGATGGCCAGATTCGGTTAGACAGATGCAGCGCAACTGGATCGGCCGCCAGTACGGGACAACGCTACCGTTCGAGATCGACAGCCACGGCACCGTCGAGGCGTTCACGACCCGCGCAGACACGGTCTACGGTGCGACTTTCTTCGCGCTCGCGCCAGATCACCCAATCAGCCAAGAGCTGATCAAGACGGACGACGCGGTCCACGAGTTCATCCACCACGAGGCAGACCCTGAAGGCGACGAGCCCAACGGCGTTCGGACGGATCTGACAGCGACGAATCCCGTGACCGGCGAAGAGCTGCCGGTGTTCGTCGCCGACTTCGTCCTCTCGGACGTGGGGACCGGCGCGCTGATGGGCGTACCCGGCCACGACGATCGCGACCACGTCTTCGCGACAAAGATGGGCGTTGACATCGTTCCCGTGATCGCCCCGAGCGACGAGGACGATGTCGACGTGAGCGAGTCCGCATTTACCGACGACGGCGTGTTGATCAACTCCGGTGAGTACAGCGGACTGGACAGCGAGACCGCCCGCGAGCAGATCACTGAAGACACCGAGGCCGCAGAGCTGACCACCCAGTACCGCCTGCGTGACTGGGGAATCTCCAGACAGCGCTACTGGGGGACGCCGATCCCGGTTGTCCGGTGTTCGGAGTGCGGTCCCGTGCTCGTGCCCGAGTCTGAGTTGCCCGTCGAGTTGCCCGAGTTCGTCAACACGACTGGCAATCCGCTGGACGCGGCGACTGACTGGAAGGAGACGACCTGTCCGGAGTGCGGTGGTGAGGCCGTCCGCGAGACCGACACGATGGACACGTTCGTCGACTCCTCGTGGTACTTCCTGCGGTACGTCTCCCCGGAGTTGACGGACGCGCCGTTCGACCTCGATCGCGCCAACGACTGGATGCCGGTCGATCAGTACGTCGGCGGGATCGAACACGCCGTGATGCACCTGCTGTACAGCCGCTTTATCACCAAATTCTTCGCCGACGCCGAGGGGCTCGAACACCGCGAGCCGTTCACCAACCTGCTCGCACAGGGCATGGTGCAGTTAGACGGCTCGAAGATGTCCAAATCGAAGGGCAACGTCGTCTCACCCCAGGAGATCGTCGAAGACTACGGCGCGGACACCGCCCGGTTGTTCATGATGCAGGCTGCCCAGCCCGAGCGGGCCTTCGACTGGACCGAAGAGGGCGTTCGATCGACATACGCATTCTTGACACGGCTGTACGACCTCGTCGAGTCGTTCGATCCCGAGACCGCCACGGGCGAACACGACGCGGTCGCCGCCTACGTCGAAAGCGAGATCGATGCGACGATCGCCGTCGCGACCGAAGAGTACGAGTCGCTGACGTTCAATATCGCCCTGCGGGAGGCACAAGGACTCGTTCGGACGCTGCGGCAGTACGCCGACTACACCGAACCGCACGCGGCGACGTTCGAACGCGGCCTCCAGACGGCTGTGTTGTTGCTCTCGCCGGTTGCCCCGCACATCGCGGAGGCGCTGTACGACGAACTGGGCGGTGAAGGATTCGTCGTCAACGCGGCGTGGCCAGAGAGCGACGCCGATCGATCGACTGCAGAGGATCGCCGCCGACTCGTCGAGAACACCCGCGAAGACGTCCGGCAAATCATCGAGGTCGCTGGGATCGACGATCCCGAACGGATCGATGTCGTCGTTGCGCCCGAATGGAAATATCGCGCGCTCGAGGTTGCCGTCGAGAGCGACGCACCGAACGTGATCGGCGAACTCATGCAGATTCCGGAGATCAAAAAACAGGGCCAAGCCGCTGCCGACTACGGCAAGGACCTCCAGGCCGAGCGCGAAGCGCTGTCGGTCGGACTTGCGGTGGACGAAGAGTACGAGGCGCTGTCAGCAGCGGCGTGGCTGATAGAACGGGAGTTCGACGCGCCAGTCCGCGTGGTTCGCGCGGCTGACGCCGACGAGTCAACAGTTTCGAAGGCGACGCCCGGTCGGCCGGCGATCGATATCCTCGAAACGTAGGCTCACCGTCTTGGCGGGCGAGGCTATTCGATGTCGATCCGGTGGCCGTCGTCGTCCTCGGTGGGTTCGAGTTGGGGAACCGTGACGGTGAGGACGCCGTTCGTGTAGGTCGCAGTGGAGCCGTCGACGTCGATCGCCTCGGGGAGACGAACGCGGCGGCTCAGGGTCTCGCTGCGTCGTTCGCGTTGGAGATAGTCGCCAGCGTCTTCGTCAGTCTCGTGGTGGCGCTCGGCGCGGATTGTCAACAGGTCCTCGTCGAGTCGAAGGTCGATGTGTTCGCGATCGAAGCCGGGGAGATCGGCCATGACGACGTACTCGGTGTCGTAGTTGGCCACGTCGATGTCGATCCCGCCCCAGTTGCCCGCAGGCAGGCGCATCTCCTCGAAGCCCTGGCCCATTCTGTCAAAGAACGATTCGATGTCGTCGAACGGTGTTGATCGTCGCATCATATTGTTTTTCACCAAAGGACAGAATAGTCGGCTGTGATATTAAACAGTGGAGGACCATGTGTAGCAGATCGCACAGCATTGAGCTATAGACAGCTACCCGCAACTGAAGTCGTGGGCGTTCTCCTTGACTGCTGGTTACCCGAGGCGTTCGACCGATGTCGACAGGTAAGTAAGGGAGAATGAGAGAGTCTGGGTCAACGCCACAAATATCAGGACGGAGGATAACACTGCATATCGATGGCCCTGCGAGCGAGTCCACTGTCTGAACATGGTGTGGATATTAATGACTACAAACAAACAGATCGTCTCGACCGAAACCCTGCTTGACATCGTTGCCAACCCGCGGCGGCGAACGATACTGAACTACCTGAGTACTAACGGAGATGAGACGGTCAGATTGGACGAGCTGACTCGGTCGATCGCTGCCGATGGAGGACACACCGCAAGCTCTCACAGCGGAGATTCCACAGCCACAGATATCGAACTTCATCATACACATCTTCCGAAGCCACCGGCCGCCGGCATCACCGAATACGACGCACAGCGTGGGATAGTAACGTATCACTCCACGGACCGAGTCGAGAAGCTTCTCGAGTTCGTCTCGACAAAAATAGCATAGTGTGTTCGGTGGGCGCTGTTTTGCGCTTATTCGGAGGTGACGCCGTCCAACTGAACCTCGACCCAGCCGCGGCTATCGACTTGAACGGCAATACCGTCGTACATGAACGACACAGAGACAGCATCCGTTGTACCGTCTCGCCGCGATTGCATGAGCCGATCGAGTGCATCGGGGTCGACGTAATCGTACAGCGGAGACGTGGCGGTAGGATCGCGGTTTGTCGCAGCAGCGACGGCTTCGATCACAGCCGTGCTCGGTCGGTCTGAGTCACCCCACTCGTGACGGATTCGTCCAGTTGACGGTGCGGCTGAGTCGTTCCGTTCTGACGGCGTGTCCTTTTTTGTCATCAGTTGATTATTTTTGCGGCATCGATAGAGCGACGGAATGTGTTCGCAGCGACGATCGGCTCCTCGAATTGGTACTACCTTCTATATTGGATCATATACAATGTGTACATAAGATTGTTTTGTGATAAACTAAATAACACATCATGTTATTGATATTATTTGTTGGCGAAATGAGAAATCACGTGATCGGCGTTGGGGCCACGGGGGACACAGTAAACAAAAAATACGCACACCGGGCTAAGGGGACTGACAGGTACGATCGCTCTCTGTCGTCGATCGAATTGAGAGCTGCCCCCACGGGCTGACGGGCAGCCTATGAGATTTCGATCCGCTTGCCGCCGGCATCGTCAGGCGACTGTTTTGGCAGGGTAACTGTCAGGACTCCGTTTGCGTACGTCGCGTTCGTCTCTTCTGCGAGGACCTCCGCAGGAAGAGAGACCCGCCGGCTGACTGATCGCTGCTGTCGCTCACGGCGGTGGTAGGTGACACCGGCCTCTTCACCCTCGTCGGTTGCTTCGGATTCGGTGGTCGCATCGAGGACGAGCGAGCCGTCGTCGAGACGGACCTCGATCGAATCACGATCGAAACCGGGCAGATCGGCAGTCACGACGATCTCGTCGCCGTGATCAGCCACATCCACGCGGATTTCCTGTCGAAGCCCCGGCTCGAGCGATCGGCCGATGCCGCCGAACTGTTCGTTCATCCGTTCGAGGAACTCATCCAGCTCGCGGAAGGGATCTCGTTTGTCGGGCATACACCTAGTCGTTCGGCCGGCAGCCTAATCAATCTTGTCGCCGAAAAAAGAACAGTATTCAGGGTCGCGAAATCAGTACATCACGTGTCTGGTATCGTAGGAGCCGAGCACGCGAACCCAGCCCTCGCTGGCGATTGCTTCGATCTCTTCGACGGCCGCCTGGGTCCGATCCTCGTAGAGACCCCCTTCCGCGTCGAGGTGGAACAGATAGTCTCCGAGGCGCTCGCCACTGGGGCGAGACTCGATCCGCGAGAGGTTGATGTTTCGATCGGCGAACGCTTCGAGCAACTCAAGCAGCAGTCCGGGATAGTTGACGTTCGGGTAGACGATGAGCGTGGTCTTGCCGCCGGCGTCCGATCGTTCCGACAGCGGGGCGATCACGAGGAAGCGAGTCACGTTCGAAGTTCGGTCCTGAATCCCCGTCGCGAGGACCTGTAGCTCGGTGCCATTCGTCGCGTTGTCGGGGTGACCGATCGCCGCAACCGTCGGATCGTTTCGAGCGCGTTCGACCCCGCGGGCGGTGCTTGCAACCGCCTCCTGGGCGATTTCCGGGTACTCGGCTTCAAGATACCCACGGCACTGTGCGAGCGCCTGCGAGTGGCTCGCGATAATGTCGAAGTTGCCCGACTGGGCCAACAACCCGTGTCGGATCGGTGTGACGACCTCGGAAACAACGCTCACATCGTGTTCGGAGAGCGCATCGAGGCTTTCGGTGACACTCCCTTCGATCGAGTTTTCGATCGGGACCACGCCGCGTTCGAACGTGCCGTCGGCGACGGCTTCGACGATCGCGGTCACCGATTCGCGAAACGAGACCGACTCTGCAACGGCGCTGGCCGCACGGTGCGAGTAGGTGCCCGCGGGCCCAAGCGTAACGGCATTCATTGCCGGAACAGTTGTCCGGTCGGCGAAATAAGTCCGTCGGCTTCTCACCAGCAGTACCGCCCGATCGATCCGGCAGAATTGTGGCGGTTGATCGATCAGTGAAACCGCGATCGCAGTTCGTCGCGTAAATCATCGACGGTGAGTCCCTTCATCGAGAGTAAGACGAGAAGGTGATAGACGAGATCAGCGGATTCGTACTGGAGCTCTGCGGCATCGTCGTCTTTCGCCGCAAGAAGGACCTCCGTGAGTTCCTCGCCGAGCTTTTCGAGCACGTAGTTTTCGCCTTTCTCGTGGGTAAACAGCGTTGTCGTGTATGAGCCCTCCGGGAGGTTTGCTTTGCGGGATTCGATCGTTTCAAACAGTTCGTCGAGGACCGCTTCCGGGGCTGCGTGTTCGGAGTTCACTGCAGATTCAGTTGTGTCGTCGATCGGCTCTTCGTCGCTCATACGTCCATCTCAGCCGGTTGCGCCGTCGAAAGCGTGTCGATCGCCGCCGAAAGCACCAACCGGTGCAGCCGATCGTCGTTGGTCAACTCCGGATGGAACGAGGTCGCAACGACCGGGCCGTCCCGCACCGCGACCGGATCGTCCTCCCAGCGCGCTAGTACCTCGACATCCTGGCCTACCTCGTCGATGACAGGCGCACGGATGAACACCGCCGGGAACGGCGTCTCGGGATCAGTGATGCCGTCGATCGACAACGGTGCCTCGAAGCTGTCGACCTGCCGACCGAACGCGTTTCGATTGACGCTCACGTCGAGGACGTCGAGCGACTGGACGCGATCGTCCTGTGGATCTGCCGCGGCGACGATCAGCCCCGCACACGTCGCGAGAACGGGTTTCCCGCTGGCGACGTGTTCGATAATCTCCGCGTCGATCCCTTCGCGATCGAGAAGCTGTGAAATGGCTGTTGACTCCCCACCCGGCAGACAGAGGACGTCACAGTGTGGGACGGTTCCGGCCTGTCTGATCCGCTCAACGGCGACGGACAGGCCACGACGCTCGCCCGCGCGCTCGATCGCTGCGGCGTGTTCGGCGACGTTGCCCTGCACGGCGATCACGCCGGCCCGAATGTCTGGCTTGCTCGCTTCGCTCATAGCTATATGTGGTGATTGTGACGCAAAAAGGGCGCGCTCGACACCGCTCGGTAGATGGTTGATTTGCGCTCTTCGTTCAGGCGACCGTCAGCGTCAAGAGCTGTACGAAGACACCAAAGAGGATACAGAATGCCATCACCGTCTTGGGGTCGATTCGGATGGCGTTTCTGTCCTCGGAGTCGAAGTACCGAACTAGCCCCGCACTCGACATCAGGCCGCCGGAGTTTTGCCCGCTGCTCATACCCTCTCTGGGTTCGTCGGGATGCTAAACGTTTCGTTCTCCGCCAGCTATCGCCATTCCCCATGAGCAACTCTTATCATTGCGGGTGTGAAACAATTCGAAGCACATGACCGTTCGACTCAAAGATTTCTACGCTGACTGGTGCGGCCCGTGTAAGACCCAGGATCCGATCCTCGACGACCTCGAAGAAGACTACGGCGATGTCGTCTTCGAGAAGGTCGACGTCGATCAAGAACAGGACATCGCGAACCAGTACCAGGTTCGATCGCTTCCGACACTCATCGTCGAAAACGACGACGGCGTCGTCGATCGGTTCGTCGGCGTCACCCAGCGTGAAGACATCGAAGAGGCACTCGTCGCAGCGGGCGCACAGGCCGCAAGCGCCTGAAACGTTCAACGACCGGCCAGCGCAAACGCTTCTCGGAACTGTTATACGGAAACCCCTGTTACCGGGAGGTATGCCGAGCAACCCACACGCCGAAAAACGGATGTTGGACCGACAGATCTGTATGCGCTGTAACGCTCGAAACGCCATGCGAGCGACCCGCTGTCGCAAGTGCGGCTACAAGCGCCTCCGCCCGAAAGCGAAGGAACGCCGCGCCGTATAAAACTGCGCCGTCTGAAGCAGACGCTTACTCGGGGTATTTTGGCTCACGACGCTCAGCCCGCGTGAGCGCCCGCTCGATCACATCGCGAACCGAGTCCCCCTCCGGATCGGCAGTAAACACGTCACCGTGGCCGGCACACATCGTCGTCACCGTATCTGGAAGCCGATCGAGCAGCGTCCGCAGGCTTTCGATCAACCGCTGGCGGGACTGTCCGGGCATATCTGTTCTGCCGAAGCTACCATTTTCAAACGCGCCGTCATTGTAGACCACCACGTCGCCGCTGAACAGCGTCGTCTCGCCGACAAAGGAGACGTGGTCGCTGGCATGGCCGGGCGTGTAGACGACCTCGAACGTCTCCTCGCCGATCGTCACCGTGTCCCCGTCGTCGATCGCGTGGGTTCGAAGCGGGTGCTCGCTGTAAGCGTAGACTTCGGGGTCGAACGCGTCGACAACTGCCTCGAGTTCACCGATATGGTCGCCGTGTTGGTGGGTCAACACGAGCCGGTCGATCGCGTCGACGTGCGCTGTGATTTCGTCAACGACACCAGCCATTGTTCCGGCGTCGACGAGGGTTACCTCGCCGTCAGGGACGAGAAACGCGTTACAGGTGAACGTCTCTGCGTCGGCGGTTACGTTGATCGGTGTCATATCTGGACGATCGGTCCGAAGCGCTAAAAGCGTACGCGGACCGGCAAGCCGACGGCGAGGTCAGTTCTCGATCGAACCGCGGCACGCCTCCTCAGAATGTCATGACTTCGTAGCCATCTTCGACGAGCGATCGGACGCTCGGGTGGCCGTCGTTCTCGTCGAGGGTGACGACACCCGCGTCGGCGATCGCCTCAGCGACGCCGAACGCACCGGCACAGAATTCACACGCTGATGTCTGCTCGCGGAGCGACTGATAGAGTTCGTGGTAGTCGTGGGCTTCATCCTCCAGTTCTGGAATCCACTGTGTACCCGCGCCGTCGAAAATGAGCTCCAGCTCGTCCCCGTCAGATTCGGCGAACTCCCGGGCGGTTTCGAGTCCGTTGACGAGTCGGCCGAGGTCACCGTGCGATTCCGTATCGGCGAGAATGATAACTGCTGCTTTCGTGACCGCCTCCCACGACTAAAGTCGTGGGCTTCCCCTCCGATGACGCGTGATTCAGTCGTCTGAAACACCGGGGGCAACGTTCCCACGCGCCGACTGCGTGGTACTCTGGTTTGTGGGTTCCTTTTTGATCGAATGACCAGCGTGTTTTCCTGTCCACGTATGGTCGTTCCACTCAAGGCATGGTACCGATATATGATGTCCATCCGCCTTCGTGTTCTCTCCGGCGGCCACGGGCCGAGCCATCGACCCATTCGTCTCTATATCTATACTCTCAGCTGCGTGCTTTCGCAGAAAATTCGTTGATCCTGCAATATCCGAGTGTCCTTCACGACCACACGAGTGACATTGGAGTAGATCTCCACTCCGATGCACGTCTGCACTCTCACACGCGGGACACTCTGATGAGGTGCCTGCTTCAGATTTCTCAGTGACAGTTATCCCGTATTCAAATTCCAATACATTGCTCAGTCGCCGACGGAAGCGTCCGTGTGCCCAGAACAGATCTGTTTTCTCGTTGACCGTCGCAGACCAGTGTTTCTCTCGAACGTCGCTCAGCGCACCGACAATGAGCTCAGTAACGTTTCGTTCGGTAAGCCACTCACCGAGGTCACGAATTAACGCATCCATCGCATGGTTGCGTTGTCTACTCCTCGTCTGGGAGAGATTTCTGATTTGTTCGCTCGACCATATTTCATCCGGGAGTCTGGATTGCAATTCGGCGATTCGCTCGGTATGAGCGTGGAACGTGCGGAACGCGGGTCGTCCGTGGTAGAGGCGGTGATCGCCTTCGGTTGTCGTGGCGGCGGCGAGATTGTTTGCACCGATGTCCACTGCTGCTACTACTTTGTTGCCGCTGGTGGTAGTAGCCAGTGAAGTGGGTTGATAAGAGTCTCGGCGGCGTGGAGGGTTGTCCTCATCGCCGACGGTTCTGTATGCAGTGAACGTTTCGGTGTCTCTATCGTACACAATTTCTAAGCGACCTTGTTTGCCTGTCCAACGGGGTTGGCCTGCAACCTCCAAGCGTAACCGTTCTTGATATCCAAGTCCGTACTTTTCTTTGAGGTCCATTCCCACGGGAATTTCAAGTCGGCTTCGGTCGCCGAGTTCAAGCGTATACTGATCGTTGCGGATAACGGTACGCGGAATCCGCGTTCCATTTTCTTTCCAGTATCCGGGTGGGGATGGTCTCTCTGTAACTTTTGAATTGTTTGGGTCGCGGTATTTTGAGAGGATAGCGAAGTAGGCTTTCCACGGTTCCCAGTTCTTTTGGACAACTTGTTGCGGTGCCGCAGACCCGAGGGTTTGGATATATTGTTGCCGATATTCTTCTTGGGTGACAGCTTGTTTCACTGTAGATTTCAACTTGTTAACCGGGACGCGAGTGTCCGCGTTATCTTGCGTGGTGAAGAGGGTTTGTCTTCGATCGTAGTTGACTTGATTATTGCAGGCTGCTGATGCGTCGAGGAGTTCGAGGAGAAGTAGCGTGTCCCGGTGCGAGCGTGGTCTCACCTCGAATGTATCACAACGCACCAGCTATGGTTTACTATGTAGAAAACAGTAATGAATGTTTTGATTCACCACGGAGAGAACGGTTAACAAGAGGTGGAGTTTATGTACTTATCATGACTGATCAAGGTCGGAAGAGTGGCGGTGAGTTCGACTCGAAAATAACGGATGAGGACGTGCTTGCTGTGTTAGAGGCTGCTGAGACGCCTGTGTTAACGACTAGACTTGTGGCTGAACAATTGCCTGTGACATCAAAAGCAGTGTATTACCGGTTACGAAAATTGAATCAGGAGGGGCGTGTTGATAAGATGAAGGTTGGGGCACGGGGTATCGTATGGTGGGTTGCCGACGCGTCGAAGTGACGTGGGAATCACAGATCAAGGTTCTCGTGTAGTTTGTATACTTGTGCCGATCGCTTTAACCTACGACTAAAGTCGTGGGCTTCCGCTACTATTCTGTCATTGCGTCTGCGTATACGATTGTTGGAACAAAAGGTCGCGCGAAGGAATCGGTACCCGGGTAACATTGCTGTCACCAGATGTGAGTCAATCAGTTGTCGATCAGTCGTGTGAGTGGTTGTGATCGTGATCGTGGCCGTGTCCATGATCGTGATCGTGGTTCCTGCCGCGTTCGAACCGCCCGGAAAACGCTCGCTGGACGACTTCCGGCAGCGCAGGATGGATGTGCACTGCCTCGCGGATGTCCCGAACTGTCCCGCTTCCCGCCTTCATCGCAACGACGACCTCCTGAATGAGCGTCGACGCGTCCGGGCCGATGATGTGACAGCCCAGGATCGTCCCCTCAAGATCGATGAGCACCTTCACGAATCCTTCGGCGTGCATTGCGCCCCCGCGGGCAGTGTTCTCGTAGCGATAGGTGTTTTTTGCGTACTCGCGATCGGCGTCGAGCAACTCGCCTTCCGTCTTGCCGACGCCGGCGACCTCAGGGGAGCCAAATACGGCTGCGGGCATCGCACTGTAGTCGACCGGTTCGGGCTCGCGGCCGAAGATGTTTCGAGCAACAGCCTGTGCCTCGTGGTTCGCACTGTGTTTCAGGAGATACTCACCGACGATGTCGCCGAGTGCCCAGACGTCGTCTGCGTCGGTGCTGAGATACTCGTCGGTTTGGACAAACCCACGATCGTCCGTCTCGACGCTCGTCGCTTCGAGGTTCAGCGTGTCCGTGTTCGGTCGTCGCCCAGCCGCGATAAGCAGTTCATCGCCCGTCGCAGTCACACGATCGCCATCGACAATCCCGGTTCCGTACTCGTAGGGCGCGGCCTCGAGCGTCACCTCGCCATCGGCAGTCTGCACGCTCGTCGCCTCGTATCCGGTGTAGACCGTGATGTTCTCACGGGCGTCGTAGCGATCGGTAAATGACTCGGCAACCTCCTCGTCGGCATCCGGCAGGAGAGTCGGGCGGCGGCCGACGATCGTCACCTCGGTCCCGAACGTCGAAAAGAAGTGACCTAACTCTGCGGCGATGTAGCCGCCGCCGACGATCACGAGCCGATCGGGCCGATTCTCCAGCTGTAACGCCTCGGTGCTCGTCAGGTAGGAGACGTCATCGAGTCCGTCGATCGGCGGGATGGATGGTCGAGTCCCGGCAGCGATGAGGATCGTTTCCGCGCGAAACTGTTCGCCGTCGTCTGCGCCGCCGTTGATCTCGATCGTGTGATCGTCGACGAACCGTCCCTCCCCCTCGAAGAGTTCGTGATCCGAGGAGGATCGCAACCCCCGGCGGATCGATTCGGAGTCCTCGTGGACGTCTTCGGTTACCCCGCGGACGATCTCGCCAAAGGCAACGTCTTCGACGGTCGCGTCAATACCGAACTCGTCGGCTCGTTCGATCGTCTCCAACACGTCGGCGTGGTACAACAACAGCTTCGAGGGGATACAACCGCGGTTGAGACACGTGCCGCCGATTCGACCCTTTTCGACGATCGCCACGGATTGGCCCTGATTGACTGCGACGTTCGCCACGTCGAGCCCAGAGCCCGTTCCGATGACCGCGAAATCGAATTCCTGCATGCGAGGACACAGACGCTCACGTGTAATGAATCACGTACCTACGAGTAGGTAACCATGGTTGAAATAGCAGCGTCGGGATGGATTTTTGTAGTCGATCGGCGTCGGTGAGACATATAACATGCGAGGATCCCTGGGCGACTGGCGACTCGGCGGAGCACTCGGACGCATCGCTCGGTGACATCCTCCCCGGCGAGAGCAAAGGGACCGATCTGACGATCGACAACCTCGATGACATCATCTACTCTGAGTGAGTGTCTGAGCGACCAGACCGGACGACAGACTGGTAAAATCCGTGTCAATTGACCGTCACAGTGTTTTTTACGCTCCGAATCGAACATTCATATGTATATGGGATTCGGTAGCTACGACGAATCCGAACAGGAGAATCAAGAGTTCGACACCGACTTCGAGGATGAAGACGGCGTGTCGACCGGCGAGAGCACCCACGACGGCGACGTGCAGTTCGAAATCGGGGCGTCGAACGACGAACTACTCGATCGCCTCGAGGAAATGAAAGATTAGTACTAAATCTCAACGGTAGTGACGAATCTCAAAGACGGGAGTCGCGCGCTGGGGATTGCGTTTTCCGATGGGACCGATCGGAGCGTCCTCAGTGGGGCAGTAGTCCGCGCCGATCGGGTCGTTGACGGCTTCGTGTTTTCGACGTGTACAGTCAGTGGGCTCGACGCAACAGCGGCTGTGATCGAGGCAATCGCGCGGCTCGATCGACCGGATATCCAGTGGATAATGCTTGCTGGTGTCGCCCCAGCGTGGTTCAATATCCTCGATCTCGAGACAATTGCGACCGCGGCCGATCGGCCCGTGATCTCGGTTTCTTTCGAGGACAGCGAGGGATTAGCTGCCGCGATCGATCGCGAGTTCACTGGCGTCGAGCAGACCGAGCGTCGACAGCGGTACGATCGGCTGCCACCTCGGCAGGAGTTGGCTGTCTCCGGAGAGACCGTATTCGTCCGATCGGTTGGTCTCGACGAGGACACGGCTGCACGGGTCATTCGTGCCTACACGCCCGAAGGGGGCCGTCCAGAGCCGCTCAGAGTTGCTCGATCGGCGGCCAGGGCGTATCGTCGCGACTGTGACAGCCAGTAGCGCGCTGGAGTCGGTGAGACGACAGAGGCGATCACTGCGATCGAAAGTGGATCGCGATTCCGTCTGGATCGGTCGCGTTGATTTCCCCATCCTCGCAGTCGACGATCACGTCGACCCCCGTAGCGTCGTGATCGACGATCGCGTCAGCTTCCGAGAGCCGCGCTTCGAGCGCGTCCATCGCCGGTTCGGGGACACACAGTTCGTACCACGCCAAGCCACGGCCGTCGCCAGCCGGGGCAGTGCGTCGGTTCCAGGTGTTGATTCCCACGTGATGGTGGTACGTTCCGGCGGCGAGAAACGCCGCATCAGCCCCAAACCGTTGGCGGAGCCGCAAGCCGACTATGTCGGTATAAAACTCGGTCGATCGGTCGAGATCGGTCACCTCCAAGTGGATGTGTCCGATATCCGTCTCATCAGGGACTCGAGCAGAATCGACCGCTGGCTGTTCCTGAGAGGCGGCCTCGCGTACGCCGTCGAGATCGAGCGGCAGCGTGTCGATTCCGACGCGTCCCTCCGGGGCGTCGGGCCACTTCGCTTGAGGATAATCTCGGTATATTTCGACGCCGTTGCCCGCTGGATCGCGGGCGTACAGCGCCTCACTCACCCGGTGATCCGATGCGCCGGTCAGTTCCCAGTGTGATTCGAGTCGCTGGAGGGCCGCACCGAGCGCTGCCCGACTCGGCACTCTGAATGCCACGTGGAACAGCCCAGCCGCGTTGGCGTCTCGTTCGGGAGCAGCAGTGTCGCTCACGAGTGTCACGAGCGGGCGATCACCCGCGCCGAGGACTACCACGTCGTCGCGACGGTCGATTGCAGTCAATCCAACGACGTCAGTGTAGAACGCAGCCAATCTGTCGAGGTCACTCACGCGTAATCCGACGCATCCCATGGTTGTCTCTGGTGGAAGCGTCTGTTGCATGGATGTTCGATCCCGGCGAAGTCTGATAGCTCTGTTGGGGCCGAGTGTGAGAGCGATAGCTCTCCGAATCGATCCCAACAACGGTTTGTCGACGGCGACCGTCGATCGACCATGGACACAGCAGACGGCGGTGAGGGGTTCGATGGCCTCCGCGTGTGTGACTGCACGCGCTGTCCGGCGCTCGTCGAGTCACGGAGCCAGATCGTCAACGGCGTGGGCCCCTCGGACGCGTCGTTACTTTTTGTCGGTGAGGGGCCGGGTGCGACCGAAGACGAACAGGGCGAACCGTTCGTCGGACGATCGGGCGACGTGCTGGAGGAGGCACTATCGGCGGCTGGCGTGTCGCGCGAAGCGATCCGGATCACGAACTGCGTTCGGTGTCGCCCCCCGGAGAATCGCGACCCCAAGGCCGAGGAGCTTCAGAACTGTCGTGGGTACCTCGAAACGGAAATCGAGACGGTTGGACCAGATCTGCTCGTTACGCTCGGGAAGGTGCCAAGTCAACACCTGCTCGATCGATCGGTCGCGATCACCAAAGAAGCGGGGTCGATCGTCGAAACCCGCCTTGGCGGCGCACCGCGACGAGTACTCCTCTCGATGCATCCGGCAGCGACGCTGTACGATCGCAGCCAGCGCGAGCCCTTCTTTGAGACGATTGCCGAGGCGGCGGCGATCGCTGGGATGGCAGACGATGACAGCCACAACGGTCAGTCGCGGCTCGGAGAATTCTGATCTATATGTACTGACCGCTGCAGCCAGATACCGCCAGCAAAACGTTTTTTAACGGTTCGGTGCCGAATATTGTATCTATATAGAAAACACATAGAAAACAATAAATGACACCACACGGACGTGCAAATATGTCCCGCAAGACACGGTGGTCAGCGAATCGACGGACATTCATCAAATCGACAGGCGTCGCGGGTGTGGTCGGGCTCGCCGGCTGCACTGGTGGGGGCGGAAACGGAAACGGCGGCAACGGTGATGGAAACGGTGGGAACGGCAACGGAGACGGGAACGGTGACACGACGGGTAACGGCGATGACTCGCCGACAGAAGTCACGTGGGTCATGAACCCAGCTGAAGAGGAGATTGACATCCAGGTTCAGTATCAGCCGCTCTTCGAATATCTCGAATCGGAGGCGGACGTCGTCATCAATGGACAGCCGACTGCGAGCTACTCCGGGACTGTCCAAGAGCTTCGGCGTGCCGGAGAGGACGATCGAGTGTTTGCAGACACCTCTCCCGGTGCAGTCGCACAGATTCCAGATGAGATCGACGTGACGGGAATGCGCGTCGCGTACGGTGCCGAACAGTACTTTTCGTTGATTACCACGACGGCCGACAGCGACATCGAGGAGTTGGCCGATCTCGAGGGCGAAGTTGTCGCGTCGGCCGCGCCGACATCGGTGTCGGGTACTTTGTTCCCGCTTTTGATGCTGAAAAACGCCGGATTCGACATCGGAAGTGCGCCGGGCGGCTCGCCGAACGATTTCGAACTGCGAACGTCGGATCACAGCACTGCACGCGAACAGCTCCTCGCGGACGATCGGATCGCCGCCGCGGCAACTGGTGCGTTCTCGACAGCCGCGCTCGTGCCCCAAGAGCAGTTCGACGAGATGTCTCAGGACTTCGTCGATATCTCCGCAGAGTACGACGGTGCGGGCGAAAACATCGACGACGACGGCAGCAACGAGCTTCGACTGCTCGCCGTCTCAGATCCAATTCCGCGCGCACCGATCGTGAGCAACGGGGCGTGGGACGAGCCGCTGAAAGAAGAGCTTCGGGAGCTGATGATCGACGCCCCACAGGAAGCACTCGAGCACGAATCGCAGGCCGCGATCGCCGAAGCGCTGGGCATCGATCCAGAGCTGCTCGAGATGGATGAAGACGAACTGAGCGACAACGAACAGGATGACGTCGAGTTGGTCGAGGCCCATGAACTGTGGTTCAGCGGGGTCGAAGCCGCGACTGTCGAGGATTACGATCCGGTTGCAGAACTCGGACAGGAACTCGGTCTCGATTGGGCAGATCTGTAAGCCGACAATTAACGCTACCACACACCTTATGACCCATATCGAAGTTGAGGGCCTCACGAAGACGTTCGGAGACACCGTCGCGTTAGAAGACGTCTCCTTCGAGGTCCCAGAAGGAGAGTTCGTTATCGTCCTCGGCGTGTCGGGCTCGGGCAAATCAACGCTTTTGCGATCGATGAGTGGGTTGCTCTCGACGACTGAGGGACAGATCCGCATCGACGGCGAGCCGATGCGCGAACCCCGTCCAGAGATCGCGATGATCTTCCAACAGCACAATATTATCGGCGACATGACCGCGTACTCGAACGCGCTTTCGGGCGGTGTACACCGCTCGGGTTTTCTATCTAGTGTCCTTCAGTTCCAAGACGAAGAGGAAAAATACCGCGCACTCGAAGCACTCGAGACCGTCGGCCTGCTGGAAGAATCAGAACAGAAAGCTCGTCGAATGAGCGGCGGCCAGCAACAGCGCGTCGGAATCGCCCGCGCGTTAGTCCAACGGCCGAATGTGTTGCTCGCCGACGAGCCGGTCGCAAGCCTCGATCCCGGCAGCGCACAGGACGTGATGAAATACCTGCGTGAGGCCTCAAAGGATCGCGGATTGACGACGTTTTGTAGCCTCCATCAGGTGAACATCGCCCGAAAATTCGGCCAGCGATTCATCGGGCTCAGAGACGGACACAAGGTGTTCGATGGCTACCGCGAGGAACTGACGATCGACGCGATCGACGAAATTTACGGAGACATCGACACCGACGGGATGTTCGTGAGCGGGAGGGACGCCAGAGGAGAACCCACTGAGGAGGTCGCAAAGCCGTGAGAATTCCGGAGCTGATGACGCAGTGACACCAAACGATCGAGACACAGACAGAGACCGCACGGAACCGAATACCACCCAACTGAGGAGTGACGGCGGCGTTGCGGAGTCCGAGTCGATCGATCGGACGCCACCGTTGACAACACAGTTTGAGAACATCAAACAAAGCCGCAAGCGGCGGGCGATCGGCTGGGTTGCGCTCGTCGTGTTCCTCGCGTTTACAACCCTGCAGGCGTTCGCTGCGACAGAGCTTCTAGATCCGGACGCACGGATCGGGACGTTCCTCAACTCGTTGGGCGAGTTCTTCCCGATCACGCTGTACGGCGGCGTCTTCCCGTTCCTGGATGTCGGCGAGTACATCGCGTTCATGCGGCAGGAGAACCTGTTGTACGATCCAGAAATCGGCGGGATGTTGTTCCAGCTGCCGCCAGATCCGGTGGACATCTACGCGTTTTTCTTCCAGGAACTCGGTATCTTCCAGATCTTCGGAGAGGCGGGGATCACCCTCGCGATGGGCTTTGTCGGCACCATTATCGGCTTTCCGTTCGCGTTAGTATTCGGAACGCTCGGCTCCGAGCGGGTCACTCCGTTCCCGTTTAATTTCATCTTCCGCGGCACGATGTCGTTTATTCGAGCGATTCCGGCGATTATCTGGACGCTGATTTTCATTCCGTTCTTGGGGCTCGGCCCCGCGTCAGCAGCGATCGCGATCGCCTTCGACACGATTGGCAACCTCGGACGACTCTTTGTTGATGAACTGGAGGAGATCGAAGACGGGCCGATCGAAGCGATGCGAACGACCGGTGCTAGCAAGCCACAGATTGTCTTCTTCGGCATGTTGAGCCAAGTCCGGACGGCCTTCATTGCGTGGACGTTGTATATCTTCGAGATCAACGTCCGGATCGGCGTCACAGTCGGCGTCCTCGGCGCAGGCGGATTGGGATATATCGTCACCGCCCAGCAGAACCTCCTGCAGTTTACGAATATGATGGCGAGCCTGCTCGCAATCTTCATCCTCATCATCTCAGTCGAGTTATTCAGCCAGCGGCTCCGATCGCGGCTGCGCTCGGACGACGTCAAGATGAGCATCTGGGAGTTAATTCTCGGCTTCCCGCGACGGATGGCCGAATCGGCGATGAAATAACGCCCAGTTCGAAGGACAACCGCTTTTCACACTGCCCGAAAGACAACCTCTTTTCACACTGCCCGCGTATCGGCGAGTATGAGCCAATCCACAGCCGAGTCGGCGGCCGAGACGGCCGATCGCGCGTCGGTCGTTGTCGTCGACTACGGCCTCGGTAACCTCAGAAGTGTTACCCGTGGCCTCGAACGCGCGGGTGCAGGCGTCGAGATCACCGACGATCCGGACACCTTTGCAGACGCCGACGGCATCGTATTGCCGGGCGTCGGCGCGTTCAAAGAGGGCATGGACAACGCCGGGCCGTATCGGGAGCCGCTCGCCGCAGCCGCCGATCGCGGCCAGCCGATCTTCGGGATCTGTCTGGGGATGCAGATGCTTCTCGGCTCCAGCGAGGAGGCCGCCCACGCCGGCGAGGGCGATGTCGAAGGGCTGAATTTCGTCCCCGGAACGAACGTCCGCTTCGGCGACGACGTGAAGGTCCCACACATGGGCTGGAACGAACTCACCGTCGAGAACGACCACCCGATCGCAGCGGGAGTCGACGGCGAGTACGCGTACTTCGTCCACTCGTACTACGCGGTCCCCGACGACGCCGACGCGATCGTCGCGACGAGCGACTACGGCGACCGGTTCCCGGCGATCGTTGCAAACGAGTCGGGAACGGTCTTCGGGACCCAGTTTCACCCTGAAAAGAGCGGCGAGACCGGACTCAGAATCCTTCGGAACTTCGTCGATCTGTGCGTGAACGACTGAATCTTAGTCGAACCGCACACCGAGATCGTGGAGGCCGCTGTTGTTCATCGCGACGTTGATCAAAAGCGGCGTCACCGACTCGACCTCGGCAGCGTTGGCGAGCCCGCCCGCATCCAGCGCACGCAGGCCATCGATCCCTTCAGCCAGCCGGGAGACAGTGTCTTTCGCGTCCGGGTCGTCGCCGATGACGAGTGTATCGATTCCGAGCTCGGCGTCAAGGTTCGCGAGCCGACCGGCCGCGAGGTTGTGGAACGCACCGACGACAGGGATGTCGGCTGGCGCGGCCTCCGCAGCCAGAGCGGTGACGCTGCCTGCACCAGGTCGGTGGTAGTGAAAGCCGTCTTCGTCGCGTTTCATGCCTGACGCCGGCGAGACGAGCACGTCGCCCGCCGAGAGGGAGTCGACAACGGACTCGACAGTGTCACTTACGTGGTACGGCGGGATCGCGAGGACGATAATGCTCGCACGATCGGCCGCCATTGCGTTTTCGAAGCCGTTGATTTTCACATCGACGCCGCGGCTGTCGAGTTCTGCCTCGTACTCTTCGGCTTTCGTTCGGGCTTTCTCTGGATCCCGCGAGCCGATGATCACCTCGTGGTTGGTGTGATACGCCCACCGCAGCGCCAATCCTTCGCCAATATCGCCGGTGCCGCCAAGCAGTGCAATTCGCATACCAGTACTGAGGCCGGATCGATCCTAAGACTTGCGCGACCGGCGATGGTTCCCGGTATCGAAGCCCGATCGTACACGAACGCGGTCGTCAGCGATCGAAGGCGTTCTCCACCGTCAGCGATCGAAGGCGTCCCCGATCGCACTCGGATCCGCGCCGTACACCGCGTAGAACGCGACGAACGGCGAGAGCAGGAGCGTTCCCCCAATGATGTACAGCCGGAGCATCTGGTCGGCAGTCAACACGCCCGCGGCCCCGAACCCGAGCAGGTCGATCCCCAACATCAACAACAGAAAGCGCAAAAATGGGCTCATCGTGGATCACAGACCGTCGGGAGGTCGTTGATCGATTCGATGACTGCGGCAGCACCAGCTGCCTCGAATGCCGATCGGCCCTCCTCGCCAGTCAGCCCGCCGGTCAGCGCGCCGATTCCAGCGTAGGTGCGATCGGGGTCTGCCTCGTCGGCGTTCACCGCAGTCTCGATGTCGTCGAGCGTGTCGCCGACGAAGACCACAGACTCGGACTCGAACCGATCGGCCAGCCGGACCAACGCAGCGGGATGTGGCTTGCCGTGCTCCCAGTCGTCCATGGTAAAGCGGTGCACTGGAGGAATCTCTAGCCCGACGCGATCGAGGGCAATCTCGGCTTCTGCGCGCGGCCGACCGGTGACGACGCCGACATTGTACGCTTCGGTGAGTTCGTCTCGAACCGCAGTCGAGAGAAGCACCGGTTCGTCGTGGATATATCCCGGCGCGTCGAACGGCGGCGCACCGCCTTCGAGTTCAGTGTACAGTTCGGTGCCGAGGTACAGCGTCTGGAACGTCTCGTGGAGACGATCGCGATCCCACCGATCGAAGACTGCGGCGTCGATTCCGTCGAGCGCTTCGGTCACAGCTTCGGCGGCTTCGAGCCCGCCACCCTCTGCGGCGATGCGATCAGTAAACGTCTCGACGGAGACCGTCGCTCCCGTCTCGCGGGCGAGCATGAAGAGCGCCGCGGCGTACGTCAGCTCCCAGTCGTTGTTGAAGCCGCCGGCGTTTTTGAACGCCTGGATTGCTTCCGGGTCGATCGTCTCTCCGTAGACGCGCTCGATCGACTCGACGATCGCGCGCCGGTACGAGCCCGAAACGTCGACTAACACGCCGTCAATGTCGAGGACTACGGTGTCCGCCTGCATGGCTGTGCGATCGCGGCGGCAGGTGAAAACAGTTGTTCCTCATAATGTCTATTGTAGTCGTCTACCGGATCGATCGACATCCGTTGGTCGATCGACCGGAGATTCGCTACAATAAACAGTATCATCGCCGATCGGCCGGCCTGTCGGCATCCACGCGGTAGAGCAGTTCAGAGAGGCCGTCAATCGAGAGCCGATCGACTGGCACCACCGGTTCCTCGAACCCCAGCGTGGTGAACAGACAGTCGGCGTCAACCCGCGCGGCCAACGTTGCGGCCGGGCGCTGCAGTTCGGCCGGCAGGTTGAGTCCGTAGATCGCGTCGACCTTGTACGCCGCCGGAATCGCTGCTCGCGGCGTGGCCGCTCGCTCGTTCCGAGCCTTCCCGTCGGGCAGGCTCGCGGCGGCCGCGCTTCGCTCGACGATGTCGTCACGGACGAACGAAACGCCGTCCGGGACGGACTGATCGTGAACATCCACGACGGTGACGTCGCAGTCGCGATCGACGAGGCCGGCAGCGACTTCAGGGCGGCGACCGATGCCGATCTCAACCAGCGAGTCATAGCGGGCGAGATAGCGTACAATCGGACGACGTGATCGGTATGTCACGGCGGGAAACTTAAGAACCGCCCGGACATAACCGTTTGTATGCTTGTCGACATCGTACCGATCGGGGACGTGCCCGCCCAGGTCAAGCGGGAATCCTCTGCAGCGCTACGCTCGGTCTACGACGTGGACGTGAGCGTCCACGAGACCCAGTCAATCCCCGACGGTGCGTTCGATCGCAGCCGCAACCAATACCGCGCCGAGGAGTTCATCGACCTCGTTAGCCGCGTTGGCGCAGGCGAAAAAAACATCGGAATCACGACCCAGGATCTCTTCTATCGCCGGCGCAACTACGTGTTCGGGCTCGCATACCTCAACGGCAACGGCTCAGTTATCTCGACACACCGGCTGCAGACATCCTCGGACGGCGGCATTACGACAAAGTCCGCAACCGATGTCTTCGCCGATCGGGTCCGCAAGGAGATCGTCCACGAAATCGGCCACACCTTTGGGCTCGAACACTGCGATAACAGCAAGTGCGTGATGTCGTTTTCGCCCACGGTTCGAGAGGTCGACGTCAAAGAAGAGAACCTCTGTGGGAGTTGTAGCCGGCTCGTTCGGTGAAATTTGTTGGTAAGCAGTCGCTGTCGGTGCATTTTCCGAGAATAAACTCGTTTTGCACGGAACCAGCGTTCACGTAGCTCTTTTGCGGTGTGACTCGATGACGAGGACATGTCACGAGAGCCCGATCGCGATCGCCGGAACTACTGGACGGCTGATCGGACGCTGCAGCGGGTCGTTCGGCGGGCGTACGAACGCGCCGATGACGCGAACAGCGGGGCCAGCGAGCGGCAATCATGCGGTTCCGCAGCGGACCACACCCGTGAGTCCGATCGGTTCTCGGTCGCCGAACCGTACCTCCGCCACTACGGCCGCGTCGTCGCCGAAACGATAGCCGACAACGCAGATCTGATCGACGATCGGGGACCGACGCTCCACACCTATGACCGAGACGGCGAGGTTCGCAACCACGTTGAGTATCATCCCGCACAGTTCGAGAACGAGCGGCTAACCTACGGTCCGGATGCGGGCGTCGTTGCCTACGCGTTCCACGCGCCGCCCGACGGTGAGGAGCCACTCGGGCTATTGCACACGCTGTCGATGGGGGCACTGCTATCGTACGCCGATCCCGGATTGTACTGTCCAGTCTCGATGACCGCGGGCGTCGCGCTGGTGCTCGATCGCTTCGATGACGGCCGCCTGGGGGAGCCGCTCGATCGACTCACGACGACCGAGTACGACGAGCTCGTGGAGGGGGCAATGTTTCTCACTGAAAAGCAAGGTGGCAGCGACGTGGGCGCAAACGAGACGATCGCGCGACCGATCGACCGCGAAAACGGGATCTACGCGCTGGAAGGCGAGAAGTGGTTCTGCTCGAACATCGACGCGGAGGGAGCGCTCGTGCTTGCCCGGCGGCCGGATGCGCCGGCGGGCACCGCCGGACTGTCGCTGTTTCTCGTCGGACGGACCACGCCAGATGGAGAACTGAACGACATGCTGTACCGTCGGCTGAAGGACAAACTCGGGACAATCAGCGTCCCAACCGGCGAGATCGAACTCCGCGGGGCCCGCGGTGTTCTCGTCGGCGAGCCCGAAAACGGCTTCAAGCAGATGGCGACGATGCTGAACTTCGAACGGCTCGCGAACGCCGCCGCTGCTGTTGGGATCATCGGTCGATGTCTGCTCGAGTCGACCGCCCACTCAGGCGAACGCGAGGCGTTTGGCGAGACACTCGACAGTTTCCCCCTGGTCAGGAACCCACGACTAAAGTCGTGGGTTTCCGCCTTGAGCCTCTATGAAACGCGACCTCGTCGAGATGGCCGTCGATCACGAGGCCGCGGCGACGTACACGTTCGAGGCGGCAACGTGGCTCGATCGCGTCCACCGCGACGCAGACGACGAGCACGCGTTCAAACTCATGCGGCTGCTCGTGCCGATCGCCAAGCTCAAAACTGCCCGCATGGCCGTCGACACCGCCTCCTACGCCATGGAGATCCATGGCGGGAACGGCTACGTGAACGACTTCGTTACCCACCGGATGCTCCGGGATGCACAGGTGCTGCCGATCTGGGAAGGCGCGACAAACGTCCTCGCACTCGACGTGTTACGGGCGCTCGATCGCGAATCAGCCCACGAGGCATTCATCCCAGAGATAGACGATCGGCTCGGGACGATCGAGACGCAAGCGACAGCTGATGGAGAGCTAACCGCACTCGCGGGCATTGTTCGCGAGGCGTTTGTCGATCTCCAGGGCTTTTTCGGATCGCTTGCTACAAAAGACCCTGAACACGCACAGTTGCACGCGAAGGAACTTGCTGAGGACGTGTTTTCGGTCGTCACCGCGACCTGTCTGCTCGAAGCAGCACTCGAGGCGACCGCCATCGAGGGCACCCCATCCCGAGAGCTGCTTGTCGCCTCACGGTTCGTTCGATCTGTCTTCAACACTCCGGGTGCGGTCAGTACTGCGCAGGATCGCTCGGCACTCGACACGTTCGAGTCGATCGTCGGCCGTGATCGAACGCGATGACTGTCAAGCAAGACAGAATGTAACAAAACATATGCCGGTGGCGACAGATCACTGAGTATGAGACAACCAGATCGATATGTCAGCGGTGATCGGCGATGATCGATCCCGTTGCGATCGGCCTCGTGCTCGCCGGCGTCGTGTTGCTGTTTGGCGGGGCAACGCTGTCGAGTTACGGTGTCGGACTGGCTGGAGCAATCGTTGGCGGTGCCGGTGGCTACCTCGTCGTCCCGTCGATCGCAGCCGCAGCCGGTGTTGCCGGCCCCATTGGACTGGTCGCCGGTGTTCTCATCGGTGCCGGCGTCGGCGTACTCTTGACCTACATGCTGTTTTCGATGGTTGTCGCGGGCGTCTCGTTTGTCGCGGGCACCCTCCTCGGCTGGTCGGTCATCGCACCGGCACTCGTCAGTGGGGCGTGGTACATCGAGGTACTTGCGGCAGTCGGTATCGGCGTCCTCGCAGCGGCGTTCGGGACGTTCATGACGAAGACGGCGATGGTGTTTATTTCCTCGTACCTCGGGGCAGTGTTCGCCTCGCGATCGATTACGTTCGCCGATCTCGACGCTGCACGCGAGGCGATTAGTCCCGATCCGTTGCTTTTCGATCCGGTCGCACCGATTTTGCTCGGCCTCTTTGCACTCGGTGTGCTCACACAGTTTGGACTGTTCAAACTTGGCTACGTCACGAAGGTGCTTGGTGTCTTACCCGGCGCGCGGGCGCTACGAAACCGCGGCGACGAGGACTGACAGCACAGTGGAACAGATCAGACTGAGTAGTAGTACTCGCCCGATCGCTTCTGTGATTGATCTTTCTGGCTGTCCGGCTTGTTGATACGCGGACGACCCGTTCGCTCGTCGCGGCGGAACGTGATATCTAGGTCGGCGAGGAAGTCGTTCATCCCCGCACGCATTCCTTTCGGCGGCGCAGCCTGCCCGTGTTTGGCCGGCTCGCCGTCGAAGACCATGAGCCGATCGGCGATCAGGTCGATCATGTAGATGTCGTGGTCGATGACGACAACCGTTGCGTCGTGGTTTTCAGCGTACCGGCGGATCGCGGTCGTCGCCCGGACACGCTGTTCAACGTCAAGGTGTGCAGAGGGCTCGTCGAGCAGGTACAGGTCGGCCTCATCAGACAGACACGCGGCGATCGCGACGCGCTGGCGTTCCCCACCGGAGAGGTCGTTGAGGTTCTGTTCCATGATCCGGTTCAACTGCAGCGGATTTGCGACCTCGGTGTTCCAGTAGGAACTGCCGAACTGGTCGGTGATCGACGAGAGGAACGTGTCGACGCGCATCGGCTGGTCGATCTCGATATATTGGGGCTTATAGGAGATGTCGAGTCGGAAGTCGAGCGATCCTTCGTCGGGCGCTAATGCGCCGGTGAACAGTTTCGCGAGCGTCGACTTCCCGATTCCATTGGGACCGACGATCCCGAGCACTTCACTCTCGTAGATCGTTCCACCCTCGACGTCTAGGCTGAATTCGCCCTCGCCGTAGGATTTGTGCAGATCTGGGTATTCGACGAGCGGCTGCCCGGTGGTTGATTCACGCGGTGCGTGCTCTTCGAAGGTGATCGACTCCGGGCGAATCCGCATGTTCTCGTTGGTCAAATACCCCTTGAGGTACTCGTTGATCCCGTTTCTAACCGACTTGGGATCGGTGATGACACCGAACGCCCCAGGCTCACCGTAGGCCACGTGGAGCGTATCCGCGAGCAGATCAAGGATCGCGAGGTCGTGTTCGACGACGAGCATCGATCGATCGGCTGTCTCGTCGGCCGCGAGCTCCTGAATGAGCCGCGCTGCGGTCATCCGCTGGCCGATGTCGAGGTACGGCGTAATCTCGTCGAGGAAATAGAAGTCTGCATCCCGGGCCAGACACGCCGCGATCGCAACGCGCTGGAGCTCGCCGCCGGAGATCGAATCGATATCCTGGTCCATGACCGGCGCGATGCCGAGGCGATCGATGAGCGAATCTAACGCCCCGCGCTCGTCGGTCCGTTCGAGCAACTCGCGAGTGTTGCCGTCGAACTGCTTTGGGATCTGATCGACGTACTGCGGCTTGCGCGAAACGGTAATGTCGCCGGCCATCAGCCGCTTGATGTAGTTTTGCAGCTCCGTTCCGCGGAACCGATCGAGGACGGCCTCCCACTCTGGCTCAATGTCGAACGCACCGAGGTTCGGGACGATCTCGCCGGCCAGCGCTTTGACCGCTGTCGACTTCCCGATCCCGTTGGGCCCGAGGATCCCCGTGACCGTGCCCGGCTCGGGGACCGGCAACCCGTACAGCGAAAAGGCGTTGTCGCCGTAGCGGTGCACCGGATCCTCATCAAGCTCCTGTGGGAGATTGATGATCTCGATCGCGTCGAAGGGACACTTCTCGACGCAGATCCCGCAGGTCTCGCCGAGACAGATCTCTTCGGAGATGCGAATCTGCTCGGGGCCGCCCTCGTAGGGCTCGTCTTCGTCAAAGTGATCGCCGCGGGTGACGATGCAGTCTTTGCCCGTGCGGTTCGGCGGGCAGTAGTTCGCACACTCGTAGTTGCATCGATCGGGTTGGCAGCGATCTAAATCGACGACGGCGATACTGTCGTCGGCCATCTTACAGCTGTACCTCCGACGTGAGGAGGATCGCGAACGTGATGAACCAAAGCGAGAACGTCATAAATGACACGTAGAGGTTGTCTTTGATGCCGAACTCCTCGAGGTTGACGCCGACCACTTTGTAAATCGGATACTGCACGAAAATGAACGCGGCCATGATCACCACCGCTAAGGTGTTGTTCGCAGCCGCGGGGTCAGTCCCGACGACCACCGCGGACGCGACACCCGAAATGATACCTGCGAGGCAGGCGATCGTGGTGACGGTCACTCCGCGAACGTGATCAGAGAGACCTGAGGCTGTCGTTTCTGTCGCCATACGGCTATCTCCGAGAGCCGCCATCAAAAGCCGTTCGGCTTGGATACGGCACAGCGCTCTCCAGAAACGATCCCAGATTCCACTGGAGTGCGACACAGTTCCTCAAGCTTTATGCAGTTGCACCGTTTCGATTCGTAATGATGGCTGGAACCTCAAAGGAGAGTCTAGACGATCTCCCACCGAGTGCAAAGCTCGTGTTCAAAGTGCTGGAGTACAACGGGCCACTGACCCAAAAAGGGATTGTCGAGGAGTCGATGCTCTCCGCGCGGACGGTGCGATACGCGCTCGAACGGCTGGAAGGGATCGGGATTGTTGACGAAGACGTCTACTTCGCAGACGCCAGACAGAACCTCTATCAGCTCACGCCGGCGGCCGATACGGTCTCCGGCGACGGCGAACCCTGCACGGCCGACTGAGTTGCTCGCGTGCGATTATTCTTCACTTGTCCGCGTGAGTCGATACGCCGTCACAACCGTGAGGACGATCGTCACGAGAAGCGTCACGGCGACAGCTAACACGAACGCCAACAACAGAAACCAGCCTTCCGGACCGAACATAGGGTACTGGCGAGTTCCCGCAACTGGACCCAGGAGCTCAAAGACCCGCACGAGGTACAGTACGGCGGCAACGGCTACTCCGACGATCGCCCCAATGGTCGCGTTTCGCGGGACCGCGAGCTCGTCGATCAGGATCGCCGTCGGTGGGCGATCGGGTACGTTTTGACTCACAACTGCTGTTGGGTCCGGATCGTGAAATCGGCACCGATCGAACCGCCTAAGGTCAGCCCGACCGATATCGAAGCAATGACTCTCACGGTCGGAACCGCGAGTGCGCCCCCGGGCGAAATCGACACCGGGCGGCTGCAGGTGGGGGAGACACGCGACGGCAGCCCAGCGGCGTTGCCCGTCGCGGTGATAAACGGTGCAGCCGACGGCAAACGACTCTACATCCAGGCGGTTAGCGACGGCGACGAACTCAACGGACTCGGCGTGGTGAGCCGGTTGGTCCCACAGCTCGATCCTGCAGAACTTTCCGGCGAGCTCGTGGTCGTCGGTATCGTCAACTACCACGGCTTTCAGGTCGCAGAGCATCGGAACCCGATCGACGATCGGAAGACGAACCGGACCTATCCTGGCAACGAGAACGGCTCGACCTCCGAACGCATCGCCGCAGCGACCTACGAGATCGCCCGCGAGGCGGATCTCATTTTGGACCTTCATCAGGGGTCGACGAGCCGGATGCTCACGGAAGCACGGATCCGCTGTGGTCAACGCCACAGACTCCACGGCGAGTGTCTCAAGCTCGCGAAGGTGTTCGGCACCGGCTACGTGATCGATCAGAAGGGCCCGGACGGCCAACTCGCCCGCGTCGGCCCGGACAACAGCATCCCGACGATCGACCCCGAACTCGGCGGCTGTGTCGGCTGGGACGAAGAGAGCATCTCGATCGGACTGACCGGGATCTACAACGTTCTCAAATACTACGGCTTTCTCGACGGCGAAGTCGAACTCGAAACGCAGACCCGCGCGAAAGGATTCGATCAGTACGGCTCCCCGTCCGGTGGACTCGTGACGTTCAAGTGCGAACTCGGCGAGCGGGTACGGCCGCGCCAGACGCTGTTCGAGGTGACGGATATGTTCGGCGAGCTCAAAGCCCGTGTGACCGCGGACAACAGCGGGATCTTCTGGCGATCGCGCCGGCTGCCACAGGTCGCAACTGGCGAATACGTCTGTTCGGTCGCGACAAACATCGACACCTACTGAGCGGACGATGACCATAGATACTTCCTCCCGTGACCCCGACGTGGCCCACCTCCGCTGTCTCGACTGTGGGACCACCCACCGCGATCGCTGGCGCTGTTCGTGCGGCGGCGTGCTGACCTACGACGAGTGGCCGATCGCAGACGGGCCGGCGCCCGATCCGGCGACGTTCGACGGCAGAGACGGGCTGTGGGCGTTTGATGCGTTCATCCCCGAACAGCCGCACGTTACCCTCGGCGAGGGGATGACACCACTCGTCGACGCCCCAAAATGGAATGCGTCGTTCAAACTGGAGTACGTCTTCCCGACGGGGAGCTTCAAAGATCGCGGCGCAACGACGATCCTCTCGCGGGCGACCGCGGTCGGAGTCGATACTGTTGTCGAGGACTCCTCGGGGAACGCAGGCGCAGCGATCGCCACCTACGCCGCCCGTGCGGGGATCGACGCCAAAATATACGTGCCGGCCGCGGCGAAAGCCTCGAAGCTCCGGGCGATCGAACGCGCCGGCGCGACGCCCGTTCGCGTCGAGGGCACGAGACAGGCAGTCACCGACGCGTGTCTCCAAGCGGTCGAGTCAGGCGAGGCGTGGTACGCGAGCCACGCGTGGAATCCTGCGTTCCTCGCCGGCACGGCGACGATCGCCTACGAGATCGCTCTCCAGCGCGACTGGAACGCACCCGACGCCGTCGTGTTGCCACTGGGGCACGGAACGCTGTTTTTGGGTGCCTATCGAGGGTTTCACGCACTCGAACACGCCGGGTGGATCGACGAGATGCCGAGACTGTTGGCCGCACAGGCGAGCGGCTACGCTCCGATCGCTGACGATCGACATTCTGACGCGATGGAGACCAATGCGACTGAGACCGGCGCGACGGAGACCGACACAAACGAGATCGCCGACGGGATCCAGATCCGCGAGCCAGTCCGGGCCGAGGAGATCCACGCGGCGATCGAGGCGACTGACGGAGACGCGATCGCCCTCGGTGCGGACGCAGTCGAAGCGGCGCTCTCGCGGCTGCACCGCAATGGGTTCTACACCGAGCCGACGTGTGCGATCGCGTCCGCAGCGCTAGAGGTATACCGCGAGCAGGGGACGATCGATCACCATGATGACGTTGTTGTGCCGCTCACAGGAAGCGGATTAAAAGGCTGATCCAACTTCGCGTCAAATTCTGTTGAGCCGCGTTACCGCTCTGGATGGATCGCTGCGTCGAAGCCGCCGCGGACGAGCGGCTTTGCGATGTGGCGACGCGCACACGGCGGGACTTCGTACCATCCTGGTTCGATCGATCGCTCGATCGGGACCTCGACCTTCCCCGGCGCGTTTGTCCCACAGTCGCGACAGCGGTAGCCGGCGTCTCGGCCGGCCGATTTCATCGTCCGCCCACAGTCCAGACATGTTGGCGCTCTTTGTTCGCTGTCGATGAGCGATCGCACAGCGAGCTTCTCGAGTTTCACCGTCCCGTTGCTCATCTCGCCGCATGCAGTTATTCGATCGCCCGCCCGAAGCGCTCGAACCCGATCGCGAAAACGCTTCGTCGGTTCGAACGCCGCACAGTCGATCGTCTGCCCCTCCCGAGCGACAGCGTCCTCCGCAGCCGCCGGCGGGGAGAGTTCAAAAAAGACGTGGCCGCCGCGTTCAGTGTGCGGATCACTGGCAACGATCCCGTCAACTCGATAGCCACGATCCTCGCGCAGTGATCCGATCGTCCCCGCCCGAAGGTGTGCATCTGTTCCCTGATTCGTCCGGAATGTCACCGCCCGATCGACCGGCTCACTCTCAATCAGTGACGCGACTCGCCGGCACGCGTCGGGATCGTCGCCGCGAATCCCGTGCAGGATTGGACCTGGGGCGTGCGGGACACACACCGCCTGTTCCTCAACGCGATCGACGGTATCCCAGACGGTCGGATATCCTGCCTCGGCGGCAGCCACGACCGAGTCGTAGTTGACGTCTCGGGGCGTCCCACAGCGATCGAAGACGCGATAAGAGATGTGCTCGTAGGTCGGCTCCGCCAGGGTCGCCATCAAGCCGATCGCCGCCAGCGCGCCGATCCGGCCGCGGCCGATCGTCTCACAGCCCGCGGCGGCCCAGCCGCGGTGAGTGTAGTCGTATGTGTCGGCCAGTTCGATCGCGTCCGCCAGCCCGTGGATTTCCCGGAGTGCCTGCTGGCCGAACTGTTGGACGGCTGCTGGCACGTCCGAACGATCGCCGGGCGCGACGACGAGACCGGGGCTCGTGTTGGGGTCCGCACTGATTGCGCGGGATTCGATCGCTGCGGTGGCAATCGCGGTAGCAGCTTCGACAGAGAGGTCCGTCTCGATCGCCAGCGCCGCGTTCCCGCGGGTTTTGTGCTCGACAGCGGGATTGAGCCGGAGTAGCCAGTGGCCGTCGAGGGAGCCACCGGCGTCGGCGATTTCCTCGCCGACAAGCGCCGCGAGGTACGTCGTACACATCCCTCGCTCGCGGGAATCTGTGTCGTCGAGCGCGACGATCGTCATGGCCGACCGTCGGTTATGATTGCTAAAACCGGTTTCGCTCGGTGAAGTACCACGGGTCGGGTGACCCGTGGCGTCCGTGTCTACCCTGGAGTCGGGGCAACAGTCTTTAATTCCTCTCGCGCTTGGCTCTCGCCTTGCGCCGACGTTCCGTGTCGGTGGACACCCGAACCAAAAACTGGTCCGTGGGAGTCGGCCTCTTCACACAGGCCCGATGCCGTCCGTCTCACCGTCCGCACGCACGGAAGGCTCTCGAAGACGGCACAGTCTCATTCTGCTCGGTGAACCACTCTTGGGCTACGCACACCGCCGCTTTCCGGTCAGCGTGATCTTGGAAGCCACACCCCTTGCATTTGAACCGCTTCCCACGCCGGTTCGCTCGCTCTGTA
>NZ_SRSG01000033.1 GCF_005543295.1 Halalkalirubrum salinum
TCCACGACTCCCCAGTGACACAGTTAGTTCTGCATTAGAGAACGGTCTATGAGACTGCTACGAAATCGTCTCGACATAGAACTGCTATCCAACTACATTCTTCTAACTCGGATAAGGATTAAGTGGCGCTCAGTAGACTGTTTGGTTATGTCGTTGCGACTAAGGGCTGATTCTTTCGCTGAATTTCTAAGAGATCAGTCTGACGTGACCACTCAAATACCAAAGGCCACTCCTGAAGGGATGTGTATCCTCTCTGGACAGATTTTGCGACGAAATCTCAAGGAGTATCTAAACCGTAAGGATATTCCTACCAGTCCACTTGCTCACTTTACAACAATCGAAGAGCTTGCTAGCGATTTGCTAGAGCCGACATCAAAACCTAGTGGCATATTAGAAGAGGGCATTCGTGACAGACTTGTCGAAGATCTCCTACATGCTGCAGACCCAGATAATGAAGCACACACTCTTGATGATAGGGACTCAACGGATCGATTACGGATTGATGAACGGGAAGCAATTCGATGGCTCTCTATACAGCTTCCATATGATGAAGATGAACCGAGAGAAAGACTTCTAAATGAGCTCGATGACTATCTTCGCTGGACTGACGCCACAAGAGATACTGCGACAGCAATGTCTGCTATTAGTTCACTTGAAAATAAGTTCGCACAAAAACAGAGTCTCCGTGCGGTAGATGCTTTTCGAGGAATTGTTCGACTGATCGACGGGCGTCTCAACGACTCTCCGCTGGACAGTCAGCAATCACGAAGTCACCTTGTCACGGCTGCTCGAAGCGTAGTTGATCCACAATGGTCAACGCAATTTGATCATATTGATTGGGTAGCCGTGGCGGGAGTCACTGTTTTTGACAGTCCAACACTACGATTTCTCGAAGCTATTGCTGCGGATCCATCAGCTCCCACTGTCCACATATTTGTTAATCAAGGAAGTTTTGAATATAATGCAAATCGAATTCGTCAACTTGAAACTGGCAATATTAGCTCTCATCCCGAAAATTCGGACAGTTTGATGCGATCACAAGCTGCACAGGTCCTATTTGACGCTACACATGGTGATGCAGTCGAAGCTCCTGAAGCAAACTTTATTGAAGCGCCAACAGATCAGCGCGCAGTTGAGCGAGTTGCGAATGATATCCGAGAATTATTGCAAAGAGGAGAGCTACCACGCGATATATTGATTATCGCTCCTAATGCTGGTAGCTACCAATCGTTAGTGCAGAATGCGTTCGAAACACTTGAGATTCCGATTTATGTCGAAACCCGTCAACCTATTTCAGACATTCCGGCATATCGTTGCTTCCGGACTCTTGTTGAGGTGATCGAGTCGGTAGCTAATGGCAAGCTGATGCAATACGGAACGATAGTTGATCCCCTTCGTCTTGGATATTGTGAGCCAGGTGGTTATCAATCTCGATGGCCAATTAAAAGTCGAGAATTTATTAAGATTGAGCAGGAGCTTCATCGAAAACAGCGATATTACAACCAGAAACATGATCGGTATGAGGACCAAGGACTTCTTTTTAGTTCGTGGCGAGACATTGTAGATGAAATTCCCGAATTCACTGCCGATTGGGATGCTGTTACTGTCTATCTCGATACCATCGAGAAGCTGGCCGAAACACCTCCACCAGATGGAAACGCTGTTCAGAGTACGTTTAGTCCGTATCTAGGTACATACGTCCATCAGACGGTTGGGCACCGGCGATCTCTATACGAGGCGCCTGGAGTCAATACGACGCGGACGGCAATAACAGAAACACACGCTACTAGCTTGGCAGAACTTGTCCGAAATAAATTGGATGCAGTTGGCACTCATTACGACCGAATGCAATATTTATTTGATGCTAAGCCAAGTTGGGATGAGGTTAGACGGGCATTCTCAACAGCCCTTGGTAGTGATTCATTTGGAGCAAGCCACATTGATGCTCAAGCCGTGCCGCTTGTGGACGCAGGGAATGCTTTCTTCCGCAATGCTAAGCATCTATTCGTGCTTGGAATGAACGCCGAGGAATTTCCAGGAAAAGCAGACACGCCAACCTTTCTCCATACTGACCTTCGGCAAGAAGTGTACAACAGAGCAAATCAAGGCAAATCACCATACACACATCTCGATAATCGAGCAACGGCATATGGTGAGGCAGTAGATTTCTATCAAGCAACACTTCGAACTGCCGAGTCAGATGCGTCTATCTCACTTGTGCATACTTATCAAGATCAGCAAGGTAACGATATTGCGTGGTCATCATTTGTAGATCTTTTTGATATTGAAAGTGAAGCCGATGCTGCTTCACCGCTCGTAGATCGAGTTGGCGTTGGGGAGTGGCTCCCACAGCCGCGAAATAGTGAAGACAAAATAACAGAATCATGGGATGAAGTTATCCGACGCACCGCCCCTAGAGAGCGACTTCGAATGCTTCTCTATCAGGCGAATAGAGATTACCCAAAAAATGACCCCGCTATTTCTAACGATGAACTTGGGATGTTGGCTTCGGTGATCGACCCAGAATTAATGAATGACGAGATCCAACCGCGTATAAATCGGTATCAGTCTCCACCAACAGAGGTTACAATCGAAGCGAACGAGCCCGCATTTGATACGGTTGAATTTGAGACTATTGCTGGGACACCGTTTCGGCCACACGAATTAGATCTTAATGGGCAGTGTGGACTCAAGTACTACTACTACCAACTTCTATACAATTTCGAAGGAAATGATCCGGAGCGTGATCAAATCCCCACGTATTATAGCCAAGCACCACATTATCGCCTTGGTGAGTTACCTCTCATCATTCGTGAAAACTATGCTGATCCTCGATATGTGGAGAAGTGGCGCCGACTAATAACAGAACTCATCCCGGATCGTCAGAGCGCTAAGTCCGGGTTAGCACAATTTGATTCGATAGAGCAGCTACGTACTTGGTTGATTAGCCAAGATGGATTCGAAGAATATGATCTGAATACCATCTTTAAAAATCTCGTTGCAGAGCGGCAGCTCGTCGAACAGGAACTTGAAAACGGTGTAACGCGCGGATGGAATTGGCGAACTAGAAGTAACGTGAAAATTAATGACTACGAATTAAGTGTGCCACCGTATCGACTCGATACACTAACAGATGGTGGAAGTGACTATGTCGTACCGATATTCTTTACTCGATTTTCAAATCGAGCAAATAGTGCATTAAAGAACTGTCGGTCGGCAATCTGGGAAGCCGATGAAACAACACGCTCTATTTGTCTTGAATGTAGCCACTGTGAATCCTGTGAGTATAATTCAAAATACGTTATCGATCATCGAATGTTAGCCGGTTTCGAGCACGAGACAAAAGCTTTCAACAATAACGTAGCAGGGATTGGGTTACAAGAGCAGTATGCTGGTCTAGATAACGGGGACCGAGTTGTCGCAATGAGACAAGGTATCATCGGCAAGTTCCATCCATTTGAGTCTGAAAATGTGTTTGAGAGTCTGAATGGCCGTGGGTATTCTGAGGTTTGGGATAATAAAGCGGCAGCATGGCGAAAAAATTTCTTAACGCAGGCAAATCAGCTCGATTCGAATACGCCAGTCACTCTTACTGCGAATATGGATCTAGTCAACCGAGATGAGTGTCTGAACTGTATTTATCGAGATCTATGTGCAGTACCAATACGAGGCGGTGAAAATTAATGGAACACTCTGACCTTCTTCGATACCTCTCTCTTGAACTACCAGAGAATTTTGAATTTACATCTGATCAAGGAGATGTCATGTACGCATATCACGAAGGAACGGGTCGTGTTTGTGTCGGCTCCGGAGCCGGAACCGGCAAAACAACGACGCTTACGCGCGTTGTTTCCGAGGCAGTGGTCCGGATGGTGAAGCCTGAGCCAGAAAATATTAATTCAAATCCATTCGATGAGATTTTAGTTACAACATTCACCAGAGATGCTGCTGGACAATTAAAAGGAAAAATAAAGTCTATTCTTCGTGACCATCAAGCGCACAGTAATACCGAATTTGACCCAGCCCTATGGCGATGGATCGAAACAGAGAGCCATATCAGTACAATTGATTCTTTCGTTGGAGATCTACTTCGTGAGATCGCTACAGAAGTAAAGGTTTCACCTGGATTTGAGATTCGAGACGATCTTGAGACACAGGAACTACTACAAACGGTAATTCGTGATTTACGTGATGATCCCGAATACGAGGATTCTATTGAATTTCTTGAGCGAGAATTGGACGGAAATGAGGACCCTTCCACCCGGCAATTTATATACGAAATACATCAGAAATTAAGAGAGTTTTGTTATGAGTTCCCAGATCCGAACGAGTCAAAAAGCTCAACTTTATTCAGCGATCAAATTCGTGATCAACTTCATCAAGGTTTTGAACCGCCTTTTGATGCGACGGATATTCGTGCAATCGCTGCAGGGGTAACTGGTGAACCACCACGAAGCCACGCCGTGCCATCAGACACCACCATTGAAAACATCGAAGCTGACTATCGTCATAGCTTAACATTTGCCGAGGCAGTAGAGACAGTTTTGGATGGATTTAATGAAATATATGACCGCACTACACGGGCGACTGGTGCACTCTCATATCAAGATGTTACTTATATTGTCTGGTCATATCTGACAAGCGCTGAAGGATCAGAACTCGTACAGAGTCTCCAACAGCGATTTTCACATTTATTTATAGATGAGTTTCAGGATACAAGCTTTGCTCAGTGTCAGATCCTACAGAAGCTCATCACCAATGATAATGAACCAACACAAGTCCTCGTAATAGGAGATATTAAACAATCAATCTACAGTTGGCGATCCGCTGATCCTGCGATCTTCGCACATATCCTAGATCATGCTGGCGGCGATCAAGCCAACCCAGATGAATATCTTGGAGTGACAAACTGGGAACGAACTGAACTGGTGACAAACTTCCGAAGTCATCCACACCTAATCCGCGCAGGTAATCACCTTTTTAACAGGATATTTTCAGATGCAGGTCGTGGTGCGATTGGCACATTCCCCATTGAGCATGGTCCACTAATCCCGATGCGTGAGGAAACAGCGCTAGATGAACCCCATTTGCATGTGGTTCCGTTGGGCGATTGTAACGCTGATGGATGGCGCAAACGTGACCCACAAAAGACCGCGGCATCGATACGAGGGATGGTTGATGACGAAACTGCTACAGTCGGGGATGGAGATGATGAGCGACCGGTTCAAGCTGGGGACGTGACGATCCTCTTTCGTCGTGGAAAGCGAATAGGAGAGTTTCGTGAAGCACTTGATGAGTATGGCCTCTCAAGTGCTGTTGTCGCCGAACGGGGACTATTCAAAACTGAAGAGGTGAGATTTGTAATTAATGTACTTGACTGGTTCGCCAACCCTCATTCGAAAGATTCGCTTCTACGGATCCTTCGCTCACCAGTTACCGCACTATCTGATCGTACGCTACGATATTTGGCCAGTAAAAATCTGAATATCGGGTGGGCACTAGATGACTGGCCAGATGCTCGTCTCCCGAATAGTGATAAAACGCGCCTCGATAATCTTGTATCCTTGCGGAGTGATCTCCGGTGGGATCGTGAAGGTCCTAAGGCCGAGTTAGTACAAAAAATCATTCAGCACACTGCGATTGAAGCAATTCTCCTTGCTGGCGACAGCGCTATGCAGCGGTACGGAAATCTCTGGATGCTTGTTGAGGTGACACGAGACTGGGAAGAAGATGAAATTATCCCTTACCGCGAGTTCGTAGACAGACTCCATCGATATGAAGAGATGGCACAGGGAGGTAATGGATCGTTCGAACTCGCTCAGACAGCAGACGCAAGCGACACAGCGACAGTAAAACTTCGAACAGTTCATAGTTCAAAAGGACTCGAATTTGATGTTGTTGTGTTAGCGGACCTTCCTGCGACACCAGGGATACCACCAGAGTTCATGAATCGTGTTGAGTATCGTGATCCAGACAGCCGTGAGCCCATCGTGGCGCTTCGCCCGCGACCGGCTGGTGAGCCTACTAGATATGACTCTGGCCCAGGTTCGATGTGGATCCGAACTGATGATTCCTCAACATTGTGGATTACGGATGCCCGGGAGAATACTACTGGAAATGCAAAGTGGGAGCATCCTTATAATCCGGCATGGAGAGAGCAAGTTGCAGAATTCTGGCGTCTCTTATACGTCGCATTTACCCGGGCCAGTGATCATATCGTGTTTTCACTCCCTGATTCGATCCACCATTTCTACAGGTGGAAGAGCTGGGCCACGGTGCTGAATGAAGTCTTCCAGCCAGGAGATCAGTGGCCCACCTGGGATGACGGTACGAAATCCTTCGAATTTGCCATTGATCCCTCAGCCCAGCACGCTAACGACGAAGGCCGTCATGACGTGATTCCGTTTGGGGTAGGATCCTTATCAGAGGGACAAAAGTTCACACCCGATCCACTCAAAATCCCCGATGTTACTACCGGGGACCGTCCCACCGTGGACCATTCATACCAACCTATTATACCATCTTTTACTCCACGTGAATTGAAGCCATCGTCACTATACGACCTATCTGCATGTCCTCGAAGATTTCAGTATCGAGCGCTACAAGGGATAAGTGAGGCTCGGGGTGAGTCACCACCAGGAACAAATGCTCCATCGAATATTTCTGCGAGCCAGTGGGGATCGCTGGTTCATAATGCATTTGAAAAATTTCATAAAGACGTACGAGATGGAGCAGTCGGTACTAATAGTAGTCGTTTGCAAGAGTATCTTGAAGAATTAAAAGAAGGTACATTGGAGATACAGGAACTTGCCGAAGAGTACCAAGAGACCGAAACATGGAATGAGATTATCCAAGCAGATACTATACTTCCTGAATATGAACTCTCTGCAATGCACCCTTCAGAGCCTCGCATTCATTTATCCGGGTTCGTAGATTTATTATACAGTATTGATGGTAAATGGGTAATTATCGACTTGAAGACCGGTGATGTTCCAAGTGAGGATTCCTATTTGGCCGATCAATATGAAACACAGCTTGCGACATACGCATGGTTGCTAAACGCGGAGTACGATATCGAGGTGACTACATCCCGCTTAATTTACGTTCAAACCGGTCAAGAACACGAACATAAGATTAATTGGGAAAAATTCGAGGAATATCTTAGTGCTCTCCCGGGAACACTAACTATCGAATCTGGGGAAGGATTACCAACGGACCCACAACCAAATCCGTCAACGAATCAAGTTGAATCAATATCGTTGGAAAGTCGCTGTGGGAGTTGTCCCTACACGGATATTTGTCCGGCATGGTCTGAGTAATATATATCTAAAATAGTATTCAATAAATTGTAACCATGGTGGTTAATAACAGTCAAGATTAAAGATGGGTGCCCGAATAAGATTGATTCATGGATACTCGGAAGGCTCAACTGGGCCGTAAATGGCAGGCACACACTGACCATCATGGACGTGAACTGGCTCGTGCTGAGGAGAGCTTTGATGCGTTCAAAAGAGGAGAAACGGTCGACCCTCTAGCAATCGTTGGAGCCTTTCGTTCAGGAAAGACGCAGCTCATATACCATTTATTTGATCGATCATGGAATCAGAATATTCCCGCATTCTACATTGGCGATCCGGGTGCAATGCTTGAAGAATTTGAACAGGATGATATTCAACAATTAGATCATTGGATAGAACATAGAATCGACGAACAATTAGACGCCTACGCAGAGGGAGATGCTGATGGTATTGATTGGTTCCCGAACATAGATTCAGCATCAAAACAGGAGTTCGTTGATTCACGGCCAGAGTTTGACAGTAGCTCAGAAGTTGAACAGACAGCGCTTTTCTTTGATGAGGTTGAGCAATCGTATCGGGCATTTATGCGGGTGATGGGTCAAGATGATGACAATCCACTCCGGAAAATCAACGACAGTCTCCAAGATAGTATTAAGATCTGGAGCTTCGGGATGATATCTGCCTTTGAGTTCATCGGCGAAGCAGACTGGGGACGGATGAAAGAAATTCGTATTCCCCCACTATCTGTCGAACAAGTCCGGTATATGCTTGCCGACAAACGTCCGGAAGCTACTTTCTTGGCTAATACAATCTGGTGGTTAGCTCGTGGACGTACTGGTCTAATCATTAAGCTCGTTGATGAACTTCCAAGCAATATTGAGACGAAGCCAGAGGAGTGGCTCCGAGAACGTGCAGAGGCTAATTTCAAAGATACACGCCTCATCAATAGCATCTGGACATCACTTGATCGCAAAGAATGGGACAAAGCATTATCTGCGCTATTGTTCAATAGAGAGGCTCTAGATACGTGGGTAGAACAAGATGATGCAGCGCTAACATGGAAACAATGTCAGGAAGCTACGATCAATATCGTTCAAAATCAAGGAGACTTCTCAGGGACAGACGCTTGGAGTGATGCAATCACTCTGTTAGATCGTAACGTGGCGCGTGTATTTCAGGGGCTGGCAGTCGGAGACAGTGGATATTTCCCTCGATATGGACTAGCTGACGAAGTAGAAGCTGATGCACTACTTGATTTAATCAGCAACATGATCGTCTCCTTCGAACCTAGTAGTCCTGAACGAAGCGTCGCACTCGAAACAACTGACAATCTCAAGGGAGAGTTTCAAACGGAGTGGCTAAAAGAAATATCAAACTTGGAAACAATAGAGGAATCGATTACGACACCGAAACCAAGTAAGATCCGTGACGCCTTCCCACCGATTGCTGTTAATCCAGATAGAGTATGCAACCGGTCCGAAACCCATCTCCGGGAATCGATGGAGCGTGGTTTAGAGCTCTCTTTTGGGTCCGATCACAAGGATCGAGCTACAATTCGGTTCTGTCCAACGAAACAGACAGTTTCTACTGAATTAAAAACAGTAACTAACAACCCAGATCTCACAAGTCCGACTTTATTGGTTCTTCCAGAAGAGATGGATGTAGAAACTTCATCAGAGATTGAAACGTATCTGAATCATTCATTGCTCACAATCGAGCGTCATCAATCAAGCCGATTTTGGGCGTTTGTTCTCAACCTCTACGGGCGGTTAGAACAAACTGGACACTTTGAACCATATTATATTGATGAAAAGACAAAACAAGATCTAGTAAGTGATATTGAAGAACGAGAAGTACGCAATACAATAGAGACACTCTACGATCAGCTAAATCAAGTGGCTATTGATACCATAGACCCATTCATTGAGACCTACTACGATCAATACAGTCTTAGTAACAGTAACACGCTCATTTGGGAAGAATCCCGACTCAGTAGCGCTTCCCCTTTCTGGACAAATGGCCGTATCGCTGAACCGACAGTTGCACTTTCGTACTTGCTTGTCATCGGTCCGGAATATGAAACTCAGCGGCAATATTCAGAGCTTCACAATTACATTGAGCAAGGGATGGCTCAAAAGCTGGTATCAGGAGGCCAAACTGGGTTCGGTTATAAAGAGTACTACGATGACCTCTTTGCTCAGAGTGGATACAGCCAGCGAGTAACTGAAGAGAGACATCATTACGTGCCAGGGGGCAAGCTTGACCCAGGAATGCGCCGACTTGAGGACGCACTAACTTCGCTTGCCGGTCATGTTGATTTAAATCGATTGATTAAATCCCTTAATAACCCAGACAAAGATGCAAAGAATGGAGAAATACCGGTAATCGGCGTAAATAATCTCCCTGAACAGGCGTATCCATTACTCCGTGCGATACTAATACGAGGATTGGTGACTGGGTCATCGCCCAAGATCGACGTAGTGCAAAATCTCACCAAGGTAGTCGATGATCTTGAGGACAATCTCACAACGATTGACGGTTATCTCGAAAGTATCGAAGCAAAAGCTAACCAGCTAGAATCGCCAGATGCAGTCACCGTTGGGGAATGGATCACCGTAACAACGGATCGACTTGACCAGTATAAAAACAACCTCTCAAGAATTGTTACGGCAACGGAAGATCTTATTAAACGTTGTGAGGTTGGTTCAGGAAGTGAGCCTATCGGGTATCATTACTGGTTTTTCCTCAACATGTACAGGTCAAATATACAGGACAACATAGACGACTTCAAATCAGATATTGATGCAACCTCAATTGAGCACATAAACGATGCTCGCAACCTATTTTCTGAAGCCTACAAACAGGTGGAAAATTCAGAATCGGTCCCGCTTCACTTTGGATCGAGAGAGGTCCTTCTTGCAGAACTAGAAGAATTTGGTGACGAAATATTCGATCTAAAGTCTACAATTGCAGCGCCGTCTCTAAGCCTTCCGGAAGATAGAGAAGACCTCCACCTCCTCAACGATCATGCCAAAGGCTATATCGAAGAATTACAGCAACTAAACGACGATCTTGAGACGATTGAGCAACAGTCTGAAGCAGTACGTGAAGCACTAGACGAAACGAAAGCAGAGTTGCGGGAACTACTGACGAGAAAGGAGATGAATATCAATGAGTAAGCAATCTGTACCAAACGTTATCCAATCCATACATGAAGTTGCAACATCCCTTGAGCGTCAAACAGAGAGTTTGGAAACCTTCAGAAAAGAGGTCGAGTCGATCGCAAAGCAAGTAGATCGAATGGATAAACGGGAACGTGACGCGTTCTATTCGAATGCAGAGTCGCTACGGGAACAGCTTGAGAATATAAATACCGTTGAGAACATACTTGGATTCGACAGCAAAATCGAAGAGTTAGTCCGTTCACCGCTTCGGGAAGCCGCACTTTCCGAATTGGATGAATTTTTAGATATCATTGAACCACAACTCTCCGGCGAAACGCGTACTGATGTCCGAAATAAAATAGGGGGAAGTATCCCTGAAGATCTGGTTGAGATCAGTGATTCTTATGAAGAGCTGACACCACGAGTTGACACTCTACCATTGTTTGTTCAAGACGGTATTAAAGAGATCATCGAAAGTCGAGCATCGATCCTAATAGACCCAGCGGATAGTCTCACCCCAGTTGTCGATAAGCTTGAGCGACGGAAGAACGCACTTCAAGAGTTCGATAGCGAGCTTTCGAAAGCAGGGAACTGGACTCCTGAAGGAGACCTTACTGAAGAACAGCGTTTTTATACAGATCCCAACAGTATATTAGAGACTGATCAAGTATCGAAAACTATCACCGAGATTGATAAAATAATATCTGATCTTGATGAGATTGGCCTCAATATTAGTGGCTTGGTCCGGGAAGAACTTGAACGAGAACTTGAAGAGGTCGAACCAAACACCTTATTAGATCCATTTAATAGTGCTAAAGACGAACTTGTTTTACTACGAGACTCATATCAGAATGTCGTAACCTATGTCTCAGGCTTGGAGGAATTTGGGACCGATCAAGGACTGTATGAGGTCAGAATTGACAGCCTCATCGCTGATTACCGGCAACTATCGATTCGGACGTATAATTCGGTGATGGCTATCAGAAAACGCTGCCAGTCGGTTGAAGAAAACATAACAGAGTTCATTACCGACTGTGTAGAGCAGCTCAACGTTCAACGTAAGATGGTTGCAGATATACAAAAGGATTTGAGTGATATTTCCTCTCCCAATGTTGAGATTGTGGACGAGGAAACAGAGCAAGTTACGCAACAAATAGTCCAAGATGATCTGATAAGCGCGCTCAATGCTATCCTTACGTACGAGGAATGGCTTGAGAATGCGTTCTCTGAGCTGGACAGTTCGTTTGACACAGAGGATGTAATCGAGATATGGCAACAACTGTATGAAGGAGAATCAGTTGCTTTGACAGAGGATAATAAAGACGCCATCTTAGCCCTTGCTGACTGGTTTTCAATTCGGGTGACCTTGGCCAGTGGGTAGCTTAGTCGAAGAAGTACAACGGATTCTGGGCAATACGTCTATCATAACCACTGAAGAACGGCGGGCTTTTGGGACTCGGCGTGGCGTACCAGATGCGGTTGTTTGGTTATCCCCAAACCATCCAGCATTTCCCGATCGAATTCTGCCAGTCTTGATCGAACTGGAGAGTACTTTTGGAGCGGCTGCTGATGATTTCAAAAAATTTGCTCATCGATATAGCGACAACACGTACCAATACCACATCCAGTGGCCAGCGGCTGCTGAGAACCTAGACCCGTTTTGTCGAACCAGTGAGTACGATATTGCAGGGATTCCGGCACGACGACTGGGGAAAGGGTCCGCAGTAAAAGAGCGTGAGATGTATTCGATTATTGTGGATTGGTTCGATCAATACAGTCCAACATTTGAACACACTGTTTATCAAAGACAGTACGATGATACAACGGTTCTAAACTGGGAATTATCATTTCGAATGTTTGGCCACAGATTTCAATCAATCGTGCCTTTTTTCATCGACATCGGACATGATTTGGAAATGGTAATAGAACAGTACATACCACCGCCAGTCGTTCCGAGCGTCGTGATCATTAACGATGAATATGGGTATAGAGATACCACTACATCCTACCACGATACGATGATTGAATTTCCGCCAATCAGGTCAATCCGATTCAATAACTAATTTCAGTACCTCACAAAGCCGGTTAGTTAGAACGTCTGCTTGCTGAAGATGTGTCCAAGCACCAGCAGCAAGCAAATCGTGAAATTCACGAAGACCAGGTTCTTAACTTTCTCGTCAACCGGCTTGACGAGAAAGTTTCTCTGAACCTCGCTAACAACGCTGAAATCGATGCAGAGGACATCTACGAGGTCCTTGTCGGCGCAACCGCCGACGGGACCTCGATCTCGACACTGTGTAACTCCAGCGAAGACTCGCCGTCCGCGAACACGATCCTATACCATCTCCGGACGAAGTTCGAGCCGTTCCGGCTCGAACGAGTCGCTAACACGCTCATTCGACGAGATATCGTCGAACTGCTTACTGAGCAGGTGGAGGTCTGGCAGACCTCCACCTGCGGCCTTACTACGGTGATGAAGACGACACGGAGAACCTCTATCACTCGGAAGCCAAGCGTGGAACCACTGCGTTCCACGCCTACGCGACGCTATAGGCGCGTGTAAAGAACGAACCGTTGCCGCCAATTTTGGTTTCCATCTTATCCACAGCGACTTGTTGAAGAGCCCGAGAGTCTGGCTCGAAGGAGTGGTTAAACCGATGAAAACGAGGTCTATTCTTATCGTATGACCGGTCAACAAACTATAATATGATAGTTACTCTGTACGGGTTGCTCGGAACTCGGCTAACTCGACCTGGTTGATAACCGATCGAAGATCCAAGGCGCGAGACTTAATCGCGTCTGAATCTTCATCAGTGTGTTGTGAAAGTGCTCTGAGCTTGACATCCCCATTGGTTAGCTGAGATGCGCGGTGCAGTGCAGCTAATCCCCACAGCGTTGCGTCAGCGTCAACAGTATACTGCTCGCTGCGTGCTTTCTGGATGAGGAGTTCCGCAAGCTCCTGCGTTGAAGTGGCAACCCCACTAGCGTCTGCAATATGATTAATTACGCCAATTGGGTTCGACGGGAGTTGATCTACCTCTCGCAGCTCTGCTCGCTGCTCTTGATAACGGTTCCTAATCGTAACTTCTGAAACGTTGGCAACCTTACTCACACTTCGTTGCGTTCGTGTTTCACCAGCATCAAGACAAGCGTTATATACGGCTGCTGCAGCCCAGCCTGACGGGCTTTTCCCACTAGAAAGCCCTGATTCTTCAGTAATTTCAATGATTTCGCGTGCACGCTCGTTGACCACGTTACTCACCCCGAGCGCATCACAATATCGATCGACGTACTGTTCGCTGCCAAAGAACGCAGACGGGTCGAGGCCAACAGTGCTGGCGATATCTTTCGATCTGCGAAGTAGTGATTTTCGAGTTACAACTGTATCGTCAGCAGCTACAAAATCAGTTGGATCCAACGGGACTTCTGTGACTTTGACTGCACAATATAAACATGAGGCAGCGATCATTTCCAATGCAGTCCCAATAAGATCGCCACGCCGGTCACGATACTGATCTCGCAACGACTTCGCAAGCTCGACCGTCGCCGGAGGGATATCAAGATCGGTCGCTAAGTGGTTGATCCGGTTATCAACGATTGTTGTTTGCTGCTCGGCGGACACTGATTGTCCGAAAGTAATGTTCTGTTCGATCTCTGCTGAAGATGCAGAATCAACATCATTGAGAACGTCTGAGAGAATATCATCAATATCTTCAATGAACTCATCACTCATATCTGGTATATAATCAGATGAGATTTATTAATGTTAGTGACTTATTCACATATTATAATATCTATTTGTTCGAACGATCTAATTTGTTGAAACAGCAGGATTAGAATAGAGGGTGTCATAGAACTGTTCTCACACCTACGAACAGCATAAATCGATTCGTTAGATACAGACTGGAAATATATCGATCGAGTTGGCTTCGATCATGCAGCGAGCAGAATTATCCGCCTATCGGTGACAACGCCATTTGATATCTGCGTTTACAGCCTTTGGGTTATAACTCAGCTCGGTGAACGTCCAGAAACTGGCGTCAGACACCCGTCTCATACTGTTCTGCCCGTGTATCTGGTCTATCCTGTAGCCTATGCTGCCCCAGATCGGGAGATGGACAGCGAGATGCAGTCCAGGCGGCGGAACAAAGTAGTTTCAAGTACAAGTTACGAGTGCAGAGCGTCATGGTAGCCAGGCTGGACCGAGTGGTGCGGCTGTACGGTCGATACGGACCGACACGGTTGCCGCTCGGGGACCGACAGGACGTCGGGGCCGGCTACAGTATGGCCGCCGGTGTCCTCGCCGGTGGCATCGTGTTTGCTCCGGTGAGTACGCTGGTTTCGGGTACGGTGGGTTCCGCAGGGGTGATTCTGTCTGCGACCCCGGTGTACCTCGCCACGGGATTCGTGGTCGCGGCGCTCACGTGGCGTTCCCTGCCGTCAAGTGTCCCATACTACAGTGCCGTCGCAGCGTTGGTCACGGTCGCCGGGAACTACCTTGCCGGAACTGCCCTGTGGTTGCTACTGGCTCCGGTGTACGGCTACGAGTTTTTGAACCCATACGGGGGAGTTGACCCGCCGACCTCGCTTACCGAGTTCCTCGGAGCGTTCTTTGAGCTGTACCCCGATACCATCTTGGTAGTGGTAGTGTGGACGATCTGGATAGCCGTCCCACTCAGCCTAGTTTTCAGCTACGTCTACGAGCGCAGTCGTAGCGGAGAATAGCCGATACATTCGCACGCTCATTCTAACGGCTGATTCGCCAAATCACGGGTGCAAACAACATCTTGTGAATCGTTCTATGACGCCCTCACTCTAAGCAAAAACATACCAGTCTTGCAATCATTGAGTGAACCGTTGTCTGGCTCTTAACAGAAACACTTCCGTCTGTACTCACTGAGAATTGGGTCTGCCTCATCCGGAATATCGAGACGAACGTGGGGCCATCTTGGAATCGCTTTATTATCGGATGAGATAGCAATGATAGGCATTTCCCTTGGGTATAGATAAGATGCTTCTCATCCGAATTCAGTAACGCATGTAGGTCTTAAAGGCCCGCTCCGCAATGTGGACAGTAGCTCGGGTTCGGGTAAGAACTGAGTTCCGAGTAACACTCAGGACAGTGTTCTTTTTCTCCGCTATACTCCTCACTGGCTGACTGGGGCCGATCCGATGATAATCGGATACTATCGAACTCCGCCTCAATTTTTTCAAGAAAACTACTCTCAGTGGTTTCGGACATCGGCGACCCAGTGTCTGGCGAAGCAGCAACCGGATCAAGCTGACTGAATAACGACCGAAGGGTTGAACTTTTTGGGTTAATATCTTGTCCCTCAATCCGAGAAATTAACGGCTGTGAAACACCGGCAGCATCCGCCAATTCTCGCTGTGTATACCCTTTCCGCCTTCGGGCATCCTTCAGGGCAGACGGCATTGAGATCTTCACTTCTTCTTGACCCATCTCCGATGCTGAGTCATTAAGTACTGAAACAATACTGTAGAGTGTGTCGATAGTCGGATCAACATCACCAGACTCGATACGTGCAATGAGCGGTTGCGACACTCCTGCCTTCTCTGCCAATTCAGACTGTGTCAACTCGTTATTGTTTCTCGCTGCTCTAATGTCCTCTCCTGTCGGGATTTGCATATCTCTATTTGAGAAGTCATTATAATAAATAAACGGTCAGCACATCGCGCGGAATTGAGTATCAATATAGCATAGTTACATCATGCTGCTCAAAACCGTTGCTCAAATCGCGTCGCTGATTAGCATCGAAATTCAGGGGATCAATAGAGAAACGATAGTTGGAAATTACACCGCCGAACTCATGAGGACGGAATTCGCAACGCTCGGTCCGGTCGTAATCGAAAACCAATTGCGACCGACTGTACATAGCCACGTGACCACGTCATTAGCACATGCGGTCAGTCCTAACGCCTATCTCGTCGTGTGAGCCAATGAAGATTTTCGAAATGAGTATTGATTCGTTTTTGATTGGTTGAACAACGCGGCTCTCCCGGACCTAGAACGAAAGACTCCAACGGAAATTACAAGACATCGATCGGCGACAGGTATATATGACCTACCAGTGCTCCGTAGTGTATGGACGCTCACATTACGTTTGTGTTGGACTCTTCAGGGTCGATGCACTCGATCGCCGACGACACGATCGGCGGGTTTAACGCGTTCCTTGACGAGCAACGTGCCGAAGACGGGGCCGCAACAGTGTCGTTGTTCGATTTCGACGACCGTGTCTCACAGGTTTACCGCGGCATGGACCTCCGCGAAGCCGAAAACCTTACCAGAGCCACGTACACGCCCGGCGGGCAAACGGCGTTACACGACGCGATGCTGCAAGCCATCACCGACACTGAACAGTTACTCGCCGAGCGAGACGCCACCCCCGAAACCGTCGTCATCGTCGTTTTAACCGACGGACAAGAAAACGCCTCACAAACCCCGATCAAGCCTCTTCGTGAGCAAATTAAAGCCAAGCAAACCGGCGGGTGGGAGTTCCTGTTCATCGGCGCAAATCAAGACGCCGTGCTCGCCGCTAGCGAATTCGGCGTCACCCGAGACCGTGCACTCACCATGGACCACTCCGGCGACGGAGCCAAATCAGCTATCGAATCCACGTCACGCATCATCAACGAAATCCGGAACGACGGTTTCTCCGACGGATATCAAGACGCCGACCGCGATCGCCAACGCGACGCGAGCTGACCTCATACGCGTCAACTGAGCCACTATCGACGAGTGTTGGAGAATCCGGGGCGGGTATTACTCCAAACTCCAAAATTTCTCTCTGATGAGTTTTTCACGACGCTTTACGAACTCAGGAAAGTTCTTGATTCAGTATTACCGTTCTGTAGTCGGAAACAAGTGGCGGTCGTAGTACTTGTCGGACCGTGTCGTGATCCAATCCTCGCAGGTTATTTCGCTCGATTCTGAATTAGTTCGTTATTTTCACCACCACAGATTACTAAAGGGCGTTAACTGTCCCTCGTGGGAATATATAAATTTTCAATTCACGTACTAAATCGGGATACACCGAGTAGAAATGCATATTTAATAGTATCTAGGTGTTCATTCTTTAGTTGCAGCTCGAAGCCCTTGTGAGTTAATCTCAGAAGGGCCGCGTGTAGGAGCACGCGACCGGGCTGTTCACAATCAGGCAAACAGCAATGACAATTACCAACCCGAACCGAGAAAAGTCTCTCGGCACGCTTTCGCCAGTCGATGTCCCGATTCATCAACTGCCAGTCGTCGAACTAACTCTTGAGCACATCTGTCGCTCTAGTGAGTTAGCCCTCGATCGGAATGACTCATATAGAAGGATCGATGGGGGTACCGTATTTGGCGATAATGACGCACTGACAAGTCATCAAACCGGAATTTTAGGAGAGATGGCTGTCGCCGAACTCTATGCGACAGACATAGACACTGAAACGCATGAATTCGGCGATGGGGGAATTGACTTAGATCTGTGGGGTGCTTCCGCCGATGTCAAAGCGACGACGACGAACAAAATGCAATACCCCCAACTACTCATATGTGATGATAACCCACTCTCTGCAGACTTGTACTTCGTAGCTCATATCATTAATTGGGGCCCGAGCAGCGCGCAGGTCCGAATTCTTGGATACGCGACACAGAGACAGGTCACTGAGAAAACACCGTACAGGCACCCTGGTAGCACAAAGAATTATGGTAGTTGGATAGCAAGACCAAGATATACCGCTCAGTGATGCCTCTCGTCCTTACCGAAGTTCTCTCCCACCCAGAATTGACTGGAGCTGTTCTGGT
>NZ_SRSG01000034.1:0-2473 GCF_005543295.1 Halalkalirubrum salinum
TCTAAGTCCCCGAAACACGTCCGGTACATGTCTGCGACTGGAATAGTTCTGTTATTAGTCCCATTCTCCGATGGTAGCGGTGGGTACGCCGGGAACTTGGCAAGTTGAAGCAAAGCGTCTTGGAGTTCCGCAAGTGAACCGGGAAGTTCTGGTATCGAGTAATTGGTTCCGGGAACGCAAGGCCGAACGAACTCTCTTGTCGTCTTCACGCTCGCCCTTTTTTGAAGGAGTTCATGCGTATCCTCTCTAAAGGGCCTGACGTTGATAACTTGGTAATGCGTTACTGTCTCGGCGTCCCCGAACACTTTGCGATAGTCTCTAATACTGAATGGCAGACGATTTTGATGCTGTGGTCCATAGCCAGCAAACAGCGTAGACACGTCGCCAAATCCGATGCACGCGTCAAGGAGAATAAAATATTGAATACGTGGATCCCTGCGGTCTTCAGGATCGATATCGGTTCCAGGCATCTGGAAAACAAGCTCTAACACTTTTTTTGCGTTGCGGAACGATTCGTAGTATTCTGAGAGGTAGTTTGGATAGACTGTACCACCACCGGGCACCGTATATTCCTCTGGGTCTGGTACTGGAAGTTCTCCTGGAGTGAGAATTTCCTGTTGATTTTCCCCATCCGGAGATGTTGCTCCTGTTGAATTATTTTGGGGTTCAGGAGTAGAGTTAAGTTTTGAGTCCTCGGACTGCCCGGTGTCTCTATCTGTTCGCTTTCTGGTGTCTGGTAGATACTTGTTTTCCGTCCTCTGTGTGGGGAGGTCTTTCGAGGAGCCGAGGAGTTGCCTTGCCACCTGCTCGTTATCCGATTCTAAGGATGAGAAGTTACCTGCTTGCGCGGCTTCTTGGAGACGCTGTATCTGTTCTGTAGACAGGTCGGTTCTATTGGACAGATCTTGCGGTGTAACGGTGCGTAATTCTTCAATTGATGTTATGCCCGCCTCCACGAGAGATGATCCGTTACTAGGCCCAACCCCGTAAACTGCGAAAAGCCCGTCTCCTTGCAGCATCTCCTTCAGATAACGGCGTACGTATCCGATTGCTTCCTCGTGAGAATAATCTGCGTCAACCAAACGGTTCACAGCGTCCTCAATATCTTCAGCATCGAGTGTCGTAGCTTTTGCGAGCGAATTGATATCCCATTCGTTTGATGAGATTGTAGCATTTTGAGGTATAGAACCCGTTGGGTGCGAGAGGGAAGACACAGAAGGCGCACTTTTGATTCCAGCTAACAGTCGATATATGGGTGTTAGTTTGAAAAGCGTCTCAGTAGCGACTTGAAGGACATTGATATCGGATAGGTCCATGAGTTCCAAGTCACGTGTCACCGCGAGGCCCTCTCCAATATCCTCGCTGAGATCTTCTATTTGGTTCTTGTCCGGTGCATCCAAAGTGTGGTTTTTCGTTAACAGGACGTACTCATCCCTCTCTGCCAAGAACTGCGCTATGAAGGAACTGTGCGTCTGAAGCGATTCTGTGACGTTATCAACTACCTTTTCATTAGCCCAAGGACCCAGCAAGATGCCCCAGATCACATCTTGATTTAGAAACCCGGTTGCGGACCCTGTATCAACCCCAAATTCTAACTGCAAGCCATTAGAGGCGCGTGGTAAGTTTGTGTAGTATTCATCAACCAATCCAAGCCAAACATATGTTGATTCATTAGGCGTATTTGGGCCGATATACGGAGTTTGAAAATCCTCTTCCCAAATATACCGTTGGCCCCATTCAGTATCTTGAAGTACTGTTACGAGTTCCTCACGTAAATTCTCGAATGTTTCAACAACGGGCTCACTATTTGATTCCTCATTAGCAGAAACATCTAACTTTGCGAGATCAGATTCCGAGAATTGCGGTAGGTTAGCCATTTGGGGTATTACCTCAGTTTCGAATATTCCCTGAAGTGACTGACAATCATACTTACTAATAAGTTTACTCTTCGAGGGTACCATTTTGTGAATTATGCGGATCGAGGGCAAGCCCCCACACGGGAACGAAGCCGAGAGAGTGACTGTTACCCTACATTTTTCAAAGCGGTAGTCGTTGATGATGTATGGATTCGGATCGAGCGCGTGGTGCGTTACTTGGATTAGCGTGCGGAGATGCGCTTGGCCGGCCGATCGAGTTCGCGTCTGCATCGAAGATCAGTGCTGAACACGGGCGGCTTGATGAGATGATCGGGTACGGGACGTGGCATCAGCCTGCTGGGACGATTACTGACGATACAGAGCAGGCGTTGTGTATCGCGCGGAGTCTTGTTGAACGGCAAGCGTTCGATCCGGTTGATGTTGCTGAGCGGTTCGTTGCGTGGTATAACAGCGGGCCGTTCGACATCGGCGGGATGACACGGCGGGCGCTCAGTCGTCTAGATAACGGTGCTGCTTGGGATGAGGCAGGCCAGTACGTCTGGGAGAACAGTCCCGAAGGGCAGAATGCTGGGAATGGGAGTGTGATGCGGTGTGCG
>NZ_SRSG01000034.1:2697-16990 GCF_005543295.1 Halalkalirubrum salinum
CGCAGCGACGCCCTTAGAGGATGCTCTCGCCAATGTCGGTTCGGACGCACCTGACGAGCTTGTGGGGGCGCTTGAACCACTCGCTCGCGGTGAGTCACCCGGTACGTTAGAGACATCCGGGTACGTCGTACATTCGCTGCAAACAGCGCTCCACTATGGGCTACTCGCAGATAGTGCTGAGGAGGCGATCGTGACGGCGGTGAACCGTGGCGGTGATACTGATACGATCGGCGCGATTGCCGGTGCGGTCGCTGGTGCGCGGTTCGGGGCGTCACAGCTGCCGGATCGGTGGTTGCGTGCGATCGACGAGACTGATGAACTTGATACGGTGGCAGCGCAGCTCGTGAAGGTGGCGTGATGTACGTGTTGGCGTTCGACCGGGATTGCACGATAGATGTGAATCCCCATCCACAGCGGGAGGCGGTCCCGCTTGAGTGGGTTCGGTACTGGGCGCATGAGAGTGCCCACGAGGTATGGGCGATCGCTTATTGAATCAGCCGCTGAACCGAGCGGACACGTGAACCCTTATTGATCAACAGTTGCCTCACTGACTCAGTTCTTCGTACGATTCAACGATAGACAGGTCCCCTTCTAGTTTTGATGCAAGCGTCGGGCTTCGCGCATCGAGTTTGACGCGTTCGTGTTGCCAATCAAGTTCGTCTTTACCGCGCCACACGCCGTAGACAGACACGCTCGGGACCTCGATAATCCCGAACACGATCGCCAGCATGTACAGGAGGATTTCGATTTTACGCCAACTCGCTGTGGCTTCGTCTGGGAATTCACTCGGTAGATCCACCCGCTGGCCTAACAGTCGGTGGGCTCGCGCTCGTTCGACGAAGTTTCGGTCATTGCTGAACAGCAGGATGTCGTTCCGATATTCACGGTCGTACTTGTCGTATGCGTCGATGATCGCTTCGTCACCTTCGTCGCTGTGGACTTCAACTGCTTGTTCAATGTCTCGAATCCGCCGGTAGGTAAGCAGCCCGAGTCGCCCGATGCGCGCCGATCCAAGTGGCTGATTCCAATATGCCTCGTACACGTCGCCGAACGCGTTGACGAACGGATCAGTGTCGTGGCACTTGTAGTCCCAGTCTAGTTCGTCACGAACGCCTGTTGCGAGCACGGACCCGTTGACGTATCCGATTCCGCTGTCAGGGTCGTTCAACCCGAGGATGCGACCGATCGGCCTTTGAGAATCGCAATGACCTGTCGGTACGCTGTATCCTGCTCGTTTCGGGTGTTACGGAGTTCGAAAAAGCCACCCAACTGGGTAACACAGTACAATAGAATGCACACTTGTTTTATTAGATGGATGAATATAGTGGTACAATGGTTCGAAGTCCATGTACCGGCATCTGCATGCTTGATAACGGTGAATGCACCGGGTGTGGACGGACTATCGAAGAGATTACCTCGTGGCGATCGATGAGTCCTGAAGAACAAAGCGCAGTGATTGAAGCCATCGAAAGCGGTGCCCGGAAGTATCCAACTGACGAATGAGCGATCGCTCCAACCAGCGCGAGCCCGACGTAACTACTGCGGCCTCACCGGGTCACCGCACTGGGAGCATTCTGCAAAGAGTCGCTTTTGGCCGTTTACCTCGTACTCGATGAGTACGGCAGTCTCGGGGACAGCGGCGCTGCAGAATGGGCACGTTCCGAGCGTAGATACTGCGTGCGACATGAGTGTAAGGGGAGGAACTTGGAGCGTGTGACAGTGTCCAAGTTCCATGTACTCGTTTGTGCTCTGGAGTAAAAAGTACCAGCCAACCGTAGTGAAAGTGAAATGAGCTATCTTCGCTTTGTGACCGGTCGACGGCTGCGTACAGAAATCACGGAGAAATCCCACGGCTTCAATCGTGGGTGGCTGTTACCATTGTCGCGAAGATTGCTCGTTCGAGTCCGATGCTGTCGGTGGCGCAGTACGGAAGCTCGCAGCGCTTCTCAAAGATGGCTCGCCAACTGACGCGACAGCACTCACGGTGAGTCAACGCACCGCAAAAGCAGACACAGACGCTTTCGCTCCGATCGCTCCGCGACATCCTGCACCTGCTGTCTCTCCTGCTCAATCAAAGCGTAACGATCGCTGGTGCTGTGTTGCTCAACTCAGCTATGAAACGTCGTAGCGCAACAGCACGCCATCGTCGAGCCGTTCCACGTCAATCAATTCCAGTGATGGAAACGATGAGACGAATCCCTCGCCATCGGCGAGTGTCGGTGCGTCCCGCCCGCCGATGACTTTCGAGCCAACGTAGACCGAGAGCTCGTCGACGAGGCTGGCCTCGAACAGCGAGTAGATGATCTCGCCGCCGCCTTCGACCAACAGCCGATCGATCCCCTCGGCCTCGAGTGCGGCGAGTCCTTCGGTGAGATCCACTCGTGAATCTCCTGCAGAAACGACTTCGGCGCCGCAATCTGTTAGCGTTCCAATGCGGTCGTCCGGTGCGGTCTCCGCAGTAAGTAGGTAGGTGGTTGCCTCGTCGTCGAGAATCCGAGCGTCCGTTGGGGTGCGGGCTCGCGAATCCACGACGACACGAGCGGGGTTCCCGGGGCGACCGTTTCGCAGACGCTGGACGCGGCGGTCCTCGACATCAAGGGTGAGGTGTGGGTCGTCTGCAAGGACGGTTCCGATACCCACTAACACAGCGTCGGCCGCGGCGCGGATCCGGTCGACTCGATCGAAGTCTGCCGGCCCACTGATCGCGATCTGCTCGCGCCGACGCGACGAGAGCTTTCCGTCGACGCTCATTGCCGCGTTGACCACGACGTACATATGTGATCGATCGGGTGGTGGCGGTATGGTCGTTACGGTGTTGAGGTACTTCCGACCAAATATCGGGATAGTTACAGGTAAAAACCGATCGAGTACACGTCTGTCAACTACCTGGTGACAGAGGGTGATCGGTATACAATGGCAAACAACTAAGTCCGTGTTTGCGGTAGCTCTGGTATGTCGCTTTCTGTTCGAATGCTCGGTTGGGGAATCCCGCCAAATGTCACGGGTGGCTTGGATACTCATGTCGGGTATCTCGTCGACGAACTCGTCGACCACGGGGTGGATATTGAACTGATTTTCCCAGCGGAGTTCGCACCGGAGGAGGAACGCCCTGAGCTTGTTCCCGTCGAAACCGGTGAGGGGGACATCAGGAGCCGCATTGGGCGACTCACTGGGACGTTCGTCGAACGGTCTGCGGATGCGGACATCATCCACACCCACGATTGGTTCGGATACGCCCCTGGCAAGCAGGCTGCCGAACACAGCGACGCCCAGTGGGTCGCGTCATTTCACTCACTGTCGTCGGATCGGAACATCGATCCGCCACAGATCGAGGTCGAAACCGAACAGAAGCTGGCCAACGAGGCGGACCACCTCATTTCGGTGAGCCAGATTGTGGCTGACGACGTCCGTGAGCTGTACGGCGCAGAGTCGACCGTAATTCACAACGGCTTTGCCTCGGTCGAACCCTCTGGCGAGATTGACGTTCGTGCTGAACACGAAATCGACGGGCCCATGCTGCTTTTTGTGGGACGGCACACTGACCAGAAGGGAATTGGCCACCTGCTGTACGCGATGAAAAAAATCCGCCGAACTGATGTGACGCTCGTTATCGGCGGGAGCGGTCACCAGACCGATCAGCTGAAACAGTTTGCATCGCTGCTTGGGATCGACGACCAGGTAAAATTTGTCGGCTACATCCCGAGCAAAACGCTGGGTGACTACTACGAAGCCGCAGACGTGTTCGTGTCGCCGTCGCTTGCGGAGCCGTTTGGGCTGACCATCACTGAGGCGTTAGCCGCGGGCGCCCACGTTGTCGCAACGCGATCCGGTGTCAGAGAAACGCTTCCTGATGGGCTGTTGATTGAGGTAACGCCGGATTCAGAATCGATCGCCGACGGAATTCAACAAGCACTCAGCCGGACCGAACCACCCGAGTACGAACCGTACACGTGGGCAGAGATGACAGAAGAGATTATCGAACTCTACGAGGACGTCACGGCCTGAGACGGAGTATGGACGGTGCGGTCTGTTCGCAGCGTCGTCATTCTATCGCGCAATAGATTCGTTAGGCTGTCGTGGGTATGTCGCCGTCTCGAACCACAGTAATCTCGGTGGCTGGTTCGGGATGGACGATTCGGAACCCCCGACGAGTCCGAATGACACCTCGCGTGCTTGTCTGTGAGTCCGCAGACTGATACGACGTTCCTTCGCCGCGCTGGTACGCGCTGTCGCCGCGCTGGTAGGAGCTTTCATCGGGTTGGTACGGATTCTGTCGATCGTAACTGGTACCTGCGCCATCGTAGGGAGTCTGGCGGTCACGGGGAACGGGCGTGTTGGCCTCTTCGGGCGGGAGATAGATCCGCTCGCCGCTTTCGGATCGAATGACGAACGCAACGTCTGTTTCTCCAGAGACTCTAATCTCTGTTCGGCCATTCTCGATTGACGTGGTGTACTCGACGCGATCAGCCATACTGGCACCTACAGGGCCATGGTAGTTAGTCCTGCTGTCCGCTTGCGGCTCTGAGTGACGTGGCGTTTGAACTGATCGCACCCAGTAGCGCGCGAACAGTTTTACCCCAAGGCGTCCCAACAACGAATGATGGATATCGATAGCCATGCCGAAGAGCTCGCCTCCGCTCTCGGTGTTGACAAAACGGAGGTCAAAACCGACCTGCAGAACCTGCTGCAGTACAGCGTTCCGATCGACGAAGCCAAACAGAGCATTCGCCGAAAACACGGCGGTGGCGGATCGCAGTCGTCTACACCGGAGACGGTCTCGATCGAAGACGTCACCACCGATCACGGTTCGGTCAATGTGACGGTTCGGGTGTTAACTGTCGGGACGCGGACGATCCAGTACCAAGGCGAAGAGAATACGATTCGAGAGGGGAAACTCGCAGACGAGACCGGAGTGATATCGTACACGTCCTGGCAGGACTTTGGCTTCGAGCCCGGCGACTCGCTGACGATTGGTAACGCCGGCGTGCGCGAGTGGGACGGCCACCCTGAATTGAATCTCGGCGCAAACACGACCGTCGCATTCGCTGAAGACTCTGTGTCGGTTCCGTATGATGTCGGAGGCGACGCGACGCTTTTCGAACTCGAGCCAGGCGATCGGGGTCGCACTGTCGAGGTCCGCATCATCGAGGTCGAAGAGCGAACAATAAACGGCCGAAACGGCGAGACAGAAATCCTTTCGGGCGTGCTCGCAGATGAGACGACCCGACTCCCGTTCACTGACTGGCAGCCCCGGTCGGAGATCTCTGAAGGAGCCGAAGTACGAATCGAGGACGTCTACGTTCGAGAATTCCGTGGTGCGCCCTCGATCAACCTCTCGGAGTTTTCGACGGTCTCCCCGCTGGAGCGGTCAATCGACATCAACGACGAGCCACCGGAGCTGTCGATCGCCGAGGCCGTCGGAGCCGGCGGGATGTACGACGTTGCCGTAACAGGTACAATCCTCGAGATTCGCGACGGCTCGGGGCTGATCGAGCGGTGTCCCGACTGCGGACGCGTGATTCAAAACGGGCAGTGTCGGAGCCACGGTGCGGTCGACGGTGAAGACGATCTGCGTATCAAAGCGATCGTCGACGACGGTACACAGGCACTAACTGCGATTCTCGGAACCGAGTTGACCGCAGAAATTTACGGCGGCGGTGTCGAGGCCGCGAAAGACGCTGCTCGCGAGGCGATGGACAAGGGAGTCGTCACAGACGAGATCGCCGAGACGCTCGTTGGACGGGCGTATCGCTTGCGTGGGCGGCTCTCGGTCGATGAGTATGGGGCGAACCTCTCCGTTGACGAGTTCGACCCGATCGACGAATCGCCAGCCGACGCTGCACGCGCAGTGTTGACGGAGGTGCGATCATGAGCCAACCCGAGGCAGCTGTGGAGGTGCGATCATGAGCACAGCAGACAAAGACTCTGGCCCAGGACAACGGGAGGTCGCCCACCGTCTCTTCGCAGCCGAGTTCGACGATACAACGCTCTCGTATTCCGAAAGCGACGAAGAGCGCGCGCCGAACTACGTCGTTACGCCCACGGGCGCGCGGGTGAACCGGCTCTTTGTCGCCGGTGTACTGACCGAAGTCGAACGGGTCAACAACGAAACGCTTCGCGGGCGGGTCGTCGATCCGACCGGCGCGTTCGTCACCTACGCGGGCCAGTATCAGCCGGGCGAACAGACGTTTCTGGATACGGCCTCGCCGCCAGCATTTGTTTCGCTGACCGGAAAGGCCCGGACTTTCGAACCGGAGGATTCGGACATGGTGTATACGTCGGTCCGTCCTGAAAGCCTCGCAGTCGTCGATGCAGAGACTCGCGATCGGGCGATTGTCACAGCCGCAAAATCGACGCTCGATCGCCTCGCCGTTTTCAAGCGAGCGCTTGAATCGGATCTCCGTGGGGACGCACTGGAGACGGCGCTTTTGGCAGGCGAGGCCCCGCAGTCGCTGGCAGCAGGGATTCCACGGGCAATCGAACACTACGGAACGACCCAAGCGTACGTTGAAGCGCTGCGACAGCTGGCCGTTGATGCTTTAGCGGTCGTCACCGGGGACCGCGAAGAGGTGGGGAGACTCAACGTTTCGGTGGACGACCCCGCTCCAACGTCGATCGGTCCACTCCCGTCGACGGACGTGACAATCGACGATCAGGCTGTCGACAACAGCGTCGCCACGGAAACAGAACCTGTGCCAGCGGGTGCGGACACAGCTGATACAGCGGATATAGCAAACGCAGCAGATACAGTAGATGCAGCAGATACCACAGATTCGGATGCTCTCCCGGAGTTCGAATCGACGGCTGCATCCGAACGAGAGACGAGTGCAGAGTCGGCCTCGTCAGCAGAGCCAACTGAGTCGCCGAGTGAAACAGGATCGACAGCACCTGCCTCGACAGCTGAATCGACAGAATCCGCCTCGACAGCCGACCCGACAGAATCCGCCTCGACAGCTGAATCGCCGGATCCATCGGACGCTGCAGAATCGATAGGTTCGGCAGCATCGACAGACGCACCAAGTCCGATGGAGTCATCGAGTTCGACTGGATCGGCAGTGGACTCCCCTGAGTCAGCCGTGGACCCCGCAGAATCCGTGTCCACTCCTGATGAATCGACGAGCGCAAATGAAACCGTGAACGCGGATTCGACCGGCAGTGAGACTCTCGAAACAGATACTGAGCCACCAGAAGCTGACGCGGACACGTCTCCGGCGGGTTCTGTGGATGAACCTGAACCCGAACCGGAAGCCGATTTCGATCCAACAGACATCGACGGGATGTACGAAATGGACGACGAGGAGCGTGAGGCAGTCGAATCGGAGTTCGGAACGGAGTTTTCGACCGGATCTGAGGTTGATCCAGCTGGTGAAGCGGATATTGATGTCCCAGACGCAGACGAGTTCGAGGCTGAATCCTCGGCCGCATCGGAAACAGACTCCAGCTCTGGACTCGGCGACTTTCAGGATACGATCGCCGACGACTCAGCTAGTGAAGCTGAACCCGATGTCGGTAGTGAGCCATCAGAGGCTGCCAGTGATTCTGGCGCAGACGACTCCGGGACAGATCTTGACGGTGAATCCGCGGATGTCTCTGCCGACGTGAATCTCGAAGACGCCGCGATCGAACTCATGGACGAACTCGATGACGGTGATGGGGTTGCACGATCGACTGTGACCGCACAAATCGCTGAAACACACGGAGTGGAGCAGCAAGCGGTCGACGATGCGATCGAAGAGGCGCTGTTGAGCGGGCGGTGTTACGAGCCAACGGACGGAATCCTGAAATCGATCTGATGGCTACCGCCCGAAGTCGCGTCTCTCCGGTTCCAGACAAACCCGCAGCGACGATCGATACTGGGAACGGGCGCGCAGTTGCGATCGCGGATTATCACGCCGGTATCGAGGCCGGGCTACGGTACGAACGCGGAGTAGAGCTGCCGAGCAACGCAGCCGTTCGGCTCGATCGGGTGTTAGAACTCATCGACGACACTGGGGCCGATCGACTGATTGTGCTCGGTGACCTCGGACATCGAATTGGCAACCCGGTCGGAGCGGAGGGAGCGGAACTGGATGACTTCGTTTCGGCGGTGACCGCGCGGGTCCCGCTGTCGATCGCGACCGGCAATCACGACGGCGGGATTGCCGACCGATACGCGACGCGTGAACGGGTGACTGTGCACCCCTCCTCAGGCGGAACGATCGGTGGCCCAGACAACGACGCAGTCGGCCTCATCCACGGTCACACGTGGCCCGATCGCTCGGTTTTGTCCGCGGAGGTGATCTGTATGGGCCACGAACACCCAGAAGTTCGACTCAAAGACAGCGTCGGTGGGACCCGTACAGCGCCCGTCTGGCTTCGGGGCCGACTCGATCGCGAATTGATCGCCGCGGAGCTCGACACAACGGCAGCCACCGTAGAGGCAAGTCTGCCTGACCCAGAGGTCGTCGTCTTCCCTGCGTTCAACGACCGATCGGGCGGCACGTGGATCAATGTCCCTGGACAGGGCTTTCTCTCGCCGTTCCTGCCAGAGGCGCTCGTCGACGGCGAAGCGTATCTGCTTGATGGGACACGCCTTGGTGACTACGAACAGGTGTGAGAACGGAGCGCGACACGTACGAGCGGGTGTAACGACACGCAGTAGGGCACGTACGAACCGGCGTCAACTGGTATCGACCGCTGGGCTTAATCCGCTCGCAGGGCTAAACCATACAATGAGTAGCGGCCCCGAGGCGTCTAGAATGGACGTGTTTTCTGTACTCGGCGATCGGGTCCGAGAAGCGCTTTCTGCGCGTGGCTTTTCGACCCCAACCGATCCCCAGCGGAAGGCGATCGGGCCGATCGCGAGCGGCGCCAACGCGCTCGTCATCGCGCCGACAGGGACCGGCAAGACCGAAACCGCGATGCTCCCGGTGTTCAACTCGATCGTCGAACACGAGACAACCGAGGGGATCTCTGCGCTGTATATCACACCACTTCGAGCGCTCAACCGTGATATGCGCGAGCGCCTCGACTGGTGGGGCGAGTACCTAGATATCGATATCGACGTTCGCCACGGGGACACCACGCAGTACCAGCGCCGAAAGCAGGCTGAAGACCCCCCTGACGTGCTCGTGACGACACCTGAGACTCTGCAAGCGATGTTGACCGGCAAGAGGCTCCGATCGGCACTCTCGGACGTCGAACACGTGATCGTCGACGAAGTACACGAGCTTGCGGCATCAAAACGCGGTGCACAGTTGACGATCGGACTGGAGCGACTCCGCGTCGTAGCTGGCTCGTTCCAGCGCATCGGGCTATCTGCGACCGTCGGTGACCCAACAGAAGTTGGCCGCTTTCTCACCGGCTATCAGGGTGAATCCCGTCCATCACCGAGCGCCGATCGTGGGTTCGAAATCGTCGAAGTCGACGTTGGGAGCCGAGTGGCATTCGATGTCGTCCAGCCGGAGATCACACCTGACGACGAGGCGCTGGCCGGCGAACTCGCAACGAGTCCCGAGATGGCCAGCCACGTCCGCGCGATCAGGGACATCGTGGTCGACCATGAATCAGTCCTCATCTTCGTGAACACGAGACAGACCGCCGAGGCGCTTGGCTCGCGGTTCAAATCGCTCTCGCTGCCGATTGAGGTCCACCACGGCAGCCTCGCAAAGGACGCACGAATCGACGTCGAAGATCGGTTCAAATCCGGTGAGTTGGACGCACTCGTATGTACGTCCTCGATGGAACTCGGGATCGACGTTGGACGGGTCGATCACGTCGTCCAGTACGGGAGTCCACGGGAGGTCGCTCGGCTGCTCCAGCGTGTCGGCCGGGCAGGCCACAGCCACGATCGAGTCTCACACGGGACGATCATCACTGGCTCGCCGGACGACACCCTCGAGTCGATCGCGATCGCCCGACGCGCAGTCAGCGGCGCGGTCGAACCCGCCGGCATCCACCACGGCAGCCTCGACGTCGTGGCGAACCAGCTTGTTGGGCTCGTGATGGACGTCGGTGACGTATCGATCCGGGATGCGTACCGGCTCGTGACGAGTGCCTACCCGTTTCGTGACCTCACAACCGAGGCGTTCGACGCGGTGATCGACGAGCTTCGCGGCAACCGGCTCGTGTGGGTCGACGAGGAGCACGATCGGCTCGAAAAATCCGGCGGAACCTGGCAGTACTTCTATGCGAACCTCTCGATGATTCCCGACGAGGAGAACTACGAGGTACATGACATCTCCTCGCGGACCCAGATCGGGACGCTCGACGAGCGCTTTGTTGTGAACTTCGCCGAGCCCGGGGAGGTATTCATCCAGCGCGGCGAGATGTGGCGCATCAACGACATTGACGACGAGGAGACGCGCGTAAACGTTTCCCCGATCGAAGACCCGGGCGGGGAGGTGCCATCGTGGGTCGGTCAGGAGATTCCCGTCCCTGCGGCCGTTGCAGGTGAAGTCGGCGAAATCCGCGGGACCGTTGGACCACAGTTCGAGGCTGGCGGCTCGCGGGCCGCGATCGGTCGGGAACTTCGACACCGGTATCCAGTAGGTGAGTATGCGATCGAGGAGGCCCTCAAGCCGATTGAACGACACATCGACGCGGGCCATCCGGTGCCGACAGACGATCGGATCGTCGTCGAAAGCTACGGGCGGACGGTTCGGCTGAACGCCGCATTCGGCCACGAGATCAACGAGACGCTCGGGCGCTTGCTGTCGGCGCTGGTTGGCCAACAGACTGGCTCGTCAGTCGCGATGGAGGTCGATCCCTACCGGATCAGCTTCGAAGTCCCAGGTGGGGTCGGCCCAGGAGTATTCATCGAAATTCTGGAGACGACAGACCCAGATCATCTTGAAACGTATCTTGAGCTCGCATTGAAGCGATCGGATTCGCTGAAGTTCACCCTCGCGCAGGTTGCTGGCAAGTTCGGGTCGCTCAAGCGCTACCAGGGATCGAAGCGCTTCGGCGGCGATCGACTTGTGGCTGCGCTCGAAGACACCCCAGTGTACGACGAAGCTGTCCGGGAGATATTCCACCGAGATCTGGACGTCGACGGAACTGCTGATGTGCTTTCAGCGATACAGGCGGACGAAATTGCGATCGAGACTGCTCGCGGGGAAACGCCGATCGGGACAGATGGCCGATCGGCCGGTCGGGAGCTGTTGGTTCCAGAAAACGCTGATGCGAGCGTTATCGAAACCGTGCGAGATCGAATTAAAAACGATCGGATGTTGCTGTTTTGTCTGCACTGCGGAGAGTACGAGCGGCGAACCAAGGTGCGTCGAATCCGTGACCAGCCGCGGTGTCCGCACTGTGAGTCGACTCGTATTGCGGCGTTGAATCCATGGGCCGACGAGGTCGTGAGTGCAGTCAACGCAACGCAGAAAGATGCCGAACAGGAGAAGATGACCCGACGAGCGCACCGATCGGCGAGTCTTGTTCAAAGCCACGGCAAAACCGCGGTGATCGCAATGGCCGCTCGTGGCGTCGGCCCGCACAACGCTGCTCGCATTATCGGAAAACTCCGAGAAGACGAAGACGAATTCTACCGAGACATCCTGAAACAGGAACGCCAATACGCGCGAACGCAGTCGTTTTGGGACTGATAAATAGAAGATAGTAGAGCTAACCAACAGAAGGTATTGGCGGAGACCAACAGAAGGTATTAGCCTGCATCGATCAAACTCATCTATAATGCTCGACTATGTGGATCTTGAGGCGGACCTCGATGAAGAAGAGCGGATGGTCCGGGACACGGCGCGGGAGTTCGTCGAATCCGAGTACAAACCGATCGTCGGCGACCACTACATCGACGGGACGTTCCCAACGGATATCATTCCAAAGCTCGGAGAGCTTGGATTTTATGCACCGAATCTGGATGGCTACGGGCTCCCTGGGCTGAGCGAAACCGCATACGGGCTGCTCATGCAAGAGCTAGAAGCCGGCGACTCTGGGCTTCGATCCATGGCGAGCGTTCAGGGCGCGCTCGTGATGTATCCCATCCACGCGTACGGCTCTGAGTCACAGCGCGAACGGTGGCTACCGAAGCTTGGTCGTGGCGAAGCCGTCGGCTGTTTCGGGCTAACTGAACCCGAACACGGCTCGAATCCTGCGGGGATGGACACACACGCTGAAGCTGATCGCGACGGCGACGGCTACGTGCTCAATGGCTCGAAAACGTGGATCACGAACGCGCCGATCGCCGACGTTGCGGTCGTCTGGGCGCGCGATCGATCCGCTAATGGATCGCCGGTCCGTGGATTCCTCGTCGAAACCGATCGCGATGGCGTGACGACCAACGAGATTCACGAGAAGCTCTCGCTTCGGGCGTCGATCACCGGCGAAATAAGCCTCCAGAACGTGTTCGTCCCCGAAGCGAACGTGCTCCCCGGAGTCAGCGGCATGAAAGGGCCGCTGTCGTGTCTGACACAGGCGCGATACGGTATCGCCTGGGGGGCCGTCGGTGCCGCCCGTGACTGTTTCGAGACCGCGAGAGAGTACGCCCGTGACCGCGAGCAGTTTGACGGGCCGATCGCGCGGTTCCAACTTCAACAAGAAAAGCTCGCGGAGATGGCAACCCAGATCACGACTGCACAGCTATTGGCCTACCGACTGGCCGAACTCAAATCCGAAGGCAGGCTCCGGCCACAACAGGTCTCAATGGCAAAACGAAATAACGTCCGAATGGCTCGAGACCAATCTCGAATCGCCCGTGAGATACTCGGTGGAAACGGAATTACGGCCGATTACTCTCCGATGCGACACATGAGCAATATGGAGACCGTGTACACCTACGAAGGAACCCACGATATCCACTCACTGATCCTTGGGCACGACTTGACAGGGATTGCCGCGTTCGAGTGAGGACGCTCGGCTACCGCGAACAGGGAAACTCACAAAGGTGTGATTTCGACCGGAACCGCCCGCCACAGTCGATACAGACAACATCTCGACAGCCAGGTTCGGTCGTCACCGAGTGTCGGCCAATCCGAAACGGCTCACAGACTGCTCGTGGCTGAATCTGGTCGGGCACGAGCGACTCACGGTGTCTGCTCAACGCCGAGCGGAGCTTGATCGTCTCGATGTCTGTGTCCGTCCACTGCGGCGATCGCGCCGCCGCATCGTCATCGACAACTTCGGTCCAGCCGGTGACCACAACTGGCGATCGAGTTTCGGTATCGGTGACGACAATGACAAACTCAACGCCGTCTCGGGTGAGGACAAATCGCCAGCCGTCCGAGGAGTTCCAGCGAAGTTGCCCAGTTTCGATCGCCCGAGAAATGATCGGGAGCGAAATATACCGTCCCGGTTGGGTCAGCCGATCGCGGAGGTGGTCCGTCTGTGCGTATCGAGACGGGTCTCTGATTGGAGGGTCCTCCGGCGTCCGGTTCTTCGCTGGAGACTGTGGTTGTGGTTCGACGGCCGATCGTTGTACCGTGGCCGCGTACGCTTCCGGCTCGGGGAGCGAACCGATCCCGAGCATCTCTTCGACGCTTGGACCGCCCTGTCGGGATGCCACTACCTGGATATACTCGCGAACCAATATAAACGTTGAGTGTAATATGACAAATATTCACATTCAGACGGTGTTCCGATCGCCACTTCAGCATGCGATCGTCTCGGAGTCTGTGAAACCGAATCGCTGTGAATTTTACTGGCAAATCAAATCTGGCGTCGTGAGCAGTGGACTACCGTAGCATTTGCAACGCTTTCCAACAGGCCGGACCACATCCGGTTCGAGAGCGGCTGAGCAGGCAGCGCCTGAATAGCAGTGAGAAAACAACTGCAAACCGTAGTATAATTGCAAACGCCACTGTCGCCGGCGGGTGACGTTGCAGCAGGCCGAACCGGCTGAGGACGCACGATCGCCGATCGTGTTTTGCCGCTACTGACAGATCCGGGGGATCGATGTGTGTCCAGTTATCATGCGATAACCAGACATATGTTTCTATATTCACAGCAATTGGTCATTGTTTTTCGACGATCACACGAGATCAACGATGTTAAGTACGACCCTCTCCTCGGAATGAATGCGAAGAACGCAACGCGGTCTCGGGCCGTTCAATTCGGCTCGAAGTCGCGGGTCGCCACGGTTTCTCCGTGGGCGGATCGATTCAACGGGTTTATACACCCGGATCGGTTTCGTTCAGACCCAGAAGGAATGAGGATTGCCCCCCTGCGGTACGCCGTACACGAGGCGATCTGATGTGAGCCATACTGGATCGGTGCCACCCGAATACCCGTGACCACCCAGCACTACGCTGACCGCGTCACCATTCCGGTGACCCGATCCAACGGACCATGCAATATACCA
>NZ_SRSG01000035.1 GCF_005543295.1 Halalkalirubrum salinum
AGTCTTAGGACCGACTAACCCTCGGCTGACTAACAGTGCCGAGGAACCCTTGCTCGTAAGGTCGTCAGGGTTCTCACCCGACTCTCGCTGCTACTGTGACCAGGATTTTCGTTACCGGTTGGTCCACACGAACTCTCGCCCGTGCTTCCACCCAACCGGTATGCCGACCTACGCGGTCTTTCTGCCGCGAGGTATCGGAAGTGGATTTGAGCCCCGATCATTTTGGGCGCCTCAAACCTCGGCCGGTAAGCTGTTACGCTTTTCTTAGAGGGTAGCTGCTTCTAAGCTCACCTCCCGGCTGTTTAGGGCTTGAGACCACCTTCGGTCGCACTTAATCCACATTTTGGGTCCTTAACCTCGCTCTGGGTTGTCTCCCTCACGGTGCACAAGCTTACCCCGCACACCGGACTCCCATTGTCTACAACGTTCGTAAGTTCGGAGTTTGACAGGAAAGCCGACTCCTCTCGGAGGCGGGATTTCCAATCGGTCGCTCTACCTCACGAACTGTCTCGAATGAGGTCATGCTTCGACATGTTTCGGTCGGAACCAGCTGTTGCCGAGTTCGATGGGCCTTTCACCCCTATGCATAGATCACGGGAGGGTATTGTAGGACACCACCCCTAACGGGCCTCCACGCACCTTTCGGCACGCTTCACCCTGCCCATGCATAGATCACTCGGTTTCGGGTCGTATCCCTATGACTCCCCGCGTGTGAGCACGGTGGCCCTCGTACCGAAGTACTGCGGCCGTATCGCTTTCGCTTCGCCTTCCCCGCAAAACGGGTTAGACTCGCCATAAAGATACACTCCCTGGGTCGTTTTTCAAAACGCACGAGGCAACATCGGCTCTGGTAAAATCCTACTGCACGCTCGCGCGTGGGTCGTTTCTCTACCAGCCTTGTATGCCACCTCGTTCTATCGCCGACTGAGTTCAAGCTCTATTGCACGATCCGTTGTGGAGTGCTTTTCAGCGTTCGCTCACGCTACTTGTTCGCTATCGGTCTTGAGGAGTGTTTAGTCTTATCTGGGGATGCCAGATACATTCACGAGGGATATCCGACCCCCGCTACTCTGGAGCTGACGCACACGTTACTACACACTTCTACGGGGTTGTCACCCTGTCTCACGCTCTATTCCAAGAGACTTCGAAGTCTGTTTCACGTGCTGAAAGTCAGTCCGGACACCACATTGCCTGACGGCTTCGGTTTGGACTGTGTCGCGTTTACTCGCCGTTACTAACGATATCGCTGTTGCGTTCTTTTCCTGTCGGTACTAAGATGTTTCAGTTCCCGACGTTCCCTATTGCGCGAAGCAATTGTCAAGGGATTCCCATTCGGAGATCCTGAGTTCTTCGCCTCCATGCGGCTTCCTCAGGCTTTTCGCAGCTTGGCACGTCCGTCTTCAGCTCTCAAGCCGAGCTATTCACCAGCCGGCACAGTAGCCAGTTGATATATAGTTGGTTGATTCGTAATTGTTGGGCGCGTTACTGTCCCGGTGAAGGGTCCAGTTGACGCCTGGATTACACGTACATACGGTCGTCATCGAACCGGCCCGGGGTGTAACTCGGGCGCGGTCATCGAACCCTTCCCAACCACGGTTTCCCGAGTTGGTGCATCTGTTCGTTGCTGACCCATCCTTTCGCCGTCCCCCACTTAAGGG
>NZ_SRSG01000036.1:0-8529 GCF_005543295.1 Halalkalirubrum salinum
CAACAAGTCGACCTCGGACACCATGCCGTACATGGAGATCAACGAGTCGAAAGTCGATGTCGCCCACGAGGCAACCGTCGGGAAGATCGGCGACGAAGACATCTTCTACCTCCAGTCGCGCGGACTGGATGACGACGACGCGAAACAGATGATCGTCTCGGGCTTCATCGAGCCGATCACAGAAGAGCTGCCGATCGAGTACGCTGTCGAGCTGAACCGGCTCGTCGAACTCGAGATGGAGGGATCGCTCGGATGAGCGTGCAGGTCCCAGCAACGCTCTCGGCAGAGACTGTCGAGAAAATCGCCGAGGAGCGAAACGAGCCCGAGTGGCTGCTCGAGGCTCGCCTCGACGCACTCGAGGCGCTCGAAGACGCCGAACTCCCTGACGTCATCCAGACACCGGGGCGACGGTGGACCAACCTCGAAGCACTCGATTTCGAGGCGCTCGTCGATCCGCTCAATCAGTCTGACGAGACCGAACGCGTGAGCGCCGAGGGCGCGACCGTGCTGTCGTTCGTCGACGCGCTCGACGAGCACGAGGACCTGCTCCGCGAGCACTTTGGGTCAGTGATTGATCCGGAGACGAACTATCTCACCGCACTGTCGGCAGCGCTTTTCACCACGGGGACGTTCATTTACGTGCCCGAGGGCGTCGACGCTGAAGACGTGAAGATCCGCGCGGAGATGAATTCGCGAACCCTGTTCAGCCACACGCTCGTCGTCACCGAGAAGTCGGGATCGGCGACGATCCTCGAGTCGATCGAAAGCGGCGAAGACACCGATGGCGAGGACCGATACTTCAGCAACATCGTCGAGGTCGTCGCTGGCGAGAACAGCTACGTCCAGTACGGTTCGTTACAGAACCTCAACGAGGACACCTACCACTACACGCTCAAGCGCGCGGACGCGGACACCTACGCGACCGCAAACTGGATCGAGGGTAACATTGGGTCGCGACTGACCCGCTCTGACGTTGAAACCAAGTTGAACGGCGACGGATCGGAGAGCAAGATTGTCGGCTCGTTCTTCGGCCACGAGGATCAACACCTCGACGTCAACGCTCGGGTCTGGCACAAGGCCGAGCACACGACCGCTGATCTCGTGACCCGTGGCGTGCTCGATGACACGGCTCGATCGGTCTACGAGGGCGTCCAGGACGTCGGTGTCGACGCGTGGAACACGAGTTCATACCAGCGTGAGAACACGCTGATGCTCTCTGATGAGTCTGAGGCCGACGCATCCCCGAAGCTCATCATCCACAACCACGACACAGAGGCGAGTCACTCGGCGACGGTCGGACAGGTCGATGCAGAGGACCTGTTCTACATGACCTCACGGTCGATCGATCCGCTCACTGCACGGAACATGCTCGTTGAGGGCTTCTTCGTGCCGGTGCTCGAAGAGATCGACGTCGACGAGTTCCGTGAGGACCTCCAGGAACTCATCGCGGCGCGCCTCAGATAACGCGGCTGCTATCGCGTTGGTCCAGCAGCTGCCAGGCGGCCGGCGGCTGACGGCTTTTATTTTGGAGGGAATCGCTTAAGTCCGTCACACGCTCACACCGAGTATGCGCTGTATCGCGTCGATAGAACGGATGTCACGGGTGAACCGGCCATGAGCGTCGGTCATTCGGTGACGTCGGATCACCAGCTCGCGCGGCTGTTGCAGATCGGAATCGTCCTCGAAGAGGTTGTGGAGGCGCGCGCGCACTACCACTACCAATCGCTCGCCGAAGAGGATCGCGACCTCGACGACGAGATCGAATCACTCCTCGAACATGCTGCCGAAGAGTCAGCCGAGCACCGCACTGCCCTCGAAGAACTCATCGCGGGGCTCGAAGCCGACAGCGTTCCCTTCGAAGAGATCGAGACGCTCGTCGAGGCCCAGTATGGGCAAACGAAACCGGAGGACTTCGACGGCATTCTGTACGATCAACTGTGCAACGAGGAAACCGCCTACAAGTTCTACGACGATCTGATCAAGGCGATCGAGGACAGTGACGTCGAGTTTTCGATCGATCGACCGACCCTGCTGTCAGTATTACGGGACCTCCGGGCGGCCGAACGGGACGGCGTCGAGCGGGTCACGACGATTATGGAGGAGCGAGCATGAACCGGTATCCGGACGGGAACAGAAACGAGAACGAACGTGCGAGCGCGAATGGAGGCAACAAATGAACACTGCTGACCAGTATCTCAAAGCAATCTATCTCATCCAGCAGGCCGAAGACGGTCCCGCCGCAACCGGGAAGCTCGCCGATCGACTCGACGTGAGTCCCGCAAGCGCGAACGAGATGATCGGCAAGCTCGAATCCCGCGGGCTCGCCGAGCATGAAAAGTACAAAGGCGTCAAACTGACCGACGAGGGGATCGTCCGCGCTCGTGACGCATTACAGACGTACTGCATCATCGAGCGGTTCCTGGCGAACGTCCTCGCGGTCGAGGAGTTCCGATCGGAGGCCAGGGAACTCGAAGCAGTGATTGACGGGACGGTCGCCGAACGGCTCGACACGATCATCGAGCGGCGGCCGGAGTGTCCGGACTGTTTCGACCCTGAGGACGACGCGTGTGCCTGTCTCGAGGTCACGTTCGAAGAGGAGACGATCGCTGACTGATCGAAAATCGCAACGCGTTTTAGGGGGTAGGCGGTACTGTTTGATACGTCCCACAAGAGGGCGATCGGTCAGTCCCGTGGTGTAGCGGCCAATCATAATGGCCTTTGGAGCCATTGACGGCGGTTCGAATCCGCCCGGGACTATTTTGCCGCGAGCAATACCGCGAGCGGCAAATACGTCCAGCGGATTCGAACCAGAGAGCGGAGCACCGCGGAGCGATCGTGGTTCGAATCCGCCCGGGCTGTAACTCATGCGGTCGCGATCTGTTCGATAACTCAAGCGAGGAAACGAATAGATTCTAATCAGCGATAGAGCAATATGGAGCGATCGTGGTTCGAATCCGCTCGGAACTACCTATCTCGATAGAGCGAAATGTTTTCTGACTATTGGACACTCAGAGTGTATATGGGCACCAAAAGAGAACAATATGGTGGACTGTACATCTCTTTTCCGTTCGGTGAGGAGCAGGTGTTCCGGTACGGGGCGATGGAAGACGTGCTTGAACTCTTAATCCGAAACCCGTTCAGAGAGTTTTCCGTGCGCCAACTTCGCGACATCACGGACAACGGCTCGAAGACGACAACGCGTGCAGTTGCCCTGCTCTAGCAACTGGAACTCGTTCACGTCGACGAGAGTGGGCGCAGCAAGGGTGTGCGCGTGAACCGCGATCGAGTGACGATCCCAGACGAACCGCTGTTCGCGCTGCCGCAGGACGAGTTTCGCGAACCGGTACGGGCGTTCGTCGAACGGGCTCGCACAAAGGTACCGTCGTTTTCGGCACTGATCGTGTTCGGGAGCGTCGCACGCGGCGAGGCCGATCGTCGCAGCGATATCGACATCTGGATACTGATCGACAACGATGACAATCTCCTGCAGGCGCGGCGTACGGCAACCGAAATCGCCGCCGACCTTGACGATCAGCGATTCGGTGACGAGAGGGATCGGTACGAGTTCGAGGTGCTGGTCGAGTCCGTGGAGTCGGCGGTGAGCCACGGCGAGGCCGAGAACGGAATTGACGAGGTGCTGGCCGAGGGCGTCGTGATCGAGAACTCCGACGCATTGGGACGCGTGAAAGACGTGGTGCTGGGTGGTGCCGACGCCGAGGACGTGAGGGGCGATGAGCAATGAGGATCCATGCAGCAGCAAACTGAGCGCCGCCGTGACGGCGTTCACCCAGCGCGGTACCGTGGAGCCGGGACTTGACGTGGAAGGCAACGCACTCTTGCAACTGCGGAAGGCGTGTCGTATCTTGGATGGCATTCGGGCGTTGCGCGACATCGATCGGCATCACACACTGGTAGTCGAGTGATCGTTTGCGGCTCTTGAGCGGACAGTGCAGTTCTACGTGGTCGATCGAGGGCTGGCAGAGGTGGATGAACTGATGAACCACGATGACGCGTTCGAGTACGAGATCCAGGCTGGCGTGTTCTCCGAGGCGACAAAAGACAAACTGATCGAACTCTGGCAGACCTACCGAAATGGAACGTACTACCAACAGGAGCGTGCGACCGCCGAGCAGGCCAAGCGATGCTGGCATACGCCGAGTGCATACACGAACACGTTCCGAAACTCGCCGGTCGGGCACACGATGGTATCTGTTGACGAGAAAACTGACGCATCAGAGGTGAAAGCTGGGAGTTTGAGCGACAGCCAAGCCCTCCGCTTAGCAGCAATTGCTCATTGTCTTCGTGTCATCTGTGAAAGTATTTTTACGAAAGAATGCCAAAATTGAATTGATAATGAGTAAAGATCAAAAACAATCCACTCCATACGGTGCGTGGCCGTCGCCTATTTCGGTGGACATGGTTGCCAGTGACGGGCTCAGTTTTGGCCACACTGATTTGGACGATGATACTATTTATTGGCGCGAAGTACGACCAGACGAAAACGGCCGTGGCGTTATTGTGTCTTACGATGATGGAGATTATCAGGACGTGACACCTGAAGGCTTCAACGTCCGCACTCTCGTTCATCAATACGGAGGTGGTGATTTTATTGTATGCGATAATATTACCTTCTTCACTCGATTCAGCGACCAACGTGTCTATAGACAGCCACAGAATGGCAAGCCGACAGCAATCACGCCAGAGCCCAAGACCGACCGCGGGTTGAGATACGCGGATTTTGAATTCTCCGGGGATAGGAGCCACCTGTACTGCGTCCAAGAGAATCATGACGCGGCCAATATTGAGGAAGCTGTCGACGAACCGGTGACCTCTCTGGTACGACTCGAACCAGATGGGAGCGAGGAACCGGAGGTAGTTGCAGCAGGACACGACTTCTACGCGGCACCCACACTTTCACCGGACGGTAAACGACTCGCTTGGCTCACGTGGGACCACCCTCGAATGCCTTGGGACGGCACTGAACTCCACGTCGCCGACGTAGCTTATGACGGAACCCTATCGAACGAACGCGTCGTCATGGGTAGCCCCGGAGAGTCGGTTTTCCAACCCTCGTGGAGACCTGACGGAGTACTCCACGCCGTCTCCGATCGGACAGGCTGGTGGAATCTCTACCGGCGAGAAGGCGACGTCTGGGTTCCCTATCGCGAGGAAGAGGCTGAATACGGTGTTCCACAGTGGGTGTTTGGTCTTGCTACATACGCGTTCCTTGACGACGGACGGGTTGCCACAGTCGTTATTCGTGACGGAGAACAAACGCTTGAGCTGATAGCTCCGGATGGGTCGCGAGAGGTTCCAGATATGCCGTTTGCGGCGTTCGGAGAGCGTGGACACCCGCGGCTCCGGTCGGACGGGTCGTCCCTCTATTTCGTTGCCAGCGGCCCCGCGACGCCGCCACAACTGGTTCACTGGATGTCCGGAGTGGAGCCGACCGTGCTACGACTTGGGAACGAAATCGAACTCAACGATACGTACGTTTCGACGCCGGAACACACCAGTATCCCGACGCGGGACGGGTCACAGACCCACGTGTTCGTCTATCCGCCGGTCAATCCGAACATCGATCCGCCCACCGACGAGCGTCCACCGGTGATTGCGTTCGCACATGGCGGCCCGACGAGTGCAGTGCTTCCAGCTTTCGAGACCAGTACCCAGTTCTTTACGTCCCGCGGATTTGCTGTCGTACATGTGAACTACCGTGGCTCGACCGGACACGCTCGGGCGTATCGTGAGGCGTTGTACGGCGAGTGGGGGGTGAGGGACGTCGAGGATTGCATCGACGCTGTGCAGCATCTGGCTGAGAGCGACCGGGTCGACGGCGATCGAATGGCTATCAGGGGCGGAAGTGCGGGTGGATTCATCGCCCTGTCAGCACTCGCGTTTCACGACGTCTTCGCAGCAGGGACGAGCTACTACGGTGTCGCCGACCTCTCGCGCCTCGCCGAACTCACTCACAAGTTCGAGTCACGATACCTCGACCAGATAGTCGGGCCATACCCAGAAATGGCCAAAACCTACGATGACCGATCGCCGGTCAACCACGCTGACGGAATCAATGCGCCCGTGCTGCTCTTCCAAGGAGAGGACGATCAGGTAGTGCCGCTTTCGCAGGCCGAAGAGATGGTAGAGGCGCTCTCCGCGAACGGTGTACCTCACAGTCTCCTCGTGTTCGAAGACGAACAACACGGATTCCGCCGCGCAGAGTCACGGAAACGCGCTCACGAAACGGAACTCGCGTTCTATGGTGAGGCGTTTGGATTCGAGCCAGATGATGAGCTTTCGACGGTTGATCTATTCAAGAGCGAGGCTCCAGAGCGTCCCAGCCACTAAGAGGTTGCAGCGAGGTTGTGTGGATAGCACCAGTCAGATGAGGTCAGTGTGAAGCCTGTTGGATTTGGTGAGTTTGGACTCCCAACCTCAGCCATCGAGTTCGCCCGTGACTCTTTTCGCGCGAACTGTTCGATAACCCGAACTAAAAGAGCTATCAGATTCCAATTGCCGAGTAACGCAACGCGGAGCGATCGTAGTTTGAATCCCACCCGAATTATAAAACAAATGAGAGTGCGGCTTTGTCACTACTTTTGACGGTGAAGCGTCAGCTTTGCACGCGCAACGTAGGTGTTCGAGTCCCAACTCCGTGCGTCACTTATTTTCGATAATAGCTCTTCTGCGTCTACTGGCTCAAGCTGCCCGTTACGAACAAACGCAGTCAACAAAGTCGGTGTCGTGATGAGCCGAGTATCGGCTAGAGACGCGTGAATAAGCGCGAGTTGGTTGAATTCGTCACAGAGAAATTGCGTCGCGTCGAGGTCGTTGGCCAGTGAAACTGCGGCGTTTTCGCCATCGTCGAGCGGAAAGTCTTCATTGAGTTCTGCAGCTCGGACACGGAACGCAGAAAAACGATCGAGAACGGCCTGTGCGGCGGTTCCCGATCGATCGTCGTACACTGCGGTTTCTTGTAACTCTGAGACGACTTGCTCAGGAACATAGACCTGATACTTGTCAAGAAGAATACGAAGAGGCGCGTACTCGTGAGTGCTAACAATTCCGAGACTGACGAGAGCAGATGTATCTGCGACTACTACTGCCATTTATGAGTTTGCCAGTTCCTCTGCGGTCTCTTCGAGGAATTCTTCGCTTAGTTGGCGCTTCAGGACGCGAAAGTTCGCTGCCTCCTCGTGTCCGACGAGTTCCTTCAACTGCTGGAATGTGATATCATCATCGTAGTACGCCCCAGCGATTTCCTGCGTGATGTCGTCATCGTGAGATGCATCACGGAGGTACTCACGCAGTGCGTTGGTAAGGATGTCCGTTCGATCGGTCTCGAAGACGGTTGCAAGCGCATCGGCTCGCTCGATTAACCCCTGTGGGGCACGGAACTGCACTCGCTTCTTGCGCTCGGTGCTCATATGTGTACATTGTGAGTGCTAGTAATTAACGCTTCGCTCGTACCGATCGATCGCGGCCCGAATCCGCCCTGTCACAATCGATCGACGTCAAACCACCCACCTACGCGGGTTCGAACTCGTGAATCGGCCACTCGAGTTCGTGCTCGAGGGCCATCGCTCGCTCGTCTTCCTCGGGTGCGCGGATCGACAGGGAAACCGGCATATCGATCTCGGTGTCGGCGTACGGAACCGTGACTCGACCGGTCAGCCGCGCCCCGGAGTCGAGTTCGACGATCGCGATCGTGTAGGGTGCCCGATCGGCGAGCGCTGGCGGCGGCGTCCGGACCTCGGTGTACGAAATGACCGTGCCGGTCTCGGGCTGGCGTTCGATCTTGAGGTTACGACTCCCGCAGTCGTAACACGCTGGGCGCGGCGGGACCAATCGTGTCCCACAGTCCTCACAGGCAGCCGCGAGCAGGCGGCCCTCGTCGAGCGCCGAAAAAAACCCCGGAAGCGTGAACGGGCTGTCGGATGTAAGTTCCTCGGGCGATCGCGGTGCAGTCGCGTACTTGTCGGGTGTGTCCACATCTACATCGATATCTACAGCTGCATCTGTGTCTGCGTCGGTAGCGTTGGTGTTGGTATTGGTATTGGTGTTGTCAGACATGGTTAGGCGGCTGAGAGTACGTGTGCGACGGTGACGGCATCGGCAACGCCACCCTCGTTGATCAGCAGTGCGGTGTCAGCGCCGTCGACCTGGCGCTCAGGCGTTGCGGTTCCGGTCAGTTGCTCGTAGGCCTCGACGGCCTGTGCGATCCCGGTCGCACCGATCGGATGGCCACGGGCCTTGAGCCCGCCGCTCGTGCTCAATTGAACATCGGTCCATCCAGGTGATCGATCCTCGGGCGCAAGCGGGCTCTCGTAGCCCTTCCCGCGGGGAGCGAGCCCGGCGGCCTCAGCCAAGAGTGCTTCACAGACAGTGAACGCATCGTGGACCTCCGCGATGTCGACATCGGCCGGTTCAATACCGGCCTGATCGTACGCCTGGGTCGCCACCTCGTGGGCTCCTTCGATGAAGGTGAGGTTCCGGTCGGCGATCGCGAGGTTGTTCGCGCCGGCGCCG
>NZ_SRSG01000036.1:8703-15755 GCF_005543295.1 Halalkalirubrum salinum
AGTCGAACAGTTTCAGCGGCGGTGAAACGTATGCGGAGTCGAGTACCGTCTCGACATCAGTTTCGCGCTGGAACATTGCTCTGGGGTTGGCAGCGGCGTTTTTGTGATTCTTGACCGCGATGCGTGCGAGGTCACGCTCGGTCGCATCGGTCTCGTGGAGATATCGCTGTGCGAGCAGGGCGTACTGGCTGGGAGCGGTAACACCAGAGCGTTGCTCGGTCGCGCGATCGAACGCCGCCGACAGGGCGTCGGTCGCGCCGGCAGTTCCGCCGGCAGTCATCTTCTCGACGCCACACGCCAAGACGGCGTCACGGCGCCCGCTCCTGACGTCCTCGACAGCGTGTCGTAACGCCAGGGCGCCGGCGGCGGCACACCCCTCGACGCGCTCGGCAGGGACGTGGCGCAATCCGCACCACTCGGCCATGAGCGTCCCGTACATAATCTGGTGCTCGTAGGATTCAGACTGGTTGCCGACGTAGATCGCATCGACAATCTCAGCGGGGTCAGGCAATCCCTCGAACGCCTCCGTGACGGCGACGCTAAAGAGGTCCCGACCAGTGAGGTCAGTACGGCCAAGCGGGGAGGTCCCGACGGCCGCGATTCGCGGATCTGTCACGCTTGCACCGAGACAAGCGGTGTAGTTAAGTGTTCAGCCCAAAGCTGACAGCGAAAGAACCGAAACGAACTGTGTCACCCCTCGACGTCGCCGTGGGCCTCCCGGAGTTTGACTTTACGGATCTTCCCCGTGGCAGTCTCTGGGAGATCGTCGACGAACTCAACGATGGTTGGGCACTTGAATTTCGCCAGATTGTCGCGAGCAAACTCGATGACACCGTCCTCGGTAAGGTCGGCGCCGTCGGCCGCGACGACGATCGCTTTTGGCGTCTCGCCCCACTCTTCGTGGGGGACGCCGATCACGCCGACGCGTTCGATGTCAGGATGGGCGTAAAGGGCGTCCTCGACCTCGACGCTTGAGATGTTCTCGCCGCCGCTGATAATGACGTCCTTTTTCCGATCCTTGATCGAGATCATCCCGCGTTCGTCGATGCTGGCGATGTCGCCGGTGTGGAACCAGCCGTCGACCCGCCCGGAGAAGGCCTCGCGGGTTCGCTCGGGCTTGTTCCAGTAGCGGTCCATAACCTGGTTGCCGCGGACGATAATCTCGCCCATCGCCCTGTCGTTGGGCGGAATGTCCTCGCCGTCCTCGTCGACGACGCGGAGTTCGGTCCCGAGCATGGCGTGGCCCTGACGAGTCTTGATCGCAAATCGGCCCTCGCTTTCGATCCGGCGCGGCGAGTTACTCGTCGTAATGAGTGGACCGGTCTCGGTCAACCCGTAGACGTGTAGAATATTCCAGCCGAGTTTGTCCTCGACAGTCCGGATCGTGGACTCAGGCGGCGGACTGGCCGCAGTCGCGATTCTGACCGGCTTATCACCGGTCGCTGCAATGTCGTGGGTCTGGTAGTGGTCGATCATCCGATCGAGGACGGTCGGTGCACCACAGAGATAGGTCACATCATGGGCGCGGATGCGATCGAAGGCGTCTCCAGCGTCGAAGTGCCGCTGGCAGACGTGTGTCCCGCCGACGCCGGTGATGACGTAGGGATACCCCCAGCCGTTGACGTGGAACATCGGCAGCGTCCAGAGGTAGGCGTCGTCGTCACTGATCTCCGTGTGATGTGCAGTGATTAGTGCGTGCAGGTGCTCGGTTCGGTGCGTCCGAACGACGCCCTTTGGTTCGCCGGTCGTCCCGCTCGTGTAGTTTATCGTCGCGGGGTCGTCCTCGGAGATGTCCGGGCGCTCGATCTCGCTGGGGTCAGCGTCCGTGATAAGTGACTCGTAGTCCTGCCAGTCACCTTCGACGCGATCGGCTGGATTGGCGACAAACGCTGTGACGGGGACGTTGTCGCGGATTGCCTCGACCTTTGCTGCGTACTCGTGGTCAGCGACGATCGCCTGGGCCCCGCAGTCGTTGAGGATGTACTCGTAGTCCTCAGAGATCAGCCGGTAATTGAGCGGGACCGAGATGGCCCCGAGAACGTTGATCGCAAACAGCGTCTCCAGAAACCAGTGCGTGTTGGGTGCGAGCAACGCCACGCGGTCGCCCGGGTCAATCCCGAGAACCGAGAGCGCTGCCGCCGCACGATCGACCCGGTCGCCGAACGCATCGTAGGTGTACTCGGTACCGTCGTGGGCGATCACGCCAACAGCGTCGCCGTAAACATCAACTCCCCTGTCAAGGAAATCCAGCGTCGTCATCTGTCGATGCATGGTGTGTCAAGACGTAACTGTGATACGTAAAGTTCTTTCTTAACAATTACACTCACTTGGCTCTGCTGAAACCCTCTGCAGGTGACATGTTCTTGGAGACGTGCTGACTCGATGGAAATTCTGCTATCCCATCGGAGCGTGAATCAACTATGGGACGCAAGAGACCGAGCTGTATTCCGTGCATCAAAGCACGTGGTGCTGACTGGTCCGAGTGCGAAAGAAGCCGAGTTATGGGCGTCACAGCCCGGATGCCGCTCCCGGCGGCATCCGGGAAAGCCCGCATAGGTGAATCTCTAGTACCTCAAACGGTGTTTGTTGGTGGGTGAGATAATTGAAATAAAAATGCGTCTATTCCGTGCTCCCCGAAGGGCCGTTCTATCCGATTCCCTCAAATAGTTTACTTTTCTCTCACCGTAGTCTCACAGACAGATTCGAGGTGCCGAACGAGACCGGCAAGAGCGGCGGTCGCCTCGGTTGCGTAGACCTGCTTTGAGCGCTCGTGGTACGCGACCGTCCCGATCTTTTCGAGCGTGTCCAGCAACCTGGTGCCGATCAGCAAGGATAGATCGGATGACATCCGATCTGCTAACACCTCGTTCCGCCGCCTCACGCTCTAATTCGGCTTTCTATCGTAGTGGAATACGAACTGCTACCTGTTTTTTGTCACCCTGTGATACCATTGTATTCCACTGTGTTGAGTTCGGAATACATAGTATTACGTCAGACGATCAGGCAACCTTTTTTCAGCAGACCGTGACCATACCCTGGGCAAGACTTCTTCGTTAGATAACAAGGGGAGTCAACGTCGGAGTTCAAATTACGACCTTCATCAGACGATGTGATACACCTCAAAGAAATGAGAAATAAATAAGTTAGATATAGCCACAACTACACACCATATACTGTCGTCACACCATACACAAAATAAGAACGTCTATTTATAGCCGAGATGCTTAAGACGATCTTCTAATTCATCCTGCTCTCTACCAGTTAACCCCGGAATATCACCAGACATAGATTCAACGGAAGGCAGGGAAGCGGATCGAAGAACGGTCAGGGCCTCATCAGCAATCTCACCATTAGTTTCAACAATCGAATCATCCCGTTGGATAGCATACCCATTATCTGTAGTTACTCTGATCGCATTATTTGATTTCGAAATAATGGGCCGGTATCCCGATTCTATAAACGGGCGAGTGTGGCGTGGTAAGTTCACGTTCCAGTCAAACACCCCAGATAACGTAGCCAACAAATCACCCGTTTGTACTGCGTGTGTATGATTTTCTCCGGCGTATTTGTTGTTCGGATATTTCACTGCTAAAGGAACCTCAATAAGTGAGTCAATCGGATTCGCAGACCAGTCATGTTGAAAAACACCATTTTCTCCAAAGGCTTCCCCATGGTCAGCGAGGAGTATTATCATACTCTGTTCCCATCGACCACTCTGCTGAATTTCTTTGAAAAATTTCGCAATATTTCTGTCTATATATTTAACAATCTCACCATACATTTCCCGACAGAACTCAATCTCTTCTTCTGTGGGTGATGGTAGATCCTTACCTGTTTTGTCAAGCCCCATGCTTCTTATCGCAGGACCGCGGATCTTATTATTTATATGTTTGATTTGTTCACTATCATATTGTGTTACTATATCTCGATCCGTGACTTTTTGCGGATAATATGGATGATGTGGTTCCATAAGATGAACCCAAAAAAACCCAGGTTGTGACTGAATTGAGCTTTCCAACTGTCCCAATATATTCTCAGCAGTTCTACTAGATGATGGTGATAAATCCGGCTGAGTACTCATAGAGTCACGAACAGTTTCCCAAAAGAGATTGTGGACTTTAGTTAGAATATCAGATTTGCCTGCAACCTGTTTTATCTGTTTGTAGATAGATAGCGATGAGGACCCCCCAAGTTTCCGAGTGAATGAATCAAAACCACGATCATATCCTCTATCCGGCCGAAGATGTGGATTGTTGGTTATTGCAAAAGTATAGTCATCGTAAAGTTCAGCTATTGTTGGCACATCAGTTTTTAATTCTCCTTTAGCTTCAACCGGGTATCCTGTGTGTATGCTGGGAAATGATAGGGGTGTTGCAACACCATTTGAATAACAATTTTGAAAATGTACAAAGTCATCGAATCCACTGTTCCAACACTCGGAAAAATACGTTTTGTTAAAGTGATCTCGGCGCAGGGCATCAACAGTGATTAAAAAGACATCATTCATTACTGAGTCATATTCAATCCCATATTAATATAAATTGTGCGTTGTAAGCACCTACTGAATCTGCTGAAGACAGGATCTTGATATAGAAGGTGAGGAAGCTGTAATGCGTCTCAGATTAATAATGGGTGACTTTCAGGCGTTGATCCACTCGCTCGAAGAATATTTTAGGCCGGGCGTGTCAGGGGGAAGTATATAAACCAAGGTCTATATGATGTTTATATGGGGGGACGTTCCGGTATCGAGTCGGTCTCCATCGGGAGCCGAGAGAACCGGAACCAGGACCCACTCTACACCGAGTTCGACATCAGTAACGAGCTCGAACGCCACCGCGACGTATCCCGCTTTATCCGGTCGGGACCAGATGACCCAGACGGCCCTATTGCGAAGTTAGACGAGACGATAGACGAAGCAATCGCGGTTCTAACAGAGCGCTACGACACTGTCCACGACTACGTCCCACATCACCCAGTTGACTGGGCGTCCGAGGACGATCTGATTCACTCCTCGTTCCCCGGGCGCGCGATGTTAAAGGCATACATCCTGAAGCTGGTCTCGCCGGAAATCTCGGGCTTCGACAGCCTACAGTGGACGCTTGAAGGAGACGGAGAAATCGCTGCTGCGATGGGCTTCGACCTAAGGAAGATCCCACACCACACGACGTTCGCCACGCAGTGGTGGGAGCGCTACCGACACGACTTCCGCGAACACACCAGGTACGAGGCCGCGAAAGCTGCGCTCAAGTGCAAACAGTATGGTCTGGAGATCTCCGAGAAGGCCGAGGAACTCATCGACGAGTTCGACCGCCGTGACACGGGTGAGTACCATGACATCCCGGATAAGTACCGGCTGGAGAACGAGGAGCGGGACCGCGTCTTCAATGAGTTCCGCGATCTCTTCAACGGTCTGCTCAACTACGACCGGGGGCCGAACAAGCAGATCCCCGCCGAAGACCTCACCGAGCTGGCCACGTTCACGAGCCGTCGGAACGAGTCGGTGGTCGGCGGGCGCGACGTGTACCTGAAGGAGAACCAGGTCACGGACACCGACTACATGTGTTCCGAGGCGCTCGCAAAGCCGATCCGGAACTTCTCCCGCCGTCTGGCAGAGTTGAACTACGCGAAGACCAACGCCGTCATCCCGGACAAGGAGTGCTACGACTGGTCGGTCAACCCCGAGGATCGGGACTTCGGTGAGGGAGACTCCTGGCACAAGCGCACTGAGAGCGGCATCGAGGAACAGGTGGAGATGCTACAGTCGCGTGGGATGCTCGACCGACCTGTTGATGTCTGTGTTGACGGTGTCGCCCGCGAATACAACAACCGCAACGACACGAACGTAGAGGAACCGGACGGCGTCCTGCACCGCTATCCAAAGTACGACACCGGCTACGCCTACCAGGACATCACGCTCACGGCGATCTACCGAGGTCGGGCCATCGTCCTGGCAAACATCTCGAAAGTAAAAGCCGACAACCGGTTTCAGTGCGTGCGGTACCTGCTCGACCGCGCCCGCGACCTGCTGAACATCAAGGCCGTCTACGCCGACAGTGAGTTTGCGACTGAGAGAATCTGCTCGTACATCACTCACTGCGGCCTCGACTACGTGATGAAAAAGCGCAAGCAGGGGGAAGAGATCAAGGAGTTCCTCAAAGAGGGTGCCGAGGGACGTGCTGATTGGAAACCGTACGAGGTGGACGGCGAAGGTAGTCATGCCCACAAAACCACGTTGCTGGCCCTAGAGAAGAAGTCGAAAGCAGTCACGAAGAAAGGCGAGCAACGCAAGAGGAAAGAGGCAGAAGACGAGGATGAGGCACAGGCGACGCTTACAAACTTCGAACGTGGGGGAGAGAATGTCGAGGGTGATGCGGACGAGGAAGAAGAACCCGAAATCGAGCGCGAGTCCTTCATCACCAGTTTCGACATCGAGGCGCGCGGGGTCAACCCGAACGCCGTCGGTCCACGCCGGGTGAAACACACCGCGTTCGGTGTCGGCCAGCTGTATCGGAAGCGGTGGAGCATCGAGACAGCCTTCCGCGACATCAAACAGAACTTCAAGGCGAAACCGCGGTCACGGTGTCTCGGCGTCCGACGGTTCTTCTTTATGCTGTGCCTGCTGCTGTACAACTGCTGGGTGGTGCTGAACCTCATCGTCGCCAACGAGATGGACCACCGCGACGATGAGGAGATCATCTGGCGGAAGAAGATCTTCATCATCGACCTTCACAACAAGGTCTTCCCGGACGTAGACTTCGGCTGATCAGGCCGGTTCTCACCCTCGGTTCGCCAAAAACGTGAGCTACAGCAATCGCGGTTACCGCCTGTTTTCCGGTAGAATATCTCAGAATAGTTAGATGGGTCCCGGTGGTCGCGTCGATCACTCCGGGGACCACCCCCGAATCAGCTTCTTTCAGTAGTTAGCAATCGTCAAAGAAGGTACCGTTTGAGGTACTAATCTCTGATTTACGCACCGGCGTTCTATCCCGGAGGAGCAAACCATGTACCTTGGAATTGACTTACACAAGCGGTACGCACAGGTGGCAGTATTG
>NZ_SRSG01000003.1 GCF_005543295.1 Halalkalirubrum salinum
TCCACGACTCCCCAGTGACACAGTTAGTTCTGCATTAGAGAACGGTCTATGAGACTGCTACGAAATCGTCTCGACATAGAACTGCTATCCAACTACCTCATATTTATTCCTTTATTCTAAATTGAACACGTCTACAGGATGTCTGACTAAGGAGTCTTCATCCTCAGGCGATCCTGCATCAAAACCTCCTTCTCTTGGGTGGTGTGGCCATGGGTTGTTTCCTTCGGGTAGGTGTTCTGAGTTGCCGATTTGCGGATCTTGGCCGTCTTGCTGCTCATAGTTCGCAGACCTCTGATGTAGCCAATCCAGATTGTAACCATCGGTCGGAACAATAGTACGTGTTTCTACTTGTATTTGCCCGGCCTCCTGACTGCCTTCAGTTATATATGCCTCGCTGATTTCGTTGCCATCGCCGTCTTCATAGATCTTCAGCCACTTCTGGAGTTTCAATCCTTGTAACTGCGCTAACCTTTGGACAAAGAATACGTAGCTAAAACAGCAAAAATATAGTAGGTTTTGATGATGACTTTTGAGCCTTTGCTTCTCAGAATGCCTATTTATAGATGTTTTTGGACTTGCCTTCTGAAGGCCTCTACTGAGGCTTGGAGGGTCTCTATCTCAGCTTCCAGTTGGTGTACTTTCTGGATGAGTTCTTTGTGGGTCATGTTTTGGTAGGCCTCTAGATCTTCTCTATCTTCTTTACTGAGGGTTTGGAGGCCTTTTTCGGTGGTTTGGGCTTGTAGTGGTGTTTGGAAGACTCTTTTTTGGCCGTTGATGATGCGTTCTGTCATGCCGTCGGGTTTTTCCAGGTGGATGAGGCCTTGTGTTTCTAGTTTTTTGAGACTGTAGCGGACGTGGTGGTTTTCGAGGGTTGTTTCCTGGGTGATTTTTTGGGTGTCGTTGTGGCCTTCTTGGATGGCGTGGAGGACTGCTTGGTCGATATCCCGAAGTTCGGTCATTGTTCGAGGAGGACGCAGGGTTGTTCGAGTTCGGTGCAGAATCCGGATTCTTCGCGGTAGAGGCAGAAGGCCTGTAGGTCTTCACTGGTGTTGTGGTGGAGTTCGGGGCATTCTGGCTCTATTTTTTCGTCGTGGACTTCCAGGTCTTCATCTGTGATTTCGATTATTCGGTACTCTGCGTTTTCTAGGTCTTCGAAGTCGGTGTAGGCCTCTCCGTCTTCGTCATTGTAGTAGCTGTAGCTGCCTTGTTCGTCCTGGTACTGGTCTCCGCGCCGGTTTTTGGGGTCGTCGACGATGTTCTGAAGCTTCGCAGCGTTACCACCTTCGACGACGTAGAAGACTTCTCGGTCTTCCTCGACGGCTCGTTGGAGGTTGCGTAGGACTTTGACAGGCCTGCTTAGTGTGCTGTGTTCGGCTTCGAGGTGTGCGATACTTTCGTTGGGTAGGTGTACGTGGCCGTCCGGTTTTTCGTCGCCTTGGTCCTGGTAGAGCAGGTTGACTGTGAAGCCGCGTTCTTCCAGTTGTTTCTTGGCTTGTGCGAGGAGTTCGCGGTGTTTGTCGCCGCCGGCGTTGTTGCCTTTCCCGAGGCTCTGCGAGGCCTTCAACTGGGTTGCGGTGTGGGAGGTGGCGGCGGTTCCCTGTTTTTTGAGTTGGTCGACGTCGGTGTCTTCGGGTTCCCAGGGCGGGTAGGTGTCGAACAGGATGGCGTTGTTGTGGCTTTTCTTGCTGGGTTTCTGGACTGCGGCCCGGTACTTGCCTAAGGCCTTCAATTGATCTTTGGAGAGGCCTTGGAACATTCCGGCGATCTGGGTTTCGTTTTCTGACCCGGAGGGGTTGAATGTGATTTTGGTACGGCAGTTGTTGACGACTGCTCTCCGCATGTCGGTTGCGAGTTGTTGGAGGTACTGTGTGGCGAGCCAGCAACCTAAGCGGTATTCGCGGGCCTCGCTGAGGATTTTGGTGAAGTTGCTGCCTTCGCCTCCGAAGTTCTGTAGTTCGTCGACGTAGAGGAAGAAGGGTGTTCGTTGTTCGACGGGTTGGGTGACTCTGCTTTGTGCTGCGGCCCAGATTTTGGTGGTGACGATAGATCCGACGAGTTGGGTGACTGTTTCTCCGACTTCGCCTTTCTGGATGTCGACGAGCAGTATTTTGCTGTCGTCGACGACGTCGCGGAAGTTGACTCCGGATTGTTCGGGGCCGATGACTCTTCGGATGGTGGGGTTCATCACGAAGTCGTTTAGTCGGCGCTGGAGGGGCTCCATTTCATACGAGGTCATGTCTTCTTTGACGCGGACGAGCTGTTCTCGGATGATCTGGTCGTCGGTGTCGTCGATTAGTTGGGTGAGCTGGTCTTGGTTGACGACGCAGCGGAAGACATCGAGCAGACTGTTTCCCTGGTTTTTCTGGATGTTTAGGTCGAGGTGGGCGCGGAGCAGGGTTTCGAGGACGCGTCCGAACTGGTCACCCCAGTTCTCGCTTTGGCGTTTGAATAAGTCGATGAGGTCGGAGACGATGATCTCTTTCTGGTTTTCTCGTTGTGCTTCGGACATTTCCTCGGTGACGTGGGGTTCGAGGACGTTGATCGGTGTGACGGGGTCTCTTGCCGGGTTAATGTAGACGATGTCGTCGATCCGGTCTTTCGGGAGTTTGGCGAGGAATTCGTCGATGAGATCGCCTTTCGGATTGATGATCGCTAATCCGTGGTCTTTCTCCGCGTCTTGGAGTGCGACGTGTGTCAGTAACTGGCTTTTTCCGTAGCCGGTGGGTCCGACGTTGAGGACGTGTGTTAAGCGCTTTTCGTCGCTGAGGCCGATGTTTTCCTCTACTCCAAGATTTGACTCTCGGCTGCCGAGGTAGGTCGTGTTGAGGTCGCCGGTGCTCTGGATCAGTGTCTGGGCTTCGCTGGATTTCATGATGAGGCGTACTGAATGTTTTCTTGAGTGGTGCTGGGTACGGCGGTGAGCGCGGCCAGTTCTTCTACTGTGGTTTGGAAAGGCAAGTTCCAGTTGTCGAACTGTCTGTCAGCGATAGAGTTGGCGAAGTCGACTAAGCGGTGCTCTCGGAGCGGCTGAACCGTGGTTGTGTTGAAGTATTGGCCGGTATCCGGGTTCTCGTAGACGTTGAAGGCCCCGGAGAGTTCTTTTACCCGGCTTTTGGTGTGTTCGCCGGCACCGATTACTGCGAACCGTATCGAGGTGTGAAACCGGTTGTTCCCGGCTTTGTCCTCGATGGCGTCGGCTTGCCGTTTTTCCCGGGGAGTAGCGGGTCTCGATCCCCAGAGTTTTTCTTTTTCTTTTCCGAGGAAGCCTATTCGTTGGTAGGCCCGGTGGTTCCAGTACTTGCCTCGTAGTGGTTTCCCGACGGCGGGTTGGAACAGGATTTGAATCACTACCTGGGTTCCCCGCATTGAGTGGCGGTGCAGTGCTTTTGCTATCGAGTTCGTGGGCGGTTCTTTGAACTCGTTTTTGAGCGGGTAGTGGTCGAGTTGTCCGGTGGTGAGTAGGCCTCCGCCGATCGTGGTTTCGGGTGTTACGGGTAGGCCTGAGGTTCCGGTGTCGAACCGTATTTCGGGTAGGTGGTTGGTGAGTTGTGCCCGGATTTTCCGTTCCAGTCTCTTTGTGGGAACGGTGAACTGGAGTTGTAGGCCGTTCTGTGTTCTCCTGATTTCGTAGCTGGTGATTGGGGAGGTGTTTTTGAGGCCGAGCCATTGGGTTTGGAGTTCTTCGATGGCTCTGATGAACTGGGGAAGTGTGCCTTGGTTGTGGTTTCTGGGAGGCCGCGTTGATAAATCACCGGAACTTTATTTACATGTAATTCAACTTGACAATCATGTCCGATGTGAACACTTTGCATCTATCACGACGTGTGCTGCTTAAGGTGGCGTCAATACTCCCGTTCATAGGGTGGGCGTCACGTCCGGGAAAGGCGGAAACAAGCGTTTTCGTCGATGAGGACGAGTCGCATGTTCGGATCGGAAACAGCCAGCTTGAACTCACATTTAGAAAAGAGACTGGAAGTATCGAACAAGTGAGGGCCGTAGAGTTAGGACTTGATCTCCGGAACAGTTCAGGAAAAGGACCGGAGATGACGTGGGAACTCTCTTTCTATCATCCTGAGACCGAGTCGTTGACTGCGCCATCGTACGAGGCAGAGAAGGCAATAGTCCAAACAAGAGATGACGGTGACGAGGTGGGTGTAACGATAACGTGGACGAACCCGCGACTCTACCCTAATGTCCAGGAAGGGCCTCGTTTTGAGGGAAAAGTCACTGTAGAGGTGTCTGTTCGCGAAAACGACCCCCTGTCTTACTGGCAGATTGATGTTGAAAACAACGATAGTTTGGCAATCAAATCAATCGAATGTCCGAAAATCATGGACATTGATGCGGTCGCAGATGATGGTACTGACGGTATCACGCTCCCGTCTGAGATGGGGCGTCGTTTCGTTGATCCGACACAGAAATTCAAGGAACTCGGAGAATCGGCAGGTATGACTTATCCTTCAGGTTTTGGGACGATGCAGTTCACCTCTTATGCCGGTCCAAATGGCGGATTTTACTCTGATGCTCGAGATACTGAGGGACACGTCAAGCGATGGCGCTGGGGGCAGAGTTGGGAGGACGCAGATCGGCTTCGGTTTGATGCTTCATACTTTCCACCGCAATTGCCGGGAGAAGATGTTCACGTCCCATACACTGTGACATTCGGAGCGTTGGACGGTCAGTGGTACGATGCAGCAGATCGGTATCGTACGTGGGTCAACTCCGAAGGTTGGCTTAGCGATTTTGACGGTGAACAACCCGATTGGCTTCGTGATCTCGGGGCGACCTACCGAATCGAAACCTATCATCCTGAAGGTACAACCGTCGAATTCGATCGAGCCAGTGAGCTCGTTCAAGAGATGGATACGTTCCTTGACCTTCCTCTCCAGTTCCAATTCGGTCAGTGGCAACACGGGCCAGATGATAGTCCGGTTGAGGGCTGGGAGAGTTTCACAGAAACTGTCGATGATCTTGCGTCCGCCGGAATCCGGACAAACTCATTTGTCGGCGGAAACATCATCGGTCGAGATAATTCGGTCTTTGAAGAAAAGGAGGATGCTACCGACTGGGTGGTTCGGGATCAGAATGGCGAACCTGATTGGATCGGTGATCAAGAACAGTTGTATCAAATTGAATCGACCCAGGAAGGGTGGCAACAATATATCCGAGAATACATCGAGAATCTTCTAGATCGTGGAGTCACTGAAATTCAGTACGATGGCTTTCCATACGTATTGCCTGAGTGCTATGATCCGAACCATAATCACCCTCCTGGACAGGGTGGGAATTGGTTTTCATCAGCCGCACGGGAGGACACTCGAGAACTCCAGGAACTGCTCAGGAAGACGGACGATGGCGTGTTAAGTGGTGAAGGGATTTGTGACTATTATGTCCCGTATCTCGATGTCTTCAACACACGTGATGTCTTTGGAGAATATTTCATCCAAGATATCGATACAGGATGGGTCGAGATAATCCCACTGTTCGAATACGCGTTCGGGGATATCGTGGTATCTCGGAACCAGAACCACGAGGGGCTCGAAAACGAACCATCCATCACACGATTGTTCACGGCGCGCGCCCTCATGTGGGGAGCGCTTCCCGTGTTCCGTTATGCTGATCCCGAAGCGGATCCGGAGGTTCCTGGGTTCGACAACCCGCCAGAGTCGCTGCTACACTTTCGACGTGTCGCTCAGGCCCGGGCAGATTACGCTAACCGGTTCCTTGCACGAGGGCGGATGCTTCCGCCACCAGTTATCGACACTGATGAAGTACTACTTACCAGCCATAGTGGAGTTGAAGTCAACACAGACGCCGTCTTGGGAAGTGCGTGGGAATCAGCAGAGGGCGAGACGGGGCTTACATTCACGAATGTTAGCAGCGGGGATACACCACAGACACTTGAGGTAGATATTGATTTCGGTGAACAGCCGTTCTCCATCCCCGAGGGCGAGACGTTGACGTATGTCGTTCGAAACGGTCAGTACGAACGACTCGACAATCCATCTGCGACCGAGCTATTGGTCGAGGTTGCTCCGGATCACGTTGTTCTTGTCGTGGTGGCTCCTCACAGCAGGGAATATGAGGAGGCGCTTGAGGCAATTGTTGATGCACAGGAAGTTGTCGAAGATGATCACGCTGAAGATACGTTAATTTCAGCTAAACGTGCCCTTGAGGCCAGAGACTTCACCGGAGCGATCGAACATGCGGAAGCTACCCAAACTTCTTCTGAATCAAACGAGAACCGATCGGAGACTGGTTCGAATGGAGAAACATCGGAGACTGGTTCGAATGGAGAAACATCGGAGACTAGTGAGGAAATCCCTGGCTTTGGCTGGGTAGCTGGAGCAGCTAGCGTAGTCGGTGCTGTGAGCGCCAAGCTATTGAATGATCGATATAAGCAGGAGTGATCTTCTGTAGCATTATTGCTCGTGCAGAAAGGATGTGTCCCCGGCGCTTTATGATGGTATTTGATAATACTACTTTGACGGAAAGACGGCGTAGCTGCCAAGAAAACGAGAAAATCAAGGGACTGGCCCGGATCCCAGAAATCCGATGAATAATCTGTTGTCCTGAATGGGTCGAAAATCTGTTCCTAGAACATGTGACACTTCTCGTACTCACACGTTTCATCCCAAACCGAATATGAGTGACAAGCCGCTAGTCTTCGGTATCGAGTATCTCGGTCACGCTTTCGATAGGGGCGTAGTATCCACGCTGCTCTCGCCATGTGTCGAGCCATTCATCGGCGATCTTCCGATCGATGTAATCATACTCAACACCGAGAACCAACAGTCCAACCGACCCTGTGACCGGCACGTCATGCTGCTCGGCGACCGTACGGGCGGCGAGGTCGTCGGTTGCCAATGTCCCGTCATACTTGATTGCTGCAAGTAATGAGTCCGCTTCGCCCAGGTCTAATCGTTCTCGGATACCATTGAAATCCTGGTCTGACGAAAGCGGCCGAACGGGTAGTTCGTCGCTGAGAGCGTCAACTGCGGAATCAAGGTATTTGTGGCCTGTATCTAGACCACGTTGCAGTTCATCACGAATCGCTGGAACCACCATTGGCGACTCCAATGTAGCGATCAGAAATGAGATGCTGTCTGTGCTGGCGAAATTGCTAACAACGGTAGTATCAAGAACGACTGGTTGGGGATACCGGCTAGCGATCTACTCGTCAATATTCTGTGCGACGTCAAGTTCTGCTTGGAGATCGTCGTCTGTTCGTGGACCGTACAGCGCTGTAAATCCAGCCTCTTCGAGGAGTTCTTCGAATTCCCAGCGCGACATTCCTGCCGATTCAGCAGCTTTCCCAAGTGAAATTTCACCGAGGGCGTACTGACCGATGACGGTCGCTAGTTCGTCGCTCGCACCAGAGCTGGTAGACGCCATCGTACCTTTCTATCCGGGCTATGTGCCTAAGAGTGTATCCTCCTATGAGGTGCACATGATTCCGACTGGCAACCGTTACTGACAGAGCAGTGTACCGTCCTGATCCTCCTCAAACGAGAAAATTAACTTTTCATCACCGATTCCAGTATTTAACCAATTTTCTGATAGCGAGGCATATGTTCACCCTATTTTCATATCTGTATTTTTATAGCATATAACCAGAAGAAATAAAAATCTACACGACTCAAACTATTCACTACCGCTCAAACCCGTGGATCGCCCAATGTTGTTCAAGAAAAAGTAAATGTGGATACAATTCTGCATCATCTGGAAGGTGCAATGACTGGCCCTCAAGCTGCTTGAACTCATAATGGCCGTTCTTGTCTGGTGCTTCAGTTACCATGATTTCGTGGCTATCAGTAACCGACAACCAACCTGTGTCAAATGCCCAGTGATGGAACTTACACAGAGCGATTCCGTTCCGGACGTCGTTACGTCCGCCTTCAGACACCGGATAGATGTGGGCGGCTTCGACTTCTGGGTTTCCACTGGGGGATTCACGTTGGCACCCACAGACAGCACAGGTGTTGTCGTACGCCTCCCGAATTAATTCAGTGAACGCACGGTCACGCGCTCTTCGGCGTGTCTCAACATACTGCGTTTCATCTTCAGTCAATTCCGGCGCTTGTTCAACCGCTTTCTTCAATTTGGATTTTTGATCTTCGACTTCCGATATAGTTGGTTCACTTGCAAATAACACAGAAGCAAGCGATCCATGCTCCTGTCGTACACTCACTGCCCGCTCATCTGCAACCCTAGTGAAACCTTGGACGACCTGCCGCCCGTCGTATCCCAGCAACGTCCACACTCGGTCAACACCAGGAACATTGTAAGTGAATTCATCGATTGTGAAGAGATGGCGACTCTCTGGATTATTCCATAGTAATTTCCCAACATCTGCATTCTCAAAAGTACGGCTAACAATGCCCCCGCAAAAGAATCTCCCCTGATAATAGAAGAGAACGTAGTCGTCTGGTTCCATCTTGTCGATCGCTGATCGTTTCTTCTGAGCATCTGTTTCGGTCGTTCCCCACATCCGGAGCCGTGCAATTCCTTCTAGCTGAGAGGGAAGCTCACCGTATTGTCGCAGGTCATGGGGCTCTTCGACTGAATTCCTAAACCGATCTCTCCACTCATCATTAACGGGGATTAGATAGAGTCCGCAATCTTCTGCGTCTGAGGGGTCTCGATGTTGCATAGTAAAAATGAGAACTTCCCGCCCACCCTGTTCCTCACGACGATAGCTTTGCACATCAATTTCGCCTTGATATTCCCACCCTGTTCTATCCTGTCTCTTATAGAAGAAATATACCGGAAAATCCGCTAAAATCGCGTCAATGAGCACTGAATTCCCCGGAGAGTCTTCGTTTTGATCGCCGCGTAACCCTTCGCCGATATATTCGAACTGTCCCTGTCTCACGGAATCGCTGTATGGCCCGTCCTCATTCGCAAAGATCAGCAGATACCGATTGTTGTTGTGATCTCGCCGTGGATTGATACCGGAAATTCGATAACCGAAGCCCGTATCGAAGGCTTGCTCAATTTCCTCTTGAGTGAGCCGATCGCCCAGTTCAAGATCCTGCGGCGGTGTATGCATATTCAAAAACATCACAACTGCCCAACATTACTCTTCCCCTGGACATACGAATCCACGAACTCCCTGAACGCCTAATAGAACACCTGAATTAATTTGTCGACTTTCCGGTGAAATCTCAGCGGTACTGTATCGATCGACAACAATCGCCACCTACTCCTCGCATTGAATCCCATTAACGACACGATCGCTTCGTTATCCAAACTGCTGTGCCTCCGAAGACCTATAATTCCCGAGCAGAAACCGTTCTGGGGCGGATAAAAGCCATCGTCGGTCGCCAACCCATGCATTCCGTGTTTCAATACCTCGATCCACGGCAGTCGGTTTTCCCCGTCCCACTGGCATTTATAATCGGCCTCGCGCTGCACGTCGTCGATCAGGCGCTGAATTTCCGGGCTGGGCCCGTCCCGATCGCGATCGCTGCGCCACTCGTCGCTGTATTCACATACATCTATCTCCGACCCAACACGTGGCCGCGCCGCTTTGCCGTGGTGTCCGTGTGGGCGGTTTTCGGCACGGGGATTGCGCTACTCGGTCATGCGCTGCACTCGCTGTCCTACCGGCTTCCGCGCCCGTTGACCGAACCCGAGATGCTCCTGTTCGATCTTGGGACGTTTTTGTGGTTCGTGTTCGCGCTGACGATCGCGTACGTGATCGCCGCTCGAACCACTGACGAGACGCGGGCGTGGATCGCGATCGCCGCTGGGCCCTTACTCCAGTTGCTGTGGACCCTCAGTTTTCGGCTGCTCGTTGCTGTGGGGTTGTACGCGTGAGTTTGCGAACCTTGTGGTTCCGCAAATTTCAGTTGGTCCCTTTTGTCCATTATGCGATCTGTTGACTATACGTATCGTACACAGAGAGGCCTGTTTGAAGGATTTCATACACCTCTTCATTATTTATGGAAGTTTCAAGGCTAAAACCCCGCCCTTCAGGGCGGGGATACAACCGACAACCCATACACTAACCCTGTTCAATGGCACTGCCGGATATTCCACGCCCAGTCGTTACTTTTAATATACAATTTCTCATAACTGGTTATGGACACAGTCTGATGCTGGAGATAACCCGCACCTATCGAGCGAAAATCGTCAACCACCAACAAGTGAGAGACGACCTCGACCAGTGTGGGTTCTCCGCGTCGAAACTGTGGAACGTCGCCCGATACTACACGCAAGGCCGATGGGGTGAAGACGGGGAAATCCCCGACGACGGCGAACTCAAATCCGAACTCAAGAAACACGAACGATACAGTGACCTACATTCTCAGTCAAGTCAGCGAGTTCTCGAAGAGCTTGCTGAGTCGTTCACTAGTTGGTACAAAGCACGCCAACGCGGAGACGAGAATGCCAACCCACCCGGCTACCGCAAACACGGCGACGAACACCCACGCTCCACCGTGACGTGGAAGCAGAAAGGAATCAAGCACGACGCCAACCACAACAAGCTCCGCCTGAGTAAAGGTTTCAACCTGAAGAACCACCGCTCGGACTTCATCCTCTGCGAGTACGAGACGCGACCAGACGTGACCGTGGAGAACATCCAGCAAGTTCGAGCCGTCTGGAACGGCGACCGCTGGGAACTCCACCTCGTCTGCAAGGTTGAGATACCCACAGAGGACGCTCCCGGCGACAACACGGCGGGTATTGACCTCGGTATCAAGAACTACCTCGCCATCGCCTACGACGACGGTGACGCTGAGTTGTATCCGGGGAACGTGCTGAAACAAGACAAGCACTACTTCACCCGTGACGAGTACGATACAGAAGGCGAAAACGGCCCGTCACGTCGTGCGCTTCGTGCCCGTCAGAAACTCTCGCGTCGGAAAGACCACTTCCTTCACGCACTCGCCAAGCACGTCGTTGAGCAGTGCATCGACCACGAGGTCGGTCGTATTGTCATCGGAGACCTGAGCGAGATTCGTAAGGACGAGAACGGTGACTCACGGAATTGGGGTCGAAGTGGGAACAAGAAACTCCACGGACGGGAGTTCGATCGGTTCACCACGTTGCTCGAATACAAGGCGGAGGAACACGGTATTCTCGTTGACCGAACGAGCGAGCGCGACACGAGTAAGACGTGTTCGTGCTGTGGACGGAAGCGTGATGCGAATCGCGTGGAGCGTGGCCTGTACGTCTGTGAGTCGTGCGGAGCGACGATGAACGCGGACGTGAATGGTGCAGTGAACATTCGGAGAAAGATAACTCAGAATCCTCCAACAGAGGATATGAGTAACGGTCGTTTGGCACGGCCAGTAGCCTACCTGTTCAACCAAACCTCCGGGTCGTTCCACCCGAGGGAACAGGTGGGTTGCGAACCTTAATATCCCAACGCTCGGGAATCCTCGCCCTTCAGAGCGGGGAGGATGTCAAATGGCCGTACTCGTGAGCGAGCACGTTCCGAAAGCCGATTGCAGCGACAAGCGTATTGGCCGTTTCTTCATCGATAACACCCTCACGGCTGAGCACGCGAATGGCGCCTTTGGATGTTGTGCCGTTGAATCCAAATTCGCGTGTGGCGATGTGTTGCGCAAGGTCGCCAGAGGCCTGAATTACGTTTTCGAACATCCGTTCGACGGCACGCTGCTCGGTCGTACTTGAAAGAAATTCGCGGTTGGAGAGTGTTTCTTGTTTTCTTTTGAGCTCGCCGTGGTACTGCTCAATCTGTTTGAGTTTAACCGAGATGACCCGTTCGTCAACCACGTAATCCGCCCTCCGCAATCCGATCGATTACCGCGCGCTGTTCACGACGAAGCGCCTCACGTTGCGCATCAAATTCTGTCTCTATTGTCGCCTTGAATTTCTCAAATAGTTGTTTGTCGCCACAGAGAAGTTCGCCGTTCACGGCATCGTGTGCAACATCCACTGGGAGTGATTCGATATCAGAGACATCAACAAAGGGGAGATCTTCGTGTTGGATCTCACCAGACAGGAAACAGCGCTTGTCGAATCGATCGCGCTTAGAAAGCTCATCAGCGAACTTGACGGCAAGATCAAAATCAGATGAGGACGTCGATTCACCCGAGAGCTGTGATCCAAAGACGACAGCAAACACAATATCTGGATCAGCGCAGACCGTCTCCGCTAGGGTAGAACGCGTCGCTGCACTCAGATCCATATATAAAATCACGCCGTATCGTTACAAAAGCATACCGCCGCTCTGAAATGATAAAACTCAACGAACCCGTTACTCAGCATCAGTGTCGGACTTCTTGTTCGCCTCACGGATCTCGATCGCCACATCTGTGACGTGTTGCTGATGCGCTGCTGAGAGTTGTGCGCTCTGGGCCGCATCGAGCTGTCCGTCGACGACCGCGTTCTGTTGTGGCCCCCATCTTTCGGGCGGCTCGGACTTGATGTATTCGACCCAGCGTTTGATACCCTTGATGCGCTGCTCGCGGTTGCGTTCGTGCTTCGCCGCAAGCTGCTCACGCTTGTTTGAGTCGCTCATATTCGTCCTCGACATCGAGTCGTGTTACCCACTGTTCGAGGCGGGGGACACTAAGACTTTCTTCGAACAGCGTGAAGAGGTGAACGGCGTCTTCGAGATCCTTCTGCGCAGCGAGGTACAACTTGTACGCGATCTGTAGTTCGAGCGGGCCGATCGGGACTGCGCGATCGCCGATCTGCGCTGTGATCGCGTTGGTGAGCGATGAACGATCGAACTCATCCCGCACAAATTTGACTTCGAGATGCGGCGTGATCTGGTCTTCCGGCGCGACCCAGAGGTTTTCACCGTTGTTGAGCATCTCGTATATTGAAACGAGCGGCATTGCTGGGCCCCAAAATCCTTCTTTGGCAAGCATCTCCGCAAGTTCCTCTGCAGTCTCTTCGTCGATCCGTTCAATAAGAACGTCGACATCTTCGGTCGAACGTGCTCGGCCGGCGAGAATCGAGACGTATCCGGCGATGTAGACATGTCGGATCCCGAATCGATTGAGAATATCGGAGAACGTGATCGCTAACTCGTCGAGTTGGTTCGGCTCACGCTCGATAATGAGCGTATCGTTTCGAAGCTCAATACCGCCCATAGCGATTCATTAGGTGGCCGGCGCATAAATCCCGCGAGTAGCCGTACTGACTCATTATGTCTATTGTAGTCGTCTCCCGGATCGATCGTCAGCAGGGCCTCCAGCCCCTGCTCGATCGAGAGGTCATTCGCTACAATAAACAGTATCGCCGTACCTGTACTGTTATTTGGCCGCGTCGATCAACAGCTCGATCGCCGGCAGCGGCTCGCCGGTCAGCGCACGGATGTAGGCCCCACCGGCGATCGAGACGTGTGAGAAGTCCGATTCTTCCATCCCGTACATCTCGATCGCCCGGGAGGTGTCGCCACCCCCGACGACCGAAAAGCAGTCAGTGTCGGCGATCGCCTCGAGTACCCCAACCGTCCCGACCGAGAATCGCTCGTCTTCGAAGACGCCGAGGGCCCCTTTGACGAACACCGCATCCGAGTCGCGGATGATCGGCTCGTAGGCCGCGACGCTGTCGGAGCCGATATCGAGGAATGACTCCGTCTTCTCCGCAATTTCGGCCACGTCGATCTCTGCGCGATCGTCTTCCTCGTCAGCGTACGCGAGGTCGACGGCGAGTTCGATCTGGTCACCGCGATCGGCCAAGAGCTCGCCGATCGTGTCTGCGTTTTCATCCCACTGGCTGTCGAAGAGCTCACTGTCGTCGATATCGTATCCGACATTTGCGCCGTCTGCACGCAGGAACAGCTCACCGGCGATCCCGCCCATGCAGAAGGTGTCGATGCGATCGCCGATCGCGTTCATCACGCCGATGACGTCGGTGGCTTTTGTCCCGCCGATGATCATTGTCACTTGGCCGTCGAATTCGCGTTCGGCGATCGCGGTGTTGGCCTCGTACTCCGACTGCATCACACGACCCGCGTACGCGGGCAGGACGAGCGGGAAGCCGACCAGCGAGGCGTGTTTGCGGTGTGCCGCCGAGTACGCGTCGTTGATATACGCGTCGAACTCACCCGCAAGTGTCTGGACAAACTTGGTTTCGGCTTTCACTTCGGGATCTTCTTCGGGGAGTTCCTCGTCGGCCATCCGGGTGTTTTCGAGTAGGAGCACCTCTCCTGCCTCGAGCGATCGGATCGCCTCGAGGGCCGTCTCGCTGTAGATGCCCTCGACGAACCCCACGTCGCGATCGATGTGGTCGGCGAGCACCTCGGCGTGACTCGACAGCGAAATGAAGCTGTCGCGTCCTGGCCGGCCCTGGTGGGCCATGCACACGACGCGGTGGCCCGCCTCGGCAAGTTCGCCGACGGTTTCGGCGTGGCGATCGAACCGGCGGTTGTCCTGGGCGGTTCCGTCTTCGACCGGCGAGTTGAGGTCGAGCCGGACGAGGACGCGCTGTGCGTCGTCGAGGTCGTCAATGGTGTTGAAGGCTGTCATGGTGTCTGTGACTATCCGTTGGTGGATGCGAACAAAAATCGGTGTGGTCGTGTAGGCGATCGGGTCTTACGCTTCGTTCGTGACGTACTCGGCCATGTCGAGCATTCGGCTCGAGAAGCCGTACTCGTTGTCGTACCACGTCAGGATCTTTACGAGGCCGTCGCCGTCGTCGCCAACGACGTCCGTCGAGTTCAGATCCGCGTACGAGGAAAACGGCAGGCCGACGATGTCAGAGGAGACGACCTCATCATCGGTGTAGCCGAGTACGCCCGCGAGCGGTCCCGAATCGGCGGCCGCGCGGAACGCGTCGTTGACGTCCTCAACCGTGACGCTCGATTCGAGATCGACGACGAGTTCGGTGAGCGAGCCGTTCGGGATCGGGACCCGGATCGCCATTCCGTCGAGTTTGCCGTCCAGTTGCGGGAGGATCTTCGTCGCCGCCTGGGCTGCGCCGGTCGTCGTTGGGACGATGTTCTCGGCGGCTGCGCGACCGCGGCGCTGTTTGGCTTTCGGGCTGTCAATGAGGTTCTGCGACCCGGTGTAGGCGTGGACGGTCGTGAGCGTCCCCGATCGGATGCCGAACTCCTCGTCGAGCACCTTCGCCACCGGCGTGACGCTGTTGGTGGTACAGGAGGCGTTCGAGATCACGTCTTCGCCCTCGTACTCCTCATGGTTGACTCCGTAGACGAGCTGTTTGACCGGCTTGTCACCCTTCGGCGGCGCGGAGATGATGACTGTGTCCGCGCCTGCATCGAGGTGAGCGCTCGCGTCGTCTTTCGTTCGGAAGATTCCGGTACATTCGAAGGCAACGTCGACGTCCAGGTCGTCCCACGGGAGTTCAGCCGGGCTCTGGATGTTGTACACCGGGGTCGAGGTGTCGCCGATCGTCAGCGCGCCGTCGGTGAGCTCGAGCCCGTCGAGCCGCCCCATGATGGTATCGTACTTTGCGAGATACCGCATGTCTTCGGGATCCATGACGTCGTTGATCCCTGCAAGCTCGATATGCGGACTCTCTAGTACCGCACGGAATACGCTGCGACCGATCCGCCCGAAGCCGTTGAGACCGATGCGAACGACATCCTCCTCGGCGACAGCTTCGCCTGCGTTGAGGTACGATTTACTCATATTCGAAAAAGCGATCCCCAGATACTTAAAATCGGCAGTAACGTTATCGATAGTTTATCATGAGCGTTGGACTTGGAGCGTAACACGGCGGAATTGCCTCACGGACAGAACGCTTTTGATAGCGAGGTTCCTATCAGAATCCATGAGTAGAGACGATCGCGACGATCCGTTCGGCGACATTTTCGACGAGATCGAGCGGATGATGCACGGGATGACCGGCGGCTACGACGACCGATCGGGCTTCGCCTCCGAGACGCACGTCGACGTGTACGACGAAACCGACCGCGTTCGACTCGTCGCTGATCTCCCAGGCATCGAAAAATCTGAGTTGAACCTCCAGTGCGACGGCGAGACGCTCACCATCAGCGCTGCCAACGATCGTCGCGAATACGACGAGCGCGTTCGGCTCCCGGTTCGCGTCGACGAACACTCCGCGACCGCGACGTTCAACAACGGCGTCCTCGAGGTCTCCTTCGAGAAGGCCGACGACTCCGCGTCGATCGACGTTCGGTAAGTCACCCAGTTTCGGTTTTTTGTGTCTGTGCAGTCCGTTTGATGAGCCCTGCCAGTCGATCGTAAAAGTTCGGCTCGTACTTTGTTGCCGCGTCGATCGTCGGCCGCGCGTTCGTTTCACCGACGAGGGTTCGATCGTCGGTGACGAGCAGATCGACACCCAGATACTCGATTCTGAGCGCCCGTGCTGTCTGTTCTGCGATCTGTCGTTGTTCGTCGGGCAACGAGACGCCCTCGGCCACTGCACCGCGGTGGACGTTGTGCTTCCAGCGCCCCTCGGCGCGATCGCCCTCCGGCAATCGTCGTTCGACGGCCCCCATGTACTCGCCGTCGATCACCATCGCCCGATAGTCGCGGGCGCCAGGCACATACTCCTGTAGGAGGTAGGTTTTGTCGCCCGTCGCCGGGAAGTCGTGGATTAGATCGAGATAGTCGACAATACCTGAAAGCGAGTCTGGATCCTCAGCCTTTGCGATCCCAATGCCCCGAGTCGTCGAGTTCGGTTTGACCACGATCGGATAGGAGAGTCCAGCGGTGTCGATCGCCGCCGCAATGTCCGTCGACGAAACGGGGTTCGAGACGAAAACGCTCTGTGGCACTGCAATGCCCGCCCGAGCTAGCATCGCGAGCACACCCGCTTTGTTCCGTGAGGTGAGGATCGCTGCCCGATCGTTGACCCAGGGAATTCCGTACTGTGCATCGACGACGGCTCCTTCGCTGATCCGCGAGGGATACACGAACCCAACATCGAAGCGATCGTCGGGCTCTGTCCCGAGAGTATAGGTCCGCCCATCAGTCTGGAGGTGTTCGACCGCGATCCCGCGATCGCCTAGCGGGCCGGCCATGCGATCGAACGTCTCCGCCCGGGTCGTCACCGCGAGCCGTAGCATACGCTCGGCGTTGGCGGTCGAGAATAAAAAGGGATCCGACCCCGGGCCCTGAGCGCGACCCGACTGTTCAGGCGACGAGCAGTTCCTCACCGCGCTCAACGACGACCCGACACGGCGGGGACATCTTGTTGTACGCACGCCGGAACGCTTCCTTGACAACAGGGGCCTGATCGACGTCGCAGTAGGCGGTAAAGACGATCTCACCTTTGTTCATTCGTGCGGCGGTGCCGACGATCTTCCCGAAGGACTGACGCATTCCGTCGGAGACTCGGTCTGCACCCGCACCGGTCGCCTGTTTGTTCTCTCTGAGGACCTGGTGGGGGAACTTCCGGAGGATCATCTTGTACTGACCCTCACCGAGGGTCTTGATGAGGTGACGGTTCGCCGACAGTCGCGCGGATTCGAGCGAGCCGTGCCGAAGTTGGACGTCCTCTTCGACCACGAGGTTGATCTGCACGGGGTAGTCGTCGGGGTCTGCCTGCAGGTCCCCCATGTTGTGCTGTGCGATTTTCGATCCAGGGATACCGGTGATGTACTCCCGTCGCGTGTACGACGGTTTGTCGATCTCCCGGTACATAGAGGCCGGTTTGTCTGACATGGTTACTTGTGAAGGCAAATGCTCGTGCGTTGAATAAACCCTTCGATGCCGTTCGGCGATCATCGGGAGTGTGACGGGCTCACACGCCGGTTTCGTCACCAGATCGATCGTCCTCGTCACCAGATCGATCGTCCTCGTCGCCAGATCGATCGTCCCTGTCGGCCGCTTCGATCGACTCGCGCCCCTGCTCGTCGGATTCGGGTGCAGTCGGATCGAGCGCGACAAACCCAAAGCCGCGTTGTTCGAGCAGTTCGGCGGTCCGATCGGTCACAGAGGGCGCAACAAGCACCCCACGAACGGCAGCCTTGTCGCCGATTTCTCGCCGCAGGGCATTGACGTACCGCTCCAGTTGGCTCACTGCACTCGGGCCCACCCGGCGGCGTTTTAACTCGACGACCACAGGAACCCCATCTGCGTCTCGGCCGAAGATGTCCATCGGGCCGGCGCTGCTTTGGCGTTCGGCCTCGATCGGCGTGAATCCGGGCTCGATGCGGTCTGGATGTGCGAGGAGGTAGTCTTTGAGATCGGCCTCGCTACCCAATAGATCAGGCGATCGGCCGCCAGTCACCGGATACGCACAGAGCTGCTCGATCCGTTCGAAGCAGACGTCGAGGCGTTCCTCGGGGCTCGATCGCTCACTGCGGATCCGCAGCCGGCCCTCCCGGACGGCCGCGTAGTGGGTACATCCCGGCGGCTGCCAGTTCACCGGCTTTTGATTCTCGTCGGTGTGTACCAACGCGGTTCCGTCCGGTTTGAGGATCACCAGACGATCGCCGGCCCCGAGTTCGGCGCTCGCGCGGCCGTTGTACTCGACCGTGCAGCGACCGAAGACTGTAATGAGGTCGCCGCGATCGAAGGCAGCTTCGAGTGCCCACAGCGCCTCGCGGTGGGTCGGCCGGTGGGTCGTCGTCGCGGACACGTTCGGGTTTGGGTCCCGATCGACAAAACGATGGCTTCTGTCAGTCGTTGCCCACCCGCCCGATCAGAACGTGCCACAGGGTGTACTCACGAGGGTATCAATCGCGATGGCGAAGGTGTGGAGGATCGCTGTCTGATCCCTCGAAAATGCGGACGGCCGGTCTGACACCGAGCATCAATACTGGTCGTCGGATCGCCGTCATTCGAAATCCTTTTGTTTCCGATCGGCTTCCCTCCGAGTGCGCCGCCTTAGCTCAGACTGGGAGAGCACTCGACTGAAGATCGAGCTGTCCCCGGTTCAAATCCGGGAGGCGGCATACTTCTGCGGCCGACGCCGCGAGTGAGCCGTCGGCCGTGAATCTGCTCCCGAGCGGATTTGAACCAGACGAGTCACAGCCCGGAATGGAGAGCGAAGCGAGCCACATGCCCGGACTGTCTCGGCGAGGTTCAAATCCGGGAGGCGGCATTAGACTCAGAGTTCAAATGCCTGCGGCGCTCTGCGGGCGGGAATCCCGGGATATTCTCACGATCAATTCGGGAACTTGACCGACAATTCTCTCCGTCACTGCGCAGATCATTATCCGCACACCACCTGAGAAGAGACTGCTCACGAGTTCCGCGGGACAGAGGGCTCCGTGATGAATAGAGATGCCCAGTTACTGCTGTGCCTCTCGGAAAATCATCTCCTTACCGGGGGTACGCCGACTATAGGTTTCAATATCGCCGCCAAAATGGGAGTATATACGAAGGACAATGACAGAGAATCGTTCGGCTACGGATATTTTTCGCCTTCTCGCTGACGGCACACGGGTTGATATTCTTCGCGCGGTTGCTGTTGCGCAGTACGAACTCGAACAGGTCGGGTCAGGGGCTGCTGAACTCGCATTTTCTGAGATCTATGACCACGTCGACGTGGAGAACACGTCGAAGCTGTCGTACCACCTCGGCGAACTCACAGGGACCTATCTCCGGAAAAGCGACGACGGATATTCGCTTTCACACGCCGGTGAGCGCATCGTTCGATTCATCTTGTCGGAGAATTACGAGCAACCACAACCGTTTGGGCCTGAACCAGTTGATGGAGTGTGCGTCTTCTGCGGTGAGGAAACGATGGAAGCGAAGCTCTCACATCAATTTTTCCGGATCGACTGTACGACCTGTGAGCAACAGGTTACGGGACAGCCGATCACGCCGGCACAGGTCAGGACGCGGGACGGCGAGTCGCTCGTGCAGAGCGTCAAGTTACGCAATTCGGAGGATGCCAGACAGATCCGGCGGGGGATGTGTCCAGAGTGCGGGGCGCATCTGTCTGCCGACGTAGTTGTGGTACCCGACAGCCCGTTGCCTGATGCTGATTCGTACGTGGTGACGAGTACTTGTGAGGCGTGTCTCCGGGAGTACAACAGCCCGTTGACCTACAGTGTCGTCTACCATCCGGCGTCGATTGCCTTCTATTGGGATCGCGGAGTCGATGTGACGGCGCGGGGTATCTGGGAGTTCCACGAATACGTCTACGAGGGCCGCTGGACGTCCGAACAGACGGCGTCTGATCCCGAGGAGTACGAAGTCGAGTTGCGCCACGAAGACGATGCAGTTCGACTCTATCTCGATTCGACTGCGACGGTGGTGGAGACGGAGCGCGTGCGAGGCGCGAGCGGCGAGTTTTGAGTTTCCTGACAGAACTATTACGAAAGCAACGTTGAGTGGAGAGTGGTACTACTCGGGTGATTCTCTGATTGTCCGTCTATGAAGTTTACTGTCCCTGTTTTCCACTCAATTCTCGTTTTGAAGCAGATCCGATAAATTATCAATATAACGATATATTTATCGGTGTTGCTGGCTCGATGCATACTCACAGTCAACGGAGGCCCATCCCATGTCATCGAGCAATTCCAAGGAACCGGCAAGACCGCAGCATCGAACACACACCGACACGACCGACCAACAGCAGTCGGTACAGAGACGCTCGAAGTCGGCCGAGGAGATCGCCGATGCGTACGCAGACGTCGCTGACAAACTCGCACGGTGGCGACAGCTTGACCGCCTGTTCGCTGGTCGATATCGTCGACGCCAGTTTGAGCACGCGACCGGTCGAGTGCTCGACGTCGCTTGCGGCACTGGACGAAACTTCGGCTACCTCTCGTCGGCGAGTGAAGTCATCGGTATCGACATCAGCAACGAGACGCTCGCCCACGCCCGCGGTGAACTCGACAGGCTCGAACTAGACGGCACCGTCCAGCAGATGGACGCCCAGGCACTCGACTTCCCCGACGACAGCTTCGACACCGTCATCTCGTCGTTTTCCACGTGTACATTCCCCGACCCAATCTCCGCGCTCCACGAGATGGAGCGAGTCTGCACCCCTGGCGGCGAGATTCTGTTACTCGAACACAGACGCAGCGACGCCACTCCACTTGCCTGGCTCCAGGACTGGCGCGCCAACTCCCACTACGAAAAGAACGGCTGTCGGTTGAATCACGATCCGCTGGAGACCGTGGAGCAAGCCGGAATTCCGGTCGAGAACGCCTCAACCGCGTTCTTCGGTCTCGTCACTACCATCGAAGCCACTCCAAGATGAACACGCTATGACGCGGACACGACCACACACTATGAACGATAGCGGTGATGGAACCACGAGACGATCGTTCCTCACTGGTGTCGGTAGCCTCGGAGCCATCGCTCTCGGAACACCGACTGGGCGGACTGGGGCAACAACCGATGCCTCCACCACTAGCTCACAGCTAGACGAGAACCCATTCACGGACTCGGATGAACTCGAAGCGTTCGTCGACAACGTGATGGCCGAGCGGGTTGGGACGACAACGCCCGGGGCCACTGTCGCTATCGTCTCGGGAGACACACCCATCCTCACCAACGGATACGGCGCTGCTAACGTTGATACTGACGTTCCCGTTCGAGTTGATGAGACGGCGTTCCGCGTCGGATCAGTCGGGAAACTCGTGACCTACACCGCCGTCATGCAGGGGGTCGAACGGGGCGTCCTCGACCTCGATACTGACATCAACGCGTATCTCGGTGACTCTGCCGTCACAGTGCCGGACACGTACGACCACCCGGTGACACTCCGGCATCTCGGGACTCATACCGCTGGATTCGAATCTATGCTCGACCCTGCCATCGTCGCCGATCCGGCTGCGCTCGACCCGTTGGAGACGGTGCTTACCGACCAGCAGCCCTCACGTATCCGTCCGCCGGGCAAGCTCGTCGGATACTCCAACTACGGCGCAGCGCTCGCCGGGCATATCGTCGCCAAAGCACACGACACAACGTTCGAGGCGTACGTCCAGTCGAAGATCTTCGACCCGCTCGACATGACTCACAGCACGTTCGCCCAACCCGTCCCCAACGACCAGTCTGGCGAACTCGCTGCCCCACACGTCCGCGACAGTGCGTCGTTCACGGTGGCCGACGACGTGTACATCAACATGCGTCCCGCGGGCTCGTTGAGCGCGACGGCGACGGACATGGCGGCGTTCATAAGCGCACACCTCGGCGACGGTGCAGCCGGTGACACACGGATTCTCGACTCGGAGACCGCCGACACGATGCACAGTCGCCATCACATACGCCATCCAGCAGTCACGAACTGGCGGTACGGCTTCCACGAGTACGGCGACCCGGACGCGAACCTCCTTGCCCACTCGGGCGCGACGGTCAACTTCACGAGCCACCTGCTGCTCGCCCCGGACCAGGAGGTCGGAATCTTCGTCGCCTACAATAGCAACCCCGCCGAGCTTCCGTCGGCTGTCGTCGATGAGATCGTCGCGGAGTACGATCTTCAACCGGCACCGACTACACCAACATCGACTTCGAAACCGGGCGGTCGGGAGCGCGCCGAAGCCGTTGCTGGGGAGTATAGTCTCTCGTATCTCCCACAGAGCGGACCTCTCCAGGTGGTAGACCTGCTGGAGCATCTGACCGTCGAACCAGCAGACAACAGCGACCTGCGCACGACGACACTCGAAGGTGATGCCCGGAAGTGGATCGAGATCGAACCGTACGTGTACCGGGAGGTCGGCGGCCACGATGTCCTCGCGTTCGAGATCACAGACGGCGATGTGATCGTGTTGAATATGAGCAGCGAACCGACTGGGGTGTACCAGCCAGTCCCGTTCCACGAGCGCCAACTCGTCACCGGGGGTGTCCTTGGAACGGCGCTATCCGGGTTCGGTCTCTCGCTCGTCGGATGGGGCGGCCACAGTGCCTGGCAGCAATGGAAGCACCGCCGAAGCGAGGAGGCTCACAACACGGGGGACGCCGAATGACAGACCAGCACGTCCCTCAGCGCCAGCAACACGAGCACAAAGATCGAAGCGGGGGTACGAGGGGCATCAAACGCCGGCTGACGAGTCCCCCGTGGCTCGGCCGCGCCGCAGGTGTCGGCCTCAGTAGTGTCTCCATTGGATTTGTTGTGCTCCTCATATTCGTCTTGGAGACCCGCGGTGAGGTCGCGCTCTTCACGCGACCGCTCACGATGCAGATCGCACTCACCCTCCCGTATCTCATCTGGGCCCTCACGCTCGGAACAATTGCCGGATCTTTGCTGGGATTGCGGCACCGATACTGGTCACTGCCTGTACGCATCCATCAGACGGCACTGGCGCTACTGGGCATCGCGTTTAGCTGGCAGCTCTCGACGCTCGGTTTCATGGCGTTGTAGCGTGTGACAACCGTTCTATGGCCTGTATCGTTACCATACAACCCTGTATTCGGGAATGACAAGGCTAAGCCGTTCTCTCAGTCATTGGGCCCTTTATATTGAGTCACGCGATAAAGGAGAACACGGACCCAGAAGGTCGCTGGAGTCAAATGGATCATTGGTTATCACAACGGGGTCATTCGACCTTTCCGCCACTCCCATTATAATGGGTAGATACGATATCATATGGGACTCGTCGCTGAATTCGATATTGACTGTCAGGTGTTACCGCTTGTAGGGGTTGCGTCAGCCGTATCCGAAGCAACGTTTGCTCTCGACTTGCAGTTCAATCACGGAAACCGACCATTGTTTCTCGTCACCGTTCAAGACGGCTCTCGGACGGCTATTGAAACCGCCCTCACAGACGCATACGATGTTAAGGAATGGACACTGGTTGGGCAAGCCGGAGACACTCGTCGATATCAGGTAGTCCCAGCGCTCAGTCTGGAGGTGCAACTCGGAGACCATCTTGACGATCTGGAGGGGCTTGAGGCCCTCGCTACGGCCGATGCAATCATCGAGCGGATTGACGTCGTCCCAGACGGGTGGCGGCAGACCGGCTGGTTCGCAGACCGCGACGCGTTCAGTAGGTTTTCCTCGTTCTGGCAACGTAACGCTGGCTTCCAGTTACACCGCCTTACGCGAGATGGCGAGTCAGAACCACCCGGCAATGGACTTACCGACCGTCAACACGAAGCACTGCGGATCGCGTACGAACTGGGTTATTTCGATATCCCGCGGCAGGCCTCTCTCGAAGACGTTGCTGCAGAATTAGATATCACTCCATCATCGGTATCTGAGCGGCTCCGACGAGCGCAAACTCAACTCATCGAAGAGACAGTGGCAACCACGTGGCCCCCGCTTCCCAAGTGACAGGGACGAGTTCGCCCTCCAACGGGAGAGCGAGGAGGACTGAAACGCTTCACATATGCCTGTTTTACAATAATCGGGAATCGGTCAGTAGCGGTCAGAATTTCAACGCTAATTGAGAGCTTTGAATTCCCGGCGCTTCATTTAAGAATCATCGAGTCGATCGGCGAGCGCGTCCATCATTTCCCATATGAGTCCGGATAGGGAACGTGCGCCGAACGAGATCTTCTCGTACGTGTACGTGTCGTCCGTGTCTGCCCGTGCCTGATAGTGGAGTAATCCATCGACGTGGTGATTCGGTTCGCAGTGGAACCCACAGTCGAGCCCGTCCGGCTCGCTGTAATGAAGGGTGTAGTACGCCCGGATCGGTGTCCGCATCCAAGCGTCGTTCACACGGTCAGACGCTTCGGGGCTGGGTGACGGGTCAGGGATCCACGTTACCCGGAGCGACGCGGTCTCTGCTGGGCGACCGAACCACGACGGGTCGAGCGTAGCCCGTAGTTCACGGTACTCGTCCGGTGGTTCCCCCTCAATGAATCGTACGGCAGGGTGTCGGGCCAGTTCGCCGCGTAACTCGCGTAAAATTCGGTGTCGATCACGACCCGGACCCGAACCCCCATCGAAGCGAACGTGTTCTCGGGAGGATTCAGGAGAGGCGTGACGGGAGACGCCGGTGTCAGTCTGGTTCGGCGACGCGTCCCGGTCGCCGGTCATGCGGTGATCGAGGAGGGGTCAGACGTCCAGGTGTCGTAGTTCTTGATCGCGTCCTGCACGATCGAAAGCCGATACCGGGCGAGTTCCCAGTCGCTTGCTGCCCGCGTGAGTTCGTACGCCTGATCGGCAGGGACGTCGTCCACGGCTGCCCGTTCACGAAGTGCGTCCGGGGAGTCAGCGTTGTACTCGGCTTTCCACTGTGCGATGTCTTCTTTCAACGCTGTTGCCTGCTCTGAGAGTTCCCGTTTCGTCGTGTCTTCGAGTAACTCCCGGACGTCTCGAAGCCGCGTGTATAGTGGATCCGGATAGTAGTGTCGTGTTCCCTCCTGCTCGGTCTCCATCACGACACCAAGATCCATGAGTCGGCGCAGATGACCCCGCGCAGTATTCGGGGCGACAACTGCCTCCTCAGCGATCCAAGAAGCTGATCGGGGCTCTGAGAGCGTCATTGTGACTGACTTCACCCGATCGAACGCCGACGCGTGCTCTTTCCACGTCGCTATCCACTCGGGTTCATCGTTGGATGTCTCCTCGGGTGACATACGCGACAGTATTCGCTCGAACGTAATAGTTCTATTCTCCCGCAAATTATTGCGCATAACTAGCATTTTGTTCACTCCACGGGTCGGCCCTTGAGGCAGGGGTCCGCGCTCAGTTACTACGCCTCTCAATCGACGCTCGCTGCTCGACTCCACATCACAGTAGTACCCAGGTGCTGTGAGTCAGTTACTACCGACCTTCGTCGTCACTCGGAACGTCTCCGGTGGGTTGAGAATACCCGCGACCGTTCCCATGGAGTGAATCACCGTGATCACCGGCGCCAGCGGCAGTGCCAGTGCCCACTGGCGATGATCGTCGCCGTAGTAGGCGACGCCCAGCAGGAACCACCCGAGCGTGCACAGTGCCAGCCCCATGGATGCTGCAAAGAACCAGCCGCTGTAGACGATCGTCACGCTCAAAAGCGACAGCGGGATGACGAGCAGGGTGACGATCGGCGAGAGCGCCCAGGTGTAGTTCCGCACCCGGGTCAACAGCTCATAGCGCAACGGCAGCATCTTCGACGCCTGCACGTTTCCAGCGGCCCAGCGGCGACGCTGCTGGAGGATCTCGTACAGCGACGGTGGTGCCTCGTTCCGGCAGACTGCATCCGATAGCTCGAACGTCACGTCCAACTCCTGAAACGCCGCCCAGACGAACGCAGTGTCTTCGACCAGCGTCTCACGGTTCCACGTCGTCATCTCCTCTACCTCTGTACGAACCGCGATCCCGCCACCCCACGCGAACAGTGGAATCGACAGTCGCGCGAACGCGCGCTGTTCGAACTGCACGCCCATCCGATACATGTCGGCGAGGTAGCTGAGATTCGACCCCGTCCGGCGCGGTTTCTCACGGAGTTGAACGATATCAGCGTCCGGCAGTCCCGTGAGCGACTCGACGATGCTGTCCTCATCGAGATACACCACAAACTCCTTCTGGCAGTCCAGCGTCTGCCGAGCCCACTCTTGGGCGCGGCCCTTCCGGACCGCTCGACACGTGAACTCCTCGGGGACGACGTGCACTGTCGCCCCAGCCACGTCGATCGGCGCTTCCGCGATTACGTGTACGTCATCGAGCCCTGCAGGCAGCGAATCCACGGTCTCCTGGACGACCTCGGCGGCATCGACAGTCATGATCCGGACCTGCATGTCGTCGAGGCCGTATTCGTTCGGCGGTGCCTCGTATCCCGCCCCGATAACGGTCGTCAGGACGAGCCAGACGAGTGCAGTCGCCCCAAAGAGGAGCGTCACGCCCCACAAGGCGATCCCGAGTAACGACGCGAGGCCACCATCGGCGACCGCAGCAGTCGTTGCCGCCGCTTGCTCGGGAGCCGTACCCGGCCCAGAGACAACGGTCGGTGCGAACACGGTTGCGGCGCCACCGACAAGGAGTGTCAGGGTGACCGCGATCAGTGCGATACCTTCGGTGTTCATTGTATCTGCACCTCGCTCACCAACCCGTATGAACCGTCCAGACGCTGCACCAGAATTCGACCGTATTCCACCGAATTCAGGATCCCAATCCAGCCTAATCCGGATTAATCGCATGACTACAATGGTGTGATATCTGTTACTATGTGTCTGTACACCTCACCACACGACTGCACCGATATGACTGCTCACCGTCCCGTGACTGTGTCGCGCGCACTGGGCTGGCTTCATCTCTGCGACGCGCTGCGGCCCACAAACATACGAGAGTGCGCAACTATTCGTCGTGATCGACGATATGGAACGGCGCAACTATTCGTTCCGATCGACTCGTGGAAGCGCAATCACCGGCCGATCGGCCTGCGTGACGAGTCGTAACGAGAGGTCACCAGAGAGAAATCGCATGACTCGGTTGCCATCGCGGGCACGGTATGCGATCGCGCTGGCATCGACTTTCTCAGCGGCGTCAAAGATTGCCTCGGCGACGTCGCGCGCGTAAGCAGTATGATCGTCTGCGTCCGGAAACACCGTCCGAACGGCCGCATATGACGCTGCGGCGATCTCCTTGGATTGTTCGACTGGCGTCTTGTCAGGTACACCCTCTCCTTTTTCCACGACGTGTACGACGGTGACGTGTGCTGGGTCGTACGGTGCTAACGCCGCTGCGGTGGCTTGCGCATCGGATTCGTTTGCGACCGGGACCAGCACGTGTGAAAGCAGTTCCTCGGTCCGATCAGCTTGCGGGTCATCCATATGGGGCGATACTGTCGACTCCGCAAAGAAGATACGGATCGCGCCGACCTCGTCACCTGTGGCACTCTCTCAGTACCTCGGTAAGGAAAACGGCCGATCGCCCGCGTGAAAAGTGAAGAGATCGCGCAGGCGATCGGCCAGTTGGTCCCCGCTGACGCTTCGGCCCTCCAAGCGAAGCGTCACTTAAGCCATCTCGTCGGATTTACTTAAACATGCCGACCGATCCACTATTTGTGAAAAAACCGCAGTACGGCACTTGATCGCCGACAGCTACCAGTCTGTTCTCTACATGCGATTATATCTGGTAGTTGGTTCCTTGTGCGTATTCAAAATGCCGTATATTGTCCAGTCAAAACGTCAACAGAACAGCTCGACAAAGCGGTTCGTCCCCTCGTCAGTCCCCGCGACGATGACCGTATCGTCGAGCTCAAACCGGAACGACGCGGCGAGTTCGACCAGTGTCTCTCCGTTTCGTTCGACACCAATGACCGTACAGGCCGTTCGCTTGCGGATTCGGGCATCGGCGAGCGTCCGGCCGGCCAGCGACGGGGCGGTTGTCCGGATAATTCTGACGTTCGTCCCGAGCGAGAGGATCTCTTCGGATTCGATCAACTTCGTCGCGATCGCCCGGCCGCTCACGCTGGCGATCGAAAGCACGTAGTCCGCTCCCGCGCGATACAGTTTCTGGACGCCCTCTTTTGACTCCGCTCGGGCGATGATCTCGACGGTCTGGCTCAGGTCACGGATGATGAGTGTAGCGAACTCCGCAACCGTCGGATCCGGGATCGCAAGCACGACTGAGTCAGCCGAGGGAACGCCGGCGTTCTTGAGCACCGCTCTGTCAGTCGCATCGCCGACGATGTCCACGCCCTCGATATCGTTGATGTCGACGACAGTGCACGGTTCCTCCTCGCGTTCAAGCGCGCGATCGACCGCTCGGCCCACCTCGCCGTAGCCGAGCACGACCGTCCGGCCCGTTCGAAACTGTCGACGCGTCGAAATAGTCGCTGTTCGGAGCCGCCGGAGTTGTGCTTCGCTCCCGGTAACGAGGAGGATTGTTCCGTCTTCTAGGGGCGTCTCTGGGCGCGGGGCCGGTTGAAACTCGCCGTCCCGCCAGATTCCGATGATGTTTACGCCGTAGGTGTTGCCCAGATCGCTCTCGGCGATCGTCTGCCCAACGAGCGAGCTCTTTCGGTGGACCGGCAGCTCTGCGATGTCGAACACGTCGGTGAGTCCGACATCATCAGTAAGATCGGTGTCGATTACGCTCGTCACTTTCTGTGAGAGTCCAGCACCGAGCAGCTGTCTCGGAGTGACGACCTCGTCGGCCCCCGCGAGTTCGTGATACACCGCGTAGTCTGGATCTTCAACGACGCTGATGATCCGGATCGATTCGCTGATCTCGCGGGCGGCGAGCACAATGCTGGCGTCGACCTTATCGGAGACGTCCGCGACGAGCGCGTCAGCGTCTTCAAGCCCTGCTCGTTTTAATCCAGCAATCGATTCGGGGTCCGCGTGGACGACGAGATGGCCATCCTTTTCAAGTGCGACTGCCCGATCGCCATCGGGTTCGACGAGGACGTACTCGACGTCGTTCGATCGGAGTTCCGAAATGAGTGTTTCGGCTCGCTGAGAGTACGTGCAGATAACCACGTGCTCCTCAAGCGTCGTCTCAAGCGTCGTAGGTGGACTCTCAGATAATGCATCCCGAAATAGCGGTAAAAACACCGCCGGTAGGGCGAGGAAAAACAGCCCCACGCCGGTTAGATCGAGCAGCATGACGAGGATGTTCATCTCCGTGCTGTACCACGGCGAATCAGAGCCGTAGCCCGTCGCGGTGAACGTCTCGACGACGACCTGCAGTGAGTGTAAAAACCCAATCTCGACATCTGGCGGCGGGTACGGTCGTGGCTCGAACGTGCGCATGCCAAAGTCGTACGCGATCGCCGAGACGAGAACGATTACGCCCGCCGACAGGACATAATACCCTGCCCGGCGCTTGATATCTTCCATACGATGTCCACTCTATGCGGGGATATCAAAACAACGACGTGATCGCGTTCGCCCCCTCGATCTCGACGAACGCAACGACCCGATCGCCGAGCTTGAGCGTCGTCTCTCCTCGCGGAGTGATCACCGAACCGTCGCGAGTGATCGCCCCGATGACGAACGGCGTGTCGACCTCACGGTCAACCTCGGCAATTGTTTTGCCAATAAGATCGCTGGCGGCGCTCACCTGTAGTTCGATCACCTCTGCCTTGTCGTCTTCGAGCACCGCGATGTTTTCGGCGATCGTCTCGTAGCTGAACCCGATAATCTCTTCGGCAGCGACCTGTCGAGGATTGACGGCCACGTCGATGCCAACCTCCTCGAACAGCGTGACGTAGTCGGCGCTGTCGACGATCGAGATGACCCGTCCCGCGCCGACACGTTTCGCAAGGACCGACGCCAGCAGGTTCCGCTCGTCGCTTTCGAGCGCCGAAACCACGACATCGGCCCGATCGATATGCTCGCGCAGCAAGAATTTGGTGTCGGTTTCGTCGTTGTGTAACACCGTTGTATCCGGAAGTTTCTCGGCCAGCCAGCGGGCCCGATCGCCGTCGCCTTCGACCAGTCGCGGGGAAAATCCCCGATTTTCGAGCAGTCGGGCGACCTGATAGCCGATCTCGCTCCCGCCGATGACGACGATCTCGTCGGCTTCATCTGGCGTCTCCGCCGGCGCGAGGTCCATCGCAAAGGCCTGAATGCTCTCGGGGCTGCCGATGACCACAACGCGATAGCCGGCTTCGATCCGCGTATCGCCGCTCGGAAGCACGATTTTGCCGTTTTCGAAGACGCCGGCGAATGTGAGCGAGTCGTATCGGTCGGCTTCGGCGATCGTTTTGCCGGCGATCGGTGCGTCAGCCGTCACCTCGAACTCCGCCATCTGGACGAGTCCGCCGGCGAAGGGATCGACGTCGATCGACGCCGGCAGCCCGATCAAGCGGACGACGCTTTCGGCGGCGAAGAGGTCTGTACAGACGAGGAAGTCGACACCGAACGCCTCCTCTGTTTGTTGCCACGTCCGAAGATGATCGACGTTTTTGCTCCGGGCGATCGTGAAGACGTCTGACAGTGCCTTTGCGGTTCCACTGGCCACGAGGTTCGCCTGATCGTTGTCCGTACAGGCGATGAATAGATCCGCGTTGTCAACGCTCGCTTCTTCGAGCGTCGAACACGTCGTGCCGTCGCCGGCGAGGGTCAACACGTCAAGTTCATATTTGAGTTCGTCGGCCCGCATGGGATCGATATCGATCACGATTACGTTGTGATCTCCTGCGAGGCTCGCTGCGATCGTCGTCCCTACCTCCCCTGCGCCGACGATGACGACTCTCATGCGTGCATACCCTCCGTCCCCGCGGTGTGTCGGCTCATAAGTTCCTCGCGGCGATCGCAGCCGGTGTTACTACCCATATTGTATTTCAGTATATAAATATATCTATTGAATCAGTAATTTACAAAAGATATTTTCAGCTTTCAATATCTCACTTGGTCACTTCTTCTCGCACGAAGTCGATTTATCGATCCATGCCTCGCACGAACAGCGCGAGAACAGGGACGATCTCAAGACGGCCAATCCACATCAGAAAGATCATAAGCAGCTTCGAGGTATCCGAAAAGAACAGGAAGCTCCCAAAGGGGCCGAGCCGACCAAACCCGGGGCCGATGTTTCCAAGTGTCGCCAACGACGCGCTCGTGGCTTCGAGCGCAGAGAGTTCAACGCCGATCCGGGCAGCATCAAGGCTGAAAAACACGGCCGAGATCGCAAATAACACGAGATACAAGAGCGTAAAGACCATGATCGCCCGAACCGCATCCTCGTCGACAATCCGACCGCCGAGACGGACCGGCTTGATTGCGTCCGGAGTCGCCGACGTAAACAGCTCTCGACGGACTGATTTGAGGACGATGATCCATCTGACGATCTTGATACCTCCACCGGTTGACCCGGCCGAGCCGCCGATAAACATCGCAAACAGCAACAAGATCTGTGCGTGGGTGTCCCACTGTGCGAAGTCCGCGGTGGCAAAGCCCGTCGAGTTCAATACCGAGCCGATCTGAAACGCCGCCTGCCGGAGCGCGTTTTCAGGATTTCCCTGTGTCGTCCCGCCAAGTTCGATCGCCGGCGCGGCACCACTGAACAACAGAAACGCGAGTCCCGCGACAAAGACCGCGATCGCCCCTGCGTACGCCCGAAACTCTACGTTCTCTAGTACTGCTCGCAGTTCGCCGCGGACCACCTGCCAAAACAGCGCGAAGTTCACCCCTGCGGCTACCATAAATGGAATAATCGCCCACTGGACCGCTGCGCTGAATGCGCCGATGCTGTCGGCCTGCGGGGAGAATCCACCGGTCGGCATCGTCGAGAACGCGTGGGCGATCGCATTGAACAGATCCATCTTCGGTGCGAATCCGAGCGCACCGAGCGAGTACAATATCACCGCCAACAAGACGGTAAACCCGATGTACAGCCCCCACAACACGCGGGCGGTTTCGGCAATCTTCGGGGTGAGTTTCTGTAGTTCAGGGCCAGGAGCCTCCGACTGCATCAACTGGGCGCCATTGACTGCGAGCTCTGGCAGGATCGCGATCATCAAGACGATAATTCCCATTCCACCGAGCCACTGGGTGAGCTGTCGCCACAACAACAGCGCGTGCGAGTGCTGTTCGAGACTAATTTCGCCGAGCACGGTCGAACCCGTAGTGGTAAAGCCGCTCATCGATTCGAACAGCGCGTTGATGATCGAGCTAGAAAATGCCCCCGCCGACGAGAGGTTGAGTCCGACGGTCGAAGTAGTACCGTATCCTGCGAGCAGATACGGGATTGCTCCGACGACGGCGACCGCAAGCCAGACGATCGCAACCAACAACAGCGCCTCCTGGGGTCCGAGGTCTGGCTCTGGGTCGAGCCGTTCAAGCCCAAAGCCGATGGCCACCGCGATCGAGATTGAGATAACAAATACTAGGGTATCCTCCCCATAGACGATCGAGACGAGCAACGGAAGCAGCATCATCAACGCCAGATACTGCAACACGGTCCCGACGAAACTCACGCTCGATCGCCACTCGACGTGCCACGTCATGGACACCACAAGAGACACAAACTCGTGCGGGTTGTTGGTGATTGAGTAATCCGAGAGAATATCAATCTCGAATCAGCAACCAATCGCGTGTACATATCTCGATACACAAACGAGGGTGGTATAATCGTGTCGGAGTACGCTGCTGTCCGCAGCACATGTGATCTCTGGTGGGGACTGTAGTAACGGTTGCAACGCTTTGCAACAAGCACCTCGAAATGCAGTCCGAGAGAGCATGACCCAGCCGTTCTTGCGAAGTGAGACAATCATTGCAAACGCTACTATAATTACCCCGATCGAAATGCCGAGATCGTCTGTTCTTCAACATCGTCCCGCGAAAGCAGCGTCACGACGTCGTACGGTTCAATTTCGGTTCCTCCCCGTGGCGTGACGAACGAGTCGCCGCGTTCGATGCTGATTACGAGCGTGTCCTCATCCAGGAGCTCTTCTGTGACTGCCTCCGCGAGGGTATGACCAACGATCGGTGCGTCTGTCCCCGCAGTGAGCTCGATGATTTCAGAGCCGCCCGAGAGGCTGATGAGGTCGGGAACGCCGGGCGTTTCGCGGGATTGTGTCGGTCCATACGGGGCAAACGGTATGTGTTGTTCCTCGTGGACGAACGACTGATCGTCGATCGAGAGGCCGATCGCCGACAGTTCTCTGGCGATCCGTTCGGTATCGCTCACGTCGGTCCCAACAGCCGTGACGTGGAGGTTTTGTGTCCCGCCAGTCAGCGTCTGTACGTGAACAACGCCCGACACCGTTTCGGCCCGTTCGGCCAGCGAACGCGTTTGTTCGACCGGTGCAGTACAGATGTAGACCGATCGGACAAATCCTTCTCCACGGGCGAAGTCAACGGTCGCTCGAAAGCCGGTGATCACGCCTGCGTCTTCGAGGTTTGCGATCCGGTTTCGGATCGTCCCTGGCGAGACATCCAACGTTTCTGCCATTTCGGGGGCGGACGTTCCTCGAGCGTCAATCATAAGATCGTATAGAATTCGTCGATCAATCTCGTCGAGCCGGTATCCCATGGCGGTATCCTTCGACCGAGGGCCTCATACGCGTATCGGACACAACGCGTTTTTGCGCGCTCGGATCGTCTCTTAGCGTATGAGCGAACTCCCCGATCGCGTCCGCCGCGCGTTCCGCGATCACGACTCGTTCGAACGGTGCGATGATGACACGTACGAATCAACGACCACGGTCTTCGACGGACGCGTCCGCCCGCGCCCCGGCGATGATGGCCAGATCCGCTTCGACGTCACCGTCTCCGTCCCGATGTTGAACGAGGTCACCGAAGACCACGTGGCCGACGTGGTCGAAGAGGGCTGGTACGAGACATTCGAACTTCGTGTTGCTGATCTTTATGGCGTGACGAAAGTCGATCGCGATCTCTCTCCCGAAACCGAGCGCGCCGATCGCGAGGCGATTGTCTCCGTCGAGTTTGCAGATATCAACGAGCGCCGTGGCGTCGACGATGCGGGTGCAATCATCGACTTCGTTGAGGGGACGTACGTACAGGGTATCATCCCTGGATACGAGTACACCGAACCAGTGACTGCGCTCATCTCCCGGGGTCGACGCGCCGCCGGCGCGGAGTGAAAAAACCGGGTGCTATTCGGGATAGGCGCGATCGCTACCCCATTGCGATGTAGGTTTGGGTATCCTCGACACCTTCGATACCCAAAATCCCGCTCGCAGCGATGTCTTTGACGTGTGCGGGTGACTCGACCGACAGTTTGACGATGAAATCCACGTCGCCCGCGACGATGTGTGCGTCAACGACGCCGTCGATCGCCTCAATCGACTCCTTGACACGATCGGCCTCGCCGGTATTCGACTTCACCAACACGTACGCGGTGACGGCCATCTCAGGCACCTCCGGCCGCCGCAATGGGTTCGGTGGTCCCGACGAGCAGCTGCCGAACCTCGTCTAAGACGTCGAAATCGGCGATAACGGCGACGCGATCGCCTGCCTCCAGTGAATCGTCCTGAAGGGGAATCCCGAGCGGTTCGTCGGCCTTGCCGAATGCGAGGACCCGCGAATCCGACGGCAGCGCGACCTCGCTGAGGGAGTATCCTCGCATGGGCGACTCTTCTGTCACGGTAACGAGGATAATCTGAATGTTCTGGGCCACATCGGCGATCGCCCTGATCGACCCGCCGAGCAGGGCGTTTTTCGCCCCAATCGCGCCCAGTCGCTCGGGATAGACAATCTCGTCAACCTCGGTCGCGTACTGCTGGTAGATTTCCTCGCGGTAGTCCTCGTCGATCCGCATTACGGTCCAACAGCCGTGGTGTTTCGCGATGAGACACGCCGCGAAGTTGGCGTTTAGATCGCCGGTTAACGCCCCAACAGCGTCAGCTTCATCAACGCCGGCTTCGGTGAGGACATCCTCACGGGAGCCGTCGCCTTCGATTACCCGAAAGCCCGCTGACGACGCATGATTGGCTTTCGTGGCGTCTCGCTCGACGATCGTCACCTCGTGTCCCTCCTCTGTCAGCACCCGGGCCGTTCTGAGCCCGACCCGTCCGCCACCAATAACGATAAATCGCATGTGGTATGCTATTGTCACGCAAGGGAATAACTGTATCCCTGTGGTGTCCCAATTGATCACCTGTCGTCATAGCCGTCAGAACGCTTTTCTCGAATGGTGTGGTAGTAGGTCACATGGTTTATGCCTACATCTTCGTCAAAACCCAAACGGGCTCCTCGACCGAATTGGTCGATAAAATTCGCGGTCTCGATCTTGTCGCGGAGGCACACGTTGTCGCGGGCGAGTTCGACATCATTGCGGAGGTTGAAACGACGGACGTCCACGAGGTGTTACAAACGGCCGCCAGCGAGATTCAGTCGCTTTCGGGCGTCGCCGACACGAAGACGTACATTTCGCTTGAGGCGTGATCGGGACCGTCGAGAACCCACTCGCAACCACACCCGATCGCGGCTCAGCCGCTGTGGTCAGTTCGGAACTCCCGCTCGCTCCGATCGACGGCCATCGTCGGGCTCGCGTAGGCATGGGTAAACAGTTCGGAGGGATTCGGCTCGGGCAACGATTCGACTGTCTGGACCGCTGCTGAGAGCTCTGCGTCGGCTGCCTCGTCGATGTCGTCGATCGTCGCCGTCGAAAGCACACCGCCCTCGAGGAGGTACTCACGGTACCGATCGAGCGGATCGCGGGTCCGCCACGCCGGCAGATCGGACTCGTCGTCGCGATATCGGGAGGGGTCGTCGGCGGTTGTATGTGCGCCCTGTCTGTACGTCAGTGCCTCGACCAGCACCGCGGTCCCGGCTTTTGCGTCTGCGATCGCCGACTCGACGGTCTCTCGAACCGCGAGCGGGTCGTTGCCGTCCACCTGCACGGCCTCGATTCCGTAGGCGTCGGCCTTCGCGGCGATCGACGCTGCAGCAGTCTGGCGCGCCGTCGGGTGTGAGATCGCCCAACCGTTGTTTTCACAGAAGAACACGACCGGCGCGTCGAAGACGCCCGCGAAGTTGAGCCCTTCGTGGAAATCTCCCTCGCTCGTGGCTCCATCGCCGAAGCAGACGACCATTGCTTCCTCATTGCCGCGGTAGTCTCTGGCCATCGCCGCACCCGTCGCGTGCGGAATCTGCGTCGCGATCGGGACCGCCTGCGGGAAGATCGGAATCTCGTGTTCGGAGGTATACTCCGGCATCCCTCGCCGGAATGCCAAGATGTCGCTCATCGGGACGCCGCGGGCGATCTGTACCGCGTTCGATCGATACGTCGGAAACAGCCAATCGTCCGTGCTCATCGCGTGGGCGGCCCCGACTTGTGCGGCTTCCTGGCCACGGAACGGCGGGTAGCCGCTCATCCAGCCGCGGCGCTGCAGCGCGATCGCGCGATCGTCGAACCGGCGGGTCCGAACCATATCCCGATAGAGTTCGATCGCCGCTGCCTCGCTGTAGGGCCCGGTGTCGAAGGCCCCCTCCCGAATGACGCTGTGCATGTCCGATCATCAGCCACTGGTAAAATAAGTGATTCGTCGCGAGCGGCTGCTCTCACAACGACACCAACAAGAGCACCCACGCCCTACAACGTGTATGGCTTCTGTGATCGGTGTCGTGCTCTTCGTCTTCGTGTTAGTCGTCCACACGTTCCTTTCGGCCATCATGACCCGGTTCTTCCGCATTCGCCTCGAGACCACCGGCGGCTGGCTATTTTTCACCGCGTTTTTCATCCCAGTCGTTCTCTTCATTTCGACGCTGTTTTTCACCGGCGTCCTCGGAATCGGGATCGATCTTGGGAGTTCGACTGTCGCGTTGGGTGTGATGATCGGCCTGCCGCTCGCGATCGGATTCACGATCGACGTGTTGTACATTCCGGCTCCCGAAAACGTCGATCTGCCGGAACCGCGGTAGTTTTACCATCGAGCACTCAGTGTTCTGCGCGAAATCGCTTGATCGATGCCTCGACGTGGTCGATCACCGTCTCGGGTGGCTTGGTGGCGTCAATCCGGACGAAGCGTCCCGGTTCGGCCCTAATCAATCGTTCGTAGTTTTCTTGTACTGCCGTGAGATGCGACACCTGCTCGTATTTATTTGTTGAGCCGCTGCGAGCCGCGGCGAGTTCGGGATCGATGTCGAGATACAGCGTCAGATCTGGCGTGCGGCTAAATGCCTCGTGGATCCCTTTGATGTACTCCATCGGGCGGACGAGGTCGGTCTCTGTGAGCGCCGCGCCCTGGTAGGCATATCGTGAGTCTGAATATCGGTCGGAAATCACGAGTTCGTCGGCTGCAAGCGCTGGCCGAATTACCCGCGAGAGGTGATCGGCGTGATCGGCGGTGAACAGAAACAGGCCTGCGAGCGGATCCGCCTCGTCGTCGTCGATCGATCGCTGGACGGCCTCTCCGTACCACGAATTAGTCGGTTCGCGGGTAAAGACCGCCTCGGGATACGTGGCGTGTAGCGCCTCCCAGACGGTCGTCTTTCCACTCCCGTCGAGGCCTTCGAGCGTGATGAGCATGGACGAGGTGAGCCGCCCGCTCTCAAAGAACCCTGCGATCGGTCCGGCGAGGCTCCCACGCGTTCTGAGAGCCGCTTCGATCACGGTACTCTCTGTCGGTGTTTGTGTCGCACTCACCGTCGCGTACGGTACTTTTAGGTTTCTACCCCTCGAATAAGCGGTATGAAGATCATAGTTGCTGGCGGCAGCGGATTCATTGGCACACATCTCAGCCGCGAACTGCTCGATCGTGGGCACGACGTGACGGTTTTGTCACGATCCCCAGACGAAGATGACCTCCCCGAGGGCGTCTCCACGGCGACCGGTGACGTCTCTGCGTACGATTCGATCGAGTCGGCCGTTGCGGGCCACGATGCGGTTGTCAACCTTGTCGCGTTGTCACCGCTTTTCGAACCCGAGGGCGGCAACGAGATGCACGACGAGGTCCACCGCCACGGCACCGAAAACCTCGTCAACGCGGCCGAAGCCGGCGGTGTTTCGCGGTTCGTCCAGCTGAGCGCCCTCGGTGCGGATCCAAACGGTGACACCGCCTACATCCGAGCGAAGGGTCGTGCCGAGGACCACGTCACCGAGAGCGATCTTGAGTGGGTTATCTTCCGGCCGTCGGTCGTCTTTGGTGAGGGCGGTGAATTTGTCTACTTCACCAAACGGCTCAAAAAGATGTTCGCGCCTGGTGTGCCGATATATCCCCTGCCCGGCGGCGGCAAGACTCGATTCCAGCCGATCTGGGTCGGCGATCTCGTTCCACTGCTCGCAGATTCGATCGACGAAGACGAACACGTCGGCCAGACCTACGAGATCGGCGGTCCCGAGACGCTGACGCTGCGAGAGATCACCGAACTCGTCTACGATGCCGAAGGCAAATCGATCTCCATTGTCCCACTCCCGATGGCGATGGCCGGAATCGGGCTCTCAGTACTCGGTGCTGTTCCGGGATTCCCGATGGGCAAAGACCAGTACCGATCGTTACGCTTCGACAACACAACTGCCGACAACGACGTCAGCGCGTTCGACGTCGATCCAGGGGAACTAACGCGGTTTTCTACCTATCTCCAGGGGTAATGGACGCCCAGCACTAGGCGCTCACCGCTCGGCGACTTATACGATGCCAACCACGCAAATCACGTGATTGCGGTCCCGTTTAGGCGATCGTTTAACTGGCCGGTTATCAGGGTCGATACGGTGATCACAAGGTTTATACCCGTTTTCCTATTGTCTACTTTTTAATGACAAGGGGACGGTACACATGAAACTGGCAATGATCGGGTTCGGCCAGGCGGGCGGCAAGATCGTCGACAAGTTTGTCGAATACGACAGGCGGACGGGATCAGAGATCGTCCGTGCGGCGGTTGCGGTTAATTCCGCGAAGGCTGACCTGATGGGCATCACAAACATCCCAAAAGACCAGCGCGTACTCATCGGTCAATCGCGTGTCAAGGGTCACGGCGTCGGCGCGGACAACGAACTCGGCGCAGAGGTTGCCGAAGAGGACATCGACGAGATCCAGGGTGCAATTGACGGAATTCCGGTCCACGAGGTTGACGCGTTCCTCGTCGTCGCGGGGCTCGGCGGCGGCACCGGTTCTGGCGGCGCACCGGTGCTCGCAAAGCACCTCCAGCGGATCTACACCGAACCGGTGTACGGCCTTGGGGTACTGCCTGGTAGCGACGAAGGCGGAATCTACACGCTGAACGCGGCGCGATCGTTCCAGACGTTCGTCCGCGAGGTCGACAACCTGCTCGTCTTTGACAACGATGCCTGGCGGAAGACCGGCGAGTCGGTCCAGGGCGGCTACGACGAGATCAACGAAGAAATCGTCAAGCGATTTGGCATTCTCTTCGGCGCAGGTGAGGTCCAAGCCGGTCAGGAAGTAGCTGAAAGCATTGTGGACTCCTCTGAGATCATCAATACGCTTTCTGGTGGTGGTGTCTCGACAGTCGGGTACGCCGAAGAGGAAGTCGAAGAACGGAACTCCGGCGGACTGCTCTCACGGCTCCGCGGTGACAATACCACGGACGATCTTGACACGGCCCACACCACGAATCGCATCACAAGCCTCGTTCGCAAAGCGGCGCTTGGACGGCTTACGCTTCCGTGTGAGATTGATGGTGCCGAGCGAGCACTGCTCGTGATGGCTGGTCCCTCCGAGTATCTCAACCGGAAGGGCATCGAGCGCGGCCGCAAGTGGATCGAAGAGCAGACCGGCAGCATGGAGGTCCGCGGCGGTGACTACCCGCTCAAGGGTCGCGGCTTCGTCGCGAGTGTCATCCTGCTTTCGGGCGTTACGAACGTCCCACGGATCAAGGAACTCCAACAGGTCGCGATCGAGGCACAAGATAACCTCGAAGAGATCCGTGCGGAAAGCACCGAAAACCTCGACAGTCTCGTCAACGACGGCGAAGACGAACTCGAGTCATTGTTTTAACGGTCTGGTCGCTGCGCCCTGCGATCGGATTGGTTTTTCCCCTTGAAAACGTATTCCGTGCGATGAGAGTCATCGTTCCGTTCGACGCGACCGATCCGAAGACTCGGCTCGCACGGGTGCTTTCCGCACAGGAGCGCCGAGCGTTCGCCGACGCGATGCTCTCAGACGTGCTCGCGGCAATCGATCGAGCCGGCCACGACGCCCACGTGATCACAACAGCCAAAGTAGACGTTCCCGTCCCAACGACCGTCGACCCTCAGCCGTTGTCGACGGCGGTGAACGACGTGCTCGTGGGGGCAGAGCGGCCGGTCGCGATCGTGATGGCAGATCTCCCGTTGGTGACTCCCCGCACGCTGTCGCGACTGTTCGACACCGACGGCGATCTCGTGCTCGCACCGGGACTCGGCGGCGGGACGAACGCGCTCGTGATCCGCACCCCGGCGTTCCACGTTGACTATCATGGTGCATCCTGTCGAAAACACCGTGAGATCGCCGATCGGCTTGGCTTATCAGTCGCAGAATGTGATTCGCGGCGATTGGCGACTGACATTGACGAGCCTGCAGACCTCCGCGAGGTGTTACTCCACACAGACGGCCGTGCAGCGCGCTGGCTCCGCGACCGAGACTTTTCGATCGCCGTCGCCTCAGGACGGATTTCGGTCGATCGCAAACTCGAGTAGTCGCCGACTGTGGTCGATTTCGCGGGGATTCCGACGTTTTTTACGCTCAGATCGCAAGCCAACTGTATGGTGTCGTTCGAGAGCGTGGGGATCGAGATTCCTGAGCCAGCCGTCGATCGGCTCCTCACAGTCCGTCCCGCGGATGTCGCGGCTGCCCCCGCGTTGACGTTCGCACGGAATGTCTTCTTGCCACTGACGACGGCGTGTCGATACACCTGTACGTACTGCACGTTCTACGACGTTCCCGGCGAGGCGACGCTGTTATCGCCCGAGGAGATCAGAGAAACCGTTCGGCTTGGCGCGGACGCCGGCTGTACAGAGGCACTGTTTACGTTTGGAGACAAACCCGACGATCGCTACACCGACATTCACACCCAACTGTCGGAACTTGGTCACGAGTCGATCATCGACTACCTCTATCGGGCCTGCGAGATCGCACTCGAGGAGGGATTGCTCCCACACTCGAACCCCGGTGACGTGACTGAATCCGAATTCCGCCGGCTGAAGGGGGTCAACGCCTCGATGGGTGTCATGCTGGAGACGACCGCCGACGTGGACGCACACTCGGGCACCCGCCGCAAAGAGCCTGCCCAGCGGCTCCGGACGATCGAGGCCGCCGGGGAGGCTGGCATGCCGTTCACCACCGGCATCCTTGTCGGGATCGGGGAGTCCTGGCGCGACCGTGCTGAGAGCCTGCTCGCGATCGCCGCGCTGGCCGAGCGCTACGACCACATCCAGGAAGTGATCGTCCAGAACGTGGTGCCAAACGACAGGTCAGACTTCGATCGGCCATCTGTCGGGACCATGCGACGCGTTGTTGCGATGGCGCGGACAGCGCTGCCTGACTCGGTGTCGGTGCAGGTCCCCCCGAACCTCTCGCCGACCGAGCAGCTTCTGGACTGTGGGGTTGACGACCTCGGCGGCGTCTCGCCGGTGACAGACGACTATATCAATCCTGCGTACGCGTGGCCGGCGCTTTCTGAGCTTCGATCGCTCGCGGAGACGGCCGGTGTGCCACTGTACGAACGCTTGCCGGTGTACGACCGGTATCTGCCCGCTGTCCACCGTCGATCCGCGGTCACGCCAGCGGAACCGACCACATCGGGGTGGCTTTCCGATCGGATCACTGCAGCACTTTCGGCGTCGGACATCCATGGACAGCGGTACCGCGGTGTTGCCGATCGCGACGGGCCGCTCTCGATAGCACCGCGTTGATCCATCCTGCCAGCAGCATCGGCTCCGAACCAGCGATTCGATAATCCTGCTGCTGTCGGCAGATTTTTACTATTCTTTCAACATATACTGATCGGTATCCATGCAGACAACCGTACTTCAGGGAGTGGTTGATTCAATCAACGTGGTCCCGATCGCCCAGCGAGTGGTGGCGTTTCTTATCGGGCTGATCGTGGTGTTGTTGCTGGGACGAATTCTCATCGTCCCACTGGTGGTAAAAGCGTTGGAAAACCGAGGATTCGACTCGGCTGTCCGAAGCCTCGGTGAGAGCGTTACGCGGGCACTGATATGGTTTGCTGCGATCGCGGTGGCGTTCACTCTCGGCGGATTCGGGGCGTTTCTCGCTGCGTTCGCGACGCTTGGCGGTGCGCTCGCGCTCGCGATCGGCTTTGCTGCACAGGATCTGATCGGCAACTTCGTCGCGGGGGTGTTCATTCTGAAAGACAAGCCGTTCGTGGTTGGCGACTGGATCGAGTGGGACGGCCAAAGCGGTCGCGTCGAAGACATCGACCTGCGGGTCTCGCGGGTCCGGACGTTCGACAACGAACAGATCACCGTCCCGAACGGTGATCTCGCGAACAACGCGGTCAAAAATCCGGTTGCGTACGATACGCTTCGACAGAAGTTCGTCTTCGGGATCGGCTACGACGACGACATCAACGAGGCGACCGAGTACATCATCGAGGAGGCCGAGTCACATCCGGAGATCATGTCCGATCCGGGACCGTCAGTTCGACTTGTCGAGCTGGGTGGCTCAGACGTGGGGTTACAGTCACGATTCTGGATTGAGGACCCGACTCGCGGGGACTTCGCTCGGATCCGATCGGAGTATGTCCAAGCAGTCAAAGAGCGCTTTGACGCCGAAGGAATCGACATCCCGTACGCACACACCCAGCTCACCGGCGAGGTTGAGGTTATCGAATCGGTCGCCGACGAGGCCTGAAAGCGCTATACGGCGCCATTTCGGTTATTTTTTCGATACAACGAACCAGCGGACGCGATCGCGAGAGCCACTGGTGACCGCAATATATTTTACACGAACCACCCAACCGCGTTGGTTCTGTACCACTCTCCTAACCTGGCTAGCCCTGTCACGGGCTACTGATTCTCGTCTTCTGGCCTCGCCAACAAGTCCTGTTCGTATTCGGCCACTGCCTGCACCACAATCTCTGCGTCCGCTTCAGGCACGTTGAACTCGGCTAGGCTCTCATATAACAGGTCGACTGCTCGCTGGATGTGCGCTGGGGAGAAGGGAACGTGAAGATGGGCTTCACGGATCGGTCCAGCGTCGTAGGTCTCTGGGCCACCCGCGGCCTCACACAAAAAATCAGCCTGTGTCGTTCGTAGCCGCTCCATATCTGCGTTCGCAAAGAACGGCCCCAGTTGGTCATCGCCGAGCAGTCTGTCGTAAAAATCATCGACTACAGCCCGAATACCATCGTAGCCACCCAACCGATCGTACAGCGTTTCCTGGGTCATAATTTACGCCTTACTCTAAAATCAGAAATAATTTATTTAATCCCAGCGGGGCCTGCACGGTCTGTGAGACTGTCGGCTTCGCTTGCTGACGCGACGTTCTCGGTTTCAAACGTCCTCTGCGTGGTTTGCATCGCCGTCTCCGGCTACAGCGTCACGTAGTCGGGAATCCGTTTTCTGCCGACGCTGTAGACGAGCCCAAACGCGATCGCGATCGCTGCGATCGCTTCGACTGTGCCGTCGTACAGGACGATCGCCGGGAGCAAACACACGAGCGACAACACGAGGTCACCCGGCGAGCCGTCGTACCGAACCCAGTATTTCGCCTCCAGCCACCGCTTCCTTGGATGGAGGTACACCGCGTGCGGCGTTGTTCGGAGCCACGGGCGAGCCTCCGGGCCCGCTCCGAACCAGTCCATGATGGAGTGCACTGCCGCCGAAACGAGCGCGAGCGCCGCAAAGACGGCGATCGGATGCAGCGATACCCACGCGATCGCGATCGCCGGCAGCGCAGCGATCCAGTAGTACACCGGAAAATGCAGGGTTCGCCGGTGCTCGCCGACGAACATGTCGAGATCAGGACCGATACCGCCAACAATACCCCCGAGTGCTGCCGGGACAGCCAGTTCGGGAGCCAGGAACCAAACCGGGGTCGCGAGGGCGATACCGATACCAATGTGGGTGGGGCTCATCATGCGGGCGAGTACTATTCGCTGGTACGGCATCGAGCAGGATTAATCGTCCGCTGTTGCCGCCCCGAGCGGCTTTTCACGATGCCCCGGCGGGAACATCGGTGATCCATCCGCTCTGGGACCCAGCCGTGGCCCGATCGGCTCGTCGGCTGGATCGACGCTGACGCGGGTCCGATAGTCGGTCGATCGCTCGACGGCTGGCCGACCGATCGCGGCGATCATGTCGGCGTACTCGTCGACTGTCCGGTACTCGCCGTAGGTGCCGCCGGCGCGCTTTGTGATCTCTTCGGAGAGGATGGTCCCCATGAAGTCGTTGGCACCGCAGTTGAGGAGTTTGAGCCCTTTCGCGTTGCCGTATTTGACCCACGACGACTGGATGTTCTCGATGTTGTCCAAAAACAGCCGAGAAACGGCGATCATCAACTCGTCTTCGGCGTCACTCGCGCCGCCGTCGACTACGCCGTGTTCGAAAAGCGGAGTATTTTGATGAATAAACGACAGCGGGACGAACTCGGTGATGCCGCCGGTTCGATCCTGGATATCACGGATCACCTTCAGGTGAGCTACGCGGTGAGCGACGGTTTCGACGTGGCCGTACATGATCGTCGAGGTTACGTCCAGTCCCGCAGCGATCGCGCCCTCGATCGCATCAACCCACTGTTGGGTTGTGATTTTCCCCGGACAGATTACGTCGCGAACCTCGTCGACGAGGATCTCGGCGGCAGTACCGGGCGCGGAGTCGAGGCCGGCGGCCCGAAGCTCCCGATAGATCGACTCGTAGCTCCAGTCGGTGCCGCGTTTGGCGTGATAGGCCTCCTCGGGGGTCATCGAGTGGACGTGGATCCCGTCGATCGACATCGCCTTGATCTGCTCGCGGTACGTTCCGGGATCTGTTTCGTAGCGCTCGGGCGGCTTGTAGTTGACCTCGCTTGCGGGACGGTCGTACCCCGAGAGAATCTCGTGGTGTTCGTCGTTCAGCGCGAACGCCGGGTGTAGTCCTGAGACCGAACAGACCTCAGAGATTCCGAGATCAAGCGCCTCGTCGACGATCGTCCGCGACTCGGCGGGGGTTTTGGTGAAGCCGTCGTGGTCGCCCTCGTGATCGGCTTCGAACCGGTGAGCGCTGTTTTTGAAATTACAGAACAGACAGCCGACGTTGCAGGCGGTCGTGACGTTGTTGTTGAGGTTCGTCACGAACGTCACGTCCTCGCCGACGAGCTCCGCGCGGCGGCGGTCTGCCAGTTCCAGCACCCGCTCTTTGCGCTCACGATCGATTCCCTGGGTGGCTGTCCCGGTCGCCATCAGTTCGATCCCGTCGTCGACTGTGAGCCGATCGCCGTTTCGTGCCTTCTCGAGGGCGTTTTCGAACGACTGGTCGGTACGAGGGCGATCGAAGCCGAACTCGTCGGGATCGAGCTCAGCGGCGGACGGACGCGTCATCGATATAATAACCGAGTCGAAGAGCAAAAAACGGACGGTAACGACGCGCTGATCGATCACAGTCTTTCGGCATCGCTGTTGCTGAGACAGCCACGGGTGCTGCGCCTTTTTGCGTTCACACAAAAAAGAGTCGGTATGTCAACGCTTCGTATTGCTGGCGGCCACGTTGTCCGCCCGGACCTGACGATCGACGAGGCCGACGTGCTGGTCGACCAATCGGACGGCACGATCCTCGAAGTCGGCGATGTCTCCGGTGGCCAGACGATCGTCGACGCCGCCGATTCGCTCGTCATTCCGGGACTCATCAACGCACACACTCACGTCGCAATGACGCTGCTCCGTGGGCACGCCGGCGACAAGCCGCTCGACGCGTGGCTTCGCGAGGACGTCTGGCCCGTTGAGGCCGAACTCGAACCGGCCGACGTCCGCGCGGGCTCGGCGCTCGGCATCGCCGAGATGATCCGATCGGGAGTCACCGCCTTCTCGGACATGTACTTCGAAGTCGACGAGACTGCCGCCGTCGTCGAACAGGCTGGTCTCCGTGCCGCGCTCGGCCACACTGCGATCACGGTCGGCAAGGACGACGAGGCCGCCCACGCGGACATGCAACGGAGCATCGACGTGGCATCGTCACTTGACGGGGCCGCCGGCGGTCGGATCCAAACGACGGTTCAGCCCCACAGCACGACGACCGTGGGTACCGAGTACCTCGAAACGTACATTCCCAAAGCGAGGGCTGGCGGTCATCCCTTGCACTACCACACCAACGAGACCGCAGCGGATGTCGATCGCATCGTTGACGAGCACGGCATGCGGCCGATCGAGTACGCAGACAGCCTCGACATGCTCGCGCCGGGAGACACGCTCTCGCACTGTGTCCACGTCAGTGACGCAGAGATCGACCTGCTCGCCGATCGCGGCGTCACGGCGCTGCACTGTCCGGCGGCGAATATGAAGATCGCAAGCGGGCTCGCGCCGGTCCAGCGGCTGCTCGATCGGGGCGTCAACGTCGCGCTCGCGACCGACGGGCCGGCCTCAAACAACGACCTCGATATGTTCGACGAGATGTGTGACGCCGCGATGATCGGCAAGATCGCCGCCGACGATCCGACAGCGATCGCCGCTGAGACCGCCTTCGAGATGGCGACCGTGAACGGCGCGCGGGCGCTCGGGATCGACAGCGGTCGAATCGAACCAGGCGCAAACGCCGATCTCGCGGTCGTCGATCGCAGTGCGCCGAAGTTCCACCCCGGCCACGATCCGATCGACGATCTCGTCTACACGGCCAATGCCGGCGATGTCCGCCACACGATCTGCGACGGCCGGCTGCTCATGCACGAGCGAAACCTGTTGACGCTCGGAGAACGAACCATCACGCGCGAGGCGACCGATCGGGCGAACGCCCTGCTTGAGCGCGCAGGCGTCCGGTGATCGCCTGAGTCCCTCCCTGCGCATGCAGGCGTCTGTTGATCAACTGGCCAGAATATGCAATAACGTGGGTATAATTGTCTCTTAAGACGAGTGAATACGCACAGAACTGAAAGATACTTACGCCAGGCGGCCGGCGAGTGAGATATGACGAGCGTCAAGGAATTTGTGATCGACCGCCCTGCCGACGAGAGCGACCTCGGCCGCGGGCGGTTCGTCTTCACCGACGCGTACTCGGTGTTTGACTGGGGGCAGATGCCTGATCCGATCGAGCACAAGGGTGCAAGCCTCTGTATGATGGGGGCGTTCAACTTCGAACTGCTGGAAGAAAACCACATTCCGACGCACTACCGCGGCGTCATCGATCCGGCGGGCGGCGAGGAGCCTGTCGACCTCGAGGACACCGAGGGGCTGCCGACGGAGATGGCGATCGAACTCACCCAGGTTCCAGATCTTCCCTACGAGGGACCGGACGGCGATCACGAGGGATACGACTACGAGGCCTACCACGCCGCTGCCGGCGAAAACTACCTGATTCCCTTAGAGATCGTCTTCCGAAACACCGTCCCGGTTGGCTCGAGTCTCCGAACGCGAGGTACCCCCGAAGAGTACGGTCTCGATGTCGAGACGTGGCCCGACGAGCCGGTGTCGCTGCCCGAGCCGATCGTCGAGTTCTCGACGAAGTACGAAGAACAGGATCGCTATCTCGACCGCGAAGAGGCTGCGACGATCGCCGGTGCCGCCGAGCTCGATCGGCTCGAAGAACTTGCGCTCGCTGTCAACCATATCATCACCGAGCGGGCTGCGTCGGTTGGATTGACCCACGAAGACGGCAAGATCGAGTGTCTGTACCACGACGGGACGATCAAAGTCGCCGATGTCCTCGGGACATTCGACGAGAATCGGTTCTCCTACGACGGCCAGCAGGTTTCAAAAGAGGTCATTCGACAGTATTACAAACGCGAACAGCCCGACTGGGTTGCTGCGGTTTCGGCGGCGAAACGGGAGGTCGCGCTTTCGGCGGATGCAGACTGGCGACCGCTCTGTGATATCGAGCCGATGTCGTTGCCCGATGCGGTGCTTGCGGCCGCTTCGGACATGTATGCTGCTGGTGCGAACGCCTACACCGGGAGCGATCGCTTCGACGCGCCTCCGCTTGCGGAGGCCGTTGCGGCGGTTCGATCGCTGTAAGGCCTGGATACGGCGTTCTCGGTGGTCGCTCGACGTCGAGTCCCGCTACTCGTCGAGGTGTTTGATGCCCTGTTTTTCGACGTTCGCCTTGGTCACCGAATCGCCGATCCAATCTGGTGAATCTTCGTCGGCCTCTTCTTTCCAGGCCCATCCCTCGTAGATGTGGACTTTGTCGGTGCCGTGTTCGCGGAGTCGAAGGGTTGCTCGATCGTCGATCTCGTCTTCGCTCGGTGCGGGATGCAGCCGACGGGCGGCCTTGAGCGCAGCCTGTCGGGGATATCGGCCGGTGAAGACGCTGTCTTCCTCGCCGTTCTCGTCGCGCAGCGCGAAGTTTCGGGTTGAGCTATCGTCGGACATAGGAAACTCTTTTGATACATACAGCGGTCAACATAATAAAACTACCCACGAAAACGGCCGATAGAGTCCGGATCAATCGCAGTAGTCGACCAAACGGTCCACAATACCGACGGATCTGCGTCGGTTCGCCTGCTTGAGCGCGCGCCCTTCAAAATATTCATGTATGTGCATCACAGACGACATCCAAAAGAGCTTTTGACCACGGATACGCACTCTCGGGCGATGACCGCCTACACCGCAACGGTGACTGTTCGGCTCAAACGCGGCGTACTCGACCCGGAGGCCGAAACGACGAAGCGATCGCTCGAACGCCTCGGGTTCGAGCTGTCTGGGCTTCGCTCGGCGGATCGCTTCGAAATCGACCTCGAGGCCGACAGCCCGGCGGCGGCCAAAGAAACGGCAACAGAGATGACAGAGCGACTGTTAGCGAATCCGACGATCCACGACTACGAGGTGTCGGTCGCGGCGGCGGGGCAATCGTGACGGTCGCTGTCGTGCAGTTCGGCGGCTCGAACTGCGATCGCGACGCGGTTCGTGCACTCACACATCTCGGAATCGACGCCAAGCGAGTCTGGCACGAAGACGGACTCCCGTCCGAGACGACGGGCGTCATCCTCCCTGGTGGGTTCTCCTACGGCGACTATCTTCGTGCCGGCGCGATGGCCGCCCGCTCGCCGATTATGAACGAGATTCGATCGGCCGCAGAAGCCGGAACGCCTGTTCTCGGGGTCTGCAACGGCGCACAGATCGGCTGTGAGTCGGGGCTTACCGAGGGGGCGTTTACAACAAACAAACGCGCCCGGTTCCAGTGTGAACCCGTATATCTCCGCGTCGAACGCGCAGACACCCCCTGGACCGCAGCCTACGAGGCTGGTGACGTGATCGAGGTCCCGATCGCCCACGGTGAGGGCCGGTTTGAGATCACCGACGAGCGGTATGACCGCCTCGAAGCCGACGATCGGATTCTCTTTCGGTACTGTGCGCCCGACGGCTCGGTGACTGAGGCGGCCAATCCGAACGGATCGATCGGCAACGTCGCGGGTATTCTCGGTGAGTCCAATCACGTGGCGGTCTTGATGCCACACCCAGAGCGGGCGACGCTACCCGACATCGGCGGCACCGACGGCGCCGGTGTGCTCCGTGCATTCGCCTGATCGCGTGGCTCTCTTGTTGTTACTCAACTTGTCGTTACTCAACAGCGCTTACTCGGCTCGATGATTTGATTGAACCTCGATCGCCGGGGTTCCGCTGGACCGCTTGACCAGTCGAGTGACGCCTGTCTTGCCGTGAGCCCCCTTGTCGAGTCGGATATACTGGAGGTCACTTTCGGCTTCGATCCACGTCTCGAATACCTGCTGGGCGTCGTAGACGTAGAACTCTGAGAGTCGATCGTTCATCGTTGCCGGGTTTTGAACGAAAACGATGGTGTCGTCGTCGGTGAGCAGGTTTGCCTGGATCCAGCCGTGCTGAAACCGAAGATCCGTCGCTGACAGCTCCTGGAGGGCGGTTTCGGAGTAGACGATTGGGACCGTATCTCTGGAGCCACGACGCTCGTCGATCGAGCGGTAAATCCGGAAGATCCGCTGCATGACGTACAGTCGGTTGTGGGTCAAAAGCCCCGCGAGCCCACGTTTGTGGACTCGGTAGATGTTCGGGTGATCGAAGTCCCAATCGGCGTACCAGTCGATGATGAACAGTCGGTTCTCATCGAGGAGTTGTTCGAGCGAGGAAATCCGATTGGCGATCTTTGTTTCGACCCACTCGCGACCGAGTGTCCCCGGAACGAAGATCGGCACCGCGGCCCCCGCAAGCAACGACTCGACGGCGATTTCGGCGACGATGTCGCTCACTCGCGCTCGGCCGTCGTGAGACAACACCACCGATCCACCTTTTGAGAGCCCGCCGCCGCCGAGTTCGTCCAGCCCCGGCACGCCCGTTCGCCAGACTCGCCCGACCGGCTGGGTCGGCGACCATCGAGAGACGACTGATGGCCCGTCATCGGTGATCTCGAACTCGTGTTTTCTGGTATCGTGATTGACGCCTCTGAGCTTCTCTACCCGAAGGTATCGGTGATAGTCGCCGTGAATTGGTTCGTGGCTGAGGTAGATTACGCCGTGGGCAGCGAAACGGAGCAGCTCCGGCGCGGCCGAGCCGGTGACACTGCCGTGTTCGGGTTCTTCGGCGATGAGAAGCGTCGTCGCACCGAATCGATCGGCAAAGAGCCGAATAATCTCAAGGAGATCTCGCCGAAGCAGATCCGGTGACTCTTCCATCGGTGCGATCCCAGAGAGGCTGTCGACGACGATTCGATCGACGGGCGTGTGTTCAGCTAGATGTTCTTCGAGATATTCGGTGGTAAACGGCGCATAGAAATCGTGTGGGCGGCTCTCATCGCGTTGGAGTTCACTCAACATCAATCCCTCAGCGCCGTCGATCCGCTGGCCGGGACGCGCATGGACGGAGGCGATCGACAGCTTGGGGTCGTCCAGGTCAAACGAGAACGGGGCGAACGAATCCCGAAGCTCGTCGGCAGTCTGCTCGGTCGTGACGTACAGCGCTCGTTCGCCGGCTTCAAGGCCGGCCTGGAGGAACTGCATTGCGAGCGTACTCTTGCCTGTTCCGGGGCCGCCAGCGACGAGGACCGATCGTTTCGCCGGAAATCCGCCATCGAGAAGCTTGTCAAGTCCGGTATCGCCGGAGCTCACCTGCGTTAACTCCGCTTCGGGCTCGCCGTATGTGGCCGCCATTCGTCTATTGATTAATCACCAAGGTACTTTCATATAAACCCTCGCGTCTATATATCATACCTGATATTTGTCCACGGAAGATGGCTCGAACTGTCTGGATCGTCGATGATGGTCGCGACGACCTGTACTGCTCGGTAGTATTACCGTACGAGCGGCATGTTGTAACTTGTTTCGGCGGCCATCACGTGTTCCCACGTCGATTCGCACTCACAGGTTACCTGCGAGAAGACTGAGGGGTCTTGGCGCAGATCGAAATCCTTGATCGCCTTCTGGACGAGATCGTCGCACTCCCCGCAGTTGTGTGCACCGCGATCGCTGCCGTGGCCGACCGGATCGGAGACGACGATCGCGTCGACGTCGGCGGTCGACTCGAGGACGTGGGCAACCGACCACAGCCACGGCGGTCGGTAGCCTCCCTCGAAAAACAGCTCGTCGACCATCGTGTACCGCTGGACGTTGCACGGGTTCATTGACACCGTGTGACAGCCCGCAACAGCCGCACAGCGCTCGATCGAGGAAATCATGTCCGCGGCGGCTTCCGGTTCGGCGAGGAACGGCGGTTTCATGAGCAGGTACGCCTTCACGCCTGCACCCGCGGTCTCGGCTTCTGCGCAGGCGGCCTCGAAGTCCGCGAAGTCAAAGTACTTGTTCACGCAGTCGCGGCGCACCCGATCGGTCGCGGTTTCGAGCCCGATCGCCACGTCGGTGTCGAGTCCACAGTTGGTGAAGTCCGCGAGCTTTTCGGCAGTTACGAAGTCCGGAAGCGATTCGACAACGATCCGCTCGCGATCGGCAAACGTCTCGGCGATCGCCGCCCGTGTTTCGGCGGGCACCTCTCGCTCGTCAAGGAACGATCCCGAGGTGTAGATTTTCACGAGGTCACACTCACTTTCGGCCTCTTCGGCTTCGTGATCGAGACAGGCGTCAATCTGGTCCATGAGCGCCTCGTGGGCGACGGTGCCGCCTTCGACAGACTCGGCGACGTAGCCGCACATGGTACAGCCGCCGGCGCGGGCCCACCGACAGCCGCCGGTGTTGAGGATGATCGTGAGGCTCTCGTAGACCCCGGTTGGCGTGTTGTCTTCGTCGATCCACACGCGGGTCGGCTCGTGAGGGTCGTACGTCCGCTGTTTCTCGGCGCGGATCTCGCGCATCACCTGATTGTGCGCGTCCATCCCGCGCCCCGTCTCGTAGACCTCGGGGCTCGGCTTGCTCATTACCGTCTGTACCCGATCGACGGGTAAAACGACACCGACACGACCCGATCGACTGGCTCGTGTCCGCTGGCACTCACGATTTGTTCCCTCGACCGATCGATCGAATCGATACCCCGGCGACGGCACCAAGGGCATTGATCGCGAGGTCTGCGATCGCGAACGTCCGCCATGGGATCGTCACCTGCAGGACTTCGATTCCCGCTCCAACGCTCATCGCGAATAGGGCTGCGAAGGCCATCGCCCCGCGTCGTGGACCGACCGCGTCGATCGTGAGCGCCCCGAGTACCCCGTACCCGACGAGGTGAAACGGTGCTGTCGGACTGAACGGAACGACCGACGGACTGCCGGACGATCCTGGGATGGGAATGACAGAGGCGAGCACAAGCGCGACACACCACGATCCGACAGCAACCCGTGCAGACGGCATGCGCACAGATTTTGTGGATCGGCGCAAACCTCTTTCGAAGCCTGCGGTCACGATCGAACGGCACAAAATTACGGCTTTTGGACCGTTGAAACCCCGTTACGCGCGTAACGTCGATCGGTCAACAGATACCCGCTGTCAGTTTCGCACTGACGGTACTGAATCGGTTCGCGGCGAGCGATTTCAACACGCAACCCGATGGTAACTACATCTGGTTACTTCTCGGTGAGAACAGCTAACACGCTGTAGAACCAACCTAACTATTGTACATTACAATGACTGAACTCGGTGGCTATCAAGACAGGGTTGGAGAGATCGACCTCTCGTCGAGCGAGGTGAACTATCGCTCGGTCGACGACGAGGACGCGAAAAAATACATCGGCGCTCGAGGGCTCGGCGTTCGATACCTCTTCGAGGAGGATCCGACGATCGATCCGATGAGCGAGGACAATCGTCTCGCGATCATGACCGGACCGCTCACGGGAACACAGGTGACGATGAGCGGACGGGTCGCGATCGTGACGAAATCCCCGCTCACGGGAACGGTCACGGACTCACACCACGGCGGCTGGTCTGGTGCACGGCTCAAGTGGGCCGGCATGGACGGACTCGTGTTCGACGGCAAGGCTGACCAACCGGTGTACGCCGTTGTCGAAGACGGCGAGGTCGAACTCCGAGACGCCTCACACCTGTGGGGCAAAGGCGTTCACGAGACGCGCGACATCCTCGAAGAGGAAGTTGACGGGTCCTACGGTAAAAACCTCAGCATGATGGCGATCGGCCCCGGCGGCGAGAACGGCGTCAAGTACGCCTGTATCGTCAACGAAGACGATCGCGCTTCCGGGCGCGGCGGCACCGGCTGCGTGATGGGGTCGAAGAACCTCAAGGCAGTCGTCATCAAATCCGGCACGAAGATGCCGAAACCAGCCGATTCGGAGACGTTCAAGAAGGGTTACCAGCAGGCCCTGCAGGTCATCCGGGAGTCCGACGTGACCGCCCCGAACGAGGGCGGCCTCTCGATGTACGGCACGAACGTGCTGATGAACATCACCGAAGAGATGGACGGCCTGCCGACCCGCAACGGAAAGTACACCTCGACGCGGGCATACCGCGACGATGGTGGTCCCGACATCGACGCCGAGCGTGTGTCCGGCGAGAACGTCCGTGAGAACATTCTCGTCGACGAGCCGACGTGTCACTCTTGTCCGGTCGCCTGCAAAAAAGAGGTTGAGGTGCAGACGATGCACAAAGGCGAGGAGATGAACGTCCGGATGGAGTCCTACGAGTACGAGTCCGCCTTCGCGCTGGGCCCGAACTCCGGGCACACCGAACGCGACGACATCGCCCTCATGATCGATCGCTGCAACGACATGGGCGTCGACACGATCGAGGTTGGCAACATGATGGCGATGGCCATGGAGATGACCGAGGAGGGCAAACTTGACGACGTCGGCGGCCTCGATTGGGGCGACTCGGAGACGATGGTCGACATGATCGAGTCGATCGCCCACCGCGACGGCGATCTTGCCGATCTGCTTGCGGAGGGTGCCCGCCGCGTCGCCGAGGCGCGCGACGCCCAGGAGAACTCCCTGGCGGTCAAAGGCCAGACGATTCCTGCCTACGATCCGCGCTGTATGAAGGGAATGGGTATTGCCTACGCGACCTCGAACCGCGGTGCCTGTCACCTGCGGGCGTACACGCCGGCTGCAGAGATTCTCGGAGTCCCAGAGAAGGTCGATCCCTACGAGTGGGAGGGCAAAGGCGAACTGACCGCCACCTTCCAGGACATGCACGCGGTGAGTGACTCCTTCGACATCTGCAAGTTCAACGCCTTCGCAGAGGGGATCGAAGAGTACGTCCTGCAGTACAACGGCATGACCGGTCTCGACGTGTCCGAAGAGGACCTGTGGACCGCCGGTGAGCGGATCTACACCCTCGAGCGGTACTACAACAACCTCGCGGGCTTCGATGGGGCGGACGACTCGCTGCCGGCACGGTTCCTCAAAGACGGAATCGCCGGACAGGGTGCCTCCGAGGGCGAGTACTGTGAGCTCGAAGAAATGAAAAACGAGTACTACAGCCACCGCGGCTGGGTCGACGGGGTCGTCCCCGACGAGAAACTCGACGAGCTCGGTATCGACGTCGGTCCCGGTACTGGCGTCTCCTCGGGCGACGCGGCTGCGCCCGCCGACGACTGAGCGACAATCCCGGTCTCAATTTTTATTGGGCTGCCACGACCGATCGCCGAACGGTGACTATTTCACTGACAGTCGAATACTTTTTGCGTGTCTCGGCTCACCGACGCCTCCATGTTTGTGGCGCTTGCAACACTGTGGGGACTATCGTTTCCGGCGATCTCAGTCGGGTTGGAATTTGTACCACCGCTGCTTTTGGCGGCGTTTCGCTACGATACCGCGGCGATCGTCCTCCTGGCGTACGCAATCCTCCGAACAGACGGCTGGCGACCGCGCGGGATGAACCATTTCCAGGCGATCGCAGGCGGCGGACTGTTTCTCGTCGCCGGGAACGGACTGTTGTTCATCGGCCAACAGACGGTTCCGAGCAGCGTCGCCGCGATCATGACCTCACTCGTTCCGATCGTCACCGCGCTGTGGGCGTTCGTGCTGCTCGGCGAGCGACTGTCTCGCGTGGGTGTCGTCGGTGTTGGGCTTGGCTTCGTCGGACTCGCCTTCGTCATTCAGCCGGATCCAGCGAACCTCCTCGGCGGGGATACAATCGGTCGGCTGATCATCCTCGGCCAAGTCGCGAGCGTCTCACTCGGTGGGGTCATTATCCAACGCGCTGGTCCGACGCTCGATCGCCTCCCGCTCGTCGGCTGGTCGATGGGACTCGGTGCGGTTGTATTACACGTGTTGAGTGCGCTAGCCGGCGAGCGCCCGACCATTGCGATCGCAGACCCGACAGCAGTCGCCGCAATTGTGTATCTCGGCGTCTTTTCAACCGCGATCGCGTTCCTGCTGTACTTTAGCATTCTCGAGAGATACGGCGCGTTTCAGGCCGCGCTTGTCGGCTATCTCGTCCCGATCGTCGCCACGACGGTTGGGGTGGTGGTACTTGGAGAGGCGATCGGGTGGCCAACGTTCGTTGGATTCGGGCTTGTCGCGCTCGGCTTTGGACTGTTGAAACGCCGTGCTCTCGCCGAGTTGGCGGGCGCTCGCCTCTGATCACAGCCCCAGAAGCGACGGCCCAAACCGGATCGCCCACAGTGTGCCCATGCCGAGGGCGATCGTTGCAAAGACGTCCTCGGTCCGCCAGGCTACCGCGCCTGCGATGATCGCGGCGGCCACCCGATCGTCGACGAGCGTCGCTTCAATCGTCGGCTGGATCGTGATGACGGCAGGAATGACAAGCGCGGCGAGCACGGCTGCGGGAACGTATCGCAGGACGTGTTCGACCCGATCGGGGACAGTGTCGATTTGGCCGAACAGGTAGATGAACGACAGGCGGATCGCGAACGTACACAGGCCGATGAGGCCGATCGCCGCCCAGATCGCTGGTGAAGACCATGCGGTCATATGTTCCCCCACGCGTCGATTGCGATGCCTGCGAGGATGCCACAGACTGCGGCGATCGGGAGATCGAGACTGAGCGGAACGCCGGCGACAGCGGCGCCCAGTGCGACTGCACCCGCAACGATCGCCGCGGTCGTGGTCCCGCGATCCTTCATCGCGGGCACCAAGAGTGCAAGAAAGACGAGTGGGAGCGCAAATTCGAGCCCGAGCGCCTCGGGTACCCCAGCCCCGACAACCGCACCGACGAACGTGCCGATCTGCCAGACGATCCAGAGGGTAAACCCGATTCCAGAGTAGTACCACAGCCGGCTCCGCTCCGGTTTGCGTTCGTACTCAGCGACAGACATGGCGTATGCCTGGTCGGTCAACACATACGCCAACAGCGCCCGAACGCGGGTTGACAACGCCTGAAAGTACGGTGCGATCGAGGCCGAGTACATGAGCATCCGTACGTTGATGATCACGGCGGTTACAACGACGACCGCAAAGGGCGCGTTCGAGTCGATGAGGTCGATCGCTGCGAGCTGTGAGGCACCCGCAAACACGAACACCGACATTCCCACGGCCTCGATGACCGTCATTCCGGCGTTGGCTGCAGAGATCCCGGCGACCATCGCAAACGGGATAATACCGAGGAGAATTGGCCCAGACACACGGATCCCATCGAGGAGATCCGGATGGGGGAATCGGCGGTCCATGTTCGAATTCCTGGGGCGACGTATGAAATGCTGCCGATCTCTCCGGCGATCGCCGGCAGGCTGTCGGTTGGCCATTCGACACCTCGCTCCAATTGGACCGCTCGGTTCCGCACTTTAGTCGGACCGCTCGGCTCCCCACATTAGTCGGACCGCCCGGCTCTTCACTCTATAATAGCGTTTGTAATTATTTTCTCACTTCGGTTCAGGAACTGCGGGTTCACGCTCTCTCGGACTGCTTTTTGAGGTATTTGATGCAAAAAGTTGCAAACGTTACTATAGTTTGGCCGTTCAGCTACAGCCAATCACCACGACGCTTCTGATCTCGAGCGTCGTCTCGAACTCTTCGCGGCGATCGGTCTTCGAGCCGAGCCGTCGGAACTGCTCGACGTGGGCACGGCGGACGCCATCGGTCTCTCGGCGATCCAGCCCGCAGGCCTCACCGATCGATTCCCAGTGCTCAGTCGGAACCACAAACACCTCGCGATCGTCGTCAGTATAGATACGCTCGTAGGAGCGACGATACGTCTCCAGCTCTCCGCTGAGGTACCGTTGGACAGCTGCAAGCAGCTCCGGCAACCGACTTGGGGGGAGGCTCGCCTTCGCACCGGCCAAAAGCAACGGCTGGCCGTCGATCGGAAACGGTCCTGGCCCCTCGCTTTTCATTTTATCCGCCCGCTCGCATCGCCTTCTGAGAGAATGCTTTGACGACCGGATCGACAGCGTCGGGTTCGCCAACAAACGTGACCGACACCTCTGTCAGCATCAGCGACCCCGCAGGATTGACTTTCTTGCTGTCGAGTGTGGCTTCCCATCCATCTCCCACAACCTCTGAAACCCCCTCGCTTTCGACGTCGGACTCGGCGGCGTGTTCGACTCCGTCGACGATCGGCCGGCCCTCGAGATTCCGAAGGTAGTGGACCGCGAGCCGCTGGGAGATCCCGCGGAACGCCTTTTCGACCTGATACTCGTCGGTCATCGTTCGCACCCGTTGACACCACCCGCAACCGGTGGGAAGATCGACACCGTATCCCCGTCTGCGAGGGTCGTCTCGACGCCCTCGATGTGCAACACCTCGCGGCCGTTTTTGAGCACGTTGATCTGGGGTTTGAGGTCTCCGTCGACGAGGAGCTCACCCTTCATCTCCGGATACTCCGCCTCGAGCGACGCGAGGAGGTCACCGATTGTCAGGACCTCGTCGTAGGACTTCTCGACGACCTTTTGTCCGGCGTATTCCCGGAAGGTCGCAAAAAACCGAAGCGTCAATTCCATACTCGATACACGCTGGCCGTGAGTAAAAAGCTGCGTTCTCTGACAACCGACAGCCGACGGCGTGCGCTGGTTGTCCTTTCACGTGCGGTCAGTCGCGCTTGCCGAACCGGATTCCGTCTTCGACCATGCGGTAGTTTCGTTCGGTATCCAGCGATTCGGCGAGCCACTCGACCTCATACAGCTGCATAATGAGATCGGCGTGGAGGTTCCGCCAGGCAATCGCGTAGATCGGCGATTGGCCCCACGCGCGCAGTTCGGGGACGAACTCGTCGTACGTCTCGATCTGCGCCTCCATGTGTTCGATCGCGTCGACGGCGATCGAGACGGCCTCGCTTTCGTCATCCGCCGCGTCGATCGCTCGATTGATTCGGCGTTCGATCCCCTCGACGGCCCGTTGCATGTCCATGGCCGCCGCTCCTTCGTCGTCTGGCAACGATTCGAGAATCTGTCGCGGCACGCCAAGTGAGAGTGGCTCTCTGTCCATGGATTGGCTTCGGATCGAACGCCAAAGAAACCTCGCGCTTCGACTTGGCGCACGCACGGGAGCGCGGCTTTTGCCCCGCGTTAGGACCTGCCGCAACTCACAAGACCGCCCGCCCGAAACAGTCGTTCATGCGCGCTGGCGTCATTATTGCAGGCGGCCGATCGACCCGCTTTGGCGATGCCGACAAGGCCGTCGCTGAGCTGGCTGGGACGCCGATGATTCGACGGGTCGCCGACCGACTGACCGACGTGATCGACACACTGGTCGTCAACTGTCGGGCCGACCAGCGGGCGGCGATCGAGGCCGCGATGGACGGCTATCCGTCTGCGGTGCGCTACGGGATCGATCCTGACCCAGACGGCGGTCCGATGGTCGGCATTCACACCGGCCTCGACGCGCTTTCTGACACGGACGCCGAGTACGCGTTTGTCGTGGCCTGCGACATGCCGTTTGTCCAGCCCTCACTCGTCGAACACCTCTTTGCTGTTGCCGAAACCGCTGAGGCAGCAGTGCCGCGGATTGACGACGAGTGGTATCAGACAACCCACGCGGTGTACCACGTCGACCGAATGGCCGCTGCGTGTGAGGACGCCATCGAACGCGGCGATCGAAAGATCCTCTCGCCGCTTTTCGAACTCGACTACCGGGTCGTCGACGACGCGGCGATCGCCGAACACGGCAGCGAACAGAGCTTCGAGAATCTAAATACACAAGCAGAGTTCGACGCAGCCCAAACCCGTCTGAAGTGATCACGCCAGTCGAACCGAGACGACCGTCGCGTCGATCATCCGGGCCAACACAATTCGACGCACGTCCGGACCGAAGGGATTCGCCGCGACCGACTCGAAGAGTCGATCGGCGATCTCGTGGGCTGCCGCGGCGTCCTCGTCGGTGTCGACCTTGTTGATGAGCGGCACGACTGTCGCACCCGGCGGCACGTCCTTCAGTCCACCCTCTGGAGAGGCGAGGACCTCAGCGATCGCCGCGGGTGTGATCTTGTCACCGAGTTCGAGATCGGTCAACGACGCGACCCGCTCGGGGCGATGGACGGCCGCCTCGGTCAGTGGCTCGCCGACAGCGTGGGCGCTGACGATCGGGACGACCGTCCGCGTCGAGGCTGGAATCTGCGGCTCGCTCGCGTTTGGCCCTTTGAACTCCCGCGTTCGCGCGCCGTCGGCTTTGACCAGTACTGGTCCGGTGTGTAACGCGGCGATCGAGTCGATCGTCTCCGGCGCAAAGCCGCGGTATCTGTCACCCTCTCGCGCTGCGACGAGTCCAAGGGGCCTGTCCTCACCCGCCGACAGGGCCGAAAGCGGGTCCTCACCGACGGCTACCCGGGCGACCTGACTGTCGAAGATCGGAATGCGGACGGTTGCGGTGACGATCGCATTTGGGAGCTGGTCGGCGAGCGCGTACAGCGTCGTCTTCTTGCCGCCCGCTCCGACAATGCAGGTGACGCCGCGATCGGCTCCGAGCGCGTCGACGATCGAATACCCCCGTTCGCTCTCCGCAGGAGTATCCGACTCGACGTGTCCCCCGTCAACGTACGCCCGAAGGCCGTCTCCACAGTCCTCGCACAACAGTGCCCGCAAATCGCCGTCACCGTCCAGCACGTCGACCGCTGAAAAGACATCGCCGGGCTCGATCGTTACGCCACAGCGAACACAGGGATGTGACTGCTGCAGCGTCATTGCTCGGCGGTAATTGTCTCGATTGTCGACTCGATCGCCTCGAGATCCGGAAAGACGAGCGATTCGGTCGTCGTCCATGCGTATCTGATGGTCAGTTCTGGATCGAGGACGAATACCGCCCGATCGGTAATCCCGGCTAGGACACTCTCAGTTCGCTCGACGTCGAACTCCGCGGCGAGCGTGTTATTGAACGTCGACATGAGGGGGTACGAGATTTCGTACTCGTCGATGAATGCGAGGTGAGACCACGGGGTATCTGCACTCACGCCGTAGAGCACTCCATCCATATCTGTGACGTCGTCGGTCCAATCGCGGAGTTGACACAGTTCCTTTGTGCATGTCCGCGAGTACACCCCTGGAAAGAACGCGAGGGTGAGCGGGCCATCTGCGGCGGCTGCTGCAAGGGATTGTGCCTCAATATCGCTCGTCGAGTAGGAGCCTCGATCGGCCGCAGCAGCGGCCGCCGGCGTTGCGATCGGTGCAGTAATATTCGAAACCGTCGTTCCATCGTCGCGCATACGACATCGTTGTCGTCGGGCGGCAAAAGCGTTCGCGCAATTGGTGCTCAGAATTTGTCATCGTGATTGATTCATCTAGTAGATTCCTTTCAGCCATCACTTTCACAGATTGCTGTCAGTAACTCATAACACGATGTGCAATAATATCTGCGTATGAGTGCTTGGCGCGATATGGTGCGTGATAGGCTTGTCGCCTATCATAAAAAAACAAATGAAGATATCGTCGATACCGACCACGTGTACGACATCGTCCTCCCAACGGCGCGTGAGACGTTTCCGAACAACGATCACCCAAAGGCCCAAATCCGACAGAAACTTCAGGAGCTTCAGGCTGCCAACGAACTCAAAAACGTTGAACGAGGACGGTACAATATCAAGAAGCTTGCCGAATCTACATCTCCTACAGATACCGAAGAGACCGGTTCTTCTCAGTATCTTGTCCCGCTTGACGACGACGAACGACGGGCCTACAATCAAATTGTAAACAGTGCCGTCGATCCGAATCGACTGGACGACGTTCCAGCGTTGCTTCACACAGCAGGCACGATCCGATTTTGGGCGTTCGATGAACGGGCGCCGATTTCATCTTTGCAGTCTGGGGATACACTCATTTTCGTCCATGATGACCGGTATCTCGGTCAGGGTACTGTTGATTCTGTCGTTGAAGATTCGACCGTCGGTGAATGGTTCTGGACGGACCCGAACAGATGCGAGATTGTACTACTCCGTGAGCACGATACTGAATCTCCGTTTGAGGCGACACACTCCAACGATGTTGAACTTCCACCGACCGAACCCTCGATTTCTATTGTCCCGCTTCATTCAGAGGCCCATAATTAACTACACCGAGAACCGCTCGATCGGCTCAGAACTCGCGTCTACTCTTTGGTTTTTCATCGATAGACAGAGCGGGTCAATGCAAATAAGAACAGGGCAATGAGAAATGCCCCCACGAATCCCTCACTGGCTGCTACCAACCGGATGAACCAACTGTCAACCGATGTGCCACCTTCGTGAACGAGTCCAGTGAACGATTCGAGGCTCAACAATAGGTAACTAATGAATCGCGGGCTCGATGAGTATGGTTCGTTTCCGGAAATTCCGTACAGTAGTCCGTATATTCCGGTGTATCCAAGTACGGTTACAAGCGAAAACGCGATCACTCGCCTCGCACTCTCGCCGTAGTTTGCGATAAGATCGAAGAACCGATTTGTCTCGTATCGAAGCCGGTACTCGAAGCGCTTTTTTCCAGTCGTATTTTGACTGATCTGTGCGGCCAATCGACGCTTTCGAGCGCGCATCTCTCGAATAAAAAACGCCGATGCCGCCCGGTTGTCTCCAATACTATCGGCACCGGTTTTGGCCTTTTGATACGTGGTCTCCTCGATCGCCGGCAACAGATCGTTGTCTGGTATCGCAGCAATCGCTGAGAATTGGTGGATTTGATAGTCGGGTTCGAGCGCAGGCCGATACCGTGAAAAGTCGAACTCTGTGAAATCACACTCGACGAACCGAATCGCATCTAGCGCAGATTCGTCATATGGATCGGTAGTCACTGTGATGTCACCGACTGTTGTCCGGCAGAAATCGTACAATGCCGTTCCATTCGTTGGTTGCGCCAACGTCCCTGCGTCAACCCGGGCGTCGATTACGTTGATTTTGATGTACTGATCTCCAGGCACACTCGGCGCAAAATTCACCCTTCCGGTACACGTCAACCCATCTAATAGTACATCTGCCGAAGAATCCCTGTCAGAACCGTCCTGTTGATCACGAAATACGACCCCCTCGAAATCCATCAGCGATCGAATCGTGGCGTCCGTCAAGTTGAGTTGACATGCGATGGTCGCAGCGTCCCGATCGTCGTCTCTGTCTTTGTTACCAAAGTAGGTCCGTCCCCCAAAAACAGTTTCAGCAAAATGTGCTTTCGTTTCGAACATTGCATCCCCAAAATAAACCGCCTCAGAAAACCTAGTGTTTGTGAAGTTCGCTTGCTGAAACGTCACATCACGGAAGTACGCCAACGCCCCGAAACGTCCCCCCGTAATTCGTGCGTAACTATTGAAAGACGCCCCAGTAAACACTGCTTGCCCCTCAAATGTGGGGGATTTTCGGAACCTGACCCCATACTGGAATACAGACCGCGCAAACAACAGCTTCCCGCCAAACGTTGCACCGTCTGCTTTCACTGTCCCGTCGAATTCACAACCGTACCAGTTTGCCTCTTTGGCAAACTCGACACCGTTCATCCACACTTGTTGGAACCTGCTCCCATGAAACGAGATCTCATTCGTTATTGTCGCATTTTCCAGCCGTAGTTTCCCTTCGAACGTTGTATGCCGAAAATCGAGGGTACCGTTATCAGGCGGAGAAATAACGTGATCGCGCAGGTCCAGTGTGTTGAACGTCGCGTCAATAAATTGCTTTGACTCTGGTCCCCCCGTTCGTATTTCTTCGAGCAGCTGCTCTACGACTTCTTGATTGGTGATTCCAAGTTCGTGTTGCGTTTCAGTCGACATATGAAACACACAGCGATCGGCATCTGCGTGCGAATCGCGGTGGCAGGTCCACTCACTGTCTAGGTCGCTTTCTACTCCTGGGAGAGTAGATTCCCACTGCTCCGGATCGAATGTATGCCCGCACCGAGAATCGTCTTGATTACCCATCTATGTATTATTGTCAAAACGGTTTATAAAAATCGCCGGGAAGGAGTAAAGTTTCAAGTAGCCCATCTAACTGATATAGTGTGATGGACACACCCCAGCGACTCTTTTTATCTCCGTGCAACAACGCGCTCGCACTCGGCCATCTCCACCAGCAACTCAGTCGCGGTGTGGCACCCGAAACGGTGAGCTCCCACTCCGATCAGACAATCGAGGACCCTGTACCCATCTGGGGTGTCGAAGCTGGCAATCAAACACACTGGGATGAGGTTTCCCCAGGTGACTTCGTTTTATTTTACACCGGAAACGGACTGTACGAATACGCTGGGAACGTACAGCGGACGGAGCACAATCCAGCACTTGCGTCCGAAATCTGGGACGATACCGATAGCAGTTGGGAGTATCTCATCTTTTTCGACGCGGTGATCGAGGTCGAAATTGATGCAGACAAAATCAGTGACGCTGGCGAACTATTCCGACCACACCCAGTGGGCTTTACTAAACTCGCTGAACGGGGTGTGGAACAAATTGTCGATGCACACGGGAGTCTGGAGCAGTACATCACGAACAGCGCAGTAGTTGAGACAGCACTAGGTGGTGCTGCACGCAATTCGATGAGTGATGAACCGATCGATTCGGATTCGTTCGAATACCAGCCCCGTTTTGAGTCGATCGCTCGGCAACTGCGGGTCAACAAACAGGTGATCTTCCACGGCCCACCAGGCACCGGGAAGACTTACACCGCTCGCCACTTCGCTCGATGGTGGATTAGCGAACAGTCGATTGCACCGACAGAGTCACAACTCAGACTCGTCACGTTTCATCCCTCGTTCACGTATGAGGATTTTCTCGAAGGACTGACTGCGGCACACGATTCGAACGGAACTGGAGTGCAGTACACGATACAGGACGGGATATTCAAAAAAATCTGTGACGACGCAGCAACGGCCGCTGCACATGCCCATGCGGACGGTCACGATCCGCCACCGTACGTGCTTCTTATTGACGAAATCAATCGTGGAAATCTCGCGCAGATATTTGGTGAGACGATCACGCTGTTAGAACCAGACAAACGCCAAACGGTATACAGTGAACTTGCTCACTCCTCAGAACGCTTTACGGTCCCCTCGAACCTCTATCTCATCGGGACAATGAACACTGCGGATCGATCGATCGCGCTCGTTGATGCAGCACTGCGTCGTCGCTTCCGGTTCCTCTCGTTTCCGCCTGCGTACGACACGTTGATCCAACAGTTCGATCTCGGTTCTATGGAGCAAACAAAAGCGATTGCGACATCAGACTACGAGCGTCTCAATGGGCTCCAGAGTCTCTCAGTATTGGCTCTCGAGCGTCTCAACAACCGTATTATCAACCTGCCAGATCTCGGAAAGGGAAAGCAAATTGGGCACTCGTATCTGCTGTTGCAGAATCCAAACAGCGAACAAGAACTATACGATGCGTGGCGATATGAGATTCTTCCACTTCTTGAAGAGTACTTTTTCGGCCAGCTCGATCGTCTCCAACAAGATATCTTGGGAGATGCGGGTGAGATATTTATCAATTCCGCGACACAGGAAATCAACGATTTTACGCTTGACGAACTCGTCCAAGCCCTCCACATTCTTTTGGGTTTCAAACAGCACGCAGGCGTTCACTCGACCGCTACACAGGACCAACGCACCGACGATGAGTTATCCTAACACCGACACGATGGCTACGGAACGCCCGAATAATGTGCCTCATACAGTCGAATTATCCGAACACGACCGCGTCGAAACTGATATCCTGCTCACAGACACTGATCGTCGATTCATCGAGACCCACATCGAGGGACCTGATGGCCCGACTCCGCTGAAAATATCGTACAACAGCGATGGCGGCACTATTTTCAAATCACAGAAGTTTGTCGGGATTGTTTCGCTCCCAGACGGCCCAACGATTCGGATCCAACCAAAGGCCGCCGGAGATAATCTCCTCTACTTGCTCAGATATTCACAGGGAATCGATCCACAGACCGTAGACCAGGATGTACAGCTCCGTGGCGGTGATTCGTTTATCGATGCGCTGGCTGCGTTGTTCTGTCAAGAAGTTCAGACAATTCTCCACCGTGGTCTGCACAGCGAGTACGAACGTGTTGAGACACGCGAGCCACAGCTTCGGGGACAACTTGACGTGCATACACAGATTCGACGCCAGCACCCATTTCCAACGAAATTTGAGTGTGTGTACGATGAACTAACACAAGATACCGTTGCTAACCAAGCAATTCTCTATGCAACGTCTGTTCTCCAGCGAATGACCACAGACGAATCGCTTAAACGCGACCTGCGGTGGTACAACCAGCGGCTACAAAAAGCGGTTACATTTCGTCCGGTCCGATCTGTCGAAGTTGAAGCGTTAAGACTCAATCGATTAAACGAATACTACACGGATATTCTTCGGCTCGTGAGGCCAATACTGCAAAATTCCTATCTTGATAGCCTCCACGATGGCGGTGTCTCTTCGTTTTCCTTCTTTATGAATATGAGCCATATTTTTGAGGCCGTTATTGGGCGTGCAATAGAACGAATCGCCCAAAATGCCGACAATCCACACTGGGCTGCCTATGAACAAAAAAAGACAACAAGTCTTCTCCACGGTGGAACTCCCCCAGTTACAGTAAAACCAGATTTTGTTCTTGAAGCCAGCGGACAGCCACTCGTGGTAGGCGATTCAAAATGGAAAACCCCCTCTTCGAACTCGAAATCAATCAGAAACTCCGACCTCTATCAAATGGTATCCTATTGTATCGCTCACGATACACCAGGGTTACTCGTTTATCCTGAGCAAGGCGGACACATAGAGACGTCCTATACCATCGAGAGCGGCCATTCATTGGACGTATACGAACTGCCAACTGGGCAACAAACAGACAGCTACGAAGCATATACGAACCAGCTCGAACGATCGCTTGAAACAAAAATTAATTCTCTTGTCGAAGCTATGTAACTCACACTCTTATCTTAGTGTATGTTAGCCATTGTCGGCCATAATACGTGAGTTTTTTATTTTTGTGGTCCATAGTAGAGTCTACAATCGACGTATTCGGTAGTGTGCCCTGGTAGCGCCGGTCGGCATATCCTAATGGTGTTTCACACCACGCCAACCGTTGTGGCGAACCGATTCCAAACCCACACAACACCGGCGTACCAGCTGGTACGTTGTTTTCTTACGAGCAACTGTCCGTCGACCCCAACTGACGGAGGATCGCTATGAGTGTCAGTTTGACGCTCATCGCGGTGGTAGACCGATTGTATCGGTGGCTCACAGAGCTGTTCTCAGTTGACGGTGCAAGCCAACTTGCGTGGGTGATGTTGCTCCCGTTGGCTGGCATCTATCAGGCCTTGATTGTTGGCGGTGCGCTGTCATCAGTGAGCACTGCCGTTGGTCTCGGGACTGTCATTTTTGGTGGTGGGGCCACCCTTGGTATTGTTACCGCTGAATTAGATGTGCCACGCCGGCGAGGGCTCCAAATTGTTGGTTTTATCGGTATCGGACTACTGGTGGGGACGACTCTGTCAGCAGTGATCGCCCCGGTCGTTGCCGCTGTTCTCTGGTCGGAGGTACTGAACCGCCTCACTGCGGTGGTAATTGGTTTGATCGCGATTCGAATGGTCTACCAGGACCCTCCGTGGTGGGTGCCAGCAGTTCAAACAATCGGAGGCGTCCTCATTGGTGTCATAGTGCTCAACGTACTGGTCTCGATCGCAACCGGGAGCATCGAACTTTCAGCAGTGATCGACCAAACGATTACTGTCGTGACAACCGACCACGCGCTCATCGGCCGATCGATAGTCGCCGGGGGATCGGGACTCACCCTTGCGGTTGGTGCCGTCCTGTTTCGTCCGACTGTCGTTCGGGTCCTCGACATTCAGCGCTTTGAGGTCGGCTGTGCGATCGCACTCACTACTCTTGCAGCAGAGTTGGCCTCAATTATTGAGACCGCACCGGTGTTGCTTATCATCGGGTGTTCGTTCTGTCTGTCAGTGAAACACGCGTATGTTGGAGGCATGGAGGGCCGAGAATGAAGGTCGTTGTGAATGCCCGATTTGGCACCGTATTGGAGTCCGATATGAGCGCATACTACGTCCCGACACGGACCCCGTCGTCGCCATCTCCGTGTCCTGCACAAACGGAAACACTGCCAGAACTCAACCGGACAAACGTGTGGTCACCGACCGCCGAAGCGGGTGAGTATGTTGCCGTACCCATCGCGGACCTCCTCTATATTGATGGCGTCATTCCGTTTAGCGGAGGTGGCACGCGAGCGGTCTCGAGAGCCGAAGATTGGGCGCAACTTGAAGAACTCGTCGGTCCACTTCGATACCGACACGACGTCGAAGACGCTGGCATGTATTTCACATCGGGAACATACCGGCCCAGGATTCCACTTCGCGTTGCCCGCCACGGCCTCGGCGCAATGTCACTGTATCTTACTGCCCATAACCACAACGTGCTGCATGTGAAGAAGGCACTCGGGTTGACCTATCATGAACTCACGGTACGCATCGCCGTAGACGTGTATCCCGAAACACCGTCATTCGAGTGGGAGGGTCCCGAGTATGAATGACGATCCAGCGCCGTTCTATGCGATGTTACGGGTCAATGAGATTGCCTCGACACAGGAGATCGAAACGCAGTTTCGGCGACTGGTGAAACAGTACCACCCCGACCAGGGCGGAAGCGAGGATGCGTATCTCCGACTCCAGACGGCGCGTGAAACGCTCTGTTCGCCCGTCGAACGCCGGCGGTACGATCGACTCGGCCACGATGCATACGTCAAAACCACCGGCGCAAAACGGTGGATCGCCTGGACGAACGCCCAGCAGTCGTCTGGCTCGTCTGCGGAGCCAACAGCTGACACAACAACGCAGACTGAAACTGCACAGGCCGATCGACAAGAAGCGAGCAGCACGAATTCGACGACAGGAGCCACAAACGCAGGTAGACAGCGATCGTCTGACGATCAAGGATCGACGTCTACTGCCTCCAAGTCGCGATCGTACAGTCGGACTGACTCTGCGTCTGCATCTGATCGAAAGACCGAGGGCACGCAGACAACGGGGCGATCGACCGACGAAACGACCGACGACAATACAGCCGATACGGCAGGTACGAACCGAGACAAGAGCCATTCATCGGAGTCGACCAGGCGGCCGCCACGCGGTGAACCCAAAGACGAGACTGCACACGCAAGCGATGGCTCTGGATTTGCCGTCCCGCGGGTACTCGTCGTCGTTGTTCTTGCATACGCCATCGCAGTCCCTCTTCGAACGTTTTTAGCAGTGTCTGCCGGCACAATTTCTGCCATTGCTGTCGGGTTTAGTCTCGCTTTTGTGTTCGGTAACGAACTCCGTGTATATTCTCAGCAGAGTGAACCGATCGATCCACAGCTTTCTCCACGCTATGCCGGGTATATTGCGGTCTGTAGTGGAATCGGAGCTGGTTTGATGGCGATCGCCGTTAGCCACGGCAGCCCCAACGGCGGCCTGTTACTCGGTCGGTTTGTGCTGTTGTTTTATATAGGGCTATTTGTCCCACTCGGGATTATTCTCTTTGGCGTCTTCTATATTGGTGGAAATATCGACCCACGCCTCGCAGGTGGCGGTACTGTCGTTGTACTCGTCGGAATGTTCTTGATCGAGTTCACTCCATACCGATTTTGGTTCCCGTTTACTGCCCTTGCGACCGAGCCTGCGAGTACGATCGCACCATGGGTCGATGTCGGAGCTGCATCTGGATTTACTGTTTGGTGGGCAGTCAATATCGTGTTGGCGTTGCTTATGAGTATAACACTCTGTATCGGGATTGGAACGCTGTTGGGACTTTTTTCAGCGCTCCTCCGCGGCGACAATACCAACAGGACAGGCCATCGCATCGTTGGTTGGGAACTGCTCGCGAGTGTGCCGTTCGTGCTGCTTGGGTGGTGGCACCTTGCTGGAAATCGGCTGTGGGTACTCCATGGAATTCCACCCGAATCAACGGTTGCTGCAGGGCTGATACTGGCTGTCTGTTGCTGGCCAACCGTCGTATTTGGGGCCTATAGTCTGGTCGAACAATCGTGACGTGGATTCGCCACTCACTTGGATTCGACGTGTCGAACCTCCGTCGCAATTCCCCGTGTGGACGATCGCATCTCCGGACCAGACATCGTCGCACGGCCCACACCAAACGCCTTCGGCCCTTCAATGACAACTTCGTCGCCAGGGTGGATCTCCTCGTCGGCATCGGTCACACCGGGAGCGAGCACCGACCCGTGGGGAACGAAGCCGTCGATCGACACCCGTTTGATTGGCGCGTCACTGTCGACCCACCGCTCGGCTCCCGCGAGGGTGAACGCCAACATGCCGTACTGGGGCACCATCGTCGCGAGCTGTTCGCCCTCACTGTCTCGCACCTGAAGCTTCGGATAGCGACCGGTGGTCTGGATCTCGATCGCGCCGAACAGGTCGTCGCCAGCGCCGTCGCCGAGTTGGTAGTCGGCGATCGCTTTGACCGTGTTGTGCTCGCGTTCTCGCTTGCTGAACTGCTCTGCGCCGTGCAATGCCGCCGAGAGCGCCGAAAGCGACTTGTCGGTCGTCGGGTGATCGGCGACGGTGTACTCGAACGACAGTCCCAGCGCGTCCTCGACGCGTTCGCAGATGTCTCGGTAGCCGTGGTCCGGAACGTGCGCGATGACCTTTGGATATTCGTTGCGTTCGAGGTACCGCTGTAACACAGCCGAGACAAACGCCTTCTCGTCCTCGGACCATCGGCCGGTGACGGCGGTGTCGTAGTGCTGGGCGGGGTAGGTGAGTTCGAGTTCGGTTGGCACGACGCCGATCGGCGAAGTCATCGACACCACGTGCCCACGGAAGTTGATCTCTCGGAGGAACTGTTTGTGGCTCTGTGAGTCGCTGTATGGTTTCGTTGCCGAACACGGCACTAACACGAGGGGGTTCTGAAACCGATTCCTGTACCGGGTGGTGACCCGATCGGCAAAGCGCTGGATCTCGACGCGGCGGATCGTGTCCCCGGTCGTGGCGGTGAGCTCCGTGTCACGGATGACCGGCGTTCGCTCTTCGAGATAGCTGTACTGCTGGTCGAACTCACGGAACGCCGCCGTTAGCCACTGTTCGTGTCGCGTCTGGGCTTCGATGTAGTCGCGCAGTCGCCCGGCTCGGATCCGTTCGCGGACCCGCCGGAGCTCCGCGCGCAGGGCATTTTTGTTGTGCTCGACGCAGTCCTCACGGGTGAACGCCTCGCGTGGCCGCTGACAGGCCGGACATGAACAGGGCAACTCCCTGAGATCCTTGAGGAACACCTCGCCGTCACTCGTGAGATACTTGCCCTGCGTGCCCTTCGCCACCGCCCGAGCGGTATCGAAGCCGTCGATACCGGCGTACGCGAGCATCGCGACGTTGCCCGGCGTCCCAATGCCCGACGCGATAAGCGCGGTGTCAGCCGGCAGCTTCGATTTGAGTGTCACGATCGTCTCGCGGAGCTTCGCGGCGTGGCCGTCGAAGCCACGAACGTCCGCTAGCACGTACGCGTCAGCACCGACATCTGCGGCGGTGTCGGCGGTCACGACCGCGGCACTCGGGAACGACACCGACGGATGCTCAATCGCGAATGCCTCCTGGACCTCCTCGCGGGTTCCCGGCGGGAACGATCGGTGCGGCAAGATCGTGAGTTGCTCGTTGGACCCGTCCGGAACCTCCCTGTCGGCCGCCCAGAGGCTCCCGGCATCTACCAGTACGTCGTCCAGACACGCCGGCGTCGTCACCGGCGTAGCGAGTCGCAAATCGCCGAGACGGGCCGGCCCGTCCCGATCGAGTACCTCGAAATAATCGGTCATACCCGTGGTGGGAGAGCGATCGTGTAGTCTCTTGCGTTGTCGGGTGAGTTGCGCTCGGGTCGCCTCTGAGAAAATATGAGCTCGCCGAATAGTTGGAACGGTTCACTCTCTTGTCGTTGTACTATTATCCATCAGCGACGAAATGATGAGTCGCTTGATTCCACGCCGAAGGAGGCCACTGGCTGCGGGCTGAGAAATACCCAGATCGGCGGCGACATCACTAAGCGTCGCATCCCGCGGTTCTTCAAAATAGCCAGTGTCGACTGCGACAAGGAGCGCCTCTCGTTGACTATCGGTTAATCCAGCGTCCGTATTGCCCAGACTCGCGTACTCGTTCACCCGTAGTAACTCGATCTCAATGTCGTTTTGTTGCGCATAGTCCCACAGCCGGGCCAGCCCCGCTCGCTCGGACATCCACACGGTGAGAATCCACGCATCCCCATCGTTCTCCATATCGAGTATGACACCATTCGCGGTCGAGATAACTGGCGAGAGGATCTTCGATTCGTCTGTATACGCTACGCTGTAGATTGCCTCGTCGTCTCTGGTCTCAATGACTTGTTCGAATTCGCTAATCGTGGTGTCGTTCCGTAATCCCTCTTCGAACTGAGAGAAATCTGATGACTCTATTTGATAAAAGAACTTCCCCGATGTCGGGTCAGTTCCTGCCTCGGAGACCGATTTAGCTTTTGAACTTTCGTCGTGACAAACTGCGCCTGTGAGAACGATGTCTGGATGCTTGACCCGGACGACCGCTTTAATATCGGCCATTGTCCCCGACGGTGGTCGTTTGTATCATACTATACTCGGTGAATCGTCGTTTGCGGCGATTGACGAACATCTTCATTGCAGTGCGTGCTACTGGAGATTGTAGCATTGGCCGTGTGGTAACTTAACTGAGATGGTCGGTGAGTGTTGAATACCTGAATATCGTTCAGGTGCGTCTGTTTGCTGGGTGTTGGTTAGGCAGAACGAACTGTACAGAAATCGTACAACCGACACCGGTGCGACGACTTCCACCCATTCAGCCGAGGCTATTTCGGTGGTTTAACGCCGTGGTTGAACAGTTTCGCCCAGAGCTCTTCCAACCGGCTGCTGACGAATGACGGATCGGACCCGGCGGGAACGTAAAACTTTGATTCGATCGCACTAGCTTGCTCATCGGCTCGGGTTGGCTTTGTCATACATATAGATAGCGGACGCGTGACGGCATTGATTTCTGGCTTAACCCTATAACCCATTTATCCCGTTGACAGTTCGGCGCACTGCTCGCGATCGACGCACGCAGTATATTGAATAGTGAGACGACCCAACCAGTACGTACATGGTGACATTCCGTGGTGCGTGGGACCGCGATCGAACTGCGTCGTTTCTCGTCGAGGCGACTGTGCCGATTCGGCTTGCGTGTCACAGCACTGGGGGACGGCTGTGGATGCTGTCGCTGTGGTTCGAATACCGCGATGAGCGGCTCCACTGTGCGACGAGCGCACACGCTGATGTCGTCGACTATCTCGAAGGCGACGACGAGGTTGCCTTCGAGGTATCAACGAACGAGCCGCCCTACAAGGGCGTTCGGGGCAACGGAACCGCGTCGCTGTCGATCGACGAGGACAAACGCCAGCTTCGATCGCTCATCGACCGCTATCTCGGCGATCGAGAGTCATCGTTGGCCCAACGACTCCTTTCGGGCGATCGCGAGGAAGTCCACATCGAGATCGATCCAAGACGCGTGTATACGTGGGACTTCACCGAGCGGATGGCTGACGTGGAACCGGACACCTCAGGTTGACGCTTAGGTCGACTGCACCACGTCGAGCGACTCTATCGTTACCTGATCGGGGACAATTGCCAGCGCGTCGGTGTGCCAGCCATCGTGTGCGAGCGTGAACGTACTGGCTGGGTTCGCCTCAACGAGTCGGGCGACGCCGTTTGCAGCGCTCACCTGTGCCGCTCGATCGGCCCGCTCGGGCACCTCGGCGGTCAGCGGATACGAATCAGACAGTGCCCGCGGGTACGGTCCGAACGGCGGCTTCACGGCCCAGTCGGCGTCGTAGCCATCACCGGATGGTGAGCCGCCTTCGGTCAAGAGCACCCGATCAGGAACAGCGAGCCGATCGAGCCGATCGTGGTGGCGAATCACCTCCGGGCGGCGCGCACTTTCAGCGGACAATGAAAAGAATGTGCCCTTCGAGACGGGGTCTTCGCGTTCGAGCTGCTCGGCGTGATCGACCAGCGCGCGGTAGCCGTCCCACATCGCCGGGTGCGATCGTGCGCGGCGTTCGACCAACTCGAGGAGATCGCCTGCGCGGATCGCCGCCTTGATCCGATCGATCTCCTCGAACGTGACGTGCAGGTTGTGTTCCGCCAGGAGCGTTTCCCGGTCCTCCTCGCCGGCCGATCGGAGCGCTGCGGCGCTGTGATTCGTACAGATCGGACATGAACACGGCAGGTACTCGAGTTCGTCGAGGTGTTCGGTCCCCGAGACGGTGAGGTAGCGATCGTCGCGGGCGTACAGCGCGTACGCTGCGGAGTCGAACAGGTCACAGCCGGCGGCGACCGCAAGCGCGAGCATCATCGGGTGGCCCGCGCCGAAGAGGTGGACCGGACAGTCAACCGCGAGGCCGCGTTTTGCGGCCGCAACGACGTCGATCATGTCGGCGTAGCGGTAGCCGTTCATCAGCGGGACGACCGCGCCGATCGGGAACACGTCCAGCGACGTTTCGGCCGCGAACGCCCCCGCCTCCTCGCGGAGATCCGGATACGTCGATCCCTGTACTGGCGCATTGAGTAGCATGTCGCCGGCGTCGATCGCCTCGGCGTCCTGCAGCGCCGTTTGTGTCGTCTGTAGCTCCTCAACGGCTCGATCGCGCGAAACATCTGGCGGGGTCGGGATGTCCACTGGGGTTGCGATGTCCGAGCCGATCGCCCGCTGAAAGTCGATGATCTCCGCGGTCGTCACGTCAATGTCGCCGTACTCCGCGAGCTGGAACGATCCCGAGTCGGTCATGATCGCCCCGTCGAACCCGAGCAGCTCGTGGAGGCCGACATCGAGTGCACGCTCTTTGACCGCCTCTGTGTTGCGGATGATGTAGGAGTTGGTGATGAGAATCTCCGCGCCGAAGTCGGCTTCGAGGCGGGCGGGCTCGATCGTGATCAGGTTTGGATTGACGACGGGCAAAAGCGCCGGCGTCTCGACGGTGACCCCTCGTCGCGGGACCGAGAGCCGGCCGATCCGCCCGACGGCGTCGGCGTCTCGGACCTCAAAGTGCTCGCGCATACCACCGGTTCGCCGAGGGCGTCAGTAAGGATTGCGTTCGGCAACGCTCAAGACGGTCCCACCGCACCGATGTGTTCTGTTAGACAAAACGAGTGAAACAAAGCCTTTCCTCATGGCCGCAGTATATGATGTATGAACGACTCCCCTCCGCCGGGCGGTGAGACCGTCTCCGGAACTGCACCGCCTGCGGCCGAGACGACAACCGACTCGCCTGGCCGGGCGATCGCCGCAGCGCTTGGACTCGGACTCGGCGGTCCCGCAATTGCACTGCTGTCGAGTCTTGGAATCGCACTCCTCTCTTTGGTGGTCGAACTCTCGCTCGGAGTCACCCTCGCGCTCGGGCTGTTTTTCGGTCAGTACGTCGCTTTTGCGGGACTTGCGATCGCGTACCTCCGGTACCGCGGGCTTGAGTGGGCAGACGTCCGATCCTACTTGGGCGTTCGATTTCCCTCGCTCAAAGAGTTCGGGCTGGTGATCGGCGGCTGGATCGTCATTTTTGCGTTGATTTTGATCATTTCTACAATCATCCAGGCGATCGGGACCCAGCCCGCGGAAAACCAAACCGCCGTACTGGCCGGCGAGAACCCAGATATTATCCTCCCGTTGATCCTCGCGATGTTCCTCGTTGTCGGTCCGTGTGAGGAGATTCTCTACCGCGGGGTCGTCCAGGGACGGCTGCGAGAATCACTGCCGGCAATCCCGTCGATCATCATCGCCTCTGCGATCTTCGCGGTCGTCCACGTGATGGCGCTAACCGGCGGTGCAGGTGCGATGGCACTCACGGTGTCGATCCTGTTTGTGCCAAGCCTCGTGTTCGGGGCGATCTACGAGTACACCGGTAACATCGTTGTGCCTGCTTTGTTACACGGGGTCCACAACTCCGTGTTGCTTGGATTGTTGTACATCACGATCGCCTACGGCGACGAACTCGGCGAAATGGCCGGCCAGGCGGCACTTGTTGTTCCGTTCTGATTACCGGTGGGTGAGCTCGTACTGTAATACCGCAGTCGCAGTCCGCCCGTCTCGGATTCGATCGTCGACAACATCCGCAAGCAGCTCGTCGTACGGCTCAGTACGCACGTCGATCGTCTCGTTGAAATCCAGCGACTGCTCGTCGGCGCGCTGGCAGCCGTAGGCGACGAAGTGGTGATGCACGGAGTTTGTGATCCCGTTTGTCGGCTCGACAGTGAGGAGGGGTTCGAGCCGATCGGCCTCGTAGCCGGTTTCTTCGCGAAGCTCCCGCCGTGCGGCGGCGAGCACGTCCTCGTCGGCTTCGATCGAGCCTGCCGGCAGCCCGCGGTTCGTCCGCCCGACGGCCTGTCGCCACTCGCGGATGGTAACGACCTCCCGGTTGTCGGCCGCCTCGCTGTCGAGGAACGGAAGGATCACGACCGCGGGTGATTCGTCGACGTAGTGGTAGTCGGTGTCGGTGCCGTCGGGCAACGTGACGTCGTCCTTTCGCACCTCGAAGCCGGGACACTCGTAGTCGATCGCCGACGCCCGCGTCACCCATTCGGCTGTCTCGTCGCTCATGTTGCTATCGATGCATCCTGTCGACAAAACAGCCGTGGTCGCGCGGTCGATCTGCCGAGCGATCAGCCGTGAAAATACCGCGGGCTGTGGGTCAGACAGCCAGGATTGAACGCCGCACCACAGTTCGGGCACTCGTGTTCGCAGTCGAGGTACTCACGAACCGACAGCGTCGATCGGCAGCGGCCACACAACACTGCCGGCTCGTCGAACCGATCGCGCGGCCACTGCTCGGTCGGGTGTTCGGCGATCGCCTCGTGGCACCGAAAACACGGGTAGTAGGCGTTACAACAGGGAAACCGGATCGCGATCACGTCGCGATCGGTACTGTAGTGTGCACAACGGGTTTGTTCGTCGACGTCGACGCCAGCGAGCGGGACCGTGAACCGGTCGTCCACGGTGGGCCGATCCGTCATGGCTCCGCCTCTGGGAGGAGGATCGTCACCTCGCTCCCCCCACCGTCTCGTTCGGCGAACTCGACACGACCGCCGTAGACGTCACCGACTGCCGCGACGAGCCATAGCCCGAGCCCGCTGCCGTGTTCGAGTGGGGTGATCGATCGCTTCCCGGTCACAACTGCTCGCTCGGCAGGTGGAATTCCTGGTCCATTGTCACAGACTGTGATTGCCACTGTGCCTGCGTCGACCGTTGCGTCGATTCTGACCCACGGTGTTTCCGCCTCGTTGTGTCTGAGTCCGTTGTCGACGAGCGCTTCAAGTGCCAGCTCGAGAGACTCGCCAGCCCGAACCGTGCGGCCAGAGACGGTAGACTGTTCGATCGTCCCCGCAGGGAACCGCGAGCCGCATGTGTCGATGACGCGGTCGACGATCGGCTCGAGACGAATCGGCTCGACCGTCTGGTCGGCGCTGAGCACCCACTCGAAATCCCGCGCTTCGTTGCTCAACTCCAGTAATCGCTGGGCTGTTTTGACAATCGTTTCGGCGTACGCAGCAACGAATCTGTCCTCGGTACGCCCGGCGATTAGTTCGGCGTAGCCGCCCACGATATTGAGATCGTTTCGAAGATTGTGTCGCAAGATCCGGTACAACACCGCAAGCTGGCGGTCGTTCCGGAACTGGTCGGTGATATCTGTGTAGATCGCGACGCCACGATCGCCTCCCGCATAGGGAACGCTCCGGTACAGAAACTGTCTGACTCCGTCGGCGGTCCGTCGGTTTATGATCGCACGGTTCGATTTTCCAGCGGCCGTCCGAGCGTCGAACGCACTCGCCTCTCTGTCGAGCATTACCGGGACGATCAGCTCGTTGAGCGACGTTCCCACCACAGCGTCGTTCTCACAGCCAAAAATCCGTTCGAAGGCGGGATTAACCGACAGGATGATCGGCACGCCGCCGTCTAATTCGAACTCAACAATTGCATCCTGCAGGTGCGTGACGAGCCGATCGAACCGACCCGTCGCTTGATCTGTGTTGCTCATCAGTAACGATGCTCTATTGACAATTAGACCTAAAATTCAAGCCTTGTTGATAGTTTACTATGGTTTTGCCTGTGAAGCTCGAGGTTCGTAGCACGATCCCCCGGTAGTTCATATGATTGTTTCAATGTAGTTGGATACTCAAATACGTTCGTGTCGCTGCAACACTGCAGTCGGTCGCCGGCGTGCACGGACTCCTCAGCGGAATATCACTCGTAGGTACGGAACCCGTCTGTGTCGAGGGCGTTGTGCGCAACGGTGATCGTGTGATCGGCGTGCAGCAGCTTTGGGCTCACACGGACCCGGTACGCTGCGGCGTCGCCAAGAGCGTTGGCCTCCTCGTCTGTAAAATTGTGGTGATCGGAGAGCACGAAGATCGGATCGCTCGGCGAGTCGACCTCGACGATCGGCCTCCCGTTCTCGTGGAGTTCGACGACAGTTCCCCGCTCGGCAATCCGATCGAGCAGTTCCGAAAAGCCGAACCGATACAGGCTGACGCCCGGAGACACCTCGGCGGGCATGTGGCCGATCGCTTCGTCTGCACGGTCGAGCGCGTTGCGAATCCGCGAGGCGATCGTGCGCTCGTCGGGATGGAGGTGCTTCAGCGATCCCCCGTCGAAGGTGATCGTATAGGTGTCTGCAACGACGAGATGGACGCGGACGTCCGATCGAAGGCCGTGTGAGAGAAAGAACGCCGCGTTGACGCACCGACAGAGCACGTCGAGGCGGCCCGCGCCGCTCGGCAGGTCGTCGAGTGAGAAATCGGGTGTGGTCGGAACGTCGTGGCCGAGGATGACGAACTGGCGCATACTGTCGCAACGATCGCCCGGGGTTTGGCTCTGTTTGTTCGCCAGCGATCGCACATTGTTCGCCAGCGATCACACATTGTTTGCCAGCGATCGCACATTGTTCGCCAGACATCGCGTACATAGATGAAAGGAGACGCGAGGAGACGCGATCGGTCGCCTCGACCGATCAGTACCCCTGTGCGTTGCCGTCTTTTCGCGGTTCGGTTGCACCCGAAAGCACGCCGTCGTTGTTGCGGACAATCTGTGCGCCCCCGAAGAGCCGCGGCGGGTGTATCTCGACAGTGTGCTCCTTGCGCGCGAGTTTCGCGGCGATCGAGCCATCGAAGTGCGGTTCGATCGCGATCGGCCCATCTTCGAGATATCGCCATCGCGGAGCGTCCAGTGCCGCCTGCAGCGGCATATCGTAGTCGACAATGTTCGAGATGACCTGCACGTGTCCCTGTGGCTGCATGTATCCGCCCATCACACCGAAGGCAACCCAGTCGTTTGGGCCAAACTCGGCGATCGCGGGGATGAGTGTATGGAACGGCCGCTTTCCGGGTTCGAGATGGTTCGGGTGCTCGGGATCGAGCGAGAACGACGCCCCGCGGTTCTGCAGGGCGATCCCTGTATCGCCGGCGACGACGCCTGAACCGAAGCCCGCAAACCGCGAGTTGATGTACGAGACGACGTTGCCCTCGTCGTCGGCGACGGTCAAAAGCACTGTATCCGCGTCCTCGGCGTGTGCGTCCGGGACGCCGAAGGTAACGTCGTTGTCCGCGGTCTCGTCGATCGATTCCGCGCGCGATCGCGCCCACGACTTCGAGCCGAGCGGCGGGAGCTCCTCGTATTTGGGATCGGTGATATAGCGATGCCCGTCGTGGAAGGCGAGTTTTGTCGCCTCTGCGAAGGCGTGCACGCGCTCGGCGGAGTCGTACGGATGCTCGCTCGCGCCGATCTCTTCTGCGATGTTGAGCGCCTCGAGCGCGATCAGCCCCTGGTTGTTCGGCGGCAGTTCGTAGACCTCAACGCCGTTGTATGTTGTCGAGACTGGATCGAGTAGCTCGGGCTCGAAGGCGGCCAGATCGTCGGTCGTCATGAACCCACCCGCTGACTGGATCTCTGCTGCGATCGCCTCGGCGATCTCGCCCTCGTAAACAATATCCGCGCCGTGTTCGGCGATTTTTTGCATCGATCGGCCGAGTTTCGGCAGCGTCACCCGCTGACCGACCGATGGGGCCTGCCCGTCGAAGAGAAACGCCTCGCGGGCGTGGTCGGTCTCGAACAGCTCCTCGCCGTGTTGCCACTGGTCGGAGACAATCTCTGAGACTGGATAGCCGTCGATTGCGTAGCCGATTGCCGGTTCGAGCGCGGTCGCAAGCGATGTCCGGCCGAGCTCTTCGATCGTCAGCTCCCATCCCCGGGCCGTTCCAGGGACGGTTACGGCGTGGGGCCCCGTAAACGGCATCTCGACGTCTTCGGGGCCGATATCGTCTTCGGCCTCGGCGGCGACCGCCTCGCGGACTCGATCGATCGTCGCGTCTGCCGGCGCGCCCCCACACGAGCGCATTGCACCAACTTCCCCGTCGGCGGTCCGGTATAGTGCGAACACGTCTCCGCCAAGTCCCGTCGAGGTCGGCTCGACGACGTTCAGCGCCGCCGCGGTCGCGACCGCCGCGTCGAAGGCGTTTCCGCCGTTTCTGAGCGTCTCGATCCCCGCCTCCGCTGCGAGCGGCTGGCTCGTCGCGACGATTCCCCGCTGCCCGTAGACGGTCGATCGCCGTGATCTGAAGGCGTCGACATCTGGTGTCTGCTCATCCATGGGTAGCTGTTCGACCGATCGGGTCAAAAACGCGCGGTAATCCGTCTGGCTTGCTGGCACTATACAACATCGAGGAGAACGCCCACGAGATAGACCATCGATGTCGAGAGTACGAGAAGACTCGCGGATCGATGCAGCAGAGTGGGACGCGCTCGGCGCATCTGTCAATCCAGTCGATGAACGACCGCGAACACCGCTGGATGCAGGACGTGTTACACTGTGCCGCAAACCAGATTCTCGAAGAAGCACGTGAACACGACTGCACGCACATCGCGTTCGAGAATCTAGCCGATATCCGCAAGCGGATGACTGGTGCGAGGCGATTCCACGCGTGGGCGTTCTGACGGCTGTCCCAGTACGTTGAATAAAACGCTGAGATGTACGATATCGAGGTCGTCCAGGTGAGTCCTGCATACACGTCTCTGCGGTGTTCGTCGTGTGGGTTTACCGGCCTCCGTCAGTACGACGGCAGAGGGAGAGTCCACTGACAAGTCCACGACTGAACTCGTGGGTAACTGACGAGCAACTGTGGGTGGCCCGTCGAACGCTACGGTCGATTCGGGTTGGTGGTTTTGAAATTGAATCCTCCGTCGCCGACGGCACTAGAGGCGCTCTCCTCACCGAACCGATCAGCCGACTGGCTCGTGCTCGCGGTTCCGTCGTCGCCAGCAATCACAAACGAATCAAGCTGTTCTGCCAGCGCCGACAGTGAGCTGTCGAGTTCGTCTGTCCGATCGGCTACGTCCTCGAGCACCGATCGCTGGTTCTGTGCTGCGGACTCGACAGACATCGCCTCAGCAGTCGACTCCTCGGCGACCGAAACAACATCGTCGACAATCGAGGCGACCTGCTCAGTCGAAACTGCTTGTGACTCCGTAGACTCACGAATATCGGCGATGTTGCTGTCGGTTTCGACGACAGTTGAGGCCGCCTGCTCGAGTGCGTTGTCAGCGGTTGCGATGACATCGATTCCTCGTTCGACGCTCGTGTGGACCGTCTCGAAGTCATCGATCGTCTGTTTGGTCTGCGTCTGCAGGCTGGTGATGATTGCTTCGATCTCTTCGGCGGCCTCGTGGGTCTCCCCAGCAAGTGATTTGACTTCCTCGGCGACGACCGCAAACCCTGATCCTGCCTCACCAGCACGAGCAGCTTCGATCGACGCGTTCAACGCGAGAATATTGGTTCGATCGGCCATTTCACGGATGAATTCTGTGATTTCTTCGATTTCGTCCGCCTGTGATTCGAGAGTACTGATTGCTTCGACAGTCTTGTCGGCCTGGGCTTTGATCGACTGGATTTCCTCGGTCGCTTCGTCTGTGTTCTGTTGTGTCGACTGAACTGCTGACACTGCGGTCTGTGAGGTCTCTGCGACTGTCTCGGCCGAGGATGCGATCTCTTCGATCGTCGCCGAAAGCGAACTCATCTCGTTTCCGACCGTATCGAGATCCGCTTGCTGGCTCGCTGCGCCCTCAGCGATCTCTTCGATTGACCCTGCGACGGCTTCGCTTGCGTCTTCCAGCGCAGAAATATCCTTGAGGAGTGCGTCGTTTGACGCAGTGACGCGATCGGCGAACGCCTGTGTTTCTCGGATCGTTTGTTGCCAGGTCTCAAGGAGGGCATTTATCGATTGGCCGATCTCCTCAAGTGCTTTGCTTTCGGACCCAGCGTCGAGCCGATACGTTAAATCACCGTCTCGACAGCTTGCGAGCACTGACTCGTATTCTCTGGCCTTCTCTTCGAGATGTGTTGCGAATGCCTCTGCCTCGGCTTTGGCCTCGTCGGCCGCTTGTGCCTGTGCTTCGACAGCCTCAATCTGTGACTGCAGTTCGTCACGAATTCGTGCGAACAGCCTGGCGAGTTCGCCAAACTCGTCTGTCCGTGAATGATCGATCGTCACATCGAGATCTCCGGCCTCGATTGCCTCCGCGTAGTCAGTCATCTCGTCCAGTGACCCAGAGATGTCTCGGTTGATTGCTACTCCGAGCCCAGCAAGGCCGAGTACGGCGATCGCGATCAGTATTAGTAGGCTCTCTGTGACCTCTGTGACTGTTCCAAAGACTGCACTCTGTGGGGCTGCGATGACGACACTCCACCCGGCTCCTTCGACCGGTGCGGACGCGACGAGGAGTTCGTCGTCGTCGATCGTCTCAGAACTCGCGGTGATCGCGTTGACCTGTGCATTTGCGTTTGGATTGTTGGTCAAATATGGGAGCGAATCAAGCGCAAAGTACGGCGAGAGCATCTTGTCCTCGTCTCCAGAAACGACCACATTTCCGTCGCTGTGGCTTACAACTTCGATGGTGCCGCCTGCCACCGGCGAAGTGAACTGCTCGCCGAGGGCTGTGAGGTTCGCCACAAGCACGACTGCGTGGTCATGGTCTCCGAGTGCTGGACTGATGAATGCCATCTGCATACCGTCTTCAGACTCATACGGATCCGTCGACTGTACATGACTCCCGCTGTAGAACATTGACGCATCAACTGCCCACCGAGTACTTGTATTCGGTGTTGTCCCGACGCGGTACTCGTCGGTGCTGGCGAGCACCTCTTGAGCCTCCATGTCATAGTAATGAATCGATTCAACGTGACTGTCTTCGAGCCGCCCAAGATCTGTTTCGATCGCTGCTTGAATGATTGACACACTGCCGCTGTTTATTTCTGCGGACCGCGAAATTGTATAGACATCGTCATTGCGACCATCAATCCACGTTGCAACCGCCCGGCTTTCGCTTTCGGCTCCCGACAACAGAGTTTCCTCTGAGTCAGCCGAGACACTCGCCTGTGTCGTCTGTACCGTATAGGTTCCTGCTGCAAGGAGTAAGATCGTCACTACAACTACCGCCGCTGCAATCTTAAACACGTAGCGCCCACGAATCCGATCATATCCTCGTTTGAACGGATTCTTTCCAGCTGAATCGCCGTCCATACTCCAATCAATCTCGTCGAATTGTTAATGATACGGATTAAAATATCATATTCGATATTTTGAACAAAACGGCCGGCTCATTCGTTGTCGTAGGGCCACCGACCGCCGGTCTTCAGCTCCGTGATGTAACCATCGTCGATCCGATCGCGGATCTCTTCGCGGCTTCGGTGGGGCGTCGACACGTCCGTGGTCGCGATTCGGTAGGCCGCCTCCGTGATCAGGGTGGCAAGCTCACGGAGATCGCGGCTATCGAGCTTGTCGAGTGTATCTGCGTGGGTGTGGCCCCACCCGCGGCCGCTTGACTCGGACGCACTCGCGGCCATGACTGCGGGGACGCCCTCTTGAACAAATGCCCACTGATCGCCGTGGGGCGCGATCACGTCGCTTGTCGACAGCGGCGCATCGAAATCGTCGGTGACCTCCTCGAAGACCTTCGCGAGTGAGCAGAACCCGTTCGTGTTCACCCGGAGATCTCGTGACGATCCTGCGCCGTCAACGTTGATCACGCAGGCGACATCAGAGATTTCGTGTGTTTCGACCCACTGGTATGCTCCGCGGAGGCCAATCTCCTCCGCGCCGAACGTCACGAACCGTACCGGCCGTTCGAGATCACCTTCGACGGCGGTCAAGAGACGACCGACCTCGGCGACGATCGCTGACCCTGCGCCGTTGTCGAGCGCGCCGTCACTGATGTCATGTGCGTCGATGTGTGCGGTGATGAGTATCGCCGCACCGTTGTCGGGGCCGAGCTGTCCCTCAACATTTCGTGATGTCGCCGACTCGTTCCGACAGGCTGTTTCGAGCGTCACCTCCGTTGGTTTCGCCGCGGCATACCGGGCCAATCGCGCGCCGACCTCTGCGCTGACGCCGATCGCGGGGATCGGCCCCGGACGGTTGTTGTAGCCGACCTCGCCGGTTGCCGGCAGCGAGCCGTCGATGTGGTTCCGGAAAATGAATCCGATCGCGCCCGCGCTGGCGGCGTTTGCGTACTTTTCCATCCGGTGAATCCACCGGTCGGCCGTCTCAGGCGTCTTACTGGAGGCCATGACGATCGCTCCGTCGAGATTGTCGGCTGCCTCGAAGTCATCGTATCCGCCCGCGCCAACGTCGATAAGCGGTGCAGAGACCGATCCTGACGGCGATCCGGGCAACGCGATGACGGCGTGGCTTCCCGTGTACTCACGGCTCTGTGGCGTCTCAATTTCGAGTCGGGCGGCGTCGCGCCACCAGCCGGGGATTTCGAACTCGTCGATCGCGACGTCCTCAAGGCCAGCCGTCTCGAACGCCTGGGCGATCCGTTCGGCTCCGCGCCGTTCGCCCGCTTGGCCAGCCATTCGATTGCCGATATCGGCGAGATCAGTCAGTACGTCCCACGCGAACGAACTCGTTCGTGCGTCGCCGATCACCGCTGGCGGTAGCTCACTCATACGAAGGGCTGTGTCGTCGGTACGCAAGAGGCTACGGACACCGGAACAGTCGACCTCGATCGAGACCCGCGCAGATCCGCCGACAATCTGTATCCTCGCCCGTAATCAGTCAGTCAGGCCGTACCCGCGTTTGAACAGCCAGACGTCGATTGACGCAACAACCGCCGTCGCCCCGGCCAACACGAAAAGCGAGAGGTTCGGATCGACCTCTGCGACGCCGAGGAAGCCGTAGCGGACACCATTCACCATGTATACCATGGGATTCAGCATCGACACGTCTCGCAGCAGCGGCGTGAGGTCCTCGAGCGAATAAAACACCGCCCCAAAGAAGACGAGCGGCCGGAGGATGAACTGGTTCATCATGGTCAGATCGTCGAAATCGGTCGCGAGCAAGCCACCGACGACCCCGAGGCTCGCAAACAACAACACGATGACGAGCATGAACGCGAGCAGGTAGACTGGTTGTTCGATCGGCACCGGCTGGTAGAGATAGCTGATGATCCCGCCGCCGATCGCCGCGATGATCGCCCCGACGAGTAGGCCACGAAACGCCGAGGAGAGGATGTACGCCCACACCATCTGGGTGTACGAAAGCGGCGAGGTCAGTGTCTCGTGGATGTACTCGTTCCAGCGGCCGTGAAAGATCGAAAACGAGGCGTTCTCGAAGGCGTTCGAGATCGCGCCGAGCACGATTAACCCCGGCAGGATGAAGAGAATGTACGGCACGCCAATGATCTCGCCGACCCGTGCGCCGAGGACGACCCCGAACACTGAAAAGTACAGCACGTTCGTGATCGCCGGCGCGAAGGTGTTCTTCGGTCGGCGGACGAACCGCAGGATCTCTCGCTTCGTGAGCGTGTAAAAACCGGTCGGCAGCGGCGTCCGAGCTGCGACGCGATCGACGACGCTCACTGCGATCGCCCCCGTTGAGCCGCCGCGCCACCGTCGGTAACGAGTGGGGCCTCCTCGCGATCGCGATCGTCTGCTGCTGTTCCTTCGTCGCGCTGGTTCTCGGGTCGATCGACCCCGGAGTTCGTCAGTTCGACGAACACCTCCTCCAGGGAGGTCCGGGCGATCTCCATGTCGACAATCTCGAAGCCGCCGCGATCGAGTTCGCGGACGAGCGTCGGCGCGATGAGTCCGCCTTGTCTGGCGGTGACGACGAGGCGGTTGCCCTCGCATTCGATCGACTCGACGCGCTCGTCGTCCGAAAGCACGCTTGGCGCGACCGACAGCGGCTCTCTGAGCGTAACGACGATGCGATCGAGACCGCGGTCTTTCAGCTCTGCGGGCGTCGCAACGGTGACGATCCGGCCGGAATCGAGAATCGCAACCTCGTCACAGAGCCGCTCGGCCTCTTCGATGTAGTGGGTCGTGAGCAGGATTGTCGTCCCCTGTTCGTTGAGTTCGGTAACGAGCTCCCACAGATCGCGGCGGAGCTGAACGTCCACCCCGGCGCTCGGCTCGTCGAGGATAAGGAGATCAGGATCGGTTACGAGCGCACGCGCGAGCATAAACCGCCGTTTCATGCCGCCGGAAAGCCAGTCGAAGCGGGTGTTTCGCTTGTCGTAGATGCCCACCCGCTGGAGCGCTTCGGCGGCCCGCTCTTCGGCCTCGCTCGCGGGGACCCCATGATAGCCGGCTTTGTGTTCGAGCACCTCGTGGATCGGAAAGAAGCGATCGACGTTGAACTCCTGGGGGGCGAGTCCGATCGCGTCCCTGGCCGCCCGGTAGTCGTCTTCGACGTCGTGGCCGAACACCAGCGCCTCGCCGCCGCTTTTGCGGACGAGGCCGACGAGAATATTGATGAATGTGGTCTTGCCCGCGCCGTTCGGCCCCAAGAACCCAAAGAAGCTGCCCTCCGGGACCGTCAGCGAGACGCCGTCGAGCGCCTGGACGCCCCCGTAGGACTTCCGGAGATCGGTGATCTCAAGCGCATGTGTCATTGTCGAAAAGAGGGCGGTTAGTCGGTTAAAACGCGCGGATTCGGAACGCTATCGTCTTATTTCGTCTGAAGATACATCTCCATTCTTTTCCGAACCTCGTCTACAGTCGGGTTATAGTAGCGTTTGCAATTATTTTCCCACTTCGATTCAGGAACTGCTGGTTCACGCTCTCTCGGGTTGCATTTCGAGATGCCAGTTGCACAGAGTTGCAAACGTTACTATAGTCACCTTTGCAGGTTGTTTGGTGATCATCCAGTCTTTGAGTGTGAGAACCGACCACGGAGAGACGTGGGAGGTTCTTGCGAGCCGTCCTTTTTCGAACCTATCTGGGGTGAATGTAACCGCTTCACTCCGATCCGTTGTCGTGATTACTGCTGCAATATACTCTTGGCCATAGAACGGTACACGATCGTTAGAAACAATCAGATACGGGCGCTTCGGGTTGTTTCCGAACGGGTCTTCGGCAATCACCACCGCGCCTTGGCCGTACACCATTGCTATTGTTCGTCCTCGCTCAAGTCGGGCAATTCTTCTGCCCAGTCTTCATTCTGTGCGTACCAGTCGTCAGTATATCTGGCGGCTGTCGCTTCGATCCCGAGGAACGCAGCTGTCGCTGCTGCGATCCGATCGTCTTCAGCGGCTGCCCAGTACGGTTCTTTATGACGAACGAGACCTGCGGCCGCAAGACGCTGCAGTGTCGGTCCGATGCTTCCACGCGGAATTCCGGTTTCAGCCGCCAATTCTGCGGGTGTGTATCCAACGGTTGGCGTCTGCAGTAAGAACTCCAACAATTGTCTCGCATTGGTCCCTTCTGACAGGTCAATACGTGGGTTTCCAGGTTCATGTGTTTCGAAATCGACAGGTATGTACGACTATTGTATCTAAATTGTATTAGCCGTTTGGGCAACTGGTGCTCAGTTCTATTTCAAAACCTCGTGAGTGTGGATTGACAAAAATTAGTGCTCTTCGCCGAACAGCTCGTCGAACAGCGCCGAGACGTTCGCTTCGATCTCCGATCGGATTGCCCGAACCCCCTCGGGGTCTTTCCCATCTGGGTCGTCGAGTGCCCAGTCGCGAACGTCGACGTCCGCGTCGAGTTCCAGCGTCGAACAGCCCATTGTTGCAACCACGTCGCAGGCATCGAGTTCTTCGGTCGAGACTTCTCGCGGAACTCGATCACCGATGTCGATGTCGAGTTCGGCCATCGATTCGACGACCTCCTCGTGGACGTGGTCCACGGGGTGGGTTCCGCCGGTGATGATCTCGACGTTCGAGAGGTCGCGGCGATCGACCTCCCGTTCGGCAAACGCAGCAGACATCTGGCTGCGGCCGGCGTTTTGGACACAGACGAACCCGAGTCGGACTGGATCGGCTGACATATCTCCCGGTTGAGCGACACTGCGAATAAGCGTTGTGTTCTCACCAGAAATCTGATATATAGTGCTATTGAGGCGTATGTATGTCCCAGCACAGCCGTCGTGACTGTGTGAAGATGTGACAACCTTGAGAAACGTTTATGATCGATCCACCTGTGCTGTAAGACGATGATGGCCACATTCCACGCGACCGCGACCGTACTGGCACTCGCCAGTACGATCGCCGCACGCGGTGGGGTGTGGCTGACCGGCCCGAATGCGGGACTCTATGGCGGTCCTGCAGGCCGGACGGTCGATCGCTCGCTCCGCCCCGCATAACGCGTTCGGGACGCGGCGGCTGCCGCGAGGGGTGCGATCGACTGCCTCTTTTCCCGCACAGCACGGCGTTCGAGCGAGTACACCGCTTCCGCGGGCAATGCCCGGGTGCGGGCCACGAACCGACCACAGCAGCGGTCACGTGGCCCGACGCGTTCGACTCGCGACGGAAGTGTATGTCAGTAACTTTCAACCGACTGGCTGTACAGGCCGACCTCACCGTTAGCGTTTCGCGACACGCCCCCGGCGACCTACAGACGGGCGTCCGCCGACAGGTCGAACGGATCGACGGCGTCACCGTCGAATCAATCGACGTTGCCGGGCTTCAGCCCGGGCTCAACGACTTGACCGTCGAGGCCCGCGCCGAGTTGCGCGTCGATCAACTCGCGGATCGAACCCGCGAGGCAGTTGCCGATCGGCTCGAATCTGGTTTCGGTGTTTCGCCGTCTACGGTACGCCTTCTCGGGGATGGGCCGCCCGAGTGACAGGTGTGGTCGCCTCAAGAACAGTATCGACCCGGATCAGTCGTCGGCGTGATACGGCCGGGAATCGTCAAACGCAGGTGCCTCGATCGACGCCATTGCCTCGGCGTCGAGGAACTCGTCTTCGACCGCGTAGCCGCGACTGAGTCGGGCTTCGACGGCGACAATGCCGGCGAAGATACGCCCACTTTTTACGAGCACAAACCCCGTGATGATGAGCGCAAATCCGAGGACCGTCGCCGGGGTAATCGACTCGCCGAGCAGCAGCCAGCCGACGACCGCAGCGACGATCGGGACTGCGTAGTTGACAAGACTCGCCTCGATCGCGCCGATCCGATCGAGCAGATCGAAGTAGATCACGAATCCGATCGCGCTGGCGACGATCGCGAGATACGCGAGCGAGACGACCGCGACTGGCGTCCAAGCAATTGCCCGAAACTGTGGCTCACCGAAGCCGAGGCTCAGACCGTGGAGCATCGCTGCGCCGATGAGCATCATCCACGCCTGCGATGGGGCGAGCGCCATCCGGGCTGGCAGCCGTTTCAACAGGACCGCACCGAAGGCGAAACTCGCTGCCGAGAGTACGAGGAGGACGACGCCGATCGCGGTCCCCTCACTCGCACCCGGCTCGGGGGCAGCAATGAGAACAATGCCGAATAACCCGACAACGGTGCCGATGACTCCGGAGATTCCGATCCGCTCGTCGGTCAACAACAGCCACGCGAAAAGCGGCGTGAGGATCGGCGTCGTGCTGAGGACGATCGCCGCGACGCCGCTTGTGACGTACGTCTGGCCGACGAACGACAGCGCGTAGTGGATGCCGATCACGAACAGGCCGCCAACGGTCACGAGTACCCACTCGCTGACGCTTGTTGGACGCCACTGCTCGGCAGCGACGATCGCGTAGCCGAGCAGAATCGCTCCGGCGATGTCGTATCGAACCGCGGCAAACAGCAACGGCGGCAGTGTCTCAAGCCCAGCGGAAATCGCGACGAACGACGATCCCCAGAAGACTGAAAGCAGCGCGAACAGGACGAGATTTCTGTATTGTATCAGGTTTTGTGTAACTATTTGTAACATTATATTTTCTGATGTGGAGGTTCTAAACAGTGGTATGAGTGGCTGAAACTTGAGTCTTCTCGGAAAAGTGCTACCATTACTCACGGATTATATTGCCGGATTAATCGAAAAATCGATATATTTCTGGGTGGTAGCACGTCACATGTGCTGTGGTGTCTCGACCCGTGTGTCTGCTCGGAGTCGAAGGACAAGACAATTATTCGCCCCGCCGAATGACCGGGCATGAACGTTCTCGCCGACGCACGCGCTGGGATCGACGCTGGGCCGGTCTGTGACGCCTGTTTGGGACGAGTCTTCGCGGATCGCAGTTTTGGGCTGACGAACGCAGAACGCGGCAAGAGCCTGCGGGTTGCGGTTGCGATCGACGAGGACGACCCCTACGAGCCCGTCGAAATCAGCGACTGTTGGGTGTGTGAGGGCCGCTGTGCGGAGTTCGATACGTGGGCCGATCGGGCCGCCGCGTCGGTCGTGAATGTCGAGTTCGAGACCTACCAGGTTGGCACCCGGACGCCGCCGTTGATCGAAGAAAACGAACTGCTGTTCCGTGAAGACGCAGGCCTGCCCGAAGACGCGGGCGAACAGTTCAAATCCGAGTTTAATCGCGAGGTCGGAAAGCGAGTCGGCGGACTCACCGGCGCTGAGGTGGATTTCACCCGCCCGGACGTCCAGTTCACGCTCGATCTCGACGGCGATCGCGTTGAGACGACGGTCAACTCCGCGTTCGTCTACGGCCGGTACCGCAAACTCGAACGCGACATTCCCCAGACTGAGTGGCCCTGCCGGGAGTGTCACGCCAGCGGGCGAATCGGCCAGCAGGTCTGTACACACTGCGGCGGGTCGGGATACCTCTACGAAGACAGCGTCGAGGGCTACACCGCGCCGATCGCCGAAGAAGTAATGGACGGGACCGACTCGACGTTCCACGGCGCAGGCCGCGAGGACGTTGACGCGTTGATGCTTGGGACTGGCCGGCCGTTCGTCGTCGAGGTTGAAGAGCCACGTCGCCGCCGGATCGACACCGATCGCCTAGAGCAGGATATCAACGCGTTCGCCGAGGGCGCAATCGAAGTTGAGGGGCTCCGACTCGCACGCTACGATATGGTCGAGCGGGTCAAAGAACTCGACGCCTCGAAGACCTACCGCGCTGCGGTCGAATTCGGCGATCGTGTTGACGAGAACGCACTCACAGCAGCGATCGACGACCTCGAGGGCGCGACGATCGAACAGTACACTCCACAGCGGGTCGATCACCGGCGAGCAGGGCTCACCCGTACCAGGCAGGTATTTTCGGCGACCGCGACCCGCGAAGACGATCGCCACGCAACCGTCGAAATCCACGGCGAGGGTGGCCTCTACATCAAAGAGCTGATCTCCGGGGACGACGGTCGAACCGAGCCGAGTCTCGCGGGACTGCTCGGCGTCGAGGCAACGGTGACAGCACTCGACGTGCTCTCGGTCGAAGGTGAAGACGAACCGTTCGAGCGAGCGGAGTTTTTCCATGAGTGAACTGCCGGCGGCAGCGCTGCCAGACGGGCCCGTCCTCGGCGCTGACGAGGCCGGCAAAGGACCAGTGATTGGGCCGATGGTCGCCGCTGCGATCCGCACGGACCCCGCAGTGCTTCCCGATGACGTCGACGACTCGAAGCGACTCTCACCGGCCCGCCGAGCGTCCATTGCAACGTCACTCCGCTCGGATCCCGCGATCGACGTTGGCTTCGGCATCGTCGAGGTTGAAGAGATCGACGATCCCGAGACCGATATGAACTCACTCACTGTCGCCGCGCAGGTCCGTGCGCTGGCGGCGATCGCCTGTGAAGGCGATCTGGCTGTGGTCGACGCGGGCGACGTGATCGCCGAGCGCTTCGGCGATCGCGTCACTGCGGGGCTTGCCGAGCGTGAGATTACTGTCGAGACGATCGCTGAACACGGCGCTGACGACACGTATCCGATCGTCTCGGCGGCCTCTGTGCTCGCGAAAGTCGAACGCGATCGCCGCGTAGGCGCGATCGCCGCGGAGTACACCGGATTCGGCGACGTCGGCAGCGGCTATCCAAGCGATCCGAACACCCGCGAGTTCCTGCAAACGTACGTCGAGGAACACGGTGCCGTTCCTGCCTGCGCCCGCCGATCGTGGTCGACATGTGCGGATCTGCTCGATGCTGCGGCCCAATCAGACCTCAGCTCATTTTGAAAATAATTTGTCCGACAAAACCGACAGGTTCTATGGAGACCTTCAAAAAATACGGATGTGAGCGGAGGAAGTCGACGCCGAACACCGCTTCATCTGCGGTGGCCCAACGCGTTCTACTGGTGGTGGATCATCGCCACGGCGGCGTACGGCGTCGGTGATATTGTTACGACCATTGCGATGGTGTTTTTTACGCCGGCGCTCGCAGAGGGTAATCCGCTCGTCCGATGGGCAATAGACAGTTATGGGTTGGGTGGACTGGTTGGCATCAAGCTCGGCGGGTTTTTCATCATGATCTGGATCAGTTGGCTCGGCTCGAAAGAAAATGATCGGCTGTTGTATTACTTCCCGCCAGTGCTTCTCACCATTGTTGGTCTGTTTTTAACAGCCTACAATCTGCGACTGCTCGTTCTCGCCTGGTAAGTATCCGAATCAGCGAGTTCTCATCTGTCGGTGAGCAGGTACCGCAGGATGTCGCCGTACGCCGGCCGAGTCACGAGGACGCCGACGAGCACCCCGAGGATGGTGAAGATCGCGAATCCGCGGAGATCACCGAGCGACAACACCGCAAGCGGCGACATGGCAACGATCGTCGTCGCCGCGGCCGCACCAATGACCCAAAAGGCTCGACGGAACCGCGAATCGAATACCTTCCGACTCTTGACGTCACCTTCTGCCATCACCCCATCGGCGATGATGATCAGGTCGTCGACCCCTGTACCGATCACGGCAATGAAGCCGGCGATCACCGCCAGATCGAGTGGATACCCAAGCGCGGCAGCAAAACCGAGCAGGATGAACACCTCGGAGAGTGCGGTGACGATCATCGGCGCAGCGACTCGCGGCTCACGGTACCGAAGGAACACGAACCCAGCGACACTAAAGACCGCGAGGATTCCGACAATGAGCGAGTTCGTTCGGAACTCCTCTCCCTGTGTGGGTGAGATGAACGAGGTGGTTCCCGACTCGAGGTCAAGCGGTGCCGGCAGCGCACCAGCGCGGAGGTTCAACGCGACGCGCTGAGCGTCCTCAAAATCACCCGTAGTGAGAATGAAATTCGGATCCTGTGCCCACTCGCCCGACTGCATATCGTTTGCCAGTCCTGGGTTCATCCCGAAGGCGTTGACGACCTCGTCGTCGACGACGAGCAACAGACAGGGATCGGTAGTTTCAGCATCTTCAAAGTACGTACACTGCGATCCCTGTGCGAGCCCCGTATCGACGACTGCCTGTTGAAAGTCGGTCGCAGACGACTCACGGACCGTCACGGGAACGTGTGGTCCCTGGCGATCGTTCTGTTGGGCGGTCCCAACCGTCTGGAAGTCCTCTTGGGTCAACACCGCGGTCTCGTTCACGTATTCGCCGTCGTCATTTTGATGGTAGATGTCAACGCGAACTGACCCCCGCTCTTGGATGAGATCAATGACGTCCTGTCGGCCCTCGCCGGGGACCTCAGTCATGATGAAGAACTCGCCCGTCCCGCTCGTGACCTCTTGGACGGTACTGCCCGAGAGACCGGCCTCGTTGACCTTTCCCTCGAGGACGCTTATTGCTTCCTCGCGAGTCGCTTGCGTGACGCCCGAAGAAACCTCCCCATGTTCGTAACCAGCGGCGTTGAGGGCATCGTCGAACTGTGATTCGGTGATGTTTCTACTGACGACTTCAACGGTCCCCGGCTCATCTTCGAACTCCTGTCGAACGATCACGTCGGTCTCTTCGGTGTCCGGTAACTCGGCGGCAACCTCTCTGGCGACGGTCGCTTCACCGTCCCCACTGAACTCGACATCCTCGGCAGTCAGCCCGATGAGCGGCGCCTGGATTCGAGTCCCGCCGGCCAGATCGAGCCCGTATCGGAGATTTGTCACCCCTTCACGGGCGGTCGCGTCTTCTCCACCGACGTCTGTCTCGGGAGCCATCGTCGGCGAGAACAGCGCGAAGGCAGCGAGCAGACAGATAATGACGAGCAGCGTTACCCGATAGTTCTGCTTTATTCGCTCGAACATTTTATCATCTCACCCCCTCGTATTTGTACCATCGAAGCAGACTCACGTTCAACAGGTAGGTGTTCATTAGATCTGCGAGCAATCCGACGACGAGAATGATCCCAATCGCTCGCAATAGGTCGATCCCAAACGCCCACGCACCGATCGTCATCACCGCCATCGCGGCGATCGACGTGATCGTCATCGTTACACCGGTCCGCATTGCGCGGTTCGTCGACTCGTAGAAGTCCCCGGTTCGTCGGAGGATGCTGTTATTCAACAGGATATCGGAGTCGACGCTGTACCCGATCAACATTAATAGCGCTGCGACGGTCCCCAGCGTGAGTTCGATCCCGATGAGGTTCATCATCGCAAGCGGGATAATCACGTCAGAAAATGCCGAGATCACGACGGCGATCGACGGAATGAACGTCCGAAACATCGCAAAGACGAGAAGACTCATGCCGCCGAACGCGACGAGCACACCCCCGATCGCCAAAAGCTGGGTATCTGCTCCAAAGCTCCCAGACACTGAGTCGATCGATCGGATCTCAAAGCCAGCATCGTTCGCCTGTGTTTCGAGTTCGGTCGTGGTTGCATCGCCCTGTCGGAACGTCACGATGTAGCTCCCATCTGTGGCGACCTGTCTGACAGAATCGGGTTCGGCGTCAAACTCTTCGGCGATCTGCGCCCGTGCATCCGCATCATTGCCATCGATATCGAGTCGTAGCTCTGTCCCGCCGGTGAACTCTAATCCCGGATCGACCGGATAGCCGGTCACAACGTACCAACCGCCAAGAATCAACAGTGCCACTGCGAGCAGCGCGAGCGGCACAGCCGCGAGCTGCCGGTTGCTGTATTCGGTGTAGTTGATCTCCGGTACCTCGAATGCAACCATATTACATTCCGGTCATCGTGGGCATTGAATAAGCCTTCTCATGTTCGAGTTGGCCAATTGGCGGATCATGTAAAGAATATCAAAATAGATATTTTAGCCGTTGAATTCATATATGAATTGTTCTGTATCGATCGTATGGCTATCCTGGGAGAGTTAGTCGAGTCCTCCACCATACCACTGCATACCCAGGAGATGCACCTGCTCGTCGATGACGGGGTCATTACCGAGGCCCACGGAGTCGATCGCGTGCTCCCAGTTGACGACAGTGCACTCGTTTCGACCCAATTTGTCGATCATCTGCATCCCGACGATCGCGACATCGTCACGACGGCACTTGCGTCGATTGCGGAGGGCTCTGTGTGCGTCACTGAGGTTGAATATCGATTTCTGACCAACCAGGACCCACATATTTGGCTTCGAAGCCGCCTGGCTAGCGATCCAACGAGTGAAATAAACGGGTGTCTGGTCAGCTCGGTCGATATCACACCAAGCACACGCGCTACTACTGTTCGACAGCGGGTCAACGATCGGTTCAAACAACTGGTCGAGAGCACCGACGACGTCGTGTGGATGTACACCGCCGACTGGGAGCAGTTGTTGTTTATCAACTCTGTGTACGAATCCGTCTGGGAGCAACCACTTGAGCGGTTGGAGGCAGAGCCAATGAGTTTCCTCGAAGTGGTTCATCCGGCGGATCGCGAGCGCACGATGGACGCGATGGGGCGGCTGTCCGCGGGAATTCCGATCGATATTGAGTTTCGAATCCAACCCGATCCGAATCGCACACGGTGGGTGTGGGCACAAGGACAGCCAATTTTCGAAGACGGCACGGTCTCACGGGTCGGCGGCTTCGTTCGCGACATTACGCGGCGACGACAACGATCGCACCATCTCGACGTAATCGATCGCGTGCTCAGACACAACCTCCGTAACGATCTCAACGTTATTTTGGGCTACGCGGAGGTCGCTGCCGAGCGCAACGACGACACGGTTGCAGCGGCGATCGATCGGATTCGCAACACCAGCGAACGCCTGCTCGAGACAGTCGAAAAACAACGCGAGATCGTCGACGTGCTCACACGACGGACCGAACAGCGACAGCTTGAGCTCGTTGATGTCGCCACTACCGCAGTCGAGATGATCCGGTGTGAACATGACAACGGTCAGTTTGACGTATCATGCCCGGCGTCCGCACCCGCAGTCGCGGTTCCGATGATCGAGGAGGCAATTGCCGAACTGGTACAAAACGCCGCAACGTACGCCGGTGTGAACGAACCCATCGTCGACATCTCTGTCGAGCAGGCCGACGGATTCGTCGTCGTCTCCATCGCCGATCGTGGACCCACAATCCCCGAACAGGAGATTGCGGTGCTCACAGAACCAAGTGCACACGGCCCGCTGTATCACGGTAGCGGGCTCGGGCTGTGGTTCGTCTACTGTGTCGTCGATCTCTCCGGCGGCTCGATCGACTTTTCAAAGCGCGATCGCGGGGGAAACCGGATTACGATTCGACTTCCTGCGGCCGACTCGCAGTACTGAGTGCGATCGCCGCCGCTCGCAGATTCATCAGCAATCGAACAGGCCTATGTCGTCGCTCAGGGCCTTGTGCCGTCGCTTAGGGAAGGTACCGCACGCTCACAACGCCAGCAGCCGATCGAACCTCGACGCGGTTGACTCCGAGCCGAGCGGCCCGCGAGAGTGTTGTCTCCCGATCGTCGACAACATCTGTGACGGCGTCGTCAGTCGATTCCTCGGGCACGGTTAGCACGTGCAACTCGCCGATCCCTGCCCGCGGCTTTCTGGTCAGTTCGCCTTCCGGCTGGCTATCGGCTATCTCTCGTTCTTGCTGGGTCGGAGGCTCTTCGCTCACCCCGATCGACAGCGATCGTCGGTCACCAACCTCCACAAGTTGCCACGAGACCTCGAGCGGCGGATCGGGGGCGACAACGCCGTCGATGGCATCATCGACCTCAATACCTGGGTTTGTCGAGAGCGCGTGTACCTGTCCGTCGTGAACGTCTTTCAACACCGCCGAATCCTCGTCGGCGTGGGTCACGAGAAACGTACTCTTTTTTCCATCTGGTGGCGCGTCGTCGGTCATCCTCGCTATGTAGATAGCAGAGCTGTTTGGACGTTTCGACAGCGGAATCTGTCTACGCGATGATTCTCATGCGCGCTTCGTGAGCAAATAATGGACGACAAAAATTGCGATCGCGCCGACAACTGGCGGGAGCAGCCCAATTGGCTGGGCGAGCCCGTAGAGCACGTCGACGATCGGCCCGAAGATCCCACCGACCGGCTCCTGTTGCTCGGGTGGGACAGTGATAATGAGTCCGACGTATACCGACACGAGAAAGCCGAATCCGGTTAGTGCCAGGGCTGGATCGTAGCGATCGGCCACCGTGCGTGCGGTTCGATGTCGACGGGCAACAAACAGCGTGGGCGCGAGAAGCGGTCCGGCAAACGCCAATCCCAACAGGACGTACAGCGATCGAGACAGCGTGAGTGAACCGCCGGGGACCTCGGCGGTCTCGCCCATGAGGACGATGAGTCCGAACAAGACAATGAGTCCGATTAGTGCCGCTGCAAGCGTTCCGATCACGACATACAATTTAAACAGCACCGATCGGCTCTGCCGGAAGGCGTAGGGGATAGCGCCGAACAGCCCGCCGTAGCTGTCTTCCATACCCCTGGGTAGGCCGTGTGATCGCTTAATCACACGGATTTCGCCTCGTATTTGCGCCGGCTAATACTCTCACACCAGAGACGGTAACTGCTATAATGGTGGCTCCCGCGGGAGTACACATGCGAATAGACCTCGGTAATGCGATCGACACCGTTCCCGGTGTCACGATGGATGTGCTCGATCGGCTCGACGAGCGGGTGGCAACCGCACACGAACGAATCGACGCCGGCCGGGAGGCAGCCGACCACGGCTACGCGGCGTTGAACCTCCCGGAGACGACTGATCCGGCCGCGATCGAGGCCGCCGTCTCGGGGTTCGACGCGCCCGAATCGATTCTCACGGTCGGGATCGGCGGCAGCGCGCTCGGCGCGGCAACGATCGATGCCGCGCTGTCGGGCCCTGAGCACGCGGACACGTACTACCTCGACAACGTCGACCCCGAGGCAATCGAGCAGCTGCTGTCGACGATCGATCTCTCGAAAACAGTTGTAAACGTCGTGAGCCGATCGGGGACGACCGCAGAAACGCTGTCGAACTTTCTGGTCGTCCGCGATCGGATGACCGACGCCGACGTCGACTGGACTGACCGGACGTTCGTCACGACTGGCGACGCTGGGAACCTCCACGAGCTAGCAGCGACACACGATCTCCCCACGCTGCCGGTCCCCGACGGCGTCCCTGGTCGATTTTCCGCATTGTCGTCGGTTGGATTGGCGGTCGCAGCCATCCAGGGCCACGATCTCGAGGCGATTCTCGCGGGTGCGGCGAGTGAGGCGTCGAAGCTCTCGGGATCACTGTATGAGTCGCCAGCGTACGCCTACGGTGCTGTCTCGTACGCGCTGGCCGAACGCGGCGCGCTCACAAACGCGATGATGCCATACAGCGAGTCACTCGAGTACTTCGCCGAGTGGTTTGCCCAGCTGTGGGCCGAAAGTCTCGGCAAGGACGGGATCGGTCAGACGCCCGCCCGTGCGCTTGGCGCGACTGACCAGCACTCTCAGCTGCAGTTGTACCGTGCGGGCCCACGAGACAAGCTCGTCACGCTCGTTCGCCCGCAGGAGCGATCGGACATTGCGATTCCCGAAACGGAGCTGTCAGGGCTGTCGTACCTTGGAGGCTCCTCGCTGGGGTCACTGCTCGACGCGGAGTTCGAGGCGACCGAAGCAAGCCTCGCGGAGGCGGGTCGGCCCTCCGTCAGGATCGAGATCGATGCAGTCGACGAACGGGGAATCGGTGAACTCCTGTACGCGATGGAAGCCGCGTGCGTGCTCTACGGCGAGCTCGCAAACGTGTCGACATTTACTCAACCTGCCGTCGAGTGGGGTAAACGAGCCGCTCGTGGGCTGTTGGGCGGCGGTGACTTCGCGGAGGCCGACGCCGTTTCTGACAAGCGAACCCTCGTCGTCGACTGACGCGCGCAAGCTGCGATCGTCGACGGCCAGCGGTGTGGCTATCACGAACGCGCAGGATCGGTGCGGCTAACCCGATCGAGCGTTTACGTCGAACCCAATGGCGGACTCCTCGGATGCGGACATACAGGTCTGGATGCGTCGCGGCTCGGCGCTGTTTGAGGGCGTCTTTGTCGTCCTCGCTGCGTTGGTCGCCGCGAGCCTCGCGGTTGCGGTGATTCGTGAGCCTCTCGTCGCAGCGACCGGTGGTACTCCCGATGCGACGATCGTCCAGCTGTCGGTGACCGTAATCCAGTTCGTCTTTTTTGGGCTTGTCGTGTTCTGGTATCTTCGAGTCACCGATCGCTGGAAGATGGTCGGATTCGACGAGTTCGAACCCACACACGCGATCGCGATCGCGGTCGGAACCGCCGTCTTGTTGGGTGGACAGCTGGGGATCTCTGCGCTCTTTAGCTCGCTTGGCATCTCGACGGGGGCGAACCGCGCGATCACCGACGGCCTCGGCAACCCTGAGTACTTTTTCGGAATGATCATCATCTCACTCCTGCTCGTTGGCCCTGCCGAGGAATTGTTGTTCCGTGGCGTGTTACAGGCACGACTTCGAGAGTCATGGGGGGCGTGGCCCGCGATCGTGCTCGCGACGATAGTTTTCGGCGCAATCCACCTTCCGGCGATCATCGGCGAGCCGACCCAGCAGTACGCGACGCTGGTTGTCATCGCGCTGTTGGGACTCGTCTTGGGCTATCTCTACGAGCGAACCAGAACGATCTGGGTACCGGCGATCGTCCACGGTGCGAACAACGCCGTGATCTTCGCCATACAGTACGCCGGCGCGATCGGCCTCTTGTAGTCCCCGGCGGCCGGGCTGTGTGCGCCACACGCAACGATCGCCAACCACTCAGTTCGGATTTTTCCGCGTGAGTTCGCTCCCACAGATCGGACACCGCTCATGATGCTCGTCGAACTCCCGGCCACAGCCAGCACACTGGAAAATCCAGGCCCGCTCCTCTGAAATTCCGTCGCGAGCGATGACATCGACGGAGATCCCGAGGTGTTCGGCGACGTTCTGCATTGCGTAGTCGTCGGTCACCAAGACGCCATCGAGTTCGAAGGCGGCCGCGAGCAGTCGGGTATCAGTTTCTGAGAGCTCATTGGCATCACCGGTCTCGACGGCCGCACGACCGATCTTTTCTACGGTCCCCTCCGCAGGAATGTGAATGTGCATCCCCGCACCCTCGTCGGCGTCAAATCGGAAGGCGTGTTCGCCCTCAAGCTCCTCACGGACGAGCGGAATCGATGCTGTCGGCTCGTCGGTGTGATACTCGTGAATAAACGCAGACGTGTCGAGAATATGCATTTAACGGGCGACGACAATGTAGTCTTTGACTGCCTGCACCGCCCCGACAGGAAGCCTGATTCTGCCGCGATTGTCGGTGTCGAGTCCGTGTTCGGCGGGAATAATTTCTTCTTTTGGTGTCACAAGCAAGTCATTGAGCGCGCCGGTCTTGAGGTCCATCGTGATATTGTACAGTTCACCGAGTTCGGTACCATCCGCGCCCATGACGGATTTCCCCGAGAGGTTCTCCGCTAGGATATCTACCATACTCCGCGTATTCGCGTGTAATCATATAAACACTGGGGACCGTCAGACGCCGGCTGGTGCGAGTCATAACAGTCAGGCACGACGCTTAAATACGACAGAGAGCTACAAACCATAGGGACCTTCGGTGGCAACAGGACTGCTCACAATTGTTACGATAATTCTCGTCGCCGGTATCGGAACCCAGATCCTCGCAAAGCGGCTCAAAATTCCGAGCGTGCTGTTTCTCATTCCGATCGGCGTGCTGCTTGGGGAAGTGGGGCTGGGTCTTATCACGCTCGAGACGTTCGGGACTGGCGGCGGGCTATCGACAGTCGTCGGTGTGAGCGTTGCAATTATTGTGTTCGACGGTGCGTTTCAGCTCCGCCGGGACAAACTCGAACGCGCACCGAAGGCGATCGGTGGGTTGATCACGATCGGTGCGATCGGCAGCCTCGTCGGCACGGCACTTGCGGTTCGGTTCTTTGTTGGTGCGTCGTGGGGAGTGGCTTTCCTGATCGGTGCACTCTTGATCGCCACCGGGCCAACTGTCATCACGCCGATCCTTGACGTCGTGCGGGTCCGTGAACACGTCGGGACGACGCTTGAGGCCGAAGGTATTTTCAACGACGTGACCGCGGCCGTGCTCGCGATCGTGGTGTTCGAACTGCTCGTGTTGGAGTCAGACCTGCTCGCGGTGCCGACGGGCTTTCTCGTTCGGGTCGGCCTCGGCGTCGCCGTCGGGGTTGCTGTCGCGCTTGCGGTCCGAGAGACGCTCCAGCGGCTCGACGTCCCCGCAGACGCAGCCCCACAGACTGCGCAGTTTGTCGTCCTCGCTGGCGCGGTACTCTCGTACGGACTCTCGTCTAGTATACTCGCAGAGACGGGTGTCGCTGCAGCAGCCGCTGCTGGAATCGTGCTCGGGAACGCGGAGCTCGACCACGAAGAGGCGATCGACGAGTTCGCCCGCGACCTCACGCTTCTCGTCCTTTCGTTCGTATTCATTTCCCTCGCGGCGCTCGTCGACATTGGGGCGCTCATTGGGCTCGGGCTCGGTGGGATCGCGGTCGTTGTGGTTGTCACACTCGTCGTCCGGCCACTCGCGGTGTTTGCGTCCGCACGCGATCGCCAGTTTACCCGAAACGAGCGGTACTTTTTGAGCCTTGTCGGGCCGCGTGGGATCATTCCCGCAAGCGTGGCCACGCTGTTTGCGATCGAACTGCAAGAGGTTGGCCGGACCGCTGACGCGCAGGTGCTTTTAGGGACTGTCTTCCTCGTGATTTTCGCGACGGTTGTGTTCGAAGCCGGGCTGTCGCGACAGATCGCACAGCGACTGGATGTGATACCGATGCCAACAATAATCGTCGGCGGGGGCCGTGTCGGGCGCGCACTCGCCACACGACTGGAGAACCGCGGAGAGAACATCATCGTTGTCGATGAACGGAAAGAGACTGTCGAGTCACTGCAGGTCGACGGATTCGAGGCTGCCCGCGGCGACGGCACTGACGCCGCAACCCTTGAGGATGCGGGGATCACCAATGCCAAGACGGCCGTCGCCGCGACTGGCGACGACGACACAAACCTCCTCGTCTGTCAGCTTGCGCGGACAAAATTCGGTGTCCCACAGGTTTTCAGCCGGGTCAACCAGCCGGACAACGTCGAGGCGTTCGAGGCGCTCGATGTGGGCGCTATCGACGCGTCGATGGCCACCGCGTGGTCGATCGACAACGAGATTGAGCGGCCATCGATCTTCCACTGGATGAGTGAACTCGGCGACGGTCATGACGTCCAAGAGATCGCCGTCACCGCCGAGGATCTCGTCGGGCGAACGATCAAAGAGGTTAACCAAGAGATCCCCGACGGCTGTATCGTCGCGGTGATCGTCCGTGGCGGCGACTCACACGTCCCGAAAGCTGACGAAGTATTACAACAGGGCGATCGGATCACGTTCCTCGGTGAGTCGAAAGCCGTCCGTGGTGCAGTCCGCCGATTCCACCCGCACGACTAGTTTTCACCGACCGCGGCGGCTGATCGGGAAGTTGAAAGGCTTAACTCCAATCGCGGATAGTCTTCGGCAAAGACTTCTTTGGGGTGTGTTCCAATGTCAGATAACTCATCTGCGTCGCTGCGTACACCGATCGTCGCGGTTCTCGGCCACGTCGATCACGGCAAAACGAGTCTGCTCGACCGGATCCGTGGCTCGGCCGTGAGCGAAGGCGAGGCCGGCGCGATCACCCAGCACATCGGCGCGACGGCGGTACCGCTCGAAACCGTGGCAGAGATGGCTGGCGATCTTGTCATGGTCGAAGACTTCGATCTCCCGGGATTGTTGTTCATCGACACGCCCGGTCACCACTCGTTTTCGACGCTTCGTTCCCGCGGGGGCGCGCTCGCGGACATCGCGATCCTCGTCGTCGACGTTAACGACGGCTTCCAGCCACAGACCGAGGAAGCGATCGACATCCTCCGGCGCACCGGTACACCGTTCGTCGTCGCTGCCAACAAGGTCGACACGACGCCGGGGTGGAACCCCAACGAGAACTCGGCGATCAAACCCAGCTACGACGCTCAAAGCGACAATGCGCGACAGCGGTTGGACACGAACCTCTATCAGATCATCGGTGAGCTCTCAGACAGCGGCTTCTCGGCGGATCTGTACTGGCGCGTCCAGGACTTCCAGAAGAATATCGGCGTTGTCCCCGTCTCGGCGATGACCGGCGAGGGAGTTGCGGACCTGCTCGCAGTGCTTATGGGGCTCTCCCAGCGGTTCATGAAAGCCGAGATGGAGATCAACGTGGCCGGGCCTGGCGAGGGGACCGTCCTCGAAGTCAAAGAGGAGCGTGGCTTCGGTTCGACGCTCGACGTGGTGGTCTACGACGGCACGATCGCCGAGGGCGATACGATCGTCGTCGGGGCGTCGAACGAGCCGATCGTCACCGAGGTCCGCGCGCTGTTGCAGCCGCGGCCGAACGCCGAGATTCGCGTTGAAAAGCGGTTCGACCGCGTCGAATCAGTGGGGGCTGCGGCGGGGATCAAGATCGCTGCGCCGGACCTCGACGCCGCCCTCGCTGGTGCGCCGGTTCGGGTCGTGCGCGATCGGTCTGTCGAGGACGTGATCGCCGAGGTCGAAGCCGAGCTCGCCGAGATCGAGGTCGACACCGAAGAAAACGGCGTCGTCGTCAAGGCCGACACCCTCGGGAGTCTCGAGGCGATGGCCAATGCGCTTAAAGAGGCGGAGGTTCCGATCCTCCGCGCGGAGGTCGGTGACATTGCACCGCGGGACGTCGCGGTCGCGGGGACTGCAAACGAGCCCGAACACCGTGCAATCTTGGGATTCAATGTGGACGTGTTGGCGAACGCCGAACGCGAGCTTGAAAACTCCGAAGTCAAGCTATTCGCCGACGACGTGATCTACCAGCTCGTCGAGGAGTACGATGGCTTCGTCACCGAGCTCAAACGCGCCCAACAGGAGACGATCCTCGATAAGATCGTCCGCCCGGCCCGGTTTCGGATCCTCGAAGACCACGTGTTCAGACAGTCGAACCCGGCGGTCGTTGGCGTCGAGGTCATGGCCGGCACGATGAAAAACAACATGCGTGTGGTCAAATTCGAGGGCAACGAGCCGACCCGCGTTGGTGAACTCTCGGGGATTCAAGAACAAGGCGACGATGTCTCCGAGGCCCGGGCTGGCTCGCGAGTCAGCGTGGCGATCGACGGCCCAACGGTTGGTCGCCAGATCGACGAGGGCGACGAGTTGTGGATCGAACTCCCGGAAAAACACGCAAAGATCCTCGAACAGGAGCTGAAAAGCGAAATTCCGGCCGACGAACTCGAAGCGCTGTCTGGGTATCTGGCCAAGCGACGCAAGCGCGATCCGTTCTGGGGCAAGTGACCAACCCGTGAAGGGCTGGTCCGTTATTTTTGCTAGTGAGCAAACGTCCCGTTTTTTATGACTAGTTAGGACGATCATTTGCTTTGGTTCGGCTCAGCTTCGTGGGTGAACCGGTAGCGAACAGTATTCGATATAGAACAAGCTACCTCAACCTATATGTAGATAGTGTGTAAACAGTAGCATATGACCAAAGACGAATCGGGCTCCGAAAATCTGATTGAACGGCAGACAACGGGCGAAGATCGTGTCCGAATGGTCGCACGGCAACTGTCGGAGCCGCGGACCACAAACTGGATCGCCTCCGAAGCGGGCTGGTCACACGAGCCGACCAAGCGCGTCCTCGAACGCCTCGTCGAGGATGGGATCCTCCACCGTGACGAGAGCGGCACCCACACCACATACTATCCCGACTACCGTCGTCAGGCGATGCAGGAAGCGATGCGGCTTCGGGACAGCGGCCACACTGTCGAGGAACTCACCGATCGCCTCGCGAATATGAAGGCGCAGATCCGCGACTGGGAGGAAGAGTTCGATGTCGAGTCACCGAACCAGCTTCGCGGAACACTCGCTGAGGAGGCGCTCGACGCAGACGAAGAAGACCGTCGCCGTGAGATCGCACGCGAATGGGAACACCTCCAACGCCGTATCGAGATCGTCGGATTCGCTATCCGTGAGTGGGACTTCCTCACTCCGACAACAGCGCCCACCGAAGTTACCAGCTAACGGATGTCTGTCCCGCATCCCGGTGGTGATCCGAACGCAAACCTCTATGCGCAATTGAAGCGGGATGTTCTCGATCGTGTCCCACAGATCGCGACGGTCGAGTTCATTCCTGACGATATCGAGGCCAAACAGCTTCGGGCACGGTTTGATCCAGCCCGTCTTGACCCACCAACAGGGCCTGATTCGCCGGAACTGATCGTCAAGTGGTATCGACAGGAGCCCCATGATTGGTTCCGGATCGACTACACCGATCCGAACACTGGTTTTCACGCGGGCTGGCATCAAGACGAGGATCATCCCGATCTTGGCCGGACACATTTCCAGTATTCGACTGCCAATAATCGGGATCGATGGAAAATCACATTCGACCACGACACCCCCTCACTGATCGTCTGGGAAGTGATCGAAGCGCTCCTCGAGGACGTCCGTCCGACATACCAGTATCCAAACGAGGAACCATGACTTTCTGGAGAATGTGCCGATCGCTCACTGGTGAGCTTCATCGGGCACGCTGAGTGGGCCTACTGACGATCGCTACCGACTATACCGTCATCACGATCACCGACCAGACTTCCCGTCAAACCGATCGAGCACCGTCGTCTCGACGCTGCCGTCGTCCGATCGGAGCACCGCAGACAGCGACGCTGGCGTCTCGAGAAACACGCCCTCCCCGCCGTCGCGATCGAGGTTGCTCTGGATGATGTTCTGGCAGTACACTGATCCTTTTCGCTGCGGCGTATTGTGTCGGGTGTGGCCAACGACCTGCGGCGGGGCGTCCGGCGGGAGGTGATCGAAGTGCAGCCAGACGAGCCCTGCGCCAGGCCCCTTGAGGTGATCCTGACCGACCCCAAGGACAATGGAATGTTCCGTAAGGACCGATCGCTGCGTCGGGACATCTTCGTTCGTCCCCACTGCGGCCAAAAGCGACACTGCCGCCGAGCGGAGCGACTCGTTAACCGACGCGACGTCGTAGGGAACCGGCGATCCCGCGTGGGCGTACGTGACGTTGTGGCCCTCGTAGGCGGCGATGACGTGACCGTCGCGGATCGCGTTGAGGAACGTCGCGCGAGCGGACGAATCAGCCTGCCCGGAGAACCACTGCCGAAAGCCGAGCGGTTCGGGCGTGAGCACGATCGCCTCGTGGTTGCCGAGGGTCACCCTGACTCGTCCGGGGGGCGCGTCGATGACAAGTCGTGCAACGAGATCGAGGACCTCCTCGTTGTGCGGGCCGCGATCGATCAAATCCCCGTTGAACACAAGCACGTAGTTCTCGTCGGCCCACCGGAGCGTCCCGTCGCGATCGATTGTCACGACTGGCGGGTACTCGGGGTGATCTGAGAGTGTCCGCAGCGCGCTGCGAGCGGCCCCGAGGTGGCCGTGGATATCGCTCACACTGACGATCGCGGGCGGGTCATCGTCCCCGAACGCGGAGACGCGATCGCGGGCCGGTGGGTCGACGGCCGATGCCGTCGAGAGATCCAATACCATCGTATGCGATCACTGCATGCGCATGCAAAAGAATGTACAGATCCGAACCGTTTGTGCCGTATCTGCCGCGCTTAGCCGTAGTGTGTTTCGAGGTACTCGACGATTTCATCGCTCTCGTACATCGCCACGCCCCGATCGGTGTCGACCAGATACGGAATCTGGTCCTCCCCGCCAGCAACGAGTTCCTCATGAGTGACTTCGTTGGTCGTGTCGCCGCCGACGTTTCCGGGCAGCCGTGGGTTGTGTGTCACGTACGAGACGCCAAGCTCCGAAAGCGTCTGTCTGACCTTCCCACAGTGCGGACAGCCCTCTGATTGGTACAGTTCCAGCATACGATCGGCCCAACGTGTTGATCGGATATCAACCTTGGTTCAATTCTCGGCGGGTGGGTGTACGCTTTGGGTTGTTGGGACGAGCGTCGTCTGGGCGATCGGAATACTAAATCCGGTGGCAACCTAACGATCATGTATGAGCGAGGACATCTCAGAGGGGTACCCGATCGTCCTCTTCGACGGCGTGTGTAACCTCTGTACGGGATTCGTTCAGTTTCTCATCCCTCGCGATCCAGAAGGGCAGTTCAAGTTTGCGTCGCTCCAGTCGGACGTTGGCGAGCAGCTACTTGCCGAACACGATCTCGACACCGAGCGGCTTGACTCGATCGTCCTCGTTGATGGCGACGACGTCTATGTCAAATCCAGCGCGGTGATCCGCATCGCGAGCCGCCTCGGCGGCGTCTACGCGCTCGCGCGGCCGCTTCGGTTCCTCCCGCGGGCGCTGCGTGACTGGGGATACGATATCGTCGCAGCCAACCGCTATCGAGTGTTCGGCAAAAAAGACCAGTGTATGATGCCAACTGAGGACATCCAGTCGCGCTTTCTCGAGTAGGAGTGCGGTAGTTCCACCGAGTTGCTGTTTTGTTAGTGACCGCTGCCAGCGGCACCGACAGGATCGATCGGGTCCCAGAATGGCAACGACGGGTGCGGTACGTGAATCCCGAGGCTCATGAGCCCGTGGGCGAAGAGCACGTACCCAAGGATAACAAAGGCGACACCGAGCGCACGGTACAGCCACTGTCTGTGGGCCGCGTCGATCGACTCGATCACCGTCCCGTAGCCGAAGACGGCGGGAATCGTTCCGATACCAAGCGCTGCGAGGGCGATCGCTCCGGCGGTCGCCGACCCACTCGCGAACGCGTACAGGTACGCCGGATAGATAATCGGACATGGCAACAGGCCGTGGACCGCGCCGAGCGCAACGATTCCCGGACCGTTTGCGAGCCGATCGACTCGGTGGGTCAACCACGTGGTGAGCCACGAGAGGCCGGGGAGGGAAATCCCACTGTGTGCCCGCCCAAGCGCGTGGCGAATCCCGATCACGACGATCGCGATTCCGATCACGATGCCGACAACCCCACGAACCGTTCCCGCGGTGTCGGTCACGCGGCCGACAGAGACGAACGCCGCACTGCCGATCGCGCCCATCACCGCGCCGATCGCGGTGTAGCTCGCCGCTCGTCCAAGGTTGAACAGCCCGTGTTGTCTGACCTCGTACACCGAGAGGTAGCCGCCGTCGGGTTCGACACCCCGGGAGCGACCGTCGTCCATGCGATTCGCGTAGACGGTGACCAACGGTCCACACATGCCGATGCAGTGTGCGCCGCCGAGCAGACCGACGATGAAGAACAACACCACATCTGTCCCGAGTAGTGCTTGGAGTGTCATGCGAGCCGAGCAGTTGATCGTACTCACCGATGGGGAGAGATCGACCTTGACTGTGTTGGTACAAGCGTCGACACGCCATCGGATACGACAGCGGTGATACATTGAGTGAAACACAGCGTTTACCACGGTGAATCACAAACGACCGCTATGGCCACATTCGAGGTTCCGATTCCCGATCGGATTGACTCCGAGATCGACCGGCTCGTCTCACAGGGTGAGTTTATCAACCGCGACCAGGCGATCGAAGAGCTGTTGACGATGGGGGTTTCGACGTACAACACGCCTGAGGAGACCGAAGACGAACTTGAAGAAGACCTCTTTTCACAGGTCACCGAAGACCAACAGGACCCTGCACGGCGAACCGAGTCCGACGACGGCTACTCGTTTTGATCGCTGGGTAAGTGGCAAGCCACGGCAGGCTACACCTTTTTTACACTCACGATCATACGCAATAGCATGGTACTGATTATCGTAGGATACGGCCGGGTTGGCGCTCGAACCGCACGGGTGTTGGCCGAAGAGGGATACGAGGTCGTCGTCGTCGAGATCGACCATACAAAGGCCGAACGCGCTCGATCGAGCGGCTTACAGGTCGTCGAGGGAGATGGCTCCGATCGATCGGTGCTCGAAGCTGCCGGCCTTGCGGAGGCGGTTGCGATTGGTGGGCTGACGGGCGATGTCGTGACGAACTACGAGATCTGTTCGATCGGCCACGAGGTCGGCTGTCGGACCGTGCTTCGGATCAGCGAGGACGTCACCGAGGAGCGCTATGAAACCTACGACGCCGTTGCGGACGACCTGATTTATCCCGAGCGCCTCGGTGCGGCCGGCGCAAAAACCGCGCTGTTGGGCGGCAGCCTGAACGCGATCGGGGATATCACCGAAACCCTCCAGTTGACCGTCGTGACAATTGATGAAGGCTCTCCGGTGATCGGCGACCACGTCAACGAACTCGAATTACCGACCTCGGCGCGGCTGTACGCACACGGTCGGCACCGCGAGCCACTGACAATTCCGCTCCCCGGCACGGTTGTCGAAGCCGGCGATCGCGTTGCGCTGTTGATCGAACGCGACGCCGAAGCCGACGTTCGCGAGGCACTGTTGGGGTCGTGAGCACTGCGCACCGAAAAGCCGGGGCGCGCTGAAAACGGGAGGATGGGAACTGAGGAACCCGGCGCGCCCGATGATCGATAGCAACTCCGAATATAAAAGAATCCGTCAGACGGGCGGCTGTCGATCCGCTGACGGCGGACCGATAGCCCCAACTCCGACGGGCTGCTACGCTCATAGAGATGTCCTGGACAGCACTGTTTGATCGCGCGCGCTCTCACGACGCGACGATCGAGACGATCAGTTCGGTGGTAAATGGCCGTCGTGACGCGCCATCAAGTGCCGAGCCAGCCCAGCAGGCCGATACGCCCCAAGAGCCCTCGCCAGCGGCGATCGTTGTCGATGCAGACGTCTGGGCTGCTGATCTGTTTGGCGTCGACGAGGCGGCGACCACGGCGATCGATCAGCTCTGGCAGCACACGTGGATCGACGTGATCGCGAGCGACGCCCTCCTCGCCGATGCGGTGGCGGTTATCGACGCAGTCGTTGACGCAAGTGACGATGACACTGCGACGGCAACCGATGTATCAGACGAATCACAGACGTCGCCGTCGGCGGCGTGGCGATCGACCCTCGATGCGTGGCGAAGGCGGGTAACTCATCCCGCGGGCGATCATCCGGCACTCGGATCGGCCTACCGCGGCGGCGCAATGCACGTGCTCTCGTACGACGATCGACTCACGGGGGCGGGAGCCGCAGCGGCGCTCAACGATCGGTTTCCGATTAGCATCCGCGAGCCGGCGGCGTTCGCCGCCGTGTTCAACGCAGAGTCGCTGTTCGGGTCAGTTCACGAGGTGCCTTACGAGGGGCCCGATCGACCGCCACGATCGAGTGAGGCCGTGTAGCGGATATGCGCACATCGATCAGCGGGTTTCGTACCACTCGGCGAACTTCGCGAGTGCTCGGCCGCGGTGTGATAGCGCGTTCTTTTCAGCAGCGTTCATCTCTGCGAACGTCGATCCGTCGTGCTCGAAGATCGGATCGTACCCGAATCCGCCGGTGCCGCGCGGCTCAACGATCGTCCCGGGCACCGATCCCACGAAGAGCTTAACGGGCAGCGGTTCGCGCTCTGTGGCGTCCTGTTCGGCGCCTGCCGCAGCCGCTGTCGTGCGGTCGTCGCGGTCGATCGGATCTGGTGATGCCGAAAACGGCTCGCCGTCGCAGTACGCCAGCGCACACCGAAACGACGCCGAGCGATCCGCCAGCGGTTCGGCGAGTGTCTGGACTCGTTCGATCCCGATCGTTTCCTCAACGTACGCCGAGTAGGGGCCGGGGAACCCGTCGAAGGCGTCGACGAAGAGGCCAGCGTCGTCGACGATAACTGGGCCGCCGACCTCGCGGTACGCCTCGCGCGCGCCGGCCGCAGCGATCGCTTCGAGATCGTCGTGTTGAATCTCGGTGTAGTCGAAGTTGTAGCCCTCGATCGAATCGCCGAGATAGTCGCGGGCTTCCCGAAGCTTGCCGTCGTTGGTCGTCACGTACCGAAGCATACCACATGATTCGTGGCGTAAAAAATAGGTACGTCGATCGACGCTGGTGACCGCCTCAGTCCTCAACGATGACTTCGACGGGCTCGTCGTCGGTTTCGGCCGCTTCGTCCGCCTCGCGGCTGTTTCGTTCCTGGACGAGAAGCGCGCCGGCGACGAGAAGGACAGCCCACGATCGCCAGTTCGCGAGGTTCACCGTGTAGCCGATGCCGAACGGCTTCTTGACAAGCATGCCTTTGCCGGGCTGCCAATACGACGACAGCATCCGCCCGAGGCTCGGGCGCTCGAAGTTGTACGGGATACCGAGAATCTCTCCACGATCTGGTTTGTCTTTTGCCATACTTCCTTCTACACCGGGGGGCGTATTGAAAATTGGTATCATTATCGGGCTCACACAGCGTCCTCGGATTGGGTTGGCTGTATGATTGTTTCAGCGGCCACAGCGAGTTCGTCGGCGCGATCGATCCACACCGCGACGAATGCAGACAGTGACTCGGTGGCCGCTAGATCCCCAAGCGGATCCGCATCCAGGACTGCCGGCCGGTCGCCGACGCCCTCACGATCGCGTTCGTGTGTTGCCTCAAGCTCCCCCGCAAGCCGATCGATCACGGCAGCGAGCGCGTCTGTCAATACTTCACGGGTAACAGCCTCCAGCCCGTCGAGATCCGGGGTGCCGAAAAGCGGGTCCATCGTCGCGACCACTGTCGCCATGGACTCGACGGTTCCCGCAGTCGCTTCGTCGTAGGCTGCTGATACGGGATGAGACTGCGCGTCCAACAGTACATCCCGGAGTGTGACGAGCCGATCGCCGGCTAGCGCCGCCCGGATCTCGTCACCGATCGGTTTGGGATCGGGTGGAGGCGCTCTCTCGTTGTCTCCGATCGAAAGGTCGACAGGCTCGATATCGTCAGAACCGGCGTGCAGGGTTGCTGCGTTTTGTTCACACTGAACGACGGCGCGCGAAAGCGTCGTCGCTGCGTCGGCCAATCCTGCGGCGCTAGCGCGCTCTGAGAGCGTCTCGAGCCGATTGGCGGCCTCCCTGTAGGCGCTCGCCGCTTCCGAGCGATCGCCAGCGCGGGCAGCGGTTGCTGCGGCGTCAGTGGTTGCATTGATCTGGTCGACTCGGCCGCGTAGCTCACCCCGTCTGACGAACAGCCGGACTACACGGACTCGATCCGACTGGATTCCGACCTGCGTTCTGGCCTCTCGTAGCGCCGAAAGGCCGATCGAGAGTGTCTGCCGGCGAACCGATCGATCGTGCGTGTGGGCGTCGCCGTGACCGCGGTCCTCAGTCGAGCGATCGTGGTCTCCACTCCACGGATCACTGTGACTATCACTAATCGAGCGATTGCCGTACGTTTCGATTGCGACGGCGTGCAACACCGTCGCCTGTCCATCGATGAGGAGAGATAGTGTTTGGCTGATCCGCTTTTCATCGGTCTGAAGCCCGCTTTCGATCGCTGCGGCGCGCGCCCGAAGGTACGCCTCGATCGCGATCGTGTACGCGTTTGCCGCCGCAGTAAGCGCGCCGTGGTCGATCGCACGATCGCCCCGGCAGATCGCTTCCCAGCCAGTTCCGGCGGCCGCCCGAACCGTCTCCCGCGACGTCGTGACTGACCGGTCTTCGACTGCGGCTAATCGGGTGAGTAACTCGCCGATCGACAGGTCGGACTGCTCGGGGGAAGCTGTCTCGATCGCGGCTGCGGAACTCAGCGCAAGCGCTGCTTCCAGCCGTGCGAGCAACGCATCGATCGGCAGCGATCGCCGCGACTTCTGCACCGAATCGAGCTGCTGGACGACGAGTTCGACCAGCCCGCCTGAGCCGCCGATTGCGGCCGCAACTGCGTCCTCAGACAGCGATCTTGCCGTTTCCTGATCCCTAGCGTCATGTGCAGCTTGAGCGTCTGAGAGATCGACCGTTGCGATCGACAGCGACCCGGTCTCGGGCTCAATCGCCTCCATGAATCGCGAGACTCCGTCGAGATAGGCGTCAACTGGTGGCGTCAACTCGGCGATCGACACTGCCAGCGCCGCTGCGGCCGCTGCCTTCGTTTTATTTCCACCAACCAAGCTTCCCTGGGCGGTTTCGAGGAACCGATCGGCCGCCGGGAGCCGAACCGGCGCGGCGGCGACGATCGATTCAGCGTCTTCGACGGCTTTACTCGCGTCTGTGTGCGTCTCGGTGCGGGCTGTACTCTTCGAGACGGCGTTCGCGATCGCCTCCATATCCCGGATTGCCGCAGTGACGAACCGATCGTGGTACCACGCAAGCCTCGATTTGTCGAACACGACGGACCATCGCCGGGCGGCCACAACGACTACCCATGGTGCGGCGACTCCCACAAAGAATGAGCCGATACCGCCAGTCTGACCGGCGATCCATGCAGCTGTGACGGGAACGATCGCCACCACAGCGAGGGCGGTGAGCGCCTCGAACGCGATCGCAATTGGGTCCGTCCGGACGGTGCTAGCGTCTTCAAGAAACGCCGTCCGCAGTGCGATCGACAGGAGGTACAACACGACACTGGCCGCCGCACCGGCCGCGAGGTAGCGAGCGAACGCAGCCGTCTCGGGAAGTGCCCAGGTCGCGGCAAACGTCGTCAGCACGAGTGCGATCGCCGTGGTGATCATGCCGTTCAGCCCAAACTCGAGCACAGCGACCGCGAGGATGAGCCCCCACAGCCCGAGCAGCCCGATCGCGAACCCAGCAGTTGCGGTCCCGAGCGACGGCTGTCCGATCGAACCGAGGAGGATTGCAGCGATCGGCGCGACCACGATAACAGTTGCAGCGGCGGCCATACCCAGCCCAGTGACGGTTGAATCGACCTGTCGAGCCACGCGGTGAGTGCCATACAAGAGTGTCCCGACAGCAACACCGATCGCTGCGGGTAGCGTCCACTGGGAGGCAAGCCACAAGAGTCCGACTGCAACGACACTCTCGAGCGCGGCTGTCCAGAGCTGCCGACCCGTCATTCGCGCTCACCACCACGCAGCGTTCGGTGAGTTGTGCGATCGCCATCGGGAGATCGACGCCCGGTCACGCATCGGCCTGATATCGACCGCGGCCCTCGACCGTTCGGAGCCGCTCAATTGTCGCCGGGTCACCGACAGAGCGATAGCCCGATTCGACTGCCTCGTATAACGCGTCTGGGTCACTTGCGGTCCCCCCAAGGCTCTGTTTGAACACGTGGAGATCCATCGCGTGATCCTCGACGTGGCCCGTGTGAAAGCCCAGCCCAAAGTCAATGAGGTAGGTCCGATCGGCGCCAATCCGAACGTTGCGGGTCGTCGGATCGCCGTGGACGATGCCCGCCTGGTGGAGCCGCGCGAGATGTGCACCGACGGTTCGGACGCGATCGGCTGTCAGCGCCGCGGCAAGGTCGTCGGTGCCGACGTGGTCAAAGGTGATCGTCGCGGCAGCGACGTCGACGTCGAAAACGAGCGGTGTCGGCACGCCTGCGCGTCTGGCCTCGCTCGTGAGCCGCGCCTCCGAGACCGTCCGCTCGCGCCGCAGGGTCTGATCGAGCGTCGGGTGTCGGTACGGCTTCTCGAGGCGACGCTTGCGGACGAACGGCGGATCGATCGTCTCACCGGTTGGAGCGTCACGAACGATCTCGACGATCGCTTCTGCGCCCCGAAGCGAGTCAGCGGTCGCCCCGCTTCGAGCGACGGACTCCTCGTCGCCCCGCCAGGTCACCGGAACCTGATCTGGCCGGAAGTTCGGATCGATCGCAGAGTCCGCAATGTCGACTGTATCGTCGGCCGCGTACATCTTCGCACCGAGGACGGCGATCATCCCGGCGTTGTCCCGCAAAAACCGCGGTTCTGGCGCGTGAAACGACGCGCCACGGGCCTCACACATCGTCGTCAGCATCTCCTGTAGCCGGGCGTTCTGTCCGACACCGCCGCCGAGGACCAGCTCGTCTGTCCCAGTCAGCGACAGTGCACGTTCTGTGACTTCCGTCAGCATCGCAAAGATGTGTTCTTGGAGCGAAAAACAGATGTCTTCGATCGCTTCGCCGTCGTCAGCGGCCTGTTTGGCCGCGCTCATGATCCCCGAAAACGAGAAATCCATTCCTTTGACTACGTACGGCAACTCGATGAACTCCCCGTCGCGGGCGGCCTGTTCGACCTTTGGCCCGCCTGGGTGCGACCAGCCGATGTGGCGGGTGAACTTGTCGATCGCGTTGCCAACGCCGGTGTCCATCGTCTCGCCCAACACGCGGTACCGGCCGTTGTGATACCCCAGCAGGTGCGCGTTTGCGCCGCTCGCGTTCAGACACACCGGTGAGTCGAACCCTGACTCGTGTCGACCGATCTCGAGGTGGGCGACCATGTGGTTGACCCCGACAAGCGGAACCGAGAGTGTCCCGGCAAGCGCTCGGGCGGCGGTCCCAACAATCCGGAGACACGGTCCGAGTCCGGGTCCTCGCGAGAACGCGACACAGTCGATCGGCGGCCCGTCGCGACTCGCTGGGGCTGTTTCGGCGGCCAACTCAAGGACGTGTTCGACGACCTGCGGGATCGCCGTTCCCATGTGCTCTGCGGCCTCGCGCGGGTGAATACCGCCGCTGTCGGGCTCGTAGGGGTCAGATTCGATATGAACGGTGTCGGTCTCGGTATCGTACAGGGCCGCGCTCGCAGCCCACGCGGTTCCCTCGATACCGAGGACGCGCATGCCGCGTTAGGCTTCCTCTGGTTCCGCGTCGGCGCCCTCGTCGGCCTCGATCTTGTTCCGATCGAGCATGTACGCCTGTTCGACGTCGCGGGCGAATTCGGCGGATTCGTAGACCTTCGCGTAGCCAACGGTCTTTCGCATTCCGAACTTGGTCTTCAGTTCGTGGACGACAACTTCCGAGGACGACTTGTCGAGTTTGGCCGCCAACGAGTCACGAACCGACAGCCGTGAAGGTGTTGCGTCGTCGTGGACGATCTGGAATCGGACGTCTGAGCGGTGCAACATCGGATTTTCTTCCTGGGAGATGATTTCGACTTCCATTGGTTAGTTACCCTAATGTGCCGGCGAAAGCAGTAAAAGGATTTCGAAGGGACGTTTCGCGGCGGTTTGCGGCGTTCGAGCCGATCGTGGCCGTCTCGGTCGATCGACATTGATCGTCAGATTCGATCGACCGCTGCGGTATTCCCGTCCGATGAGATTCCGAGCGACGCTTTTTGAACCTCGTTGCGTAGCTCTAATTGTCATGAGTTCACACGACACGCGTCCGCCGAAGGCCCTCCCCCCAGGGGAGGCGATCGGCTGTCTGCCCGAATCCCCACGAACGCAGGTCGATGGGTGGGATCCCCGTGAGTGCGTCGGGACACCGCACTGTCCGCCGCGGTGTCCGGTGTTCGTCGACAAGACGGGCGTACGGACGATCGTTCGGCCGATGCGGTCGTTCGATCGTGAGCCACTCGTGGGGATGTACGAAACATTCGACAGAGCTCACGTTGCCCAGTCACTCCCGCCGGCGACGACAGCCCGAACCGAACAGTGGCTCGACATGCTCACCGCAGAGGGCCACAACGTCGTCGCCGAACGCCACGGCGAACTCGTCGGCCACGCGGTCTATACCCCAACAGACGATCCCGAGCCAGAACTCGCGGTGTTTGTCGATCCGGACTACCACGATCGGGGGATCGGAACCGAACTGTGCAAACACGTCATCGCCCACGCGGCGGCCAACGGCCACGAGGCGATCGTATTAGAGGTCGAACGGACGAACCACGCGGCGCTGTCGGTCTATAGACGACTCGGGTTCGAGACCACAGAGACCAACCGCTTCGTCAAGTCAATGCGATTATCGCTGTCAAAAGACGTGGCGACGATCGTCCAGCTTCCGCCGAACGCCAGACGGCACTACGAACGCTGACTCGGATTTCAGGAGGGTGTTTCCGCTACCGATCGTAAACCCCCGACAAGACACCTACTCTGCAATCAGCCGATCGTACATCGCCGTCGTGTCTCCATCAAGTTGGCTGAACAGCTCACGGGCCTCGTTCTGCGCCGTTTCTGTCACTGCCACTAGCACCATTCCCTCGTCTGGCTGGCCATAGACAATAGACGCACCGAGTGGCGCAGCCAAGATTGCCGGGAGGGTCAACAGGTCTTCCTCGCCAGTGACGTAGATTACAGTCGAATCGTCCGCTATGAGGGCGTCTCGGAGGGCGTCGATCGCCTCGGGGCTGATCGCCGCCGCGGGATTCTCGACGGCAATCCGATCGGCATCGCCGTCGAGTACCCGAGCGATATCCTCGCCGACGGCCTCGCGTTTCGTCTTTCCGTCGATAATCGCGACTGCGGGGTCGACGCCGGCGACGCGGAGGTGGTAGGTAACGACGTCGCCGATCGCAACAATCAGCCGCTCGCGATCGTACTCAGCGGCAGTCGAGTCGGCTGCTGCAAGGAGCTCGTCGGTCTCGGTGTACACCGGACCAAGAGGCTCCTTAAACGCTGATCGAAGCGACTCCGGGAGCGTGAGCATCGTCCGATCGCTCAGCGAACCTTCAGGGCGTAGCCGCCGGGGTCAGTGACGTTCATCTCCTCGGCGACCTCGCTTTGTTCGGGATGGGTAATCACGACGTATCCCGACCAGTCTTCGGTAAGACTCGACGAGCCACACAGCTCACAGCTTTGGGCGTCGGGATCGTTCACGAAGTGACACTCCCGACACGCCATCCGCGTCCGGGCCATCAGTCTTCACCCGCCGGTGCGTCCTGTGCGCGGCGACGCCTGTCGCGTTCGAGCCACGCGTGCTTGCCCAACCCCGGTTGTTTCGCCGTCAGGCCGATCTTCGAGTCCCGAGGGTTCCGCTCGTCGATGCTCTTCGTGACGATGCGGACCCGAACGGGATCTTCGACCCCGAGCGTTTCGTTCGATTCCGTCGACGCGAGCTGTTGGTTCTCGCCGTCGAACGCGAGGTACTGGTCGGAGATCTGCGAGACGTGCAACAGCCCGTCGATCGGGCCGATCCCGACGAACGCGCCGAACTCGACAACCTCGACGACGGTCCCGTCGGCGACCTCCTGCATGTCGGGGTCGAACGTGATCGCGTCGAACTCCGCTTCGTAGTAGACGCCGGGTCGGTTTGGCAGCACCGCTCCCTCGCCGATGTCGTGAACCTCAGTGACGCTCACAACGCTGCCGACGTCTTCGTCCATTCGTCCTTCGAGTTTGTCCTGAAGCAGGGCTTTCACCCGCTCCGGGGTTACATCCGCCAAGTGTTTCGGCGGCACCTCGACCGTATCCTTGAGTCGTACCCGTTTGTACATGTTATGGCTCTGTTACTCTCAGTGTGTGCTCACCCCTTAAACCGATTACGCGAACGCCGCGTTCGAGCAATCGATCGCGCAGCGGGGCGTCGTTCGTCACGACGTAGTCGATATCACCGTTCGAAGCGAGTTCGACGATCGCGTCGTCTGCGTACGACGCGTCGGTCCGAACCGTCCGACACCGCGTTGCCAGGTCGCAGCCGACCGCCGCGGCGGTCGCTTCCACACCAGCGCCCACAGAGAGCGATCGCAACTCCTCGAGAACCGCCTCGGGGATCACGAGGTCGATCGAGCCGAGCCCGAACAGCCGATCGAGCTCGTCGAACACCCGAACGTCGAGTTCGACCGGCATCATGAGCGCGTTCGTATCCAGTGCGACTGTCGGCATACCCGGTCAGTCTCGCAGTGTTCCGACGCCGATCAGCCGCCAGCGCGCGCCCACACGGCGGTTGATCGCGATCTTCGCCCCATCGGCCGCACAGACTGGCCGCTTGAGTTTGACCTCGCACTCGCCGCTGCGAGCGCTTGTGACCGCCCCGACGGTGGTCGCTGTCCCGACGGTGAGCATCAGCGTCTCACCGGTCGAGATCTCGTCGACTTCGCCGTCCTCGCCCACGACGCGATCGAGCAGTTCGACCTCCATCTCGAAGGCTTCTCGCGTTGGCGGCAGCGTTCCGGGTGTGCCGGCGACCTGTCCAGCCAGCGCATCGCCCTTCGTGAGGCTCGGATCAAGGCCGGTGCCGACGCCGATCAGCCCGCCTGGCGTGACCGTTTCGGCGCTTTCGCCGCCGGCCTGCAGCGATCGGACGGTCGTCTCAAGCGCAATCCACTCGGTTTGGCCTCCCTCTTCGACCTGTCGGCCCGGTCGAAGCTGGATTTCGTCGCCGACAGAGAGCTCTCCGTCGACGAGGCTCCCCCCGACGACACCGCCAGAGAGGTTCTTCCAGGTCGTTCCCGGGCGGTTGATGTCGAAACTGCGGGCGACGAACATTCGCGGATCGTCCGCGCTGTCGCGGTCGGGCGTGGGGATCGTCTCCTCGATCGCGCCGATGAGCAGGTCCATGTTGACGTTTTGGCCCGCGCTGACGGGGACGATCGGCGCATTCTCCGCAACTGTTCCGGCGACAAACTCTTGGATCTGTTCGTAGTGGTTGATCGCCCGCTCGCGATCGACGAGGTCGACCTTGTTCTGGGCGATAACGATGTTGTCGATCCCGATGATGTCGAGCGCCATGAGGTGTTCTTCGGTTTGTGCCTGCGGCACATCTTCGGTCGCACTCACGACGAGCACCGCGCCGTCCATGAGCGCGGCACCCGACAGCATCGTCGCCATCAGCGTCTCGTGCCCGGGGGCGTCGACGAACGACACCGTCCGCAACGCCTCGCTTTCTTCGCCGTTCGGACATGTCTTCTCGACAGTGTAACACTCGGGTTCGTCCACGCCAGGACACTTGCGGAATGTTGCGTCCGCGTAGCCCAGTCGGATCGAAATCCCGCGCTTCATCTCCTCTGAGTGCTGGTCGGTCCACGACCCACTCAATGCCTGGACAAGCGTCGTTTTTCCGTGGTCGACGTGGCCGACGAGTCCGATGTTCACCTCCGGTTGTGTATGTTCTTGTGTCACCATTGACCTCCTAAGAGCAATCGTGTGGTGGATTTGCCCTGAGCGACTGATAAAGTTGCTGTTCTGTCGACGAACGTGGTGGACAGTCTCACGCTGTGCGTCCGAAAAACGTGATAGACAGTCTCACGCCGTGCGCGCTGTGATCGGTTGGCGTTCGGCCTCGTTGCTGTGTTCAGCCGATCGCCGCGACAATCGTCACGAGATTCCACCCTGTGACGGCGATGCCGACAACTGACAGCGCAAGCGGCACCGCCGATCGGGGTGGTGACCAAAGTACCCACCAGATCGCTGCAAACCCACACAGTGAGCCGACCTTCGCAGCAAGAAGTCCGACGAGTCCATAGGCTTCGACGAGCGGCGCGACGATCGGCCCGGTCTCGGCGACACCAACGACCGAGAGCCCCCAGATCGTCGTTGTCGTATCTCCGACCCCATACGTGAGCACGGCGATAAGCCAGAGCGTCCGCTCGCGATCGACAAGCCGATCAACCACAGACGACGAGGACACACCCCGTGGTACCGTCCGGAAGAATATATACCCTTAGTTGACAGCGCACCGACAATCCATGGCGGCGGCCCGCGATCGACTCACACAGGGCCAAGAAGCGCGACCGTCATGAGCGCAAGTGCGCCGGTTACGAGAAACACAAGCAGAAAATCGACCCGCGGAGAGACGATCGACCGGTGTACGGCAGCGTCACCGTCGTGATCCTGCTCTGTTGAGTTCACCGTCATACTGGGTAGAATGTAGACACGATATATCAAGGTTCACTCGAAATTATCAGGATTGATTTCATGTGGACGAACTCAAAAGTGATCGCGGTACGCGCGGACGAACTCAAAGGTAATCGCGGTACGCGCGGACGAACTCAAAGGTAATCGCGGTACGCGCGGACGAACTCAAAAGTGGTCGCGGTACACCCGGCCGAAAACCTGCCGTCGGAGCGTGCCTGCGGCGGCGACGGGCTCGTTTTGAAACGTCGCTGCGAGGACCCTTTCGGCGAACGGGATCGGATGCCAGACGACATTGTCGACGTTCTCGGCGCCGATCACCTCCCGATCGTAGTCGGGATGATCACTACACCACGTCTCGAACTCCTCGCGGGAGCCACTGTGTACTTCGAGCAGCGACGCAAACAACGCGTCGCGGGCGGTTTCGACTACGTCGCTCGTGACCCGATCGCGGTACTCCTCGCTGTCGAAGTCCATCGCGCTCGCAGTCTCTCGGACGACGACCTGCGCGGCCGGGCCGACCGTCTTGTAGGTATCCCTCGCGGCTTCGATCGTCTCGGGCGCAACGACGCCATCAGTCTCCATACGACAGTTGTCTGTCCGATCGAGTTACTCCGTTTCGGTTTCGCCGCTCGTTTCCGCTTCTTCCGCTTTCGTTTCTACCGTTTCGTCTCCCGGTTCTTTTTTATCGCTCGATTCAGTTTCTCCAGCCGACGTGCCGTCCGATCCCGACTCGTGCTCGGCGCTGTCCAACAGTTGGGCGGTGAGTGCCTCGGCCTCCCGGATAATCGCCGCCGTCTCCTCGTCAAGTTCCGACTCCGCAGCTACCCGACGGCCGCCCTCCATGCCGCCAGGGACCCTCTGTTCGGCGTACTCATCGGCAAACAGCGCGCCCCCACGCTCGCTTGCAGGGTCGTCGTGGTCGTGGCCGTCGCCGTCGTGGACCGTATCTTCGAATACCTCGTCGAACTCGGTCTCCGTCGCGTGTTTGGTGACTCGATCGGCCAGCCCTCTACGGGACTCCTCGTCCCAGCCAGGGGCGTGTTCGTCCAGCCACGCCTCGTGTTCGTCGCCGTGGACCATCGCGATGAGCGCGAGGTGGTCCGCAAGGTGGATGCCGTCGCGCTGGGGAACGTCACAGACCGGACACGCGTATCCCATACCCGACTGTCGGCCTTCGCAGACAAAAAGCGGTCGGCCTAGGCCGATCGGGCCCACTGGTCCATCTCGACGGTGAGGATCAACGCCGCCTCGCCGTCTTGGTAGTACCGCGGCACGCGCCGAATCTGTGAGAACCCCTCGGAGTAGTACAACGACTTCGCGGCCTCGTTGTTCGCTCTGACTTCGAGTTTCGTGATCGCCGCGCCGTCAACGTACATCCCCAACAGGGCACGCTGGAGGAGTTGGCGGCCGATCCCGTACCCTTGCGCATCCGGATGGACCGCGAGGTCTTTGACGTGACCGATGTCGCGCCCGTGGTTCGGTGTGACGTCTGAGACGACGAACCCGAGCACGCCGCCGTTTCGCGTTGCGACGAGAAATCCCTGCTCACCGAGAAATCGTTCGAACGCCGTGTACGGCCACGGCTGCTTGAAGGCCGCCTGTTCGATCCGGTGGACTGCCAGGAGATCGGCCCGTTCGGCCGGTCGTATCGTGACGCTCGGGTTGTTCGAGTCCTCCGAGAGAGATGCCACACGCGCCGTAGACTGTCGACAGACAAAAACGATCGGGATGAGCGATACCCATCGATCGCCTGCCGCCTCGCAGTATATAAACACCCCCGATATGGGGGAAAACCTCGGCCTGCTGCCCGCCCGCTGAGAATTGCCGCTCGGGTATATCCCCCCACCAGGCAACTGTCTATCTGTACGAGGCAAATTCCAATGTCAACTCAAACTCGAAATCAACTCGAAAGCCGCTTCGGTGGAATCACGCTCGAAGGAACGCCCCACGCGCTGTCAGCGTGGTTTGTCGTCACGCTGCGGTTCGTCATCGGTGGCATGATCCTCTTTGCGGGGATCGGCAAAGTCTCTGAGTGGCCCTTCGACGCCAGCGGCTACCTTGTCCACGGTGTCGACGCTGCGAGTCCGGTCAGCGGCCTGTACGCTGCGATGGCGGCAAGCCCGGCGCTGATGGAGATCGTTAACGTCATCATTCCGGTCACGCAGGTGTTGATCGGCGTCGCGCTGATCTTTGGCGGCTTCGTCCGCCTGGCCGCACTCGGCGGGGCGATGCAGATGTTCGCGTTCTACCTCGGTGGCTGGAGCGGCGAATGGCTCGCACTGTTCGACTCGACGCTCATCTACGCGATCGTCTTCCTGGCGGTCGCGGCGTTCGGCGCGGGTCGAATCCTCGGCGCGGACAAATACATCGAACAGCTCAATGTCGGCGGCCAACCGCTGATCGAACGCTTCCCGAAGATGCAGTACCTCCTCGGGTAGTCGCTGTCACGCTGTTTGTATTTTGAACACTCCTGTTTTCGGACAAAGAACTGTTTGAGCTTTCAGTATTCTTTTACTTTTAAACTTCCAAGCATTCGCGATGGAACGGCGTGACCTCCTTGCTTCGATCGGAGCCGGATCGACGATCGGCCTCGCTGGCTGTCTTGGAGATGTTGAGATACTGATGCCTCCCGCCAGCAGGAATAATTTCAACGGCACTGAGGACGCTGAACGCCCCGAAATTGCTGACATCCCGTGTCCTCCGTACAAATCAGACCACGACCGGTCGATCTGTTCGCACGTGGGAGACACAGACACCGCAGCAGTGTCTCTCATGGTACGTCCAGAACGTACCACGCTGGACGACGGCACACCGACTGAGGATATCACGCTGACGTTCCACAATCAGTCCGCAAGTGACCTTCGGTTCAATCCACATAGCTGGCGGTTCTGGTACCATTCGAACGGCGAATGGACGCAACTCCCCCAAAACGTCTCAGGGAGTGGGCTACTCACTGTGTCAGCAGGTGCGAGCTATTCGTGGTCATTCTCCGAGGCGATCGAATCTATTCAACCGAATCCAACGCTGGATCCAGGCCTGTATGCTGCTGAAATCGGTGTTCCTGACCCAATACACAGCGATCAGTGGGTTGGGTGTATGGCCCTTGTTCAGTTTGACACCGACGAATAGAATGTTTAGTACTGATTCGCACGGTTGCAGATCCATGCCGCTTTCGAACGAGCATGAAAAAATACGGCCTTGTTGAAACCCTCACTCGGTGATCGGTTTTAGCAGTCCTGCTGAATACAGAGCGCGTATCTCGCATCGAATTCTTGCCAGAGAGAGAATGTTGAAACGGCCAGCACAGAAGAGCAACGCCTCAAAGACAGCAGGAACTCTGTCTCATCAAGCGTACTATCTATGAGGAGTCATCATCGAAGATTGGCTCCAGGCTACGTGTCTCTTCGGTCGCATCACAGACGCGAATGCGACCGTCAGAGCTCACAAAAACGTTCCAGCGGTCCATCCGCAACCCTAATAGAAGCTCATCGTCCACAGCCTCACTTGAGTTGGTCAGCAGTGTGGTGAGTGCGTCAAGATCAATAGACCCGTACAGCGACGGGAGTTCGATCGGCGCGACTCCTTCGGCCTCGGCAACTGCATCAACAAGTGCTTCTGTGAGTGTCCGTCCGCCTTCTCGCTCGTAGAACGTCTCACTCACTACGGAACAATTTCGGTATAACGCCAATTCCGGCTCTCTATACGGTTTCGAGGCAGAGTACCACGGGTTTCCGAAAACGTCCGTTTTCGGCTTTCGCAAATCTTTGATTTGCTCAACACCTGACCCGTGGGTGAATGCCGACAAAATCATTATCTTTACAATCTCTCACGACAAGTAATTGATAATGCAAGAGTCAGAACTTACCCAGACTCTTTCTCTCGGATTAACCATCCACGAGGGGTGTTCTGACAACTTGCAAGAAGGAAATCTTGAAGCCCGACGCATCCGCAACGAAGTCAACCGTCTCGACCGCGAAGGCTGGGACTGGGATGACATCC
>NZ_SRSG01000037.1:0-14615 GCF_005543295.1 Halalkalirubrum salinum
TGCGGCGGTTCAGATATCACTACAATCACGATCGACCGAACCAGGCATTAGATGGACGAACTCCTGCTGAGGAGGTGCTCAACTAGACAGTGCCCAACATCTAGAACCACCAAAAATACGGCATATGACTGAATTTATTCGACGTACTCGTAGCGTCGCTCGTTCATCCGGCCCCACCCAGTAAAGACGAACTCTTCGGATGGTGGGGTGAATTCCTCGACGTCAATGTCAGTCTCCTTGTCGTACTCGTGAACGTCGTGGACGAGTTCGTATTCGCCCCACGAGAGATCGTACCTGGCGTCGAGTTGCTCGTCAATATTCAGCCCCTCAATCTCGTCTTTCCATCCATCTTGGACGGTTTCGGCGTGGATTTCTGCCTGTGCGCCCGACCCATATGATCCGACGAGGAGCTTCGAGCCGACGAGATCGGCTCCAGTCTCAGCGCCATGTCGCAGCGCGCTCACGCGGGCGATATGAACCGAGCCAGTGTACCAGTTCCCGACAGTGCTAGACAGTTCCAGTGTCGGTTCGATCGTCGCGTCGTACCACGCCCGGTATTGATCGGTTCGCTTGAGATCGTCCATGTGGTCGCGGATAGCCGCCTCGTAGTCCTCGCGTGTCTCGAAATCCGGCTCGCGGGGTTGCCGGCCGATCTCACCCTCCAGTTCGTCTTCGATTTCCGTGTCGCGGATCATGTGCCGGAAGCCGAGCAGGCCGGCCTTGCGGACCATCCCGGGGAACGGCGTGTGGAACGGGATGTACGCGAAGTCGTCCGGATGGGTGTCCCAGGCAACTGATTCGAAATCTTCGAGCGCCTCGCGCATCCGCGCGAGGTACACCTGCATCGATCGCTTCCCGTCAACGGAGGGGAACTGCTGGTTCGGCTTCAGGAAGTCAGTCTCGTCCATGCTGCCATAGCCCTGTTCGGTCGAGAGTTCGACGACGCTCGGATCCTCGTCGATGAGCATCGCCACCGCGCCGGCTCCCTGGGTTGCCTCGCCTGGATCGCCGCGGGCGTACAGCGCCGTATCGGTCGCGATCACGAGCGCGGCGCGCCCGCGGTTCCGGCCGGCTTGGATCCAGTTGTACGCGTCGTCGATCGACTGGGTCCCCGCAACGCAGGCGAACTTCCGCTCGCCTTTGTTCGCGTGTCTGAAATCGCCCTCGTACACCTGCTCGAGACAGCCGGCGATGTACGTCGACACCGGCTTCGAATGGTCAAACGCCGACTCGGTCGCGACGTCGATCCGTCCGATATCTGCGGGTTTTAGATCGTGTCGATCCATCAACTGCTTGGCTGCGTTTGCCCCCATCGTGACGATGTCCTCGTACGTATCGGGGAACGAAGAGGCATACAGTCCCAGGCCCTTCGTGTACTTTTCGGGGTCATCGCCCTTCACGGGCGCGAACGTGTTGGGCAAATCGAGCATCAGCTTCCCGGTCCAGATCTCGATGGCGTCTATCCCGACTGCGGTCATAGGCGAATCTTCTACTGCGGGGGATATTGGTTTGTCGATAGGGATTTCGACGATCGTCGATTATTCCGGTCTGTTACTACTCAAAAGTTGCTCAATCGAACATTTAATCCGGTCACTTCAGCTACTACCCTGCCCACCGTTTTGACCGCCACTACTGCCTTGGCCACCACCGTCTTAGCTAGGGACCGCAATGTAGAACGTTGAGACTTCAGTCTCTGATCGAAGTGAAAATATGAAGAAATCTCCGCGTGGATCATTATCAAAATCGAATTCTACTCGTAAGTAGTTACCAGTTACGTCAATTTCAGTACTCTTACTATTGGGAATTGAATTTAAACTAATCGTCGTAGTATTACTGGTATTTACGTCTCTGAATGTAAGCGTAGCATCTCTCGCTGGATCATTCCCAGTCCCCTGACCAGAGTAATAGAATGGTAAACGAACGCTGTCAATTGTGATTGTTGTTGAAACATTTGGATCAACTGCAGCGGGATTGTCTAAATAAACAGATACATTTCGATTATTTCCATTACCTGTTACTTCTGTACGATTATAAACTAATTGATACCTTCCCGGGTCCTCTGGGTTAATGTCGCTCGAGCCATCGTTGTCATCTCTAGAATCGCCCGATGTTCGCTCTTCAACATCGTACCTAACAGTACCACATCCATCACAGTCGATCGCCGAGTCAATCGACAGTTCGATCGCACCCTCCTCTGCGTCATCAGCGACAGTAAACCGTACCTGTCCAGAGCTATCGGTTGTTTCATTCTCATCGCCCTCAATTCGAGCAGAAGAATTCACAGAGACACGAACGTCTTCGATCGGGTTGTTGTACCGATCGCGAACCTCGGCCGTAATTTCCTCACCTTGACTCACGTTCTCAGAGCCAACAGGGACGATGTATGCTGGCTCCTGGCTGTCTTCCTCCGCAAGACCGACCTCGGCCATCCGCAGCCGGTATGACATGTCGTTCGTCGAATTCAGCTCAATTCGAACCTGTGAGTCACTCACGTTTGTGATCTCTGTGATTGTCTCCTCTCCAACCTCTTCGAAGACCTCATTCCACATCGCCTGATTCCGCGTTGGAATTGTAATCGTAATCGGCTCGCCATCTGAACTGGCCGTGACAGGTACGGTTCGAGTTCCTGCGCTGTTGGGATACAGATCGATCGACTCCCGCTCAACGCCATCGGCGTCGATCGACCCACGGAGCGCGAACAGATCGATCGTTGTCGTGTTTCCGCTAGTTCGCACGAGCGGTTGTGCACTCTCGGCCAGTTGGGTCCCCTCTCGATCGAACTCGTTGTACAAGAAGCCGTGTTCGTACACCGTCCGCGGGGGGGTATTGTATTCGCTGTAGCTGGGCTCGTAGGCAATCGTGTTCGTCGTGTAGTTGCGCGTGGTCCCGTTCCAGAAGCCGTTTGTCACGCCGGAACTTGCGTTCTCGATCGACACGGTCCCCTCCGTCGTAGATAGTGAACCTGTCGCTGGTGGCGGGTTCACGAACGCAACTCGAGTTGGATATCGAGTACCGAGTTCGATTGTCGTCGATCGCGATGCACCGTTACCGGCGACCGATCGGAGCTCGCTTCGCAACTGTTGCATATCCTCTTGGGCGTCGAGGCTGTGTTGAAACTCGACCTCAGCATTCTCAGCGGGGATAACCTGTGCCTGCCAAATCGCTAAAAACACGATGATGATACCGAAAATCAACACGGCTCCGACCTGTATGGACTGCCCTCGATCGTCCCCGATACTCCGCATTCGACAGTATCGAGGCTGCCCAGTAATAAAAAGCACCGCCTTCGAGTATCACAAACGATACCAATCTGGCGGGCCGACGGCGATAGCCCGGAAAATCCGAATCTCAGTCCTCTTCCACGACCTCAGGATCGCTCAACGCGCTCTGGAGGCTATCGAGGCCATTCAGCCACTCTGCGACAAGCCCGTATTCTAGTTCCTCAGCAATCGACATGTCAAGCGTCTCTCCATCGATGATGAGCGTCCCTGCCTGTACAATGTACCCGAGCGCCGCGTCGAGTTCTTCTTGGGATTCAGCGTCCGCCGCGGCGGTGATAAATGCCGAGACGGGCTCATCGCTGCTTGGTCCGGCGACGATATACTCCTCCGCGGCATAAAATACCGGGACGAGGCTCGTCTGGACGCCGTCGATCAGGATCGTCTTCTCTTCGTCCTCGAACTCAACCTCCTGCAGGACGATCTCGCGGATCTCGGCCAGTTCCTCGACCGCGCGGTCCTCGTCGATCCGGCCGTCGTCGAACGCCGAGAGGACCTTAACGATCGCGATCGCGGCGTCGTCCTGGAGATTAATCAACAGCCGCGCGGAGTCCTCGTTGTCTGGATCGAGCTCTTCTTCTTCGACACGCGTGAGCCAATTCTGCCAGCGTTCGGCCGAATAGAACGTTTCTGGGGCTTCGTCACTCATGTCAAGACTGTCCGGGCCAGCACTCAAAGGCCTTTCTTTGTCGTGGATGTGCGCAAGGCAGTGACAGTCGACAGGGCGATTCAACAGAGTGTGTGGTTGGTTGCTCCCGCTTGAACCGACAGAAACCATTAGGAATCGAGCGTCTCACCGGATCCGTCGCGATCGAGCGTCCCCACAGTGTCAATACCATACACGTCTGCCGGCGTTTGGACGTGGGCAACCTCAACAGCCGTCGGGTATCCCTGCTCCAACAGCCAGCGAACCCGCCGCGGAACGGTCTTCGGACCGAGCACAGCACCAGGGCGATCGGGCTCGTCAACAAAATCTGTCTCCATTAAAAACGGCGCGTCGGCTGCAGTAGTTTTGTCCGTATCCGATTCGGTCGTTTCTTCCGCTTCAGCCGCTTCGGTCCTTTCAGCCGCTTTGGCGGCGATCTCAAGGCGATCTTTGTCGCTCATCACACTTGGGATCGGTCCTGCCAGCCGGCCGCCGGCGTAGTGTTTCACCACTCGGTCGGCGGGCAATCCTCGCGATTCGGCCCACTCGGTGATCTCAGTGAGATCTTCAGTTGCTTCCGTGTGGAGTTGGACCGCGCACCCGACCTCCGCACCCCTTGAAAACGTGTGATTCATGACCGCGTTCGATGCGTCCCACACCGCGTCAGCTACCTCGTAGTGCGGACGACCAGATTTCAACGCTAGCGCCGACCCGTCCGCAACGTACTCCGTGGCCACATCAATACCACCAATCATCAGTTCGCGTGCCTCCACAGGAGTGAACCCACGCTCGTCAACGAGTCGAGAGATGAGGCCGGGATGCACCCCCAACACCGGCCAGGCCCGGCCGTCGAGCACTTCGCTGGCGGCGTCGACGATGTCGATCGTCGTCTCAAACACCTCGCGAAAGTCCTCGGGGTCGTCGGCCTCAACCCCGAGGTGCCAGGAGGGTTTGTTCACGACCAGCAGATGAGTCCCCCCAAAACGAGCGAAGTCTTTGACTGCGTCGAGGCCCCGGCCGCGATCGGGATCCAGATGCAAATGATTGTCAAGAACGGGCGTATCGAGTGTCTCCATACCCGACAGATACGGCCACGGCGACAAAAATCGGTTTGTTCGTGACGGCACAGTACGGCTTGACGTGGACGTCTTAGTCGAACGTGAACTCCACGGCCCGGTTGTCGCCCCGGTCGGTCGCACCCTCCAGCGACGCGAAGCCCTCGTGGAGCTGGTCGTAGGTATCCGCGAGCGCCTGAACGATCACCTTGGTGTCGCTGAGCACCGGCATGAAATTCGTGTCGCCGCTCCATCGCGGCACGACGTGGGTGTGGAGGTGGTCGTCGATCGATCCCCCCGCACCCTGTCCGAGATTGAGTCCAGCGTTGATCCCGGTTGGCGAAAAGGCGGCTTCCAATGCCTCAAACGTCCGCTGTTTCAACAGCGCGTGGTCGAGTAGTTCCGCCCGCGGGAGCGATTCGTACGTGTCAGTGTGGCGCTGTGGGATGACCATGACGTGACCCGGGTTGTACGGGTAGTTGTTGAGCAGGACAAGGCTGTGTTCGCTACGGGCGACAAGGTGGTTTTCACGGTCATCCGTCCGATCGACAAAGACGCAAAACGGACAGCCGTCGATCGGGTCCTCATCTCGTTCAACCCACTCGATTCGCCAGGGGGCAAACAGCTGCTCCATCTCAGTCAAATCCGTGGATGCCCGCGGTGGTCACCTCACAGCCGTCTTCAGTGACGATCAGGGTGTGTTCGGCCTGACTCACCAACTGCCCATCATCCTCTTTCAATACCGGGTAGCCTTTGACGACGTTCGCCATCTTGAGTCGCCGAAGTGCCATTTCTGATCGTGATCCCTCAAGCCACCGCGCGGCGAACGGCAGATCGTCGAATGCCGCGATCTCTTCGAGGACCTGGCGGGCGCGACGATCGCGGACCGAGCCATCCGAAACCTGTTCATAAATCTCCTCGTCGGTCCCCTCCGAGACCTTTCCGCGGCCGTCGGTGGCGAAGGGTTCGATCGCGACGACATCGCCGACTTCGAGTTCGACGCTGCGGCTGACCCCACGGTTCGGAACGTTGGGGCCAGTGTGTGCGTCGTATCGCTCAACACCGTGTCCAGAGAGATTCAACACTGGCGTGTAGCCGTAGCCGTCGATGACCGATTCGATCTCGCCACCGACGTGACCGGTTTCGACGCCGGGGCCGACTGCATCGATCGCTGCCTCGAGCGCCTGCTCGGCGGCTTCGACCAACGCTGGATGACCGCTGTGGTCGACAGTCACTGCCGCGTCTGCGATGTACCCGTCGACGTGAACTCCGATGTCAAGGCAGACCATCTCCTCGCCGAATTCGGTGTCGTCGTCGCGGCCCGGCGTCGCGTGGGAGGCTTCCTCGTCGATACTGATGTTAACCGGAAAGGCGAGTCCTGCGCCGGCCTCTCGGATGTAGTCCTCGGCGTACTCGGCGACCTCGAGATGCGTGGTTCCGGGCTCGACCATTTCGCGAGCCTCGTTCATCGCCTCGACGAGGATCGCACCCGCTTCTCGGTAGCTATCGACAGTGTCGTCTTCGAGCGATCCAATGCTCATGCCCCGAGATTCGGGTGAGGTCGGCAAAGAGGTTGCGGGAGCGGGCGAGAAAGTGGCTGCGAGAGTGGTTTGTCGAAACTCGGCGAGAACGCGATTAGTGGTGAGAATCCAAGTGGTGGTTCGAGACAGATCTATATATCTATATGTACGGCTCTTAGCAACCGTTTATCTGATTGAAAACCTCAGTAGAGATGTTGAATGACCGTCCCAGTTTTCAGTGAATCGATCGAATCCCAGCATCTTCGTCTTGATCCGAGTACGTACGAGAACGTCTACATCGTCGGTGACGTCCATGGGTGTCTCAGTGAGCTCACCGCGTTACTGGAATCACTTTCGATCACCGACGAGGACCTCGTCGTCTTCGTCGGAGACCTGGTCCGAAAGGGACCTGACAGCCGTGGCGTGATCGAATTCGTCCGAAATAGCCCGAACATGTATTCCGTTCGCGGAAATAACGAGGAGAAACTGCTTCGCGGGGAAAAGGTTCTCTCGGGGTTGACTGCCGACGATCTTGCGTGGATCCAATCGCTTCCGGTCGCAATCTCGTTCGAGGACACGCTTGTTGTTCATGGCGGCGTCGATCCACGGATGGACCTCGCCGAGCATACTGTCGATGATTTACAAAACACGCGATCGATCGCACCTGGTGGCGGGTACAATCGACCGTTCTGGTTCGACGAATACGCCGGCCCCCATCGGGTGTTCTTTGGACACACCGTTCTCGAAGCGCCGATCGTCCGCGAGTACGCAGTCGGACTAGATACCGGATGCGTGTACGGCGGCTCACTCACGGCGTACGACTGGCGGGACGATTCGGTGGTTGAGCACGATGTGTCGAAGACCGTACAAGAGCGGAAGGACTCAAAATTCGTTTCACCGGCCCCCACGCCAACCCCTGCACCATGACTGAGAAGAGATGAGTGACACCAGCGAGACAGCGAAGAATTCCGACGAAACGACAGCCAATCATAATGACCGATCGGACTGGCCACACACGCCGCCGATTGTCGCCGAAAGCGATCTTGACGTGGCTGCAGAGACGCCAGTAGACGATCCTGCATTGTATCTCAACCGCGAGCTGAGTGAGCTATCGTTTCAGTATCGCGTCCTCCACGAGGCGAGTGACGATCGAACACCTCTACTCGATCGGATGCGGTTTCTTGCAATTCTTAACGGCAATCTCGACGAGTTCTTGATGAAGCGAATCGGTGGGCTCAAACAGGGAATTGACGCCGGTGTGACTGATCGGACTGTCGATGGCCGGACACCGAAAGCCCAGTGGGAAGAGGCACTGGCGTTCGCACGAGAAATCATGGACCGTCAGTCGACTTGTTTTCACGAGTCGGTTTTGCCAGCGCTCAAAGCTGAGGGAATAGCGATCGTTTCGTATGAGACGCTGTCGGCCAATCAACAGTCGTCGCTTCGGTCGTACTTCGAGCGATCGATCCTGCCGACCCTGACCCCGCTGACATTCGATCCCGCCCACCCATTTCCGTTCATTTCGAACCTCAGCCTCTCGCTTGCGGTTGTCACGAAACAGGACGGAGATGACAAGAAATTTTCTCGCGTGAAAATACCACAAAACCGCCCGCGGCTTGTTCCGGTTGAACAACCGCACAGTGCGTCTGTGATTGATGGTGCGGAGCCGCGGTTCGTCCCGATCGAACAGGTAATCGAACACAACCTCGATCTACTGTTTCCGAACGTTTCGATCGAACACGTATCGACGTTCCGGGTGACACGTAACGCCGAGATCAGACGGAATGAGGACGTTGCAGAGGGCCTCATCGAAATGATCGAAGACGTGCTCAGACAACGCCGCTTCGCGACAGTCGTTCGGCTTGAAATCGCCGATGACATGCCCACTGAGGTTCGAGAGTTGCTCGTTGAGCAACTCGGTCTCACAGAACCAGAGGTGTTCGAACGGCGCGAACCGCTCGCACTCGAAGACTTCAGCCCGCTTGTCAAACTTAACCGCCCCGAGTTGAAAACCGAACCGTGGACGCCGCAGCCACACCCGCGCTTCGTCGGTCTTGACGCTGACGCGCCGGCTGAGCTATTCGAAGAAATCAAACGCGATGATATCCTCGTTCACCATCCGTACCACTCGTTTTCAACAACCGTCCAGGCGTTCCTCGACGCCGCTGCCCATGATCCAGACACCCTCGCGATCAAGGCAGCAATCTATCGGACCGCGCCAGATTCACAGGTAATTCGGAGTCTCATCGAGGCGGCAAAGAACGGCAAACAGGTCGCCGTAATGGTCGAGCTAAAGGCTCGGTTTGACGAAGAGAACAACCTCCGGTGGGTCAAGCGTCTCGAAGAAGAGGGTATCCACGTCGCCTACGGCACAATTGGACTCAAAACGCACAGCAAGGTCGCTCTCGTCGTTCGCGACGAGGGAGCCGACGAAGGCGTAAGGCTCTACTCACACGTCGCCAGTGGCAACTATCACTCTGAAACTGCGAAGACGTACGTCGATCTGGGGTTGTTTAGCGCCGATCGTGACATCGGCCAAGACCTCGTACGGCTGTTCAATTCCTTTACTGGCCACTCACGACGAGAATCCTACCGAACACTACTCGTGGCACCCGAGACTCTCCGAACACGGATCACGGAGTTGATCCGCCGGGAGCGATCGAACGCCGAGGCCGGTATCGATGCGAAGATCACCGCAAAAATGAACGCGCTCGAAGATCCCGAAATTGTCCGCGAACTGTACGAGGCCGCCAAGGCAGGGGTCAAAATTGATCTTATCGTCAGGGGAATCTGTCGGCTCAGGCCGGGGCTCGAGGGAGTGAGTGACACGATCAGCGTCCACAGTATTGTTGGACAATTCCTCGAGCACTCGCGAATCTTCCGGTTCGAAAACGACGGCGAACCCCAACACTTCATCGGCTCAGCCGACTGGATGACCCGAAATCTCGATCGCCGGGTCGAAGCGGTAACGCCCGTAACTGATCCGGATCTCAAAGCCGAATTAGACGTGATCCTCGAAACGATGCTCGCAGATAATCGGCTCCGATGGATGATGCAATCTGATGGGTCATACGTCCAACAACAGCCCGAGGGAGAGGCGGAACGAGACACCCACCAGATACTCATGCAACGGGCGAAAGACGCTGCACCTCGGGTCGATCGTGACGCAGATCAATCAGACAACGGCCGGCGAGAACCGAGCGTCGATCTTGAGGAGGTATATCTTGAGGAACCCTACGATCCCTGATTGTCAACCGTGGGCAGTCGTTAGCGCTCGACAACGCTTGTCTGCATCTCGTCGCTGTTGAACGCGCTTCCTGCGCCCGATCGATCGAGCACGATGACGCCGGCTGTCGATCCGGTCAGTTCGGCGAACTCCTCGATCGCGAGTTCGGCGGCCGCCTGTGCGTCCAGGCCACGTTCGAGGTGACCGACTGCCCGCCGCGAGAGCGTGGTCTTCGCGATGTCTTCGCCCGCGCCCGTCGCGCTCGCTGCGCCCGCAGCAGAGGCGTAAAACCCCGAACCGATCTGTGGGACGTCGCCGACGCGCCCCGCAAGTGCGAACGATCGCCCGCCGGTTGAGGTAGCCGCAGCGAACGTCTTGCCGTCGAAGGCGACCGCGCCGACGGTGTCGTGGTCTGTGGCCGAGTTCTCATCTGTATACTCGGCAGTCTTGTTCGGTTGGCCGGCCTGATCGGCTCCCGTTCCGAATCGCGATCGGAGCCACGCGAGGTGCTCGCGGGGAGTGCCATCTGGTGGGTTCTCCGATTCGTACTGCGATCGCGTCCGATCCGTTCGAAGGTACATATCAGTCTCGATCCCGAACGCCGCCGCGAGATCGACTGCGTGTTCGCCAACCACCAGGACGTGTGGGGTTTCCTCGCAGACAACACGAGCCACAGAGACGGCGTGTTCGACCCCGGGCATCGACGCCGCCGCACCCGCTGTCCGATCGCTCCGCATTAGTCCCGCATCTGTCCGGACGACCCCGTCGGACTGAACCGCGCCGCCGTAGCCGGCGTTGAACCGCTCGTCTGACTCGAGAACACGAACTGCGCGTTCGATCGCGTCGATCGGCCGATCCGCGTCAGCACCGCGACGAACCGCTTCGTCGAGTGTCTCTTGTCGCGGAACGGGCTCGTCTGCTGTGCCGCCGGCACCGCCGTGGACGATGACTCGCATAGGAGAAATATTTCGACGACAGGATTAACCCCTGTGGAAGCCGGCACCGATCGCTGGTGTGGTGTCAGAGTGGGCCTCATTGCAGGAGCGATCGTCGACGACATAACGGAGACTGGAACCTATAATTCCTTTAATGACTTATATTGCGGGTTGGTAACAAGATATTTCGGCGATAATACGCGGATAACGGCAGGACTTTTACTTTGCCGTGGAAAGCCACAGGCGTTTATGAGCGACGAACTCATCGAAGTTCCTGAAGACGGTCAACAGATTACACTGGCCGACGAGGAAACCGGCGAGCTCAATGTCCCCGAGAATCCAATTATCCCTATTATTCACGGGGATGGAATCGGAACTGACGTTGGACCCGCCGCACAGACCGTGCTTGATGCCGCAGCAGAGGCAACCGGCCGATCAATCGCGTGGATGCGCGTCTACGCTGGCTCGTCCGCGCGCAAAAAGTACGACGAGAATCTCCCTCAAGAGACTGTCGACGCGATCCGCCACTACCGTGTCGCAATCAAAGGCCCGCTCACGACGCCGGTCGGTGCTGGCTTCCGGAGCCTGAACGTCGCCCTGCGAAAGAAACTAGATCTATACGCGAATGTTCGCCCCACCTATCACCTCAATGGCGTTCCGTCTCCCGTCAAAGATCCCTCGGCGATGGACCTGATCACCTTCCGTGAGAACACCGAAGACGTCTACGCTGGAATTGAGTGGGAAGCCGGAACTGACGAGGTCGAACAGGTCAAGGCCTTCGTCGAAGACGAGATGGGCTTCGATTCAACAATCCACGACGGGCCAGTCGGAATCGGTATCAAGCCAATCACCGAATTCGGCTCCAAGCGGCTCATCCGCGAGGCGATCGACTACGCGATCGCGAACAATCGCGACACAGTCACCCTCGTCCACAAGGGCAACATCATGAAATTCACCGAAGGGGCGTTCCGCGACTGGGGATACGAGGTCGCTGAGGAAGAATACGGAGAGAACGTCATCGTCGAGGATGAACTGTGGGATGAGTACGACGGCGAGCAACCCGACGGCACCGTCGTCGTCAACGACCGTATCGCTGACAACATGCTCCAACAGCTCCTGACCCGGACTGGCGAGTACTCGGTCATCGCGACCATGAACCTCAACGGCGACTACATGTCCGATGCCGCTGGCGCCCAGATCGGCGGCCTCGGGATCGCACCGGGTGCGAACTTCGGCCACGGCCGCTGTCTGGCCGAGCCGGTCCACGGCTCCGCACCGAAGTACGCCGGTGAGGACAAGGTTAACCCAACGGCAATGATTCTCTCGGGCCGTGAGATGCTCGATTATCTCGGCTGGCACGACGCAGCAAACCTCGTCCGCGACGCCGTCGAGGAGACGATCTCCTCGGGGAAAGTTACCTACGATCTCCACCGCCAGATTGAGGGCGGCGAGAAGCTCTCGACGAGCGAGTTCGCCGAGGCCGTCGTCGAAAACATCGAGACGCTCGCTAACTGACGAAGTAGACGGTACTATTCAACGCGGTATTTACCCGACCTGCTGGCCCTTTTACCCGGAAGGCAGTGGTCGAGCACTCGTGAAGTCCGAACAAGCGAGGGCTCTTGTCGGGACCGCCTACTGTCAAAATTGTTGATAGGAAGACATATTTTTGTACCTCCTCAACAAATATTTCCGTTATGAGTTTTAAAACATCACTCAGCCGAGCAAAATACGCAGCTATTGGGGCCGCGGTTGGTGCTGCCTTGGGTGGACTGCTCAGCCGAAATGCAGCAAGTACCGGCGGTGCCGTAGGTGGGCTTGTTGGCGCGTCGCTCGCAGAATTCCACCTCTCTGATGTCGTTTCGCAGGCAAAACAGAAGGTCCGCGTGGCGGATAGCTAACGCTGAAGATCACACATAGAGACGATTCTGTCATCGCTCATTCAGTCGCGCTTTTTCAACACCCGAACCCGATCGATGCGCAGCTCTTCGACCCATGGGGCCGACAAGTCAGCCTCGCCGATGCGGTTGACGTGATTCGAAAATACGAGGCTAAAGGGTCGCGCGTCATCGGCAGTGAGACACGCACGCTGGGAGCCAGAGAGTGTTTGGGTTGCAATTTGGCCCCCGTTGAAATACCACTCGATCCGATCTTCGAACCACGCACAGCCATAGGTATTCATCGTCGCAGTGAGATCGCGGCCAGTCTGGTGTGCAATCGGATCGTGGCGGTGGGTCGATTGATCTCCTGGGTGTCCCGAGTCGCTCCAGTGAACGTCAGCGTTCAGCGTCTCGCGCTCGTTCGACGAGCCGTCCTGAAAGAGCTCGACGACATCGATCTCTGGGGGCCACGTGGTGTCTGCAGGGTGCATCCAGAAGGCAGGGAGGATACCGACCCGCCCGGGGAGCTGCATGGTTGCCTCGACGTACACCGGCGGCGATGGATCGATCGCGATCCCCTCATCCGGGTGCCACGGCTCCCCGCCAACGCTTGCATTGATAACACCCTGATAACAGCCATCGGGACCGGCCCCCTCAGATTCGATCCGGAGAACGCACGTCCCATCCTCAATCATAACGTGTTCGTCGCTCACGGCCGCGTCGTCGTCTGGAATCCACGCTTCGCGATCGATGAAGCCGACCGCCCAGCGATCGGTGTCGAAGCTCTCCCACGTCTCATCGACAATGACTTCCCAGTCGCCGTCAGGATCGGCCGATTGGTCGCGGTCATCCGTTGTACAGCCAGCAAGGCCGACGACCCCGATCGATCCGAGTGTGGACAACAGCCGCCGCCGTGGGGTGGATTGATCGATCACTCACGACCACCGAATCGGATTGTATATAGCAGTATGTGATACATTCCGAGATACTCGGCTATTCGGCCCAGTCAGGGTCAACACGAGGTGGACTGAAAATATCGAGGCCAAATACCTCCTCAGTGCCACGGTTTTCAGCGCTGTGGGGTTCGTCGCTGTCCAACACGTACGAGTCACCTGGGCCGACCTCAATCGCTTCACCGTCAGCGACAAAAGTCACCGTGCCCCGGATAATGTAGCCGACCTGTTCGTGGTGATGGCTGTGTTCGGGCACGATCGCACCGGGTTCGATCCGAAAGCTCTGGGCGCTCATCTCCTCGCCCGCGGCGAGTTGATCAAGGTGAACGTGGTCGACTGGCTCTGCTTCGTCGTCAGTGTGGTAGGTCACAACTTCCATATCAGGTACGTGGTGAGCAGATTCAAAAACGTCTCCGCTTAGTCTCCGGTATCAGCAGTCGGGGTGCAGAGCGATGTTCCCCGGAGGATTGAAATCCGATCGCCGACCACCGTGTCGTATGTACGCGGTCGTCGGCTGCAATAACTGCAACACGATGTGGCTCGTAACCGATCCACGAGAGGCGAAAACCGCAACCTGTCCGCGCTGCGGGAAGCGGCATCAGACAAAGAAGCTCAAGCGATTTTTCGAGTCCGACGATCGCGCAGCCGCACAGGAGGCCCGGGCCGCTCTCCTAGCCAAAAAGCACGGTGACTCCGAAGCGTTCGCCGATGTCGCCCACACTGCCGAGTTGGAACGCCAAGCTGAGAATGCAGGGGTGAGTGATCGGGAGTATCTCGAGGGCGCTGGACTGAACTTCGATGAAATCGAATCAGCGAGCGAGCAAGGGACCGGCTCGAAAAGCCGGGATGAGCTCGTTCGGGAAGCAATCGACCGTGCAGGCGACGATCGGCCGACAGAAACGGAGGTAGTGGCGTATGCGGTCGATCGCGGGGTTCCGCGTGAGGCGGCTGAAAAACTGCTCGATCGATTGGTCCGATCGGGCGAAGCGACAGAAAGCGGCGGTCGGTATCGGCTGCTGTGAGGTGGGTGGGCGCGTCGGCTGCTGTGAGGTGGGTGGGCGCGTCGGCTGCTGTGAGATGGGTGGGCGCGTCGGCTGCTGTGAGATGGGTGGGCGCGTCGGCTGC
>NZ_SRSG01000037.1:14753-72934 GCF_005543295.1 Halalkalirubrum salinum
TCGTGTGCGCTCGAAAGGTGTCGCGAACCGAGCGCAGCGAGCAGTGACAGCTCACCGGCGAGCGCGCCGGTCGCGATGCACTCCGCGAGCGCATCCGCGTTCGACCCCGCAGGATCGCCGCCGCCGCGGATCCCGAGCACGTCGAGTGCTTCTGACTGTGTCGGGAGCTTCGTTCCGCCGCCAACGGTCCCAACCTCAAGGCTCGCAAGCGAGACCGAAACGTATAGCGACCCATCATCTGTGACCTCGGCAGTCGTGATCGCGTTCGCCCCTTCGACAACCTGCGCTTCGTCTTGGCCCGTCGCGAGAAACATCGACGCAACGACGTTCGCAACGTGGGCGTTGAAGCCGATCGACCCAGCCTTCGCCGACCCAAGCAGGTTCTTTCGGGTGTTAATTTCGGCGATCGCCGCGGGCGTGGTGTGGAGCTTTGACTCGACGACATCACGTGGGATCTTTACGTCCGCAGTTACCGAACGCCCGCGACCCTCAATCGCGTTGATCGCGGCGGGCTTTTTATCAGAACAGACGTTGCCCGACAGCGCAATGAGCGAGGCGTTGGTTTCGGCCTCGATCACGTCACAGGCGGCCTTGGTGGCGATCGTGGCCATGTTCATTCCCATCGCGTCTTTTGTATCGTAGCGGAATCGCGGATAGACGTTGTTTCCGACAACGTACGGCGTCACGTCAAGTAGTTCGCCGTGGTTCGTCGTTTCTTCGGCGGCCGCGGCGAGTGCGTCTTCGTTGTCTCGAATCCACGAGACGAGCGCCTCGGCTTCGACGACATCTGCAACGCGAAACACCGGTGCGCGAGTCATTCCAGACTTCGTCACGCGTGCGGTTGCGCCACCCGCGCGGTTCAGCGCCGAACACCCCCGGTTGACCGAGGCCAAAAGCGCCCCTTCCGTGGTCGCGAGTGGGAGATACGCCTCTCCGGTGTAGGCACCACCGTCGATCGACACCGGACCCGCGACGCCGATCGGCACCTGGGCTGCCCCGAGCATGTTCTCGATGTTGGGTTCGGCGTCGGCCGCGGGGAACGCGTACGAGCCGATCGTTTCGAGGTCTGCACCCGTCTCCTCGGCGACGATCTGCCGGCGAGCGGCGGTCGCGATGTCAGGGTCGGCGTGGGATTCGAACTCGTGAAAGCGGATGTCGTTCGCTCGGAATCCTTCGACGAGTCGATCGATCGCGTCCGACGGCTGGCTGGCGTCCGGATCAGTCATGGCAGTACCTCATTCGGGCGGCCGCAAAGGAATATCGGCTCGCGATCGCCGGCACGTATACCAGATACTGCTATAGCAAATTGGTGTGGCCCACGTTAGAGTAACCGTACAGAGGGATAGACAGGGCGCTAACCACTCACACGAATGCTAGTCGGTCAGTTCGAACACAAACCGTGCTCCACCAGCAGTGCCATCGGTCACGGACAGTTCCCAGCCATGAGCTTCTACGACCCGTTTTACGATGGTCAACCCAAACCCGGTGCCACCACGCATCGACGAGTGGCCTGGTTCAAATACTGTTTCGCGCTTGTCCGCTGGAATCCCAGGCCCATCGTCTTCGACGTATATTCCTTGTTCACCGTGCGCTCCGACGTGTACAATCACTCCAGGGCCGCCGTGTTCCACGCTGTTCCGGAACAGATTCTCGAAGACGTGCTGGAGTCGATCAGAATCACCCTGAAATATCATCTCCTCGGTGATTTTGATGGTTGCGTCTTCGGTGTCCACCGTCGCCCAGCACTTCCCGACGAGGTCTGTCAAGCTAATTGACTCCGTTTCCGCAATTACGTCGCCCTGACGAGCAAGCGTCAACGTATCGTCAACGATCGCCTCCATCCGGTTGAGCGCTGTCAGGAGTGGCGCAAGATGCTCGCTCTCGGTCTGCTCGGCGAGGAGCGTCGCACGCCCCTGAGCGACGTTGAGCGGGTTTCGCAGGTCGTGGGAGATAACACTCGCAAATTCGTCGAGGCGCTCGTTCTGCTGGCGCAACCGTCGCTCTCGTTCGACGCGTTTAGTCACATTTCGAGTGATTCCAACAAGTTCAGTTATCTGCCCATCAGTGATGATAGGTGCAAGCTTCGTTTGCCAGAAGCGGGCTCGCTCGTCGATCCGTAGTTCTTCCTGATAGGAAATTGGCTCACCAGCGTTGACACAGCGGTGGTAGTTTGCTTCAAGTTCTGCACCCTGGTCGGCCCCGAATACGTCTTGAGGGGTTTGTCCCTGGACGTCTTCGGTCATGATGCCGGTCTGTTGCTCATAGGAGGGACTGAGTCGTTCGAATTCGAATCTGATAGAGTCAGCTGGCCCTTCGACATTGACAAGAAAAATCGCGTCTTCCACGTTGGTCAACAGCGCTTCGTACTCTTCGGCGAGTTCGCGAGCTTCGGCCTCGTACGCTTTTCTCGTGGTAATATCTCGACTGCTGAGGAGGATGCCATCGACAGCGTCATCGTCAAGTCGATTGCTCATCGTTGCTTCGATCCAGCGCCACGATCCGTCAGCGTGCCGGAATCGGACCTCAACAGTCTCGGACCCCGAACGAGTCGATCGAACCGCGGCCACCGCGTTGGCATTTCGCGCCCGATCTTCGGGATGGACAAATTCGTATCCTTCGTGGCCGACCAACTCGTCAGGGTCGTAGCCGAGAACGCGTGTGACAGCAGGGCTGACGTAGGTGATCGTTCCGTCGGTATCAATGACTGTTGCGATGTCAGTTACTTTCTCAACGATCGTCCGATACCAGTCAGCCCCTTTTGTACCATGCTCTTCAGGGGTCAGACTGTCTGTCATAAATACTAGTATGATTTCGAGATACAAAAACAGCCCCAAACGCCGGTAGCAGTACCAAATGGACAGAATAAAGGGATTTCAGCTGTCCCGAGTGTCAAGAAGATTATCTGGATGTGGCCGCTACAGCGACCCGATCGCCGGATCCGTCAGATCAGCACCCAAGACAAAGTCGGGTTCGTCGGCAACGGGCACCCGTGCCCGCGCAGTGTCAGCGATCCACCGGGCTGACTCCGGAATCAGCACGCGGGTTCGATCGACACCCGCGGCCGCCGCATCTCGTTGAATCGCGTGATACAGCGCCTCGGCTGCAGCCGGCGTCTCCCAGGCGGCAACACCGTACAGCGCCCATGTTTCGGTTTCGCCAGCCTCGGCCGATCGTTCGATCGTTCGGTCACGGTAGGCGATACCCGCGACACCCCCGTCGCGGACGGTCAACAGCCGGTCATCCGCGGCGGCCCCAACGAGTCGATCGCGGGTGAGCGTCGACAGCGCCCACGACTCTTCGTCGTCCATGACGAGTCCGCGAAGGTCCTCGCGGGCGGCTGCGGTCGTCCAGAACGACCACGCCGCAGTCGGGTTGTCCCCGATCGGGAGGGCAGGTTCGGCATTCGGATCGGGTTCGGGCTCAGCAAAGCGGAACTCCGTTTCTGGCTCGAAGCCGACCGACTGCGCCTGGCCCAAGCCGGCGATGTTCCACGAAAAGACCATCACGCGCGCGACGGTCGCTCCTTGCTCGCGACACCACCGGAGGCCAGCGTTCGCCAGCGACTTCGATCGGCCCTGTCCCCGGTATGCGGGGTTCATCCGCATCCCCTGCAGCCATCCCTCGTGGTCGCTGAGCATAGCCGCCTGACAGATGCCGGCGATGTCCTCACCGTGGTTGACGTCGAGAACGAACGTCCGCTGGGCAGCGCCATCAGTCTCGACCCACTCAGCGAAGACCCGCGGGATATAATCGGAGACGTCGCGATCACTCCAAGTGTCTTCGGTGAACGCGACGACGGCCGCCTCGTCGTCGGATTGAGCCTGTCGAACGGTGAGCGTTGGAGACGATCGAGTCATGCTTATCGCCAGGGTTGGGACTCTTCGGTGAGTTCGCCGGCAAGATCAGAACGCATGGCGTCCCGAACAGCGGTCTGCTCGCCGGCGAGGTTTGCGAGCGCCCACATGAGCTTCACCTTCGCCGTGCCAGCCAGCGTGTCGCCGGCCTCGACGACACCCGCATCGAGGAGATCACGGCCCGTGTCGTAGACGCGATCGCACACCCGGCCAGCGAGACACTGACTCGTCATAACGACCACGGTTCCATCGTCGACGAGCGATTCGATCCGCGGAATCAGATCGGTGTGCACGTGTCCGAGCCCGGTTCCCTCGATGACGACACCGGCCATTCCGTCGAGATAGTCCCACGCGCGTGGGTCCATCCCGGGGGTGAATTTGACGAGTTCGACCGCCGGTTTGAGATCATTGGCGAGCGAAAGACTCCGTTCGCCGCGTTCGGTGTACTCGCGGACAAACTCGATCGCCGCTGTCGCGACTGATCCGTCAGCGCCGTCGTCTGTTGCGGTCTCGTAGGCGATCGTCCCAAGCGGTTGGTTGCCGATCGTCTCGAAGGCGTCTCGCCGGGAGGTGTGGTTTTTGCGGACGCGGGTTCCCCGGTGCAGCGCACAGCTATCGTCGCTTTCAGAGCCGTGCATGCATACGAGCACTTCGGCGCAGTCAGCTTTTGCGGCTTCAACTGCACAGATCGCGTTCATGACGTTGTCCGAGGAGGGCCGATCGGCCGACCGCTGGCTTCCGGTGAACACGATCGGCACGGGCGTCTCAAGCATGAACGACAGCGCCGCCGCGGAGTACTGCATCGTGTCGGTCCCGTGCATGACGACGACGCCGTCAGCGCCGGCGTCGATCTCCTCGTAGACGGCGGTTGCGAGGTCACTCCAGATCGAGGGATCCATGTTTTCAGAGAGGATGTTCGCAACGACGCGTCCGCGGTAGTTCGCCCGGCCGGCGAGCTCTGGAACTGCCCGAAGGACGTCTTCGGCGTCGAACTGTGCAGTCACCGCGCCCGTCCGATAGTCGACCGTCGACGCGATCGTCCCGCCAGTAGAGATGAGCGAGATCGTCGGGAGATTGTCCTCGAACGTGATTTCGGAGACGTCGCTGGAGTCATCTGTGTCGTCTGTGTCATCATCGCCAACGTCGTAGACATTCGTTTCGAGCACGTCGACAGTGGCGTCTGTCCGATCGATACCGATGTTGTAGCCACCGTCGAGTTTGATTACGAGATTGTCGCTGTCCGAAGAGGGCATCAACACGCCCTCGTTGGTGACGTCGTCGCGGGTGACGCGGACCCGATCGCCTGGATGCATACCGATCGGTTGCCGGTGGGCGGACTTGAAACCAACCGTTTGTGCCGAGAAACGGTGTGTGAAAAACACACAAATCGATGGGGAGAACACACAAGTCGATCGCTCGCGTATACACGGCCATGCAGCGTTCCAAGAGCCGATCGAGCGACGGACAGACAGTCGCCGAGGGGACAGACATGGACGGTCGACTTGGTGGGACGGGAGCCGACAGTGGTTCGGAGCAAGCCGACAGTCCTGGACGAATCGGCATGGACGGAACGCTCTTTTCAGCGAAAGCGCTGGGCCTGTCGCTCGTCCTCCTCGCAGTCGGGGCGGTCGCCGGCGGCGCGATCCCACTTGTTGGTGTGATTGGTCGGCTCGCCGGTGTCTTTGTCGCCGCGTTCGTCGTTGGACTCCTCGCGAGCCGATCGCGATATCTCGAAACGACGATCGCGGGTGCGATCATCCTCGCAGCGTCGTTCGCGTTCGGGCTGTTATCTGTTGGCGTGTTACCCGTCGGATTAGATTTCTTGTCGCAGTACGGGCTGGGCTTTTCAGCGCTTGGGGCGGCGATCGGTGGCGGAATCAGTGTAGTCGGCCACTACTTTGGACGCGATCTCCGCGCCGGCCTCACAGAAGAGATTCCCTGAACAGAGGACCGCACCCCGGCTTATTTGACCGTCCAGCGATCGCCCGTTCGTTCGATAAGACCGCGGTCTTCGAGCAAATCGAGGGCGTCGGTGGTCGCAGTCGCGGCGGCACCGACGCGTTCGATCACCGAACTCGTCTGCCCATCGGATTCGGCGACCGCAGCAAGAACCTCTGCGTAAAATCGGCTGTCTGTCTCGGTGCCGAGTCGATCATTGAGCTGATCAAGCGTGTCGTTGATCCGCCCGTGAACCCACCGTTGGGCGAGCGAAAGCTCGTTTTCGAGCGATTGGAGTCGCGCAAACTCAGTAGCTAGCTCCTCGACCGAGTTGGCTCCGAGATTCTCGGTTGCTGAGTCGATAGAGAGGTGCGGACAGCGCCCGGACATATCCAGCGATGTACTCGCGGGATACGCGCTTTTGGTCCCAAACCCGTGCGGGGAGACGTTGACTTCGAGCCGGAGACTCCGAGAGATGTGAAAGTACTTCCGTCGCTGGTTGTCCGTCCGGCTCTCGATGAGTCCTGCCTCTTCGAGCTTTCGAAGGTGATCGATTACCGCCTTGGGGCTGACGCCGAGGTACTCGCTGATTTCGGTCACGTAACACGGCTTCTGTGAGAGCAAACGGAGAATGCGCCGCCGGTTCTCGTTTCCGAGTAAGTCCAAAAGCACCGCGGAATCCATACCCGTCGATAGGTCACTGCGGTTGAAAACGTTGTCTCCCACGAAGCACGCTCATTCGTCAAGCTGATCGAACGCCCACGCCGCCACCGCGACGGTGACGATCGACAGTCCGACAGTCACCGTCGCCAACACGATCCCAGGATCGTACCGGATCGGGGGATGATACCCGAAGCCGTAATCGAAGAGATCGTTTGTGAGCAACAACGCGAGTGCGCCCACGAGCGCACCGCGCGTGGTTCGGCCGTAGTGGACGATGAGAAACGCCTGAACGACGAATAACAGATGTGTGAACAGAATGAACCAGTACGCGTACAACGAGGCGACGTCGAAGCCGATGTACAGGTCAATCCGACGATTGAGCGCGATAAACGTCCAGATGCCATACTTGAAAAGCCACACAAATGCGAGGGTGTGTAGATATGCCAGTGGACGGTTTTGCGGTACATTGTCGAGTGGATGCCCAAGGGTGGGTAACAGCGTCGCCAGTGAGAGCGTTGCCAGCGCGATCGCTGTCGGCGAATCGCCGTACAGCGGCCACAGAAACGTCGGTACACTGGAAAGTGTCTCGACGTAGTACAGCACGCCGACGAGAAATGCCATTGCGTTGACGACGAGCAACACAACGAGACTCGGCGCGTTGGTGAGATAGTATTCCGCGTGTCGTTTTGCGATTGGTCGGCGAAGCGAGGCCATCCGTGCAACCGTTCGTGGAGTATCGTGAAATCGGTTGCCTTCGTCAAAGCGATCGTCAGGGGCGGGACCCGTGGAAACGACCATGATTGGGCTGGATGCATCGAAACAGATCTCGGGCGGTTGGATGCGTCGAAACAAAGCGTAATTACGCGCGAGCACGCACAGGGTAGGTATGGACGCAGGTCTCGTTATTCTCGATGGGTGGGGATTAGGCGATCACGATCGCCGCGATGCGGTCAAAGCCGCCGACACGCCGAACTTCGATCGACTCAAAGCCGCTGGCGCGTACGGGACACTGAAAGCCGACGGCCGGGCGGTCGGATTGCCGAACGGGCAGATGGGCAACAGCGAGGTCGGCCACCTCAATATCGGTGCGGGCCGGGTGGTAAAACAATCGTACACGCGAATCGGCGATTCGATCGCCGACGGAAGCTTCCGAACCAACGAGGCGATCAACGGGGCGTTCCAATACGCCGACGAACACGATGGCCGAGTGCACTTCATGGGCCTCCTCAGTGACGGCGGCGTCCACTCGGACATCGAACACCTCAAGGCGCTCATTCAAATGGCCGCCGAATACGGGATCGAAGCGGTTACCCACGCGTTCACAGACGGTCGAGATACATCACCGACGGGTGGCGCGTCGTATCTTGCCGACCTCGAGGGGACGATCGCTGACGCGGGAACAGGTGAGGTGGCGACTGTCGTCGGAAGATACTACGCGATGGATCGAGATCAAAACTGGGAGCGGACTAAACGCGCCTACGATGCGATCGTCCTCGGGAAGGGCGACTACGAGGTTGATAGCGCTGTCGAAGCTGCGGATGCCTCCTACGACCGTGGCGTGACAGACGAATTCATTGAGCCGACAACAATCAAGAGAACACCGCCACTCGGTAACGGCGACGCGATCGTCTGGTTCAATTTCCGGGCCGATCGCGCCCGACAACTGGTTCGCATGCTCGCGGATATCAATCCCGAATGGGACTTTCAGACCAACCCGCCGGAGGCGCGGTTGGTCACGATGACCCAATACGACAAAACCTTCCACCTGCCAGTGGCGTTTCCGCCCGAACAACCCACCGACACGCTCGGGGAGATCGTCTCAGCGGCCGGCCGGACACAGTTGCGACTCGCCGAGTCCGAAAAGTACGCCCACGTCACCTACTTTCTCAACGGGGGCCGCGAAATCATGTTCGACGGCGAGATCCGAAAAATTGTCAAAAGTCCCGACGTGCCGACGTATGACTTCAAACCAGAGATGAGCGCTGCGGAAGTCACAGACACCGCAATCGCGGTCATCGGGTCCGACGATCCAGATTTGCTCGTCTGTAACTACGCGAACCCAGACATGGTCGGTCACACCGGCGATTTCGAGGCGGCGATAGCCGCTGTTGAGGCCGTTGACGAACAGCTCGGTCGGCTCGTTGATGCAATCACTACCGCTGGTGGCGCAGTACTCATCACGGCCGATCACGGTAACGCAGACGACATGGGGACCCCGGAGAATCCACACACTGCGCACACCTACAATCCAGTTCCGATTATTTATCTCAACGCCGAGGGGACAAGCGGCGGTAACCAGATTCGCGCCGGTGGCGCGCTGTGTGACCTCGCGCCGACACTGCTTACAATGATGGGACTCCCCCAGCCCGAAACGATGACCGGTAAATCGCTACTTGAGTGAATCTCTCGGCGATCAGACAAACTCGAATCGCGCGCCGCCGGCCGTGCTTTCGGTAATCTGCATCTCCCACCCGTGTTCGGTAGCGATGTCTTTGACGATCGCGAGGCCGAACCCGGTATTGTCCGGGCTCGTTGAATAGCCCATCTCGAGCACGTCTGTCCGCTCGTCTGGGGCTATCCCAGGACCACTATCTTCAACAAAAAACCCACCGTCAGAGAGCCCACCAACTCTGACGTCGATACTGACACGTGCACCCTCGTCAGCCTGACTTGGTTGTGTGCGGTGAGCCGTTGCGCCGTGTTTGACTGCGTCGTCGGGCTTCGCCCGGTTGCCCGTGGAACTGTGTTCCACGCTGTTTCGAAACAGGTTTTCGAGCAGCTGTCGGAGCCGGCTTGGCTCCGCATCGATCGTCTGATCACTCTCGATCGACAGTGTCGCTTCGGGTACCGAAACGGTTCCCCAGCAATCCCGAGCGACCGATGCCAGCGAGACGGAACGCAACTCAACATCCGGATCAGGTTCTTTGGCAAGCCGGAGTAGATCGTCGACAAGAGTGTTCATCCGGTCGATCGCATTCAGCGCAGCGTCGATATTATCACTGTCATATTCTTCTTGAACGAGTTCGAGGCGGCCGTGTGCGACGGTGAGCGGGCTACGGAGGTCGTGTGAGAGGACAGTAGCGAACTCGTTGAGCCGATCATTTTGTCGCTCAATTCGGTCCCGTTCAGATCTGAGCGTGCTTTCGCGTTCTTGGGCACGTAAGGCGGTTTTTCCAGCGGTTGCGAGGATTCGTGTTGAAAATACGTCTGTCTCATCGAACGCCGACGATGTGGTCTCACCGACCGCGATCGTCCCGTACTCGTCTAGTGGAACATGCAACAGACTCCGAAGGCCAGTGTCTTGATCGGCGGCAAATGCAAGCTCCTCGATGTCGTCGTAGACCCGCACCGCTCCAGTCTCGTAGGCCTGCCAGTTTAGACTCCCTCCCTCAGGAGTAAACACATCTCGTTCGGGAAGTTTCTCCGATACGGAATCAGAGCCAGCGATTGGGACGAGACCGCCGGCATCGGCGTCGTACAGCCGGACGACGACGATCGAAAAGCCAAGAATATCTTCGGCAGCCCCGACGAGGCGATCGGCGATTTCCTGCGTGGAGTCACACTCGATCAACTCGCCAGTCGCGTGGTGAAGCGCTTCGAGCTGATTCCGCTGTATCTCCAGTTTTTGTCGGCTTTGAGCCTGTGAAACAGCATTTTCAATTCGATTGGCGAGTAACGTGTACTGTTCGCTCCCCGAACTCTTTTGCAGGTAGTCGGTGACTCCCGCCGAAATCGCTTTGCTTGCAACCTCCTCGCTACCTCGTCCAGTAAAGAGAATAAACGGGAGGTGTTCGAACTCCGATTTGACGGTTCGAAGCAGTGAGATCCCGTCGGTTCCGGGCATATTGTAATCGGACACGACACAGTCGTATGTGTTCAAATTGAGCCGCTGCATGGCCTCCTCGGCGTTTGCTGCGGTGTCGACGACCATCGATTCGCACTCCCGGACAAGGTACGTCGCCGTCAGATCTGCGAAGCCGGGATCATCGTCAACGTGTAAGACCCGGATCGTGTCCTCCATGCAATAACTCAAGAATCCCGAGGTATATCAATTCTGCCGATACCCGAAAAAAATAGATCAGCCTGAGATCCCGATACACGTTTGACGCAGCACCGAGAAGGCTCAATCGAATGGGCGACAGGAGCGATCGTGAAGCCACCATCGAGCTTGCCCTTGAGTTACTCGCACATCTTGAGCAGCCGGAACTTGAGCTGGCCGATCTGGTCGATCGGATCGAAACGGTCACCAATGACCCACATCTAACACGAGATATCCTCGATAGAGCCGAAACGCGCGGGATTATCACACGCGAGGGTGCACAAATCCGTACCCGGCGTGGAGGGACGTTTGTTCGGTTCGAGAGTCAGGTTACGGTGCGTTCCGGTGAGTTCACGTGTCGCCGATGTGGGGCCTCAATCGAGAACGGCCATTTTATTCGGTTCGATGCTGGTGAACTTGGGCCGTTCGGCTCGTCGTGTATTCGAAAGGTCACCGGTCGGGAAATAGATTGACGTGGTAATACTGTGAAGTACCTCGGCCTGCTTTCTCTGTAGATGGACTACCGGCCACGGCGGAGCTCGGCGATCAGCTGCTCGAGTAAATCTCCCTGCCGTTCGAGCTGTGCCGCTTGCGTCTCGACAGCGTCGGTGAGCTTCGCAAGCTGTACGGAGAGATCCTCCTCGTCGACCGGACCCGCAGATTCGAACGGAGAGCCCTCGAAGGCATCAGCCGTAGTTGGAGATTCTTCGGGAATCGTATCGTCTGAGGTGATCGTCGCAGACCCATCAGTAGTAGATACTGACCGCACGGCCGAGTCCCCTCGTGTGGACTCTGTTGGAGCCGAATCGGCACTGTTTGAGCCCAGTGGATCAAGGCCAGTGTCACCGAAATCGAGTGAATCGGAGCCACCGTCATCTGCGTTTTCGGGCGATCGGTCCGCTACGGGCGCATCCGCGTTTGCTTCTACTTCTGCTTCTGCTTCGCGTATTTCTTGCAGCTCGGATATTGTCTCGACGTCGTGATACGTACAGATCGCGTTCGTGAGCCGCTCTCGGACTGCACGTGACTGCTCGTTCGGCGTTTTAAATCGTTCTTGTCGACCATCGAGGGTCAAGACGATCGAGGTCGCAACACTTCCTTGTTCGAACGTTAGATCGACGACGTCATCGAAACTGTACTGCTCGGCGTCAAGATCCCAGACTGCTGCACCGATATGTTTCACCACGCGATCGCTCGTGACCACGAGGGTCAGATCGTTGAATCGGAACAACTCCAGAACCGACTCATTGTCGTGGACGGTTCCAGCGGCTTCTAAAACGCCGGCGATGACCGGTTCCAGTACCGTATCGACGTGCTTTGTGGGTACTGCAATCGTCTCCTCGCCGTCGAGACCGTACGTGAGCGTGATCTTTGCCTTGCGTCGGCCGACTGAGACGCCAACGCGTTCGGCGTCGAGTGAGTACGTCTGAATCGATTCGTCGGACAACAGTCCTTCGGCTCGGTAGATGAGGACCCGCGTCGGCGTCACTGCGAGCACGTCGTCACCACCAAGTGACACGCGCTCTCGGACCGACTCCTCGTCGAGCGTCGTTTCGAGAAGCTCGGGCAAACTCATTGTCAAGGTGTTTTATCGCCAGCGTATAAATTCGATGGATGTTGCTGTGCTGTCATTGTGCGCTGCGCTGCGTGTGGTTTCGTACCACGATCGATCGAGATGAGAAGGTTAAAGACTGTCATCGCAGTACGTAGCGGTGAGGCCGGGTGGCTTAGCTGGACATAGCGCCGCACTCATAGGGTTACTGAGATTCGGTGCGGTAACCGCCTTGGAAGCATCCGCTCCCTTGAGGCTTGCCGAGCCTCACACCTGGGCTATGCGGAGATCGCGGGTTCGGAGCCCGCCCCGGCCATCTACCAATTCGTGTGCATGGCCACGAACGGATTTTGTGGATATCGTGAGAAAGAGTGGTTGTTGTCGAATGAGTCGTTTATCGAATTATACCGGGCGGCCACCCTCGCTCGTACCGAGGAGGAGGGTGCCGACAGTGAGAAGGACGGCTGCGATCGCGAGTCCCACGTAACCGATGGTACCGGTGCCCGTGGCGATCCACGGAAGAAACAACGCGACACCAATGACGAGCAACACCGCGCCGACAAGCGCCTGCTTCGGGATGGTTGGCATAGATGCTGATGCGTGACCACGAATAATGAGGTTTCCCCTTTTGCCGGAAGGTGCCGCAGACACGCGCGATATGTCGCCTGGGAAGGTCATCGGGACGACGGTTTATGCCCCGCGATCCCGTAGGGACTGTATGGCCCAATCAAACAGGAGCGATCGATCTGTTGACGTTCCAGAAAGCGACGATGAGTGGCGCGAACGGCTAACTGACGAGGAGTATCGCATCCTCCGTGAAAGCGGCACGGAACCACGGTTCAGCGGCGAACACGTCGATCGTGACGACGATGGCACGTACCGCTGTGCGGGCTGTGGTAACGTCCTCTTCGATTCGGAGACAAAGTTTCACTCTGGCTGTGGGTGGCCTAGTTTCTACGCTGCCGAAAGCGACGCGGTAACCAAACATACCGACACGAGCCACGGGATGCACCGAACCGAGATCCGCTGTTCGGCGTGTGACAGCCACCTCGGTCACATCTTCGATGACGGCCCAGAGCCGACCGGCAAGCGATTCTGTATCAACTCTGTGGCAATTGATTTCGAGCCCGAAGCGTGAACACAGCGACGACCGAGTGTTCGTCAATCGTGAGCGTGTGATCGCATCCCCAGCGATCGTTCTTCGCAGACATGAGAGACGTATTATAATCCCTGCTCAGTTCCGCTCGCCAGTCGTGACTTTCAGTACCTTGGGATGGATTGAGGGCGTTTGCGAACAGATTCTCCTGGATGACTCGAACACGAGAGCGAAACACGTCGTAGTCTCGGTACCGCCGTGCTTCGATGCCCGGAAGGATGGTGATCTCCACGATAGGCGTGGGCCATCACCGAACCGAGTCCCGTACTGTCGTCAACCATTTCGCGGCCAATCTCCCGTTGGTCGGGTGCTGTTGGGTCGAACTCGTCGCGACTTGAATCGGTGATAAAGGAGAGACATCACCTTGCTCGATAAGCAGGTATGGTAACCACATAGACATAGAGGGCCTCGTTATCCAGTTCTTCGGGCGAATCGCGTCCGTCTTTTGGCACCCTTTCATGTGCAAGCAACAGGCAGTAGCCGTGCTCTCCTTCACTGAAGAATATGAAGACTGTTATTCATATCGTATCAGGAGACGAGACCGAACAGGAAACAGCACTGGCTATTGCCAGAAACCTCTTGGACGATGAGAGTGGAAGTATCGACGATGTTGCGGTTGTCGTTCAGGCGGATGGAGTGAAGGCGATCGAAACTGGCCAGGAGAGCGAGAAGCAGGTCCGGGCCCTCTTGGACGATGGTGTCCCATTCAAGGCCTGTAGCAACACAATCGAGATGATGGATCTTGACGAATCAGACCTCGTGGATGGCGTTGAGACCGTCCCGGAGGGCGCTGTGGAAGTAACACGACTGGAAACAGAAGGGTTTCGTAACTGCTACAAAAAACGGGCGTGATTGGGAGTGTTCGGTAACAAACCTAACCCAAACATTTATTTTATATTGAGTATAAATCCAATATAATGGCCGAGTTCACGTTTGAGGGTCGAGAAGCCCTTGAGAAAGAAGCAAAACCTATTGGCGGTGGTGCACACGTCCTTGTGCCGAAAGACTGGATTGGCGAAAAAGTCGCAGTCATCCGCCTCGAACAGCAAGAAACTGAAGACGACGAGTAACACCGTATGGCGTTCACACACCTCTCACTCCCAATCCATCTTCAGTTCGAGGAGCGAGAGCGCCACGTTCGACTAGACACACTCACGGCCAACGTAGCCAACGCTCTCATCGAAAAATACTGGACGCCCGAACACCTCGCCGGGATTGACGACTACTCGTATCAAGCGTGGAAATACTTTGACGCGAGCGAAGCGTTCGCAGACGTTGAATTGTACCTCCCATCGCGGTACAAACGGTGTGTGATGCAAAAAGTCGGTGAAACACTCCGAAGCCACGCCGACAAACGCAAAGCGTTCCAATCCATTCATTCCGTTCTCTCCAACCGAAAGATTCGGAGCATCGAAACCCGGCGAATCAAAGAACAACTTTGGAACGCAGAGGAATACATCAAATCAGGGTACGTTGACCTTCTCATCGGCCAACTCAACTCGTACTACGACCGTCACGGGCGATTCCCCGAGTCATATTTCGATATACAAAAGTGTCCCACGTACTCGAAAGGCGTTCTTCCGTACTCCGCAGACGACGGGCCAACGAGTGGACAGAGTGTAAAATACGACTACGACGAAGACACGCAAACACTCACAGTCAAACTCAAAACACCGGACATACTTGAACCCGGGTCTCGTGGTGATTGGACGTGGACGAAACACGAACTTGAGGGATACGAAGCGTTCCACGAATTGCTCGACCACGGCAGTCTCTCCGCCCCCTCGTTCCACCCCACACAGACCAAAACTGGGGAAGATTACTACGAACTCTCGTTCCCTGTCGAAGTCGAACACGCAGAGAAACCAGACGACGTGGAAACCGTCTTAGCAATTGATGGTGGTCTCCGAAAAGACGCGACTGCAGTTTGACGATACCGTGGTGCGGGAAGTCATGGTCCCACGACCGGACGTGGTGAGTGTTCCGGCGGATGCCACACTATCTGAATTTCATTCGATCGTTTTAGCGGCCGCACATACGCGCTATCCGGTTCTTGACGCCAACGATGGTGACCAAGTGATCGGATTCGTCGATGTCAAGGACGTGCTGCGAGCAGAGGTGGACAATGAGGATGCCAAGAGAGTCGATGACATTTCCCGTGAGATTCTCATCGTCCCAGAGACGATGTCAATTAGCGATCTCCTGAGACAGTTCAGAGAGGATCACCAGCAGATGGCCGCAGTCATCGACGAGTGGGGAGCGTTCGAGGGGATTGCAACGGTCGAAGACATCGTCGAGGCCCTCGTCGGGGATCTCCGGGACGGGTTCGATCTCGATGAGCACGAACATTCGATACGCCAGCGTGACGATGAGGGGTACGACATTGACGGCGGAGTCCCATTGTCGAACGTTTCCGACGCCCTCGATGGCGACTTCGATAGTGAAGCGGTCGAAACGATCGGTGGACTGGTGCTGGAACGACTCAACCGCGCGCCAGAACCTGGCGATCGCGTCGAGATCGACGGTCACGTCGTTGAGGTAACGAGCGTCGAAGGAACCCGAATTTCGACGGTATGGGTCCACGAAAGGGATATGGACGATCCAGCAGTGGACCGGTAACCCGCGTGAAGTTCTTTCTCCACTTCTCACACCTAAAATGCGCCTACGATCCGCGGTTCTCTTGACTCGTATGCCCGCTGAACACCGTTGGCTTGTGTACGTCGCGTCCACACACTCCAATGCAGGGCCCGTTGGTGACCTGCGTAGGAGAAGATAAAATAGCGATCGGTCTAAATTATCGGTATGGCTGTTCCACGCCTCGTTTACGACGATGATTGTGGGTTCTGTATGTATATGATTCGGTGGCTGCTGCGGTTTGGTACGTTCGATCCTGTCGGGTTCAGCGAGCTCACACCGGATCAGAAGGCCCGGCTTCCAGACGAATACGATAGCTGTATGCACCTGTTGACCGACGAAGCGGTCTATTCTTGTGGTCACGCGCTTGAACAGTGCGTTAGCCGGTGTGGCGTTTTCGGGCAGTATCTCGTTCGCACAGCGCGTCTGATTCCGTTTTGGGGATGGATTCGAGAACGTGGCTACCGATTCGTCGCCGATCGCCGATCAACCTGGGGACGGTTTCGATCCTGCGAGCACGTCGAGGGGAGTCTTTCTGGTTCCCAATCGACATAAATCCATACGGATACAGACACGCTGTCTCTTGCACGCCAGTAAGACGCCACAAAACCACCACCAATCGATCGCTACAACAGCGATTTCACGTGTGAGACGTATTGATCGCCAACGGCACGTTCGATCGCGGCTGGCTCCTGTTCGCCGTTAACCGAGACGATGTAGGCCCGACCGTCGACAGCACCGTACGCGCCATGGATGTCGTAGACAAAGCCGTACACGTCGACGTGATCAGGAATCGAATCCGCATCGAGTAAAAACGATACCTGTTCAAGAACGTTGTACTCTACGAGACGGTTGATTGTGGTCTCTCTGTCAACTTCGTCGGCCAACCCGGCTTCGAGACCGGATTTGACGATCGGGATGAGCCCATCGATGTCATGTGCGATCCCCGGGTCAGTCGGATATTCGTCCTTGGTCACGGCGTCGTACGCGGCCGTGACCGCGCCACACCCAGTATGTCCGACGACTGCGATCGCGGTGGTTTCGGTGTGGTGAATCGGGTACGTGATGCTCCCCGAAATAACGGCGTCGCCGTCGATCGTCGTCCGGACTTGATTGCCAATATTGGTTGCGGTAAAGAGCCACCCCGGTTCGGTGACGTTCCACATTCCCTCGTGAGCGACCCTAGAGTCTGAACAGGAGACCGAGACGACTGGCGGTTTCTGGCCGTCTCGGACCGCCGTGAACAGATCAAGCGTGAGTGACTGATGATGATCGTCGTTTCGGGCTAACAGCTCCGAGAGGAGATCATCTCGCATACTACAAGACGAGTAGGACGAGTTGATAGGCGATCCCGAGCGCGAACGCGGCGATCAACAGCGCCGTGGCGATGACGACTGCCGGCGCAAGCGTCTGTTCATCGCTGACGAGATACTGCTCCATACTCTCGACCACGGACACGACCTAAATAGGCGTTGTGTTGTGCGTACCAATGCACGTTCGTCAGTCAGCCGATCAATCCGAGCACGACTACCACGACTGGGACCAACACGAAGAGATAGCCCGCCGCGGAGATCGCCCAATCACGGGCGATCGATCGTTTCCTCGCCGTCGAGATCCCGGTCACAAGCTGGAGCGGAACGAACACAAAGAATCCCACCATGAGCGCGTAATAAACGATCGTACTGGCGAGAAGTGCGGCGAGCGACGAGCCAACGATCGCAGTACCCGCAAGAAGGAACCAGATGAACAGCGCCCCGGCCCCCGTTCCAGCGAGATAGTGGACAACGGTTGCGAGCCGCTTCGGCGCGCTGTCAGGGTGGGTCTCTGTGAGTACACCAGCCGCGATGGTCGGGGGCGTCGTTCCCTCCGGAAGCGCGGCCATGATCCGATCCATGACCAGCGTTCCAAGTATCCCTGCTGTAAGGCCGATTGGAAACGCGATAATTGGATTCTGGACACCGGCGATCGCGGTTGTCAACATCGTTCACGTATACGTGACGTGCCCAAAAGACCCTCGCGATTGAGAGACTCACCGATCGAGAAGAAACTCAGATCGCGACAATCGGTATTACAGAGAAACAGGACATGTGAGCCGCTTGTGTATGACAAGCGGTGTAATTGTGAGTGGGACCGCTGAGAATTGAACTCAGGTCCAACGGACCCCATCCGCAGAGGATACCACTACCCCACGGTCCCGTATTTCGATCGAGGAGAGTCGGTCAATTAAGCGCTTCGTTTCGATCGCCCGTCCGGACAGTAGCCCACTCAAACCAATACTCGTTCGAGGTCGACAACCGTCCCGGAGTCGGCGTCTGGATCGCCGACAAGCCGGCCGAGACAGACGACTGAACCACTCGGGACATGACATGCGAGCAGTTGTCCCTGGGCTGGGTCCCCCGAGACCTCGATCACGCCGGGGGCGTACACCGGCGCGCCGCGGGCGACCTGCTCGGCGGCCGAGGGAGCGATCGTCACTGACGGTAATCCAGACAGCGCACGTTCGGCCGGTGAGAGGATCGATCGCAGGGCTTCTTCGTCACCTTCTTTCGCGAACTCGATCGCGTCGACGAGATCGTACATCGAAACGAGGTCGGTGTCATCGAACGGATCGGTTGCCGTCCGGCGGAGGTGGCCCATGTGTGCCCCAGTCCCGAGCGCGAGCCCGATGTCGTGACACAGTTTACGAACGTAGGTGCCGCTCTCACAGCGGATTCGAAGCAGGACCTGTCGGTCTGCAACGTCAAGCACGTCAAGGTCGTATATTTCGCGGCTCCGGAGTCGGCGGGTGACCGCGCTCTTTCGCGGCGGCTTCTGATAGATTTCGGCTTCGAACTCGGCGATCGTCTCCGAAAGTGTCGCAGGCGTAGGGCCATGGAGTTCTAACACGGCGACGTACTCTTTGGTCCCTTCGAGGAACACCTGTGCGATCCGCGTTGCGTCGCCAAACAACACCGGCAGACAGCCCGTGACCTTCGGATCGAGTGTGCCCGAATGCGCCGCCTCTTCGATCGGCTCCGCACCAAACGCGGGACACGCATCTACGACCGTGTCGCGAGCCCAGCCGGTGACTTGGTGGGCGGACGGCCCCGGAGGCTTGTCGAGGTTGACGACCCCAAACGTGAGCAACTCGGCGATCGACCGATCTTCGGGCGCTGGGCGAATAGACATGCTCAAAAGTCGTAGTTGACGCCGGTCACCGCCGCTTTGCCTTCGTCACTGTCTGGATCGTAGGAGTCGATCGCGGTCGTGAGCATGCCAAGAACGCCTTCTGGACTCCACCGGGCGGTGTTGTACGCGATATCGTAGATAGTGAGATCTCCGATGTTGATGTTGTAGTACTCGCGGTAGCGTTTGGCTTCACTCTGTTCGCGGCGATCGGTCTCCGTTTCGGCGACCGCGACCGGCTTGTCCTCGCGATCGGCGATCCGCTCGGCACGGATCGAAAGCGGCGCGTCGAGCCAGATCTTGATGTCGGCGTGATCGCCCGCCAGCCAGCCTGCAAGCCGGGATTCGAGGAGCACGTCGTCGCGTTCGACGGCAATCTCGTAGAGCCGTCGATCGAGTTCGCGATCGATCGAGTCGTCGCTTTCTGCGTGTTCGTTAAACTCCACAGGCGTCATGTCTCGTTCGGCCGCCATCTCTCGGAAGATGTCGCCGCCAGAGATGTGTTCGAGATCGAACGCCTTCGCGAGCGCGGCGGCGGTCGTGCTCTTGCCGCTGCCCGGCGGACCGGAAACGGTGAGTAACATATGTACTCTCCGCCGGTGTCGCTAAAAGAGGTTGTCCTTCGACCGCGCCCTGCGAAACAAAACCACAACTGAGACCGCTGTACCCGATCGCCCGTCCGACTAAGCGGCCGACGGACTCATACTGATGTTGAGTCCCTTCTGGATGATCTGGTTGAACGCCATCGAACAGAGGAAGTACCAGACAATCCACATCTGCATCGGCCCAACGATCCCCGTCGTCCACGTGACTTCTCCGGCCAACGGAACGACGATCTCGCCGAGCGCATCGCCGTGGCCGTCCCAGACGCGCCAGTACAGCCAGAGGAACGCCGGGATCGTGAGGAACATGATCCACACCATCGGGCGGAACTGCTCTTTCATCATCCCGACCTGATCGCCCATCATCTCCATCTGTTGTTCTTGCAGCTCGTCCATCTTCTCGTCATCGCCGGCTTCTTTGGCCTCTTTTCGTTTCTCGGACATCTCTTTCATCCGAGCCTGGTATTTGCCCATCTTTTCGGTGTCCATCAGGCCAACCCGCAGCAGCGAGGAGTACAGCCCCGTCACGAGCGCGAGGATCATGATAACGAGGTAGAAGGGTAACATCGCGTCGATCGGCCCCAACACGATGTTGACTGTCCCCCCGATAACCGATCGGACTGGTTCGTAGGCATAGCCAACGAACAACAGCAGGGTGAACAGGCCTGCGCCCTTGTCCCACTTGGTCCAGGTGTTCGATTCGATCTCTTCGTACTCGAAGTCTGCTTCGGCTTCGAGTCCCTCGCGGGCTTCCTCGAGGTTCTCGACGCGGAATCCCTCCTCGCCGTCGACGAGAATTTCTTTTTCGATGAGCCGGCCCCACTGCCCGCTCGTGATTTCGTCGCGAACGTCGACCCACTTGACGTCGCCCTCGCTGGCCCGATCAAGGACGGTTTCGATCGCCGATCGCATCTCCTCGCTCTCGCGGGCAAGCGATCGGACTCTCGATTCGATTCGACTCATTAGTACTCGATTAGCAACCAGACGTTAAGAACCTTTTACTCTGGGTGCGCGGTCGAACTAGCCCACACAGCGGTGATCCCCGCCAGTTGCCAGCATCCACGATTGTCAGCGCTATAGTAATCGTTAGAACTTATTGCTCAAAAAGTGTTGCAGTAGATAGTGAACCATCTCGACGAGATCTCCGTCGAGGAATTGCAAGACGCCCTCGACAACGTGGACAATAAGAAGCCGATACAACGGCTCTTAGCGGCAATAGCGTACAAAAACGGTGTTTCCCAAACCGAGTTAGCTGAGTGGTACGACGTGCAACGGCGGACAATCTACAGCTGGCTCAAGCGACTCGACACAAACGAGTCGCTTGAGCAGGCCGTGTCTGATGATAAACGAACTGGAAGAAAACGAAAACTTTCAGAACCACAGCAAGAAGAATTTGAAGAAGCCGTTCACGAACCACCTAGTGAGGCCGGGATTGACGCGCCGGCGTGGACGCCAGCGCTTGCTCAAGATTTTCTCGAAGAAATGTACAGCGTCGAGTATTCAATCCCAAGTTGTCGGCGGTTGCTGAAAGAAGCGGGATTGAGCTACCAGAAACCCCGGCGATCAACCGCCGAAGCTGATGAAGACGAGCAAGAAGCGTTCCAAGATGAGCGCAGAAAAAGCGGCGGGGGATGGACGCCACCGTAGTCTGTATCGACCAAAGCAAGAGATCTGTGCACGCGGCGCTCCGTCGAACTCTCTGGGCAACGCGACTGGACGCGTCTACTGGACGCGATCACCGAAGGCAGTGGTCGCTTTTTTTGCCGAGTCACCGAGTACGTCACCGCCGATTACGAAATCAGTTCATTTGGCGTTGTTGAAATCCTATTCTTCAGACACAGAGTAGGATGAAACAGCCGGTCGCTGAAGAGTGCGTATTGACTACCAATAGCTCAGCCAGTTCAACGAGGTGACCCGGTGGCTACTGCGGAAAACCATTTCCCGTTGTGACCTCTACATTCTAAAGATGGTTTCCAAGGAACTCGACAGCGTGGATAAAGGCATACTGTATCTTCTCCAGAAGGATGCCCGACGTAATACGACCGAGGACATGGCTGAGAAAGTCGGTGTTTCGTCCAGTACGGTTGCTAATCGAATCAACAGTCTTGAGGAGCGTGGCGTCATTATCGGTTATCACCCAATCATCAAGTATAGTGAAACAGGGTTAGGTCACCACCTCCTCGTGACCGCCACAGTCCCCCTCCAAGACCGAGAGAAGATACTGGCCGACCTTATGGAGGTTTCCGGTGTCGTTAGCATTCATGAGCTATTGACTAACAATGAGAACCTGTCACTAGAAGTAGTGGGCCGCACGTCGGAGGACATTGAGGACACCCTCGAAGCTCTGGACTCACTCGGCGTCGATATTGAGCGGATGGAGATGATGAAACAGGAGCGAACGAACCCGTACAACCACTTCGGTCAGGAGTTTGCGAATAAGGAGGACACTGGCTAATTTCCAGCCTCTCTTAAGTCACTCTGGAAACTATCAATACTCCAATAGGTTCAACAAGGGCGGGGACTATAGGAGTGTATGGTCAAAGCACAGACCGCAACAGCGACCGTCGATACTGTAATCAATGAAGTAGTTGAGACAGTAGCCAAAGCAGAAGACGTTGACCCTCTCGAACTTACTCCCCCGCTCTATGAAGTAATCGACCCCGACGCCTTAGAGAGCTTATTTGCCAACCACCGAGTACTTGGGAAGGTTATTTTCAATTATGCTGGCTACGAGGTGAGTGTTTTCTCTGATGGGGATGTTTCGGTCAAATCCCACGGTACATAACCACAATCGCTGACAGAATCGATGATACCCGCACCGCTGTAGATAACACTTTGCTGGATACACACTCTGTACTGATCGAGACTGGGTCAGAATGTATCACTTGCTGAGGATTTCAACAGAGCCGTTCATTTTATTATCAGTAAATGGATTCGAGGATAGCTTGATTGTAGTATTTGATGTGGCACTGTATTTCCAGGCATCGTATCCTCCGGAGTTGAATCCTGTCGAGAGGTGCTGGAGACAGCTTCAAGCGTCTCTTCGCAACCGCTTCTTTGACTCACTCGACGAGTTGACGACAGCGATTGATACAGCTCTCGACCAGCTCTCAATCCCAAAAGTGAACAACTACTTATAAAACTACTATAGTAGAGATACGAACGTCCCTTCTATCGGTACTCCCTGCCGATTTGTCGGCGCGCTCTCTGAAACACTGAGTTAGGCGCTCGATTCGATCGGCTTGGCGACTGCTTCGAGTTGGTCCATGGTGAGTGTAATCCGGCCCGTCGTCTCTGCCTCTTCGGACCGGCCGGGGTCGAATTTCAGCTCATACTCGTGCCAGTCACCGAGACGGGCAGTCGGACAGAGGATTTCTTCCTCGCTGAAGCCCGCTTCGGACTGCGTCACGACAACCGTTCGACGGCTTCCAGTGGCAGGTTCGAGTTTCAGCGCGTAGCTGTGCCAGTCACCAAAGCGTGCGGTGACATCCAGGATGTCTCCCTCTTCGAAGCCAGCGATCGAGTCTGTGATTTCGTAGTTATGTGCGTTCATTACATGCAACAGTACGAGCTGGAGTCATAAAAATCCAATTTATAATTATTAACTGGTCTTCTGTGGACAATTATTTAGAAATATAGCCCTATATAGAACAAATATATGTTACTCAGCCGTGTGGCTGTGAGAATCACCCGAGAGCCAGGTTACTCTCATTCCGACGAGTAACGTGCATCTCTCACTGCTCAAGATCCCGACGCCTGGTCAGTCTTGTTAGTTGCAGAAAACGCACCGCAAGTGATCTACTGTACGATCGGTAGCTTCCGGTTGAACTCTGTCTAACGGATTTACACCGGGAAACACAGCTATCGTAACGTTTGCGACGATTTGCAACAGGTACCTCCGAATCCTGTCTGAGAGAGCGTGAATCAGCAGCTACTGAATCACTGTGAGATCATAAGTGCAAACGCTGCTATAGCCGTCATCGTCAGCGGGAGTCACCACCCGTCGTCAGCATCTACGGTTGTCACCGCCATCCGTGCCGATCGCCCAAATCGCGTCAGTCCAGAACCGCGACGATACGCTCGAAAACCTCGTCGGGCGATGCCTCGCCGTCGATCTCGACGAGATCACCCTCCTCGCGGTAGTGTTCAATCACTGGTTCGGTGTTTTCTTCGTAGACACGGAGTCGATCGCGGACGACATCCTCGGTGTCGTCATCGCGCTGGACGAGTCGATCGCGAACGGCCTCGTCGTCGGGCATGTTGAACTCGGTGTGGTAGATGTCGCCTGTTTCTGGATCCATTCGCCGGCCGGTAAGCCGTCGAACGAGTTCCTCCTTGCCGACACTGAGGTAAATTACCGCGTCGAGATCGGTGATTTCAGAGAGATACGTTGCCTGTTCGAGGTTCCGTGGATAGCCGTCCAGTACGTAGCCGTCCGCGTTCGACAGCGCTTCGCGGACGATCTCGTTTACTACCGCATCAGGGACGAGTTCGCCCGCGTCCATGTACTCCCGAGGGGTGCCGTACTCGGTTTCCATGTCCTTGTTCGCCCGGAGCGCATCACCAGTCGTGACGTGTTCGATGTCGTATTCGTCAGCCAGTCGCTTGCTCTGTGTTCCTTTGCCCGCCCCGGGCGCCCCAAGGAGCAAAATTCGTGGTTCCATATCTGTATCAACCGTGGGGACTCATAAATATCTAAAGAAACGTCTGAGCAGTGTCCCTTGGGTAAAGATCACGGGGCGATCAAACAGTACACAGAAATCTCGAAACCGAACAAGTATTAGCCCTCTCCGGCCGAACCGATCGGTAGACAATGCCGGATCAGCGCAGGAGCACCAGACCGATAGCAGATAGGGTGTCGGCCGTTGCGTCCCGGTTGGGGGACATCGATCGCGGCTGGCTGGCCGTGCTCCTGGGGTTTTTGATCGTTGGGATCCAGTTGGCGATCCAGCTTCTGGGCTAAAACAGTGGCCACATACATACGAACTTACGCGCCGGGATTTGGGCTGCTGGTTGCCGCTGGCGTGCTCGCAGTCGCGACCGCGTCGCTGTCGCCGCTGGTGAACGCACTCGTTGTCGCCGTATGTATTGGGGCTGTGTTGGGTAATCTCGTTGATATCCCAGAGCAGTTCGAAGCAGGGATCGGGCTCAGACGACTCTTTTTAGAAACCGGAATTGTTCTCCTCGGAGTGAGCGTCGCGCTTGCAGAACTCCTCACGGCCGGACCGCGACTTCTTGCAATCGTGCTCGGAACTGTCGCGTTCGGTTTGGTCGTGGTTGAATCGATCGGTCGCGTCGTGTTTGGGCTCACAGATGAATTGCCGTCGTTGCTCGCGGCCGGTTCGAGCATTTGTGGGGTGTCTGCGGTTGTGGCCATTGGTCGGGTGATCGGCGCACGCGACGGGCCGCTTGCGCTCGCTGCTGGGACGGTTTTGTTTTTTGACGCGGTGACGCTCGTGTTGTTTCCGATCGTCGGGAGGGCGTTATCGCTTTCGAGCGTTGAGTTCGGCGTGTGGGCAGGATTGAGCATGTTCAGCACGGGACCGGTCGCAGCCGCGGGGTTTGCATACTCGCCGGAAGCAGGCCAGTGGGCAACAGTCACGAAACTCGTCAGAAACTCGCTTTTGGGGCTCGTTGCGATCGGGTATTCGATCGTCGCGGTCCGGCTCAGACACACAGTCGGTACAGGAACGAAAACACGTGCGACTGATCCGTCGGTGACCCGGCTGTGGAGAGACTTTCCAAAGTTTCTCGTCGGGTTTGTGCTTCTGGCCGTGGTTGCTAACACGGGCGTGCTCACCGCGTCGTCGATCGAGGCAATCGGGACGGTCACCGACTGGCTGTTCGTGCTCGCATTTGTCGGCCTAGGAACGACGATACAGCTCTCGACAATGCGCGACGCCGGGGGTACGCCGGTGGCGATCGTGCTCGTGTATCTGGTTATTATTGCTGGAGTGTCGCTTGTTGCGGTCATGGCGTTGTTTTGACGGACGAACCCAACAGGCTGAGATATCAGCCCAGCGATACCCAAACCAATTTGCAAGTACCCGATAGAGTATACGCATGACACGATTTGACGCGTCAACACCCGGCGATCGCCGATCGCTCTTTGCTGATGCGATCCTCGCACACAGACAACGGAACAGCGAGTTTCTGACAGTCGAACCGGATGCAGCCCCACCAACGGCCGAGGACGAACTCCTGCCGTGGATCCAGTTCACCGAACGGACGTTCGCAATGGACTGTACGGACGCCGAACTCGATCGGCTCAAATCCCTCGTCTCGGAGTTCCCGGAGTTTCGGATTGAATCACTCGACAGTCCCGAAGAGGCCGAAGGAACTCACGCGAAGATCTCGGCACGATCGGACGCGAATCGACTCGCGTCGTTTATTGATGGCGCGTTTCAGCGGGTGTACGGCTACGATGAAGAATATACGGCGTGGGTCGTTGCGATCTGAAGCGCGGTGCAGTCAACGATCGCCAAACCGGTTCGTCAGCCGGTGAGTGGTTGTCAAACCGGTTCGTCAGCCGGTGATCGATCCCTCGTGTTTTCGTCTGAGATACAGATACAACAGGTGCGACACCGCTGGCACGAGCAGCCCGAACACCCCCCAGCCGATCGCGATCGCGATCGACTGTCCCCGTCGATAGGCGTCTCGAGCGATCCAGATCGAGGCGACGATCGTGATACCATAGATTGCAAGAAAGTATGCGCCGGTTCGGAGTGTATCGATCGCGAGTAAGGCGAACGGCGCCGTGGTGCTCATCGTTCATTCATTCGGACGGGTAGAAAAGAGAATAGCGGTTCACACTGCAGGCAATCAGCGATCGGCTCCAATTACACGTCGAAGCTGCTGATGAGAGTCTCCGTGTTGAAGACGCTCTTCAGAAACGTCAGTTGGTGGCCAAAAGAAGTCTCGAAGTCCTCACCGAGGGGACTCGAATGTGTGGCCGGGAACCGGACGAGCGAGGAATCGTCGATCGCGTCGGCCGCAGTCTCGATCTCGTCGGCTGGAATCACCTCGTCGTCAGTGCCGGCGAGCAAGAGTGTCGGTGTGGTGATTTCCTCGGCAGTGACGATTGGTCGGTACCGACCAATCGAGAGGAAAATCCGCGCAGGCGTCTCGTTACTCCACGAGGATTCACGATCGACCAGATCGAGATACTCTCGGCGGATTCTCGGCGAGGTAACGACCGCGGACGATCCTGGATCACCGACGATCGGCACATGATAGTGGACCCCAACGATTGAACCGATCCGGTCACGCAGGCCACGAGCGATCGAACCGATCGCGCGCTTCGGTTGCCGGAGCATTCGCTTCAGAGCGTTTCGCCCGTCTGTGAACGGACTCATCGCGATGACAGCGTCAACGTCGAATCGATCCGCCGCAACCGAAAGGACGTGGCCGCCGGACAGCGAGTAACCCCAAAGCACCAGTTGGGTCCCGTCGACAGCGTCGAGTCGCTTTGCGGTCGCAATCGCCGCCTCGTAATCCTCAATTTGAGCGTCAATGGCGACGAGCGATCTCGGCTCGCCGTCGCTGTCGTTGTGACACCGGAAGTCAAACAAGAGCGTCGCGTAGCCCGCCTGTGCGAACCGCTCGGCGTAGGCAGGGTAGCCGAAGGTTCGCCACGCGCCGAGTCCCGGAGCCATGACGATCACCGGCGGATTTGCAGGCCGATCGGGGAGGTACAGCGTGGCCGAGAGTCGATCGGCGTCGGCTGGATCTGCATCGATCGGCGTCGTGAACTCGACGCGGCGGGTGGAGTACGCCTCCCGAGCAGGCCGTCGAATTGACTGTTGGGCGTAGTTCTTCGGGTTTCGACGGGTCACGGCTGGCCCTCCGGTGCGTCGTTCGATTCCTCGGCCGTGTGTGTAATCGTGCTCAATACCCGCGTCGAGAACGTCTCCTCGGAGATTTTGTACTCGGCCAGGTCCCGGAACCACTCGGGTTTGGCATGCCAGACTCCCATCGGATCGTCAGGAGATCGCACAACAGTCGCCTCAAGCCGGCAGGGCTCAAGACGATCATCCTCACAGAGGTCGATCACTGTATTCAGCGCGCGGCCCATCTCCGGGTGGTTAATCTGAAACCCCGGATACGCAGTCATGTACGTGAGTTCGATGCGATCGGGATCCGCCGATGGGACCGCGGCTACGTCAACCACGTCGATACCGTGGTTTCGGAAGGCTTCTTCCAGCTCGGCGATCGGTTCGGTCATGATTTGGAATTCACTCCCCGGGGGTAAAACCTTGTTCGCAGAGCTGGACAGTTCGACGACGGCCCGCAGACAGGAAATCAGTACCTGACATCGAGAAACCTGAAGAGAAAGGTCCACTGTTCAGCCTGCTCAGTGACAATCATCGATCGCGACTTGCCAGTTCCGTGGCCGGTGTCAGTACGGACCCGAAGGGCGATCGCATCTTCGCCGGTCGTTTCTGCCTGGAGCCGCGCGGTCATCTTCCGCGCATGAGCCGGGTGGACGCGCGTATCTCCCTCGGCAGTCGCAATGAGCGTCGCTGGATAGTCAGCCGGTTCGACGTTATGGTACGGCGAGTACTCCCGAAGGTATTCGAAGTCCTCGGGATCCTCGGGATGGCCGTACTCGGTTGTCCAGGAGGCACCCAGCAAGAAGGTGTGGAACCGAAGCATGTCCAAAAGCGGAACCTGACACAGTACGGCGCCGAACAGATCGGGTCGCTGTGTCATCGCCGCCCCGACCAGCAGGCCGCCGTTTGAGCCACCCGCGATCGCAAGCCGTTTCGGGCGGGTATACTGGCGATCGATCAGTCCCTCCGCGACCGCGATGAAATCGTCGAAAACGCGCTGTTTGTGCTCGCGGCGGCCAGCCTCGTGCCACGGCTCGCCATACTCGCTGCCGCCTCGAAGCGTCGCGAGCACGTACACCCCACCTGCTTCGAAGAATGGGAGCGCAAAGCGGTTGAACGATGGCGTGCGGTTGACCCGAAAGCCGCCGTAGCCGGTGAGCAGCGTCGGATTGTCTCCGTCGAGAACGAGGCCCTCGCGATGGACGACGAACGCGGGAATCTCGGTCCCGTCAGCGGACGTAAACCACTCTTGTCGGACGCGAAGATCGACGGCTACGTCGACATCGATCGACGCAATTTCCGTTGGCTCGCCGTCGTTCAGGTCGTGGAGATACACTGTCGAGGGGCGGTTGAACCCCTGAATTGTGTACGATATCTCCGATCCCTCGTCGTCGCCAAGCACCCCACCAACACTGCGCAGTTCCGGAACCGCGAGATCGCGATCGTGGTCACCCTCAAATCCGAAGACAGACAGCTTGGAGGCCGCATCGACGTGATAGTGCGCGACGAGTCCCGCGGCGGTTGTCGTGACACCTCGGAGGACGCCCTCTGACTCGGAAATCGTCTCTGTTACCGTCGCTGGATCGATCGGTCCCGCGAGCGCGTCTTCGATCGGAACCGAGAGCAGCCGCGATCGGGGTGCGTCGTGGTCGGTGAGCAAGTAGAGTCGATCGTTGGCTACGTGTGGCGCAAAGCTGTGTTCAGTGTCGGTGATGACAGGCGAGAGATCAAGCGAGTCGGTCGCGGGATCGGACGCCGAAAGAGCGTACACCTCCGATCGATCCCATCCCTCAGAGAGAGTCACAATGAGCACGTCGTCGTCTGTCGTGACGCCCGGCCAAGTTGTCTCACCGACGTCCTCGAGAACGACGCGATCGGTTGCCTGCTCGGTCCCCAGGTGGTGGTACAGGACGGACTTTTCGAGTTGACCGCCTTCGTCCGCGTCGGCGGTGCCGGTTGCGACGTAGTAGAATCCGTTGTCGGTCCACGCGAGGCTGTGCGTACGGCCGGTTTCTTCGAGGTTATCGATCTCGTCGCCGGTGTCGACGTCGATCACGTACACGTCGTAGTTCTCCGTGCCGCCGGGGCTGACCCCGTAGGCGAGCCGATCGCCCGTCTCATCTGGAGCGTACCAATCAACCGAATCTGTCGCCTCTTCGCCCCACGTGTTGGGATCGACGAGCACGCGTGGATCGGCTTCTGGCGCGTCACGGACGGCGACGACCGACTGTTCCATCTCGGCACGGCGATATCGCTGGAAGTACCGGTCTCCCACGGGATTCAACGGCCCGAATTCGTCGATCGAGGCCAGCGTTTCAAAACGCCGTTCGAGCCGATCGCGAACGGGATGGTCAAGCACCCAATCGGTGTACTCGTTCTGTGCGTCAGTCCACGTAGCAACAGCGTCGTCCTCATCAGGATCGGCTTCGAGCCAGCGATACGGATCGGTGATCTCGACGCCGTGGTGCGTTTCGGTGACTGGGCGGCGAGCGGTATCCGGCGGATTCATTACGGACAGGTCATCCGGACGATACATCAACGTCAGGGTCTCGGAAGCTCACGAACGCACAGCCAGACAGCCAACTGCGACTCGTCACGCTATCGCGTGCCAACCAGGCAGATAGTCAACACTTCTTTCATGAATGCTCGAATAGTGTTACCTAACTAATGAGCGTCGTCGGCCGTGTTGCCGAGCGATCGGGCTTCGTGCTCGCCAGTCTCCTCGTGTTAGCGTTCGGATTCGTCTCTGGCGTCCGGTACGAGGAACTCACGCTCGACCTATTATTGATTACAGTCCGTGTTGCGATGCTCGACGCCGCGTCTGCGGCGATCGTATTCTCGGGGTTCGTCGTCTTGAGCGGCGGGCTGTTGTTCCGTGAGATCCGGCGCGATCGGGCCGCGGATCCGATCCGTGAGGATGGTCCACCGATTACCGCAATCGTCCCGGTGTACAAAGACGGCGACGTGCTCTCTCGAAGTGTTGAGAGTCTCATCGACTCGACATACCGGAACCTGTCGATCGTCGTTGTCGGCGAACCGGATGACGACGAGACGATGGCGGTCGCCGAGGAGTATGCCAATCGCTACGACGACGTCATCGCGTGCACGAACCGCTACCCTGGCTCAAAAGCCGGGGCGATCCAGACAGCCGTCGAGCGATCGGAAGCCGCCGCGTTCGCTATCTTCGACGCTGATGAGGTCGTCGATCCGTCGTTCATCGCTGCGGGCGCGTATGCGGTGTTCGATGACGGGTACGGCGTGTTTCAGGGGCGGCGAATCCCTGAGCCGACAGGACTCGTTGAGACGCTTGCGTACTGTGAGCGGGCGGCGTTCCACGCGAGCTACAAGCTCATCGAGCCAACCGGATTCTACAACTGCCGGAGCTCCTCCACGATCGTCTCCCGAGACGCCTACGAGACGGTCGACGGCTACGACGACCTGCTCACCGAGGATCTCGCGTTCGCGCACAAGTGTTTCCGCCACGGAATCGAGGTGAACCAATCGCGGAACCACACGAACCTGATGGAAGCCCCGCACTCGCTATCGGACTTCTGGGGACAACGAAAGCGATGGCGGACTGGGCAGGTCGAGGTGCTTCACGAAACAATCCGCGGGACGCTCACCGGCGGCACCTGCAGGCGACGGCTGCTCTCGTTCGGCCGGCTGGCGTCGAGCCTCGTTGGTAGCCTGTTCACGCTCGTAATCGCCTCGAAGCTGCTCGTGTTGATCCTCGCCGGCGCGGAGATCTTCTTTTTGTTGCCGGCAGCCGCGATTGTACTCACGATGGCCGCGATCGCACTCGTCGACTATCGGGCGGGCCAGATACAATACCCGCCGGGTGTCGTTCTCTCGCCACTCGTGTACCCGGTGTTCGGGCTGTTGACCGTCAAATCTGCGCTTGTATATGCGCTGAGCTGGGACGGCTCGTGGTACCGCGTCGAAAAGAAGGGGGCGTAGTGATCGTTCGGAGCACCGTATGCGTACTTCGATCGCCACCGCTTTGATCGCCCACGCGGACCCTCACGTATGGCTCATGCACGTACCGACGAGGACGGTCCCGATCGGGCGCCGCTGCCGCGGTGGCTCGCTCCAGTGCCGCGGGCGATTGAAGACCTCGGATTGCGGCTCGTCTGGCTCGTCGTCGCGATCAACCTCGCGGGCACGGCGTTCGGCTTTTGGTACTATCGGTTACAGTTTACTGACACGCCGGCGAGTATGTGGATTTTCGTGCCCGACAGCCCGATGGCGACGCTCTTGGCGGCGATCGCATTCGGGCTGTGGGCGATCGGCCGGCAAAACGACTACGTGTCGGCACTCGCGTTTTTCGGCAACATCAAGCTTGGATTGTGGACACCGTGGGTGCTCGCAGCCTTCTTTGACGCCTTCTATGGGATAAACGGCCCGGCGATGTACGCGTTCTTGTTTGTGAGCCACCTCGGAATGGTTGTCCAGGCGTTTGTCCTCCATCGGATCACCGACTTTCCAGTGAAAGCCGTCGCCGTCGCGCTGGCGTGGTACACGATCGATCTCACCGTCGACTATTTCCTGCCGATCGTCGGCCGAACGGATCCGTTCGGATATCTCCCAGTCCTGCCGCACCACACTCGGATTCCGGTGCGATACAGTACGGAGATCGCCGCCGGCGCGAACGCGTTTCAGATCGCGGCGTGGGGGGCGGTGTTGTTGACGATCGCACCGCTGTTTTTCGCGCTCGCGACGCGCGTGAAGACGATCGCACAACGGTCACCCTGAAACCATTCGTTCGAGTCAGAACGCATACACTCAACGCGATGTCTGGAAGTATTTAGTCCATATTACAGCAAACCTACGAGTAGTATAATGACGAGTGTTTCTAAAATTTCAATAAAATATTTGATACAACATAATATAAGATTTTATACATGAATATACAACAAATTCTGCGCTAGAAATACAAATTATCAAATAAATACTCGGCTCTGCACGTTTATATACAACCCTCAGAGCCCTCTGAATGGAGGAAGAGATGGTCGATTTCTTCCATCAACCCATCGAGATCCCGCTCTGGCTGCTCGCGCACCCACGAAAACATGTTGTAGATCGCCTCTTTGAGACCGTGTTCAAGCTGGGCTCGGAGCGACGAGGCTTTCGAGACGAGTCGCTCCGAGACGCTCGACGGAGAACCAAGCCGAAGCAGACTGTAGGTGAGCATCTGAAGGTGCCAGTGACGACTGGCACCATCAGAATCACGCACCTCGCAGCCTCCAAGGCCAAGATCCCCCTTCGAGTCCTCGAAGAATGTCTCAATTCGCCACCTCTTGGAGTAGCTTCGAATGATATGAGCTGACGGAGCGTCAATCTTGTTTGTCGCCAAGTACTTGACTGGATTCTCTTCGTCCTCGTCAACTTCTTTCTCGGTGATTACTAGCCGTACCTCTCCCAATTTTGATACAGGCAGCGTTTTCGTCCAGATGTTGTAGACCTCATCGTCAATCTCCCGTTCTTCAGTGTCGATGCTCTCTGCGAGCGCATCGACCCGCTTCTGTTCGCCATCGTATGTGACCTGTCGATTGCTCCTGAGAGGTCCAATCCAGTCCTTTCGGTGGGATTCGACATGCTTGATCAGCTCAGAACCGTGAGCGAACCACGAATCGAAGAGATAGGTGGCCGCAGGCACACCTATCTCGTCTTCGAGTTCTGTGATTATCTCCTGTGCAAGCTCGTACTTCGTCGCTTCTACGTCCTCCTCGTCGTCATCAGCTTTCTCGTACTGGCGAAATGCTAGTGGATAGGACGTTTTGTGGTCAGTATAGAACGCATAGACGAGATTTTGTCCCCAGACAGGCTTGCCTTCGCTGTGATCATAGAACGATCCAGCACCGGGAAGTTCCTTCCCGGTTCGCTGGAGCACTGAATCGTCGATGACAATGTAGCCGTCCTTCGACCACCGCGTCTCACCGTGATTTTGCAGTTCCTCTAACCGTTCGTGATTAAGTTTGTCTTCGTCCCAGTTGTACTCGGTGATGAACTTGTTGAGTGCCCGATCGCTTCCGGCCGGAAGGACTTCTCGTGCAATCCCGGTGACGGTCTTGCTGCTGGCCGCAGCAAGACCTGTCACGTACGTTTTGGCATGCTGAGTCTGATGATACGATAGTGAGTCGAACTCATCCAACGGGTCAGTACACGAGAGGAAGTCTGTGATCGGCAGCATTAGCTGTCAACGCCATCTATATCGCGGCCTTACTTAAACGTGCAGAGCCGAGTAAATATCTATTTGTAGGTGAATGATTAATTGTGAAGTATGGAGGGGCCAAAGAACGGCCCAAATCAGATGGGTCAATCATCAGTGGAAGATCGTCCACCAGTGTTAACTGAAGATCAATTCTACCGAGCCCTCGCCTCAAAATATCGCCGGCGTGTTCTTTATTGTTTATTTGATATGAAAAGTACCACGGTTGAGGAACTCGCGACCATCCTCTGTGGTTGGGAAGCGACGACCACAGGGACAATGCAACTTCCAGCAGATCGAAACAAGATCCACATCGCATTGATGCACAGCCACTTGGCCCAACTCGCGAATGCAGGACTAATCGAATACGATTTCCAATCCGATTCTGTCCGGCTAAAGCCGCTGCACCCGAAGGTCAAAGACGTCATTCGTCAAAGTGTGAAAACTGGTCAACAGGACGAGTCGTAACGATATGTTCGATTCACTATTCACCGATCTCGAAAGTCGAGATCAGCAGATGACAGCGTACAGGAGTGGTGAGCCATCTGCAATCGAACAGTGGCTTGCTACCCACGGCGTTGCAATCGAGTCCCGATCGATTCTACCCGATGGGCTGGACCCATTTATCGAAATCAAAGCTGATGGCAAGGTTGTGGGTATCATCGGGATCGAAGCGCTCAACGCGCTGATTGAACCACCGATCGACAGACCTGGCGAAAGAGACGAGATCTCAGAGGGGTACCGAGTACTCTTTGAGATCCTCGAGAAGACCCTGTTCACTGGGATGAGCCGTCGTGACCTCCTCGCAGTCAGCCGTGAAATCGAGGATCGCGCCTTTCGCGTTGGGGAAGGCTGCCTGCAGGCTACTTTTCAAACACCCTCAATATTCAAGTCACAAACGGCTGTGTATCGAACACTTGCAACCGAAACAGATCTAGATATCCACGTGTATGCTGTCGAAGACTGGGACCCACCATCGATTCGTGGGATTACATATCACACTGATGCAGTCGAGCGGTTCGAATCCTATTGGGCGCTAGCGTACAATGGCGGGACTGATGAAACACAGGCGTGCGGTCTGGTTGCCAAACAACGATCGGATGCGTACACTGGGTTCTGGACGAACGATCCAGCACTTGTCGAAGAAATCAGGACCGCACTGAGCACAGTCTGACTCGTCTCCGAACGTCTGTACACCGAGACGTGACGCTGTTATAATTTCGTCGTCGAAATGGGGGTTCTACGACGATTCGTCTTCGTAGGAGACCGCAGTCCCTCGTGCGACCGGCTGCAAGAGGTACCGATCGGTCTGACCGCGACGGACCGGCGTGAAGTCACCGGTGAAGGAGGTTGTTTGCTCCTCACGGATCTCGAAGGGCATCTTGAACTGCAGCGGCGCGTTCCCGGGTGTATCTACCTCGGCTGACTCGCCATCGGAGAGCGTCCCCTCAACGTTGGATACGTCCAGTTGGAGGAACTGATATTCGCCGGTCTCGATCTCTCGTTCGTCGATCAGATCGGTTTCGCCGTCCTGTAGCTCGACGAGATCGGCCTCCTGTGACTCGTCGAACTCGAAGTATTGCCGATCGTCGCTTTCGTCGACATCCGCCTCGTCGGTCTCGTTTGCGGTCGTATCCGATTCTTCTGTCTCGTTTTGGTCGTCCGACCCGTTTTCGTTGTCTATTTCGTCTTCGTCGTCTGTCTCATCTGATGCAGGCTTGATCCAGATTCCGTCGATCGTGACGATACACGACTCGAAGTCCGAGATATCGCCGGGTTGGTCGGTGACCCGCGTCGCGAGCGTGCCGGTCGCTGCCTGTGCGCTCGAACAGCCAGCCAAGGCCGTTGTGCCGATCGCTGCGATACCTGCCGTTTTGAGATACGTTCGCCTGTCAAGTTTCGATGAGTCTGTAAATGGTGTCATAGTAGTTGCTGTGTTTGAGGTACGGTGTTGGGTGTAATTGGTGCTCAATTCTGGATTCAAACTGGGATCTTCCCTACGGAGCCCCAGCGTCCGATGGTCGGAGGTCGCGGAGTGATTCGCCGAGGTTCTCGATCGATCCGTCGAGGAACGAGTCGATCGTCTCGTGGATGTCACCGACGAAATCAGGGACCGGGCCAGGGAGTCCGCCGTCTGGACCGATCGAACCGGGACCAGTTCCATCCGCTGCGGGCGTGCCACCCGGTGCTGCGGCTCCGACAGCCGCCGTTGCGGCGAGCGCTACTGTCAGTCCGATCGCGATCGCAAGGATCGTTCGTGTGTTCATTGCATTTGGGTCGTTGGCTGCGATCGGGATAAGACACCCAGACCGTCTATCCGAATTTACCCCGATTGTCGGCGATTGACGGACGGTTGGCCTGAGTATCACCCGTTTTGTGTGGCGATTTGGGCCGATCGGCCTCTCAACCGTTGAAACAACACGGTCGTAGGTTGAACGCGGATCGTTCGCCGATCGCTCGTTGATTGAACACGGATCGTTCGCCGATCGTTTCCGGGACACTTGCAGATCGATCGTGGATCGAGCGCCGAAGTGAGTCAGGCTCAGCGACTAGCGGGTATATAAAACACCCCGCATATGTGGGGCGTGTGTTTGGGTCGATCGAGAGCCGTTCAATATATATGCAACAGTCAAGTGATGGACCGTCATTTGCAGACGACGGCACACGCGACCCAGACGCGGACACCCAGGCTGTATTCGAGGCACTCGCAGATCCTGACTGCCGGATGATTGTCGGTGCGGCAACAGAGCCGATGACTGCTGGCGAACTCGCCGAAGCCTGTGAGATCCCGTTGTCGACGACATATCGCAAGATCGATCGACTGGCGGCGACCCCGCTGCTCGAAAAGCGCACACGCCTCGATATGGACGGCAACCACAGTGCTGAGTACATCTCCCGTGTCGAGGACGTGAGCGTCTGTTTCGAGTCGATCGGCGCTGCCATCGAGGTCACCGGGCCCGAAGATGAGGCGACGGTCTCGATTCCGCGTCGAGTCTCGGCGGACTGAATACTGGTTTCACGCTATCTCTCCGTGATTCGATCGCGCCGTGACACACACTAAGTGTCCTGCGCACCCAGTGATCGTATGGTAACGTACGATCACGTCCGAACGCTGCCGATCGAGATCGAGCGGATCGAACGATCGACGCGAACCGCTGAGACCACGAGCGACTTCACTCGCTGGACGACCGTTTTCGAACTGCATGGCTCCGAGACAGTCGGCCGCGGCGAAGACGTGACGTACGATACGGTCGATCACGAAGCGCTCGCAGACGCACCTAATGACGTGTTTGACTGGCTGGAGGGCACGTGGACGGTTGATTCGCTCTCGGAAGCCGTCGGCGATCGCGATCTGTTTCCGACAGGCGAACCCGAGCGGGCGGATTCGAGACACTACCGCCGATGGGGAATCGAGAGCGCGGCGCTGGATCTTGCGCTCAAGCAGGCCGAAACAAACCTCGCAGCTGCGGTTGGACGCTCGTACGATCCGGTTCGGTTCGTAACCAGCCTCCGCGTCGAGGATGCTACCGCAATCGACCGGCTCCGCACTGTCCGCGAGCAGGTACCAGATATCGGATTCAAGCTTGACCCAACGCCTGCGTGGGATGACGAGTTAACCGACGCGATCGCGGCGATCGGCGGCGTCGACATCCTCGATTTGAAGGGATGGTACGAGGGGACGGAGGTAGATCAAGAACCCGACCCCGAGCTGTATGAGCGAGTGTGTGCGGCGTTTCCCGACGCGATCGTCGAGGACGCGGCGTTTCTGCCCGAAACCGAGTCGCTGCTTTCGGCCGAGCGCGATCGGCTCTCGTTTGACTATCCGATCACGAGCGCGGCGGACATCGCCGATATGCCGATCGATCCCGAGTGGATTAACATCAAACCCTCGCGGTTTGGCTCGATCGAGTCACTCTTCGAGGCGATTGACTACTGCGAGGAAAACGGGATTTCAATGTACGGCGGCGGTCAGTTCGAACTCGACGTTGGTCGCGAGCAGATTCAGGCGCTCGCGTCCGTGTGGTACCCTGAGACGCCGAATGACGTTGCCCCCGGCGCGTACAACGACCCGACGAGCGAAGAGCCGTTGCCACCGAGCCCATTGCTGCCGAGTGAGCGGCCGATCGGGTTCGGTCTGTGACCGACGAGTGTACGGGTCAGGTGGTTGAGACTAACTCTTTGAGAGACTGAACCGTTCGGGACGGCGTGGGACCAGCTTCGGGTATCGCGTGTGGATCGCCGACAAATATTGATCGGATGCCTGCGGCGTGGGCACCACGCACGTCTGATCGGAACGAATCGCCGATGTGAACTGTCCGATCGAGAGCGACATCAAGTGTCGAACACACAGAGCGGAACGGCTCCGGATCGGGTTTTGCAGCCGTGTCCGTACCAGCATACACGACCGTATCGGCATCGATTTCGCTGCCAAGGAGCTTCTGTCGCTGGGCTGCCGGCGGGCCGTTCGTGACGATGGCAGTCGTCCGGCCGCTGGCGTTGATCGCGTCGAATAATGGGCCGACACCGGGGCACCGATCGACGTTAGTGTGATCACGTTCGTCAGCGAACGCGCGTGCGACTTTCCGACCGATTGTGCGCTCGAAGCCCGCAGCTGCGGCAAGATCGGCGAAACAGCGCGCCCTCAGTTCGTCAATCGAGACGGTCTCTTCGAGCATCGAATCGAATCGATCCTGATAAGCGTCGACATCGAAAAGCGGCTTGATCCCGACTGTGTGGAACGCGATCGAAAGCAGCGCCGCTGGAGATCGACGGTATTGCACGAGGGTCCCATCGAGATCGAACAACACAGCGTCGACGTCATCGAAGATCGGATCGAGCGCGGACATGCTACACACCAACCGTATCAGGATCTGCGAGCGCGTATCGATCGTCCATCCGATCAACGTGGCCCAGCAGCACGAGCCACGTGAGCAGGCGATCGCACGCTACACGCCATGTTTCGCGCCACGTAGGACTTCGGCGGCGCTCCCACTCGGGTGCCAGTTCGACGATGGGTTCGCACAGCTCAGCGGCCGTCAGCGGGCCCTCGCGTTCGAGGGCACCACACACGGTTTTGACGCTCAGCACTGCCGACGGAAACCGATCGGCAATCGTCTCTGCTGTAACCGACTCACGTGTTCGGACAATCCCAGAGTCGGACGAGCGAATGACCGACAGCGATCGCAGTAATGCGAGCCAGTCGCGAGCGTCTTCAGGCGTTTCAGCCGGGCCACGACGCTGCAGCCGAGACTGACACGCCACTGTCGTTGCGGGGACCAGTGGAACGAGTTTGCGGACCGCGAGGACCGCATCGACCGACGCCGGAACGGGCGGCAATCGGGTCGGCTTGAGCCGCATCAGGGCAGGTCAAACGACTCTGCGAGCAGCGTTTCGTTCGTCTCGCCAATCACGTGGGTGTCCCCGCCGAGCACGTCGATCGTCACTTTCGCGGGGGCAAATACCGACTCCGGCACCTCGTAGAAGTCCCAGTCGGCGTCTTCGAAGATTTCGACGAACGGCGTGCCATACTCCTCGGTAGCTGTCGAGGCGACCTCGTCGAATCGTGCGAACTCCTCGTCGACCTGGAGGAACACCTCCGCGCCGTACGCCAGCGCGTCGTTCGTGCGCCCCATCGCGATCGTCTCGTCGTCACTTACGGGTGCCATCGGGGCGGCTCCCGAGGCGGTCTTGATCGACATCGGGTCGTAGCCGAGATCCGAGAGCCGAAACGCCGCGAGTTCGGCGGCTCGGGAGGCCATCGTCACGCTGCCGACTGTCGAGGCTGACGGGTGGACGGGCAGGAAGATTCCTGTCGGCTGGACACCAGTCAACTCAGAGATATGTTCGACGATCCGGTCATCGGGGAACGCGTCAGATTCGATCGACAGGACAGTAAAGTCGCTTTTGTCGTAGTAACCCATCCGATCGAACTCCGACTCGCGTCGGGCAAGCGCACGGGCAGGCCCAGACCCAAGTCCGTTGAAGTCTGCAGTGTCGAGTTCCCAGCCGGCCTTCTGTGAGCACAACAGCGCAATTCCCGGCGAATCAGTCGTCAACTCAACGTACGGGCGTGGCGATCCCGCAAGAGAACGCATAGTTGTGTGAACGGACGCGAGGCCGGCGGTCTGGATCTCAGCCAGAAACAATCCGGCTTCGATACCGCCAGGCGCGTCTATGCCGAAATCGAGGACCGTTGCGCCCGAATCAAGCTCAAAGGCCTCGATACCGAGCGAGTCGGTGAAGTCGAGGGCCTCGTCGACGAGTTCGAGGGCTGATCGATTGATGCTTTCCATACGAAGAAGTTTATCCGGCATCCGCTAAAGAGATTGTCCGTTCAGTTTCGATCGGTAATCCTCGCAGATGCACTTCGATCGGCACTCGCCCACATCGAGTGGCGATCACTAAGCGGACAATTACGACCGATCGCTCCGAGCCGGCCGACCCAGGTGTGTCTCGACCGCGTCGACTTTCTCGTTGGCGGACTGGCTGACGGTCCGCTTATCGTCAATTTTTAACACGGTGCTGACGCGGTCGGCGTCGACGGCATTGTGTGCTGCGGCCGCCGCCGCCAACAGTTCGTCGATCGATTCGGCTTCGATGACGGTTCCCATCGGATTCGTCTCGTAGGTAACATCGAACGCATCGAGCGCGTCGACGGCTTTTGCGACTTCACCAGACATGCTCCCTTCGATCACTGGTGCGACGCTGAGCAGTGCGATTACTGTCATGAACGGTGGTACGCTTGCGGTCGACAAATCGGTTGCGCGGCTTGGACACGCAGATCCGTATTGGTGCTCGATCGTTTCGATCGTACTCTGTACCCTACATGTTGCGGTACGTCTATTAGGTTCGCTTTCATCACAATTTCCATGAGCGGTTTACAGACCGATCGGATTCACATTCTCCATGTCGATGACGATCCATCGGTTACTGAGCTCTTGGCGGCTATTTTCGAGCGGGACTTTCCTGAGTGTACCGTCCACTCGAGTCGCGACCCAGACGAAGCACTCGAGGTAATTGTACAAAAGGACATTGAGTGTGCTGTCCTCGACTACGATATGCCGGAAATGAACGGCATCGACCTCCTTCGGCGGATTAAATCGGTCCGTCCAGCGCTGCCAGTGATACTCTTTACCGGCCACGGGAGCGAAGAAATCGCTGCCACCGCAATCCAGGCTGGCGTTGACGGCTACGTTCAAAAAGGTGGCCGAGAAACGTTTGGGCTGCTTGCCACCCAAATACGGAATCTTGTGACAACTATGCGGCTCGATCGTGAGCGCCACGAACGAACCAAAGAGCTGTCTGTGCTGCATGCAGCGACACTCACCCTTTTAGAAGATCGATCGATGGAAGCTCGACTGACCGATCTGACGTATACGATCCCATCAGGATACCAATATCCAGAACACACCGCAGCACAAATTAGTGTCGGCGAATCAATATATAAAACGCCGAACTTTCGCAAAACGGATCCCAAACAGACGAGTTCACTCACACTTGAAGACGGTCGTCAGCTCGAACTAACAGTTTCGTACACCCGAGCGTTCGGTTCAGACGCATCGACAGGAGTGGAGGATAGTTCAGTGGCTGCCAGCGATGACAACACGCCGTTTCTCGAAGAAGAGCAGGCGTTGTTGGACTCGATCGCGAATATCGTTCGGGTGAACCTCGAACGCGATGAACTGATCCATCGGCTGTCTCGGACGAATGCAGAACTGGCTGCGCTGATCGACAATACGCCGGCTGTCGTGTATCTCAAAGACGCCGACGGTCGGTACCTGTTGGTCAACGATGAGTTCGAACGGCGAATGGGGAAACCGCGAGCAGCAGTGCTTGGTCGCACACCTGCAGAGGTACACGATGAATCGTTCGCCGAGTTAATCGAAGCACACGACCAGGTGGCCCGCGAACGTGGCGAGCCTGTCGAGTTCACTGAGACAGTGTGGATCGACGGGGAACCAACCACGTATTTGTCGATTCGAGTGCCGCTGTTTGATGATACCGGCGAGCTGTACGCGATGTACGGTATTTCGACGGACATCACGGCACAGACTGAACTCGCAGAGCGGAACAAACGGCTGCTCGATCGCATGACGGACGCGTTCTTTGCGCTAGATACCGACTGGCGGTTTACGTACCTCAACGAAACCGCTGAAGATGTCCTCGATCGATCGGCTGCCGAGCTGCTCGGCACGACCGTGTGGGAAACGTTTCCCGAGGCGATTGACACACCGTTCGAGACGAGATATAAAGAAGCGATGCAAACACAGGAGCCGGTGACGTTCGAAGAGTATTACGCCGAACTCGATGCCTGGTTCGACGTTCGTGCGTATCCCTCTCCGAGCGGGTTGTCAGTGTACTTTTACGACATCACCGATCGGAAGCGCCAGCGGGAAGCACTTGCGCACCGCGAGGAGACGCTCCGACAAATGCACAATATCATTGCGGACCGAGAGCGCTCGTTCGACGAACAGGTTCGTGACCTCCTTGCATTGGGGCGGTCCAAACTCAAAACGGCGTACGGAACACTTTCTGAGATCCGTGGCGACGAATACATCTTTGAGATCGTCGACGCAAACGACGATAGCATCGAAGCCGGTGACATTGTTCCGCTGTCGGCGACAAACTGTGAAATTGCTGCGAGCAACGAGCGGACGCTCGTTCTCGGTGACGTCGCGAGGGATGCCCCCGAAGAGACCGATCGGGCCGGTTACACCGAGTGGGGGATTGCCTGTTATATCGGCGCACCGGTGTACGTCGGCAACAAAGTGTACGGTACCTTCTGTTTTTATGACACCGAACCGCGAACGGGCCAGTTTTCTGACTGGGAGGTGGCGCTGGTCGACCTCATGAGCCGATGGGTGACGTACGAACTAGAGCGACAACGGACAAACGACCGCCTCGAACGTCAAAATGAGCGACTTGAAAGCTTCGCGTCAATCGTCAGTCACGACCTCCGGAATCCACTGAATGTCCTCGTTGGGTCGATCGAACTCGCCGAAGAAACCGGGGGAGCCGAACAGTTCGAGCGCTGTTACCGCGCGATTGAACGAATGGTGGCACTTATTGAGGACCTTCTCGCCCTGGCGCGAAGCGGCGAGTCGATCTCAGCGCTCGAAGCTGTGCCGCTCACGGCAGTCACACGGAATAGTTGGGAGACGGTTGACGTCGGCGGTGCAACCCTGGCTACTCCGACCAAAGTGGAGATCAAGGCGGATCGAACTCGGCTCCAACAGCTTCTAGAAAATCTCATACGAAATGCGATCGAGCACGGCGGCGAGAACGTGAATGTAACTGTTGGCGACCTCCCGGACGGGTTCTACCTCGAGGACGACGGTCCAGGAATCCCCGCAAGCGATCGCGAACAGGTCTTCGAAAGCGGCTATACCACCAGCCAGTCGGGCACCGGATTTGGTCTCTCGATCGTCAAATCGATCGCGGACGCCCACGGGTGGACGGTCGAGATTGTCAAGGGGTCAGACGGCGGCGCACGGTTCGAGTTTGCTGGCGTCGATCGTCCGATATCGGAAAAAGCGTAGCTATCGAGGGAGATCACCGTTGCCAGGCAGCGGGCGCGATCCCGATCGCTCGGACGAGAGTCGGGTACGTGAGCGCGACCGCGAAGACAATCCCCAGCGACGGCAGAAACTCCATCTCACCGACCAAAAGCTCGACAAGTTGCAAAATAAGCATCATGAGGAGGAACATCGCGATCCAGTGCGGGAGTAGCTGCCGAATTGAACCCACTGGCGTATTGCTCATACAAACTTCTCAACGGGGATTCGTATTCATTTGTCGGTTTCGCGGCGGTTCAGGTCCGCTGAAACGGAAATCAGACGAGTGGTCAGTACCGGGAGGGGAGGAACGCCAACATTAACAACAAGCCGACAATCGAGAAACTCGTGACGAGAATGTACCACAGTCCGCTGATGCGATCGTTGAACCGATCGACCTGCGCAACCTGTGCCTCGTAGCTCGATCGATCTTCAATGAGCCCCACAGAACTATCGCTTTCGAAGAACACGAGGAAGGTCTGGTCATTCTCAAGCGTGACTTCCTGTTCCTGTTCGAGGTCCTCGGAGTACGTCTCCTCGCCCGTCCACGTGACGATCACGAAGTTAGGATCAACCGTATCAACAGTCACTGTTTCATTGTTGTACGTCAGAGTATCCCCACTCGAAAACGTCTCAGATCGTGGCTCAGGGAAGTATTCGTCCGCAGGGACGAGCACTTCCTGGCCGTCCTCAACGACAATGACCGACTCGTTTCCGTCCTCGTCTTCGACGGTCTCGTTTCCGACGTCAGGGTCCTCTTCGAGGATCGCCTGCCGATCAAGCTGTTCAACGAGCGTGAAGCCGTCGGGTTCATCGCCGCTGTCGACCGCCACTTCCCACTCGGCGTCGTCGTACTCGATCGTGCTCTCGTTACTCCACTGTTCGGAGAGCTCTGCCTCGGGATCGCTCCACTCGATCGTTCCACTGTACACTGTCTCGCCGTCTTCTTCCTCACCGGAGAGCTCTGAGGCCGTATAGGTCGTGCCGTTGATTTCGAAGGTATCTCCGTCTGAAAGCTGATACTCGGCGTCATCGATCGACACGGTCGGTGCCTGAGCGGTCGTGATGAGCGCGTACGACCCCACGCCAACCAATAAAAAGATCGCGACGTACACTGCCACAGCGCGTCGTTGCATAATTTGAGCATGGACGACCCGTCGTATAACGGTTACTAACCGCGGCAGGGATACCACGAATATCTACGATGGTTCGGCGGGGTCACGCGTCCCGATCAACTCGCCCGCGGTAGCTGTCTCAACTCATCCAGCCCGGCCATCGAGCGTATCGAAATCGAACCCTGAGAATCCCGTCGGGACGACGCCGTCGCGTGCGTACACGTACAACGCTGTCCGAACGATCGTCCGGACAGTCCGCCCAAAGAGGTACGCTGCGAAGACCGCCCCGAGGATCGACCAGACGTAGACCCCACTCGGTAGGGCCACGAGTTGTCCAAGAGCCAACGCGCCGGTGGTAGCGATCGCAAGCACCACGAAGCCAGCGACTACCCCGATAATTCCAAGCCCGAGCCCTGTGCTCAGGGTCTCGCCCCACGTCTGTTTGAAAATCGAGACACTCCGGGTGAACATCCCACGAGCGAAGACGTCTTCGAACACGATCGCCGGGAGGACAAAGAACGTCGCGACCAGCCACCCCATCGCAAATGCCGACCCGATAATCCGGGAGATCGCAGAGTCAGACTGGGTGAACCACCGGAGAACGAGCCCGGCGACCGCCGCAACGAGCGCCCAAATAAAAAGCGGCCAACGGCGATCCCACGCGACGGCCACACTAGCCATGATCGGCGGTCGATTTCCACGGAAGCGCTCGTAGACCGCGTGTGAGAGCGCAGCAGCGAAAAAGGCAGTAGAAAACGCCGAGACGAGGTATACCACGGCAACCGCGATCCACCCGCGGATTCCCCCGAACAGCGATCCGGCACTCATCATAATGAAGACGATCGCGGCGAAGGCGATCGCAGCGAGTCCGCCCGCCGCCGGCAAGACGACGAGACGCGGCTCTCCACGGAGCAGCCGGACGCTGGCGGCCGTCAGCCGCATGGCGGTTGTCAGTCGGCTCACGAACCACATACCGATGCTGGCGGGCGGTGAGCGCAAATGTCTTGCGCACGCGATCGCCAGCGCTTTCGACCACCTGCACCCGCGATCGCCAGCGCTTTCGACCACCTGCACCCGCGATAACCTGCAGCTCCGATCACTCCCGAGTGGTTCGGACAGCCGTTCCGGAAATATTGACCCACAACATCCCCTCTCCCATCTCCTCGTAGTCGAACGACGCCCCGACGATCGCGTCCGCCCCGAGCGCCTCCGCCTCAGCGGTGGCGTCGTTGATCGCCTCCGTTCGACCCGCTTTGATCTTTTTTTCGTAGGAGCCGCTCCGCCCACCGACCACGTCTCGAATCCCGGCAGCGAGGTCACTGATGACGTTCGCACCAATAACGGCTTCCCCGGCGACGACACCAAGGTACTCGGTCACGTTCTGTCCGTCCAATCCGTCTGTCGTTGTAATTGTAATGTCCGACATACAGTCGGGAGTACGACGGGCACAGCGATAAATCGCGCCGGCGTCCGCCCCGGTTTTATGCTATGTTCGCGTGAACGATCGCACATGAAGTTCCACGCGATCGGGCTCGGCGGGGCGGGCTGTCGTATCGCCAATCATCTCGCCAAACGGTACGGCTCCGAGTGTACCGGAATCGTCGGGTTCGACACCGATGTCGAGGAGCTCGCGCAGGCGACGTCGATCGATCCAGAAAACCGACATCGGATTGGTGACGAAGCAGGCGGAGCGGGACTGGGTGGCAATCTCGATGCTGGGTTTGCGATCGGCACCGATCACAGCAAGGAGATGAGCCGGGCGATCGATCAGACACAGCCCTCCAGCGCAGAGGCGTTCGTGTTGCTCTGTGGGCTCGGCGGCGCGACGGGCGCCGGGTTCGCACCCGCGCTTGGGTCGGCACTGAAGACGATTACAGACGTGCCGGTGTACGCGCTGTGCACGCTGCCAGCCGCGAGCGAAACCGATGCCGTTCCTGAAGGTGAACTCGGGATCCACCGACCAAACGTCGCGAGTAACACGCAGCGGGCGCTCAATCGTCTCGATAGCGTGGTTGACGCGTTCATCTGTTTCGACAACAATCGGTGGCTCAAGGCTGACCAACGCCTCGTCGCTCACGAGGATCGTCTGAATGGGACGATCGTCGAGCGGCTCGCGTCGCTGTTCGGTGCGGGTGAGAGCGATGACGGACGCCCGACCGCCCAGCAGATCATCGACGCTAGCGATATTGACCGAGCGCTCGGCAACAGTGGAGACATTGCGACGATCGGCTATGCCGAACAGGCGGTCGAGGTTGACCGAGGCTCGCGGTTTGGGCTGGGGCTGTTCGGCTCCAAAGAGCCAGAGCCAGTCGACACGGCAAAGGCAGTCAGCGCAATTGAGACGGTGATCCGCAAGGCCGCGCGGGGAAAACAGACCGTCGAACCGATCGACGGACGAGCTAATCGAACACTCCTCGTCGTGGGGGGACCGCCCTCGTGGCTCAATCGCCAGGCGATCGCCCAGGGCCGTGAGTGGCTCACCGAAGAGGTTGGGTCGGGTGCGCTGTTGCACGGAGACGCACCTGATCCAGAAGCAAATGCCGTGTACGCGGTCGTCTTGCGTGCGGGGATCGAGCCCGATAATTGGCTATTGAAGACAGACACAGATCCGTGAATTCGTGGCAAAGTTTATCACATCCCGAGCGCATTCTCAAGCTAGATGGCTACCGTTACCATGCCACCTAGCGAGGAGGCGAGATCGGTGTTCAAACGCCTCGGATACGCCATAGACGGGGACGGAATGGAATTCATCGCCGAACGAAAGTGGCGACGTGTGCTGGTGACACCAGTACCCGAGACTGACGCGGAGTCGCCCGCGGAACTGCTCGAAGACGAGGATGCGAGCGACTATCCACGGCTCCGTTGTTTCGTGACATGGAACGGATCCGCAGACAAACTCAAACGGTATCTTCGATCGACAAAGCCGCCATACGACTGGGCAATTATCGGCGTCGACGGAGAGGGCGACTTCGAGGTCGTCTACCCGAACAGTTGGGCCTGAGAAGTCGACCCACCACCTACGCTTTTGTTTCCGTGTGACGATGTGACACCTGCGATGGTATACAAAAAAGTTACATTGATCGGCAAGAGCACAGAGAGCTTCGACGACGCGGCCGACGATGCGATCGACCGCGCCACAGACACCCTCGACAACGTCCACTGGATTGAGGTCAAGGAGCTGGGTGTCGAACTCGCGAGCGTCGAAGATCGAGAGTACCAAGCTGAGGTCGAGGTTGCGTTCAAACTCGAGGACTGATCGCCGCAGGTACCAGTCCTGTCGATCGGCTCCAACCCGACGAGTTGAAGCAATCGGAGCCGCCACCGTAGGCTATGGTTCGACTTTTACACTATTCGGATATCGAGAATATCTACGACGAGCCCGATCGCGTCGGTCGGTTCGCCGGTCTTTTGTCGGCGCTCGACGGCGAGGACGCACTCGTCGTCGGGACGGGTGATAACACTGCCCCGGGTGTGACCTCCCTCGTCAGCAACGGCCGGCAGGCGCTCGACCTCTACAGTGCGATCGATCCGGATCTCGAAACGTTTGGAAATCACGACTTCGATTACGGCCCCGATGCGGCGGCAGAGATCGTCGCCGACTCCCCACAAACGTGGGTGAGCACCAACGTTCGGACCCGCGCAGGCGATCGGTTTGCCGCCGACGCGGGCGTCGTACCAACAGCAACCCGAACTGTCGATGGAGTCACGATCGGATTTTTCGGCGTGACCGATCCGGCCACGCCGTCGCTGAATCCGATGGCGACTGAGCTTGCGTTTGACGATCCCATCGAGGCCGCCAATGAGGCGATCGAGACACTTCAAACAGACGGAGTCGATCGAATCGTTGCACTCTCACATTTGGGCTCGGGCGACGACGAACTCGCTCGCAAGACAGACGTCGATGTCATCCTTGGTGGCCACATCCATCGCGAGCGGATCGATCGGATAGACGGAACGCTTCTCACCCGACCGGGCGTCAACGGTGAAACGGTCCTCGAAGTTGTCCTCGATGGCACAGAGCCAACAGTACAACAACACACTCTCAACGGCGCAGCGACGGTCGACTCTATCGTCGCATCGCTCCGTGGACGCCTGGAGGCAGCAGGTGTGGATACGGTCGTCGGAACCGTCGACGATGCTATCGATCGCGACCCAGAGACTGTCCACGGCGGGGAGTGTCGGATCGGCAATTTCGTCGCCGACGCGTACCGGTGGGCCGCCGACACCGATGTCGGATTACAAAACAGCGGTGGAATCCGACCGGGTATGCCCCTATACGGCGAGGTGACGATCGCCGATCTGATAAGCGTCATTCCGTTCGAGGAGCCAGTGGTTTCGATCGAACTCACCGGCGAGGAGCTATGGAGTGCTTTCGAGTCGCTCGGCGCACCTGCTGTCGATTTCGGCGCAGACGACTGGTGGCACGGCCACGTGAGCAATGCCACTGTTCGGTGGGACGAGGACGCAAACGAACTCACGGCAGCGACGGTTGGGGGCGAACCGATCGATCCCGATCGCATCTACACTGTCGCGACTGCAGAGTACCTACTGCACTCAGATCACGAGTTTCCGGTGATCGACTCGACACACTACCTTGACGATCACGGCGTCCAACACGAGGTGCTCGCGTCGTACGCACGAACGCACGGAATCAATCCGGCGATTGAGGGACGGATTGTCCGTGAATGATCAACGGTCGAAAGGTCCGCGAGTGCTTGCCGATCGAATTGTCCGCGAGTAATCGCTCACCATCTGGAGTGGATCGTCGCCGCTGTCGATCGATGTCGTTTTCATGATGTCGATCCGAAAAATAGCCAATGACACTCGTCGTTGTGCCAGTTCGGTATCCGCTAACCGATCACTCAAAGACAACGCTTTCGGAGGCGATCCGCGTTGCCGACGAGCGTGCGGCCGATCTCACAGTTCTCCACGTCAACCTCTTTCAAAACGGCGAGCACGTGACACGAACCGAACTCAAGCGCGCAGTCGAGCGGGAGTTCGGCGGGATTCCCAACGCTCGGTACGTGGTCAGAAAGGGCTTTCTCGTCGAGGAGACGATCCTCGAAGAAATCGCCGGTGAGGGTGCAGACGTTGTCGTCATCGGATCCAAGCAAGCCGGACGATGGCGACGGATGGTCAGAAAGCTCCTCTCAGACCCCGATATCGACTCGTATCTCCGCGAGAAACTCGACTGTACAGTGATTACCGTGAGCGCGACCGGTGACGTGACAACAACCTAACTAAAATTCATGATCAGCGGCGTCTCAAACCCCGAGTGTCGCTCTCAGGAAGTCTCGTGTCCCTGGCCCGAGTCCAACAGCGAGCACCGCGATGAGAAGCACCCACGAGTATCGGGGGCTCTCTTCGAACATCTCGGGGTTGAACAGCCAGACGACGAACACCGCGGCACCGATCTTGACGAACAAAAACGGCCACGCAGTGCCGATCGCCGCTGACATCGACGCAGGCTGGATGGCTCCGGTGATGTCGATGATCGCTGAATTGACGACGTGTTTCGGTGAGTAGCTCGGAATCCCGAGCGGCCCTGACCAATCAAGGCTCAACACGTTCGCAATGCCGTCGACCGTGTGGCCCCACACGATGAGTGCACCCGCCAAGCCGGTCCCTGCGTGGATCTCCGGCATCGACGCGCGGGTACCGTACCAGACGATCGCTGTCAACACTGTCGCGCCGCCGAGCGTGATTGTTGGAACCGCCCACCGAACAGAGATGACCGTCGTCGTCGCAGCCACGTACGCGTAGTAGACAAGCGTTGTCGCGAACGCGATCGCGCCGATCGACGCGAGGACGTACTCGTAGCGATCGACGAGCCCACGGCGCTGTGCGCCGACCGCGAGTAACAGCCCTGTGACGGCAATGAAGAAGACGGTGAAGTAGATGAACGGACTGATCAACAGTGCACTCAGGGGGAACGGCAGCGCCGCAGATGCGCCGCCGCCGAGGGCGATCCCAACGTCTTCGACCGTCCGGAGCGATCCGCCGAACAACATGAACGGAAACAGCGCGAAAAACAGCCCGCTGTCACGGCCAACGTCCAGCCGCCGGACGAGGAACACGACACCGGCCAACATCAACACGAGGATCAGCGCGTAGCTGAGCGTCGATACCGTGGTGTACCCCGGTTGGGCAACGATTCCTGACGCGGCCGAACAATCGGCCGCCGAGTAGTACAGCGAGGTCTCTCCGCCGGCCCGAACCGCACACGAGGCACCCTCACCGTCGGCGACGACAGGCCCCCAGAAGTACCGCCAGATGAACCCGTCGTACACTGTGCGCGGGAACAACAGCGAACCACCGACGAGTGCCACCGCGAGCAGCGCTACGACAGTGCCCCACGCGGTCTCGGGGTCAGCGAACCGGCCATCAGAAACTGCAGCCATACCAGTACACGGGCAGACGATCCTGTTGAGCGTTGCGGTCGATCGCGCTCACCGTACACAGCCCGTCGACTACACCGGAGGCCCTGGCGTTTCGTAGTCGGTACCGAGGATGATCATCGTCTGCGATCGCGAGAAGCCATCCATAGCGGCGACGTTGTCGAACATGAGTTCTCGGAGTCCGTCTGTGTCTTTAGCGAATACCCGCAGGATGACGTCCCATTCGCCGGTCGTGAGGTGGATTTCCTCGACGCCGTCGATCTCTCGGAGCCGCGAAAGGGCATCTTCCTCGCGGCCCTGTTCGACGCGCAGCCCGACGAGCGCCGAGACGCCGTAGCCGACGGCCTTCGGATCGATGTCGGCGTGGTACCCACGGATCACACCAGCGTCCTCGAGGCGACTAACGCGGTCGTGGACGGTGGCGCTCGACATCTCGATCCGCCGTGCGATCTCGCTGAACGGGGTTCGAGCATCCGCTGAGAGAATGCGGAGGATGGCCCGATCGGTCTCGTCAAGCTCCATACCCACACTACGTGTGCAGCGGCCTTTTCCGTTGCGGCCGCTGGATAGAGAACACGTCCGGTTGCAACTGATCGACAAGGCGACAGCCGACACTACTTTAGCGAGTCCGGATCGATCGCCCGCGCGGCCGCCAATACGTCGTCGTGGACCTCGCCGTTCGAAGCGACGAGGCCGATCGAGTCGTGTCGCCAGCGATCGCCGTTGAGGTCGGTAACCCTTCCACCAGCTTGTCGGATGAGGTACACGCCGGCGACGGTATCCCAAGGGTGGGCGTCGAGGTTCGTGATGACACCGTCGAGTGAGCCGTCTGCGACCATCGACAGCGACGCCTGTGCGCTTCCGTAGCGCTTGAGATCGCCAAATCGGGTGACAATCGCCCGGCCGGCGTTCGCGTACGCCTCTCTGTCGTCGAAATCCCACCACATCGTTGGACACACGCTACACGCTTCGGGATCCGATTCGGTCGACACCGTGATCGGGTCACCGTTTCGGTACGCGCCGGTCTCGTCGGCTGTGTAGGTGTCGCCGATTGCCGGGAGGACGTTCGCGGCGGCGATCGGTTCACCGTCGTCGACCGTAGCGACAGACGTCGCCCAGATTCGGGCGTTATGGACGTAGTTGTTCGTGCCGTCGATCGGGTCGACGATCCAAGACGGCCCTGTGTCGGGGACGGTTTTGCGTGCGTCGGCTTCCTCGCCGACAACGGCGTGGTCAGGATAGTGTTCGGTTATCGTCTCGATCACGCGGCGCTGGGCGTCTCGATCGGCAGCGGTAACGACGTCGGTTTTGTTCGTTTTCGTCTCGACGTGAATTCCGGTCCGAAATCGATCGAACGCGAGTTCGGCACCGGCGATGGCAGCCGAAAGTGCGACGCTGGCGCGATCGTCTTCGTTCATACCCACTCTCGTTGACTCGAACGCCTATATACACCGATTTCGATCGACGCCACTACGGCCCGGAGTTGAGTGAGGGCCAGACCTTTTTTGTTCGTTCGCAGCCACGGCTATCTGTGTCCGCAGAGGTTCCGGAGGACGTTCGATCGACGCTTATGCAACTGTCCACCGAGGCCGCCGAACGGGCCCGCGACGGCAACCGCGAGCCAGTTTTGCGGATCCTCGGGACGATCGAAACAGTTGCACAAAACAAGCTCCCTGTCGGCGACCTTCAAGATCGACTTCTCCACGGCTGTGCAGCCGTCAGACAGGTGGCCGGCCACGAACCGCTCGTCGCCGCCGAATATCTCGACTCGATGGCTGCAATTCTTGCAACATCCAACGAGTAATTTACTCAATTTCGAGTCGGAGTAAATACTTATATCATGCCCGCATATACTCGAATATGCACCCCGAGGAAGCGGTCAAACAGCTCCGATACGTGATCGATGCAAGTATCGATGAAGAGGGCAACCGAACGGCACCCATGTACGGACAGACGTTCGAACGCGTCGCTACGGAGGGTACAGGTCAGGATGTCACAGTACTGGCCGATCGAATTGGTCAAGCGGTTCGTGCGGGCGATCGACCGCTTCCACAGGAAGCGAACCGTCTCGCCGAGGATATCCTCTCAACACGGCGGCTGACCGACGGCGGCGTCGACGAATAACCCCCCAACCCGTTTTTATTGTTCTCTTTTCGACGAAGACGTATGCGTATGCAGTCCAAACCATCACATATGAGCCACGACGATCGCCACTCTGCGGATGAGATAGATTCCGATCGAGAGCCCAACGTCTTCGGCGACCCGCTCAAGCCGTGCAGCGTCTCGCCCGAGACGGGTTATTTACGAGACGGCAACTGTCGGCACATCCCGCGGGATCCTGGCCGCCACGAGATCTGTGCGGTCATGTCCCAGGAGTTTCTCGAGTACAGTCGCAGACAGGGCAATGACCTGATCACACCGCGCCCAGAACTGGAGTTCCCAGGGTTGCATCCCGGCGATCGGTGGTGCGTGTGTGTTCCACGCTGGCTCGAAGCCGAGGCTGCTGGTTTTGCGCCCCCGGTCGTGCTTGCAGGGACTGCGGAGGCGGTTCTCGGGGAGGTATCGATGAACATGCTTCGAGAGTATGCACACGACAGTGACGACTGATTCATTACGCTAACAGCGGGTGGCAACCGTGCATGAAACCGGACAGTTAGCCGCCAGATGTTACGACACCCCACATATTTCCGATGACACATCGTGGGTAGCGCATGGCACAGATTTCTGCAACCGATCAAGACCAGCTCAGAGCCGAGTTCGATCGCCAGCTGGCGGTTGGATTACATCACGGTGCACAACTGGCAGTGTACGTCAACGGCGAACTCGTGGTTGATTTCGCCGGCGGAACAACGGGCCCGGAAGGGGGAGAAACAACACCAGACACCCGACATCTCCTGTTTTCGTGTACGAAACCATTCGTGGGCGTGGGGCTGCACCAACTCGTTGAAGATGGGGAGGCAGCGTACGACGATCGCGTGGTCGCCCACTGGCCGGAGTTCGCGGACGCCGGCACAGAAAAATCGGACATCACGATACGACACGTACTCAGCCACACGGCGGGGATCCCGTACGGAGCGTTCGACGACCAAGCCGAAAAGTGGGGAGACTGGGACGCCGTTGTCACGGCGATGGAAGAGATCGATCCGGTGTTCACACCGGGCGAACAGCCAGCGTACCACACGCTCAATTACGGTTGGCTCGTGGGTGAGCTTATCCGCCGGATTAGCGGACAGCCTGTCGACGAGTACGTCAAATCGAACGTATTTGATCCGCTGAAGATGGAGCACTCTGCGATCGGATTAGCTGAGGACGAACCAGACGATGTGGCGACACTCGCTGGGTTCGAGCTGTTCGATCGATGTCGTGAACCCGGCGAGGGACTTGGCATGCCAGCCGCGGAGTCAGCAGCGGCATTTAATCAGGACGCGGTTCGGCGGGCAGTCATCCCGGCCGCCAACGGCATCGGAACCGCTCGGGATATGGCCCGATTCTACGGCTGTATGGCAAACGGCGGTCAGCTTGCTGGGATCCGGCTTCTCAGCGAGGAAACGATCGCTGAAGCGACCCAAACGCACGCGGAAACAGACAAAGATGGGACGCTGGGACGGCCAGCGCGGTATGGACTGGGATTCTGGACCGGTGGGTTGGCCAACGATATGTTCGGATCACTGAGTCGGGAACGGATGTTCGGCCACGCTGGGCTGGGGAGTATTTTCGGCTGGGGCGATCCAGAGCTGAACGTTGGGTTTGCCTACGTAACAAATGGTATCCGTGAGGAGTCGTGGGAACACGCGGCCCGGGTGAGCGGGCTATCTGATGCCGTCCGGTTAGCGCTTCTGGACTACTGAGCGGCACTGATGCACGTTGGAGAGGTCATCGTTTCGCTTTGTTGGATTGTGAAAGCTTTATATCTGACAGACCGGATACGTGCAGTACGGGACGCCGGGGTCCCAAGCATGCGTGCGAGGGTAGCCAAGCCCGGAAACGGCGGCGGACTCAAGATCCGCTCCTGTAGAGGTCCGTGGGTTCAAATCCCTCCCCTCGCATGAGTGCGCGCGAAAGCGCGCTACGAATGCACAACAGGGAGAATTTGAATCAGGGAGCAGGACGTGGTGCTACGCACCACGCTTGCGAACGGGTGCTTTGCACCCGTGAATGCGCCAGCACGACCGTGGTTCAAATCCCTCCCCTCGCATCGCCGGGGTTCATCCCCGTGATGCGGAAGACGCTCTCGGAGCGCTCTTCCCTCGCAAAATCTCACACCCAAATCACCTTTAGCCGCTGGTACAGCCAAGCCTAGCCTCAAAAAGGCGGCGGACGCAAGATCCGTTCCTGTAGAGTTCTCGTGAGCGAGCACCGCGAGCGATCGAGAGCACGCGAGTCGCAGCCGGCGAGTGAAACGAGCCGGAGCGTCTCGCGGTGGTCCGTGGATTCAAATCCCTCCCCTCGCATCGCCGGGGTCCAGCCCCGTGATGCGGAAGACGCTCTCGGAGCGCTCTTTCCTCGCAAAATTCCTTCAGGAACCGACTACCGATCGCCGAGCGCAGCGACTACCTCACAGTGGCGGACGCTTACTTCGACTTGTCTGACTCCGAGAGCCGTCGCGGTTCCCGGTCGTGCCGGTCGCATTGCGACCGAGAAGGAGATACAACACGATCCCGAGGATCGGCGCGAGGAAGACGACGACTGCCCAGAGGAACGCAGGGTGGTCACTGTTCTTTTCGGCATCGAGCCACGTCCAGACGACGAGCCCGAGCGCGACGACCATCATCAACACAAAGACAATAAATAGCGGAGCTGCTGACTGGAGGGGGACTGTCGGGGACATACCGTCAACTACGATCGGGGTGAAAAAAGGCTTTGTGGGGCGTTTCAGTTCGAGATACTCGGTCAGAGATCTCTACTCAACATTCCGGATCGTTCTCGCCGGATTTCCCCCAACGACAGTCTCTGCGGGAACGTCGTCAGTCACAATCGCACCCGAGGCGACGACCGCACCGTCGCCGATCGTCACACCCGGATTGAGCACCGCACGCCCGCCGATCCAGACATCGTCGCCGATCGTCACCGGCTCACCCGATTCCAGCCCTTCGGCGCGTTCGGCCCCTGAAATCGGATGCGTCGCGGTGTAGATGTGCACGCCCGGGCCGAGGAGGCAGCGATCGCCGACCTCGACGGGGCAGACGTCGAGGATCACACAATCAAAGTTCGCATAGAACTGCTCGCCGACACTGATGTTGTAGCCGTAGTCACATCGAAACGGCGGTTCGACGACTGCCTCGCCGGCAATGGATCCGAACAACTCGCTCAGCAGCCGGTTTCGCTCCTCGGACTCGGCGATCGAGGTAGCGTTGTACGCCTCTGTCAGCTCTCGGGCCGCGCGGCGCTCAGCAACCAGTTCTGGATCGCTCGCATCGTACAGCTCGCCGGCAAGCATGTTCTGTTTCTCAGTGGGCATACGCCGGATCGATCGGCGGCGAGCAAAGGAATTTCTTTCGCGTTGATCGAGGCCAACGGTCGCGGATCGACGACGGGCTCATTAGTTTCCTCACCGTACTCCATACATGGATCGATCGGATGTCCGCCGCGAGTGGGACCGAATCTCCGAGACGTACGCAGACAGACGGGATCCCAGCGGGTCAGACGCTGGTCTGATCGGGGCAGTACTCGAAACGATCGATGGAACACCGCTGGCGTTGGATGTTGGTTGCGGTGACGGCGCGCGGACGCTTGCGAACCTCCCCAGTGGGTCGATCGGGATCGACATCTCTCGGAGCGGACTGTCGCTCGCCGCGGAAACGGTTCCCAAGTCGCGACTGGTCGAAGGTGAAATGACAGCGCTTCCGATCGCCGACAACGCTGTCGATCTCATCACGGCGTATCATTCAGTGTTTCACGTCCCGCGCGCTGAGCATCCGGCGGTCTACCGGGAGTTTGCTCGCGTCCTCGTCGACGGCGGTCAAGTACTCATGACGCTGCCTGGTGGACGCTTTGAGACGGTCCGACGGGGATGGATGGGCGGGCGGATGCTCTTTTCAGCACCTGGCAAACAGACAACGCTCAATCAGCTCAAGGAGGCGGGGTTCGTCGATATCCAGATCCGAACGGTCGACGATCCGCTCGGGAGTCAAAGCGAATTCGCGATCGCGAGGCTCGACGAGGCCGCGATCGCAGAGTAGCTGTCGAAGCTGCCGTAGTCATTTAAAAAACCGAACGCACTACGCGCGAGTGGAACGCCTACCGATCGTCTTCGTGTTCGTCGTGATCGTCGTGTCCGTCGTGGTCCTCGTGGCTGTCGTGTCCGTCGTGGTCCTCGTGGCTGTCGTGTCCGTCGTGGTCCTCGTGGCTGTCGTGTCCGTCGTGGTCCTCGTGGCTGTCGTGTCTGTCGTGGTCATCGTGGCCGTTGTGATCGGCTTCGTCATCGCCTTGGACCTCGATAATCGTCCCAGAAGACGCCGAATCGTGGGCTGTCGACGATCGGGACTTCTTTTCAGCGGTTGCATACCCGACGACGTAGCCGGCGGTACCCCAGACGAGTCCGCTGAGTGCCGCGCCTGCGGGGCCGCCTGCAGCCCCCAGTACCGATCCGGTGAAGCCGGCAGCTGTCGCGGTTCGGCGGGCGGCGTCGCGTGCATCGTCAGAATCCCGATCGTCAGAGTTGCATCCGGTCGGCATGCTATGTCTGTGTCCCATACGTTTCGTTGGTGTTTGAACGACAAAATGCTTCTGTCGGTTCGAGTTGCAGATCCGATGGAGTTAGGCCGATCGGCCCGAACATAACGGTATGGACGACCACACCCGCGATCCGAGCGTCGCGCCCCCGCTCGGGAACCCGACGGGGTGGCAACAGGATCGTCGCCGCTGGGAGCACGCGACGCTCCGTCGAGCGGTCGAACACGGCGTTCGGCTGTTCAATGCCGGCGCCTACCACGAATCACACGACTGTTTCGAAGACGAGTGGTACAACTACGGCTCCGGACGGCTCGAAAGCGCGTTCCTCCACGGGATGGTGCAGGTGGCCGCCGGCGCGTACAAACACGTCGACTTCGAGAACGACGACGGGATGCGATCGCTGTTTCGGACCGCGCTGCAGTACCTCCACGGTGTCCCGGCAGATTTCTACGGCGTTGACGTCACAGCTGTACGCGAGACGCTCCAAGCAGCGCTCGCAGAGCCTGAAACCATCGACGGATGGCGGATCACACTCGACGGGGAGACCCCCAGCGCGTATCCAAGTGACCACGCGTACGCCGAGCAGTTGGACGACTGATCAGTGGATCTGTTCGTAGCTGGCCGTGGATGCCCGTAGATGGCAGTGGCTGGCCGTGGATGACCGTGGATGGCTGTGGATGGCCGTGGATGACCGTGGATGGCTGTGGATGGCCGTGGATACCCGTGGATGGCTGTGGATGGCCGTGGATACCCGTGGATGGCTGTGGATGGCCGTGGATACCCGTGGATGGCCGTGGAT
>NZ_SRSG01000037.1:73071-163745 GCF_005543295.1 Halalkalirubrum salinum
GATGGCTGGTCGTCGATCGTCCCCGTCTGTGACCAAGCGATCGATTTTCTCAAATGCACGGAGCCCATGGACACGGTATATGGAAGTCATCGAGCTCGGGGAGGGCACCCCCGAGGTTGCGGTCGTCGGCGGTATTCACGGCGACGAGCCGTGTGGTCCGCTCGCGATTGAGCGGGTGCTCGCCGACGAACCAGCTGTCGAGCGGCCGGTCAAGTTCATTATTGCCAACGAGGAAGCGCTCGCCGAGAACGTCCGGTATCTCGAGGCAGATCTCAACCGGGCGTTCCCGGGCGATCCTGAGTCACCAGTACACGAGATTCGGCTCGCACACGACGTCGCCCGCGAGATCCAAGGCTGTACCACCCTTGCACTCCACTCGACGCAGTCGTACGCCGCTCCGATCGGCGTGATCAAATCTGTTGACGAGGTCGCACGAGCGATCTACCCACGGCTCCCGGTCGACGTGATCATCGAAACCGACGAACACACCGACGGACGGCTGATCGAGTACCCCCACACGATCGAAGTCGAGTGTGGGCTGCAGGGCTCGGACGCAGCTGTCGAAAACGGCTATGACCTCGTGCGCGCGTTCCTTGCGGCCACAGGGGTGTGTCCGATCGATCCCGCAGAAACCCGCTTCGAGCTCCCCGACCGCGAGGAGGTAGAGGTGTTCCGCCTCGAAGCGCCGATCCCGAAACCCGACGGCGACCACTACGAGGTCTTCGCGAAGAACTTTCGGAAGGTCGACGCCGGCCAGGCGTTCGCGTCTGTGGACGGAGAGACGCTTGTCGCTGATCGGCCGTTCTATCCGGTGTTATTGTCGCCGTACGGCTACCAATCGATCTTCGGGTATATTTCGCAGCGAGCCGGGACAGTCGAGTGAGCAGCGATCGTTGGGTGGGTCACTCTTCTGGTGAAAGCTCGACGAGGGTGAGCGATCGATCGAGATAACAGTATTCGTGTGGGGGATCGCCGACAACCGCCGAGATTCGGTACTCCTCGTCGAATGAGGCCCCCTCCGGGACACAGTATTCGTGACTTGGGCAGTCGACGTGCGGACAGGGACCCGCAAGCGAGGCTTTGCTTCCGGCGAACGCTCCACGAGATGGGACGTTCGCGTGGATTGCGACCGGCTCAACCTCCACAGCCCTGACGCCAGTGTCGTGGACTGCGCAGTCGAGCGTCTGCGCATTCTCCCTGACATCAGTGACGCGATAGCGCCTCCCCTCTGTGAGGTTGAGACACTGGCTCCGATACGGACACCCTTCACAGGCCGGCGATTCTCCCTCGTAGACGAACTCGGTGTCAGGCTCGGCGAGGCGGGTTCCAATGAGTGTGACGGTGGACATATCGATCCGTAGGACGGTTGCTCCGTTAAGTCGTTCGCCCTCTCGGTTAGTCTGTCAATGTGAGCGGTAGGTGATCAGCTGTCCAGCCTCAGGTCTCTTCGTGACCAGTGAGTTCGTCGAGCCGATCGAAGTACGCCTCTCGGGGGACCTGATACGCCGCCCGGTAGTCGATCGCCCCGGTTGCGAACCGCTCGGCGATCGATCGCGCGCCGTCGATCGCCGCCGCTCGCGAATCGAACGCTTCGGTTTCGACCTCGATGTCGGGTTCAGTAAACAGGATTACCCGCCAGGTATCGGTCTGCACCGATCCTGCGCCGGGTCGGCGACGCGGCGAGCCGTTGGTCACGTAGATCGTCGGCAGACACGCCGAATCGAACGCATCGCCGCTGAAAATATCTGGCCGGTACGCAAGAATGACCCGCCCCTCGGGCTCTTCGTTCCACAGCCGCCACCCCTCGGGAAGTGTCTCGTCGTTCATACCTGCCGCTTTGGCCTCGATCGGCCTAAGCGATCGGATTCGGGTTGGGAGTTCCAACGTTTTCGGCTGGCAGCTACTGCACCGTCGATTTGACGGATAGTATATAAATACCGCCGAAAGAACGACTGTGTGAAGGCGTATCAATTCGGTACCGTAGATGTGTTTTTGTACTAGGTGTATGGTCTATTACGATATGTATATATAGGTGGACGGCAGGAAACTTATATAGCCTCGGGTCATACGCCGCATACAGTCATACGCTCTCCGCGTGATCGTGTCGTTCCCCGCTGTCTTTGTCGTTGATGTCGACCGTTGATCACGCTAGGATTGGTATGTCTTCACATGTCAGGAACGAACCGACCGCAAACGGCTGATGGTCCCGCCGGAAGCGAGCGGATCGTCCGGGCACACCCGCGACAGCGCGGCGACACAGGTCGCCGATCGTCGCAGAGACCAGTGATACAATGAGCAACGACATTCGAAGTCTCGAAGATCTCAGCCAGGCGTACAGAGCGTCGGTTCCGGAAGATCTCCGGCAGGCCCACTCCTTCGAGTGGTACCTCTCGGAGCTCGCCCGCGATCCAAAGATTGCCCGCAACGCTCACCAGCGCGTCGCGGACATGTTTGACCACTACGGCACCGACTACGACGAAGATGCCGGCGTCGTGGAGTACCGCATGGGCGCCGAGGATCCGCTACACGACGGAGAAAACGTCTTCTACGGCCGTGAAGTCCACGAATCGATCCACGAGTTCGTCAACAAGGTCAAATCCGGCGCCCGCGGACTCGGCCCAGAAAAGCGCATCAAGCTGCTGTTAGGGCCGGTTGGATCGGGTAAGTCACATTTCGACTGGCTTGTCCGCCGGTACTTCGAGGATTACACGCGAAGCGAAGCCGGACGGATGTACACCTTCCGGTGGACAAACCTCGGGGACGTGATCCGCGATCAGGATCCAAGCGATGACACCGTGCAATCGCCGATGAATCAGGATCCGATCGTCCTCCTGCCACAGCAACAGCGCGACTCGGTGATCGAAGAGCTCAACGAACGACTCGAGGCACCTTACACGATCAGAAACGAACAGCATCTCGATCCTGCCAGCGAGTTCTACATGGACCGCCTGCTCGCACAGTACGACGACGACCTGCAGGCCGTCCTGGAAAACCACATCGAGATCGTCCGGCTCGTCGCCAGCGAGAACCGCCGTGAGTGCATCGAGACGTTCGAGCCCAAAGACAAGAAAAACCAGGATGAAACCGAACTCACCGGCGACGTGAACTACTCGAAGCTCGCGATCTACGGCGAGAGCGACCCGCGGGCATTCGACTACTCGGGGGCATTTTGTAACGCCAACAGAGGGATATTCTCCGGCGAAGAACTGTTGAAACTCCAGCGAGAGTTCCTCTATGACTTCTTACACGCCTCTCAGGAAGGGACGATCAAGCCGAAACAAAATCCCCGGATCGACATCGATCAGGTGATTGTTGGCCGGACGAACATGCCCGAGTACCGCGAAAAGAAAGGCGACGAGAAGATGGAGGCGTTCAACGACCGGACCAAGCGGATCGACTATCCGTACGTCCTCGAGTACGAACAGGAAGCCGAAATCTACCGCAAGATGCTCCGGAACGCCGACGTCCCCGATATGAACATCGAACCGCACACCCTCGAGATGGCCGGGCTCTTCGGCGTGCTCACCCGGATCATCGAACCCTCGGACGACGCAGTCACGCTCGTCCAGAAGGCGAAGGCGTACAACGGCGAGATCGACGACACCGACGACATCGACGTCAAAAAGCTCCGCGAAGACGGCGAGGCGCGTGCAGACATTGCCGAGGGGATGGACGGCGTCTCCGCGCGGTTCATCGGCGACGAGATCGCCGAAGCGATCATGGATTCGACCCACCGCGGCCGATCGTATCTCTCGCCGCTGGCAGTGTTCAGACACTTCGAGGCGAACCTCGAAAACCACGGGTCGATCCCCGAAGAGAACATCGAGCGCTACGAGCGCTACCTCGAGTTCGTCCGCGAGGAGTACCGTGATCGGGCGATCGAGGACGTCCGCCACGCGCTGGCGTACGATCTCGATGAGATCCAGCGACAGGGAGAAAAGTACATGGATCACGTCATGGCGTACATCGACGACGCAACTGTCGAAGACCGCCTGACTGGCCGCGAACAGGAACCAGACGAGACGTTCCTACGATCGGTTGAGGAGAAACTCGACGTGCCGAGCGATCGCAAGGACGACTTCCGCCAGGAGGTCTCCAACTGGGTCTCCCGGCGCGCCCGCGAGGGGACGTCGTTCAATCCACAGGACAACGATCGTCTCCGCCGTGCCCTGGAGCGAAAACTCTGGGAAGACAAAAAACACAATATCAACTTCTCTGCGCTGGTGTCGGCGGGCGAACTCGGCGACGACGAGCGCAGCGCCTGGATCGACGCGCTCGAAGAGCGTGGCTACTCTACTGATGGTGCCAAAGAGGTGCTCGAGTTCGCTGGCGCAGAGGTGGCCAAAAGCGAACTCGAAGGCGAGGAGTGAGGCGTTTGAGCAATGACTGAAAAGTTCATCCGAGCAGCCGACGAGGCGGTTCGTTCGGCCTACGAGGAGCCGATGACGCTCGCGGAGTACGTCGAGGCTGCGATGGAATCACCCTCGATCGCCGCGCACGCGAGCAAGTACCTCCTCAACGCGATCGCCTCAATGGAAACCCGAACCGTCATCGAGGAGGGCGAAGAGCGCGAGCGCTACCGCTTTTTCGATGACCCACACAACGACGGCGAACACGCAATCTTGGGCAACACGGCGGTACTCAATGCGTTCGTCGACGACCTGCGAACGATCGCGGCCGATCGCGGAAAAGCCGAGAAGCTCCTGTGGTTCGATGGCCCAACCGCGACCGGGAAATCAGAGCTGAAACGCTGTCTGATCAACGGGCTCAGAGAGTACTCGAAGACCGAGGCAGGCCGACGCTACACGCTGGAGTGGAACATCTCCGGGACGGACGGCAACAGCCTGAGCTACGGGATCGAAGCGACCGACGACGACGAGTGGTATCGAAGCCCGGTGCAGACCCATCCACTCAGTGTGTTTCCCCGGTCGGTTCGGGAGTCAATCGTCGAAGATATCAACGACACGAGCGCTGATTCGGTCCCGATTCGAGTCGAATCCGAGCTTGACCCGTTCAGCCGCGAGGCGTATTCGTATCTCGAGGATCGCTACCGGAAGGAGGGTCGCCGAGATCTGTTTTCGGCGATCACCGACGAGAGTCACCTTCGGGTGACGAATTACGTGGTCGACACCGGCCGAGGAATCGGCATCTTACACGCCGAAGACGACGGCTCGCCGAAAGAGCGGCTCGTCGGCTCGTGGATGCCCGGGATGCTTCGGGAACTCGACTCACGTGGCCGAAAGAACCCACAGGCGTTCAGCTACGACGGGGTGCTCTCACAGGGCAACGGCCTGCTCACGATCGTCGAGGACGCGAGCCAGCACGCCGATCTCCTCCGAAAGCTGCTCAACGTCCCCGACGATCGGCGCGTCAAGTTGGACAAGGGAATCGGGATGGACATCGACAGTCAGCTCATCATCATTTCGAATCCCGATCTGGATGTCGAGTTAGACCAGTTCTCCGATCGCAACGGCCACGATCCGCTGAAGGCGCTCAAGCGGCGGCTCGATCGTCACGAGTTCCGCTATCTGACGAATCGACGACTGGAGACAGAACTCATCTACCGAGAGCTGACCGGCGAAACGACCGTGTGGGGCCAACTGGAGCCAGAAACAGTCGATCAAAAGGTTCGCACCGCGATCGAAATTCCGGTCCGCGGACAGGACGGCGTCGTCCGGACGCGCGAGCTTGCGCCGCACACGATTAGTGCCGCGGCGATGTACAGCGTGGTGACGCGGCTGGACGCGGACTCGCTGCCGAGCGACCGAACCCTCGTCGACAAGGCGATTGCCTTCGAACAGGGGTATCTCCAATCTGGCGACGAACGGATTTCCGTCGAGGAACTCGATCTTTCGACGGCCGAAGACGGCCGCAACGGAATCCCGGTGACCTACACCCGCGACGTGATCGCTGATCTGTTGCACACAGATACCGAGCGATCGCATCCAGAACTCCCAGTCGAAGAGGTGCTCCTTCCCTCGGACGTGTTGAACGCGATGGCTGAAGGGCTCTCGGCGGCGCCGGTCTTCTCGCGAGCGGAGGCAGCAGAGTACGAAAATCGCGTGTCTGTCGTGAAAGACCAGATCCTGACCGAACAGGAAGCAGATGTCTTGGACGCACTGTTGGCCGAAAAGCAGGTCGCCGAAGAAACGGTCACCGAGTACGTCGAACACGTCTTCGCGTGGGACAGCGGCGGAGAGATCGAAACCGTCCACGGAACAATCGATCCCGATCCGCTCGTCATGAAGCTCTTCGAAACCGAACACCTCGGGCGCTTCTCGGAGGACCACTACCGCGGGACAACGCCGTCCCCAGCGGTCGAGTCGTTCCGCCAGGAGAAGGTGATCACCGCGTTGAACCGCTACGCGTGGGAGAACCGCGACGAAGGATTCGCCGTTGAAGACATCGATCTGCGATCGATCCCAGTGATCAAAGCGGTGCTCAACACCCACGACTGGGATGACATCAAGCGGCTCTTCGAGGATTTCGATCCACGACAGTGGGAAGATCCCCCAGAGGGGACCGAAACCGAGCGGCTGAAAGAAGCGACGATCGAGCGGCTCTGCGGAGAGGAATACGGCTACTCGCCGGCCTCCGCAGAGCTGACGACCCGCCGCGTGATGCGGGAGGTGCAACACAGATGGGATTGAGAGAAGATCTCGAACGATTCAAAGACGTGGGCGAAACGCGCAGACAGGACCTCTCGGAGTTCATTAGCTACGGCGATCTCGGCGGCTCGAACCCCAATCGCGTCCAGATTCCGATCAAGATCGTCGATCTCCCGGAGTTCGCCTACGACAAGCGATCGATGGGCGGCGTCGGCCAAGGACAGGGCGGGACACCAGAACCGGGCCAGCCGGTGGGACCGCCCGAGCCCGGCGATGGCGATGAAGACGGCGAGCCAGGCGAGGAGGGCGCTGATCACGAATACTACGAGATGGACCCCGAAGAGTTCGCCGAGGCGCTGGATGACGAACTCGGGTTGGATCTCGAACCGAAAGGAAAGCGGGTGATCGAAGAGATCGAAGGCGACTTCACCGACATCACCCGGACCGGGCCACGCGGGACCCTCGATTTCGAGACGCTGTTCAAACGCGGGCTAAAGCGCAAGCTCGCGATGGACTTTGACGAGGACTACGTCCGCGAGGGGCTCAAAGTCGAGGGGGCCACACCGCGAGATGTGTACGAGTGGGCTCGATCGCAGAACATCCCGGTGTCGATGTCGTGGATCGAAACGGCTGCCCAGGAGATTCCTGCCGACGAACTCGGAACGTGGGAGAGTTTCGAGGCCGTCGAAGCCAACGTCGATCGCGAGCCAACGATCCGTCGACTCCGCCGAGAAGGACTAAAGGAGATTCCGTTCAGACGCCAGGACGAGCGGTTCCGCTACCCGGAGATCATCGAGAAAAAACAAAAGAACGTGGTCGTCGTCAACATCCGCGACGTGTCAGGATCGATGCGTGAGACGAAACGGGAGCTCGTCGAGCGGACCCTGACGCCGCTGGATTGGTACCTCACCGGCAAGTACGACAATGCCGAATTCCACTACATTGCCCACGACGCCGAGGCGTGGGAGGTCGAGCGATCGGAGTTCTTTGGGATTCGATCGGGCGGCGGGACCCGAATCTCCTCGGCGTACGAACTCGCCGCCGAGATCTTAGAGGCGTACCCGTTCAACGAGTGGAACCGCTATGTCTTCGCCGCCGGGGACTCAGAGAACTCCTCGAACGACACGACGGACGCGGTGATCCCGCTCATGGAGGAGATCGACGCGAACCTCCACGCGTACGTCGAAACCCAACCCGGCGGCGCGGCGATCAACGCCACGCATGCCGAGGAACTCGAACGGCACTTCGGCGGCGGCGACAACGTCGCCGTAACTCGGGTGAGCGACCCAGAGGACGTGATGGACGCGATTTACAGTATTCTCAGCACGGAGGCATCCGACGATGAGTGACCCACAGCGTACCCGACAAAACAGACAGTTGAGGCCAGCATGAAAGACGAACGACAGCTCGCACGAAAGACTGCGACGGCGCTCGAAGAGCCCGTCGATCGGGCCAGACAGCTTGCGATCCGTCTCGGACTCGATCCGTATCCGGTGAACTACTGGATCGTCGATCACGACGAGATGAACGAGCTGATCGCCTACGGCGGCTTCCAGCGGCGATATCCGCACTGGCGCTGGGGGATGGCCTACGATCGCCAACAAAAACAGGACCAGTTTGGGATGGGCAAAGCCTTCGAGATCGTCAACAACGACAACCCCTCCCACGCGTTCTTACAGGAGTCGAACTCGATGGCCGATCAAAAGGCCGTCATCACCCACGTCGAAGCGCACGCGGACTTCTTTGCGAACAACGCGTGGTTCGGCCTCTACAGCGATCGTGGCGAGGTCGGTGAGCCGGACGCTGCGGCGATGTTAGAGCGTCACGCAGACTCAATCGACGACTACATGAACGACCCCGAGATCGATCGCACTGAGGTCGAGCGGATCATCGACGCGGTGTTGTGCTTAGAGGATACGATCGACCAGCACCGAACGTTGACCGACGAGCGAGGAGATGACGATCGCGATCTCGACGATATCGCCGACAGGCTCGATGATCTCGGACTCTCGGAGGACGTCCGCCAACACGTATTCACCGATGAGTGGCTCGATTCCCGTGAGGATGGACTGGACGATCCATCCCTCGAGAACCCAGAGCGCGATCTGTTGGCGTATCTGCGCGATCACGGGATGGCGTACGACGACGACCGAGACAAGGCCGTCGAGCGTGAGTCGTGGGCGACAGATGTGGTCGATCGGCTTCGCGAGGAGGCGTACTACTTCGCCGCTCAGAAGATGACGAAGGTGATGAACGAGGGGTGGGCTGCCTACTGGGAGTCGCTCATGATGGGCGACGAGCGTTTCGCCGGCGACGACGAGTTCCTCACGTACGCGGACCACCAGGCGCGGGTGCTCGGCTCGCCAGGACTGAATCCCTACAAGCTCGGCAAGCAGCTGTGGGAACACGTCGAAAACACCGCCAACCGCGCGGAGGTCGTCGATCGGCTCCTCCGGATCGAGGGAGTGACGTGGCGAAACTTCCACGACGCGATCGACTTCGAGGCCGTCGGGGCCGCGCTCGCACCCGATCCGCTCGTCGCTGGACTCACCGCCGAGGATATCGACGAGTTGACCGCCCGCGTCGAGGCGGGTGACGAGCGCTTCGATCCCGAGGGGGTCGCCGCCGCCCAGGTGGGCGAGGTCGATCTCGATCGCTACCCGTGGTTTGCATTGACCTACGAGGGGCTGGCCGAGCGACACTACTCGCTCGCAAAGCGCCAATACCGTCGGTTTGTCGAGTCGATCAGCCGTGAAGCGCTCGAACGGCGCGCTCGCTACATGTTCGACGACGATCGGTACGGCTCGATCGAAGCGGCGCTCGAAGACATCCCCTACACCGCCGGCTGGGAGACCATGCGCGACGTTCGAGAAAGCCACAACGACATCACGTTCATCGACTCGTTCTTGACGCCCGAGTTCGTCGACTCGAACAACTACTTCACCTACGAGTACTCCCAGGCAGCCGGCGAGTACCGCGTTGCGAGCGTCGACGCTGCGGACGTCAAAAAGAAGCTCCTGTTGCAGTTCACCAACTTCGGCAAGCCGACGATCGCCGTCTACGACGGCAACTTCGACAACCGCGGGGAGTTGCTGCTCGGCCACCAGTACAACGGCGTCGCCCTGGACGAGGGACAGGCGAAAGCCGTCCTCGAACGGGTATTCGAGCTGTGGGGTCGACCGGTGAATCTGATGACGATCCGCGTCGAGTACGACGACCATGAACTCGAGGTGGCTCGACGCCGCAGGCAGGAGCCGGAAGGAACCGAGGTTGGCGTCCGCCTCCGCTACGACGGCGAGTCGGTGACCGAACACGACCTGCCGCCGGGGCTGACCGAGGCGATCGAAGCGACTGACGTCGATTACGACACAAAACCGGACGACTGGCTGGCCTGATCGTCCTCACCCCTCGTTACAGCCGAGAACGTTCAAGCCATCCGGCGACAAATCGCAGTCGATGTTGCGAGAATCGGCGATCGGGCTCGTTTTTGATCGCCACACCCTTCGACGACTTCGGTATAGCTTCGGCCGATCACCGAAGTCCTTCGCGGTTGAGACTGACCCAGATCCGGAGACGGTCGCGATCGTGGCGAAGCCGTTCGATGATGTCGAGGATGTCCAAGATCGACTCGGCCGGCTCGAATCGCACCTACTCGATCGCGACGATCGCAGAGCCGTCTTTCTCACCGTCTACACGGAGATGACTGCCGAGACGACTGCTGCGATCGACGCCGGTGAGTTTAACGATGCTGTTTGGATGCGACGATATCTCATTTGCTTCGCAGAGTACTATCGACGGGCGTTTCTCGCGTTCGAACGTGGGTCGATGGCCGCGGTTCCGGACCCGTGGCTCGTCGCTTTCGGCACGGCACATCGAGGAGATGCACTGATTCTGCAAGACGCGTTCCTCGGAATCAACGCTCACATCCTGTACGATCTTGCGTTGACAGTTTCAGATGTCGGAACGCGTCCCGACCGAGGCCGAAAGTACGCCGATCACCGCCGCATCGACGGGGTATTGACCCGCCTCGTGGCCGTTCAACGCGAGTTACTCGCAGATACGTATGCCCCCGGACTCTCGCGAATCGGCCACGGACTCGGGGGGCGAGACGAGCGATGGTCTACCGAGGCCTTAGAACGCGCCCGCGAGTTCGCCTGGCGGGCAGCGATCGTGAGAGCTGATTGGTCGTCACCGTTACTCGATGCCGGCGTCGAGCGGCTACTCTCTCGGACCGCAACTGGCGGCGCCTATTCGCTGCGTGCGCCGCTTGCGAGCCTGGAGGCAATGGCTGCACTTCGGCGCGTCGAAGCCGACGAGTTCGAACTTGGAGGCTTTGCGATCGACTTCCACAATCGGGTGCGAGCCAGCAGTACGCGGCGCTGAGGACACCCAAATCCAGGCCATCCGGACACAAATTTATACCAGAGAGGGACGAGGGAGTAGACGGATGGCCCTCCCAGAACCGATACGGTCGCTGTCCCCGCTTCGAATAGCGATCGCGTATCTCCTGTTCGGGATAATCTGGATTCCGGTAACAGATGCTGCACTCGCAGCGCTGACGGGTGCGACGTACGCTCCGGCGCCGGGTGCACTTCTCAAAGGATGGGTGTTCGTGTTGTTTTCGGCACTGTTGATATATCTGCTCTCGGCAGCGCACCGGAGACAGATCCAGTCCACGCAGGCTCGCCTCAGCGCATCAAATCAGCAGCTTCAGGTATTACAACGGGTGTTCAGACACAACGTCAGAAACACGTTGAATGTGATTGAGGGCCACGCTCGCGAACTCTACGAGCGCACTGGTAGCGGACAGATGAAGAGACAATCGGCGATCATTCACACCCAGTCTGAGAGCCTTGTGTCGATCTGTGAGAAGCTGAAACTCATCGAAGATGTCGATCCAAGCGCGAATAGTGATTCGACAGATCTTGTCTCGATCGTTGAAGCGAACGTGGCGCGGGTTCGACACACACATCCAGAGATCGAGATCGAAACCTCGCTTCCGGAGTCCGCATGGATCGTCGGCGACGAAGTCATCCATCGGGCCGTCGGAGAGGTACTCGACAACGCGATCGAACACGGCGAAGCAGTCGAAAACGGAATGACGATCAAAATCGAGCCGTCGTCGATCGGGTTTCAGGTCGTCGTCGCAGACAGCGGTCCAGGGATCCCTGCCGGGGAGATTGAACCGATCCTGGCAGGCGAAGAAACCGCACTCACTCACGCGAGCAGCATTGGATTGTGGCTCGTGAAGTGGATCTGTGAGCGTCACGGTGGGTCGCTATCGTTCGATGACGCCGAAGAAGGGACCGTGACCATACTGGAGTTTCCGACCGATGCGGAGTCACGGGTTGTTGGGATGACACAGCAAGTGTCTGCAGAGGCTACCGTTCCAAAGCTCCTCCAAGACTGAGTTTCGACTCGACGAGGGCTGAGTTTCGGCTCGACGAGGACTGAGTTTCGGCTCGACGAGGACTGAGTTTCGACTCGGCAACACGCACAACGCAAGGTGACAGTGCTGTCGCTCGTCGGTCAGGTCCACAAAAAATACGGATTTACCGGGCGTCGATCGACGCGATCGTCGCCGAGTTAGCCGAAGAGCGAGCCGAGGCCCTCGCCGCTGGCCTCTTCGTCTTCTTCGTCTTCTTCCTCTTCGGCGGCGTCGGCCTCCTCGGCCTCGTCGTCGCCGTCGTCCTCGGCAGCGTCAGCATCGCCCGCGGGAGCAGCGCCAGCGGCAGGCACTGCGGCGGCCGTCTCGATCGCCTCTTCGATGTCGACGTCCTCCAGCGCGGCGACAAGTGCCTTGACGCGGGATTCTTCGACATCGACACCGGCGGCTTCGAGCACCGCGGTGAGGTTGTCTTCGTTGATCTCTTCGCCCGTCTCGTTCAGGATAAGTGCTGCGTATACGTATTCCATTGTTGTGTCTCCAAATTGTAGTCGTTAGCCGAACATCGCGCCGAGGCCGTCCGCGCCATCGTCGCCGTCATCGTCGTCATCAGCGTCGTCAGCGTCATCGGCCGACGCGTCGTCGGTCGTGTCGTCTTCATCAGGCTGTTCCTCCTCGTTGGCATCCGCCGAGGCCGCAGGGGCTTTGACGCCGCGGAGTTCTTCGGGCAGGGCCTCCTCGTCGTCGATCGCCGCAGCGAGCGCACGAAGTTGTGCGTCGGCCTTGGTGATGAGGTCTGGCATGACGTCCGGACTCTCGATCGCCGCGTGCAGTGCGACGGATTTGGCCTCGTTGGACGCCTTGGCGACGATGTCGCCGGCAGTCCGTGTCGTCGGGTAGACCGCGTTGATCGACAGGTTGCGAGCGGCCGCAGCAGCCGACTGGATGTCGGTGCGGTACTCGTCGACGTCGATCGCGAGTTCGTCCGGCGAGAACAACACGCCTTCGGAGAACACGCTCTTGAGGTCGAGGCCGACCTCTTTGGGTTCGATGCCGAGTTCACTCAATACGCCGGCAAGGTCCTCAGAGACGACCTCGCCTTCGTCGAGGACCTGGCTGTCGGACATGACCTGGATCGATCCGTCCTGGATCCGCGCGTCTGCGCCGACCTGCTGGAGTTCGCCGACAAACGGTCCTGGATCGACGCCGGTGTCGCCCTCAGGAATAACGATGTCGTTTGGGGCGACTTCGCCAGCGTTGATCGGGGCAGGCGTCTTCGACGCCTCGAGTTCTTTGTACAGTCCGAATGGATTGGCGTCGGTGCCAACGAGCGCGATCTGACCGGCAATGAAGTCGGTCAGTTGCTCGTAGCCGTCGTCGATCTCCTCGAGCGCACGGGTAACGAGCGTGTTTCGGCTCATCCGAATCGCGGCACTGCCGTGAAGATCTTTCCGCATCAACTGCAGCTGGCGGCTCGGAATGCCAGTCACGCCGACAATGCCGACTGAGCTGTATCCCTCGATGAAGTCGACGAGTTTGTCGACCTCCGCTTGTTTCCACTGTGGGACTGTTTCGGTCTTGCGGACTGATTCGCTCTGGCTTTCGCTCATTAGGCGCTCACCTCGACTGCGGGCCCCATCGTCGTCTTGACGTAGATGCTGTCGATGTTGAGCGGGCCTTTCTCGAGGTCCGCTTCGAGCCGGCGGATGATGACGTCGATGTTGTCCGCGATCTCTTCGGCGGACATGTCGTCAGCGCCAACTCGGGTGTGGAACGTCCGGCGATCGCGCGAGCGAACCTGGACTGTACTTTTCATCTGATTGACGGTTTCGACGACGTCGTCGTCGGGCTGCAGCGGCGTCGGCATCTTCCCGCGCGGACCGAGAACGGTCCCGAGGAAGCGGCCGATGTCCTGCATCAGTGGGGCCTCGGCGACGAAGAAGTCTGCTTCGTCGGCGAGATCTTTTGCGGCATCGGTGTCGTCACCAAGCTCTTCAATGTCGTCTGAAGAGAGTACTTGATCGGCGACGTCTTCGGCTCTGAGGGCGGTTTCGCCCTCGGCGAAGACGACGATCGTGGTGTCTTGACCGGTGCCAGACGGGAGCACGATGCTCTCGTCTACACGGTTCGACGGATCGTTGAGGTCTAGGTCACGCAGATTAATCGCGAGGTCCACCGTTTCGCGGAAGTTCCGCTCGGGTGCGTCCTCGAGTGCGCGAGTGACCGCTTGTGCTATGTCGTCTGCCATATTCACCTCCGTAGTACGCGTAGGTTGCTCCTACGGGTCAGTGAAACAGGGAGTAGCCTGTCTCATCGGTAACTGGCTGATGACGGACTTAAAACCGTCGAAGCGTCCGTTCGTGCGTGATTGATTCGGTTGGGTGTGAGAGACACGCACGATTGAGCAACGACCGATCGCTTGCGGTCGTCGATCGTCGGAAAAAACGAGGTTGAACTACGCCAAGACGTCGTCGTACTCGCCGTCGTCGACGCGCTGTTTGAACGTCCGCGCGTCCTCGCCCTCGATCGTCACACCGAGCGTGACGCAGGTGCCACCGACCTCCTTGGCGGCGTTTTTAACCTCGTAGGAGAGCAGGTCGCTCGATTTCTGCTCGGCGATCTTTTTGACCTGCTCGATCGACAGGTCAGCGACGAAGTCGTTTTGCGGTTCGCCGCTGCCGGTGTCGAAGCCAGCTTCGTCTTTGATGAGCTCCGCGGTCGGCGGGACACCCACCTCGATCGAGAACGAGCCGTCGTCATCGTACTCGACGGTGACGGGGACTTCCATCCCGTCAAAGGCGGCAGTTTCGTCGTTGATTTCCTGTACGACGGCTTGTACGTCCACCGGCGTCGGACCAAGTTCTGGACCGAGCGGCGGGCCTGGGTTGGCCTTCCCGCCAGGGACGAGGACTTCAATAGTTCCAGCCATACCGTATTCGAATCCCCGACGAGTTTTAACCGTTTTTCTTTCCCGCGCGGTACGTGGGGGGGTGTCACGGCGGGACAAGTCGGGCGATCGAAGCCTCGACTACAAGATCGATCGAAGCGTCGGCTGGCGGCTTCTAACTGCTCAGATATCAACCGCAAACGAGTCGACTTCGCCCGCTCGTTCGGCGATCGACCCGAGTAACGCTGCGACCGCGTCGAGATCTTCGGTATCAATCACTTCAACGGGCGTGTGCATGTAGCGGTTCGGGATCCCGATGTTGAGCGAGGGAATCCCGCCGCGGGATGTGTAGAACGCGTCGGCATCAGTTCCAGTTCGAATACCGGCGGCCTGTAGTTGGACGTCGATATCTGCAGATTTGGCGGCTTCGCGGGCCACAGAGACAACGTTCGGGTGGTTTGCGCTTCCGCGGCCGATCACGGGTCCATCACCGAGGCTGACCGGTCCGCGCCGTTTGCTTGGGACGTCGGGGTTGTCCGTGGCGTGGGTCACGTCGATCGCGATCGCGGCGTCTGGTTCGAGTTCGTAGCCGATCATCTTTGCTCCCTGCACTCCGACCTCCTCCTGGACGGTGCTCACCGCGTAAACAGTCGCGTCAACGTCAGCTTCGACCGCACGGCGCAGACCCTCGGCGGCACTCCACGTTCCGACGCGGTTGTCCATCCCGCGGGCAGACAGCCGAGTGCCGTGAAGCTCGAACAGTTCGGTCGAAAACGTCACCGGGTCGCCAACCTCGACCAGATCGGCCGCCTCGTCTTCGTCTGTCGCGCCGATGTCGACGAACTGCTCGGCGATGTCTTCGTACTCCTCGTCACCGTTCTCACGGAGGTGGATCGCTGTCTGGCCGATGACCCCCTGCACAGGCCCGTCAGCCGCGTGAACGGTCACGTGTTGACCCTTCGAGACCGTTCGATCGGAGCCGCCGATCATCCCCAGTCGGAGATATCCATCGTCAAGGATGTCCCGAACGATGAACCCAATTTCGTCTGCGTGGCCGGAGAAGGCGATCGACGGGGCATCGTTGGTACCCTCGTGGACGGCGACGGTGTTTCCGTACGCGTCGGTGTGAACCTCGTCAGCGAAGTCCCGGACGTGGTCGACCCAGACGCGCTGGCCGTCGGCTTCGTACCCGGAGGGACTCGGCGTGGTTAACAGTGATTCGAGGAATGCCCGCGATCGGTCGTCCATACAAAGAGCTGTTTGGCTTACTACATGAAAACCGCGATATCGGTTCAATCAGCCGGGTAGTGTACTGTTTTGACACCTGTTGGTCGATCGGAGTCGTGTGTTGGTGACTGTCGATCGTACCCGACACAAGCGCTTTGGGGCCCGATCGCTAATCTCGCGTATGAACTTGTACCGCAGCGTCCGAGCGGTCGCGGACGCCGGATCGACCGGCACCGGTGTCATTGATTGGGGTTCCGTCGCCGAGTCCGCAAAGGCGGCCACAGAGCCTGGCGACATCACGCTCACTCCGGACGAGGAGGCGGGCTACGCCAACGACGTCCGGGACGCCCGCGATCGGCTTCGGACGATCGGCGAGGTTGAATTTGACCTGCCGAACGCGATCGAGGTCCAAAACCGCCACCATTGGATCGACGCCAACGTTGAAACCTTCCGGCGGGTTATGAAGCCGATCGAGGAGGAGGCCGACACACTGTTTCCGGACATCGCGCGCTCTGTTAACACCGGGACGATGGCGTTTACCCTGAGCTTTCTCTCGAAGAACGTCCTCGGGCAGTACGACCCGCTGTTGCTGGCAGACGCCGAAGAGCACGGGCTGTACTTCGTGCGGCCAAACATCCTCCGGGTCGCCGATGAGCTTCGTGTTTCCTATCCCCGGTTTCGGCGCTGGATCGCCTTCCACGAGGTCGCTCACGCTGCGGAGTTCGGCGCGGCACCGTGGCTGCCCGAATACCTCGAGAGCCGGATGCACGAGGCGGTCACCTCGATCGGCTCGATATCACTACGGTCGGCACCACTCGACAGCCAGCCGTTAAAAGAGCTGAACGTCGCGATGACGGCTGTCGAGGGCTATGCAGAACTGCTCATGGATCGAGCGTTCGACGACGACTACACCGATCTCCGCCGGAAGCTTGACGCGAGACGGCGAGGTGGGGGGCCGATCGCCAGGGTCATGCGCCGACTGCTCGGGTTGGGAATCAAACGCCAGCAGTACGAACGCGGCGCACGCTTTTTTGAGGCAGTCGCGGACGCTCGCGGGATCGGCGCTGCGAGTGTTGTGTGGGCCGATCCAGCAAATCTGCCAACCGACGCGGAGATCGACGATCCTGCGGCGTGGCTCCGCCGGGTCGACCCGTAAGTTGCCGACGACGGCCAGTCAGCCCTCAAATTCGAGGCCAGTAATCTCAAATCGAGCCCTGCCTGCAGAGCCTTCGGTCACGGTGATCGCTCAGCCGTGGGCGGTGACGATTTCGCGTACGATGCTCAGCCCGAACCCAGTCCCGCTCGGTGTCGTCGAGTGTCCAGGATCGGACATCGACTCACGGCGATCGACCGGCACGCTCAGGCCGTAGTCGGCCAGCATTAGAGTACCGTTTGCAACTCTTTGCAAGAGCCACCTCGAAATACAGTCTGAGAGAACGTGAACCGGCAGTTCCTGCAAAGTGGGAAGATAATTGCAAACGCTACTATATTCCAGACACCACCACGAGCGCGCTGATCCGATCGCCGTTCGCATCCGATCGGCCGGGAGCGGCGTCGTTCACAAAGTACGATTATTTCCGAACATGGCTACCTATAGCTTATGTAGGTGTTCACGTGTCACCGCCTGAGAACAGGGTAGCGTAACTGCTACAAAATTCAATAGTATTAAGTAGTAAACAGTATAATATAATTACATGCCCCGGTCGTACTCCGTGGGAGAATTTGCTGATGAACTCGGAGTCCACACCCAAACCGTCAAAAACTGGTGCCGTGAGGAAAAAATCGACTACACACGAACACCTGGCGGCCACCGGCGTATCCCCCATCGCGAACTCTTGCGACTCTCTGGAGACACACAACAGACCGATAAAGTCGCTATTTACGGCCGAGTTTCAGGCCACGCACAAAAACAAGACGGCGACCTCGACCGACAACTCGAATCGCTTACCAAATACGCACATGACCGCGGCTGGAGTATCGAGAACACATACTCCGACGTTGGAAGCGGTCTCAACGAGAATCGTCGTGGGCTGAACAACCTCCTAGACGACGCAAACAACGCTGACTACGGCCGCGTTCTCGTCACGTACCAAGATCGACTCACCAGATTCGGGTTCTCCTACCTCGAACGCCTCCTCAACCAGTACGGGGTTGAAATCACGGTCATCAACGAAGAAACTGACAAAACTGCACACGAAGAACTCGTAGATGACTTGCTCCAGCTCGTCGCCAGTTTCGCAGGCAAACTCTACGGAATGCGGTCTTCGAAACGCAATCAACTCGTCGAAACTGTGCAAACAGCGGTGGATACTGATGAGTAATCACCTCTCACTCCCGATTCGCCTCCCCTTCGAAGGACAAGAGCGCCACGCTCGATTAGACGCACTCACAACCACCGTCGCAAACACGCTCATTGAGACGTACTGGAGGGCTGAACACCTGTCAGGAATTGACGAATACGCATACCGAGCGTGGAAATACTTTGACGAAGCCGAAGCCTTCACAGACATTGACTGCTATCTCCCATCACGGTACAAGCGGTGTATCCTGCAGAAAGTCGGCGAGACACTTCGGAGTCACGCCGACAAGCGCAACGCATTCCAGTCAATCAAATCCGTTCTCTCTGACCGCAAGATCCGACGCATCGACACCCGTCGAATCAAAACCCAACTCTGGGACGCTGGAGAATACCTCACATCGGGGTATGTCGACGTGCTCATCGGACAGCTCAACTCCTACTACGACAAACACGGGCGATTCCCCGAGACGTACTTCGATCTCCAAGCGTGCCCATCGTACGCAAAAGGCGTCCTCCCGTACTCCGCAGACGATGGCCCCACCTCGGGACAGGCGGTAAAGTACACATACGACGAAGACACCCAGATACTCACGGTCAAACTCAAAACCCCAGATACACTCGAACCGGAAACTCGTGGCGATTGGACGTGGACAGAACACGAACTGGAAGGATATGACGCGTTCGACGACCTGCTTGACCATGGCAGTCTCTCTGCTCCCTCGTTTCAACCCACACAGACCAAAACCGGAGAGACATACTACGAACTTGCGTTCCCCGTCGAAATTGAACACCAAGAGAAATCAGACGACGTGGAAACCGTCGTCGCCATTGACAGCGGTCTCCGAAAAGACGCGACTGCAATCGTTATGAACGAGGATGGCAAACAACGGTCGGTCCCGTATTTCATCCAGAACACAGAACGAGACAGGATGCAGAATCTCGCTCACGAACGCAACCAAATCAACGCCAAACTCGCACACTTGCGTCGAAACGGACGCGACCACACAGACTCGTTCAAACACGTGCAAGCAGAATATGAGCGAGTCAACAACAAGATCCGCCACAAGCGTGAACAACTCGTCCACGACGTTGCGAACCAAGTCCTCGCACTCGCGTTGGTGTACGACGTGGATGCGATCGTTCACGAAGACCTGCGGAGTCTCTCGCCACCGCGCGGCGAGGGACAACTCTCGTGGGAACTCTCCTCATGGGCACGCCGGGAAATTATTGAAAAGATCGAGTACCGGGCGGAAATCGTTGGACTACACGTAGACCGTGTGCATCCAGAGAACACGTCCCGATCGTGTCCTCGATGCGGCTCGACAGGCCACACGACGAAATCACCGGAGCACTCGTTCGAGGTGTGGTGGGGCGGGCATTTCCGCTGTGACAACGCTCGGTGTGGCTTCGAAGCCGACCGTGACTACGTTGGGGCTGTCAATGTGGCTCGGGTGTTCTTCAGCGACACCGGCTCGCTGCAACACGAGTTCACGTCTTCCTATACGGGAGACGCTGAAATCGTGCCAGCGAGCCGTTCCGCTGGAGAGCAACGAACTGCGTTTCGATCCACGTCAGAATCAGATTCTGACGGTGGCACGCGTCTCACGTTCGGTGGCGCGCCTGTAGCGTTTACCGGACAGTCGGAGCAAGAGGTGACTGCTGGTGGCGGGTAGTGCGTGATAGCGCCCGCTGTCACCCCGACAGAGACGAAAACCAATAGTAGCAACCCTTCTGCATCAAGCCCAGCGATGCTTGGCGTGACCCGTTTTACACGAGTCACTACCAATTGCTACGGAAAATAGGAACGGTGCAACTGGGGATTCAGGTGTTCACAGCCGGTAGTAAAACTTCTGGAGGTTTCGTAATACAAACCACAAAAGGACGGCACCAAAGATGAGTCCGCCGACGAAGACAGCGGCGACCTGTTCGATCGTCGGGTCGATCTGGAGGCTCATGAGTACCGCTGAGACCGCGACCAACAGCACAAATCCGTATTTGAGCCGCCGGTTTGCGATATCGCGTTCTTCGGCAGTGATGCTCGGACCGACCATCAGCAGCCACCGTGTTCGTGCTCACCTTCGGACCCGAACAACACATCCGCATCTGATCGCTCAGTCTCGGGCTTGCCCCGATCGACCGGAACAGATACATGGAGACTCACGAACTGCCAGCGATCGACCGGTTCGCGATATTCGAGTGTCCCAGTCCACCGAGTGTCGTAGGATTCATCGGTTCCGGTCGGATCGTCGTGCCACGAGAGCCGGACCTCGTCGTGAAACCACGCGAACGCGTCGCGTTCGGTGACGCGGAGGCTGTTGCTTTCGACAGTCCACTCGCTCGTCCGATCGGTCTGGCTGCTCAGGCCGTCGGCGATGTCGGCATAGCCGACGAGTGTCTCCTCGATTCCGAGTTTGACCGCCTGCGGGTCCTCGCTGAAAAAGGGAGTGAGCGGCTCGCCGCGGCGCAGTGTCTCGTAGTACGTTTCGATCGTCTCGTGCGGCGAGTCAGTTGGGGAAAACGGCGAATCAGGGTCTATCGACTCATCGCGGCTCATTTCAGTGGAACCCGCGATCGACGCCGTCCTCGTCGATGAGATCGTCGAGTTCAGCGCTCAACAGCGATTCAGCCTCTTCGAAGGTGTCCGAGAGGGTGTCGAGCCGATCGGGCCGATCCGAGAGTTCGAACTCCATCGGCCCGTAGGCAGGACTCTCGATCGCGTCCATCACGTCGGTAAAGAGGTCATCAGGCGTTGTCGGTGCTTCTGAGTGAACCCGCAATGTCTCGGTGAGCCGCTTTGCCATCGTCTCTGCTTGGTCTTCGTCTTCCGGGGGCTTGCGAACGGCAAATCGGCCCCCGTCATCGCGGCCCGGTAAGAGCGGATCGAGCTCGTCGTCGATCCGGCGGGCGACCTTGGCACCGACGCCTTTGACCTCGTAGGGGTTTTTCGCGTACGTCTTGAGCTGGTAGACGCCGATCGCGGGGTGGCCGAGAAAGAGATCTTCGCCGACACCCTGACGACGCTGTCCGGCGATCGCACGCCAGCCGTCGGGATCTTCCGATCCGTCCGTTACGTCCGCGAGGATATCCTGCCAGTCTCGAACGCGCATACGTTGGTGTACAACGGGCGATCGTATGAGAATGTCGATCGCGGTGGGACCTGCGTCGATGCACTGTCGATCGCAGGGGGATCTGCGACGGCGTGTATTGTTGTGACTCGTATCAAGACGAGCGAAATATAGTAACATTTACAATTATTTTCCACTTCGCAGGAACTGCTGGTTCACGCACTCTGGGACTACATTTCGAGATAGCTGTTGCAAAGAGTTGCAAACGATACTATAGTTGTCTACGTCCGTTGTCACAAGACGTGGCGATAGATACAACGCGCGGGTTTTATACCGTGCTTCTCTCGAACACCGAACTCCTGTTTTTGTGCAATCCACCTATGGATTTTCTCAGCATGTTCGGAGAGACCCCTGGTTGATTCAGCAAGGTCACCCGGGCATTCATGACGTGCAAAGATCGAGAAATCAATCTTACTTGTAATAATACTATCTGGCTTGCAAAGACTTATCATCCTGCTCTCATCACTACATGCTGTAGGTGCATTAGTTGAACACTATATAATGGACTGTGGGGGCAAGGAAACTCAGAACACAAATGAACTACCTGGACTGCAACCACGACGACACGTCCATTCGAGACACGAAAATGATAGAAAATATCCTAACCGACACAACTGCGATCGGACACACCAGACCGATGTTGGATAGTGACAGAGCCAGCCCAACGCTAGCGGTTACGTTTGAGGTGACCCGCGATGAGTAAAAGCGAGGATACAAACACAAGTACAGCCACAGATACAGAGACGGACATCTTCTCAGAGAGAAAACAGCTGAAGCCCTACGAGTATAGCGACTTTCTCGACTACGTTGAGGCGATACGGAACAGCTACTGGGTACACACAGAATTCAATTTCGATGGGGACGTCCAAGATTTCAAGGTCAACACAACCCCGGTTGAGCAGACCGTAATCAAACGGACGATGTTGGCGATTGCGCAGATTGAGGTGCAAGTGAAGACGTTCTGGGCGGATATCTACAAGGAGATGCCCAAGGCCGAAGTTGGGAATGTGGGCATGACTTTTGCAGAGAGTGAAGTACGGCATATGGACGCCTACAGTCACCTCCTCGATATTTTGGGGATAACAGACGATTTCGAACAGGTAACTGCGGTGCCAGCGATGAAAAAGCGAATCGAGTATCTCGATGCGTATCTGAAAAAAAGTGACGGTGACGACAAACAGGAGTATGTAATGGGCATCCTGCTGTTCAGCACCTTTGTCGAGCATGTGTCGCTGTTCAGCCAGTTCCTAATAATGACGAGCTTCGATAAGCACGAAAAGAGATTCAAGGGGATAGCGAACGCTGTCGAAGCAACCAGCAAAGAAGAGCAGATTCACGGTCTGTTCGGGGTCGAACTGGTGGAAACAATCAGAGCGGAGAATCCGGACCTCTTCGATGATGACTTTGCGGAAGATATCCAAGAGGCCTGTCGACAGGCCTACGAAGCGGAAATGGAGATTCTGGATTGGATATTCAGTGATGGCGAGCTAGAGTTCCTTCCACGGGCACATGTTGATGCGTTTCTGCGAGACCGGTTCAATCAGAGCCTAGAAAATGTCGATGTGGAATCGATATTCGAGACGGATGATGACCTGCTTGCGGAGACGCGCTGGTTCGATGAGGACATTATGATGACGAAGGATAACGACTTCTTCAGTAAACGGTCAACCACGTACAACAAACACACACAAAGCGTTACCGCCGAGGACATATTCTAACAATGGCACAAACAGCACTCGATCGAGTTGAGGCACAGCACGAAGAACCGTTCTACTGGCTGAACGAGGACAGTAGGGCATTTCTCAGAGAAGGATATCTAATTGAGGGTGTCGAAGCGGAAGAGCGGGTCAGACAGATCGCAGAACGCGCCGAAGAGATCCTCGATGACGAGGGCTTCGCAGACAAGTTCTACGAGTACATGAGCCGTGGCTTCTATAGTCTCGCCAGCCCAGTGTGGTCCAACTTCGGATTAGACAGAGGCCTTCCGATCAGTTGCTTCGGCAGCTACATGGAAGATACCATAGAGAGTATTCTCTACACTCAAGCCGAGGTGGGTGAGATGACCAAGTTGGGTGGCGGTACGAGCGGCTACTTCGGTGACCTGCGACCACGAGGTACCCCGATAACGAACAACGGCAAGAGTAACGGGAGTTACAGTTTCACAGAACTGTTCGACACGATCATCACCGTCATCAGCCAGGGTGAAACCCGGAGAGGGCAATTTGCGGGCTATATCGACGTTGAACACGATGACCTGGAAGAATGGCTTAACATCAAAACCGAAGGAGACCCTGTGCAGGACATCTACTATGGCGTCATCATCGGTGATGACTGGTTCCAGGCGATGATTGACGGCGACACAGAGAAACGAGAGACGTGGGCAAAAATTATTGAAACCCGGATCAACATCGGCGTCCCATATATTATTTTCCGGGGGAACATGAATGAGGGAAAACCACAGGTGTACAAAGACAAGGACTATCAAATAAACGCGTCCAATCTGTGTACCGAGATCGCACTGCCAGCCACGCCAGATGAGAGCTTTGTCTGCTGTCTCTCAAGCATGAACGCCCTCCAATACGACGACTGGAAAGAGACCGATGCAGTGGAGACACTGACGCGGTTTTTAGACGCAGTGATGGAGGAGTTCATCCAGAAGGCAGATGGGGTACAGTTCATGGAGCGGGCTGTGCGGTTTGCGAAGCGACACCGAGCGATAGGGATCGGCGTTCTCGGGTGGCACAGCTACCTCCAGAGTAAGATGATTCCCTTCGACAGTATGGAGGCGATGCCGAAAAACGAGGAGGTGTTCCGGACGATCAAAGAGCGGAGCTACGAGGCGAGTGAAGCACTGGCCGACGAGTTTGGTGAGCCAGAGATGCTTGAGGGCTACGGCAGACGGAACACAACGACGATGAGTGTGGCTCCGACGAAATCGAGCAGTGTCATTCTGGGCCAAGTCAGTCCAAGTATTGAGCCGCTGAAGTCGAATTACTTCGTGCGAGACGGTGCGAAGCTGAAGTCAACGCAAAAAAACAGATTCCTCCAAGCGATACTGGCGGAGAGAGGCAAGGACAAGCGTGAAGTCTGGGACAGCATCGCAAACAAAGACGGGAGTGTGCAACATCTTGAGTGTCTGACGGACAAAGAGAAAGAGGTCTTCAAAACCTTCGCTGAGATACCACAGATGGCGATCATCAATCAGGCGGCGCAGCGACAGAAGCACATAGACCAAGCACAGAGTGTGAACGTCTCAATCGACCCCAGTGAAGTGAGCGTCAAAGAGATCAATCAACTCTACATAGAAGCCTGGAAGAAGGGAGTCAAAAGTCTCTATTACCAAAACAGCGTGAATGCTGCACAGAAATTCAGTCGGAATATTCTTGAGTGTCGAGCCTGTGAGAGCTGATCTCTCCTAATGCGGTGAGTGCTGCGTACAGGGGTCAGTTCTTGAGGAATGCCTCGCGTGTCACGAGCGCACCCCCGCCGAGGATCAACAGGTACGTCATTGTCGTTTCGGTGCCGGTGAGTAGGTCCGTGACCCCCCAGAGAATGACGCCACCGTACAGCGCGATCCGGAACGGCCGAGAGTTCATCTTATTGTAGAAGATGCCATAAAATACGAGTCCGGCGACGTAGAGGTTCACGAACACGCTTGACACCGTATTGAGGGTGACCCCATCCGATCGGAGCAGCGCCGCGGACGTGAGAACCGACAGGACAATCAAGGCGATAACGAAGAGCCGAATGAACTTCTGGATCCCGCCTGGGAGGTCCGCGTCGCTTTGCTCTGCCATGGGCCTACTCGGAGCGAGAGGTATTTTTTTCTGCCGTCTTCGATCGACTGCCAGCGTTTTTGTACGGTCGGGCCCTGACGATGTGACAGTGGCTTCGACCCTCCGCGGCTCGATCGTCGACATCGACGGGCCCAAAACCGTTGAAACGGCACACGGCGAGCGATCGCTCGCGGAGTTCACCCTCCGCGTAGACGATCAAAACGTGGGATCGGCACCCGCTCGGGACGACCCGATCGTAACCGATGGGCTCACAACGGCGACCGTCTGGGGCAAGTGGGCCGAAACAGCATCGTACGCCGAAGCGGGGATGGAACTGCTCGTCACCGATCCCAAAGAACGCGAGTACAACGGCGAGACGAAATACGGCACCCAAAAGACGTCCTACGTCGTGCTCGAACCCGGCTTTCTCGTAAACGTTACCGACATCCGCTACTGGGTGAGCTGTCCCCGCGAGTACTACCTGAACAAGCTCTCAAGCGTCCCGCTGAAATATCCCGTCATCAAGGGGACGATCGTCCACGAGGTGTTCGGCGACTTGCTTCGTGGCCGAGACCTCGATGAGTCGATCGCCGATCGGGTCGAGGAGGCCGCCCTCGAACTCGGTCTGCTCGGCTACGAACCCAAAGAGGTCGAAGACGAGGTGCGGCGCAACGCCGCGGCGATCGAAGGCTGGCTCGCACAGGGCACGCTCACCGAAGAGGACAACTGGCGATCCGAGTACACGCTCATCAGCCCGACGTTCGGACTGAAAGGCCGTGCAGACGCACTGAGGCGTGGGATGCCTGTCGAACTAAAGACCGGCAAGAACACCGGACGAGAACCGCGCTTTCAGGACAAGATCCAGGCGGCTTGTTACGCGCTCATGCTCGAAGAGCGCGGCGTGCCGGTCAACACTGGAACCCTACTGTACACAAAGAACAGCGCCCTCGAGCGGACCGAGGAATCGGGGGACCTCTCGCCAGCCAAGGAGTTCTCGATCGGCCGCGGGCTCTTACAGTACGTTGTCCGCTGTCGGAACCACCTCGCGGCGATGGAGGCTGCTGGCGAAATTCCAACGGGATACGAGGCCGACGCGAAGTGTGAGTACTGTTTCGTCCAGGATACCTGTATGGTCGTCTCCGGGCGATTAGACCAGCGATCGAAGGCCGGTGCGATCGGCTCATCGCTGCCGGATGCAGAACAGGCGTACTTCGAGCGATTCTACGAGGCGATCGAGGCCGAACGCGAGACTGTTCACGCCGAGTACCGCAAACTCTGGGAGCAAACCGCGGCCGAACGCGCCGCGGACGATCGCGCGCTGATCGGACTCACATACGAGGGCAAAGAGCCGATCGACGGCAACCGCTGGCGGCTCCGCGCGCGATCGACGACCGACGCAGTTTCGAAGCTCAGAGAAGGCGACGTGGCGCTCGCGAGCGACGGCAACCCGGTCGCCGGGCACGCAGAACTCTGTCGGATCGAGCGGCTGGGCGAAGAGATCACCGTGACGACCGACGAGCCAGTCGAAGTTCGCCGCCTCGACGTGTACCCCACAGAGTTGTCCGTCGATCGGATGCTGTCGGCGTTGCACGACGGACTGCTCAAACGCAGTCCCGATCGCAAGGACGTTCTCTTCGAGCGACGGGAGCCCGAATTTAGCGGTGAGAAGCGGACGTATATTGACAACAATCCCGCCCAGAACGAGGCGGTGAACCTCGGCATGCGAGCCGACGACTGTGCGTTGATTCACGGGCCACCGGGGACCGGCAAGACGTACACGATCGCACGGCTGATTCGCGCACTCGTCGATCGAGGCGATCGCGTGTTGCTCACCGCGTTTACAAACCGCGCGGTCGACAACGCCCTCGAAGCCCTGCGCGAGCAAGGCTTCGAAGACGCTGTTCGCGTCGGCACGAAATCCGGGATTCGATCGGACATGCTCGACCTCCGGTTAGAGACCCGCGGCGACCCACACACGCAGGCAAAACAGCTCCGTGACGCGCCGGTCGTCGCGGCGACGACGACCTCGTGTGGTTCGCGGGTGCTGGCCGAGGAGACGTTCGACGTAGCGCTCGTCGACGAAGCCTCACAGCTGACTGAGCCGGCGACGCTCGCGGCGATCAACCTCGCCGATCGGTTCGTCCTCGTCGGTGACCACGAACAGCTCCCGCCGGTTGTCCGAGCCGACACTGAATTACAAACCTCGCTGTTCGAGCGACTGATCGATGCCTATCCAGCTGCGTCAGTGATGCTCGATCGCCAGTATCGCATGGCCCAGCGGATTCAGGCATTCCCCTCGGTGGAATTTTACGATGGTGAACTCAGACCCGCAACGGGGGCCGTCGCAGCCCAGTCGCTGTCAGATCTCGGCGTCGACACAGCCACGCTGCCGGCAGCGATCCGCGAGCAGGTGTCGTTTGTCGATCCCGATGGGACCCGCGAGGGCAACGCCAATCCCACTGAGGCCGATCGCGTCGCCGAGATCGTTCGCGCGTACATTGACGCTGGGATCGACCCCGATGCGATCGGCGTGATCGCACCGTTTCGCGCACAGGTCGCAGAGATCTCTCGACGCGTGGATGTGACCGTTGACACAGTCGATCGCTTCCAGGGATCGAGCAAGGAGGTCATTGTCGTCTCGTTCGTCGCGACCGGCGACCTCGCGGGGCCGATTTTCGAGGATTACCGCCGGGTGAACGTCGCGCTCACGCGGGCGAAGAAGGCGCTCGTGTTGGTCGGCGATCGCGAGGCACTCGCCTCAGAGCCGTTCTACGATCGGATGCTGCAGTGGGCCGATCGGTGAACACGGACTTAATTTGATAGCCGATTGAGGAGCTAGCGGTCGTGACTACTTCTGGCTACCGCGGCGCAAGCCCATAGGGCTCTCCGCGGCGATGGCTCTCGACGAGGAGGATATACATCGCCTGGCTCCACTGGAGGTTCGAGTTCCAGCTCACCGTCCCGTCGGCATCCACGCGCTCTGGTAACAGGCCAGCAGAAGTGGTCCACTCGGCAGCGTGTTCTGAAATGTACTCCGAAACCGCATCGGGATCGAGGCCAGATTGCCACCGAACGACATCAGCGTAGGCCTCACACAGCGGCCAACCGCCGTCTTCGGCGGTTCCAGTCGGCGTGTACGTATCACCAGGGTATCGCCCGAGACATGGGGTTTCGCTTGCACACCAGGGAGGTCGATCGGCCAGCACAAGCGTCGAGGCGATTCCCTCGTCGTCAGCATCAAGGACGTTCCACGGCCAGACAGCCATGAACGCCGCGGCGTCTGGGCGTTGCGCTGGGGCGTCCCCGTGTTCAGGTTTGGCGGCCGTGATGTAGTGATCTCCGTAAGGGGTATTCTCTCGGTAACAGTACGTCTCCATGTTGTCTGCCCAGGTGTCGGCGCGTTCGCGACAGACCGCTGCGAACTCGTCGTCACCAACAGCGGTTGCCAGTTCGGCCATACAGCGGAGCCCAGCGATCGCCGAGGCGACTCCCTCCGTCGAGTAGCCCCAGACCTCCTCCCAGGGATCTTGGTGTTTCTTCGGGAAACCGTATCCGTTGTCCCACTCCAGCAGGAATCTCGCAGCGCGTTCGCTCATGTCGTAGTGCGCGTCGAGGAGGGAATCGTCGCCAGTCTCACGCCACAGGAGCCAGTGGGCGTAGATCGGCCCGCCCACCTGATCCAGTTGGAGTGCTCGCCAGTGAGGTTTACCGGTGGTGTAGTAGTTTTGCCACCACGTCCCCCGCCGATCGATTCCGCGATCGTCGCTCGTCTCCGCATCGTCGTCGGTGATCTGGACCCGATCGAGCCACTCGAGCGACTGCGTCGCCTCTTCGATCGCGCCGGCAGCCGCAAGCGCTTGGATAATGATCACCTGATCGCGCGGCCAGATGAACTTGTACGTCATGTCGTTCGGTTTGAACGCGCCGGCGATCATGGCCTGACAGTGGTCCTCCGCGCACTTGAGGCTCGTCAGTGACCGCCGGTAGCGATCGGCGACCCCGTTGTCGGTGAGCGCTCGCGACGGAAGTCCGTCGTGCCACCCCTCCCACGCGCTGGCGAAGGCGTCCTGTTCGGCGTCGTAGCCGGTGTCGAGCGCGGCTCTGGCGTGGTCGATCGCGTGCGCTTCGCTTTCGGTCGCGAATCCGATCGCGGTGAGCCACTCGACAGTGGACGCTTCGCCCGCGTAGAGGCCGAACCCCGCGTCGAGGTCGCCGGTCCCGTTTTCGGTGTTGTCGATCCATCCGTCGTTTTCTTCGTAGATGTCCGTCCACGCGCTGCGTTCGAGCCCATCTTTGACGCCAGCGTGGCCGATTCGATGGCCGTCGAACCGTTGGATTCCATTGTGGGCCTGTGCGAATGCGACGTGTCGCGTACCGTCAGTCGCAGTGAGCACGTCACAGTCGTTGGCGTGGACGACGTGTGCCGCCTGGACGGCATCAGGATGCTCGTGGCTGTGTCCGTTGATTCCAAGATTGAACACCGTAAAGAGCGTTCGCTCGTGGGCTTCGTCGAACGTCGCGCGGTTGTGGAGGAGTATCGAACACTGGTTTGAACTCGCGAGGAGTCGCTGTGTAATCGAACCCGTGGTCTCGTCGCCGAACTCGAAGTTGTTTCGGAGGTGTAGCGCCGGTACCGACGCGGAGTGCCAGTCGAGTTCGCTGTCGATCGCGTCGTTTCGCACGTCGTGGGTCTCCTCGAGATCGCCGTCCCAGACGGCCGTGTGGAGGTCGTAAAACAGTTCCACGTCGGACCGAAACGCCGAGGTCTCTTCGACGATCGCGCCCTGGTACTCGGTCCGAGGATTGTCTGCATAGCGATTCGCCGTTACGAGGACGTGTTGGCTCCGGCCCGCTGGCGAACTCGTGATCGCGTCCTTGTCGCTCGGGACCTGGAACTCGATCGGTGGCTCTTGCATGCGAATATATACCACGGCAAGTGGGAAGATACTAGTGGGGTCGTGCAGACGAGTGACCGAACGGCCAAATCCGTGCGCTACGTCCGGTCTACCGATAGGCCTACTCAACGACGACAGTGTACGGCGCTGTGGGGTGTTCGTGTCGGCCAGTGACGCCGGCACCGGTCACCGTCGCCTCGATCGGATCAATCCCTGAGAGTCGATCGGTCGGATACCACTCTCGGCCGGCAGGGACCACGACAAAGCGCGCTTCGAAGTCGCCGACCCACGCGAACGAGGGGCTCGGCGAGCCGATCGTCCCCAGTCCGATGGTTTCGATGAGCCACTCCCGAAGCGCGACAGGATCAGATCCGGGGAGTCCGACTTCGGTTACCGATCGAAGCGCCTCATTCATCAATTCGGATCGATCGGCGTGCTCATCGGCGTTTTGACCGTCAACGTCACGATCGTAGGCAAGACACTCGAGGATGTTCCCTTCCGGATCGAGAAAGTACGTGGCGTCGGCGTCGAGAAAGTCGAACCGGATCGTCGGTTCTCCCTCCACGGAAACGGGCGTCGATCGCCCGTCTAAATCCTGCCGCTGGAGGCTTTCATAAATCGCCGCCGCAGGGGCGAGCGAGCGGAATGCGAGATGGTACGGCGCGTGATCGTCCACCTCCGCAAACGACACCGCGGTGTCGGGGAGAAACGCGGTTGCGCCGTCAGCACTCGTCTCGATCGGCAGCGAGAATACACTGTGATACCACTCGGCGAGGGCGATCGGATCGCAGCTCGGGACGGTTACATGAGTGAATTGCATGATTGGTCTTCAGTCAGTCGCCGCGGACTCAGTTGTTTCGTCGATCGCCTCGCGAACCCGCGCGTGAAACGCTTGCAGGACCGCGGACTCATCTTCGGCGAGCACCACGTCGCTGGCCGCAAGCGTCGCCAATCCGAACGATCGCGGGCTCGGCGAGTCGACCTCGTGAGAGACGACCGCGAGGTCGCCGCGTGCGATCCGTTCGATCGCGTCCTCGATCGCCGAGACGTGGAGTTTGTCTTCGAGGATTTCTCGGTAGGTCTCTTCGATGACCGCGAACGAATCGAGCTCCTGGGCAAACGACAGCAGCATCTCGCTTGAGACCTGCTGTTGGGCCGCAGACTTCTCGTAGCCCTTGTAGCGTTTGAGGATCATGAGCGATCGGGTTGCGTTGATGCGGAAGTATCGCTGCAGCAGATCAGTCCCGTCGATCGCCGCCCGTAGCTCTGTGGCTACCTCGTCGGGTCCGATCGACCGGAGGATCTCAGCGATGTCGACCTTGCGGTTCAGCGGCATCTCGATCGAGAAGCCGTTGTCCGCGACCGCGACCTGGACGTTGGCAGTCGCACGCTGAGCGCAGTGGTACGCGACCAATCGAGAGAGCCCATCATTAAACCGACGACCGTACGTTGAGCGGACGTAAAACCGCCGCCGGTACGCGGTCCGGTCGAGCACCGTTTCGACGACGAGTCGATCGGGCGTGCTCATCCCTTCTGGACCGAGATACGCGCGCTGTTCTTCAATCGTTCGGGCGATCGCACGGACGCTGTTTTCGTCGATCGGGAACTCCCGCAGCCACGACCGGAGGCCTGCAATCCCGCCGGTCTCGTGGCGATCGACTGCTTCACCCTGAAACGCGGCGATCTCGCGGCCAAGATCATAAGACAGCGGTAGACGTTCTGAGAACCACGAGGGGACCGTCGGGCGAGCGCTCGTCGGATCAACGTACACCTTCGAGCCGCGACGGTAGCGGAACTCGAAGTTCCGCCCCCCGAGGACGAACACGTCGCCCGGTTCGAGGGTGTCGAGGTAATTCTCATCGAGCGATCCGACCCACTCGTCGCTCCCGCGAACAAACACCTCGCAGGTGAACGAGTCGGGGATCGTCCCGATGTTGGTCATGTAGATCACCCGCGCGAGCCGTCCGCGCTTGCCGATGAGCGGTTCGCCCACGTCGAAGTCGGGATAGTGATGCTCGCCGTCGGGGCGATCGTTGGTGTCCCGCCAGATCTTCGCGTAGACGTTTTTGTCTTCCATGCCGGGATACGACGCGGTGAGGTACCGCATGAGCGATTCCCACTCCGCATCAGTGTAGTTGCGAAACGGGTACGCGCGTTCGAGTGTCGCCCGCAGGTCGGCTTCGCGCTTGACGCCGTTTATTCCCATCCCGTAGACGTGTTGGGCGGCGACATCGGCGGCGTTTTCCGGCACGAAGACGCGATCGACAAACCCTGATTCGGCCTTCTTGAGCATCACCGCACACTCGATCAGTTCGTCGCGATCGAGCGCAATCACCCGCCCTTCAACAGTCTGGCCGAGCCGGTGACCCGCCCGGCCGATTCGCTGTAACAGCGCGGCGACAGACTTCGGCGAGCCGACCTGGACGACCAGATCGATGTGTGGCATGTCAATCCCGAGTTCGAGGCTCGTCGAGGTCGTCACCACGTCGAGGTCACCGGCTTTGAGTCCGGTTTCGATCGTCCGCCGGCGCTCCTTCGAGAGGCTGCCGTGGTGACACCCCGAGTTGTCCTCGTCGTAGGCGTCGGGGAACCGATCACGGAGGCTGTGTAACACCCGCTCTGCGCCCGATCGCGTGTTCGTGAAGACGAGCGTATTCGTGTGGGCGTCGATGAGTTCGTGGAGGCGATCGTAGAACCGCCCCTGGACGATCTCTCGAGGCGTATCAATGAGGTCGTCAGTAGGACACTCAAGTTTGATATCGAAGTCCCGAACGAACCGGGTGTCGACGATCTCACACGGTCTGGACTCCCCGGCAGGTTCCGTGCGGCCAACGAGAAACTGCGCCATCGTCGACAAGGGCTCAACAGTCGCCGAACAGCCGATCCGCGTCGGCGAGTGCTCTGTGAGCGTTTCGAGCCGTTCGAGGCTGACCGCGAGGTGCGTCCCACGCTTGTTTTCGGCGAGGCTGTGGATCTCGTCGACGATGACGTACTCGACGGTCCGTAGTTTCTCTTTGAATTTCGGGGAGTTGAGCAAGATTGCGAGGGTTTCCGGCGTCGTGTTGAGGATATGCGGGGTTTCTTTGAGCATCCGCTGGCGATCGGCGCTTTCGGTGTCGCCGTGCCGTATTGCGTGGCGGATTTCGGTGTCGATCCCGCGGGATGCGAGGCGATCGGTGATTCCCTCGAGCGGAACTGTCAGGTTGCGGTGAATGTCGTTCGCGAGCGACTTCAACGGCGAGACGTACAGACAGTACACCGAGTTCTCGAGGCCATCGGGGTCGTCGCGCTCGCGGCGAAAGAGGTCGTTGATAATCGCTGCGAACGACGAGAGCGTCTTGCCGCTGCCGGTCGGCGCACAGACGAGCGCGTTCTCGCCTTCGTCGATGAGCGGGATCGCCTCGCGTTGGGGCGGCGTAAACAGCCCCTCGTTTTGGTCCACGTACGCGCCGAACTCATCGAGCCACCACTCTTTGACCACGGGTTCAAACCGATCGAAGACGTCCTCATCGGCGATCGTGACCGTCTCTGGGTCAAACTCGAACGATCGATCGATCCCAAGCAACCGTTCACGTACGTCCATCAGAACTGTGCGAGAGTAGGGGTCGGATGGGTAAGTCAATTTGGTGTATCCCTAAATCGAGCGGCGTTGCGCGAGATCAGGTCTCTTTGGAAGAAGGTCAAATTAGCCAAATGCGTTGGATTCGTGGTGAATATCCTCGTGATATCGGTAACGAGGAAGACGACGACTCGGAGACTGAGGCGTGATCGCGGCAGTCGATACGAACGCATTCTTCGCACCGTTATCGGATGAACAGGTGGAAATCTCGCTCTTCAACGCGTGATACGCTCCCTCACTTGATGCCACAATTCAGCGATCGCAGCAGTGCCGGATATTCCAGCATTGACTGTGTATTTTGCGTGAGCTACGTTTTAAAAATATGAGATTTTGTTGAAATCCTCTGCAGGCGATATATTTTGACCCGAGTGTGGTCAATACAGGTGGCCAACCGAACACTTATTCGCTCGTTTCGCCAATTTAGAATATGGCCAGTGCAACGCGTGACGAGTCACCCGAAGAAGGAGTAGAGTTCATCCACGAAGATGACGGGAAGATTACAGCTCGTGACCTCGAAACTGGCGTTGCCTCTTTTGGAGAGACAAAAACAGAAGCACTCCGAATGCTCGCGGAAGCCCTCGAACTGCACGAGGGTGGCGGAGAGCCAGTCACTGACGAAGACCTCGAAGAGTGGGGGCTCGATGATATTGGGCCCGGCACCAAGGAGCTCCCAGAGTTTATGGGGTAGATGATCCGGACGAATTTTTCCGGGCGTGAAATCGCAGCTGTATTAATTGACCACGGATTCGTGCAGACAGGCCGCGTCGGGAGCCATCTGAAACTCCGCTACGAGTCGCCAGACACGAACGAAGTCCGTATCGTGACGGTTCCGATGAAATCGGCGGACGACATCCCAACCGGGACACTCCAGTCCATCGCTCAGCAGTGTGGCGCGAACGATTTTCACGCGTGGTGTCAGTGGATCAATCAGAATCTGTAACGCTCAGTTCGCACCGCTCATCAACCGGCTGTTTCAGTCGATACTGTGTCTGAAGTATAGGATTTCAACAGAGCCAAATATGAACAACAGTACACGGCCCCAACCGATTTGTCGATCGCCCGCCACCACCCGGTATGCACGTAACGTTTCTCGGAACCGGTGCGGCGATGCCGACGCCCGATCGCGTCCAGACCGGACTGCTCGTCGAATCTGACGATCGATCGCTGCTCGTCGACTGCGGCAGCGGGATCCTCCACCGGCTCTCACAAACTGACACGGGCTACGAGGGAATCTCGACGGTACTTTTGACCCACCACCATCTCGATCACGTCTCGGACCTGTTTGTCCTGCTCAAAGCTAGGTGGCTCGCCGGCGAGACCGATCTCGAAATCGTCGGTCCGCCGGGCACCGAGGCACTCGTCGACGGTTTGTTCGACGTGCATTCGTATCTTGACGATCGGATGGACCTAAAATTCCGCGAGATCGAACCCGGCGATCGCCACACGGTCGCAGGCTTCGCCGTCGAGGCCACGAAAACCACACACTCGATGGCGGGCAACGCCTACCGAATCGCCGAAACCCCATCCGACTCGCCACAGTTCGGCTTTAGTGGCGACACCGAGGCCGAACGATCGATCGCGGACTTCTTCGAGGGCTGTTCGCTCGTCGCACACGACTGTTCGTTCCCCGACGAGATTGACGTCTCGAACCACCCGACGCCGTCGCAGTTGGGCGAAGCGTTCGAAGACAGTACGGTCGATCGGCTCTACTTGACCCACCAGTACCCGCACACGGAGGGCAAACACGACGAGATGTGCGCCTCCGTCGCGGAGTCATTCGACGGGACTGTTCGGGTCGCCCAGGATGGGTTGCAGATCGAACTCGAGCGCTGAGTGTTTCGTCAATCGTTGGCGTAGATTGGCCTCGCTCGTCTAAAATGAATTCTACCGAGCGTTCTCGGGCGTATTAATCGTCGTCAGCGGTGTATGCCCCACCACGACGCTTGATACGGGCAACGACCAGTCGTTTGTCATTTCCATGGAAGCTCACAGAAAGGCGGAACTCCCCGATACGAATTTTCTTGTACGGGCTATTCTGGAGCGGTTCGCCGTAGTCGGGCGGGTTACGCCACGGTGAGGTGACGATCTCGTCGAGTTTGTCGAGTATCCGTTCTTGCTCGGCGGTAGAAAGCGAACCGAGGTCATTTTGGGTATTTGAGGAGAGTTCCCACGTCCACTCTTCGTCATTCATCACTCGTGCCAAACTGTTCGCGGGCCTCCGCAGCGCTCATCGTTCGTCCCTCGCGAATATCCTCCTCAGCTTCAAGCAGGGCGATAAGTTCATCGCGATCGAACGTCGGAAACTCGACGGCATCTCGAAGTGTGTACCTGATAAACTCGCTTCGGCTGTTGAATCCGCGTCCCTGCCACGTGTCGTCTATTTTCTCAAGAAACGACTCGGTGACTTTGAAATTCACCGTGACAATGTCATCCGTGCCGTTGTCGTTTGTGGCCGCTTCAGACATACGTACGTAATACGATGATCTTACCAATAGTCGTTTCGCCGGAATTCTGCTTGCTGTGTACTTCTCAGAGATTCGATAGGAGAGATAGAAACCTATTGCAGTCGTTCACTGTCACGATTGCCGCTATCCGTAACCGCTTGTCATTACACACTCGTGCGATCGACCCGCACGTTTATCCTCAATCATATGCTGTGATCGAACATGAGCGTTCTAGACGGGGATGGCGTCGACGCGCAGCCGGGGAGTGGCACCGCGTTGTCGGATGATTTTGGTCGGGAAGTAACCGGCGTGCGGGTATCGTTGACCGATCGATGTAATTTTGACTGCGTGTACTGCCACAACGAAGGGCTGGGCGACACTCGGGGACCAATGGAGCCCTCCGAATCGGAGATGAGTACCGACGACGTGGTCCGCTTTCTGGAGGTCGCCGAGGAGTTCGGCGTCGGCAAGGTGAAATTCACCGGCGGCGAGCCGATGCTTCGACAAGACCTCGAGGAGATCATCGAGCGAACGCCCGACAGCATGGAGGTCTCGATGACGACGAACGGGACCTTCCTGCCCGGCCGCGCTGCGGACCTCGTCGATGCAGGACTCGAACGAGTAAATGTCTCCCAGGACGCGCTCGATCCGGAGGCGTTCGCGGAGATCACCCAGTCAGGTGCGTACGAGCGGGTCATGGAGGGTGTTCAGGCCGCTCTCGACGCAGGATTGGATCCCGTGAAGCTCAACATGGTCGTCTTCGAACGCACCGCCGGCTACGTCGAGGGGATGGTCGACCACGTCGCCGAGAACGACGGCCTCCAGCTACAGTTGATCGAGTACATGCCAGAACTCACCGGCCGTCCAGACTGGAACATCGACATCCAGCGGGTCCACGACTGGCTCGCAGACATCGCCGACGAGGTCGAACACCGCGAGATGCACAACCGCAAGCGCTACTGGGTCAACGGCGGCATGGTCGAGATCGTCGATCCCGTCGAGAACGCGAACTTCTGCGCGAACTGCCACCGCGTCCGGGTGACCCACGAGGGCTACCTCAAGGGGTGTTTGAACCGCAACGACGATCTCAAGCCGATGGGCGAGATGACGAAACCCGAAATCAGGGCGGCGTTCAGACAGACCGTGGCCGATCGGGTCCCCTACTACGGCGAGTACATGGTTCGCGACGGCGAGGGGGGCTGGGAGTTCAACGAGAAGTACTTAGACGGCGACTGGTAGCGAAATATAATTGGATTTTATTCCCCGGTAAAGTACCACGGGTCGGGTGACCCGTGGCGTTCGCAGAGACACGTCACGCCCAGAATCGGGCGGTAAAGCGTGCGAATCTTTAATTCCCTTCGCGCTCCCGTTTGGTCGCGTGGAACCAGTAACACCCGAACACGCCGTTCGTGTCCGTGAAGGCCAGCCACTTTACGATGACTCGACACCACCCGTCTCACCACGTCTTACCATGTTTCAGTGCGTGGGTTTTGAGAGGTTGTTAACGGTGAGTTCCTATCAGACTCAACGAGTTGATGCGAAATAAAACCGTGGATTATGACGAGGAGCGTACGCGATTCACCCACGGCTCAGGTGTTGAGCAAATCGAAGATTTGCGAAAGCCGAAAACGGACGTTTTCGGAAACCCGTGGAACTCTCGCTGTACTCTTTAGATTCAATTACGCACTCCAACCGAGACACGACCCTGATTATCCACAGAAGATTTTTATCGTTCGTTCCGAACGTCAGATTATGGACCGCAGAGCCCTCCTCTCCGTTATTGGCGGTTCTTTCGTCGCACTCGCCGGGTGCGCCGCGGACGAGACCGATACGGACCCGACGACGAATGGGACCGGCACCGGGAACGGAACCGAGACTGACAAACAGAGCGGAACCGACGACGAGACGACTGCGATGACCGACATCGAACTCCAGCCCGTAAGCTACGTCGTCAACGCATACGAGCCGTCGCGCGGCCGCGGGATCGATCCGGACGACGTCGTCCCCGAAGACGAGATCCCGTCCGCACTGCGTGATCCACTCTCTGAGGCCCGCAATGGAACGTTCGAGACCGACGATCCAAGTGATGCCCTGCTGGCCGCAGTCGACGAGTTTCGCGAGTACGATCGCGGCGAGCTGAAGCCGTATGTCGAATTGGACGAGACACGGTACGTGTTCGACCCGACACTGCCGACGTTCGTCGCGGAGCTTCTGGACGAATACGCCGAGGAGTACGACGAGGACCGGGTGTTGCGAGAGGCGAGACAGCGCGAGGACTACCGCTCTGCGGCGGTAAAGGCGTTCGTCGACGCGTTGACGGCGTCTGGCACGCACATTCCACGCGCGGAGTACCGTCGATGTGTCCTCCCGGAATCCGTGGACGCCTTCCTCGACGAGTACGACTACCTCGAAGACCAATTCGGCGTCTCCCAGATCCGTACGACCGTCGAAAATGAGAATCCTCCGTACACAATTACGGCGCGCGAGTTGACAGAGGCGGACATGTGGGGCCAGCCGGTGGTCGACGAATCCGAACTCGCCGACGAAATTGTCGCGTTCTTTGAGCGTGCACTGTCGTCGCCACACCGGCGACCAGCGCTACCGTCTCCGGACCGCAGGCAGTACTTCACCGACGACGTGCCGGACGCCTACAACGACCTCGCCGCAGAATACGACACACCGCCGTACTACCGGCTCGACGACACGGTGTACGCCATCGCTGTCGGGGAGCCGCTGTACGATCGGCTTCCGGTGAATGTATCTGTCACGGCGGACGGCGGTGCCGAACTGGAGTTTACGCTCACGGTTTCGCCGGCCCCTGAGAAAGCCGACGGCGACGTGGAGGGGCCGTACACGTTCACGAGCCGGGGCGCGCTGCCGAGCGCGCTCTGGGTTCGCCACGAGGGTGAGCGGCGATCGCTAGAGATCGTCGATACCACTATCGAGGACGCCGAATCGAGCCGCTCGGACAGCGAGGTGCTGGAGACGGCAGATGCCGGCGACGATCTCGCCTCGACTTACGCGGTCCCGGCTGCCCTCCCCGCCGGCACGTACGTGAGCCGTGGGCTGTTCGGTCTCTCCTGGGGCGTTCCCGACCAGACGCCAGAGGAACACGGGATGTATCCGTTCGAGTTGGAACTCACGATCGAGTGATCCCGAACCGAATCCACGGATAGCAATAGCAACTGGCGGCGGCTTTACTAGAACGAATTGTGGAACGTACCGTCTCTACTGGCCGAGAGTGAAGTCGTCTAGTGATTCAACAGAGCCGGATTTCAGAGATCGGCGACGGCTTCGAGCGCGTCCGTGAGTGCGCGAATACTCTCGAGGGTGTGTTCGCCCATGTGGCCGATCCGGAACGTCTTCTCGCCAAGTTGTGAGCCGTAGCCGTTCGAAAAGACCATATCGTACTCCTCGCTAACTGCCTCTATCGTCGCTGCGACGTCAATCCCACGGGTGTTTTCGACGCAGGTTACCGTCTGTGAGGCGGCCGTCTCCTCGGGGAACACGTCGAAGTGATTGCGGGCCCACTCGCGGGTGTATTCGGCCATCTCGCGGTGGCGGCGATCGCGCGCGTCGTGGCCCTCCTCGAGCATGTACTTCATCTGCTTTCGATACGCGAGCATGAGCGGAATCGCCGGCGTCGAGTGGGTCTGGCCCTTGCGATCGTAGTAGTCCAGACATCGCTGGAAGCCGCCGTACCACGACGCGGAGTCGTTCTCGAGTTCGCGCTCGTATGCCGCGTCGCTGACGACACAGACCGCAAGCCCGGGCGGCATCGCGAACGCCTTCTGGGTCGAGGTAAAGATCGCGTCGATGTTGTGTTTCTCGATGTCGATGAAGTCCCCGCCGAGACAGGAGATCGCATCAACGACAAAGTACGTGTCCGGGTAGTCCGCGACGATGTCACCGATCGCCTCGATCGGATTGCGAACGCCCGTTGAGGTCTCGTTCATCACCGTGCCAACGACGTCGTAGTCGTTCGTTTCGAGCGCCTCGCGGACATCGTCAGGATCGACCGCCTGGCCCCAGTCGTACGCAATTCGATCGACATCCTTACCGAGGCGCTCGGCGACGTTGGCCTGTCGTTCGCTGAAGCTACCGCAGGTGAGACAGAGCATCGAATCGTCGACGAGATTCAGCGTCGTCGCCTCCCAGAACTCCGTCCCAGAGGCCGAGAGGATGATCACGTCGTTGTCTGTCCCGAGGAACTCCTTCGTGTCCTCGACGATCGTCGTGTAGAGGTCAGTCATTCGGTCCATGCGGTGGCCAAACATCGGTTGGGCCATCGCGTCGATCACGTCTTCGCGGACCTCCGTGGGCCCGGGAAGGTACAGCGTCTTGTCTGGATAGTCGTCGGTATACTCGCGTTTGTCCATTGAATCGTCCACCGTTGGCTGTCGTTGGGCAGCGGAACGATATGGCAGTTGTGATCCCGTCATTGCTTCCGAGCACAGAGACGCGACAACCCTCCTCGGTCACCGCGACCCACGGCTTCAAGACGCTGTCGACCGTGCGGATTGCCATGACCGATCGCTGCCCATTGCTCGAATATCGATCCGAACACGGCGACCGCGATTTTGCGGTTGATCGCGCCTTCTGTACCGCGGTCGACCGGTTCGTCCAGCCGATGCGTGCGGACATATGTAATGGCCGGTATGACCTCTCGCACGCAAGTGACTGTGAGTTCTACGACGATTACTACGCGAAGACCGACAAGTCTCTGCTAGAACAGGCCGACGATGAGTCAGGCGATCGCGAATGACCTACCGCGAGTATCTCGACGAGAAGCCGATCATCATTACCGCAGCGCTGACCGGCGGTGTCCACGGCAAGGAAGCGAACCCAAACCTGCCAGAAACGCCCGAAGAGATCGCGACGGCGGCTGCAGCCTGCGAAGCCGCGGGCGCGAGCATCCTGCACCTGCACGCCCGGCGACCGAACGGCGAGCGGGCCTTCTCGACCAAGCGGTTCCAAGCTGTCACCGACGCAGTTCGATCGGCAACCGAAGACGCGATCATCCAGCACTCGACGGGTGGAACTGCCGCACCCGACGATCTCCGCGTCGAACCGCTGTTGACCGATCCCGCGCCAGAGATGGCCTCGCTTGATATGGGGCCGCTGAACCGCTACGATCGGCTCACGAGCGAGAATACGCGAGAGCTGGTCGATCGGCTCCACGAGATAATGAGCGATCGCGGAATCAAACCCGAACTGGAAGTGTTCAATGGCGGCCACCTCAACGAGTCGCTGCGGATCGTCGACGAGCTACGCGATCCACCGTACATCAATCTCGTCTTCGGCGGCGGGACAACGACGATCCCACATCCTCGAAACCTCCAGACGCTCGTCGACAACCTGCCCGACGGCGCGGAGTTCAACGTCCTTGGCTTTGGTGCCCATCAGCTTCCGATGACGACCCACGGGCTGTTGCTCGGCGGCCACGTCCGGGTCGGCCTCGAGGACAATCTCTACTACCGTCGTGGAAAACTCGCAGAGAGCAACGCCCAACTGGTCGAGCGCGCGGCCCGAATCGCCACGGAACTGGGTCGGCCTGTCGCGTCGCCGGCGGAGGCCCGATCGATCCTCAACGTTACGTGACGTTCGGCCCGCGGTTTATATACGAGCGCGGAGCCAGTGCTGCGCGATCGTGTCTCCGTTCGCCTGGCTGAACACTGCCCCGTTTGTTGTCGGCCTCACGGCCTATGTCTTTGCGGGTGCAACGCTGGGGATCGCAAGCGGGCTCGTTCCCGGGCTCCATGCGAACAACTTCGCGCTTTTGCTCGCGGCTGCCGCGCCGACGATCGACGCCGATCCGCTGTTCTTGGGGACGGCGATGCTGGCCGCAGGCGTCGTCCACAGCTTTCTCGACATCGTACCCGCGCTCGCACTCGGTGTACCGGATGCGGCGATGGCGATCGCGGCGCTGCCGGGTCATCGACTAGTGTTGGCCGGCCGCGGTCGGGAGGCCTTGCGACTCTCTGCACTTGGGAGTCTGGTGGCAGTCGTGCTCGCAATCCCGCTTGCGGTTCCGATTACCGCGGCGATGGTGCGGCTGTACCCGACAATTCGATCGAATCTGGCGATTGTCCTCGTGGGGATTGTCTGCTTGCTCGTTGTGACTGAACGATCGCCGCGGCGAGCGCTCGCCGCACTCGCACTCCTCGCCGCGAGCGGACTGTTAGGAATTGCGACGCTGGATGTCGATCCTGATGCGCCGCTCGGTGCCGGAAGTATGCTCGTCCCGCTTTTGAGTGGGCTATTCGGCGCGCCCGTTCTCATCGACGCACTCGACGGAACGGGGGTTCCCCCACAAGGTGGTGCCGAGTTATTGCTTCCCAGACGGCGATTTCTCGGCACAGCAGGGGCTGGATCGATCGCCGGCGCGATCGTTGGGTATCTCCCAGGCGTCTCAGCGGCGATCGCGAGCGTCCTTGCGCTGCCAGCAGTCCCGGCAGAGGATGTCGATCGGGGCTTCATCGTCGTGACGAGCGGGGCCAGTACGTCGAACACGGTCTTCGCGCTGTGTGCGTTGGTCGCGCTCGGGACGCCACGGACCGGCGTCACAGTCGCTATGGACAACGCGGGCGTCCCCCTGGAGCTCCCGGTTTTGTTGGTGACAGTCGTAATCGCCGCGTGCGCGGGGTTTCTCGGCGTCATCATGCTTGGCGATCGAGTGCTGGCTGTCATCGGCTCGATCGAGCCAGAGATTGTCTCCAGCGTGGTTTTGGTCCTGCTCGTTGGACTCTCAGCCGGGTTTGCGGGGGTCTTCGGGGCGATCGTCTTTCCGGTAGCAACCCTGTTAGGACTGGTTCCGCCGCGGCTTGGAGTACGACGGGTGACGCTGATGGGTGTATTGATCGGCCCGCTGTTGGTTGGCTGAGCCACGGTCCCACGCGAGCGTCGGCGGTAGCAATCGGGGAGAGGTCGGAAAGATAACGGTTAAAAGTCGTCCGACGGTTAGTAGAGGTATGAGCGAGAGTCAGCAGGAATCGACGCGTCAGTGCGTCTCCTGTGGAATCAACGTCGCCGGGATGAACGCCGCGCGGTTTAAGTGTCCGGACTGCGGCACCGAAATCCACCGGTGTGCGAAGTGCCGAAAGCAGAGCAACCTCTATGAGTGTCCCGACTGCGGATTCCGAGGGCCATAACCATGGGAAAAGTCGCTGCCAAAATGAAAGTCATGCCGAATAGCCCAGAGCTCGATCTCGACGAGTTAGAAGACAAACTCGAAGCCTCCCTCCCCGAGGGCGCACAGATCAACGGCTTCGAGCGTGACGACGTCGCGTTCGGTCTGGTTGCGGTGTTGCCGACCGTATTGGTTGCCGACGACGCCGGTGGAACCGAAGCGGTCGAAGAGGCGTTCAGCGGCGTCGAAGGCGTCGAGAGCGTCTCCGTTGAGAACGTCGGCCGCGTCTGAGCACCTGCGCGATTGACCGGTTCTTTTTGCGATGGGCTCCAACCGTAAGAGGCGTCTGGTATCGCTCCCACAGCCACCGTAGGCGGCCAAGTCGTGTCGCGTCGGTTGGGCTCGCATAAACTGGGAATTATCGATAGTATTGATTCGACGGAAGACAAATCTGAATCTATGGGAACCGATCGGATTCTGCTCGCGACAGATGGCACAGAGAGCGCGCTAGCGGCGACCCGTGAGGCGATCGAAATTGCGGCCAATCGCGGCGCGACGCTGCACGCAATCTATGTGATCGAACCACCGTCTGACTACGACAATGATATCATCGATCGTGAGGAGCTCGAAGCAGACTTGCTTGCGACGGGAACGAACGTGCTCGAGGATGTCGAGGCGGCAGCGGCGGCAGCGTCGGTGCCAATTCGAACAACGATCGACGACGGCCGCCCGGGAGACGTGCTGCTATCGTACGCAAAGACCGAAGACGTGGATCTGATTGTGGTCGGAGCCTACGGCGATCGGTCGGGGGTTACGTACGCACTGTTGGGCAGTACCGCCGACGCACTCGTCCGTGAGTCACGGTGTCCAGTGCTCGTTTGTCCGCCGACAGAGGAGTAAGCAGCGAGCTACGTCCGATCGGTCGGTGTAGAACACCGCAGACACAGCGTCGTGTTAGCGACGTAGTTCACGTCGTCAGCGCCACACGTCGGACAGCGGAACCGTCCCGTGTTGTACTCGGTCGATCCCCGCGGCGCGTGGAGCTTCTCGGCGTCGATCCTGGCATCAACGATCGAGGCAGTTCGCGAGCGCTTCACGGACACCCGACGCGTGAGCGCGTCGTCGCCGTTGCCGTGGATGTCGTCCCACCCGAGGTCGTCTGGGCGCGAGAGGTGTGCAAGCAGTTCCGTCCCGGCCTGCAAAAAGGGCCGGCCAGTCTCCGTTGCGGGCGAATCGATCCCAGCGTCTGCGTAGGCTGCGGCGGCGCGATCGTACGCATCGCTTGCTTTGTCCCTATCGCCGAGGATACTTCTGAAGTCCCCGATCCACTCGTTGCAATTGGCCCGTTCAACGGCACTTTCGAGCACCGCGTCCCGAAGCTCACCAGCGACAAGGATACCTTGGCCCGCAAGGGCACTCGCGCGACCGTGATCGCCGGCGATTCGGTGACAGACCGCGGCAGTTGCCAGCGACGCCAGCCCTCGAGCGGCTCGCGATCGCTCCGGAGACGCATAGAGGCCGTTGCTTCGCTCCGTTTGGCCTGAAAACACCGCATACGCGTCGAGTGTGTACGCCTCGGCTGCGTCGGTGTACCGTTCGTCTGCGATGTGTCCGATCGCGCGATCCCGTAGGCGGGTGCTCGCGTCCATGCAGTTGGTTCGGTTCGAACAGGGTTAATGGATCCGCCAGCCAGAATCCGCCAGCCGGACAAAACCGTCCAGCCACCGGAGAAAGACTTGTTACGACCAATCACGTTAATTTGGTATAGTGACTTTTCGCGTACGCAAACCAAAACACCTGTGAGCTGTTGGGTATTGATCAAGCAACGCTCAAAGAGATCAACCCAGTCGACATCCACGTCCACGAGCCGGATTCGTTCCAGTAATTCGTCGATCAAATTCAAACGGACAGCAGGGCGCGTACACCCCGACGTTCATATCAGACAATATATTAGTCGACCGTGCCAGTTGAGATGTCCAGGCTGCAGGTCGAACTTGACGATCGCGTCGTGGTGCTCGACACCTCGCCGCCGCAGGCGTATCCGCTTCGGGTTCTCAATTTTCACGAGATTGTCAACGATAGTGTGGATGGACGACCGATCGCAGTCATGTGGTGTCCTCGCTGTGGAAACAGTCGCGTGGAACTGCGATCGCCGGCGAGCTCGACGGCGAAACCCTGTCGATTCTGCCGGCGTCGATACTCACATACGACGCCTTCGAGCGTGCCCACCCTGACGGAATCGTGCTTGATCGAACCGACACAAAAAGCGAGGCGGCGAGCGACACCGACGAACCGGCGGCGATCGACTACGAGACAGACCCCTACGCCGAGTACGCACAGCGTCCCGGATTCGGTCTGGGAGCACACCGCGGTACCGGAAGTCGTGACTGGGATCGCGACGACATCGATCCGAAGACAGTAGTTGTTGGGATTGAACCCCGAGAGCTGACCGAGGACGACACTGACGGCGGCGAGCCGACCAAGGGCACCGACAGCAGTGAACCGATCGGCGTGCCGCTTCCGGCCGTTGAAGCCGCTGGCGGCGTACTGACAGTCACAATTGACGGCAACGCAGACGACATCACGATTATCGCCGGAGCCGACGGTGTCTTTGCGTTTGCAGATCCCGGCTTTGATCTCCAGTTTGTCGAGGGGGTGCTCCGCGGAGACGGGACAACGTGGGATCCAGTGACTGCCCAGAGCGACGATGGGCGTCTCCTGTCTCATGTTCCGATCAAGCGACTGTTCGCATTTGCCTGGCAGGACGATCACGGCCCGGACGCGTTCTGGATCGAGTAATGGTTGCCGCGAAGCTCGTCGATCCAATCGCCAATCGCCCCGAAGCTACAGTTTCCCGGCAAGCACCTTTGCCGCGACGAGGATCGGATCCCACACCGGGCTGAACGGCGGGGCGTACGCGAGATCGAGGCGCTCGACTTCAGGGACCGTGAGATCGGCCTCCAGCGCTGTCGCGACGGTGTCGATCCGGATCGCGGCGCGGTCGGCCCCGACGATCGAGCCGCCGAGGAGTCGTTCGGTTTCTCGATCGCCCACAAGCGTGACTGTCGTTTTCGCGTTGCCGGGGTAGTAGCCAGAGCGCGAGCCGGCGTCGATCGTTACCGAGACTGGATCGAACCCGGCCGCTCGTGCCTCCTCGGTGTCGATGATTCCGCAGCGTCCGCATTCGAGATCGAACGCCTTCAGCACCGCTGTTCCGGCGACCTCGCCGACCGGCATGGGCGCGCCAGCGACCGTGGCACCGATCGCTCGGCCTGCTCGGTTCGCAGTCAACCCAAGCGGGACCCACACGTCCTCGCCGGTCACCGCGTGACGTGCAGTCGCGACATCACCAGCCGCGAAGACGTTCGGAAGTGTTGTCCGCCCGTACTCGTCAGTACGGATCGCCCCGCCAGGACCGTATTCAATCGCTGTACCCTGGACCAGTTCGGTGTTCGGAACGATTCCGACGCCGACGATCGCCAGTTCGGCATCGATGTCGCCGAGCGGTGTTTCGACCGCGCGGAGTCGGCCGTCGTCATCTCCAATGAGTCTGTTGACCGGGGCCGCCGTGTGGACGCTCACGCCTTTTGATTCAAGATGCGGCTCAACCCGATCGGCAACCGATTCGCCGAACGGTGGAAGGATGTGTGAAGATCGCTGAAAAAGGTGAACGTTAAGCCCGCGATCGGCGAGTGCCTCTGCCATTTCGACTCCGACGTAGCCTGCACCGACGATCGCGGCAGTCTGTGGCGCGGGCTGGGTGCGGTTATGCTCGACGCGCTCTGCGTCGACAGGGCCATCCCCAAGCCGTGATCGATCGTAGCCGTCTGGATCGGCAATGTAGGCGTCGATCGCGGCCGCATCGTCGAGTCCGTGGAGCGTAAACACGCCGTCAAGCCCGGACACGTCGAACGGACCGCTCGTTGCGCGTCCCCCTGTGCCGATGAGCAAGTCGCCGTAGGGCTGATCAAACACCCGACCAGACGCCGCGTCCTGAACCCTGACAAGTTGGTCGTCAGGATCGACAGACAGAACCTCGTGGCCGCGGCGCAGGTCGATTCCCCGCTCAGCAGCCTCCTCCGGCGACAGCGACAGCAGATCAGTGAGTTGTTCGACACGTCCTGCGATGAAATACGGCTGTCCGCAGTGGGCATACGAAATCCACCGGCCCTTCTCGAAGACGATGACATCGCGATCGGGTGCCTCCCGCCTACATTTGCTGGCTGCGCTCAACCCGGCGGCGTCCCCGCCAACAACCACGAATGGCTCGGAGGTCATACCCGAGAATCGCGTCGAATCCATAAAATAGTGTGTCAGCTCAGCTGCTCACTCGGAAGCCATCGCACACGCGAGCGCAAACGGGACTGTGTAGACGATGTGACCGATCGTGCTGATGATCGTCCCGGGAATCCCGATCGGAAATTGGCTACCCCCACCGGGCCCCGGCCGCTCGTCGAGACGGAACCTACTTACACCAGTCAACCGATCGATACGTATGAAACTCGCGGACGCGCACGTGCTCATCACCGGCGGGGCGGGGTTGATCGGCAGCCATCTCGCCGCGCGATTGCTTGAACAGGGAGCGACAGTCCGGGTCGCCGACGATCTCTCAAAAGGAAGCCGCGATCGAATTCCCGAGGGCGCGTCGTTCGTCGACGCCGATATGACCAATGAAAACGACGTATCCGAGGCGGTCACCGAAGAGATAGACATCGTTTTTCATCTCGCGGCGTACACCGACACGAACTTCGACGACGATCGGACGCTGTTCGAAGAAAACACCGAGATGACGTACAACGTTCTCGAACGAATGACAGAGGTCGGCGTAGACAAACTCGCGTTCACCTCCTCGTCAACAGTGTACGGCGAAGCACCCCGCCCGACGCCCGAGGATTACGCCCCGTTGGAGCCGATCTCGATCTACGGCTCCTCGAAGCTCGCCGACGAGGCACTGCTTTCGACGTACGCACACTCCTACGGCTTCACCGCGTGGGTGTTCCGGTTTGCAAACATCGTCGGGCCACACCAGCGCGGCAACGTCATTCCCGACTTCATCGAGAAATTACAAGACGACCCAACTGAACTCGAGATTCTCGGCGACGGTCGCCAGGAGAAGTCCTATATGCACGTCGAGGAGTGCGTCGAGGCCATGCAACACGTCGTCGAGACCGCCGAAGAGGATCTCAACACGTACAATCTCGGGACGCGGACGACAACGTCTGTGACCGCGATCGCCGATATCGTCGCCGACGAGATGGGAATCAACCCCGAATACGCCTACACCGGCGGCGATCGCGGGTGGACCGGAGACGTCCCGAAAATGCGGCTATCGATCGAAAAACTCGCCGCGCTTGGGTGGGAGCCGAAGCGATCGAGCCACGAGGCTGTCCGGGCGGCCGCCCGACAGCTGATTGCAGAGATTGTCGGCGCGTCGGCCACGTAGTAGGTACGGCAACTCACGCCCAAGGCTGGTCTTTAGGCCAGCGATTGATCCTTCGTTTCAGCAGGACTGAGATGTTCCATTCCCCAGTCGCGCATTGCCATTATCACCGGTTCAAGCGATCGTCCCTGCTCAGTGAGCGAGTAGCTCACCCGAAACGGCTTTTCGCTCACGATTTCACGATCGACCAGACACTTCGTTTCGAGGTCTTCCAGCGAGTCTGAGAGCACTTTGCCCGAGATGCCGTCAACCTCGCGTTTGAGCTCATTGAACCCCAGCGGCCCATTCTCGAGCAGTCGATGGATGACGACCGGATGCCACTTCTTGCCGATGAGCGTCGCCGTTGAGGTGATCGGACACCACTCCTCGCCTGCACACCACACAGGAATTGCCATGTCTTGCTCGGTCATGTTCAAAACTATGCGGTCACATGTAAAGTAGTTACTGATGGTAACTTAATTTCTAAAAGATACTTTCGTCGATCGGTGTGACCTGCCGGCCGAACTTTTGTGCTCGCGTGCACCAATAGCGATGTGCAACCGAACGCATTCCAAACAGAGACTGGAGTCAGCGTTACTGCCGTGACCACAGAGGAAATGCGTGATGTCGATCGAGTCGCTGTCGAGACGATCGGCCTTGCCCTCTTGCAAATGATGGAAAACGCCGGCCGGACACTGGCGTGGCACGCGCGTGAACTCGCCGCAGGACCGATCGTAGTCGTTGCCGGAAACAGTGGCAACGGCGGCGGTGGGATGGCGTCTGCGAGACACCTCACGAATCACGAATGTGACGTGACAGTCGTTCTCGACCGCCCGCCGACAGAGCTCTCCGGTGCGGCGGCGAGGCAGTACCGGATCCTCGACGCGTCTGCGGTCCCCGTGTACCACGGGGAGGAGGCCACGGCAGCGATCGCTGATGCAGAGACGATCGTCGACGCGCTCGTCGGCTACGGGTTGAGTGGGCCGGTCCGCGGGGATGCACAGAGATTGATAGCTGCCATAGAAGACACCTCGGCGGCAGTTTGCTCACTCGACATACCGTCAGGCCGAGACGCGACAACCGGGGCGATTCAGGGAGTGGCTGTCGAGCCTGATCGAACGGTCACGCTCGCGCTCCCGAAGACAGGGATGCACGCAACTGCGGGCTTCGGCACACTGTACCTTGCGGACATCGCGATTCCAGCGGCTGTGTACGATCGCCTCGAGATCCCGTACGATCGGCCGTTTGGCGATCAAATGTGGGTTCGGCTGTCTCGCTGATCTGTTCGCAAGTGAGCGACTGCCCACGGGGTAACGAAACGCTCAGCAAACAGCTATGGCCCAGAGCGACAAGCACGTTGTATGTCCACAGAGCACAATGGCGAGAACGGGTCAGGGCACGCCGATGGCCCGATCAAGCCGGTTTCGATTGCCGGCGAGCTTGCCGCGTCAGTGGCAGATCCCGGCCGGGTGATCATTCTATTTTACGCAGAGTGGTGTGAGCCGTGTCGCACGATTATGCCGATCGTCGAGCAGTTCGCAACCGACGATCCAACACCAGTGTTTAGTGTTGACGTCGAGTCCTATCCCGTTCTCGGAGAGACCGCAGACGTCGAGCGGCTTCCGACGATCGTCAGGTACGCTGACGGAGCCGAACAGGACCGTATCGAAGGCGTCTGCTCGGCCGAAGAGCTGGCAACGCTCGTCATCTGACCGGCGCGTCGACACGTATCGACTGGCGAGTCTGCGTCTTCGTCGCCCTCGGGTCCGTCACTCATTCCTCACCAGCGCGGCGGGTGAGGTCGATTCGGTAGTCAGTTAATATGTCACGGCCGAGCAAGACCGGGTACCGCATGCCGCTCCGGTCGGAGATGTTGGCTTCGACGGTGTGCCATGACGAGTCGGTGCCGATCGACACTTCCACCAGTGGACGGCGGCGAATACCCGAACCATTCCGGACCGTCGCGTGTCCAACGATCGGACCGACACCAATCTCTCCAGCCAGTTTGGTGTCGATGCTTGTTCGTCGCGCGCCGGTGTCAACTTTCCCAACGGCGTCCACGCGGCCGTCAGTTCCAGAAACTGTTACGTCGGCAGTGTAGCCGATTGTCGGCGTTTCGGTGTCACGCTCAGTTCGTTGCCGGTAGCTGGTATCAGGGGGAGAGGTGTCAAACTCCTCGCGCACAGCCGCAAGCGCCGCAGTATCGACCCGGCCACCGGCACGTTCGATCGCCGCCCGGGCGATCGCTGCGGCCGGATTAATACCCGTCGCCGATCTGAATCCTTTGAACCCGGCGGTTGCGTTGACCTCGAGGACGTACCACTCATCTGCAGAGCGGATCAGGTCGACACCCGCGTAATCGAGCCCGAGCGCGGCCGTCGCGTCGATCGCCAGGTCGTACGCGGCCGACTCGAGACTGTCGCTCACGTCTTCAACACTGCTCCCACGGGCGACGTTCGATCGCCATTCGTCCGGCGCGGCAGTCCGTCGCATTGCGCCGATGGCCTCCCCATCGACAACGTATACCCGGATGTCGGAGGGCCGTTCGCCGTCGGTTTCGATGAATGACTGGAGGAACGATTGCCAGCCTTGGATCCGCGCTGGGATCGCGTCCGATGATTCGACGGCCTCCATCCGCTGGCCGTTCGTCCCGATTCCCGCTTTGTGAACCGCGCGGCCGTCGAGGGTGTCGAGGCGGTCTTGTAACCGGGTGCCGCTGATCGCAAAGTACGCGTCGGGCACTGGGATACCCGCGTCAGCGAGAACCGATGCGGCTCTGACCTTGTGGATCGCCCGTGAAACCGCCTCTGCGCCGTTGAGCGTTGGGACTGTGCGTTCGAACAGCCCGAGCACCTCAATCTCCTCGAGCGGTCGATCGCTCTTCGTTAACAAGAGCCGATTGCAGAGTACGTCGACCGACGGCTTAATCTCGATCGTCCCGTCTTGTACCGACCATGAGAAGTCCTCACGACGGATCCAGACTGGCGTGTGACCGAGTTCGGTCACCGCGTTGCAGATGGCTTTGGTTTCCGCGCTGTTGTGCAGACTCAAAACCCCTACCAAGAGCGGGTCAGCCTTGCGCGGTGAGTGCATAGGTAGTATAACAGTTGCTGGGTGTATAGCCTCTCGCTTACCCGCCGAAACCAGGTGAGAGAACGCTTAGGAGGAGGTTTTGTAAGATAGATCCCTAGAGGAGATATGTCACAATCGGTAGCGTTCAGCTACGAGGGAGGACGGGTCGAACCAGGGGAGACCGCACAGTTTCGGTTTGCAGTCAGCGAGACGTACCTGGGAGATCCGGTTCGAATCCCGGTGACGATCATCAACGGCGAGGTCGACGGCCCGACCGTGTTTTTATCCGCGGCTATACACGGCGACGAGCTCAACGGGATCGAAGTCGTTCGAGAAGTCGCCCACGAGTGGAGCCACGACAATGTCTGTGGAACACTCGTCTGTCTGCCCGTTTTGAACGTTCCGGGGTTTATCACCCAACAGCGGTACCTGCCGATCTACGATCGCGACCTCAACCGCGCGTTTCCCGGAAAGAAAGGAAGTACGAGTGCGAGGCGCATCGCTCAGCGTATTTTTGATAACTTCATTGAACCGTGTGATTTCGGGCTGGATTTTCACACCTCGACCCGCGGGCGAACAAACATGTTCCAGGTCCGTGCGGACATGGCAGATCCAGCAGTGGATCGGCTCGCACGCGCCTACGGAACGAACCTCATCATTGCCGGCCGGGGATCGAGCGGGATGCTCCGTCGGGAGGCGACCGAGGCGGGTGTTCCGACGGTCACGATCGAGATGGGGCAGGCCCACCGCTTCGAGCGTGAACTGATCGACCACGCGCTGGATGGTGTTCGGAGCGTCTTCGCTGAGTACGGCGTCTTCCCACAGGAGACCGTACGGTGGCCCGGCTGGACGACAGTCATCGAAGACAGCGACGAAAAGACGTGGCTCAGGGCTGATCAGGGCGGCATCGTTGAAATGCAGCACGATCGTGGCGATTATGTTGCTGAGGGCGAGACCATCTGTCGGATCACGAGCCCGTTCAAAACTGATACTGCCCACGTGGACGCCCCGTTCGATGGGATTATTGTTGGCGTTCTGGAGAACCCTGTCGTCTATCCGGGGAACCCGCTGTGTCACTTTGTTGCTGTTGAAGGGGCAGTGAAATCGATCGTTTCGAAGGCTGGAACGGCACCAGCGCAGAGTTCCTAATCATTCGCCAACAAAGGAGATCGAGACTGCCGTTACTGCCTCGTTAGCGAGCACTTATTAGGTTACAGATAGTAACTACATAGTGTAGAGTAACCGAACTCGACGGAGCATTCCCATGAGCACACACAAAACAGACATCGACTCGACGTTCGTCTCTCTCGGCGTTGGGGCGATCGACTTCGCTCGCTACTCACACGTCGCGGTGGACGAGAACGATGACGAGCGTATTATCTACGATGAGAATATCGAAGGGGCGTGGATCCAGTCGAATACATGGTTCCGGCTGTCTGCGTGTCAGTAGTCCCATCGCCGATCGGCAAAAGACCTATGGCGCTCACGGGATGAACCACGGTATGTCGTACCGATCGCGCCCGATCGACGCATTTCTCGACTCGATCGCGTCCCCACAGGTCACACCCGCTGGTGGATCAACAGCGGCAGTTGTCGGCGCGATGGGGGCCGCGCTGTGCGAGATGGTCTGTATCCACACGATTGAAAGAGCTGGAGCGAACACCGCGGACGGGCCCGGAAACAGTCACGCCACCGCGGACGGGCCCAGAGACCGTCGCTACACCGTGGACGGACCAAGAGACAGCCACGCCATCGCGGACGCGCTCAAACACAGCCGCAAAGTGTTCCACACGCAGCGAGATCACCTGCTTACCCTCGCCGATGCCGACGCCGAGGCCGTTGACGCGCTGTTGGCCGCCAGTGAGGCTGCAGAGTCGACTCGCGGGCGACGATCGAAGCGTGCGATCGGTGTCCCGCTGACGATCGCAGACAGCTGTTTGACGATCCTCGACGAAGCACCAACCGTCGTCACGCAAGGGACTGCCTCGGCGGTCCCAGATGCGATCACCGGCGCATACCTGACCCACGCGGCAGGGCTGGCGGCGGTATTCACTGTTCGAACGAACCTCGACGCTGCAGGCGATCCTGACTTCGAAACGCGGATCGGTGATCGAGCCGCTGATACCGAGCGGGCGATCGACGCTGCGTTCGAGGCGACGATCGACGCGGAGACGACACGGTAGCGACTGGGTGAATCTTGAGTCCGTTACGACGATAGCCACGCTGGCGGCGAGACGAGCCGCCCGATCGGCCCTGCGGTCGCATCAGCTTCGAGCGCATCGACCGCGTGTTCGCCGCTCACCAGACACATCGGTACCCCGATCCCCGGCGAGGTGTACGAGCCGGCGTAGTACAGCTCGTCGATCGCCGAGGACCGAATTGAGGGCCGAAGCGGCCCGGTCTGTCTCAGCGTGTGTGCGAGCCCGAGCGCGCTTCCGTTCGGCAGCGAAAACCGATCGGCGAACTCGGAGACGCATGCCGAGCGCTCGAAGACGATCCGGTCGCGGAGATCGACACCGGTGTGTGTCGCAAGATCCGAAAGTACCTGCTCGCGGTAGCGCGATCGCGCCGTTTCCCCGTCAGCCAGCCCAGCAGCGATCGGAACGAGAACCACGACGACCGAGTGACCGGCCGGGGCCATCGTGTCGTCCGTCACCGTTGGCACGTTCACGTAGTAGGCAGGGTCCGCAGGCCACTGGGGGTCGTCGAATATCGCCTCGAAGTGGTCGTCCCAGTCAGTCGGCAACACGAGCGTGTGGTGTGCCAGCGGATTGACCTCTCCTTCGACGCCCAAGTACATCAGAAACGCCGAGGGGGCGTACGTCCGGTCCTCCCAGTACTGGTTTCCGTACTCCGTCGCCGTGGGCGAAAGGAGATCGCGCTCGACGTGATACGGATTTGCGTTCGAGACAACACGATCGACTGTGTGGGTCTTGCTGTCGGTTGAAACTAGCACGCCATCAGGATGCGGTTCGATCGCCGAGACCGGAGTGTTCGGCTCGATCTCTACGCCGAGTTCAGTCGCGAGGTCGGCCATCCCATCGATCACCGACGCAATTCCCCCCGTGGGATGGTAGACGCCAAGGTTAAAATCGACGTGGCTCATGAGCGTGTAGATCGCCGGCGTGTTGTGTGGAGAACCGCCAAGGAACACGAGCGTGTACTGGACGAGCTGTTGGAGCTTTGGGTGCTCGAAGTACTCCTCGACGTACTCTTGCATCGACGAGAGGAGGTCGACACCGCGAGCGGCTTTGAGGATTCGGGGGTCCAGACAGTCACGAAATCGGGATCGATCGCGATAGACGAACTCCTCGATGCCAACCTCGTAGGCGTGTTGGGCCATGTCGAGATACGATTCGAGTGCGTCTCCTGCGCCGGATTCGTAGGCCTCGAACAGCCCGGGCAACGCCGCTGGATCGTCTGGCACGTCGATGCGATCGCCGTCCTTCCAGAAGACCCGGTAGTGGGGATCTAATCGCGTGAGATCGTAGTAGTCACTCGGCTCACGATCGAAAGCCGAAAAGAACCGCTCGAAGGTATCCGGCATAAGATACCACGAGGGCCCGGTGTCGATACGGAAGCCCTCGGTCTCGATCCGACCAGCGACGCCACCGAGCGTGTCGTGCCGCTCGAGAAGCCGAACGTTTGCGCCGCGCCCTGCAAGGTGACACGCCGCCGAGAGCCCGCCAATCCCGCCGCCAATCACGACCGTGTCGAGCCCGGAAAGAGCGGTGGGATCGCTCGATCCGCCCTGCTGATCAGATCGACCCGTCATCCGCGTCTCATCGGCTGCCGTGGTTCGGTTCGCACACATGTATCTACATAGGGGCCCGATCGGTTCCTGTCGTCGCCGTCGCTCGGCGGTTCTTTATAATGATCGCGGCCGTAGTTCACTGTGTGTCGGGGGTCAGAGCCGAGATTGCGGTCGAGGATCCGAACGGGTGTCCACTCGCATCAGTGTCCACAGAGAACGAGATTTCAGTCTCCGACGTCACGTGGACCCGTGCGAGCGATGGGATAGTGACAGAGTCGTTCACCACCACGGGATCGATCGAAGCGGCAGGGTCAGACGCCATCGACGCCGAGACGACGTTTGACGCGGGCGATCGAACGATGTACCGTTTCGAACGCGAAACGGAGTCGTGTGCGTGCGAGCGCGTTGAAGCCGCCGGCCACCCGATCGACAACGTCGAGATTCGCGACGGCCAACTCAACATCACGGTCCACCTCCCAGAGGCGGCCGAGCTCCGAGAGGTCGTTGACGCACTCTCGGCGTCTGGCGCACGCGTCTCCGTCAACTACCTCGTCCGGGACGCCACGGACGAAGATCGCCGTGATCTCACGATCGTCGACCGCGGACGACTAACAGCGCGGCAACAGGACGTGCTCGAAACCGCCTATCGGATGGGCTATTTTGCCTATCCCCGCAAGCACAGTGCCGAGGAGGTCGCCGATGCGCTCGACATTGCCCGATCGACGTTCGCCGAACACCTCGCAGCCGCTCAGCGCGAGCTGTTGGCATCGATCGTCGACAGCTGAGCGACGAACCGTACTTACAGTTAACCTACGGGACGTACCAGATCCCACGCTCGCGGTCCCACCACGCCCCGACGACCACGTGCGGTAGCGCGATAATGCTCACGAAGATACTGTAGAACGCGACACCGCCAGCCAGGAGCGATCCAGATCCGCCGAGGGGGTTCGGGACGATCGACCACAGGAGCGCAGCAAGCCCGAACGTGACGACTGCGCCGATGAGGAACATCCCGCCAGCGAGTACCGTTGGGAGTCCGTCGTCGGGTGCAGGATCGGGGAGCGATCGTTCGACAGCGCTCGCGCGTGCACTCTGCCTGAGTGAGTACCAGATAGGGAAGTACAACCCAACAGCGACGACGACCGGCACCGCCATGAAGTACGCGATCAAAAGCAGCGTCTCGGCGACATCCACGAGCCACGATCGCATCGCGGGCGTCGATCGTGCTTCAGCGGAAAACAGCGCCGCCGGACCGCCAGCCCGGACGAACCCAAGTCCCACGTGCGCCCCGACAGCGACAGCAAAGAGCCCCGCGAGGACGAGCCGCGACGTCCCGAGGTAGCCGCTCTGGCTGGCGAACGCACCCATTTCGAAGATGTTCACCATGTACGTCGAGAAGGCGGCGAAGGTTTCCGGCCACGCATAGATTGGGACGACCATCACCGCCCCGCCGCGAACGAGCGCCGCCAGCGCTCGTTGAAGGCGAGTTTGGAGGTGATCAGTCCCGACGAGCGCGTCCATGACACGCAGCCCGCCGTGGCCACCCTTCGCGATCGCGACCGACAGCGCAAGCGCGAGTCCGGCGACCGGCGCAACGAACAACACCGAAACGAAGGCGGCAACGCCGATGAGGTACAGTCCGACGTACCGCATCCCGAAGGGGAGCCCGCGCCGGCGGACGTTCGAGAAGTGCTCGTAACCGCCGTGTGGGAGGTTGATCGCGACCATCCCGAACAGGTAGATGCCGAGTTGCGTTTCAAGTGCCATGCTGTAGCCGGCCGCCGCGGCGATCACAAATCCGAGTGTCAACGCAATGAGCACAAGACGGGAGGCCAATACCATTCGCTGTTCGACCGCTTGCCCACCCGTTGGCAGCCAGTCGTCGATCGCAGATGTCGCTGTGGACATGTTGTGTGAACATACGCACCCGTTGGCCCCAACGCCTTGCCGTCGTTCGACGGGCCATTATATACCCCCTCGGCAACCGGCTACCGATGGTGGACACAGGTTCTTTGCGATTGCTCATATGATCCCACGTATGGCTCTCACGCTCACGCTTTTTGGGGCGGCGGCGATCGTCGCGCTGACGGCAATCAGTGGCTTTTTTTCGAGCAGCGAACTCGCGGTGTTTTCGATCGCCCGCCACCGAATCGACGCGCTTGTCGCTGCTGAGACACCCGGGAGTGACTCGCTTGCGGCGCTCAAAGAGAACCCCCATCGGTTCCTCGTAACGGTTCTCGTGAGCAATAACGTCGCCAACATTGCCGCTGCCAGCGTCGCGACCGCCGTCTTCGTCCAGTTTCTGCCGGCCAGTCAGGCGGCAACGGGTGCGACAGTGTTCACAAGTGTCTTCGTGATCGTCCTTGGCGAGATTGCACCCAAGTCCTACGCGGTCGCCCACGCGGAGAAACACGCCCTCCGGGTCGCTCGGCCGATCGTCGTCATCCAGCGGGTCCTCCGGCCGTTGCTTTTTATTTTCGAGGTAGCCACGAACGCCGTGAACCGTCTCACTGGTGGGGAATCAGGCTTCGAGTCCTATCTCTCTCGGGAGGAGATTGAGACGATCGTCCTCAGCGGCGAGGAGACCGGCGTGCTCGACAGCGACGAGGGCGCGTTGATCCGTCGCGTGCTTGACCTCGAAGAAACCGTCGTCCGGGCGGTGATGGTCCCGCGCACAGAGATGGTCGCGGTGTCGATCGAGACGACACCGGAGGAGGCGATCGAGCGCTTCCGACAGCGAGGAGTAACGCGGATGCCGGTCTACAAAGAGACCCATGACACAATTCTCGGTATGCTCGACATTCGGGACGCACTCGACGCGGCTGAGGACGGACGAGCAATCAGCGAAATCATCACAGATGTACCCGTTGTTCCGGCGTCGAAGCCGATCGACGAACTGCTCGCGGAAATGCAAACCGAGGCGACCCAGATGGCAATCGTCGTCGACGAGTTCGGCACCGTGGTCGGACTTGTAACACGGGAGGACGTGATCGAGGAGATAGTCGGCGAGATTTTCGATCGCGGGGAGATCAATCCGGTGACGCCACGGTCAGACGGGACGGCAGTCGTCGCTGGCAACGCGACGATTGCATACACGAATCAGATTCTCAAACACGACCTCCCGACCGAGGGGCCCTTCGAAACCGTCTCGGGACTGTTGAACCACCATCTCGGACGGATCCCCGAGGAGGGCGATCGAATCGAACTCAGTGGCGTGCGGATTGTCGTACTCGACACCGCCGCGACGCGGGTCCGACGCGTCAGGATCGAACCGATCGCCGAGCACGGCGCAGATCAATCGGACCCGTAGTTCGGAGCTACCCAGTGACCACGGTCCTTTTGTGTCTGTTCGCCGAACCGATCGGCAATGTCGAGGGGATGGCTCCTTTCGTGGGCTGCGGGGTCGGTTGCACTTGGGGGCGCGTCGCTCGTGGTTCCGCTGTACGTCGTCTCACTCGGCGGCGATTCGTTCGCACTCGGGCTGCTTGCGTCGGCCGCCGCTTTCGTCGGCGTCCCCGGCGCGTTGGTGTTCGGCCGGTTGGCCGATCGGACTGGGCACTACCGCGCCTTCGTCCTCGCCGCGTTGCTCATCGTGTCGGGCATGTTGGTCGTGATTCCGTTGCTCCCGACGATCTCGTCGGTCATCGCGGCCAATGCTGCGATCTGGTTCGCTTTCGCTGCGGGGACGCCGGTGGTGACGCTGCTCGCGGTGAGTACCGCCCCGGAGACGCAGTGGAGCACACAGATCGCCGAACTGAACAAGTATCAGGGAATCGGGTGGGCACTCGGCCTGTTGCTCGGTGCGATCTGGGGAGCCGTGACGGCCTATACCGGCGGACTCGCCGGGGGAACGGCGGGATTGTTTTATGTGTTGGCAGGCTTCGGGGGGATCGGTATTGTGCTCGGGGCCCGGTACCTTCCAGGGGCTTCCCAGGAGCGATCGGTCTCTGAAACAAAGCTCAAGAGAGCGATCCGGCAGGCCGATCGATTCAGCATCCGGGCAGTCACGTTCCCGCTCACGGTTGGCCGTGCGGACTATCGATCGCTACACCCCGGTCGGTTGGTCGATCGGTTCACTCCCACACTCGCGGTGTACTTTTTTGCGGTCACGCTGTTCTTTCTGGGCTTTTCGGCGTTCTTTGCGCCACTGCCAGCGTTTTTGGCCGACAGCGGCTTCACTGACGATCAGATCTTTGCCTTCTACCTGATCAGTAGCCTCGCCTCGGCCGTCTTTTTTACCGGTGCAGGGACGATTGCCGGCCGGATGGACGTTGCGGTGTTCCAGGCGATCGGGCTCGGAATTCGTGGACTCGCGATGCCGGCGGTCGCCGTTGGGGTACTCGCACTCGGGTCAACCTCAACCGGTGTCGTGGTAACCGCTGGAATCTTCGCGGCGATCGGGTTCACCTGGTCGGTCATCGCCGTCACCGGGGGAACGATCGTCACACAGTTGTCGCCGGCTGCCCTCCACGGGGAAGCACTCGGCGTGTACGCCGCGCTCGGGGCGTTCGCTGGCGGGATCGGCAGTATTCTGGGCGGCCGGCTCGGGACCGAGAGCTATCTACTTGCATTTGCAGTCGCAGGCGGGTTTGTGTTGCTCGGAGCCGGTCTAGTGGTCGTGCTCCAACGGTGCCGTACAGGTCAAAACAGCGAAAAACCAACTGAGAGGGAGAGTAGTGTTGGGACAGGATCGATCGAAGCTGAATAGACCGATCGGAGCTGAATAGATCAATCGAAGCCGGATAGATCAATCGAAGCCGAATAGATCGATCGAAGCCGAATAAAAAACACCCGAGCGGGATCGAAGCGAAAGCGGTGATAGACCGATGGCAAATCTCAGTCTGCGTGGGCGGTGACTCTCGGCGTTCCTCTCCCGCGATCCGGTGAAACGAGATGGACGTAGTCATCAAGCGAAAGCGCAAACTCGGATTCATTCTGGATCGGGACCCACTTGAATTCGAACGGCTCACCAGCCTCCTCGCCTTCGCCGGTGACGACGTGCGTCCAGCGATCGCGTGGCTCGTGGATATCAGCATGGAAGAAATGTCTCGCGTACCACCGCGACTCGCGGCGCTCCCAGAGATCGCTTGTGAGATGTGTGACCCCCGAAACCGCGCCAAGGCCGCTCTCTTCGGCGATCTCTCGGAACACGGCCTCTCGCGGTGACTCGCCCGGTTCGACAGTTCCCTTCGGTATCTGATAGCCGTCGTGTCCGGGACCAGTAAAAACAAGCAACTCGCGATCGCCGCGCGTGATATACGCGCAAGCCTTCTGTACGAACGTTTGGTCGGCGGTCGGTGCCATACCTGAACGTCACGATCCTCTCATAAAAGAGCTGTTCATATATTGGTTATCTACTACTAGTTCGTAATAGGTAATTGATACACACGATTCCACCACAAACGGGTGAGAGTGGATGTCGGGTAGGTCGTGGACAGAGAACGTCGGAGTTATGGGTTCGTCCTCGGGATCTATGGGTATGAGTCAGCTCGTGACGTTCGGAGAGACGATGGTTCGGCTGTCGACCGCCCCCGGCGAGCGCCTCGAAACCGCCGAGCAGCTTGCGTTTCGGATCGGCGGGGCCGAGAGCAACGTGGCGATCGCCGCCCAGCGGCTCGGCACGGAGACGACGTGGACCTCGAAGCTGCCATACTCGCCACTCGGGCGACGGGTTACCGGGGAGATACAGAGCCACGGCGTACAGACCGACGTGGTGTGGGATCGACGCGACGAGGCCCGCCAAGGGGCGTACTATCTGGAGTACGGGTCTGCGCCGCGAGGAACGAGCGTGATCTACGATCGCGCCAACGCCTCGGTCACGACGGCGACCGCTGCAGAGCTGCCGACCGGGACGATCCGCGAGGCTGACGTCTTCTTCACGACGGGTATCACCCCGGCACTCTCGGAAACGCTTTCGGAGACAGTCACCGACCTCCTCACGACCGCTAGAAACGGCGGCACGACGACCGCGTTCGATCTGAACTACCGATCGAAGCTCTGGACACCCGAGGCGGCGCGATCGGCCTACGAGTCGTTGTTCGAACACATCGACCTGTTGTTCGTTCCCGAACGGGACGCTCACGAGGTGCTCGATCTCGACGGATCCGCCCGCGACATCGCCCGATCGCTCGCGTCAACACACGATGTTGAGACCGTCATCGTGACACGCGGCGAGGAGGGAGCGCTCGCGCTCGATGGTGACACAGTAGTCGAACAGCCAACGTACGAGACCGAAACCGTCGATCCGATCGGAACCGGCGACGCCTTCGTCGGTGGCTTTCTCACGGAGTGGATCGCTGACGCGTCGATCGAAACCGCCCTCGAGACGGGCGCAGCGACCGCGGCGCTCAAACGAACGATCGACGGCGACCTCGCGGTCGTCACTCCCGAGGAGGTCGCTGCGGTTCGCGACAGTGATGGGAGCGCGATCGATCGGTAACGCACAGCAGTCGCTCGCGATCGTTGCTCGCGACAGAAATGCGCTGGCGGGGATTTGAACCACGGTCGCTCGCGCTGCTCGCTCCCTGATTCAAACCCAACGCACAGCAGCCGCTCACGAACGATGTTCGCGACAAAAGTGCGCTGGCGGGGATTTGAACCACGGTCGCTCGCGCTGCTCGCTCCCTGATTCAAACCCAACGCACAGCAGCCGCTCACGAACGATGTTCGCGACAAAAGTGCGCTGGCGGGGATTTGAACCCCGGTTGTAACCATGGCAAGGTTACGTGATACCACTACACTACCAGCGCGTGGTGCGTTTGTTGCATTTCACAGTAACCCCGGAAAGGGATAAAAGGGTTGCGAACCCGGCCAGTGGATGCGATCGATCCACACCCACACTCGGCCAGAAAATCGCCCGAGTGAGTCGACCTCCGATCGGCCACCGAAGAGAGTCAGAGTCCGCCTTCGGCATCTTCCTGCGCAAGCAACACCACCATCGAGAGCCCAGAGATCACCAGCAGCAACAGCGCAGGCACCGCCGCATATTGATACAATGCCGTCTCTTGGGCCCGCCAGATCTGGGTGACGATCGTCTCGAACCCCGAGGGGCGCAACACGAGCGTCACCGGCAGCTCCTTCATTGTGGTCAAAAATACCAGCGCGGAGCCGGCGACGATGCCCGATCGCGCCAGCGGGAGACTCACCCGCCGGAACGACCCGACGGGCGTTTCTCCCAGCGTTCGACTCGCCTCGATGAGTTGTGAATCGATCTGCAGAATCGACGTCCGGGTCGAACCAACCACCTGCGGGATAAATCGGACGACATACGCGAAGATCAAAAGCGGCAGCGTGAGATAGATCCCGGGCGCGTATCCTGCTCCGAAGTACACGAGCGCGAGCGCGAGAACGATCCCCGGGACGGCAAAGCCAACGTAGGTCGCCCGCTCGAAGACCGTCGCGAGCCACGAATCGTGTCGCCCCGCGAGGTACGCGATCGGCAGCGCCGCCAGCGCGGCGACGATCGCCGTCGCGGCGGCAACGCTCACAGAGTTGAGGACCTGAATCCACTCGAAAGCCATCGACGGGCGTCGATCGGTGGTCGTCCGGAACAGCCACAGAAGCAGGATCCACACCGGAACGACGAGCGCGATGACCGACACGCCCGCAGGCAACAGTGTCGCTGGCCACCGCAGCGCACCCAGTGACACCCGACTGTCAGTCTGGTTGCCCTCCCCGCCTTGGACCGTCCGGTTCGATCGGACCGCCCACTCTAACGCCAACACGACCATCACGACCGCCAGCAACTGCAACGAAAGCAACGCGGCGTAGTCGCGGCCGAACGCGTTGTACTCGACGTAGATCTGCCGGGTGAACACAGACAGCCGCATGATCGCCGGCGTTCCGAAGTCCGAAACCGCATACAGCGCCGAAAGCAGGCCGCCAGCGGCGACTGCGGGGCGAATCTGTGGGAACGTCACCCGGCGGAACGCCGTCCACCGGCCGTGGTTGAGCGATCGCGCTGCATCGATCAACCGCGTGTCGAACGTGATCAACGCCGCACGGGTCGTGAGATAGACGTACGGGTACGTGTATAGCGTGATAACAAAGATCGCGCCCGGAAGCCCGTAGATTTCGGGTAACCGCTCGATCCCGAGCGGCTCCAAGAGCGAGTGAAATGCCCCCCGAGGGCCAAATGCGGAGACGAATGCAAACGCGCCGACGTAGCTCGGGACAACGAGTGGCAGCGCGACGGCAACCGACCAGAACCGCCGGAAGGGCAGATCTGTCCGCACCGTTAGATACGCCAGGGGGACCCCAAGCACGATCGACGCCGCGGTGACGCCGACCATGAGCAACAGGCTGTTGACGAGCACCTCCGCCGTTCGCGCGCTGATAAGCAACTCCTGGGCGCGATCGGGCTCGACAGTAACCGCCTCGATGAACAACCACAGCATCGGGAAGACAAGCGCTGCCGCGATCGCCCCCGAAAGCAGCGTGAGTCCGATCGGCAGGCGATCGTCGGACGACCGTTCGGTAATGCGTTGAATGTATCCTCTCATGTAGCTCCTGCGAATCCGCGTATGCGATCGCTATTGCCCGCTGGCTGATAAACCTGCTTCGACGGATATAAGTTTTAGGTTTGCCTAATCCGCATATGCAACTGACGCGTCGGGACGCGACCGCGGCGCTCGCCGCGCTCGGAGCGACCGGCGGGATCGCCTACGGCGCTCGGCACTTCACAAGCGACGACGAGACGGACGCGGACGACACCGATGCTAACACCGACGCCAGCGACGATACGCAGTCTTCTGAGGGCGATGACCATCTCCGATCGACGCTCGTCGCCGTTGCGGGCGTCCTATATCCCAACGAGGTCGAGGGAATCGAGGGGTTTGTGAACACGTTTCTCGATGGCCGCCTCGACGACTCTCCACACGCCGAGGGAGTTCGATCAGCGATCCAAACGCTCGACGAGCACGCAGAGGCGTGGTACAACGTCAAGATTGTCGACATGGAGTCAGAGACGATCGACGGACTACTCCGGGAGATCGGCGCGGACACCGCCGACGAAGACCCGAACGGACCCACAGCCGAGCGAATCCGCTACTACGTCGTCAACGAGTTGTTGCTCGCGCTGTTCACCTCCCCGACCGGCGGCGAACTCGTCGGGATCGAAAACCCGATCGGCCATGCCGGCGGACTGGGCAGCTATACACAGGGGCCGGGTGGCGGGCAATGAGTGGGCGCGATCGCACGCCCGTTGACGATGCCGAGGTCTGTGTCATTGGTGCGGGTCCTGCGGGCGGACTCATTGCCGATCGGCTCGCAGCCGACCACACCGTCGTTGTCCTCGACGCCGGGCCACGGTTCGATCCGTCCGATCGACTCGAACGGCAAGAGCGGGCGATTCGACCCTCGTACGATCGACCGGACGTGTGGGACGGCGATCCCGAGCGGGACGCTCACGCCGCCAGCGGCGAGTGGTTCTACCCGTTGAACCACGCCCGCGTGAAGGGTATTGGAGGCTCGACACTGCACTGGCAAGGAATGGTCATGCGCCTCCACGAGGATGACTTCAACTCCGAGAGCGCCCGTGGCGTCGGCGTCGACTGGCCGATCGACTACGCGGACCTACGCTCGTACTACGCGGCCGCCGAGCGCGAACTCGGCGTCGCCGGCGCAGATCATCCGTACGCACCGCCACGCGAAGAGCCGTTTCCGATGACCGAGTTCGAGCCCTCCTACAGCGACAGTCTGTTCGCCGACGCCTGCGAGCGACTCGAGATCGACATGCATCCGGTCCCGAACGCCCGAAACTCCGAGTCTTACGGCGATCGATCCGCGTGCGTGAGCTACGGGACCTGCCAGCCGGTGTGTCCCTCCGGCGCGAAGTACGACGCAACTGTCCACGTCGATCGAGCTGAATCGAAGGGTGCGACGGTGATCGATCGGGCGGTCGTCGGTCGGCTAGAACACGATCGCGATCGGGTCACCGCAGCCGTCTATAACACACCCGACGGCGCAGAACACCGACAAAAAGCAGACGTCTTCGTGCTCGCCGCTGGCGGCGTCGAGACGCCGCGGCTCCTGTTGCTCTCAGAATCCGACGAATACCCCGAGGGGCTTGCGAACTCAAGTGGCCTCGTCGGCTCGTTCTTCATGGATCACCTCTTCGCGGGGATGGGCGGGCTGTTAGACGAACCGACCAGACAGAACCACGTTGGCTTTCTCACGAGCGAGTGCCACCAGTTCTACAACGACGCCGACGCGGAGATCGCCCCATTCAAACTCGAGTTCTTCAATTACGACGGGCCCTCGCCGGTGACGATGGCGCTCACCGGCGACGACTGGGGTGACGCGCTGCTCGATCGGGTTCGCGCGGACTACGGCAACCACATCGGGATGGGGGCGCTCGTTGAACAACTGCCAACCGAAGAGAGCTACGTTGGGCTCGATCACGACCAGACCGATCCCTTCGGCAATCCGGTCCCGGACGTCCATTGGACAGTCGACGATCGAGCGCTCCGAACGATCGAACGGGCCAACGAAATCCAGCGGGAGATTCTGACGGAACTGGGTGTCGAAATTACCTGGCAGGTCGGCCCCGACAACACTGGCCCAGCCTACCACCACATGGGGACAACGCGGATGAGCGACGATCCAGCCGACGGCGTCGTTCGTCCCGATCTCCGGACCCACGACCTGCAGAACTGCTGGATCGCCTCCTCCGGCGTCTTCCCGACCGGCGGCGCGATGAACCCGACGCTCACGATCGCGGCGATCGCGCTCAAAGCCGCCGGTCACATCGACGAAGCGCTGTAGGCCCGCACCCAGCCGATCTGTTTTAGGTAAGCCTAAAGTGTTAAGTACTTGCCCGCAAAACGCCGGGTAATGAAGCTCACAGGACGATTGCGATCGAACGGTCTGACCAACGAGTCAGCTGAAACCGACGAGACCAGCGATGCAGACGGCTACACTTTCGAGGATCTTGCGGTCGTAATGGGGACGTACAACGAAGAGCAGGCGATCGCACAGGTCCTCACAGACATTGACGAGGTGACAGACGGGAAGGCCGAGGTGGTCTGTGTCGACGGCTCGTCGGATCGGACGCCCGAGATTGCCCGCAAACTCGGCGCGACCGTGATCGAACAGGAGCCACAGGGGTACGGCGTCGCCGTCCGCGAGGCCGTGTTGACGCCCGACCGACCGATCGTTGTCACAACCGACTGCGACGACACCTATCCCATGGAGCAGCTGCCGGAGTTCCTCGAGCTGATCAACGAGGGCTACGACGTGGTCAGCGGCGATCGGCTCTACTACGGCGCGGCGGCGATGCCGGCGTTCAACCGCCTCGGCAACCACCTGTTCGCGCTGACCGCGAGCGTCCTCATGAGCCAGCGCGTCCACGACACGACAACCGGAATGCGCGCATACCGCCGGGAGTTGCTTCACGAGATCGCGTGGACAGAAAACACCGGGCTCTCCGCAGAGCTACTCATTCGGCCGCTCATGCGCGGGTACGACGTGACCGAACGACCGATCCGGTACGACGAACGCGCTGGTGAGTCGAAGCTTGACCCGATCGAAGGTGGACTCGCGATCGCGAAGTCGATCGTGAAAGTCTGTCTCGAAGAGCAGTTCCGCTGAAAGCGGCTATTCTTCGGTTTTCTCAAGCGTCGTCTCGAAGAACACGCCGTCCCGGTGCGCATCTGGCTCGTTGGGAAGGTACGTCCCCTCGCTGCCGCAGTCGGTGACGAGCGGACAGACCGATCGCTCCGGCGGCCAAATTGCCTCAACGGTCTCACCGTCAGTCCGGACTGTCGTTTCTTGCCGATAGGTGAGCGTTGAGCCATCCGGCTGGACAAGCGTCGTCGTCACGATCACGGTGTCGGTTTCGTCGATCGCGACAGTTTCGTCCGAACCAACCGCGTTGAGAAACGCCTCATCGGGATCGATCGTCCACTCGAAGGCGATCGTCTTACCCGGATTAGTGACTGTGTTTGTAACGTGACCGTCATGTGTCTCCAGACGAACTCGTGCGGTTGTCACCTCCGCGGAACCGGGCACACCGACCCTCGTTTCGGCGTCGAGACGGTCGCCGCTTCGAACGTCGATCGGTTCGAGTTTCGGAACGACGTGTCTGTTCGGATCGGGAACCCACTCGCCCTTGTAGGCGTAGCGGTAGTGGGTTCGGTTCGGATAGGCGTCGATCACGGCGAAGTCGTCGTCTGGATCCCGATCGAGCGGGTAAACCACGTCACCCTCGAGGCTCGGATCGTGTCGAAGGTACTGGAACGGGTGGTGCTGCCAATCGCCGTACGGCGTCGGAATGAAGACGATCGCATTCTCGAAGTCCGTCTCCTCGATCGGCGCGTACGCCCGCTCGAACTTGTCGGCGTTGGCGGAGTTCTTCTCGATCGGGTCCGCGACCGCTGCGACGTTTGCACCGCCTGCAATTGCGAGGGCTCCGATCGCGACAGCGGCCACAAGTGCGGTCGCCGCCCGCCGGTTCGTCCGCTGGGTGAGTGCCGTCCGGAGGCGACGGAGGCCATCGTAGCCGGCGACGGTCGCGACCGCGGCGAAGGTCGAAAGCGGAACCAACAGATCGAAGTGGTAGAACGGACCGAGGCCCGAAATCAGCCCATCCGTTGGGTCCGACATTGTCGCGAGAATGTTGAAATTCCCCCAAAAGAACAGATTTCCGAGCGGGACAGAGACAAACAAGCCCGCAACGAGCACGCCTGCGGTCCGCTTGAATGACGACATGTCAGTGCGACCGAGATCCGGGTCATCAACACGACCGCGCAGCCATCGCCGAACGGCGATCGTGAGTCCTACTCCTGCCGCCGCCGTGCCGATCGCACCCGCAGTGAACCACCGCGTCCCGAAGTACCACAGCACGTAGCCGTTGGCTTCAAGCGCAAGTTCGGGTGTGTAGTCGATCGAGTGGCCCAGAATCCGTCGCCGGCCGAATCCTGGCCCGTCCATCGGTGCAAATGCCTCGTAGGGGAATGTCAGCGCTGCGCCGGTCAGCCGGAGGTTGTACGCGAGGGTGAGCAGGACGAACGCCGAGCCGAGCGCGGCGATCACAGCCTGCCGGCGGATCGGCTCGGTGAGCGGTGCTCGATCGGGCGGCGAACCGTTGTCTGTCACCGAACTACGGCCGTCTACACGGATAGACTGGACGAGACCGTCCGCTCGAACGGACTGAACGATCTCGTAACACGCATGCAGTATGAACGGCGCGGCAAATAACACCGCCGTGTACGGCCGTGCGAAGAACGCTAGACCGATCGCAATCCCAGCGACAACAGCAGCACGAAGCGATCGATCGCGGACCGCCCGGAGGTACGCGACCGCGAACGCGAGATTCAGCGCTGTCGTGGGGGCGTACGGGAGAAACGTCGAGGTATTGACGATCGCAAGCGGCGAGGCCGCAAACACTGCAGCGGCAGCGATGCCGACCCGGCGATCGAAGCACATCGACCCGAGAAGATACACCAACCCCGCGTTGGCTGCGGCGACAACTGCGAGCGTCACCCGTGGTTCGCCAAACAGCGCCAGTGTGACGGCGAACATCGCCGCCGGGACGGGCGTGTATTTCGAGTACAGCCGACCACCGTCTTCAATGAAGAACCACGGCCGAAACGAGCCAGCGAGCTCGCCGGCGTGAATCTCTAACTGGCCGTTCAGTAGCATCGCCGCCTGTGTGAGGTACACTGCCTCGTCGTGGTTACTCGAGTGGTACGCGAAGACTGTGGAGGAGACAAAAAGAACCGCTGCGCCGGCGAATAGTGCGATCGCCGCGGCGACGAGCGTGTGCTGATCGATTCGATCGCGCCCCATCGTCTGTGAGTCTCAGACCTCGATGCCGGCGTCGCGCATGAGATCGACGGTTTCGGCGAGATCAGACAGTTCCGTCAGATCGATGTCCGGGACGTCGAGTTCGTCGATCGTCGGAAGATCACCGATCGGTTCCACGTCGGGCACGAGCGGATACTCGAACGTCGATCGTGCGAAGTAGTCTTGTGCCTCTGCAGATAGCAAGTGTCGCACAAAGTTCTCTGCGAGGTCTGCATCGCTCGTGCTGTCGACGACAGCCGCGCCGGCGACGTTGAATACCGCGCCTGCGTCGTCCTCCGTGAACGCCGTACCGATCGACGCTTCCGGGTTGCCATCGAGGACGCGCTGGATGTAGTAGTGGTTCGTGAACGCGGCGTCGATTTCGCCGTCGGCGATTGCCTGACAGGCGGCGAACTCGTCGGGGTAGTCAACGATGCCGGCAGCCAGGACCTCCTCGAGCCACTGGCGAGTGGCGTCTTCGCCCTCAATGATGCGCATTGCGGTGATGAACGCCTGACAGGATCCGTACGAAGGTGCCCAGCCGAGCGTGCCGTCAAACTCTTCGGGATATGCCATCACATCGGCCGGCATGTCTGACTCATCGTACTTGTCGGTGTTGTACGGGATCGTTCTCGCGCGGCCGGAGGTACCGATCCACTCGTCAGTGTGGAACTCCGATCGGACCATATCGAGGACCTCCTCGGAGAGCGACGCTGTACGGCCCTCGTCGGCAAGTGCGCCGAGCGCGCCTGAGTTAACCGAATAAAACACGTCGGCGGGCGAGCCGCTCCCCTCGTTTGCGATTTGGTTGACGAGGTCGGTCGAGCCGCCGTAGCGGACCGTGAGCGAGAGGTCGTCATACAGGTCGTCAATGAATCCGACAATCTCGCCGACGAGAAACTCCCCTCGCCCGGAGTATACCGTGAGTTCTCCAGCGAGGTCCGGCATGTCGGCCATCGGCACGCCGCCGGGTGCGTCTCGTCCGTCCCGGCCAGAGCCGATCTGTCCCACGGTTGATTCGGTCGTCGGCTCTTCGGATCCGTTTCCTCCCTCCGAGTCGCCGTTACCATCGCCGTTTCCGCCGCCAACACCGTTACAGCCCGCGAGCGCGACGCTGCCAAGTGCGCCAACGCCTGCGAGTACCCGACGGCGATCGATTCGGTCTGTGTGTCCGTTGTTCTCGTTCATGTATTTTAGGCCAACCTAAATGGTCTTATACCCATCGGTTCAGTCGTCCGCCGGCACCGGTGCGCGCTTGATCGCGTCGAGACAATCGAGCCAATCGTGCATGTATTCGCCGACGTGCGTGAAGAACGCACCGTTTCGGTACTGCTCGAAAGAGTCCGACGCGAGGCGATCGGCCATCGCATCGAAGACTGCGGCGTAGCTGTCAGCGTCTTCGCCGGCATCGTCGATGACCTCCCAGAGGTGTTCGTTGAGTTCGAGCCCGGCAACCTCGTTGTGGAGGTCGTCGAAGGTCGATCGGGGCGCTTTGTTGTGCGCACAAAGCGGCGCGCCGTTGTAAATCCGTTTGCCGAGCAGGTCGCAGGCGCGTTTGAGGAACACGCCGCTCCAGATGTCGTCGAAGCGACCGACCTCCCAGTCGTTGTCATCCATCGGCAACTGATAGAACGCCGGGATCACCTCCCGACGGAACGCGAGATTCATCGAACAGACAGTAAGATAGTTGTTCCGAGCGGCAACGAAGTCGCCGTTGAAATCGTCGGCTGTCGTGCTGGTCTGTGCTTGGCCCTGCAGATCGCCGTCCATCAGGATCCGCACGGCGTCGAGGTCCGGAACGTTCGTCCACAGCCCTTGGGAGGCGACAACCGATCCCTGGGAAAGGTGGGTCGTATCCGTCCTGACAGTCTCGTTCATCGCCGAATATGGGTATCCGCGGGGGTACAGTCCATGTTCCTCAGCGTTCTGATAGAGGACGTTGACCCAGTTCGTGTCCGATCGGACACGCTCAATCTCGCCCTCGAAGCCGAGGTTGCGCATGTGTTGGCCGAAGAAGTCTTCGTCGTCGTGTGGCAGCGTATCGTCGTCGATGAAAATCCCGTACTCGAAGCGGGGGTTCGCCCACATGTACAACAGCCCAAAGCTTGTTTCTGCGTGACTTGCCGCAGGCACGACGTGGGCGTACTCGCTGATGTCTTGGTCGTCATACCATTCCTCGCGGCGCGAGCCGTCGTACACCGCGCCGTCAACGTCCAGCGAGTCAAGCATCGCCTCCATCTCGTCGGTATCACAGAAGTCTTCCGTGACGAGAAGGACAAAGAGTCGATCAGTATCGAATCCGTGTGCCCGGGCGTTTTCGATATACGCCTCCATGCACTCGTACTCGCGGATCGTCGGGACGATCACGCAGATCTTCTCGTCAGACCGATATGGCAGGGTATCGCTCATTGTACCACAATATTTTAGGTCGACCTAAATATCTGCCGATTCAGGTTCTTCAGGTGGTCGATTGCCGTCTATTGTCGCCGTGGAAACGTTCCACGAAAGCGCGATCGCGCCACCGCCGACGAGCGTGACCACGTTTTTGATCGCGTGATCGAGGATCGCCGCCGCGAGCGCAGTGCTCGCTGCGATCGGCGAGACTGCAACGACGAGGCCAGTGAACGCTGCCTCGTAGAGACCGATCCCACCCTGTGAGAGCGGCAATACTTTCGCGAGATTGCCGACGCTGACCGCGAATGTGCCAACGACGACGAGCAGCCAGACTGACGGCCCTCCGCCGGTCAACGCAGCCAACACCGCGATCGCGGTGATCACGTCGAGTGCCCACACCACGAGACTCCACGCGCCGATGTCGACCATGGCACGACGATCGGCCGCGACGGTTCCAACGTTTCGCGCGAATGCGAGTGCCGGATCGACGACCCGTGAGAGCGGACCCGCCGAGACGCGCGCCCGAACCGCGGCCGCGATCGGCCGATCGCTTCTAACGAGCCCAACAGTCACTGCTGAAACGCCGACGGCGATCATGCCGACAGCGGTTGCGCCCGCAAGCCCCGCCCGAGGAAGTTCGGTCGTGGCGATCGACGTTCCCGAGAGGAGCACCGCGAGGAAGGCTGCAACACCTAACGCAAGGATCGCAACGAGGTCAAACAACCGCTCGACAGCGAGCGATGCGACACCGAGCGTGTACGGGACCTCGCGGCGATCGTTAAGCAGGTACGCTCGGAGTCCGTCACCCGCCCGCGCGGGAACAATCAGATTCGCCGCCTGGCTGAGAAACACCGTTGCGGTGAGAAAGCCGACACTGAGCGGCCGATCCATCACAACCAGCAGCCGCCGGTACCGCTCACCGCGAAGTGGCCACGACAGCGCGTAAATCCCAATCGCGGCGCCCACGAACACGGGGTTTGCGTCGACGATCGCGTCAATCACGGTTGAGATGTCGATCGAGCGGGCGACGAGAACAGTACCGATCGCGAGAATAATGATCGTTCCAAGCAGTTGGACACCAGTATTGGTGCGAACAGTCCGCAAAACCGCTCGGGTCGACGATGCGACGTCCATCGTTAGTTTAGGTTTGCCTAAATAGAATAAGTCTGTCGGTCTTCCGTGGCTGATCTCTGTGGGCTAGGATCTTTTGAGGCGAAGAATTATTCTTCGAAACACTGACTACGCAGAGACGGTCGATTCTGACTCGTCGCCGCGCGGCAACCCGAACTCAACCTCGATCCGAACCGTATCATACGGGACGTAGGGCTTCTTTGCACGGCCGTCTTCCGCAAAGTGAACGATATTGTATTCGGCCAGCAGGTACAGATCATCGTGGACGTCGTGGACATCACGACCAAGACGATCGGCCAAGGCACGGATACTCTCTGGTGGATCTTCCATTACCATTTCGAGCAGCTCCATCCGCCGATCGGTGAGTAACTGACGAAGCTGTGCGCGATCCTCGAAGTTGATGACGTGTGGGGTTTCCTGACCCTGCACCCATTGTTCAGCGCGCTCGATTGCCGCTTGCTGTGCTTGCTCCGCTTTGAGCGCCGTGATACGAAGGGTCGATGGATACTCGACCTCGTCCGGATCCGGCAGGAATTCGTCGTGTGTCGGTTCGGTGTCATTCGGTTCGTTGCTCATAGATTTCATTCACCTCATTCTGGAAGTCCTCAATCAGGTCGGGAAGACCTGTGAACTCCAACTTCGTGATTTCGCCCGCTGGGGAGTGCCGGTGATGTCGACCGACATCCAGGTGATAGGGCGAGTTGTCGTACCGCAGGAGCGTGTCGCCGTCAGCGTCCATATACTGAAAACTGTACTTCAGCCCCTTCGGGAAATTCTCGCTCACCGGGACCTGCCAAGCCACCATCTCATATCGACTTCCGTCCGGTTTTTTAGCTGTATTCCGGTACACAACCGTTGCAGGCATCGTTCCCTTATATTGGGGTTTGATCCCAACAAAAATGAAACTTACTGTTGGGGTTGAATCACAACAACTACGGTCCTACTTCCTTGTCTCTTCGAGTGTTTGCTTGGCACCTCACAGAGAACGTATGAACTCCTTCGAGAATCAAAACTGTTCGTGGGTTGGGTTCGCATAGCGATCGCCCGTTTTCGGCCGTGTGAACCCGCCACAGCCGCGTTTCAATCCGCTATGCTTTTAGGTCCTGATACGGAATCAGGGGTACAGTCTAGTGATGAGGCAAGATCGATGACCGGGCTAGCGATATTGGTCCCGTCGTCGATCGTTCGGGAGGCCGAGGACAAACGCGAGGCAACTCGCAAGCTCGGCTACGTCGCCCGCGCGGCGGCGGTTTTCGGGGCCGATCGGCTCCGCGTCTTCCCTGACCGGGAAGGCGAAACCCGATGGGGCGAGGAGTTCGTCACCACGGTGTTGTCGTACGCGGCAACGCCCCCGTACCTCCGACAGGAGTTGTGGGAGCAACGGAGCGAACTCCAATATGCGGGGATCATCCCCCCGCTCCGGGCTTCATCACGGACCTCGGCCGACCCTGACGGGCCGGTCGAGCAAACGGGAATCGTGACCGAGGTCGGATCTGAAGGCCGCGTTCGGGTCAATTGCGGACTGCAACACCCGATCTCCCTCCTGGTGCCGCCGTCGATGGCGACACCGAAAGAGGGGGAGCGCGTCACCGTCAGGATCTCTTCGCGAGAACCGGTCCGCGCGCGACTCGTCGACGAGGCCCCTCCGGGCTTCGACGTCGACCGTGCGGACCTGTCGGAAGCACTCGCTGCGGCGTCCGGGCTACGGATTGCCACGTCGCGGCATGGAGCGGAACTCTCCGTGCCGTGGTTGGCCGAGCTCCTCCCGCAAACGCGGGCGGGACTCACCGTCGCCTTCGGCTCGCCGGGCAGAGGGCTTCCAGACATGCTCGGGGTTTCCCCCGAGGCGATCGCCGACGCAAACGGCGATCCAGTCGAACCCGATCCGGGGTTCGACCTCTGGCTCAATACGATCCCGCGACAGGCAAACGAGGTGGTGCGAACTGAAGAAGCGATATTCGCGTCCCTCGCGTGTCTAACGCTCACGGAGTGAACACATGCCACAACCAAGCAGACCACGAAAAGGCTCGATGGGCTTCGGCCCGCGGACGCGGAGCAACAGCGAGGTGCCCCGCGTGCGATCGTGGCCAGATGACGACGGCGCACCAGCGCTGCAGGGCTTTGCCGGCTACAAGGCCGGCATGACCCACGTCGTCATGGTCAACGACGAGGCGAACTCCCCGCGGGAGGGAATGGAGGTTTCCGTTCCTGTCACCGTCGTGGAGACGCCACCAATGCGTGCGGTCGCCCTCAGAGCCTACGAACAGACGCCGTATGGAGCGAAGCCGGTCACCGAGGTCTGGACCTCGGACTTCCACGAGGACCTCGATCGCGTCCTCGATCTACCGGCCGAAGACACCTTCGAGGAGGACTCGGAGGCCCTCAGCGAACTCGTCGCCGACGGAGCGGTCGATGACCTCCGCGTCATCACCCACACCGTCCCCGGCGGACTCGCGAACGTCCCGAAAAAGAAACCAGACGTGATGGAGACACGCGTCGGCGGCGGCTCCCTCGAGGAACGCGCCGACTTCGCGCTTGGGCTCCTCGAAGACGGCGGCGAACACGCCTTCGGCGACGTCTTCCGCGCCGGCGAGTACCTCGACGCCTCCGGCGTGACGAAGGGTAAAGGGACGCAGGGTCCCGTCAAGCGATGGGGCGTCCAGAAACGGAAAGGCAAACACGCACGCCAGGGATGGCGACGCCGGATCGGCAACCTCGGTCCGTGGAATCCCTCGCGCGTGCGATCGACCGTTCCACAGCAAGGACAGACCGGCTACCACCAGCGAACCGAGCTCAACAAACGGCTCATCGACTTCGGCGAGGGCGACGAGGCCTCCGTCGACGGCGGCTTCGTCAACTACGGCGAGGTCGACGGCGCGTACGCGCTCATCAAAGGTTCGCTGCCGGGACCGAACAAGCGGCTTCTGCGGTTCCGCCCGGCCATCCGGCCGAACGACCAACCGCGCCTCGACCCCGAGGTGCGCTACGTCTCCACCGCATCCAATCAGGGATAACCCATGAACGCAACAGTACGTGACCTGAACGGTGACGACGCCGGCGAGATCGAGCTTCCGGCCGTCTTCGAGACGCCGTACCGGCCGGATCTCATCCAGCGGGCGGTCGTTGCCGCACAGGCAAACAGCAAACAGGCATACGGCGCGGACAAGCTCGCGGGCATGCGAACCCCAGCCGAGTCGCTCGGCAGCGGTCGCGGGCTCGCACACGTCCCCCGAGAGAACGGCCAGGCCCGACGTGTACCATCCGCCGTCGGTGGCCGCAAGGCCCACCCGCCGAAAGCCGAGAAGGACCAGGGCAAAGATATCAACAGAAAGGAGCGACAGCTCGCGACGCGATCGGCGATCGCCGCGACCGCTGACGCTTCCCTCGTCGCCGAGCGCGGCCACACGTTCGACGAGGATCTCGAACTGCCGCTCGTCGTGAGCGACGACTTCGAAGACCTCGTGAAGACCCGTGAGGTCGTCGAACTGCTCGAATCACTCGGCGTTCACGCCGACATCGAGCGGGCCGACGATCGGAAGATTCGTGCCGGACGCGGGAAGACACGCGGCCGCAAGTACAAGCGACCGAAGTCGATCCTCTTTGTGACGAGCGAGGAACCCTCCCGCGCTGCGCGGAACCTCGCAGGCGCAGACGTTGCTACCGCGGCGAACGTCAATGTCGAGGATCTCGCCCCCGGCACCCACGCCGGTCGGCTGACGATCTTCACCGAATCAGCGATCGAGGAGGTGGCTGACCGATGAGCACACTCATTCACCACCCGATCGTCACCGAAAAGGCGATGGACGAGATGGACTTCGACAACAAGTTGCAGTTCATTGTCGACATCGACGCCCCAAAGGGCGAGATCGTCACCGAAATCGAGAACCGATACGAGATCTCGATCGTGAAGATCAACACGCAAATAACGCCGAAGGGCAAAAAGAAGGCGACCGTCACGCTCTCAGCGGCCGACGACGCGACGGACATCGCCTCGAGAATCGGGGTGTTCTAAATGGGACGACGAATTCAAGGACAACGACGCGGTCGCGGTGGCTCAACGTTCCGTGCCCCGTCGCACCGATACAAAGCTGAACTGTCGCACAAACGATCCGAGGACGACCAGACGATCTCGGGAACGGTCATCGACATCGAACATGACCCCGCACGCGCGGCACCGCTTGCGGACATCGAGTTCGAAGACGGCGATCGCCGCCTCGTGCTCGCCCCAGAGGGCGTCACGGTCGGCGAGACGATTCAGGTCGGCGTGAGCGCGGAGATCAAACCGGGCAACACGCTGCCGCTCGCGGAAATTCCCGAGGGAGTTCCCGTGTGCAACGTCGAGAGTAGCCCGGGTGACGGCGGCAAGTTCGCCCGTGCATCCGGCGTCTCCGCACAGCTTCTCACGCACGATCGAAACGTCGCAATTGTGCAACTTCCGAGCGGCGAGGTCAAGCGACTGAGTCCACAGTGTCGGGCGACAGTCGGTGTCGTCGCAGGCGGTGGACGGACCGAGAAGCCGTTCGTCAAAGCAGGCAAAAAGCACCACAAACTCAAAGGCCGCGGGACCAAGTACCCGCGGGTCCGTGGTGTGGCGATGAACGCCGTCGATCACCCCTTCGGTGGCGGCGGCCGCCAACACCCCGGCAAACCGAAATCTGTCTCGCGGAACGCTCCGCCGGGACGGAAGGTCGGTGACATCGCCTCGAAGCGAACCGGACGAGGCGGCAAAGGAGGCAGACAGTAACCATGAGCACAGACTACCGTACCGGCCGTGAGGGTGAATTCACCTACCGCGGTCACACGCTCGACGAGCTGCAGAAGATGGATCTCGACGAGGTCGCAGAACTGCTCCCCGCACGCCAGCGGCGAACTATTGTCCGAGGCCTCTCCGCGGAGCACGAGAAGCTCCTCGAGAAGGCCAGCGGCAAGACCGACGAAGAGACCGCGGACAATCCGATTCGAACCCACCTGCGGGACATGCCAGTCCTGCCGGAGTTCGTCGGACTCACGTTCGCGGTGTACACCGGACAGAGCTTCGAACGCGTTCAGGTACAGCCGGAGATGATCGGCCACTACCTCGGCGAGTTCCAGCTCACCCGGACGTCGGTCGAGCACGGACAGGCCGGAATCGGCGCGACCCGGTCCTCGAAGTTCGTGCCACTCAAATAACCCATGGGAATCAACTACAGCGTCGAGGCCGATCCCGACACCACCGCGAAAGCGATGCTTCGGGACCGGCCCATCAGTCTGAAGCATAGCAAGGCCATCTCCCGACAGATCAAGGGAATGACCGTCACCGAGGCCGAGGAGTACCTCGAAGCCGTCATCGACGGCGAGCGATCGGTCCCGTTCAAACAGCACAACTCGGGCGTCGGCCACCGATCGGACATCGACGGCTGGGACGCCGGCCGCTACCCCGAGAAGGCCTCGAAGGACTTCCTTCGGCTGCTCGGGAACGTCACGAACAACGCGACCGAACAGGGCTTTGAGGCCGAGTCGATGACGATCAAACACGTCGCTGCCCACAAGGTCGGCGAACGGCCCGGTCGGAAGCCTCGCGCGTTCGGCCGTGCGTCGCCGTGGAACACCACCGTGTGCGACGTCGAGTTGATCGTCGAAGCACCCGCGGAGGATGATTCCTAATGGCAGACGAACACCAGTTCATCGAAAACGGCTTACAACGCGCCCAGATCGACGAGTTCTTCGCAGACGAACTCGGTCGCGCCGGCTACGGCGGCATGGATATCGCGAAGACGCCGATGGGCACTCAGATCGTGCTCAAGGCCGAAAAGCCAGGGATGGTCATCGGCAAGGGTGGCAAGAACATCCGAAAGATCACCCGTGAGCTCACAGAGCGCTTCGGGATGGAAGATCCACAGATCGACGTCCAGGAGGTCGACGAGCCGGATCTCAACGCCCGAATCGTCGCCGATCGACTCGCAAACGCGCTCGAACGCGGCTGGTACTTCCGGAAGGCCGGTCACACGACGATCGACCGGATCATGGACGCCGGCGCACTCGGCGCAGAGATCGTCCTCTCTGGAAAGGTAACTGGCGCGCGATCGCGCGTCGAGAAGTTCAACCGCGGCTACATCAAGCACAACGGTGAACCCGCCCAGGAGGTCGTCGACGAAGGCCAGGGCGTCGCCGTGATGAAACTCGGAACGATCGGCGTGACCGTCAAGATCATCCCGCCGGGCGCACAGTTGCCCGACGACTTCGCGATCAATGAGGACGCCGAGATCGAGTCCGTCGAACAGGACCTTGGTGACGATGGCGTGGACGATCTCATCGACGAACCCGAGGAGATCCCCGACGTCACCGAAGACCAAGAGGAAGTCGAGATTCCAGACGAGGATCCCGCCGACGTCATCGACGAGGAGATCGTCGAAGAGGTCGTCGAGGAAACCGACGAAGCGGCACCAGTCGGCGACGATGTCGACGAGTCGGAACCTGAACCCGAACCTGAAGCGGAGGTTGAGGAACTGGACGAGGACGTCGCCGACGAGGCGGCCGATCTGGTCTCAGAGATGGAAGCCGACGAAGACGAAGAAGAGACGGAGGAGTAACATATGGCAATCCTTCACGCAGACGAGATCCGCGACATGACCGCTGCTGAGCGAGAGGTCGAACTCGAGGAGCTCGAAACCGAGCTGCTCAACATGAAGTCCGTCCAGGCCGCCGGTGGTATGCCGGAGAGCCCTGGCCGGATGGCCGAGCTCAAGCGGACGATCGCTCGGATCAAGACGATTCAACAGGAAGAAGGCGACTTCGACGAGGAATAACGGACATGGCACTCACCCCTGAAACGCTCACACGACACGAACTTATCGGCCTGCGCGTCCGCGTAGCCGACGCGCTGAATCCCGATCAGATCGGGATCGCCGGCCGCATCGTTTCTGAGACGATGGGCACGTTCGTCGTCGAGACGAGCGAGGGTGAGACAAAGCAGGTCCAAAAACGGGGCTCACTCTGTGAGTTCCGGCTTCCGATCGAAGCGCCCGGCGGAGCAACAACGACAGACACAGATGAAGCCGCCGGCGATCGTAAGGTCCCGGGGTCTTCGTCCGAACTCGGCATGGAAACTGCGGGGGTCCGCCCCCGTCAGTCTGTGCCGTCCGCATCCGTACGCGCGGATGCGGCGAGCCCAGATGGCGAGTGCGAGGACGGAGTCTACGTTACGGTGGATGCGACAACGCTGCTCTCACGACCCGCCGAACGCACCGAAGTAACAGGTGATTCAAAATGGCGATAGGAATAGACGTACCCATGCCTCCGGAACCAGAGAACCCGGAGGAATACGACTACGAGAAGTGTCCGTTCTACGGACAGCTTCCCGTCAGAGGCCAGACCCTCGAAGGGACTGTGGTCTCGACGGACATGGAAAAGACCGTCATCGTCGAGCGAGAGTACGACGTGTTCGTGCCCAAATACGACCGGTATATGAAACGCCGGTCCCGTATTCCGGCGCACGTACCCGGCGTACTCGAACCGCTCGAAGTCGGTGACGAAGTAACAATTGCGGAGACCCGACCCCTTTCGAAGACGAAAGCACACGTCGTCGTTCGCGTCGGAGGTGAGGAGTGATGGAGGCGTTGAAAGCCGACGTCACCCAAGGCCTCGAAAAGGGTTCGCTGATCAAATGTGCAGACAACAGCGGCGCGCGCGAACTGCGCGTCATCAGCGTGGCAGGGTACTCCGGAACGAAGAACAGACATCCCAAAGCGGGGATCGCCGACAAGGTGACCGTCTCGGTCACCAAAGGGACCCCCGAGATGCGCCGACAGGTGCTGGAGGCCGTTATTGTCCGCCAGCGCAAGACGATCCGTCGACCAGACGGTGTGCGCGTGAAGTTCGAGGACAACGCCGGCGTCATCATCGACGAGAACGGCGAGCCTCGTGGGACCGAAATCAAGGGTCCGATCGCGCGCGAAGTCGCAGAGCGCTTTGGGAGCATTGCATCCACCGCGACAATGATTGTATAGTATGACGCGACAACCACGCAAACAACGCAAGTCTGCGGCGAACGCGCCGCTGCACGAGCGCCAAAAGCAGGTCCGTTCGACGCTGTCGGCCGACCTCCGCGAGGAGCACGGCCAGCGAAACGTCCGCGTCAACGCGGGCGACACTGTCGAGGTCCTGCGCGGCGACCACGCCGGCGAGGAGGGCGAAGTCCTCACCGTCGACCTGGCGTCGGAAACCATCCACGTCGACGGCGTGACGATCGAAAAAGCCGACGGCGAGGAGGTTCCCCGACCGCTCGATGCGAGCAACGTCCGTGTGACCGAGCTCGACCTCGACGACGAGGTCCGCGAGGCACGACTGGCCGCAGACGACACGGAGGGCAACGAATGAGCAACCACCAGAAACGACTATCCGTACCGAAGTCCTGGCCGGTCGAGCGAAAGACCGAGACGTTCACCGTCAAGGCGGGCGCAGGCCCCCACGGTGCAGACGGTGTCCCGCTCGTCATCTTGCTGCGGGACGTGCTCGGCTACGTCGACACGAAAAAAGAGGCGCGCTACGCGCTCAACCAGGGGACAGTCCTCGTCAACGGCGAGGCAGTCTCTGACGAGCGACGCCCGATCGGGATGTTCGACATCCTCGCGTTCCTCGAACGCGACGAGTACTACCGGGTCTTCCCCGACGAGGGCGGTCGGCTCGCGCTGACGCCCATCGACGAATCGGCCGCCGACGGCCGACTCGGCAAGATCGTCCAGAAGACGCAGGTCGACGGCGGCGACTTCCAGCTGACGCTGCACGACGGGACGAACGTCCGCGTCGACGCCGCCGACGATTACTCGACGAAGGATTCGATCGTTATCGACAACGAATCCAAGGAGATCGTCGCGCACTTCGTCTACGAGGAAGGCGCGCTCGTGACTGCCGTCGACGGCCAACACGCCGGCGAAATCGGCGAGATCGAGTCGATCAACGTCACCCTCGGCAGCGGTGACAACACGGTGAGCGTCACTCAAGACGACGGCGGCTTCGAGACAATCGAGCCGTACGTTGTCGTGATCGACGAGAACTTTACTGATGATGACGACACAGCCGAGAGTTCGGCTGCAGAACGTGATGAGGATGCAGCGGCCGACGCTGAGGCCGACGAATCGGCTGCCGAAGACGAGCCACAGGCAGGTGATGACGAATGAGTGAATCGATTCACGAGATGCGCACGCCGCAGATCGAGAAGGTCGTCGTCCACATGGGCGTCGGCGAAGGCGGTCGAACACTTGCGGATGCAGAAGATATCCTCGAGACGGTGACTGGGCAAACGAGCGTACGGACGCTCGCAAAGCGGACGGTCCAGGAGTTCAACATTCGGCAGGGCGATCCGATCGGTGCGAAGGTGACCCTTCGCGGTGAGAAGGCCCACGAATTCCTCGAGACCGCACTGGAGTTGACGAGTCTGGCGGCGTCACAGTTCGACGACACCGGGAATTTCAGCTTCGGAGTGGCCGACCACACCGACTTCCCGAGCCAAGAGTACGACCCACAGATCGGGATTTACGGGCTCGACGTGACGGTTAACGTCGTCCGTCCGGGCTACCGCGTCGCAAAACGGAACAAGGCGAGCGGCGACATCCCGAACCGACACCGAATGACCCCCGAGGACGCGATCGCGTACCTCGAGGATGCATTCGACGTTGAGGTGCAGACATGAGCGAAAGTGAACCAGACAACACGGGCGACGGCAAGCGGACGGGACAGGAACAGTCCTGTCGTCGATGCGACCGGAACCAGGGGCTCGTCGGCAAGTACGACATCAACCTCTGCCGGCAGTGTTTCCGCGAGGTTGCCCGAGACATGGGATTCAGGAAGTACAGCTAACCATGGCAGGCAACGATCCACTGTCCGACGCACTCAGCGGAATCAACAACGCCGAAAGCGTCGGCCATCTCGATTACACGGTACAGCCCGCCTCGAACATCATCGGCTCCGTCCTCGAGGTCTTTTACGACCGCGGATACATCGACGGCTTCGAGTTCGTCGACGACGGCAAAGCCGGTCAGTTTGAGGTCGAACTGAAAGGCGCAATCAACGAATGTGGCCTCGTCAAGCCCCGCTACTCGGCGGGTGCCGACGAGTTCGAAAAGTGGGAGAAGCGATACCTCCCGGCCCGCGATTACGGGGCACTCATCGTCACGACGAGCCACGGCGTCATGAGCCACTACGAGGCCCGCGAACAGGGCATCGGTGGCCAAATAATCGCATACGTGTACTAACTATGAACCGAACAACAATCGACATTCCGGAGGACGTGTCCGCAGAGACGGACCGCTTCGATCTGACGATCGAAGGGCCAAACGGCTCGGTCACCCGGCGTCTGTGGTACCCTGACGTGTCGGTTTCCGTCGACGGCGACACCGTTGTCGTCGAAAGCGACGCGACCGACGCAAAGACGAACGCAACTCTCGGGACGTTTGAGAGCCATATCCGGAACATGATCCACGGCGTCACCGATGGGTGGGAGTACCGCATGGAAGTGTACTACGCTCACTTCCCGATGCAGGTCAACGTTGAGGGCGACGACGTAGTCATCGAGAACTTCCTCGGTGAGCGCGCGCCCCGACGGGCCCCGATTCACGGCGACACAGACGTGGAAGTCGACGGCGAGACGATCGTCCTGAGCGGCCCCGACAAGGAGGCCGTTGGACAGACCGCTGCCGACATCGAACAGCTCACGAAAGTGAAAGGCAAAGACACCCGTGTGTTCCAAGACGGGGTCTACATCACCGACAAGCCGCAGGCAGGAGGTGCCTAATGGCTGACGAACCTACTGAGCTCGAAGACATCAGCGGCGTCGGGCCATCGAAAGCGGAGGCGCTCCGATCGGCCGGCTACGAAACAATCGAGGACGTACAGGCAGCGAGCCAATCGGAGCTCTCGGAGGTCGACGGTGTCGGCAACGCGCTCGCAGCGCGGATTAAAGCCGACGTCGGCGGTCTTGAGGTCTCCGAAGAGGCCGAAGCGGAAATCGAAGAGGACGAAGAACCAGAGCCTGAGGAAGAGGCGGAAGACGACGTTGACGAAGACGTCGAAACGGAACTCCGTCCGCGTGGGCACGCCGACAAGACACCCGAACTCGACGACGACGTCGAGGCAGCGCTGAAACAAAAGCGCCGTGAAGGCAAGCCAGCGTTCCGACGCCAAGACTACCACATGAAGAAACGGACGCCTGAATCGTGGCGTCGTCCCCGTGGCGGACTCTCGAAGCAGCGCCGCGGTATCAAAGGCAAGGGTCCGAAGGTTGAGTCGGGGTACCGAACCCCGAAGGCCGCCCGAGGCCTGCACCCAAGCGGCTTCGAGGAGGTCCATGTGCACAACACTGACGACCTCGAAGGCGTCGACGGCGACACGCAGGCGGTCCGAATCGCCTCCACGGTTGGCGCACGAAAGCGCGAACAGATCGAAGAGGTCTGTGAGGACGAGGAGATCCGCGTCCTCAACCCAACCTACATTGAAGTAGAGGTGGACGCAGATGAGTGATCTGAAAGCACAGCGGCGGCTCGCAGCCGACATTCTCGACGTCGGCAAACGCCGCGTGTGGTTCGACCCAGAAGAACAGGGAGAGATCGCCGAAGCGATCACACGAGATGACATTCGCGATCTCATCGAGCAAGGAACGATCCGCGCGAAGGACGCAAAGACGAACTCGCGCGGCCGGGCCCGCGAACGGCAGGCAAAGCGTTCCTACGGCCACCGGAAGGGAGCGGGTTCCCGGAAGGGCAAAGCCGGCGCTCGACAGAACAAAAAAGACGCGTGGATGACGCGAATCCGCGCCCAGCGTGCCCGTTTGAAGGAACTCCGAGACGAGGGCACGATCGACAGAACGCAGTACCGAGAGACGTACAACAAAGCCAGCGGTGGCGAGTTTGACGACGTCGAACGGCTCGAAGCGTTCATCGAGAACAACTTCGGAATTGAGGTGAGAGACTAATGGCAACAGGACCACGATATAAGGTGCCGATGCGACGGCGCCGAGAGGTCCGGACAGATTACCACCAGAGGTTGCGCCTGTTGAAATCGGGCAAGCCTCGCCTGGTCGCTCGGGTGAGCAATGCCCACGTCAGGGCGCAGCTGGTTACCCCCGGACCGAACGGCGACGAAACGCACGCAGCAGCGTCGAGCGAGGATCTCGCGGAGTACGGCTGGGAGGCCCCCACAGGGAACCTTCCGAGCGCGTATCTCACGGGATACCTCCTCGGCTCGCGGGCGGTTGAGGCAGGCCTCGAAGAGGCTGTTCTCGATATCGGGCTGAACACGGCAACCCCCGGAAACAAGGTGTTTGCCGTACAGGAAGGAGCGATCGACGCAGGGCTCGAAATTCCACACAGCGACAGCGTACTCGCAGACTGGTCGCGGACGCGCGGCGAGCATATCGCCGACTACGCCGAACAGCTCGATGAGCCGCTGTACAGCGGGGATTTCGACGCCACAGAACTACCCGAGCACTTCGATGATGTGCTCGCGACACTACAGGAGGACGCATGAGCCAACGCAACAACGACGGCTGGGAGCCACGAACGCGGCTCGGCCGAAAGGTGCAGGCCGGCGACATCACGACGATGGAGCAGGCACTCGCCTCGGGGCTCCCACTCAAGGAGCCACAGATCGTCGACCAACTCCTCCCAGGGTTGGAAGACGAAGTGCTTGACATCAATATGGTCCAGCGGATGACCGACTCGGGCCGACGTGTCAAGTTCCGCTGTGTCGTCGCGGTCGGTAACCGCGACGGCTACCTCGGCTACGCACAGGCCCGCGATGACCAGGTCGGTGGGGCGATCCAGAAGGCGATCAACGTCGCCAAGCTGAACGTCATCAAGGTCGATCGCGGCTCTGGGTCGTGGGAGGACCGCGCAGGCGGTGTCAACTCACTCACCCGGAAAGCCACCGGCAAAGCGGGTTCGGTCACCGTCGAGATTATGCCTGCTCCGCAGGGGCTCGGACTTGCCGCTGCGGAGACAGTCCGAGCGATCCTCGAACTTGCGGGTATCGAGGACGCGTGGACCAAATCTGACGGCAATACGCGAACGACGGTGAACCTCGCAAAAGCGACGTTCAACGCACTCGAAAACGCAGCACAATCTCGGACGCCACAGCGCGTTCGTGAGATTCAGCGGGAGGCTGGAGAATGAAGGCAATCGTCCAGCTCCGCGGAGAGGTCAACATGAGCCACGACGTCCGTGACACGCTGTCGATGTTGAACCTCCACAGCGTCAACCACGCGACGCTTATCCCGGACACGGAGACCTACCGCGGCATGGTTACGAAGGTCAACGACTACGTTGCCTTTGGCGAACCCTCCGCGGAAACTGTGTCGCTCCTCTTAGCGCGGCGCGGGTCGCCCGCTGAGGGCGAGGGAGACATCGACGACGAGTGGGTCGGCGAACACACCGACTACGACGACCTCGACGCGCTTGCGGAAGCACTCGTCGCCGAAGAGACCACGCTTCGCGAACAGAACCTCGCGCCAGTGCTCCGACTTCACCCCCCACGGGGCGGACACAAGGGGATCAAACACCCGGTCAAAGAGGGCGGTCAGCTCGGCCGGCACTCGACCGAAGCGATCGACGAACTCCTGGAGGCAATGCGATAATGACATCGAAGAAACGACGACAACGCGGATCCAGAACCCACGGCGGCGGCACGCACAAGAACCGTCGCGGCGCCGGTCACCGAGGCGGGCGCGGGCGCGCGGGACGTGACAAACACGAACACCACAACTACGAGCCGCTCGGCAAGCACGGCTTCAAGCGACACGAGTCAGTCCAAGACACCGTCCTGGAGGTTCGTATCCAGAAACTCGACGAAGATGCAGCGCTATACGCTACTGACGGGGTGGCCGAAACCGACGGCGACGCGTACGTTATTGACGCGCGCGACGTTGTTGAGGACGGCTACGACGCCGACGTTGTGAAAGTGCTCGGCGGCGGCCAGGTCAGAAATGAGCTGGTCGTAACCGCAGACGCGTTTACCGCAGGTGCCGTCGAGCTCATCGAGACTGCCGGCGGCGAAGCGATCCTGTCCGATCGCGCAGAATCGGCCGAATCAGAAGACCTATCCGAAACGGGTTCGGACGAAAAGTAACATGAGTTGGAAGGAGGTCGCTGAACCGGTACTCACGCGGATGCCTGTTGTGGCCCGTCCGACGGGCCACGTCCCGTTTAAGCGGAAGCTACTTTGGACGGCAGGTGTCCTCGTCGTGTACTTTTTCTTGACGAACATTGCGCTGTTCGGCCTCGGTGGAGAGGGCAGCGATATCTTTGGGCAGTTCCGATCGATCCTCGCGGGCGGGCAGGGATCGGTCCTGCAGGTTGGGATCGGTCCGATCGTCACCGCATCGATCGTTTTGCAGCTGTTAGGCGGTGCGAACCTCCTCGGATTGGATACGGACGATCCGCGCGATCAGGTGCTCTATCAGGGCCTCCAGAAGCTGCTCGTCGTCGTCGTAACGGCGATGACTGCGGCGCCGATGGTCTTTTCTGGTACCTTCCTACCGGCAGATCAAGCGCTGGGGGCACAACTCGGCATTGGTACCTTCGGCGTACAGCTCATCATCTTTGCACAGGTGTTCGCCGGCGGCATCCTCATTTTGTTTCTCGATGAGATTGTGAGCAAGTGGGGTGTCGGCTCTGGTGTTGGGCTGTTCATCATCGCAGGGGTGAGTCAACAACTCTTTGGTGGCTTCTTTAGCTGGTCAGCACTCGGGACACCGGGGTTATTCTCGAACTGGTTCGGGATCATCACCGGCAGCGTCGAACTCGGCCCGACGTTTACTGCTGAGTGGTTCCAGTCGCTACTGTTTGCACCAGGTGAGCTCCTCGCGTTGTTCACCACCGTGTTGATATTTGTGGTCGTTGTCTACGCCGAGTCTGTGCGGGTCGAGATCCCGCTCAGCCACGCGCGGGTCAAGGGCGCACGCGGACGTTTCCCGGTGAAGCTCATTTACGCGTCCGTCCTGCCAATGATTCTCGTCCGTGCGCTGCAGGCGAACATTCAGTTCCTTGGACAGATCATCAACAGCCAGACAACGATGCCGACGTGGCTTGGCGTGTACGGTGCGGAGGGACAGCCGGTATCTGGACTGTTCTACTACCTCGCGCCGATCCAGAGCCGGCAGGATTGGATGTGGTTCCTCGGATTTACCAATGCCGAGCCGTGGATGATCGGTATCCGCGTGGCGATCGACCTGACGTTCATGGTCATCGGTGGCGCGATCTTCGCGATCTTTTGGGTCGAGACCACCGGGATGGGCCCGGAGGCTACGGCTCGCCAGATCCAGAACTCGGGAATGCAGATCCCCGGCTTCCGGCGGAACCCGCAGGTCGTCGAGAAGGTCATGGAGCGCTACATCCCGCAGGTCACCGTGATCGGCGGCGCGCTCGTCGGGCTGTTAGCCGTACTGGCGAACATGCTCGGGACGATCGGGCAAGTCTCGGGAACGGGGCTGCTGCTCACCGTGTCGATCACCTACAAGCTCTACGAGGAGATCGCCGAAGAGCAGCTCATGGAGATGCACCCCATGATGCGCCAAATGTTTGGAAATGACTAGCCATTCTTTACTTATTTTCTGGTTTGAGTGGGTGTGAACTAGTCGATTTTTCCGGTGCTTTGGGGTGTTTGTGAGTTCTGGTGTTTGTGGGTTATTAAGCCTGTTATATTTGTTTTTTGATGAGTGTTGGCGTGCCGTAGAGCGTTCGTTCCAGTGGGCACGGTCCAGTAATCCTTGGTCCGTTTTTGCGGATGATGCACGGTTATATCTCTGACATATGCGCGTTTTGTAGTCACTAATCCACACATTCTACGCTAGTAAATTCGAATCGTGCACCGCCTTTCTCACTCTCAGATACGGCAATTACCCACCCATGGTCCTCAGCAACCTGTTCAACAATCTGCAAGCCAAAGCCTGTCCCATCTGCAATAGTTGAGTAGCCTGCCTCAAAGATCTCTGCATGCTTAGCTTCGGGAATTCCAACGCCGTTGTCTACCACATAAAATCCACCGTCAGTCGCACCGATCGACACGGTCACCGCTTCACCGCCGTGTTCCATGCTATTCTGGTACAGATTCTCGAGCAGTTGTTGGAGTCGGCTGCGGTCTGCCTTGATCTTCGGTAGCTCACGCGTACTAAGAGATGCCTGTGGCGTCTCAACCATCTCCCAACTGTTCTTAGCTACCTCCGTGAGATCAATAGTTTCGAACTCACTCTGCTGAGCGCCCTCTTCTGCCAGCGTTCGCAAGTCATTAATTAGTGCCTGACTCCGTTCAATCGCATTAATTGCTGTATCGAGGTGCTCGCTCCCCTCGGCGACTTGCACCAGTCCGAGATGGCCTTTAGCCACACTCAGTGGGTTCCGTAGATCGTGGCTAACGAGCTTGCTGAACTCTTCTAACCGCTCGTTTTGTGCCTCCAATCCCTGTTTGTATTCTTTACGCTCAGTAATATCACGAAGTACGCCGACGGATCCGTCGAATGTATCGCCATCGTAAGGGATGACACCCATGTGGTCCTCGCAGCTGATTGGATCTCCATTACGAGGGTGTATCGTCACTTCGAAAATGACTGTCTCTGGCCCAGTAGTCGATAATAACCGCCCAAGCTGTTGTTCTGCCTGTTCAACAGTATCGTCGTCTTTGATCAACGATGGTGTAGCTCCGATGATCGTCTCCCGCTCGTAGCCGACCAACTCAACGAACTCGTCATTGACGTGCGTGAACCGTCCGGTTTCGCTAATGACGTACACTGCGTCAGTGAGTGACTTAATAATCGTTTCGTACTCTCTGAGTTCTTGCTGGCGCTCCCGACGATCAGTGATATCACGAACAGCACCATAGACTATTTTTCCATTTTTTCCGGTGGCTGCCGATTTGAGCGTGACACCGATAATTCGGTGTTCTCCGCTCGGTGTCTCAACACCGTAACTGCCCTGTATCTGTTCGCCCGTCTGAGAAGTGGAGTTGATTGCTTGCTGGATCTCTTTGCGGTCGTCGGGGTGGAACAAGTCAAGAGCATCATCCAAAGAGGGGTCTCCCTGGTCAGGAAAACCTATGACATTGCGGAGCCCGTTGGTCAGAAACAACTCTCTGGTCTCAGTGTTCAGTTCGAAGCTACCAATGCTATCGGTACGCTCGGTGAGTTTTATCAGTTGTTCTTGCCTGTCAGCGCGCTTAGTCTTACGTTCTGCCTCAACAGCGTTGCAGATCCGGTTGGAGAGGAGTTTGTAGCGCTCGGGTCCGCTTCCTTTCTGAAGATAATCGGTAACATCGGCTGCAATCGCGTCACTGGCGACAGCCTCACTGCCCTTACCAGTAAAGAGGATAAATGGAAGAGTAGAAAATTCTTTTCTGACAGTCTGCAAGAATTCAATCCCATCCATTTCAGGCATATCAAAATCTGAGACGATGCAATCAGGGTGGCAATTATTAATTACGCTTAGTCCTTCGCCAGCGCCGGTCGCCGTCTGGATACGAAATCGGTCATCCTCCCGTTTGAGAAAGCTTGCTGTAAGGTCTGTGATTGCGGGGTTGTCATCAACGAGTAATACGTTGATTTCGTATTTCATAGCATTCTGAAGCTGTTTGACTGCTTACTTCTTTTGATTGATGCAAATGGCAGAATCGGGCACTGTCTAGTTTAGGGAGTTTGAGAAGCGAGCAGGTCGTAGTGAGTGGTGGTTATGCAACTCGAAGACCTGCTCAGAGAAACGTTAGACATCG
>NZ_SRSG01000038.1 GCF_005543295.1 Halalkalirubrum salinum
CTTCGAGGGTCTTGCACTCTTCACTCATTCGTCAGCGTCGAGTCCTTGTTCGACGAGTTTGGCGTAGGCGTAGTCCATCCGCAGGCCGTTCTCGCGGGAGTATTCTTTGACTCGTTCGTGGAGTTCGCTTCCACGTTCGATGGCGATGTCAACTCGCATCCGATATTTAGTACGTTTTCTCGTATCTTAAAGGTTCGTATTGGCGTAGGGTATTCAGAGTGCTATCTCACGTGGGTAGCGGAGTATTCTGGCGCGATTCACGCCCGCCGTGAACGGCGGGATTCTCTCGCTGATTAAAGATAGTGACAGTTACGCGTTCTGTCGGCCTGCGTTTAGGGACGAATATGTTCGACGCGCGATCGCTGCATGGGCACTGACCACAAATGTTGGAAGACAGTCAGGTATAAACAAGTGGATCTGTACAGGTTGAGTTTTTTATATCATGGTGAAGAATAGTAACAGTGAGTAATGTCTTCAATGATCAACCATTGGGGAAAAATACTGGTGATATTATATGAGTGAAAAATCAGTGCCACAACAGGCACATACGGTTATTATCGGAGCAGGAATCGTCGGAACAAGCCTTGCATATCACTTGGCTGATCAAGGAAGAGACGACATTTTGCTCGTCGACAAGGGACCATTCCCAGATCCCGGCGGATCGACGGGGCACGCCTCGAACTTCGTGTTCCCGATCGAGAACAACAAGGAAATGGCGATGACGACCCAGGAGGCGATGCGCCAGTACAAATCCGAGGACCTCTACACCACGAGCGGTGGGATTGAGGTCGCCCGGACCGAAGAGCGCCTCGACGAGTTCGAACGACAGCTCGACTCCGCAGCCGCGTGGGGCAACGAAGCCGAGATCATCTCACCCGCGGAAGTCAAAGAGAAGGTCCCATACATCAACGAGGACCTCGTAACCGGTGGCTTCTGGGAGCCGAACGCCGGAGTCGTCGATCCACTTCGGTTCGGCGAGATCAAACGGAAAGCCGCCGAGTCGATGGGTGCGCTCCAGAGCTTCGCGAACACAGAAGTCACGAACATCCAAACAGAAAACGGCGAGGTGACGACCGTCGTGACCGATCGCGGGTCGATTGACTGCGAAGAGGTCGTGATCGCCGCAGGGCTGTGGAGTCCGAAGTTCGCGAAGATGGCCGGCACGGAGATCCCGCTCACGCCGGCGGTCCACCAGCTCATCAGCGTGGGACCGATCGACGAGCTCGAAGCAACCGGCGAAGCGGTCGGCTATCCGATCGTCCGGGACGTCGACACCCAGATGTACGAACGGCCGAGCGGCAACGACATGGAGGTCGGCTCCTACGAGCACCGGCCGATTCTCTGGGACGTCGAAGACGTGCCCTCAAATGAGGAGGCTGCGCTGTCGCCGACCCAGCCGCCACTGACAGAGGATGCCTTCGAGCCGTCGATGGAACACGCACTGGAGCTCATGCCGGACGTACTCGGGGATGCAGAGATCCGACACGCAATCGACGGGCTCCTGTCGGTGACCCCAGACGGGATGCCCGTGGTCGGGCCGCTTCGGGACGTCGACGGGCTGTGGTCCTGTGCGGCGATCTGGATCAAAGAGGCCCCAGCGTTCGCGAAGTACACCGCGCAGTGGATGACCCGCGGGTACCCTGACGTCGATCTGCACCAGTCAGACGTGAACCGTTTTGACGGCTATGGGACCTCGAAAGCGTTCGTCGAAAACCGCGCCAACGAAGGCTTTCAGAAGATCTACGACATCGTCCATCCCGCCGAACAGTGGCAGTCGTCGCGGCCGCTGCGACAGAGCGGCTTCTACAATCGCCAAGCCGACCTCGGCGCGGAGTTCTTCGAGTCCGCCGGCTGGGAGCGCCCACAGTGGTTCGAATCCAACGCAGATCTCCTCGAGACGTACGCCGACGAGATCGAGCCCTTAGAGCGGCCCTACGAGTGGGACAACCGCTGGTGGTCTGAGATCATCCTCGCCGAACACCTGCACATGCGCGATAACGTCGGGATGATCGGCGACATGGGCTTCGGCATCTTCGACCTCGTCGGCGACGATGTCGAGGCGTTCACCCAGAAGATGGCGGTCGGCCGAACCGACGTCCCTGTTGGCAAGTCGGTCTACACCCCGATCCTCGATCCAAGCGGTGGGTTCCGATCGGACCTCACGATGGTCAGACTCGCCGAGGACGCCTACCGCGTCATCACGGGCGGCGGAGAGGTTGGCCCAGACAAGCGGTGGTTCCGCAACCACATGGACGACATGGACGTTCGACTGATCGACAAGACCTCGGCGCTCGGAACGCTCGGCGTCTGGGGGCCGAACGCGCGTGAACTGGTCGATTCAGTCGCCGAAGAGGATATGTCCGACGAGGTGTTCCCCGCCTACACGGCTCAGGAAGTGACGATCGGCGAGGTCGACGCGTGGGCGTTCCGGGTCTCGTACGTCGGCGAACTTGGCTGGGAGCTGTACGCGCCGATGGAGCAGGCCGGCCGCCTGTGGGACATCATCTACGAAGCCGGCCAGGAGCACGACGTGCGTCCGGTCGGGATGGGCGTCTACGGCACGACGGGCCGGATGGAGAAAGGCTACCGGCTGTACGGCCACGAACTCGAGTTGGAGTACAACGCCGCCGAAGCCGGGCTCACGTTCCACGGCGTGAAAGATGCCGACTTCATCGGCAAGGAGGCGTACGCCCAAGCGATCGAGGAGGAGAACGCCGCAACGCTGTGTACGCTGTCTGTGACCGATCACGAATCGTCAGATGGTGTCCGGCGGTTCCCGCTGGGCCACCAGCCGATCCTCTCGCCTGACGGCGAGATACTCGAAGACGAGGAGGGACGGCGATCGTACGTGACGAGTGCCGGAAGCGCACCTTCGCTCGGCAAGCATCTGCTCATGGCATACCTCCCACAGGAGTACGCCGAAGAGGGACAAGACCTGCAGGTATCGTACATGGGCGACACCTACCCGGTGACCGTCGAACGCGTCGGCAGCAAGCCGCTGTTCGATCCTGAGAACGAACGGATCTTCAGCTAACTGACGCGATCGGTCACCGCCGACCCGCGTTCGAGCGGCCCGACGACTACCAAAATCAAACCACCAAATCACCACAACATGAACACGTTAGCCTGTATTAAACGCGTGCCCGAAACGGGCGCAAAGATCGTACTGACAGACGACAACCAAGCCATCGACACCACGAGCCTCGGATTTACCATCAGCCCGCATGAAGAGTGTGGCGTCGAGGAGGCAGTCCAACTGGCCGAGGAGACCGGCGGCACCGCAACGGTGCTCACACTCGGTTCCCCGGAGGCGGACGAACAGCTCCGCACAGGGATTGCCATGGGTGCCGACGAGGCAATCCACCTCGAAACCGACGGCGAGCAGTGGGGACCGCGCGCGACCGCGAGCGCGATCGCTGAGGGAATTGAAGCCGCCGACGAATCGGTTGATCTGCTGTTCTTCGGCAACGAATCGGCCGATCAAGAGAACTACCAGGTCGGCGTCCGAGTGGCCCACATGCTCGGCCTGCCGGTCGTAACGGGTATCAAAAACGTCGAGATCGACGGCGACACCGTCGTCGCCGAACGGGAGATTTCCGGTGGGACGGAGGTCTTTGAACTGCCCATCCCGGCGGTGCTCACCGTCAAAGAGGGGCTGAACTCCCCACGATACCCGTCGATGCGCAGCAAGATGCAGGCCCGGCGCGCTGAGGTTGCAACCGCGACGCCGGAGCGATCCGAAGCGAACGACGTCGAGATGATCGAACTCGAAACCCCCGAACGCGACGACAGTCCTGCCGAGGTCCTCGGGGAGGGTCCCGAGGCTGCCGAAGACGTCGTTGCAGTCCTCGAAGAACTGGAGGTGATCTAAATGGTACTCGTCCTGATCGAACACGACGACGGCGCAGCGATAGACACCACGCTCGAAGCGGCCACGATCGCCCGCGATGTGGCTGCACAGGAGGACGAGCCGCTAGAGGCAGTCGGGTTCGGAACCGTTCCGGGCGACGTAGCCGACGAACTCGGTGAGTACGGTGTGGACACGGTCTTCGCGGTGACCCACGACGACCTGACCGACTATGCGCCGGTCGCGTGGGCAAAGAGCGTTCGTGAACTGATCGACGATCGCGAGCCGAGTGCGGTGATCGCCCCAGGAACGGATCGCGGTGCAGAGACGTTCGCCCATCTGGCGGCGATCGCCGACCTCCCGCTGGCAGCGAACGTTGTCGAGGTCGACACTGGCGGGGACGAGGGATACGAGCTCACGAGACAGCGCTGGGGCGGCAGCCTCCTCGAAGACGCACGGATCGACGCCGAGCCGAACCTGTTGACGATCGTTCCCCACGAGGTCTCCGCGGAGCCAGCGACGGAAGCTGGTGAGGCGACGCTCGAATCCTACACGCCCGAACTCGAAGAGGGGGATTTCATCGTTCAGGTCGATCGCCGCGAGGAATCCGATACCGAGGGCGTTCCGATCGATCAGGCCCGGGTTGTCGTTGGCGGCGGCCGCGGGGTTGGCAGCGCAGCGGACTTCGATCAGCTTGAGGAGTTGGCCGATCTGCTCAACGGCGCGGTTGGCTCCTCCCGAGCGGCGGTCAACGAGGGCTGGCGGCCCCACGACGACCAGATCGGCCAGACCGGCAACAAGATCGCCCCTGAACTATACATCCCGGCGGGGATTAGCGGCGCGGTCCAACACTGGGTCGGCTGTAAGGGCAGCGAGAAGGTGCTCGCGATTAATACCGACCCCGAGGCGGCGATCATCGGCAAGGCAGACTACGCCGTGATCGCAGACCTCCACGAGGTCGTTCCGGAGATCAACCGGATCCTCAAAGAAAAGCACCGCTGATCGCTCGCTGCGATCGGGGACACTGTTTTTTTGCGCTATTTTGAGCGAGTGGTGCAGCAGTAGATCAGTCACCAGCAGTGCGGTAGAACATGTTCGTCACGATCGTTTCGACGATCGAGGTCTCGTGATCATGTATGAGTGCCTGTGAACAGGGACCCTGCGCCGACGTGTCCGCCTCCGATACAGACCTGCCTGCCGTTTCGGGAACGGTCGGCCGGTATCTCGTTGCGATCTACGAGGCCGGCCGGGCAGAAGATCCCCCAGTCGGAACGGGGACTGTCGCCGATCGGCTCGGCATCGAACCCGGTAGCGTCACCGAGATGTTCTGTCGACTCGGCGAGGATGACCTTGTCAAGTACGAGAAAGGGGCTGGCGTCGAACTCACGGGTCACGGTCGTGCAGCCGCCGAAACGCTGGTGCACCGGCGCTGTCTGGTCGAGAACTTCTTCGAGACGATTCTGTCGACGAAGTTGCCCGCAGAGACCGCCTACGCGATCGCGGTTCGGGTGCCTGCGGACGGGTTCGATCGGCTGGGCCGGATTGCCACTTCCCACGCCGCGTTCCGCTGTCGACTTGACGACTGATCGCCCTAGACGGCCTCGTGTGGCCGATCATGTTCGCCGAGAGGCGTATGAATCACAGACAGGTACGATCGACGTGGTCGAAAAAACGCGACGGGCCGGCACGCACGAGCCGCGCGGGACAACAGAGCCCCAGTGGGAGGTGTTCGTCCGGGAGAGAGAAGGTGATCCGATGACGCACGTCGGCGCGATCGCCGCGCCCGATCCCGAGATCGCCCACGAGCAGGCGAGTAAGCTCTTTTCCTGGTATGGTCGAGATATCTGGGTGTGTCCAGCCAACGCAGTCACCCGGTTCTCTGCACACGAGATGGCGGCGGGCGGTGACAGCGAAACAGACGAGGAACACGGGAGTAGTGAGGCGATCCCAGCCGGTGAGAACGAACCGCGCGTTTACGAAGAAACGGAAGGAACCCCAAATGTACGCCAGGGATGATCTCAATAAGCAAACTCCTCTGTGAGCTGGACGCCGAAAGCGACGGGCTCAGGTACGACGCGGCAGACGACTCCAACGTCCCACAAATTACCCGCAAGAAACAGCGACGGCCAGTCGTCGTCTGGAACACAACGAAGCGGTGTAACCTCTACTGCAGCCACTGTTACGCCTCAGCGGACACCGAGGCGCTGCCGAACGAACTCTCGACGGCGGAGGGAAAGGCACTGTTAGACCAACTCGCCGACTTCGGAGTCCCGGTGGTGTTGTTCTCCGGCGGTGAGCCGCTCATCCGCGAGGACCTCTCCGAACTCGTCGCCTACGCGGCCGAGCAGGGCATTCGACCGGTTCTCTCGACGAACGGAACCCTCCTGACCCGCGAGGCAGCCCGCGAGCTCAAAGAGGCAGGGTTGAAATACGCAGGTGTCTCCGTCGACGGGCTGGCCGATCGAAACGACGAATTCCGCGGAAAAGACGGTGCCTTCGAGGCTGCCGTTCGTGGGATCGAAGCTTGTCTCGACGTGGGGCTCAAAACCGGACTCCGCTACACCATCACGAAGTACAACGACGACGACCTAGAGGGCGTGATCGACCTGTTGACCGACGTCGGTGTCGATCGCTTCTGTTTCTATCACCTCGATTACGGCGGCCGCGGGGCAGACATCCTCGATGCCGACCTCACCCCCGACGAGAAGCGAGCGGCAATCAGAACCCTGTGTGATCTCACCCGCGAGTACCACGACCGCGGTGAGGAGATCGAGACGCTGCTCGTGGGCAACTATGCTGACGCGGGCTTTCTCGTCGAGTACGCCCGCGAAGAACTCGGCGAACAGCGCGCCGATCGCATCGAGACGTACCTCCGGCGAAACGGCGGCGATCCGACCGGCGAGCGCGTCGCGGACGTCGACCCGATCGGCAACGTCCACCTCAACCAGTTCTGGCAGGGCTACACGTTGGGTAACGTCCGCGATCGGCCCTTCGGCGAGTTGTGGTCCGACGAGACAAATCCACTGCTGACCGCGCTGCGAAACCGAACCCAGCACCTGAAGGGGCGATGTGGCACGTGTCAGTACCAAGATATCTGTCGAGGAGGCTCACGGCTCCGGGCGTTGGCGGTTCATGATGATCTGTTCGCACCCGATCCGCAGTGTTATCTCACTGACGAGGAGATCGGAATCGAAACGGCCGGCATAGAGAGCAGTGGGTACCCGGAAGCCCACGGCGACTAAGACTGTCAGCCGTACCTGTTGATCGATCGGCACCCAACGCAGCCGGTGGTTCTATTTTGGTTGAAGTCAATATCCCGAGTATGTCACGTGTCGCCGTAATTGCTGGCGTTGGACCAGGCTTGAGCGAATCTCTTGCTCGGACGTTTGTCGCGAACGGCTGTCAGGTTGGTCTGTTCGCCCGCTCGGCCAAGCATATCACCGAACTGTCGACCAATCTCGGTGGGGATGCGATCGCGATTCCAACCGACATCACCGATCCGGCGCAGGTCGAGGCGGGGTTCGATCGCGTCCGCGAGGCGTTCGGGCTGGTCGACGTGCTCGTCAACCACGCCAGCAGCGCCGTGTGGAAGGGAGCCGAAGCGATCACGCCCGAGGAGTTCGAGGCCGTCTGGCGAACGGCCGCCTACGGCGGCCTGTTGTGCGCACAGGAGGCGATCGCAGACATGCGCAACGGCGACGGCGGGACAGTAATATTCACGGGGGCGACCTCCTCAGTCCGGGGCCGAGACGGCGCGATCGGCTTCAGCGCCGCGAAGTTCGCCGTTCGCGGGATGGCCGAATCAATGGCCCGCGAACTCGGTCCAGCGGGGATCCACGTCGCCCACGTCGTGATCGACGGGCAGATCGACACGCCCGCGCTCGGAGACTCTCGCGAGGTCGATTCCGATCGCGTGCTCGATCCCGACGCAATCGCCGACTCGTACTGGCACCTCGTCGAACAGGATCGATCGGCGTGGACGCTGGAACTCGATCTCCGCCCACACACTGAGCCGTTCTGAGCGACGGCCCGAAATGAGAAATCTGCGAGCGGCAGACGAATATGTTCGCCCAAAACTGCTATCGATCGACGGAGAAACAGACGAATATGAGTCACTCTGACGCTGAAATCAAGCTAGACGTACGCGAGATCGACGGCGAGCCGTTCGGAGACATCATGGCCGCTCTCGAGGAGCTACCGAGTGGCGAGACGTTACACTTGATCAACAGCTTCGAGCCCGTTCCGCTGTACGACGTGCTCGAACAGCGCGGCTATACCCACCAAACCGAACAGGACGGCGACGTGTGGCACGTATTCATCCAGGAGGCAGTCTAACGCATGCAGCCACGATCGATCGACACCGACGAGCGGCCGTTCGTGTTGATCTGGGAGGTGACGCAAGCGTGTGAACTCGCCTGCCGACGCTGTCGGGCAGATGCCCGTCCGGGACGACATCCCGACGAACTGGATACCGACGAGGCGAAATCGCTGTTGGAGGAGGCTCGATCGTTTGAAGATGGCCAGCTCGTCGTCCTCTCAGGAGGAGATCCGCTCGCGAGAGATGACATCTACGAGCTGGTCGAATACGGGAGCGAAATTGGACTTCGGATGACGATGACACCCAGCGGGACGGCGTCGTTGACCGCCGATCGCGTCGAGTCGCTGTCCGCGGCTGGACTCAAGCGGATGGCACTCAGTCTCGACGGCGCGAGTCCCGAGACACACGACGCGTTCCGGATGGAGGCCGGCAGCTTCGAGCAGACAATCGAGGCGGCCGACTATGCACGGTCGGCTGGGCACCCACTGCAGATCAACACCACCGTGTGTGCGGAGACGCTCTCGGAACTGCCGGCGATCGCAGAACTCGTTGACGACCTCGGGGCGGTGCTGTGGTCGGTGTTCTTTCTTGTCCCGGTCGGCCGCGGCCGGCTGTTAGTGCCGATCGATCCCGAGACGGCCGAGGAGGTCATGCGGTGGCTCGGCGAGATCAACGCAGACTCTGATTTCGGGGTAAAAACGACCGAAGCGCCCCACTATAGACGAGTCATGATGCAGACAGCGGTCGAGGGCGCGAAAGATCGCAGTGCAGACACAGCTGACGACACCGCACGGCCCGACAGGATCGGTCGCCGAACCGGAATCACCGCCGGCAACGGCTTCGCGTTCGTGAGCCATACCGGCGAGGTGTACCCCTCAGGATTTCTCCCCAAATCGGGGGGCACCGTCCGGGAGGCGTCGATCGTCGACATCTACCGGGAGAGTGAGCTGTTCACGTCGCTGCGACAAAAAGACGAGTTGCGCGGGAAGTGTGGAGCCTGCGAGTTCCGCCACGTCTGTGGTGGAAGCCGATCGCGGGCGTATGCGTACACGGGCGATCCACTGGAGAGTGATCCACTCTGTGGATACGTGCCGGAGGGCTACGAGGGACCGCTCCCAGAGCAGGCAGGTACGCCGTAGTCGCCGATCAGCGCCTACATTAGTTTTGCTGAAGCGTTAGTCAGGCACTGAGTCGGCGGTATCGTTGATATCTGCAGGTTGGATCGACGCACCACAGACAACACAGCCAGCATCAAGCAGCGTTCGTTTCATTGTGTCGTTGACCGCGATCGACTGATTACACTCGGGGCACACGAACTGATTCGGGGTAATAGCGCTCATATACCACAGTTGGGCCTATTCCCGTATGAAAGAGGATGTGGATTCTCGGAGTGAAAGAAAAATTCGGAGCGTCGCCGAACCGGTTCGGGATGTTTTTTACCGGCCCTGCGATCGTACGTCCGAATACAGATGGCAACCAACGAACACGACTATAACCACGACCACGATGCCGAACCAATCACCGAGACTGTTCACGACAATTCGTGGTCGGCAAATCTAGAGAAGCAACAGTACGAAGCCAACCCCGAGCTAGCAATTCGCGATTCGATCGCCGCGATCGAACACACCGCTACAGGAAACCACGTGAACCTCGTCACCCGCGCGACGCTTGGCCATCCCTCGTCATTCCTATACGAGGCATTGGCCGAGGAGTATCAGGCGGATGACATTGAGTGGGCGTATGTCGAACAGTGCGGCTGTGGCGGGCACGTCACACGAGTCACAGTTGAGTGAAGGGTACTGAAAATTAGTCCGCTGACGCTGCCGCTGGGCCGCCAAGGAGCCCTGCCAGGGAATCAGCACCGTTCATCTCGAGTTCGACTGCTGCGCCGCTCGTATCGAATTCGATCGACAGCGACTCCACCGAAGCAACGTACTCAGAACAGTGATCCCCGTCAGCGTCAAAACGGGTGCGCTCTTCGAGCAGCGGCGTCTCCACGAGCCGATCGATCTTTCGATACGTCGTCGAAAGCGGAATCGAGCACGCCTCAGCGATCTCCGCGGCGGTCATCGCCGTCTCGGTCGCACCAAGAATGAGCCGACTGTCTGTGTCGGCCAGCGCGTCGAATACCTGCTGGGTAGCGGTGTCTGGATCACGAGCACCGGTATCGGCGAGCGATCGAGGACGGGAGGCCATCTGTTGCATATCTACTGAGACGACCTGATCGGTCCCAAAATGAATCCCCACATATGTGGGGAGTTTTATAAGTGGTCGCTGGCGTCCAAGGGACCGATTGCTGCGATCGCTCGCATGACTGATCCCTACGTGGGGTCAAACGCACCAGTTGCCAGCCCGCGTTTGACCGGTTCGTGTTCGGCGTCAGTCGGCGGCGGGAAAACCACGAGCACGGCTTCGAGACGCTCCTCGCCGGCTTTGATTCCACGATCGATCCCCGCAGGTACCGTGACGATCGACCCTGCGGAGACCTCGTGTGTTGTCTCACCTTCACGAACGATTCCATGGCCGGATTGGACGACGATCGTCAGTCACCCACCGCTGAAGCGCTGTAACCGCTGTGACTCTGCGTTGGCGGTCGCCAGTCTTTGCGGTTGTGCCGAACTGGTTCAGCGATCGACACCGCCGGTCAGAACGGAGACTCAGACGTTCCGCGGCTCGGCGTCTCCGCATCCATCGATCGTTCGAGCGTGTTTGCGCCGATCGAATCGAGGTCTCCCTCTACAGAACCGGTTTCGAGATACGTCTCCGCGAGCGTGTCGAGTTGCTCGTTGATCGCCTCGCTTTGGTGGTGCATGTCCGCAGCATATACCCGCACGAGATCGAACTCGTGGCGATCGGCGAGACCGTTCCACGCCCGAAATGAGCCGATCGTCAGCGTGTGCGTCTGCGGACAAAACGGCGTCGTGGGGGTGAACTCGGCGTGCAACACCGACGGGTCGGCCGCGTCGCGGGCGTAGCGATACCCCGCGTTGGGGTGTCTGGTGTCGAGGTTGAGCCGCGCGAGATTGTAGTTGAACGTCATGTCGTACACTTTCCGCTCCTCGAATAGCTCACAGGTGAGCCGGTGAAACGCCAGGTGATCGATACCCGCAAGCACGTCGTGGGCTGTGAGATGAGAGCCGGGCCGTGGGAGGTGGCCTGCAACGAACTCGTCATACCCGTCGAACAACCCCTCGTTCGTGCCGCCGCGATTGAACGGCGATGGGAATCCAGCCATATCTGTACAGTGGATAGCCGCACCAATGACAGTATATCCGAACATATTCGCACACAATGGTTCCAGCGATCGGCACGTACGCACACGTATGACACAAGCGACACAACAACAGAGCCCAAAACAGGACGATCGAACCACGACCGACGCGGCCGAAGCAGAGACGACGACCGCCGAGGTCAGGTGTACCGGTCACGTGTATACTGCGATCGGCAAGCACGGCTTCGAGTACGAGTTCCGCGGGACGACGCTCCGGGCCTTCCTCGAGGCGTTCTTCGAGGAGTACGACGTTGCGGATATGTTGATCGCCGAAACGGAGGCTGACGCCACCGCAAACGGTTGGACAACCACGCCCGATCCGCTGCCCGGTACCTGGCGCAAAAATCCCGAAGGCGAACAGACGCGCACCTACGCGCGGATACTGATCAATGGCCGGTTCAACGAACACCAGGGTGGCTTCGACGCTCCGTTGAACGACGGCGATCGGGTCGCACTCGTGTACCCGTTCATCTTTTGTTGTTGATCGTGTTGGCGATCGAATGCTGTTGTCACCGTCTTACGACCGATTTCTATTGTTGGCAGCCTTGACGCTCGATCGGCACATCTCCGTCGACGACCCGGACGAGCACGCCCCCGAGAGGTCTTCGAGATTCACACTCGCGATCGATCGCTTGCTGAGGAGGTCGATCGCGATGGAGGCGCGGTGTGGGTCGAAGACAGCGAAATTGGCGGGGCTCAGTTCGTCGTGGGACTCCCGCGCGCAGTCGCCGCTTGACACCTCTCCGATTCCAACAGTAGTTTCTGGATTAGTTCGGTTCTCGCGCCTGGACGAGAGTAACCAACGAGTTATTTTGGTCTAAGGAATGCAGTAGTGTCTATTCAGTGCGCTGAGTTTGAGTATCAGTAGTCTTGAGCGACGCTATAGTGAGAAAATTGGCAACGACAATTTAGCGCACGGAAGGTAGCCGGAAGCTGTATTGCTCAGCGAGTATACCCCGCAGGATCTGAATCAGACGCCACAGATCCTCCATCGGCTGCTACCTGCGACTGTGAGTTTGGTTGGGCTGCAGTGTTGGTTTGGGTTTCGAACATGGTTACCTGCTCATTCAGGTCACCAGCCAGCGTAGAGAGCTCCTGAATAGTTTCAGAAGTTTCTGCGAGCGATGCAGTTTGCTCTTCAGTCGCAGCAGAAACGTTGCTCGATTCCGCTGCAGTCTGTTCACTCACGCTAGCCACTTCGTCAACAACCGAGACAACCTCCTCTGTCGAGGCGGCCTGGTCGTCAGTCGCATCACTAATCTCTCGAATGCCGCTTTCAGCTTCTTGTACCGCATCCGCAATCTCGTCGAACATCTCAATCGCACTCTCAATCGTGTCCGACCCGCGCTCAACGCGGTCGCTCATCTGTTCCATTCCCTCAACTGTTTCAGTTGTGCTCGCTTGAGCGGTCTCAATACGATCTTCCACAGCAGCAGTAGCTTTTGCTGCTTCCTCTGCGAGTGATTTGACTTCAGAGGCGACAACGCCGAATCCCTGCCCGGCTTCACCAGCACGTGCCGCCTCAATGGAAGCGTTCAGTGCTAAGATGTTTGTTTTTTCGGCAATCCCAGAGATCATCTCCACAATCTCTCCAATCTCGTTCATATCTTTTTCGAGCGCCGTAACCTGTGCGGCCGCTTCGTTGGCTTGCGTCTCGATTGATTGGATTTCCGCAGTAGCCTCTGCGGCGTACTCACGCCCTTCATTTCCTTGTTCAACCGCAATCCCTGCCGTTGCTGCCACTTGGTCGGCTGATGATGCGATTTCTTCAACAGTGGCGGACATGTCGTTCGTTTCGTTGGCGACTTCTTGGAGATTCTCGCTTTGCGTATCGGCCCCGTAGGAGATCTCTTCAACGGACTCGGCAACCTTTTCGCTCGCTTGCTTGACCTCCTCCGTGTTTTGCGCAACCACATCACTCGACGTGGCGACACGGTCTGCGATATCTTTGACGCTGCCGATGCTGTCTCCGAGACGGCCAATCCCGTCTTCTAAGTTAGCTAGCACGTCCCCGTACGCACCTGGGTAGTCAGTGTCAATATTTTGTGCGAGTTGCCCCTGTTTCAACCCGTCACTCGCCGCAGATATCTGCTCGAAGCTGTTTGATAGCTGGGTTGTGCCGATGGCTAGGTTATCAAGCACGGCACCGTACTGTCCGGGGCGGTCTGTGTTAACATCGTTATCAAGTACACCTTGCTCTAGATTGCCGCTGACGTGTTGAATCGCCTCAAAACTCCCAGCGAGTTCGTTGGCACCAGTTTCAAGATTTGCTATTGTCTCGCCGTACCTCCCGGGATATTCTGCCTCAAACTCCCAATCCAGTTCCCCTTGTTTGAGCCCTTCACTTGCCGTTCCAATCTGGGAAAACACGCCTTTGAGGTTGTCCTGCATCTTGATATATGCATCAACCATTCGACCGATCTCATCGTTCTCAATGTGGGGGTCAACCTTCGTATCAAGCTCTCCGTTACTGATCGCTGTGAGGCCGTTGGATAGTTGCGTGAGTGGTGGTGAGATCCGACCAGCAACAAACAGGCCGATTAGGATTGCCGTGATGAACGCGCCAACGGTCAACCCGATAATTGTCTGTTGTGCAGTTTGTGTTGTATCATCGGCGGTGGCGACCGACGCCTCCTTGTCTTCGACAGCCGCTTTTTCGAGCGTAGTAGCTGATTCTTTAGTGTCGGCGACTATTTGATCTAGCTCGTCGCTCTTCGCCTGTGCTTGGTCCATATCACCGGCCTCTATGGCTGCAAACAGTTCCTGAGCGATCGCGGAGTATTCTTCATGTTGGGCCTGCAATGCCTGAAACTCGTCTTGTTCTTGGTCAGTTAATTCCTGTTGTTGCAACGCCGCCGAATACTCGTCGAATCGTTCCCCGGCCGCCTCAAACTCGGTCCGTTCTCCTTCCTCTCCGAGGAGAGCCGCGTGCACGGCGACCTGTTGCTCTTCAATAGCGACGAGCATATTCAACGAGGCATCGATTTTGTCGCCATCCCCAGAGATGACGTGTGCCTCTTTGTCAACGTCTGCAACAGCTTGGTAGCCGACTGCGCCGGTGACACCCACTAACAGCGCAACCAAGACGAACGCGATGAGTAGTTTCGGCCGAAGGTCCAACCGGTCAATCGCAATTTTTTCCAGCATATCTCAGACTCGATACCTGTTTAGTAAGTACTTATACATCTAAATATCGGAGGCGATAATTGCCATTTTTGAAAAATATGAGCCAAAAGCTTCACAGGTTTCAACCGAAATCACGCAGGGACCACTGGAAAAAAGCACGGTTCCTGAAAATCGTCCGCCGGGAGCCACCCGGGGACAACAGGCAACCAACAGGTTTCTGATGGCCGCGTGGTGCGGCATCTATACGGTTTCGAGGCAGAGTACCACGGGTTTCCGAAAACGTCCGTTTTCGGCTTTCGCAAATCTTTGATTTGCTCAACACCTGACCCGTGGGTGAATGCCGAATAATCACTACATTTACAACAATTCACGACAATACTATCATAATGCAAGAGTCAGGACTCACTCACACACTTTCTTTTGGATTAACTATCCAAACAGGAAGTTCTGACAACTTGCACGAAGGCTGTCTCGAAGCTCGGCGAGTCAGAAATGAGGTTAACCGACTCGACAAACAAGGCTGGGACTGGGACGATATCCACGATACTGTCGTTGACAACGCCAACCACGTCAAAAATACCACCCAACTCCTCGTTCAGAAAGCATTCAAAGAAATCGAGACATACCACGATCACAAGGACGAGGATTGGGGCCGACCGTTCCCGTACATCCACGAAACGTATCCGATGCGGATGAACCATAACGAAGGATACGCCCTTACCGTGGACGGCGAGGGGTATGTTCGGTTCCGAGTCAGTTACAAGCCGTACAACTACGTCAAAGGTGTGCTTCGTGGGAGCCCTGATCATCTCCATCGACTGAAGAATGCACTCAGTTCTATTGCGTGGCGAGTTGGGGTTGCTGAACTCGTGTATAAACACGACGAGTGGCGACTCCACGTGTCGGTTACGAACAAAAAACGCACTGTTGCATCTCCCGAAGATGCGAAGACTGTCGTTGGTGTGGACATCAACGAAGACTGTATGGCTCTCACCGCAATGTGTCGAAAAACAGGTGATATACTCGATTCAGTCGTTATCGAGTACCCAGACATCAAGCGAGTGCGACACGAGTATTTCACCAAACGAAAGCGAATGCAGAACGCCGGTCAAACAGCGTTCGAGACCGGTATCCGATCCGAAGAACAAGACTTTGTCCACGACCAACTTCACAAAGTTTCCCGTGACGTAACCAGATGGGTTTCGCAA
>NZ_SRSG01000039.1 GCF_005543295.1 Halalkalirubrum salinum
TGCGGCGGTTCAGATATCACTACAATCACGATCGACCGAACCAGGCATTAGATGGACGAACTCCTGCTGAGGAGGTGCTCAACTAGACAGTGCCCAGAATCGGAATACCTACACCTGTTTGACACTAACCCGTACTTAAGATTTTAGACGCATGTTACTCATCTGTCACACAGGGCACTCTACATGACTCATCCTCAGTACCTCACAAAGCTGGTTAGTTAGAACGTTTGCTTGCTAGAGATATGTCTTAGCACCAGCAGCAAGCAAACAGTGAAATTCACGAAGACTATGGTAACGTTTGCAACTCTTTGCAAGAGCCACCTCGAAATACAGTCTGAGAGAACGTGAACCGGCAGTTCCTGCGAAGTGGAAAAATAATTGCAAACGCTACTATAGTCAACCGGCTCGAGGAGGAAGTTTATCTAAATCTCGATAACCACGCTGAAATCAATGCAGAGGATATCCACGAGGTCTTCGTCGGCGCAATCGCCGACGGGACTCAATCTCGACACTGTGTAACTCCAGCAAAGACTCGCCATCGGCGGACACGATCTTCTACCATCTCCGGACGAAGCTCGAGCCGGAACGGCTCAAACGAGTCGGTAACACGCTCCTTCGACGAAATATTGTCGAACTGCTTCCTGAGCAGGTTGAGGTCTGCACAGACCCTCACCTGCGGCCCTACTACGGTGGCGAAGAGGACATCGACCACCTCTATCACTCGGTGGCCAAACGTGGAACCACTGCGTTCCACGCCTACGTCACGCTCTACGCACGCGTGCGGGACAAACGTTACACACTGGTGGTGCGCCGTCTCGAAGACGGCGACACCGCTAGCAGCGCCCTCTCTGAGTCCCTCAGTAGCGACGATCTTGACACTGACGTCAAGGCTGTCTACCTCGATCGCGGATTCTACGATAGCAAGTGCCCCACGCTGCTTCAAGCGCACAACTACGCGTACGTGATCCCGATTATCCGGTGGGTAAGACAATTCAGCAAGAGCTCTCGGAAGGGTGAAGTCGTTCCATTCAGCAGGATTTGGCAGGGAAACTCAACGGACGCAACTGGACCGTCGTGTTTCCCATCTACACCGATTGTACGTACCTGAACGCGAAGTACGACGAGAACGGTGTGGCGCGTCAGCGGATTAGCCGTGACGCGCCGTTCATTAAGACACCGCGAGATGCTCGATACCAGTCTCGAAGCTTGCGGAGTGAGCCGAGCATGGAAGCGACTCCCAAGCTGTCAGCCCGTGATAGAATCGCGTCATCCAGCATGAACACTGGCACCACAAAACTATTATCCCGCTCAGCAGCGGTGAAGACGGTTGAAAGCCCCGTATCCGGACTTGGCTGAAGCGTGCGACGGTGCCAATACAACTGCATACATACCCATAGACGTTTTCGGTAGATAACCTCGATTAATCTCAACCAGTGAACCCGACAGCGTCATCCGGTTCAACAACGCAGAAGATTCTCAAAAACGAGAACTTGTGGCGAGGGACTAAATATAGTATCGGACATCGAAAGTATATGGAATTGGGAGATACAGAATCGCCGCTTAAAAGATATATAGAGAACACGCCAAATGGAAAAGAAATTCCTGACGAGACGTTTAGACGGCGGCACATCGGTGTGTTGGCGTTTACGCTCGCTTTGCTTCCGTTTGTCTTCGGAGTTAGTCGGATGGTGGGATCGGAGTCGATCACTGGTGCCGAATTGCCGGTCATCCCGATGCTACACTCCGTTGTTGGCACTAGTATCGTGTTGGGATTGGTAGTGATAGCAGCAATTCCGGTACTTTCTCGCCGAATTAGAGCGGCTACAGGCGCGGTCGCGTTCATGGCACAGGCGTCCGTGTTAGCGTACTTTACTGGGGGATTCATCGAAGCACATTTTCTCTACTTTGTGGGAGTCGGAGTTGTCGCACTGTATGAAGATTGGGTACCGTTCGCGATCACGATTGGCTATGTTGCCCTCCAACACAGCGTCTTTGGGCTCATAGAGTGGTTCACAGTCTACAATCATCCAGCAGCGATGGCTAACCCGGTCGTCTGGGGTGGGGTACACGCTGTTGGCGTGTTGATGCTTGCGGGGACAATCACGTTCCTTTGGCAGTCTCTCGCGATTCAGCGACAACAGGCCCGTGAGAAGGTCCAAGAAAAACTGGAAGAAGCGAAGGAAGCGAGAGATCGTGCGAAAGAGAAGGAAGTAGAGGCGGCCGAACAGCGCGAGGAGATCCAGGAACTTAATGCAGAACTTGAGCAGGCCGCTGCCGACTACCAGTCGGTCATGGTTGAGTGTGCAGCCGGCGATTTTACCCGCCGACTCGATACCGACGTAAGCAACGAGGCGATGGTGGAGATTGCGACCACGTTCAACGAGATGGTAGAGGATCTTGAACTGACGTTCGCGCAGATCCGGGATTTCGCAGATGACGTTGCGTCCGCAAGTGAAGACGTGAGTGCATCGACGGCAGAGACGCAACGTGCGAGCGAGCAAGTCGCGGACTCTATCCAAGCGATTGCAGCAGACGCGGATACACAACACGGACAGAGCCGAGAGGCATCGAACGAGATGCAGAATCTCTCTGGGACAGTCGAAGAAGTTGCTTCCTCAGCAGACGAAGTTGCCACAGCCTCTCAGGACGCAGTTGAACTCAGTAATAACGGGCAAGAAGCCGCGTCAGAAGCGATTGATGAGATGGAAGACATTGAGTCTCAGTCTGAGCAGACAGTCGATCAGGTCAACACGCTCGCAAGTGAGCTTGATGAAATCGGACAGGTAGTGGAGTTGATCGAGGACATTGCTGAGCAGACAAATTTGCTTGCGCTGAATGCCTCGATAGAAGCGGCTCGTGCTGGTGAGGCGGGGTCCGGGTTTGCTGTGGTGGCGGACGAAGTGAAGGGGCTTGCAGAGGAGACTGCGGAGGCTGCTGATGATGTTACCGAGCGGATCGAGCGTGTCCTGTCCAACTCCGATGAGACCGTTGAAGATATTGAGTCAATGCAGGACCGGGTTCGTTCGGGCGCTGACACGGTTGAGTCAGCCCTCGCTGCTCTCGATGGGATCACGACCACCGTCGAAGGGGTGAATGATGGTATCCAAGAGATCAGCGACGCAACAGACAGTCAAGCCGCCTCTACAGAGGAAGTCGTAAGCATCGTCGAGGAGGTCGCCAACGCGGCAAATGAAGTTAACAGCGAGTCCGATAATGTCTCAGCAGCCGCCGAAGAACAAACCTCATCCCTTTGGGAGGTCTCTCAGAACGCAGACAATCTCAAAGAGCGAGCAGGGAAGCTCCAACACCGCCTCAGCGGGTTCACCATTGATGTGGAACCTCACCGACTCGGTGGTATAACGGGTGACCATGCCGGCCCTCCAGCCAGTAGCTCTGTCATGCCAGTAGGTGATGGTGGCAGTACAGAGTAACATCCTCCTCGCTGGCTCTATTAAACACAGCTAACTACTCATGCGCCAGATGTTCGGCAACGATTAAGAGCAGTTCTGGAACGTTATCGGACGTTCCAAGCGTTCTTACGCTATTTGATCGGGATCTCTTAGCCTGCCTGTTCTCTATTAGTTCGATATTGAACAGTCGCTATCGAGCCTCTCGTTTTCTTGGCGCTTGATACGGCCTTTGGGCGTGTTCCGGAATATCTCTAGGTTACGTAGTCGTACGTCGGACCCTCGGTCAGAGTTCCCCAATGGACTGTGTCGCACCGCTTCGAGTGAATACGGCGTAGTTGCCGTTTCATTCAGCGGCGTCCAGCGTCGGTCGAATCTTGAGGGCAAATATATTCTACATTATATATTTTTAATTTATATATTTTATATTTAATATTTTACCACAGCTCTCAGTGCATTCATCAAATCAGGACAGAGTAATTACATCCTACCGAACAAGAATATTAATCATATTATCTAGACAGTTTAGATGATATGTACTTCCTGATAAAAAGAGACTCAAGCGCAATCAAGCTAGAGCTTTAATTAAAACAGCTTAATGCTCCACATAGAGACAACTTTATTTTATTGTCTCTTAATTGCTCCACAAATATATTGTATTTTCAATTTATAAAATCAGGCTTGGATCTTTGAGAAATTGTTGAATAATGTGTGTTTTACTTCATATATATTTATAGAATATTGTTGAGCACGTACCTACGAGACAAGAGTAATCGCTTGTCTCTATTCGCGTATAGATAAGATATCTAATATTAAGTTAAAAATACCAAATTTCAATTGTGTTTAGGGTCCACAGGAGATTTTGTATCACGGACGGAAACTAGCCGTCGATCGTGCGTCGCAGAACACGCTGGCTTCTACCTCTTGAATGCGTCCAGCTGCCAGAACCGATTACGTAATCCCATGAGTATACCGTGGCGGTGCCATTACGTACGTAGCTTCGTAATAGTATGGACTAAATTGGTAAAAGAAATTGAAATGAAACTGGTGCCAACAGTGTACATATAAGATTCGACGCCATCGTATAATATACCCTTTATAAAATCAGAAATTATCTGACTGTAGGTCTCACGAATGTATTATTCGATAGCGATTTTCACATCAAGGCTACGCCATCACTACTATAACGATCGATAAAGATACTACTAACAGGCCAACCGGCGAAACACGTCTCACCCTAAAATTGTTCTGAGTTGATGAGCTTACAACCGCCACCGCGAACGAACACTGTCGTACGAGTTAACGAATAATCGCGCTCCCTCAAAAAGTACGAAAACGGGCGTTTTGCGTCGGAAACGGCCCAACAAGCCAATGGCAATCTCGTGTAGAATGGTCGATCGAGAAACTGTACAAGAACCGGTAATTCGAGCCACACAGTAACTCGACATCAGGGTTGTTGTCTCACCGAGGGTGATGACTGACAGACCGTTGTCTCAAGGAGTGCACGATGCCCGCGGCGGAGCCGCTCGGAGAGTGCCTGATGCGAGACGTCGAAGTTGGTCGCCAACTCCCCGAGCGTGATCCCCCGGGGGATATCGTAGTATCCTGTTCGAAACGCCTCGGTGAGCACCTCGTGTTGACACTGCGACAAGCCCGTACCGCTGTACTGGAGTGTCTCTGCGAGTTCGTTGACGTGCCGAATCGAGGGATCGAATCCCCGATCGCGCCAGACGTCGTACGCCGACGAGACGGCCGATTGGTCGGGGAACAACACCCGAAAGCTCCAGCAATCGGCTGTGCCGTGCGCATTGAGCAGTGTCCCATTGGCCTCAACAAATGTTTCGGTGACGGCCTGAGTCCTGCCGCACCAGGTGACTCGATAGAGTGCGTGTTCTGCGCCCATAGAGAGCTGCGTAACCGTTCTCGTCGTTTCGTCGGCTCGAAGCGCATCGTCGAGCCGCTCAAGATCGGACGCTCCAGCCCACAGAAGCGGCATCGCCCGCCTTGGCTCGTGTGCAACAATCCGGATTGGCTCGAACACCGCATCTGGCACGCAATCGAACGTCTCTGTCAGCGCGAATTCCCCTGTCGAGACAAGGACATCTACAATTGTTCCCATACCTTTGCGTTGCGGAGACCCACGGATTAGTATGATATACGTATTACGATCGGGACGTTGAGTGAGGTATTTTGATGCGTAGTACGTTGTGCTTATGTCGATCCTTGAGACAGACAAACACATTGAGAAAAAATCACTAGAGGGCGTCGATGGACTAGCGGAACGATTGAGTAAGTAGAGCGTACCTCATCGATCAATATCGGAATACACATACCTCAAAGACATTCGGGGGTGGGTATCAAATCGGCCTGTCGACACTGATTCTTCCCTGCAGATCACGTTTAGCGGGTGGACTAATCGTAATTTCAGCGTTCTCGAGGCGGTGTTTGACTGCACTGGCGTAGGCCGATCGAACGGCGAAGATATCTCGACGGTTGGGATCTTCGATCCAGTAGTGAACACGAACAATTACCGCATCATCACCAAGTTGGTCGATGTAGACTGCAGGTTGCGGGGAAGAAAGTATCGATTCAATATCATTTGCAACCGCTTCAAGGTGGGAGATCGTGTCTGCTATGTCGTCGTCATATGCGAGTTTGATCTTCTGAATGATGCGGGAGTTCCCCCGTCCGTACGGGCGGATGAGTTCTTTGCTCGTCAGGATGGTGTTTGGTATCGTCACGAGTTCGCCATCAGGGGTCTCGACACGAGTGACTCTGAGTGCGATCGACTGGACAACTCCCTCACCGTCAGCCCATTCAATATAGTCGCCAACATTGAATTCCGGATCGAGTACGAGTGCAATCCCGCTGACGATCGAACCGATTACTTCCTGTGCGGCGACCCCGATAGCGAGCGCAACGGCACTGATGAGAAGTGCAGATTCGCTGAGCAGCCCACCGTAGCCTGCGACGGTAATCCCAACGAGGACAGCCAGCAGCACGATAACCACCCGAAAATAGAGGACGATCGCATTCTGCACTGTCGGATTGTTACGATTCCGGCGGCGGAGCGTTCGTTTGAGCGCGGGCTGAATGAGAAACAGACTGAGGAGAACCACAAAAAGGAACCCGGCACTAAACCAGAGTGCGCTGAGAACAAGTGGCCAATACCCGACGAGTTCATCGGGTCCGACTTCAGGAGGACCAGTCGACAACGGAATTACGACTGCTAACACTGAACACGCTGATACTACTACTGACCGCCGTGCAATTTCAGTTGGTAGCATAGTGGAATCGTTGTACTCAAGCATCAAATGTCCGCCGAATTACGCACCGATCGTACCACAAAAGTCGATTGTTCTCCATCGAGAACACGGTGAGTTACCTCACCGGCGGTCTCCTGTCAGCGGAGTCAATGCCCGTTAGCGATACTTCCGAGTACCGGTCTCAGGGGGGAACAAATGGCCCAACGGAGACAGTACGCCGAGCGATGGTCGCTGCTCGAAGGATGTACGTAACGAACAACGCAAGCGGAGAAACAATGATCCCGATCCCGACGCTGACAACCACAGGGAGGATTGAGGCCGGTACTGTGACGGAATTCGTCCGGTAAATGAGCGTCAGCGAGATCACCGTTACAAGCGCGAGCACGCCCGAGTATATAAGTAACCGCGAGACTGTCGCGAAATCCTGCTGAATCGCTATTGTTTTGTAGAACTGACGGACGATCGCAATTGATTCGAGCAGTTCTTCGATCGCCTGAAACTCCGTACGGACCTCCTCGGAGAGCGATGCATGATATTCGTTCTGGAGGTGATGAACAGCAGTCATATTCACCGCGTATTCAGGGCCAAGGACGACACCAAGCACCTCAGTTACCCTCGCGTTCTGTTCGAGTGCTGAATCAAGATTTTCACCGTATAGCCCGTTGCATGTGCAAAATTAGTTGATAGTTGGTGCCCGAATATGGACATTATTAGCCAACTCTGTTCAAAGGAACCTGCAACATTATCTGGTTTTCGGCCCTAATTTCGAAAGCGTGCAACGGACTACCGTACTCAACCAGATCGTCGAGTGCACTCGTGATCTCGCTCGATGGGTTCCAGTTACTGGAGTCACTCATTGCCAAGATTCCGGATGCGCGGTCACCCAGCGTCGTCGCGACGAGCGAAAGGAAGTCGGCAGGATCGTTGGGTGTTGAGGGCACACCAGCGAGCTCCTCGACGTGCTGACGAAAGTCGCGGGCGCCTTCGAGCCTATCCGTGAGTTGGGTGATTGAACCAAATACTCGAGAGAGGATAAGCTGGTTAATGGAAAGAGCGATTGTCACGAGAGTCACGACTCCTGAGGTAAGCCCGCTACTAAATATCATTGCCGCAGAGCTGTTCGGACCTACAGCGAAGATACCGGTAAAAACCAGCGCGCCAACGATACCAACAATCCCGATGACGAGACAGCCAGCAACGGTTGTTCGCCCTCCTTCAAATAGTACCCAGTCAGCGAGGTATTCCCATATCGTCTCTTTGTTTCGTACGGTACTCGTCGTTTGAAGCGTAGGGGTCATCAGTTAGATAGACACACTGAGAGTCGATTGTATATATACGCGATCGAACCCGGATACGTACCCGTGGTTTCGACAGCTCGCTGAAGAACGCGACGGATTACGGGCGGTCGTCGTGAACCGGAAAGGCCACATCGATCGTGGCTTTATATTCGGTAATCGCATCGCCTTCGACATCTGCGGTGTAATCCTGCACTTCGATACCACGGATGTCCTCAACTGTTTTACTCGCCTCGCGGACTGCCTCCTGTACTGCATCGTCCCACGATTCAGAAGAAGTGCCCAGCACTTTGATGATCTTGACTACTGTCATTGGACTTCATATGGCTTTCCGTGACGGGCCCCACTAACTATAGAGGGGTTAACGACCTTTCTGGTCAGATTACTACGAAACGAACCGGGATTGTGCACAGACAGATCGGTTTCAATCTTCCTCGATGACAGAGAGGGCTTCTCGTGGCGCACCGCAATCTGGACAGGCCTCCGGGATACCCGCGTCAAGTTGGTCCATCTTCCCGCACTCAGTACACCGCCACATCAGGTACCCTTCCCCGAACTCTTGACCCGGAATCTCTTCCATCTCACTCTCGCCCAATTCCGTCGTCTCAACCTCGAATCCGTCTTCCGTGAGACCGCTCACGCGGCCGATCGCTCGCATGGTGCTGTCGTAGACTAGTTCTCCCGGTTTGATCGCCTCACCGTGGACTTGGCTTTGGTCGTCCATGGCTTCGAATTGATTTGGCGGCTATTCAACCTGTCGGCGATTTGCCTGACGAGCCACGACGCCCACAAGTAAAGGAGGCGTTGCATTTCTCTGATAGCAGTAGCACGCGGTGATTCTTGTCTGCACATCGTCCATCCTTGCACACGCCAGCAACACTGATTAGTCGCCTCGCAGTCGAAACCCGATATGTCCGAAAATAACGACACACGTGACACTCGCGAGCAAGGTATCGAATTCGGCTCACTTGTCGAGAAACTCGAAAATGAATCGTATCCAATTTCACACGAGGAGCTCCTTAGCCGATACGGTGATCACGAAATCGAACTCATTGACGAACAGACATCGTTGCGTACAATCCTCGGCGCAGAGAACGAGCGAGAGTACGCAGACACCGAGGGAGTTCGACAGGCCATTTTCAGCATGGTGAGTGAGGACGCCGTCGGGCGCGAAGGGTACAGCGATCGTGGCGGAAATCCCTCTGAAGCTGAGAACGCAGCGGAGGAGGAATCGTTCTAAGATCTTACTGCGCTGGCTCTTTTTGTAGCCGTTGGTCGCGCGTCTTAGCCCGCCCTCTAAGATCTGTGCACGTGGAGTCAAACTCACACCGCGATCCCGGGTCATATACCCGGCTGGCAGTAGCAAGGAAAACCCTCAATGTTGGTAGCCACCTTGTTTAAATCGCAATGCGTAACAACGTAACGCTGACAGACGAGGACGAAGGAAAGAACGTCATAAATAACAACGGCGAAACACTGGGCCGCGTGGTCCAAGTCGAACACGGAACGGCACACGTCAAACCAGACCCAGGATTGACAGACTCAATCAAGTCTAAACTTGGGTGGGGAGAAAGCGATGAGGACACCTACCGACTCGACGCAAGCAACGTTGAGAGTATCTCCGACGACGAGATTCATCTCTCTCGGTAGTTCCGGTCACGACCCTGGGTAGGGTGACTCCGATCGGCGGTCTTTTTTGCCGGGTTGAGACCCCGGGTGATTTATGTTTGCTCGCAGCTAACATATCACATGGACATTCGTCCCGCAAAGTTGACCGACCGAGAGCGGATCGAGGCAATCGCGCGCGATTCTTTCCAATCGTCCTACTCTCTCAGTCCACAGGAGATCGAGGCGATACTCGAAACGGAGTTCGGCGAGGCAACGCTTGCCGAGAGGCTCAAGGATCCAGATACAATTGTACTCGTCGCTGACCGCACGGACGGCGAGACAGCGGAGGTAGAAGGCTTCATCGACGTGGCGATCGGAACCGAAGCGACGATCCGGTGGCTGCACGTGGACCCTGAAGCGCGGGGCGAAAACATTGCCACGAGACTGGTCGATCGGGTCCAAGCGGACGCAACGATGCCAGTCGCCGCGCGCATTCTCAAAGCCGCCGTCGAGGGCGGCACATTCCTCGAGGACTTTGGCCTCACAGAGGACGGAACCGACCGGAAGATGATCGGCGGTTCAGAATTCACTGTAACCGTCTTTACTGAGGGCGAGAGAACTGACACCCACACACCCAACGAACCAGAAGTTCACATCCCCGAATCTATCAGCGTCAACGGGGAGGACCGAGCCGTCGACCGGGAGGAACCCATCCCGGGCAGGGAAGCCCCCTTCTTTCCGATTTACTCTGACGACGAGAAGAATGATCCGTACGGATACGTGTGTTCGCAGTGCGGGAATACAAACGTGTCCACCGACAGCCTCGACAGACTCGAGTGTGGAGACTGCGGCAACGTTCACCTGGCTGACGAGTGGGATGGCGCGTATCTGTAGCTCCAACCGCGATAGGGGTGTCAATCGCCGTGTCTTTCGCTCGTGGTTCGATCGCCGAGCGTGTGCGAATAGCGCGTCGATCGTGTTGCGTCGACTTGGACAGATGATTTAATTAGCTGGTGGACGAGAGACAAGACGATGGAGGATCAGTTGATCACATCGAGAACCTCAAGACCTCCTCCAGTAGGTGCTGAATCTGCGTCTGCGGTGGCTGGCTAGCCTTCAACAAGACGGTGACCGTG
>NZ_SRSG01000040.1 GCF_005543295.1 Halalkalirubrum salinum
CGCTGCGCAGGCTGCGACTCACTGGGTTCAATTCCGATGTTGATACCGCTCCTCACGTTCGTTCGTCGCAGGTATGCGCCGTCCGGGAATTGAACCCGGGCTAGAGCCTTGGGAAGGCTCTGTCCTACCACTGGACCAACGGCGCGCACATAGACATACGCGCGTTTTTCAATTTATATGCGTCGATCGCCCCTGCAGTGTGAGCGTCCACTGCCTGCGTTCACCGCAGTTGGCCGCTATCCCTGCATGATCAGTCACAAAACTGAGCTAAATAACACAAATGTCCACAAATTTGCGAAAACGAACGGGTATTAGAGCCTGCACGCCGTATCACTGGTATGGCTGAGGAAAGCGTTCTGTTGCGGGAGGAACCGCCGATCGATCTCACGCTTTCGGATGACGAACTCGATCGGGTCGAAGACCACCTCGTTTCGTTCATTCGCGAAACCGTCGAGGCTGCGGGCGCCGACGGCGCAACACTGGGACTCTCAGGCGGAATCGATTCGACGACCACTGCCCACCTCGCGGTAGAAGCGCTTGGCACTGACGGCCTTCACGGGCTCGTGATGCCGAGTGAGGTCAACGACCCAGACACCATGAGCGACGCCGAGCGGGTCGCGACCGACCTGGGCATCGAGTACGACGTTATCGAGATTCAGCCGATCGCCGAGCAGTTCTTCGAGGCATATCCAGACGCGGCCGACGATCGCATGGCCGCCGGCAACGTCTACGTCCGGACGCGGGCGGTGTTGAACTACTTCGTCGCGAACCACGAGAACCGGATCGTCCTCGGCACGGGTAACCGATCGGAGGCGATGACCGGCTACTTCACCAAGTACGGCGACCAGGCGGTCGACTGCAACCCGATCGGTGGGCTCTACAAACAGCAGGTCAGACAGCTCGCTGCCCACATCGGCGTCGATCGCGACCTCGTGATGCAGACGCCGACCGCGGGGATGTGGGTCGACCAGACCGACGAGGACGAACTCGGGCTCGACTACGACACGCTGGATGCGATCCTCGCACTCCACATCGACGGCCCGCTGTCGACGAGTGCGACGATCGAGGCGCTTGACGTTACTGCCGAACAGATCGATCGCGTCGAGTCGCTCGTCGCCGAAAGCGAACACAAACGGGCCATGCCGCCGGCCCCCGATCCGCTTCTGTTGTAAGCGATCAGAATACGAAGCATTTGTACTGTTACTCAGAGCAATCGGCAGTACCAGCAGTTGTCAGTCAAAGCGATCGGCAGCGATCGCCTCTCCGTAGCGATCGTACAGCGCCGCAAACGCCGTTGTCTCCGCTTCGAGCTGTGTCGACAACTCGGCTCGATCGCGGATGCGATGTTTGACGTGCGCGAGCGCGTCTGGCTTGTTTGCGGTGAGCTCTTTAGCGACACGTTCGGGGTGGTCGACGAGACGTGAGACCAGTCCCATCCGGCGGGCCTCCTCGGCGTCGATCGTCCGCCCCGACAGCGCAATGTCCAGTGCGTTCCCTTCGCCAACGAGGTATGGTAACCGGAGGGTGCCGCCCCACGCGCCGAACAGCCCGAAGCGAACGCCTGGTTCGGCGAACGTCGCCTGCGGTGTCGCGATTCGAAGATCGCAGGCCGCGGCGAGTTCGACGCCACCGCCGCGTGCCGGGCCGTCGATTCCGGCGACGACGATCGCGTCGGTCTCCGCGATTGCGTTGGCGACCCGCTGGCCGTGTGCGGCGAACGCTTCTGGATCGGAGAGCGCGGCCACGCTGTCGAGATCTGCGCCCGCACAGAACGCTGAGCCGGCCCCGTGAAGGTAGAGTACAGGCGCTGTCGCGCCGCGGATCGCCGCTTCCAGCTGGGTCAGTCCCTGGGGAGTTAGCGCGTTTCTGCGATCGGGACGATCGAGCGTGATGATTCGGTAGCCGTCGGCGCGTTTCGATCGGATCATATGCCCAGATAGGGGGAGTTTCCAAAGGTCTTTGCCGTTGCCAGTCGAATATTCGGATAATGGACGACGCCGTTGCGACGCGGGCGGCCGCCACGGAGGCGATCGCCGACATCGAGCCTCCCCGTCTACGCGAAATCCTCGAGGCTCGACTTACCGAGACGTCGATGACACCCGGTGTTCTCACGCTTGCGAGCGCGCGATCGATGAATCCGTCAGTCGACGCACGCGGGCTCACAGAGCAGGCCGCTGGCGTACAACTCATCTACGAGGGCCTTCGGCTCACTCGCACGCTCGCCCACGACGAGCCGTGGCTCCCCGAGGGGACTGACGCGGAGAACCTCACCCCCGACATGGAGATCCTCGCGGCCGACGTGCTCGTCTCGCGAGGGTTTTACTTACTCGCCCGAACCGACGCCGCCACGGCGGCAGTTGAAACGGTCCGATCGTTCGGCCGCGACCAGACACGTCGCCGCGATCCTGGCGTCGATGTCGATCGCCTCGATCGAAACCTCGAAGCCGACGTGTTCGAGTTGGCGGTGATCGCCGGCTCGACTGCCGCCGGGGGCGAGGCCCCCCAAGAGCTTCGATCGTTCGTTTCTGAACTGGCCCGTGGATACGACGGAGACTCCCTGCCGCCCGCCGGCGAGACGGTGACGAACGTGACGACCGATCGGCTGGCCTCGCTAACTGATACGCGTGTGCCCTCGTCGGCAACAGACGGGTAGGTGGCGATCGGTGATAGCGTGGGGTTTTGTGGCACGGAAACCGCGTGACGCGATCGGGAAACCGAAAGAGTAGAATCGAAACGCCTAAAGAGACAACCGCCAAACGAATCATTGCTTGCCTGGGTAGCTTAGCGGTAAAGCGCGTCCTTGGTAAGGACGAGAGCCCGGGTTCAAATCCCGGCCTAGGCTTCCTTTCTTTTGATTTCGGGGGTTTCAGGCCTTCTCCGCGTTCCAACAATGAAGCCAGTTCAAGGACGCGACCCCGGTGTCAAAATTGTCACCCCGACGGCGTACAGCGATTACAGAGATTTGAATGGCTCTTTACATAAGCCATTTAAAACTTTGCTACGAAGTGATCTAGATCTAGATAGAGGAATTCGATGAGTATGACGGTTGACGACGAAAACAAAGTGCAGGGCATCGTCCTTTTGACGGATGAGGCCTCCAAATTTCTAAACCCTAGAGAAGAGATCGCGTACAAGGAGCATCGCCGCGAACTCGCCGAATGGATGCTTAACCTCGGTAAAGACCCGGCGAAGGCCGAAGGTTACAGCCACAGCACGGCCAAAAACCGGATGAACAAATTAGACTTGTTCTATCGCTGGGCCTGGGACCAGGAACACCGCTACATACAAGACCTGGGAATAGAGCACGCGGAGGCCTGGATGCGCGACTTAGCGAAACGGGATTTGAAGGAATCGACGAAGTGCCATTACCAGAAGTCGGTGCAGACGTTGTTCAAATGGATGCGTGAGGCCCGGAATCGGGATGTGGAGTGGGAGCCGAGCATCGAGTACAGCGACCCCAGCACAACGTACCAGCCCCGGGAGTACTTGACCCAGAGTGATCGGAAGAAGATGCGTGAGGCCGCCATGAGCTACGGCAGCGTCCCACATTACAATTCGTTGACTCCAGAGGAACGAACCCGGTGGAAGAAGCATTTGGCCCAGAGACTGCAAAAACCCAAAGAAGAAGTCACGAAAACGGATTTCCTACAGGCCAACTCGTTCAAATACACTTCGATGATATTCGTCGCGTTAGACGCAGGCTTCAGGCCTGTAGAGATCAAGCGGGCGAATATTCAGTGGTTCGACCCCAGTAACGGAGTCCTTCGTATTCCGGAGGAGGAATCGAGTAAGAGTCGGGAGAACTGGATTGTCGCACTGAAACCGGAGACCGTCTCAATCCTGAAAAAATGGAAACAAGAACGCGACACCATTTCCAAGTACGATGGCAGGGATGCGATGTGGCTCACCCAGAAAGCCAACCGATACAACAAGGACAGCTTCCGCCGCTCAGTATTCCACAAAATCGCGGGTGAAGCAGGCCTCGACCTCGAAAACCGGGACCTTACACCCTACAGCATACGACACAGCACGGCGACGTATATCGCACAGGAAGCCGACTTAGCTACCGCCGCGAAACAGTGCCGTCACAAATCCAAGCAGACCACGCAGAAATACGCTCACAGCTCAGTCGATAGACAAAGTGAGGCCGTCAACAAAATCGACTGAAATCTCCCGAGGCCGTTCTCCTTTTCTCGCCTAACCCGGACACCCCCAGTTAGTCGCTACCTGTTCCAGGCCTAACCCACAGCTGAAATTCAGGCCTGACTTTCCCGGTGAAGCCTGTTTCAGGACTGGTTCTCAGGCCTGCCAATCTGGTTCTGGGCTAATTCAGGGCCTTGGTTCTGGCCTGTTTTTCAGGACCAATGCGTAGGCATGGTTTTTCAGGGGTAGGAGATAGTTGGTCCAATTAAGAGCTAATATTGTTACTCAGTAGTGATTTAAAGCTGTAGTTTAATAATTTGATATGATTTATGGAGACTGTTGATTCAAAATGGATAAACAAACCAATACAAACAGACGTGACGCTTTGAAGAGTAGTAGTTGGATAGCAAGACCAAGATATACCGCTCAGTGATGCCTCTCGTCCTTACCGAAGTTCTCTCCCACCCAGAATTGACTGGAGCTGTTCTGGT
>NZ_SRSG01000041.1 GCF_005543295.1 Halalkalirubrum salinum
CGCTATAGTTCGGTCAAGTTCTTCTACAGCCAGTACCCCTCAGTAAAATTTCACAAATAGGGTCTCCAGATTCACACTTCGCTTGGAAGTACGCTCGTCATAAAGGTACGCGTCATAAGCGATCGTCCCGTCCTCGACGAGTTCGACCATCCGATCGTAGGAGTCGTCGGGATACTCCTCGTTCGCGTTGGGGTTGATTCCGACGATCGCCGCGTCGTCGTACTCGGCGGCCAACTCGTTGAGAAGATCGAACTTCGCCTTCGCGTAGGGGCAATGATTGCACGTAAAGACAATGAGCAACGCATCAGATTCTTCGAAGGAGTTCAGCGAATACTGCTTACCATCGGTCCCAAGCAGATCAAAATCCGGTGCGACATCGCCGCGATCGAGTTCGGATTCGGATTCTTTCAGTACCATGATCGTTGGTTCGGTTGCGGTACAAATAAACGCTCTTTCCGACGATGGGTTCGCGTTGATATATCGGCGCCGTATTGTATAGCCGCTCATCGCGTTGATATATCGGCGCCGTATTGTATTGCCGCTCACAATAAGCCATGAGGTATATTCACTCACAATGAGGAACTACTTTGCCCCGTGACCCATCACTGTCCAGTATGGCTGCGAAACGCGAACTGCTTGACGTGTTGTCGACAGACGCCAGAGAAAGCGTCGACGACCTCGCTCGACAGTTGGACGTCGACCCGGAAACTGTCGAGCAACTGATCGCCGAACTCGAGGCTGAGGGTGTCATCCACGGCTACCAGGCAGTCATCGACTGGGACAGTATCAATGACAGCCACGTCTCGGCATTCGTCGAGCTGAACGTCGAACTCGATCGAGAGACGGGCTACGAGGAGATCGCCGATCGAATCGTGAAGTTTCCGACCGTACAGTCGCTGCGCCTGGTTTCTGGGGATTACGATTTCGCTATCGAAGTCACCGGTGAGTCGATGCAGTCGGTCTCGCGGTTCATTTCCGAACAGATCGCCCCAATTCCTGAGGTCACCCAGACGGTGACGCACTTCATCATGGATACCTACAAGGACGGTGGTATGGAGTTTGGTGATCGCGACCGAGACGATCGGCTCTCTGTGTCACCATGACCGGCGAGAACCATTCACAGCCTGACACTGGAGTGACTCGCCGATCCAGAGGTGAGGCGTAATGCGAATCGCCGATCGGGTCCGCAGTGTCCCTGAATCGGGCATCCGGAAGTTCTTCGAGTTGGCCGAAGAGCGCGACGATGTAATCTCACTCGGTGTCGGTGAGCCGGACTTTTCGGCACCGTGGGCTGCACGGACCGCGGCGATCGATTCGCTCGAACGCGGACGGACCTCCTACACCTCAAACCTGGGGAAACGCGAACTTCGAGAATACATCGCTGAAGACGTCTCAAGGTGGGGCTTGGAGTATAGTCCTGACGAAGAAATTCTGGTGACAACCGGGGCGAGCGAAGCCGTTGACCTTGCCCTTCGGGCGTTTGTTAATCCCGGCGACACGGTCGCAGTTCACGAGCCGAGCTACATATCGTACGTGCCGGGCGTCAGGTTCGCCGGTGGCGAGCCGCTTGGGGTGGCAACCTACGCCGAGGACGATTTCGTGTTGACCGTCGAGTCGCTGCAGAAGTCGGGGGCAGCTGATGCGGACGTGTTGATCCTCTGTTACCCGAACAACCCAACTGGCGCGGTTATGAATGAGCGGGAGCTCTCCGCCGTCGCGGACTTCTGTGTTGATAACGACATACTGGTGATCGCCGACGAAATCTACGCAGCACTGACGTACGGGCGTGAGCACGTGTCGATTGCGACGTTGCCTGGCATGCGCGAGCGGACGATCGTCATCAACGGCTTCTCAAAGGCCTTCGCGATGACCGGATTGCGGCTCGGGTACGCAATGGGGCCACCGGCGGGAATCGACGCGATGAACCGCGTCCACCAGTATACGATGCTTTCAGCACCCACGACGGCACAGTTCGCGGCGATCGAGGCGCTGCGAAGCTGTGGTGATGCGGTTGAGGAGATGCGATCGGCATACAACCGTCGCCGGCGGTTCGTTCTGTCGCGCTTTTCAGAGATGGGCCTCGACTGTTTCGAAGCACGTGGGGCGTTTTACGCCTTTCCCGAGCCGGGCGGTGACGACGAGGCGTTCGCCGAAGATTTGCTTGAATCTCAGGGTGTCGCAGTGGTTCCTGGGAGTGTCTTTGGAGAAGGCGGCCGCGGCCATCTGCGGGTATCGTACGCCACGGGAATGCGCGACTTGAAAGAAGCGATGAACCGGATGGAGACGTTCTTGACCGATCGGTAGCTTGGACAACAGCGCTTTTCGCCGATCGGTAGCTTGGACAACAGCGCTTTTCGCCGATCGGTAGCTTGGACAACAGCGCTTTTCGCCGATCGGTAGCTTGGACAACAGCGCTTTTCGCCGATCGGACGCCACTTACAATCCCGTGTTGAAAGAAACTCGTTTCATCGCATTCGACATTTCCAAATATATAATTGTGTAGATTGTGACCGCTCAGCATGGACTTCGCCTTGTCAGACGAACAGCAGGCACTCCGTGAGGAGGTTGCTCGCTTCGCCGAAAACGAGATCGAACCGGTCGCCACCGAGTACGACCGCGAAGAAAAATATCCCCACGACGTGATGGACGCCGCCGCGGACATGGGGCTTTTAGCTCCACACATTCCGATCGAGTACGGCGGAGTCGGCTACTCGACGCTCGAGACTGCGATTTTGACCGAGGAACTGTTCGCGGCCGATCCCGGAATTGGGCTGTGTATCGCAAGCGCTGGCTTCGGTGCAGAGGCGATCATGGCGTTCGGGACCGACGAACAAAAAGAAAAATATCTCCCGCCGTTGACCAGCGGCGAGTCGGTCATGGGCGCAGCGATCAGCGAGCCACACGCCGGCTCGGATGTGAGTTCGGTCTCGACCCGCGCGGAGAAAGACGGCGACGAGTGGGTCATCAACGGCAACAAGATGTGGATCACGAACGGCTCGGTCGGCGACTACTTCGTCGTCGTCTGTGAGACCGACCCCGACGTCGAGGATCGCTACACCGGCTTTTCACAGATTATTATCGAGAGCGATCGAGACGGATTTTCTGCTGAGAAGATCACTGGAAAGCTTGGAATTCGCGCGAGTGACACCGCCGAACTCGTCCTCGACGACGTTCGTGTGCCCGAGGAGAACCTCGTTGGCACCCGCGGGATGGGCTTTCTGCAGGTCATGCAGTTCTTCGACGAGACCCGAACCGCGGTCGCCGCCCAGGGTGTCGGGATCGCAAAAGGTGCTGCTCAGCGGGCCCTTGAGTACGCCCAAGAGCGCGAGCAGTTCGGGCGCTCGATCTCGGAGTTCCAGGCGATCCAGCACAAACTCGCCGATATGTACACCCGGACTGAAGCGGCACGGGGGCTGACGTACAAGTCTGCCTGGAGTGTCGATGCGGACTCCGATGACGTGACAACGCTCGCTTCGATGGCCAAAGAGTACGCCTCCCGGGTCGCAACAGCCGTTGCTGACGAGGCCGTACAGATCCACGGCGGAGCGGGCTACGTCGACGACTTCGACGTCGGGCGGTTCTATCGAGATGCGAAGATCACCCAGATCTACGAAGGGACAACCGAGATTCAAAAGAACATCATCGCCAGAGAGCTCCTCGGCAAGGGTATGTGACGTAGGGAGGCACATGATCCCGATCGCTCAGGCGACGTGTCGTTCGACGATCGCTCAGGCGACGTGCCGTTCAATTAGCTGCTCGCCGCGATCGAACCGATCGCTCGAAAGCCCCGAGATATCCACAGTAGATGCCTCGCCATCAATGAGCAACTCCGCGACGACCTGACCGGTTGCCGGCGCGTGCTGAAATCCGTGTCCGGAGAACCCAACCGCGTTGACGAACCCTGGCTCGGTTTCCTCGATGATTGGGTGATGGTCTGGCGTCACCGCATATAAGCCTGCCCAGCCACGTTTGAGCTGTGTTTTCGGGCCGAAGTATCCCGCCACGTCAGCCGCTCGTTCGATCGCGGTTGCCGCCCAGTCGAGATCCATCGACTCGCTGTAGCGGTCTGGATCTGCTTCGGGATCGTCCGCATCGAACTGGCCGCCGACGATCGCCGCGCCTTCTCGTTCGGGTCGAAAGTACACGCCCGAGTCTAAATCGATCGTCAGCGGGACGGTCTCGCCGATAGGTGTCTCGGGAGCGGCAACGAGTGCCTGTCGACGCCGTGGAACGACAGGGATCTCCATGTCAGCGAGCGCCGCAATCGCGCTCGCCCAGGGCCCAGCAGCGTTGATGACCGCGCTCGGTTCGAGACGTTCGGTGCCGCCCGAGGTGCCGATCGTGACGGTCTCGATCCCCGCGTCAGTACGGTCGATCGCGGTCACTTCGGTGTGTGTTCGGATGTCAACACCGGCCGCTCGGGCGGCGTCTGCGTACCCCTGTAACGCGAGGTATGGATCAGCAAACCCATCACGCCCCGCGTACGTTGCCGATCGGAATCGATCGGCGTGCAGCTCAGGGCAGTGCGTAGCTGCGTCCGCTGGCGAGAGCAAGTCGACCGACGCACCCGCTTTCTGTTGCATTGCGACTGTTTCTTCGAAGCGATCGGCGGTCGTCGCCTCGCGTGCGAGAAAGAGATACCCGACCTGTTTGAAACCGATATCGACGCCGAAGTGTTCTTCGAACGCTTCCCACGTTGGCAGGCTCGCCAGTGATAATTCGACGTTGATGCGGGTCGAAAATTGGGTTCGAATCCCGCCAGCCGCGCGAGCAGTGCTGCCCGCGCCGAGGCTCGCTTTTTCACAGACGACGACGTCGCGACCGCGATCGGCGAGCGCGTACGCACACGACAACCCCACAATTCCGCCGCCGATTACAACCACCGGTCCAACCATGGCTGTGGGTCACACAGCACAGTCAAAAAGCGATCGGCTCGGGCTCGATCGGGTTGACCGGTGACTATTCGATCGCTCGGGACGACGACACAGGTATGGGCGACTTCGCTGGTATCCGTATGCTTTCGGACGAAGATGTATCGACAGTGCTCGATCTTGACACGTTGCTCGTAGCGACCCGTGACGCATTGATCGACCAATTTCGTGGCCGGGTCGTCCGGCCCGATCGGCCGCACTACCCGATCGGTGCGGGATTACGCGGCGAGGACCCTCTTGGAACTGGCCTCGTCATGCCTGCCTACATCGAAGGGGCGCCCTACGCCGTGACAAAACTTGCGACCGTCCACGAAGGCAATCCTGACCAGGGGCTACCGACAGTACACGCGACAATCGCCGTGACGGACGCCGAGACCGGCCAGCCCGTTGCCTACATGGACGGCCAGCGGATCACAAACGCTCGCACGGGGTGTATTGGCGGGGTCGCTGCAGACGCCTTCACCGAAGGTGAACTCACAGTGGGCGTCCTCGGTGCTGGCACACAGGCGCGGTGGCAGACCCGCGCGATCGCAGCCGCTTGTCCAGTCGATCAGGTCCGTATCTACTCGCCAAGTGACTCTCGCGATCGGTGCGCTGTCGACCTTCGGGGTGAATCAATCGACGCAGTTGCGGTTCATTCACCAGCGGCGGCGGTCTCCGGAGCTGATGTCGTCGTGACGGCAACGACGAGCACAGAGCCGACGTTCGACGGGGACGACCTCCCTGGGAACGCGCTTGTCGTTGCCATCGGTGCATTCACTCCAGAGATGCGCGAGCTCGATCGGCGGACACTAGAGCGAGCATCAGTACGATACGCCGATGTGCCCGAGGAAGCAGTCGAGACGGGAGACATCCCCGCAGCATACGCCGACGCATTCAAGCCGCTCGGAAGTGCGCTTGCGGGCCAAGACCGGAGTGCACAGTCAGAACCAGGCGACATCATCGTGGTGAAATCTGTCGGAACCGCAGCACTGGACGCAGCTGCGGCAGCAACCGTCCTTGACGCAGCGATCGACCAAGAGCTTGGACAGATGGTCCCGATGTAGCTCTCAAGATGATGAAATGACGAATACGCCTCGGTAGTGACGATTTATGTTTATGATATGTCGGGGTCGGGAGAGCCGTCTCCGTCATCTTCGGACTCAAACTCGCGGAACATATTTACGAAATCGTCGTGTTCGGAGAATGAACCGATCGACTGATCGAGCTCTTCACGAAGTTTGGCAATCCGGCGGGTGAGCTCTTGATACTCCTCGTTGGTTTCGAGTGTCGTAGTGCCTTTTTCTGACTCTAAGAGCGCTTTTTTCGAAGAGAGGCTGAACAGCTCTTGGACGCCTTTGTCGTATTCATTCCGTGTTAGGAGTTCTGAGACCGTTTCTTTGAGCCCTTCTCTCGTCACAGGCTTGACCAGGTAATCATCGAAACCCATCGCAATGATGTCAAAGTCCGGCTCGACGGCAGTGACCATCGCTACCTTGCAGTTAATCCCGCGATCACGGAGCGCAACGAGGACCTCGTCCCCTGAGAGGCCAGGCATTCTTCGATCGAGCAGTACCACGTCGAGATCGTCATTGAGCTTGTCAAGGGCTTCGCGGCCGCCGTACGCAGTCCGGACATCGTAGTCACCGGTGAGCCAAGCAGCGTACAAATCTGCGAGGTCCGGCTCGTCCTCAACGATCAACACGACTGGAGCGTCACTCATATTCCTGGTCTACCTCTCACGTTGTGTCTCATTGTGGCGGGTCAGCGTATAAGAAAATACCTCTTCGATCCGACAAAGACTTTGTCATTGTGTTGGTTCGTCCACTTTGTCGTCGTGTTGGTTCGTCCACTTTGTCGTCGTGTTGGTTCGTCCACTTTGTCGTCGTGTTGGTTCGTCCACTTTGTCGTCGTGTTGGTTCGTCCAGACTGATTGTTTTTGTCTGTGCTTACAATGGTTCAAGGAGAAAGCCCACGACTTCAGTCGTGGGATGAATCCGACACCACCCGAAACAACTACCACGGATCGTACCATAGGTTGTGCTGCCGAGTCTGAGGTAAGGATACGCACTCCACACGGAGGTAAATGAAGCCCGCTATCTCGGTCGGGGGCCGTACTGGCACGGCCCACAACCCCACCGTCGATGAGTGGGGAACCTTCCGCCGTGGGGCACCTGGTCTGTGGCTGGGAACCCCACGACTTCAGTCGTGGGAGGGTGTCAGGTGTCCATGCGCTCTTCAGCGTCAGTGATATCAGTTACGATCAGCCGGGTCGCCTCGATGTCTTCGAGTACAGCACCCCACCCTCCGACGCTCGTCGTGTCGCCGTCATTGTCTGTGATATAAATCGCTACCTGTCCGGCCAGCTGCGCCAACGGCACGGGTTTGTTATGATTTGACGCACCTGCGTACACCAGATCGGTGACTCGTCCCCGTCTAGAGACTCGCTCGCCAGTCGTCGTGTCGTACCCTTCGACGGTGAGAACCACCGTCTCACCCGCTGCATACAGCGGCTCGATGTCTCTGAGACACCGTCTAATGTCGGTGTAGATTATCGGTGGCTCCTCAGATCGGACGCTGTATATCTCGTCCCACGCCTCCCACAAGCAGGTGAGAAAGTACCAGTGGAAAATATACGTGAGCGATCGGTCGTGGATCAACACGCCGTACTCGTTGAGCGAGCCGCGCGTGGGTGCAAAGCACGCGTCGGTGCGATCGATGAGCGCGATAAACGGCGTCGGCAGCGGTCGGTAGCGCACCTCAGTGGCTGCGTCTGTGAATTGGTCGATCGATGGTGGCGCAGGGTCACCGCGTGTGTCTGCGTGAAGACTCACCTTCACGATCACGCCCCGATCGACTGCATCCACGAGGATGTCACGGAGCGCATGGAAATTCGACTCAGAAATCGACAGTTGTACCTCATCTTCGGCGTTGGCAATCCCTTCGGCTGCCCGATCGAACACGGTCTGAAATCGCTTGACAATGCTTATTTTGTGTCTGTCAACCGTGGGCGCTTCCCAGCGCGTCTCGATTTCCTCGGCGGCCGATGAGAGCAACTCCGCGCGCGATCGAAGCTCCGAGAGGACGCTCCCGGGTTCGACTGCCCGGGCGTGTAGGCTGTCTTGTTCGTACGTCTCGACGTATCCTTTGCGTTCGAGATCTCTAATTACATCGTAGATCCGCGCCGTTGGGACCGTACAACCATCCGCGATTTCGGTTGCGCTAGCTGACCCGAGCTGCAACAGCGTGATGTACGCCTCAGATTGATACTGCGAGAGACCCGCATCCTCGAGGGCGTCCCGAAGCGTAGCTGTGTCCATAGCGTGCCATTTGCGGGGCGAGGTAATTAATGACCTGAATGTACATGACTAACCGTATTTCCACTGCGATCGATCGTCCTGCCTCGAGCGGCTCTTGCGTCGAAATCATTCGTGTTCGAGCAGGTTTTGCGTCGAAATCATTCGTGTTCGAGCAGGTTTTGCGTCGAAATCATTCGTGTTTGACCAGCTTACTCGTCGGAAACAAGACAGTACGCGTGTCCAGGCGCGTTGACCGTCTCCTCGTCGTCGTCGTCCCAGTATCCAGAGATGTCGCCACGCTCGGCGTAGTACAGCCTGCCGTCGTGGATCGCTACTTCGCTCGTCGCGTGTCCGTTACCCCCAACGCGCCAGCGGACGTCACCAGTATCGGCTTCGAGCGCGTACATATGGGTGTCGTAGGAGCCAACGAGCACCGCGTCAGGTGTGACTGTCAGCGAGCCGATCACGCTCCCGCCGACATTCTGGGACCACAGCTGTTCGCCGGTCTCGGTATCGAGCGCGTGGATCTGTCGATCGTCACTACCGACGTAGACCACGCCGGCCTCCGGATCGACACCAGGATTCGACATGACGACCTGTCCGGTGTCGAACGTCCACAGCTCCTCGCCGTCTTCGAGAGCCAAACAGTAGAACGTCCCGTCCCACGATCCGACGAACGTCTTGCCCTCGTACACTGGTGGTGTCCCTTTGATTTCCCCGTCGGTCTGGAACTCCCAGACTGGTTCGAGTGAGGGGAACTCCCAGCAATAACAGACCCCGTCGTTCGATCCCGAAACCATGCGCTCGGTTTCTGGATCGATGGCCATCGACGGATGGGGCATCCCGACCGGCCGGTGGTCGCTCTCGAGCGGCGTCCCCGTCTCGGCGTCGATCGCCCACATCGCCCCCGACGGCGGATGGTTGTACTCGGCCATGAGATAGAGTACGCCGTCGAGGTACGCCGGACTGGAGCCGATCGCGATCGCCCAATCAAGCTCTCGGCGGTGGGTGTGCCACACGTACTCGCCGGTGTGGACGTTGATCGCGTAGAGGTGCCCATCGTAGCCACCGATGTAGGCGACCCCATCGACGATCGTCGGCGTCCCGTGAATCCCAAGGTTCGTCGCGCCCGTTTCTGCAACCCAGCGGTGCTCTCCGGTTGTTGAGACTGCGTGGACTCGTCCCGTGTCTGCAGCGATGATCACGTTTTCGCCGTCCGGCGTCACGATCGGGCTCGATTTGGCGGCGGTGTGGCCGATGTAGTTAACTGGAAGCTGCCAGTTGACCTCGACTGCGTCAGGGACCGTTGTATCAGGATAGTAGCCGAGGCGTCGAAGCCCACGCCGAAACATGGTGATCTCTGGATCGTCGGGGTAGGTCCGATCGTACGGGGGGATCTCGGGGCTAAATTCGTTTTGGGTCTTGTCATAGGTTGGTGTCCCCGGTGGGACCGCTGCACAGCCAGCGAGGGCTGTGGTACCGATCGCGCCTGCTGCGGCGAGAAACGCTCGTCTGTCTGATCGGACTCGCTGTCCAGACTGCTCGGAGTCGTCTTGAGACCGAGGATGCTCATCGCGCGTCATTCAATACCAGGCGATTCATTGGGGGGGCGTAAATGCGTCTCGGTCGTTATGGGCGATCCGTTAGGATGCGATCGTGGTTATACCATGTGGATTGTGGTTATACCATGTGGATTGTGGTTGGCCCGTTTGGATTGTGGTTGGCCTGTTTGGATTGTGGTTGGCCCGTTTGGATTGTGGTTGGCCTGTTTGGATCGTGGCTGCCCCGTTTGCGATCAGAGTTGACTCCGTGATAGTCCCGATTTCGAGGGGTTCAGGCAACATATATGCGTGTGAAGACATAACAAAGCATATGTCCGATACAACGGACGTTGACGAAGTTAGTGGAATAGCACAGGAGCTTGATGATAACGGTATCGGCCCAGTGGTGTTGGCGTCGGTTGGGTCGGTCATGCTCGCGCTGTATTACTACTATGTGAAAGGAGACGAACAGCGTGGACAGTTCGTCGGGTTGTGGCCCTCGTCGATCCTCGCGCTTGCGACGTACATTAAGTTGACTGAAATAAAGAACGTGCTTGACGATCACGTGAGCGAAGATCCGCACGGCTCGGAGGACGAGTCGTAAACGACACTTCCAGCACACCCGCCACGTCGAAACCACCCATGTCAAATCGGATGCTTTCGGAGGCTGCTACTGATCAGTTGGTGAGCGTATGCCGAACGGCCGTCGGCGACGAACTTCGTAGCGTGACGTACTTTACTGAAGATACAGTCGAACAGCTGTATTTGCGTGACGATCTCGAACGAAGCGCCGATCTCGTTGGATTCGCTGACCACGAGCGATCGGGTTTTCACTCCCAGGCGTACTACTGCAACACCCAGCTCGGGTCGTACGAGGCGACGATCCGCATGTTCGAAAACGGATTTTTGACCCGCGTGATTGACGAGGGCGATGATGATGAGTTCAGTCAGGGGGTCTGGATCACCACCGATTCGATGTCGATCGATCGGTTCGAGGAGTTGACGGTTGGGCTGCGATCGGCGCTTGAGGAGGTCCGGAACGGAATTGAAGCTCGCCAGGAGTAATTTCGGATTTGTGATGGGAGCTGTAGGTTGGCTCGATCGGTGGATGCGGAATCCCTGCAGAACACAATACGGATGCGTTGGATTTGTATACACCCCTCATTTCGTCTGTTCTCAGTTGTGGCAAGGATCGATCGTCGCGGTATCAGCAGACTCACAACAGCAATCAAATACATCCGAGCGTACACGCAGTCGAAAATGAACGCCCAAATCATGGCCCGTGATCAGGATATCCCTGTTTTCGAACCAGAAACTACCTCTAAAAGCTCAAAGCGAGTATCTTGAAGACAAGCTAGCCACCTCGACGTTGGAGACAAGTCCGCCACCGCGACGTTGGAGACAAGTCCGCCACCTCGACGAGTCTCGATCTCGCCGTCACGTATCGTGAATCAGTACGGGCACAGACATACGCATCCACAACTGAAGTGATCGAGTACAAAAGCGACTCACGCCGCAACAGTCAATGGACTTCGATCTGTACACCACTGTTTCGATCGTTCCTCAAATAAGTGGCCGAATCCATACACACACCGTGTTCGAAATGAAATCCACCACAATATGGGTACTATCGAGCGACATTCACACACCGTCTTCGAAATGAATTTGTTCGATCCGTGTGTTTTGTTGCAGATCGATCCTTGTGTAATCCGGTCACGGTTCCGTTGGATGGATCTTTTCTTTCGTAAGCCGATCGAGGAAGTTTTTCTCGCAGTTCGATCGGCGAATGGTTCGGTCGCAGTTTGATCGGCGAATGGTTCGGTCGCAGTTTGATCGACGAATGGTTCGGTCGCAGTTTGATCGACGAATGGTCTAGTCACAGTCCGATCGACGACTCTTTGCCATCAATAGTGGTCGGGACCTGAAAACACAGACACACCTCATTTCGTCTGTTTTCGACTCAAAAGCTCGTGGGTGCTGCCGATCACTGTGTGTTTGGTCTCTCTCTGCGACGTGAGACACAGTACGTTTCGTCTGTCTTTGCGACGTTCGGGGTAGTCGGCTTGAGGGAGGTACTGGATCAACCACAGCACTCGTCGCGATCGTCCGCTACGTGGTTGCGACTGGCAATATCAAGTATCACAGGGAAGCTTCTGCCTCAGTTTCCTGTCTGATCTCGATAACGATTTCCGGATCCAGATCCAGCTGATATTCGTAGTACCGTCCACCGCTTTCGCCGTGATTTCGATCGTGACGCTGCAAAAATCCGAGCATGTGGAGATCTGAGAGGTGGTTCTGGATACTTTTGAGTGTCGTGAGCGGATCCACGGCGTGTAATTCGGCGACCGATTCGTATTGGTCCTTGATTGTTCTCGATCGTGCCGGCGATTCCCCCTGCTTTTCGATGTACGCCACAGTTTCGAGCAGAAGCTGTGCGTGCTGCGTCTGATCGTTGATCCGGTTTCGCAACCGACCCCGTTGGACAAGTTCCTGGGCCCGAAGGATGTGTGAGTCGTCGACGTGGTCGTCGTCACAGCGGGTCGCGACTTCGCCGCCAACGCGAAGGAGGTCGATCGCCTGTCGCGCATTCCCGCGGTCTTTGGCCGCGGTTGCGGCTGCTCTCGCAATGGCCGAGTCGTCACAGGCACCATCGACGAACGCCCGATCAGCACGATCTGCGAGGATCGTCTGGAGCTCGCTCGCGTCGTACGGACTAAACGAAATTTCTGTCTCCATCAGGGTGTCTTTCACTTTCGGCGACAGTGACTGCCGAAACGTGTAGTTGTTGCTGATACCAATGACGCCGACCTTCGAGTTGGTGATGTGGCCGATCGATCGCGCCCGGGGGAGCTCATACAGAAGCGTATCGACGTCATCTAAGTGATCGATCTCATCGAAGACGACGAGATGGGTACCGCCAATTCGATCGAGCTGGGCATACAGCTCTTCGAAGGCGTCGGCCGTCCCGAGACCGCGTTTCGGGAACCCATTCGCGTGCTCGGGTAACAGCCCATTCACTAGCGTTCGAACGACGGTGTACAGTGACTTGCCGTTGCAGTTCAGCTCGTGTACGTGAAGATCGTCTGCGTCTGGGCGGTTCGTGACTTCGTCTTGGAGTGCTTCCATCATGTACGTCGTGACTGCGGTCTTACCGAGTCCAGCTTTTCCGTACAGCATGACGTTCTGTGGTGTACGACCGAAGAGTACGTCCTGGAGCGCATGGCGGTACTGATCGATCTCCTCGTCGCGTTCGAGGATCTGATCAGGCTGATGATCCTCCGAAAGAACTTCTTTAGAGACAAATATCGATCGCTCCATATCACTGAATGGCCCAGCCATGTACAAAACGATTCAATGTGGATATTTAAAACCTGCTTTTGTTTGTCTCGTCTGTCTTAGTTATGCGTAAATGGGTATACAGTCAGGTTCACTCTTGACTGCTAGAAAGACAGACGAAGTGCACTCTCTCTATCGATCAAGATTAGACGTACTGGTTCCCGCTGAAAGCGTACTCGGTTGGGAGACAGACGAAACGTACTCTCTCCGAGGTTGTGGCTATCGTCGAATAGACCTGTTGGTTTCGACGGGAGGGCCGTGTTGTCACTTTGTGAGTGTGTGATGTCGGTGAAAGCCTACACGCCTCGTTTCGTCTGTCCCGGCTATTCGGCCCACAGCCAGTCCCTTGTCTCATTTTGGGGTATCCGATCGTCTCTCACCTTCGTGTCTAACTCCTCGCTGGCCCCCACCGGAACCGTCGCAGACAGACGAAACGTACTCTCTGTGTGGGATTCTTAGTCTGCGTTTTCTGGACTGTCCTTCGATCGATTTCTGCGAGTCCTTCCTACTAGCTACTCGTTCGTACAACCAGTTCAGATACTTGTAATTCCACGACGGAAGAACAGACGAAATGAGGGGTTTGTGGATTGACTAAGAAGGTGGTCAGGTTGTTTGAGGAGATGTCTGGGACGGTCGTGGTAAAAACGTCAGCCAACAACAGCCGCTCGTAACCGATTCTGACCGATCTGCTGATTCAGGTTTTGAGTTGTGGAATACCGTCGTCAATATCGTGCTGTCGATTGCCAGTAAGATACTCACGATAGTAGCCCAAGCCACGGACGCCTGTAAGGAACTTTGAGACCCCGCCAAATGCGATTCGATCTCTTACCGGGAGGGTTCGCTCGGGACGTTTGATCCCGCTGGGTCTGGGTGGGACGCCAGGCGTGCCGTAGCGATCGGGATGGTATCGCTGGAGTTGACAGAGACCGCAACCTACCCGAAGATCCTTCTTGACGTGTGCGCGGAGGCTGTTCCTGGTCGGGTGGAACATCGTCACGTTCTTGGCGAACTGGAGGTCGTACCCCGCCTCGTGGACCCGGTTGCCGAACTCCTTGTCACCACCGGAGACGAGTCGATGGTCAAACAGGCCGACGTCTTCGAAGACCTCCCGGCGGACGAATAGACAACACGTGGGAGCGAAGTGCTGGTGTTGAATGTACTGTTTTACAGGAAAGCCGGTGTGGTGGTCGTATCGGGCGGGGAGAGTCGGGTTGTCGGGGAGGGTGAGCTCAACATTAGAGCCCATGTAGTCGGCGTCTGAGGTTTGGAAGGTGTCGAAGGCCGACTCAAGCCAATCCTCAGAGACGGTCATGTCGGAGTCAACGAACGCGAGAATTTCAGTGTCGGTGTTTCTAATACCTGTGTTACGGGCGGCGTAGGAGGATTGGATATCGCGTTCGTGGACAAGGACGAGGTTGTCGTGGTACGCTTGGTAGGAACAAATGATTTCTGAGGTGTTGTCGGTAGAGTTGTTGTCGACAACGACGATTCGATAGTCAGAGATGGTTTGATTGAGAATAGAGTCGAGGGTGGTCTGGATACCTTCAGGATCGTTGTAGACGGGGATGACGATCGAGATCATCGTCAAGATTCCTCGCGTTTCGATCGCCGTTGTGTGAGTGTTTCTCGAAGCATCCCGTAACTCTGGGTGAGCTTCAGGACGTACTCAAGCAGATAGAACCCAACGAGTGACGGAAGCGAAACATCTTGTCCCGAGAAACGACGCTGAAGTCGGAACGGACTCGGCGGGAGGTAGTTGATCGGATGCAGCGGATGGGGTCCGGCGAGCTCTGGGTGGTACCGACGCTTCTGTGCGCGACCACGTCCGATCCGGAGCGCCTTCGATTTGAGCGCATCCCATGACTTTCGGGCGGGGTGATATGCGGTGACGTCATCAGCATATCCCTGTTTGAATCCAGCACGGTGGACCCGCTGGCCGAACTCCTTGTCGCCGCCGGACTCGAGGCGATCGTCGAATAATCCGATCTCCTCGAAGACTTCACGTCTGACCGCGAGGGCGCAGGTCGGGGCGAAGTGTTTGTCCTCGAGGTAAGTTTCGACGGGGAAAGAGAACGACTGTTCGTAGCGTTCCCAGAAATTGGGCCGATCGTCTGCGATTACTTCGACGTTACAGCCGAGATAGTCGTAATCGTTGGATTCGAGGGCTGTGACCATGTCTTCGATCCAGGTTTTGGGAACCCACATGTCCGCGTCGAGAAAGAGGAGGACGTCACCAGAAGCGTGTTCGATTCCAGTATTTCTGGCTGCATAGGAAGACTGGATCGCTGTCTCCTCTTGTGGATGTGCGATATTTGAGTAGTCGGACGCTATCTGGTCAATCGTGTCACCCGTGTTATCAGTCGAGTTGTTGTCTACTGGAATTATTTCATACTCGTCGTATTCATTAGTGATTAGTGAACGTAGAGTAGTTTGAACGCCCTCTTCGTCGTTGTAGACTGGCAAAATAACTGAAGCCATGAGAAGAGACGAAGAATTATTTTGCATATAATGTGTCGTGTTTTCATTTGTTAAATCGAAGATGATAGTGATTTTGGAACCGACCGCTGAATTATCGACTATCGGCTTGTTAACTCTTATAACGATTATAGATATCCAAGTTGCTTAAGTTGTTGCTCCGCCGTAGTTGATCCAGCCATTGAATCCGGAGCTGGCGCGCTGGGTTCGTACTCCCCAGAATTATGAGCAGTCGCCTTCGCCCATGGGACACGTCTCATGACTGGAAGTGGACAACCAATAAAGTGCCAATACATACCGAACTCTCCGAACGCTTCTCCGTGATCGGCAGTAATTGCGACTGATTCTGCGTCGATATTCTCCAGTAACTTTTCCACTTCATCGAGCACGAAGCGGAGATTATCCAGATATTCATCCCAAACCTCTTGTTTAGAGAGTTTCCCTGCCCGAAGAGGTTCGAATGGATCTCTTAAATCTGGATCCTCCGCAAGTGGATACGGTGTGTGTGGATACATATAGTGTATTATTAATTTGTTTGCGTCGGATTCTCGACTCGCTCTAATGGCACGATCGGTCGTATACCGGGGGTGAATTCGTGTCACATCCCCACTTCCGACTATCCATTCGGAAGAGTCTTGAAAATCTGCTCGCCACAATTCCTCGAGATATTTAAAATCGTCCGTATCGACGACACTGTACTCTGATGGTCCAAATGGAATCGCTGCATTGCCAGTATACCCATTTTCTTCGAATACCCGCTCTGTGTATCCATTTCCGGTTACGTATGCCGTCTGTTGAATTTTCTCCTGATACTTTTTGTCGAAAGTGTGGTTCAACCATTCAAAAGAGGTGCTACCAACAGAAGTAATTGAATCATTAACTGTCAAAAATTTATACTCGTCTTCTACCTCCCGTAGGGCATCAACCCGACATGCATCGAGAATGATTAGTGTATCCCAGTCACGTTCGAAAATATTCGTTCCAAATGGTCGCCAGCGTGTAAGAGTAAGAAGAAATGCAACATAAATGTAATAAATTGGCCGAAATATTCGGATGGGGAGGGGCTGGTTGCTTTCGCGTATGTTCGATACGGTTTCAGTTGTCCACTGTTTGAAACTTATGGTCATTCTTAGAACAGTTACTACGAATATGACGATGGGGAGTTAAATACGTTTCATAGAAAGATTTTCGCAGAAAAATATCCTCACCGGTATCCAAGATCTTTCAGATGTTGTTCTAAGTCCACCGTTTCATCCGGGTCCGTTTCGAGGCTTGGTTTTCGACTACCGGTATCTACGGCACTAGTTCGGATCCACGGCACTTTCTTAACCACTGGATGTGGGAATCCTTCTGGATGACCATAAGCGCCAAATTCGCCAAATGCCTCACCGTGGTCCGCGGTGATTACGACGTTTTCCGCGTCAATATTTTGTAAAAGTTCTCCGACCTCATCCAACGCGAGACGCAGTGTATCACGGTACAGTTCGTAAACTTCGTTTCTATCGGCAGTATTGTTCTCTAGTTGTTCGTATCCTTCCATCTCGAGGTCCGTTGCTTCTCTATCCTCAGGCAGAGCACGGCCAATGTACGGTAAATGTGGCTGCATATAATGTACTATCAATCTGTCAAACCCACAAGACCGTCCCAGATGAATCGCGCGATCGGTTATCACTCCTGGAAGTACAATACGATATCGTTTATCATGGTTCTGTTTCCATACGAAATCAATATTTGCAAAATCTTCAGTATCGACTATCTCCCAACGAGAAAAATCGAATGGAGTTGTATTATTTTTCGGAGGGAAAATTCCTCTTTCAAATAGTTGTGTGGCGTGGCCATTACCAGTAATGTAGTGGGTCTGATTAATTTTTTTATCGTAATCTGGTATAAAAGTGTTCACCATCCACTCATCGGACTGACTGCCAACGGACCAAATTGTCTCAACATCCTCAATGAAATCGTACTCAGGCGCAACCTCGATTAGCGTGTCAACACGACATGCATCAAGGATAATAAGTAAATCCCAATCCCGCTCGTAGACATTCGTACCTATCGGAATTCGAGAGGTAACCGCGTACCAAAAAACAAGATACCACGTGTAAATCACATACATTGGTGCTCGAATCGGATTTTCTCGGAATCGCTCACCCATCTCTGCAAGCCATTTTTTGACGTGGGTCTGCATGTAATTTTGATAGTAGACCGCATAACAATGAAGTGTCCGATCTACGGTGAAGAAAAGACCGGTACACGGAACGGGAGATTCTCTTGAACCGTTGTCCTAAATTCCCGAGAGAGAATGAGCAATGTAATAAAGTAAACTATGGCACCTAAGCATACGAGTCCAATCACCCGTAGAAGTGAATCACCTAAAAGAATGCGACCACTAAGTACAATTCCCGCCATGATTCCTCCTGCAGTGAACTGTTTTGCTATCTCGCTAATCGGAATAATAACCTTGGTAATTTTACGTGCGTAATGATATCCCAAAAACAGTCCTAAGCCAGCGGATACAGTTGTAGCTACGGCAGCTCCGTACCACCCGTATTGCCAGGTTAGACCGATATTTAATACAGTATTTATTAAGACAAAAATTATATTGATATAGAACGTCAGCTCTGGATGGTTGAGTGCGTTAATCGTGGACACGAATTGACTCATGTAGCCATATAGAAGTCGTGCAAAAGTGAGAATGAGAAGGATATAATAGCCAGAATCAAATCCTGGACCATAAATGGTTAACACAATATCTCCGACGATTGCACCTCCAATGAGTCCCGGTATGACGAACAACCCAGAAAAAGCGAGGCTAACGCGTAGCAGTCCAGCGATCTCTGCCTCCGAGTCACCCTCAGACGCTTTCTCACTCATTTCTGGAAATAACGTCTGGGAGATGGAGCCACCAAAGGTCGAAAAAAGGGACGCCAAATTCCATGCGATCTCATAGACTGCAATGAGGCTGTTGGAGACGAAGACAGCAAGTACGATCGTATCCATTGAGAGAAATGTTCTTCCTTTAACAGAACTGAGCCAAGAGAATTGGGCATAGGATCTGAGACGGGTGAATTCTTTCCGAGATGGGACATTATTAGGGATATCAATAAAATAAAAGCCAATGGCAACTGCGACAACAGCGCCCGCAATGTAACCTACGAAGGCACCTGTAATTCCGAATCCAGTAAGAACAAGAGCCACCTGAACGATACTTCGACTAGTCCATTCTACAGGAACTAAAATACTCGAGACATGGACAAGATGCTGACCGTCCAACACCACACGAATAAACTCAATAAATAAATGAGCTAAAAGCATTAAAATCAGAATCCAAGTTGCCTGAATTCCCATAAATTTATTTAAGTAAGGGCGTGACAGCCATAGAAATAGTACTAATACGATATATATACACAATTGAGCTAAAGCACCAGCAATGACGTAGTTCCCCTCATTGACTTCACTAATACGTTTTCTAATGGCCTCCGGGATCCCTAATTTCCCCGCGATTGCAACCCACGACAAAACAGACAAAACAACTACATATATTCCATACTGATTTTGTCCAAGCGTTCGTGTCAAAACGATAGTCGCGATAAATCCAGAGACAGACATCACCATACTCGACAAAAAACTCACCATCGTGGTGCGCCCATATCTCATAAGATATCACCCAGGGGATCGCAGATAATGTGAAGATTACGTTGCCACCGTATCAATGTCGCGCTTTGGCCCCGAAAACACAGCTATCGTACATCACGAATGGCTGTGCTGAATCGCCATAAGACGGTGAAATCCACTGTCACACCGTTCTCTTATTATAAACGGTACAATCAGAACAATTTCTCAAGATTAATCGAACCAAGACCGTGCTCACACGGCTAAAGTGACCAGTGCTATCTTTGAGGCTTCAGAGAGCGTAGTGAGTAGCAATTATCATAAGTCATCGAATAAATGTATTGAAGCATTTGTGTGAAGATCAGCTTGGTACGGCCATTGACGAGGGTCAGAAGGCAATTGAGACTCGTTTCATACCGTGAATCTATTTCATCAATAATTTGTATTTTAGTCATTCAACCAACATAGTCGCTCAGTACCTTCTCAATTGAGGAATAATAGTTTATTGATCTTTATGTATGTATCTACTGAAATTAGCAAAAGCGGTACGTTATGGAACAATTTTGGAGAGAAGTACTTCTTCATTAGATACGCAACCAAGGTGACTGATATGTATCGATAGATCATGTGTAACGACCCTTTGATTTCAGAAACTTGTTGCTTATCTAATACAGAGTGCGGAAAATGGGTTCCATTCTGTTGTCCACTTAGTTTGTTTACATACTTTCCCGAAGCAGACACTTTCACTACGACTGATGTGATCGACCGATTTTTCAATAAAGCTGTTTATGTATAGGAAGAGTAAATCTCTAATATGAAAGTAGATGCAATTAGGGAACATCTCGAGTGGCGATTTCTTCAATTTAAGTATTATACTTCCGGCAAGTTATTAACGAGAACCGTTGGAGGTGAATCAGTCACACTAGGGGTTGGTTCCTTCCGTGAATTTCTTCGTGCAATTGATTATCAGAATGAAGATTTTGTAATTGAAACCTTACTTTCTAAAATTGAGCCAAACGATGTCTTTTGGGATATTGGCGCAAATATAGGAACACATTCGTGCTATATCGGACAGAGAGGGAATCAAATTGTGGCGATTGAGCCACATCCTGAAACCGCTTCTAGAGCACGTGAGAACATGGAGAGAAATGGTGTTGATGGTGTTGTTTTAGAATATGCTCTGAGTGATGTGGAGGGAACAACTAGCCTTTGTATTCCAGACAAAGATACCTATGAGATCGGTACAGGAACATTTACGACCAAATCTGGAGATAAAATGAAAGAAATTGAGAAAGTTACTGCGACAACTGGAGATAATCTTATTGAAGAACATGAGTTACCTCTCCCCGATATAATAAAAATTGATGTTGAAGGTGTAGAGCTAGACGTAATTAGGGGATTTAAAACAGGGTTAGAAAATTCACATTCTATTTTGGTTGAAATCCACCCACAGCATACAGACATAGAAAATATAAGATCCCTCCTAATTTCGGCAGGATATGAATTAAGAACTCTTAGGCAAAGAAATAATGAGATTCACATATTAGGTTCGAAACTTAATAAATAGATTCGCTTAACCTAGTTTATTATAATTCAATATCTCCTGTTACAGAAAGTGCGAGTAGTGAAAAAAATAAGAAAGATTGACCATTATAATTATTTTTTAATTTCTCTTTGGTTGTAATACCATACCTGGGATCTGACTCATACATCTTTCCGAGTTGAAAATACTTTGTATAAATATATCTGAATATACTCTCATCCCAAAGTGAGTATAGTTGACGAACGGCCGACTCAATCGGAAGACCACGAATCATATTAGAGATATTAGCTTTTAAATCATTGTCAGCGACATGGCCTGCTTCCCTGAGACTTACCCCTGCTATTTCGACATATAGTTGTTTAATATATTTCTCATAGAATGATCGATGTCGCTTTTTTTCTATCGGGACCTGCCGCCAAAATTCATATAATTCTTTATCTTCCAGAGGCATCCACCACTGATATTTAGAAAATTCAATTGCCCGAACACCATTTACGATTAATTTTGCTCGCCGCTCTTTCAATCGCCATCGTTCAAAAGCCTCCATAAGAGAGCTAGGAGTCCGATCTTCTGTTAGTCCAAGTGTCTCGGCTACTCTATCCCGGACATCCTCAAATGGAATAGATAGGTGTTCATTATACTTGAAGTGCTGGTCAATAATTGCATTAGTTAATTGATCCAAATTAATCTCATCTTGATTTTCAAATGCGACGGGTGTTGCTTTCATTGAATCCAAGCTCGAATGGCCTGGAAGGAATAATGCATTTTCAGGTAAAATGCCTGATTCTTTTAATCTTCGTATTGGGGGTACATTGGTTGGATGTGGAAGACTACCAATATACGCCGCGCGATTGAAATAATTGTTCCACACATCCGATTCGTAGAACTCTTGCCAATCTGAATGAGTCAATTTAGCCGAGTACCATGGAAATCCGAGATTTTCTGCTATACGTTTCGCTATGTCTGTATTCTTTCCCCCTGTGTTTATTGTATATGTTATTACATTTTCGTAACCAACACGCTTCAACATTAGTGCAATCAGTCGTGAGTCGTACCCTCCGCTCAGTGGGAGCACAATCGGACGATCATTAGCTATTTCAACTATTCTATTAAAAACGGACTTTAGAACTCTGTCAAACTCTTTAGCTAGTTCTTCATATCCATATTCAGGTTTAGTAACAGTGTGTACATGATGCTGGTAAAATGAGAACTCATTCTTAGACTTATCAAATACTACAATTTCACCGGACTGAATTTGGTTGATTTCTTTATATAGGGTATGTGATCCAGTCACGAACCGGGATGTCTTGTACTCTATTCTTGAGATCTCAGACCAAGTCGTTTTAGGTATCTGGTCTATTATCCAACTACAATCATCACTCACCAAGAGATCTCCATTTTCCTGAGAATAGAATAACGGACCCGTTCGCATACGATCGGCTACGAGAATTGTTTGCTCATCACGATCAATAACTATTCCATAGAAGCCGATGAATTCGTCTAGCAATTTAGATATTTCTTCTACCCCAGTAGTATTGTTAACTATTCTTCCGAGATCTGAGGAATCAACGTAATCTCCCTCGTAAAAAACATGGCCACGTACGTAAGTGTCACCAGTCCTCACCCAAATATTATTGTTTAATTCTATTTGTGGATTCATGAATGAGTCAGTGATATCCTTGTGTTTATTCCTATAATAAAAAAACCACTTGATTTAAAATGATTCTATGCTTTGATATAACCGATGAGGAAAGAGCACTTATATTCGGACTCAAATACATACAAATTAGTAAGAACGGATGAGAACATCAAGCTCCCAATTGAAAATCCTAGAACATGAACCCGTATAATATTGACGACCCAGTTTTATCTCTGATCGGTCAAACATCTCTCGTCGAACATCCTAAGAATCTCTTAGGCGATCTCCATCTTAAATTGGAAAAAGAAAATCCAACAGGCTCAATGAAAGATAGAATTGGTCTCGGAATGATTCTTGAGATGCGAGAGTCTGGTGAGATTTCTGATGGTGACCTTGTCATCGAAGCGTCCTCAGGGAACACTGCCGGAGCTGTTGCACTTGCCGCAAATCGACTTGGGCATGATAGTATTATCACAACTCCTGAGAAAACGAGTCCGCAGAAAATGGGATTTGTGAAAGCTTTTGGGTCAGAATTAGTTACGTGTCCTGACGTCAACTCTGATCATAAAGATCACTATCGAGCGAAAGCACAGCAAATTGCCGATAAACGGGGAGGTATCTTCCTAAATCAATATCATAATCAATTAAATCCTAAAGTTCATGAAAAATGGACTGGGCCGGAGCTTTGGAATCAGACAAATAAATTAACTCACATAGTTTGTCCTATGGGAACTGGCGGCACTCTATCCGGAATTGGTAAATATATTAAAAATCAAGATCCTTCAGTAAATATAATCGGGGTAGACGCTAAAAAATCCAACATTAGTACGTCATTTTATGATAAGGAACCAGTCAAATACGATACTAAAATCGAAGGGCTAGGAAAAGGGGGTGAAACTCCAACGATGTGGTTTGATTACATCGATGAAATTATATCAGTAAAAGATGAAGAGGCCATCCAATGGGCTAAAAAAGCAGCTAGAGAAGATGGGCTGTTGATTGGAACATCCGCCGGAGCGGCATTTAAAATTGCTTATAATATTGCAAATGAAAATGAGAATGCTTCTGTAGTCTCCATAGTCTGCGATGGAGGAGAACAGTATTTTGACACTCTTAATTATATGTAAAAACTCTTCGAAAATCATATCAAAATTCAGTAACTATTGTGAAGCCCGATATTATTCCTATCTACAACGATTCCACCGGCATCCGATCAATGCTTTATTTGCTTCTCGCCAAACCGCACCTCCAACGGCTACTGCATTATTTTTGTCGACAGCGACTCCACTATTCGTACTGCTGATTGCGCTCCTTTGTACGACAATGCCCGGATCACCCACTATAATGAGACGGACATCATCTATAGCTGTAATGCGTAGGTGTGTGAACAGACCCTCGACATTGTACAATCGATCGGTTAAATGGATTTCGTCTATGCGTAATCAAGCCAAAAGCACAATCAGGCTTATCAATAGTTTGATCAGACACACACCACTATTTCAATCGTTCTGTCGCTTTCGGAGGCATCGATCGCGCAGAGTTTCGAGATCGATCCCGTCGAACGCCTGTACGTCTCCGAGTGCTGAAAAGACGGTGTCAACGCACACAGCCAGCGTGTACTCGTAGAAGATTCCGCCTGCTCGGCCACGGTTATGCTCACGCCGATCAAGCACGCCGAGCATCACGAGTTCGTTCAGATGGCTGTGAACACTTCGATCGCTCAGGGGCTCGCGATCGAGCTCCCGGGCGAACCGCTCGTAGCGGGTATAGATATCCAGCTTTTGTGCTGGAACAGCGCCTTCTACAGTCAACACTGCCATGGTGAAAAGCGTCAGATGGCCGTGGACCGTAAGATCAAGGAGACTCTGTTCAATCTGTCGTTTCTCCAAGAGCTGTTGACCACGACGTACATCTGCTTCGGTGACTCGTTCACGATCATTGCGCCGGGCAAGGTCACCAGCCTCGAATAACAAATCAAGCGCTTGGCGTGCACTCCCGCGATCCTGTGCAGCGAACGCGGCGCACAGCGGCACCACCTCAGAATCAAGGACATCGTCTCGAAAGGCGAGGGCAGACCGCCGCTCCAAGATCGCCTGGAGGTCGGTTGCGTCGTAGGGTGGGAAGTGGATTTCGCGCTCACAGAGAGTGTCCTCAACTCGGGGGTCAAGGTTCTCGCGGAATTTGAAATCGTTGCTGATTCCGACAATGCCGATCTTCGCATCTTTAAGATATCCGTTTGCGCGTGCACGTGGAAGCTGGTACAGAATCGAATCGTCGTCTCCGATCTGGTCGACCTCGTCAAGAACGACGAGTATTGTCCCGCCGAGCGCTTCTAACTCGGAGTACAGCTTGTTGTACACCTCATTAAGTGGATACCCGGTGGAACTGAGTTGGTTGTTCTTTGTTCGGAGTTGATTCGTCAGTTCGATCGCTACCTGATAGCTTGAGGTGAGATCCTCACAGTTACAGTAGATTGTCGTTATAGAGAGATCCTCATACTGCTCAGCGTCTCGTTCGAGATGATCAAGTAAGTACCGCGTCGCAGCCGTTTTACCGACACCAGTTTTCCCGTACAAGAAGATGTTCCGCGGCTGCTTACCATTAATAACCGGTTGGAGATATGCCTTGAACGCATCTAATTCGTCATCTCGTTCGGTCAGCCGTTTTGGTTGGTAATCCTCTCGGAGTATATCTTCGTCTTCAAAGATCGTCTGATCGCGTTCGAAGATCGGCATCTATTCTAAACCACCAGCCGAGGATACTTATATCTAGCCTTCAAACGTTTCAATTGTTTCAATCGTTTAGGTATGCGTATCTGTAAACGCACACACCACTGTTTCAGTCGTTACTCTCGCGGTGGATGTAGCAAATTAAGAACGATTGAAACAGTGGTGTGTTCTACTCAGTATCAAACTCGATCAAAATGACCTCGAAAACGATTGAAATAGTGGTGTGTTTCCCATCCTCATGTTCTCGATGAGTTGGCGATCAGAACCCTACACAGACGAATAAAACGATTGAAACGGTGGTGTGTCTGTGGGGTAAAGTATCTGCCTTCTTGACTGAGATCGCCCTTCCGGCCTATGCGATCGACATCTCCGACCCATCCTCATTCGATAACTCCCGCTTCGTCATCCCATATAGATATCCAAACCCAACAGCCGCAGTAAACACGAAAATAGCAACTAATTGCTTCACCTTCGAAATTGACGGCTCACGCAACAACTCTTTCAGCCGCAGCGGCACGTACGTGAACAACAGATCGAACAGGTACTCGTTTTTATCGCCGCTCGTCTCGGGTGAAATCTGGTCCATGATCCGTTTCGAGTACCCCTGCCAGAACGATCGCTCAACCAACCACCGGAAGTTGCCTCGATACTCGAACAGCGTGTGGTTCACAACCGCCGCCGTATTGTATAAGACACCCTTCCCAGTCAGATCACGAATCCGAACGCAGACGGGAGCTTCGTGCGCCTGAATGTGCCGATCGCCCTTTCGGCCCGTGTTCTCATCGTACCCCCCAACAGACAAGAACACGTCCCGTCTGTACGAGATGTTTGAGCCGTAGGTATTCCGCAGTTCCTCCATGTGTTCGCCCATGCCGCGTTCGTCGCAGCCGACGAGCCAGTAGAACTCCTCGGGAAAGAAATCCGGCTTCCCGCCGACCCAGTTCGGCTTCACGTGTCCGCCCACGGCAACCGCGTCGGTCCGCTCGTACGTTTCGACCAACCGATCGATCCAGTCGGGCTCTGCGACCCCGTCGTCGTCGATCATCGCGACGATCTCGCCCGACGCCAGCTCCGCGCCCTTCGTCCGCGAGTACGAAATCCCACGATTCTCGTCGTTGTTGTGGACCACGACGTTCTCAAGATCGCCGAAATCTTCCACCACCCGCTCGTACACCTCCGGATTACCGTCGATCACCAACACGACCTCGATCGGCTCGTAGGTCTGTGCGAGCGCGCTCTCGACAGCCTCCGTGAACACGTCGTATCGGTCCATCGTATATGTGCAGACGACGACGGAAACGTTCATGCTCGAGCGTTGACGCAAACGGCGAATAAGGATTGTGTTTCACCGATGTGCGTTGTGTGTCACCGATATGCCGGCCGTTAGGTCATTGTCGATTCGAAGTGGGCGACACACCCCACTGGTTCCGCTGTTAACGCGTGTGAGGTAGGTGGTGATCTGTGCCAACAGAATGGTCTCGATCGCTCGACGACGAAAGAATCGACTACTACCACTACGCCAATGGCGTGAGTAGATCAGTTAACCCACGTCGAACGCTCTCCGTGGACTGTGCAAGCTCATGGAGTTTGTACTTTCCGCCGCGTTTGCCGTGGTTTTTTTCGATCGAAGAAACGATACCCAGCGTCTCTAGTTCCGAGAGGTACTCACGGATTGCCCGGTTGGATATCGGGTTCGTTCCCTCCTGTGAGCAGATTGACTCGTATGCTGGTCTAACCTCACGCGTTCGGGCAGGAGTCTGATCGCGCTCTGCGAGCACGGTTAACGCTAAAAGGACCAGTTTTCCGTGTGTTGGATAGTTTGCGATCCCCTGTACGACCTGATCTGTCTGTAGTCGCGAGTGCGCCTCTTGGACGTGGTCTTCGGTAACCCGCTCGGCGTTTCGTTCCCTTGCAATGTCGCCACTCTCAAGAAGCAGATCGAGTGCCTGCCTCGCGTCTCCCGAATCTTTCGCGCCGTCGGCAGTCCACGCGTGGATAAGCTCGAATTTCGTCTCGATTAACAGCGGAACCACTGGGGTAGCGGTTCGGCGAGTTAGTAGTGAGTTTGCTCAACGATGTTCATGACGTCAGTTCGAAGTTCTTCAGGCGTTGTCCACGTGTTGAGGTGGCCCTTTTGATCCATGATGTCGAAGAGCGTTGCCATCATGGCATCATATTTTTCATATTCGAGATCGGAGTCGATAGCCAGATCGACGTAGTCGCGCTTGAATATGAAGGTGGTTTCGAGCGGGGCTTCGCCCAGCTCTAGTTCGTGGCCGCCGTCGTTGTCTTCAGCAATAAGTAGCGTGTAGTCTGTACCGATGAGCGTGTAACGGAATTTGAGGTAGAAGTTCGACCAGTGTTCGTTTGTCTCGTCGAGATCGTCGAGCAGAATGGCGCTAGCAGGGAGCGGACTGTCGTTGATGATGTCACGTGTATCTTCAAGGCGGTCTTTCGGGCCGTCACGGTCGCCTGACGGGGTGTCGTAACTACCGAGAATAAAGTAAATGCTGTCGGAGATGGTTTTCAATTCGAGTTCAGTAAAGAGTGAGAGGGCGTTGTCGTGGATCGTTTGAACCGCAGGACCAGTAAGGCCACTATAGATGAAGTCAGCGTCTCCGAGCCGAGGGGTATCTTGGATATGTGGTGGCGCATCCGTGTTTGCCATGGCTGTGAGAGGTATGATTGGCGGGTTATACGTTGAAGATTATGATTGTCGATGACCGTCGCAAAACATATGTGGCTGGGCGTTGAATCTGTGTGTATGTCACAGAATGCTTCCTCGGCTGCAACACGTCCCGGAGGAGAGGGCGGGGCAGACCAGTTGGTAGACCATGACGTGGATCCTGATCGTCTCGCTGATCTGCGGGCAATCTTGGTTGAGCCGAAGGCCCGGCTCCTCCAGCAAATTTTAGCCAGTCCCACGGGAGCACTGAGTGCCGTGGAGTTAGCGGCACGGAACAGGATTACTGAAAGTACGATCCGCGATCATTTGCGTGATCTCAACAATCGAGACTCGGAGATTGTGGCGGTGCTTGAGGCCGATGCCTCACCAGTTCCCAACGGAATTCCGAGAAAATACTACGCGGTCACTGCGTACGGAATCGACCTGTTGAAACAGGTGAACCTCTATGAACAGATCGGGGTTCTCTATGATATGTACGAGGCTGCCGAGTTAGAGCTCCCAGATTGTGATGAGCGATCGGTTACGATCGCTGCGATCGAAGCGTACGAACACCGGCCGTCGCCGGAGTGGATTTAACATCCCACGCATTGTGCTGCATCGATAGTCGCGCAAGTTTGAGCAGTTTGTAAGTTCGAGCGGTTCTATTTTATTACGTATGACACACCCAGCGAATGCACTCGAGATACCCTGCCACCGATCGCCGCACAGATCACAATATAACAAGGCTTATTTCCGATTTGCTATTCGTTCAACCCAATGAGTACGCGAAGCGATCGCGACGGGTTGGAGGGATCCGCCCTGGATATCATCGAACGATGGTATCAGATCCCTGTCCTCGTGGCAATTATGACATTCTCGTTGGCCGTACGGCTACAGAGTTACGAGAACTTCCTGAGTAACGGCGAACCGCTGTTCGGCGGTAACGACCCGTGGTATCACTACCGAGAGACCTCCTATGTAGTCGAGAACTTCCCGTTCACGATGCCGTTCGATCCGTGGACAAACTATCCCTCTGGACACAACCCTGAGCAGTTTGGGACGCTTGTCGACCAGATCGTCGGCGGGGCAATCCTCGCCCTGGGACTCGGAGATCCAACGAGCCAACAGGCGGCGATCGTGATGGTAATCGCCGCGCCCGTGATGGCGACACTCGCACTTATTCCCGCGTACGTCCTCGCGCGCCGGTTCACCGGCAAGTTCCCAGCCCTCATTGGCGTGGGCGTGATCGCCCTCCTGCCCGGTACGTTCCTCAACTACAGTCTCGCAGGCTTTTACGACCACCACGCGTTCGAGGTGTTCTTCCAGACGATCGCCGTCCTCGCGTTCATCGTTGCCCTCTCGATTGCCGAGCGCGAAAAACCCATTTGGGAGCTCGTGATCGATCGCGACGTCGAGGCGCTCAAACGCCCGGTTGCCTATAGCGCCCTCGCGGGCGTCGCAGCGGGACTGTACATGTGGGCGTGGCCGCCGGGCATCCTCCTTGTCGGCTTCACTGGCATCTTCTTCGCGCTGAAGATCACCACCGACGTCTACCACAGCGACAGCCCCGAGCCAATCGCGTTCGTCGGCGCCGTCTCACTGACCGTCACCGGCCTTATGATGCTCGTCCCGCTCAACCAGTTCTCGATCGGCGGTGCGACGAGCTACTCTCTCCTGCAGGTACTGCTCCCGATCGCTGTCGCCGCCGGCTGTGTCTTCCTCGCGTTCCTTGCTCGCGAGTGGGAACAAAGAGAGCAGACCGAGACTGCCTACGTCGCCACCGTCTTCGGGCTGATCGTCGCGTCGATCATCGTCGTCCGGTTCGCGATTCCGAGCCTCTACCGGACGATCGAGGGCAACGTCCTGAACATCATCGCGTTCAGCGCCTCTGACACAACTCAGACGATCGGCGAGGCGCAAGCGTTCCTCACGAGCAACCCGAGAGCCAGCCCTTTCGAGATTATCTTTTACGAATACGGTCTGGCATTCATCACAGCCGTCGCTGCCGCACTATACCTCATCGGCCGCCCACTGTACGCGAGCGACGACACCAGCGACACCATCTATCTCGTGAGCGGTGTCGCCCTCATCGGCCTCGTCCTCGCTGCATTCCCGACGTTCTCGGGCGCCTTCGAGGCGATCGGGATTAGCTGGCAGTTGCTCGGACTCGCGATCGCGCTCGCACTACTGATCGGCGCGGCCCTTCGCGTCCAGTACGATGCCGCCACATTCTATCTCCTCACGTGGGCAGGATTCATCACCGCCTCGGCGTTCACCCAGACGCGATTCAACTACTATCTGGCGATCGTGGTTGGCATTCTCAACGCGATTTTCATCGCGGAGATCCTCGGCTACCTCGATTTCCGCGGCTCACCCCGAGAGGTTATCGACGGCATCGAAGGCTGGCAGGTGATGGCAGTCGTCACCGCATTCTTGCTCATCACCGCGCCGCTCGTCTTCGCGGTCCCGACGACCGCGTGGGACCGTGGCGCAGAGTCGGCGAACCAACCCGGCGAGGTCGTCGCGTGGGACGACAGCATGGACTTCCTCGAAGAGGAGACGCCCGCCCCCGGCGAACTCGAAGGTCACGACAACCGAATGGAGTACTACGGCACCTACGACATCCCAGAAGGCGATCACGACTACCCTGAAGGCGCGTACGGCGTCCAATCCTGGTGGGACTATGGGCACTGGATAACCACCCAGGGCGAGCGGATTCCGAACGCGAACCCGTTCCAGCAGGGCGCGACCGAGGCAGCGAACTACCTCCTTGCACCGAGTGAGGATCGCGCTGAAACCGCACTAGAGGAAAAGATGGGCGAGACGGGCGAAACGCGCTACGTCATGGTTGACTGGCAGATGGTTTCGCCGGCTTCGAAATTCAGCGCTCCGGTCGTCTGGTACGATGAGGAGGACATCTCTCAGGGCGACTTCATCCAATCGGCCTATCCACAGCAGGGCGAGCAGTTCGGCCAGCCGATTTCGTTACGCGAGCAGCGCTACTACGAGAGCCAGATGGTTCGACTCTACGAGTTCCACGGCAGTGCAGTCGATCCTTCGCCGATCGTCACCGAGACCCAACAGCAGAACGTCGAGACACAGGCGGGCGACCAGGTGACGATCGACGCGATCGACGCCGAAGATGGAATCCAGGAGTTCGATAGCGTCGAAGCAGCGCAAGAGTACGCTGATGAAAATCCTGGCGCACAGGTGGGCGGAATTGGGCCGAATCCACAGGAACGCGTTGCGGCCCTCGAGCACTACCGGCTCGTCAAATCCGCCCAGAGCCCGGCAAGTTTCAGCAACTCAGACTTCCAACAGCAACTCCAACTAATGCAGCAGGCTAACGTCTCCGAGCAGTACCTCACCCGAACCAGTCCACAGTGGGTCAAGACGTTCGAGCGGGTCCCCGGCGCGACCGTCGAGGGTAGTGGGGCCCCCGCAGGAAGCGAGGTCACCGCACAGGTACAGATGCGCGATCAGACCACCAATTCGACGTTCCCGTACGTGCAGCACGCGACAGCAGACGAAGACGGGAACTTCGAGATGACGCTGCCGTACTCGACGACCGGCTACGACGAGTTCGGTCCCGAGAACGGGTACACGAACGTAAGTGTCACCGCTGAAGACGAATACACTTTCACGGCGGTCGACGAGGACGCGAACACCTCTGAGAATCCCCTCGCCGGTCAATTGGTTGGCAATGCGGCTGTTGAAGAAGCCCAGGTCGTCGGCGAGGACGACTCGTCGGTGACTGTCGAACTGGAAACGCCCGAAATGGAGACCGAAGGCAACGAGTCTACGAGCGAATCGATCGACGGTGAGAGCGAACTCACCGATTCGGACCGTGAGTCACATTCAGACCGTACATTGCAGTCCGCCCATAAGTCGCTCACTGCACCCGCTGAGGTACGGGCGATCGCCTAATCGATGACCAGCGCCCGCGAACTCCTCGGAATCTACCTCCGCGGGCTCTGTATGGGCACCGCCGACGCTGTCCCAGGCGTGTCGGGCGGGACAATTGCCCTGATTACCGGCATTTACGAACGACTCATTACCGCAATCACTGCGATTTCTCCCTCCCGAATTCTTCGACTGCTCGGGGGCGTGCATCCGTCGGGACGAAAAAGCGCGAAAGCGGCTGCGGTCGAACTCGATCTCGCATTTTTACTCGCGTTGGGTACGGGGATTGCCACCGCAATTGTCGCCGTACTCAGCCTCGTGTCAACGTTGATTGAGGTTGCGCCGGTGGCCACGTTCGGCTTCTTTTTCGGATTGATCGCCGCAAGTGCGATCGTCCTGTATGGGGATGTCGAATTGAACACACACGGCCGTATCGCCGCAGCAATCGCCGGATTCGTCCTCGCATTTGTGGCGTCGGGTGTCACAGCGAATGCGATTGATCCCTCGGCCACAGTTGTGTTTGTGGCAGGAGCGATCGCCGTGAGCGCGATGATCCTCCCGGGAATCTCCGGATCGTTGTTATTGCTACTGCTTGGTCAGTACGCATATATGTCCAACTCGCTGTCGGCATTCGTTGACGGTGCGATCGAAACCCTTCGGACGGGTAACCCACAGTCACTCTTCGCGGCGACGCCGCCAGTCATTACGTTCATCCTCGGGGCAATTGTTGGTGTCTTTACGATCGCATATGCTGTGCGATATGCGCTTGAACACTACCGTGAGGCGACCATTGCATTTCTCGTGAGCCTCATTGTCGGTGCGTTGAGAGCGCCGATCGAACAGGTTGACGGTCGACTCTTGGCGGCCGGAGAGGCGTGGACACTCACGGCTGTTGGGCTGTTTGCAGGTTTTGGGATACTGGGGGCAATTGTGGTGCTTGCACTCGATCGGGTCGCCGAAATCGAAGTGTAAAACTGATCACTCGCGCGGCACTGCGATATTTCGTACCTGTCCGTTGCAGTTCGGACACCGACCAGGCGAATCTGCACGGTGTTCGCGGTGACTACACTCAATACATTCGTAGTACCCTTCCGCTGGCGAGTACGGATCGACCTCACTAAAGTTTGTGTCCATATACCACGGCAGATTTCGACACGTATTGAATCTTTATGCCCTAATTCCAACTATATACCTGAGAGTATAAGGTAATAATATTCAGTATATCAAAAAATACGAGAAAATAGAAATCATATGTTAGAAAGTATTGTGGGGGCAGAAACGGGAGAGACTTGGATCGACTGCGGGCCCGATGCGGCCAGTGAGCTAAGACAGGTATATTTAATTCGATCGCTGCCGTGTTTTCATGTATGGCCGCCACCTTGCGAACGCCGACCGATCGTGTCTGTGAACGGTGCGGCAGAACCGAGCGGTGGGACGACGAGATCGAATCGTGGATCGTCAACAAAGAACCAGGTGAAATCTACTGTATCCACGAGTGGGACATTAACGGTTCATTCGCACCGATCGAGAGCTAACTCGATCAGCGAACGCTGCAGCGCTACGTATTCGATTTTTACCAAACGAGATTTATTTGCTCCCGTAACGATTGCTTCGGGACGCATCGGTCATCTCTTGGCCCCACGGTCACCTGTGAGATGGGACCATCAAGCCGGCGGCCGTTTGCTGGGAACGTTCAGAAACTGACGCCGACACGCTACACCGAGGAGTCGATCGATCGAAGCACCGAAAGCGTTCCATCGAAGTACGACTCCCCAAGGACGGTATCCGCAGCGGCCTTCGCTCGATCGTCTGCGTTTGCGACTGCGTATGATTCGCCGGCGACCTCGAACATGGAGGCGTCGTTCTCGCTGTCGCCGATCGCGACGAACGACGCCACATCAACACCTAGCAGTTCGGCCATTGTCTCCAATCCCACCCCTTTCTCAACGCCGGGCGTTTTGACGTGAAACGCGTAGCCCGTGTCGACGACCGAGAGGTCAAACTCGGCGGCGACCTCCCGCAGCAGGGCTTCGTCGGCGTCGATCGAAACCGCGAGTTCGGTCTCTCGCCAGCGGTTCGTTGTGTCGACCGTTCCGTAGCCAACCGCACCACCACGATCGACGAATGCCTCGATCGCCGCGGCTGCCCGATCCGGATCGCCAGTGAATCGAAGCGTGTCCTCGCCGTAGACGACCCCGCCGTTTTCGGCGATCACACGCTCTTCGATCCCAATAAAGTGACACAGCGCGACAGGGTACGGAAACGACTTCCCTGTCGCCATCACAACTGGGCCGTCCCACCCAGAGAGAGCGTCGAACACCCGCGGATCGATCGTGTGCTCGCTCGTCGTCAACGTCCCGTCGATATCCAACGCAAGCGGTGGGGCCATACCGGTACATCATCTCTGGAAATACAAACGTCATTGGGAATAGAGCTATCTGTGATGAGAGACCATATCACGATGGATCATGAAGAAACTGATCAACAATCCAGAAAACGTAGTCGACGAGATGCTCGAGGGGATGCTCGCAGCGTATCCCGATCGCCTCCGGCGGTTGGACGGCACCGATGTACTCGTCCGGGCGGACGGACCAGTCGACGGGAAGGTCGGCCTCGTCTCTGGGGGCGGCAGTGGCCACGAGCCGACCCACGCCGGCTATATTGGCGACGGGATGTTAGACGGCGCTGCCGCAGGGCAGGTGTTCACGTCGCCGACTGCCGATCAACTCAGCGAGATGATCCAGGCGTGTGACGCCGGCGAAGGCGTGCTCAACATCGTCAAAAACTACGAGGGCGACGTGATGAACTTCGAGACGGCCGCTGAGATGGCCGACATGGAGGGGATCGAAGTCGAACAGGTCGTCGTCAACGACGACGTGGCCGTCGAGGATTCGCTGTACACCTCCGGGCGACGTGGGGTCTGTGGAACGATCCTCGTCCACAAGGCCGCTGGTGCGAAGGCTGCCGCAGGCGGAGATCTCAGCGAGGTCAAAGCCGTCGCCGAGAAGGTGATCGACAACGTTGGGACGATGGGAACTGCGCTCACCTCGTGTGTCACCCCAGATAAGGGAGAGCCAACCTTCGACCTCGGCGAAGACGAAATCGAACTCGGGATCGGAATCCACGGCGAGCCGGGAACCGAACGGGTCGACGTGATGAGCGCCGACGAGATCACCGAAGAGCTGACCCAGAACGTTCTCGAGGATCTGGCTCTCGATGAGGGCCAAGAGGTGATGACGATCGTCAACGGGATGGGCGGCACCCCGCTCATGGAGCTGTTCGTCGTCAACCGCAAACTCCAGGAAATTATCGGCGATCACGGCCTCGAGACCTGGGACAGCTGGGTCGGCGACTACATGACGTCGCTCGATATGATGGGCTGTTCGATCACTGTCTGTGCGGTCGACGAGGAGCTCAAATCGCTGCTTTCTGCGCCAGTCGATACGCCAGCCCTCAAGGGTTAGAGAGAACCACCCAATCGATTCGACGCATTCGCACCCCACCATGCGGGCGCAAACGATTTACCCCCAACAGCCGAGCCAACAGATATGGCAGACGCCGACACGCAGCGCGAGGCTGTGTTGACCGCGATCGACCGTGTGGCCGATCGCCTCGAAGACGAACGATCGTATCTCACCGAACTCGATTCGGCGATCGGGGACGCAGACCACGGCTCGAACCTCTCGCGAGGGTTCCGTGCGGCCGCCGACGAGGTCGCAGACAGCGATGACGACGTCGGCGAGATCGTCAAGACGATCGGCGTCACGCTCATCTCGAAGGTCGGTGGCGCCTCAGGCCCGCTGTACGGCGGCTCGATCATGAGCGCGAGCCAGGAACTGGACGACGGACTCACCGCTGACACGTCGATCGCGTTCGCGGAGGCGTACCTCCAGAAGGTGCTCGATCGCGGCGACGCGCGTGTAGGCGCGAAGACGATGGTCGACGCGCTGACGCCGGCGGTCCACAGCTACAAGAAGTCGATCGAGGTCGACGACCTCCCGCCGCTGACCGCGTTCGCGAAGGCGGTCGAAGCCGCAGAAGCCGGCGTTGCGTTCACTGTACCGCTTCGCGCTGAAAAGGGCCGCGCGTCGTTTCTGGGGTGGCGATCGGTCGGCCACCAGGATCCTGGCGCGACCTCGACGCTGTTTATTATGGAGGAACTCCTCGCCACAGCCGAACAGTACCTTGAGGGCGAGACGGACGTCGATGCAGCTGCGCCGACAGAGCCTGAAGCGGACCCCGACGAGATAGACGGAGGCGACGCATGATCGGACTCGTTGTGGTCTCACATAGCCAGAAGGCTGCCGAGGGAATCTGTGAGATCGCCGCCCAGATGGGTGGGAAGGCCCCGATCGAACCCGCCGGCGGCGACGACGGCGAGATCGGCACTGATACTACGACAATCAAAAACGCGATCGAATCGGCCGATGACGGCCAGGGGGTCGTCGTACTCGTCGATCTCGGCAGCGCCGTGATGAACGCCGAGTTGGCGATCGAAATGGGAGACACACAAGCGGTCATCGCGGACGCTCCGGTGCTGGAAGGCGCGCTCAACGCCGCAGTCGAAGCGACCAACGACGCGGCGACAATGGATTCCGTCGTCGAAAAGGCCGAAGATGCGCGCGAGTATCACAAAGTGAACTGATTGTCTCGAAAATACCTCACGCGTACGTCTTATCAAACTCACGTTCCCGACGCATGAGCTCCTCGACGCCGTGTTCGAGGATACCGCGACCCATGCCTGTCGGTCGATAGTACGTATAGAAACCCTGGCTGTCAGCGGTCCGCCGCTGGCGCTTATCGACGAGTCCGACACTAACCAGTTCGTCGAGATGATAGTGGAAGTTGGAAGATTCGACATCCACTGCGGCCTTGAGCTTAGCAGCGCTCAGTTCATCGTTGGCGACAAGCGTACGCAGAATTCGAAATCGAGTCGGGTGACCGATCGCCTGTTGCATCGAGAGGTACTCTTCAAGCGTTAGCCCGCTCTCTTCGGGCAGCGGCGGCTCCGGCTGGCGCACGTCATCTGGTTGATGGCGATCGGCTTCGGACATCTGGGAACTCTCTGCTCCATTATTTGGGTGCACTCTACTTAGTCATTCTCAACTAGAATATTCCTGAAAACACCGATATTTATATACTGTCGCTCCGAACAACTGCGTCGAATGCGGCAACGAATTATCGATAACCTCCCTCACCAAGCCGATAATTCAGCCGCTCTCGCGCCAGTCCGTCGGGAACAGTTTCTCGTCTACCTGATGGGACCATACCGAACATTCGACGTCGACACATTGCTCCCAGCGGATGTCAACGTCGAAACCGATACGCCATCGTTTGCGACGTGGGACGAAACCAGCGGCGAGTACGCTGAGGACGAAGTCTTACGCCTTCTCCAAGAGACGCGAGACTGTCTCCGTGAGCGTGGATTCAACGCCTTCCTGGCAATTGACGTTGGGATTCCGCTTGAAGAGATTGATGCAGCCACCCAGAGTATTGCCTTTGCACAGGCGAGTAACGCAACAATTTTTATTGCGCCACAGGTCGGCGACAATCTCGGTGTCGGAATTGAAATCGGAAGTGTCCTCGAGGATCTCTTGTCAACAGCTGAAATGCATGGATCGGCGGCCGACGCGACTCCGCCTGAAGACACACGACGAGTAATGGTTGCGACTGAACCATCGGTTCGAAGTGCAATGCTCGGTGCTGTTAACACACGCTGGGATGCGAGCGTTCGGAATTTTACAGATGTCGAAGACTGCTGTCGACTCTGTGCCCAATTCTGTACCCACATTCAAAACGAGGAACGCTACGGTTCGCTTAGTCTTCTGAACTGACTGGTCAAAAGTAACTCAACTGTGCCCTTCTCAATCCCTGGCTAGCTACGTTAATCACTATCACTCAAGACCGATCGCCGATCGCACGTCTGCACGCGTCTCACATGCGACAACATCAGCGGCGAGCGCTTCGGCTTCCGTCCGATCGATGTCTCGAACGGCTCGTTTGACATCCGGAATCGTCACCGCACTCATACTCAGTTCGTCGATACCAAGCCCCACCAGCAGCGCCGTGAGTGCTGGATCGCCGGCCATCTCACCGCACATGCTGACCCACGCGTCCCCAGACGCCTGTACCGTTTGATCGATCGCCCGAATCACTGCGGGCGCGAGCGGGTCATGATAGTCGTCCATCCGATCGAGGTCGCGCTGCGCGGCCAGCACGTACTGCGTGAGGTCGTTCGTCCCGATACTGAGGAAGTCGACCCGATCGGCGAACGCGTCTGCGAGCATGACCGAGGCGGGCGTTTCGATCATCACTCCCAACTCGGGAACGGCTGCATCGACACCCTCGGCGTTCAGCTCCGCAACGATCTCGTGCACCCGATCGATCGCCGCATCCAGTTCCTCGACTGTCGAGACGAGCGGGAACATGACCGCGAGGTGCTCGCCGACGGCTGACCCGGCGACTCGACACAGCGCGCGCAGTTGTGTCTCGAAGAGCCCAGCGTGTTCTTCAAGTGACAGTCTGATCCCACGCGCGCCGAGGAAGCCGTTTTCGATGGGATCGAGTCCGAGGTAGTCGATCGGCTTGTCGCCACCGATGTCTGCGGTTCTGACGACGACGTGGCCACCCGCCGCCGCACACCGATCGGCGAACGCCGCACAGACCTCGTGGTACGCCTCGTACTGTTCGTCTTCGGTGGGTGGCTCTCCGCGATCGAGAAAGAGAAACTCCGTTCGGAACAGTCCAACGCCGTCTGCACCAGCGTCGATCGCCGGGGCGGCCTCCGTAGGCGATCCGAGGTTTGCGGCCACCTCGATCGACGTTCCGTCAGCGGTCTCGACCGCATCGTGGATCGCGGCGGCTGCCGTATCCTCACTGTAGGTCTCGATCGTCTCTGCGTCGGGGTCGATCACGATCCGTCCTGACTCGCCGTCGACCGCAACGGTTACACCGACGTCGACCTCGAACAGCCCCGCGCCGACGCCGACAACCGCCGGGATACCGAGCGATCGGGCGATGATCGCCGCGTGGGATGTCCGCCCGCCTTTTGCGGTGACCACCCCGGCGATTGCCTCTGGATCGAGTTGGGCAGTGTCGCTTGGGGTGAGCCGATCGGCGAGTACCACCGTCCCATCGGCGAGCGCCGAGAGATCTCTCCGGTCAGCACCCGAAAGAATTCGGAGTAATCGATCACGAACGTCCCGTAGGTCGTCTGCACGCTCGGCCATCATTCCGTCCATTCCCTCGAACTGCTCGATCGGCCCCGCAAACGCGTCCCACACGGCTGTCTCGGCGCTCTTGCCCGCTTCGATCGCTTCCTCGACGCTGGATTCGATCGTCGGATCCAACAGGAACTGTTTGTGCGCGTCGAATACCTCCGCTTCAGACTCGCCGACCCGTTCGGCGGTTCGCTCGCGTTCCACGTCCAGTTCCGCGACCGCCGCCTCAGTGGCCGCTTCGAAGCGATCGACCTCCGCGGCCGGCGACTCGGACGCCCGCTCGTGGTGGTCGACCGCCGACGACTCGGCTGTCCGCTCGTGGTAGGCTGTATCGTTCGATCTGTCGGTGTCGTCAGCGTCGTCAGCATCGTCAGCATCCTCGGCGTCTTCGGACTCGCGATCGACCCAGACAACAGTTCCGACCCCGCGCCGTGGCGTCGCCCCGACACCCGAAAGGGTTCGTGACATTTGAGGTCACTCCTCGACTGTCGTCGAGAGAATGGCTTCCAGCGCGTCGAGTGCGGCCTCGGCGTCGCTCCCCTCGGCTGTCAACACCACCTCTTCACCGCCTTTGACGCCCAGCCCAGTCACTGCAAGCATGCTGTCGGCTGCGACGGCCGACCGAGAGCCGTCCGCAGGTGCAACCGTTACTGTTGCGTCGTACGTGCCGGCAGTCTCAACGAACGTTGCGGCTGGCCGCGCGTGCAGGCCGTCTTCGGGAACTACGGTTACGACTCGTTCCATACCCCAAGGATGACGGGAAGACAATTATATGTATACGAGAGCGGTACGGCCGACGAACAACAGCCGTGGTCACTCTGCGTAGGATTCAAGTTGCTGTTCGACTTGCGCGTTGAGACGATCGAGCCCTGCCTCGACGCCCATCGACTCGACGTCAGCATACGCGTTGGCGACGATCGTCCGGACCGTATCGAAGGGGCCGATGCGTGCCCCGCGAGTCGCAACGGTCCGATCGCTCGCGAGCAACTGTTCGATTGCGACCTCGTAGCCAGGGTTCGCCTCAAACCAGCCGTCCCGTCTGAGCGATCGAACGGCATCCTCGTGAACCGGCAGATAGCCAGTTTCGGTGTGCCAGCGGACCTGCTGGGCGGGTTCGGCTAGCCACGCGAGGAACTCACCTGCGGCGGCCTGTTCGGCGGTCGAGGCAGTCTTGGGAACCCACAGCGAGCCGCCACCGACGACGACGCCGGCACGACCGGCCGCCGCAGGCAGTGCCGCAACACCCAACGAGAATGGAACCCGATTGCGGATCGATCCGAGCGACGATGCCGAACCGATCAGCATTGCGGCATCGCCTTCAACGAATTGCCGTTTCGCCTCTCCGCGGGCCTCGATCCCCGGATTCTCATAGAGCTCGGCGTCGTCCATTGCAGTCCACCACTCGTACAGTTTGTGTGCTGCATCGCTGTCGAAGTACGCCGTCCTCGGGGTTCCTTCGTGGCCGTTGGCTGCGTCAACGATCGGCTGATCGGCAGCTGCGAGCCACTGCTCGACGAACCACGAGTAGTTCGCGAACGTGATGCCGGTCGGGCAGACACCTGCGTCGACGATCGCCTCACTCGCGTCGACAACTGCATCGTATGTCGCTGGCGGCCTATTGGGATCGAGCCCTGCGGTCTCGAAGGCGTCGCGATTGTAACACAACACTGGCACCGAGGAGTTGAACGGCATCGAACAGAGCTGTCCGTCGACACGATAGTAATCGGCGATCGGATCGAGGTACGCCGCTGTGGATCCAGATGGCAACAGCGACGCAACTGGCGTAAATAGCCCGCTGTCGACCGCGCGGGCGGTACCAATCTCGTATAGTTGGGCGATTACCGGGCCTTCACCGCGCTCGACGGCGGCAAGCGTCGTCTCAAAAGTGTCACGGTAGCTGCCCTGTGACCGCGGCACGATCGCAACATCCTCGTGGTCCGCCGTAAATTCCTCAGCGAGCGATTCAACCAAGACCCCTTTATCACCACCCATCGCGTGCCAGAATTCGACCACAGTGTCGACATCTTCTGCGGCGGTGTTGGCTGTCGTCTCAAATCCAGCTATTGTCCGTTCGAGTGTGTCGATCCGTTCGGTGAGCGTCGTGACGCTCGTGGACGCCTCCGAAACCGACGTCGAGTGGTTCGTCATCGTTGTGGAGACTGCTTCAGCGTTCCTTGCAGTGTCGCTCGCTAAGTCGTCGACGTTCTCGACCATACCCGCCGCCTCCTGGAGGGAGTTCGCTTGGTCGTCAGTTGCCTCGCTGATCTCTTGAACGCCACCGTTTGTTTCTTCGATCTCGGCGGCAATCTCGTCGAACGTTTCGGCTGCTTGCTCGACCGTTTCTGCACCCGATTCGACCTGCACTGCGGTTTCTCGCATCTCACTGAGCGTCTGGCTGGTCTCAGTTTTGACCGCGTCAACCGATTGTTCGATTGCCGTTGCTGCTTCCTCGGCATCTTCAGCTAGTGATTTGACCTCTTCGGCTACGACCGCAAACCCCTCACCAGCCTCACCCGCGCGGGCAGCCTCGATCGAGGCGTTCAACGCGAGGATATTCGTCTGGCCAGCGACCTCGGTAATAAATGCAGCGCTCTCTTCGATCGCGTCGACCCGCTCGTTGAGTGATTCGATCGATTCGAGCACGGTCTCTGTCCGCGTGGTGATCGCCGCCAGTTCCTCGCGGGCGTCTCGTGCGGCTTTCTCTCCACGCTGGCCCTTTTCGAAGACTGCCTCCGAGGTTGTTGCGACCTCCTCGGCGGAGGATGCGATCTCCTCTGTGGCTGCAGAAAGCCCTCTGATTTCAGCACTGAGCGCTGAAATCATCTGCTGTTGCTCGGTCACATCGCCGGTGATGGCTTCGGTCGATCGTGCGGCCTCCCGGCTGGCCTCGGTAATCGACTCCATTCGATCATCGACTTGCGTTGTTGCACCAATCACCTGTGCTCCGACGCCAGAGACGTCGTTGACGGTCGATTCGTACGCACTCACGAGGTCGTTAAACGCCTCAGCGGCAGCCACCGCTTGCGCATCGGCAGTACCGAGATCTGCTCGAACGGTTAGATCACCATCGGCGGCGGCACGGAGCTTTTCGGTCAGCGTCTCGAGCGCTTTGGAGTCGATCTCAGCTGGCTCTTCGATCGTCTCGGATGTGTGAACATCTCTGATCGGTTTGGTTGTGTTAGAATCTTCAGTCGGTTTGGTTGTGTCAGAATCTTCAGTCGGTTTGGTTGTGTCAGAATCTTCAGTCGGTTTGGTTGTGTCAGAATCTTCAGTCGG
>NZ_SRSG01000042.1 GCF_005543295.1 Halalkalirubrum salinum
GTAGTTGGATAGCAAGACCAAGATATACCGCTCAGTGATGCCTCTCGTCCTTACCGAAGTTCTCTCCCACCCAGAATTGACTGGAGCTGTTCTGGTGGATCGAGTCCTCGTCGTTTCCACGTCGCCAACATCGTTGTTATTGTCTCGTGAATCTGGACCCCTTCTGCCGAACGGAGGGTCCGAAACATCTTCCGAAGGACTACTTGCTCGCGCAGAGCCCGCTCTGCGCGATTATTCGTTGAATCAACATCTGGTTCAGTCACAAACGTAAGCCAGTGACCCAAGCCATTGCTGATCTTCTTGATCAGCTTTTGAACCTCTCGGGCCTCGTAATCCTCTCTAATCAGGCCCTCTAAGTGCAAGGACGCTTCCGCCCGCTTCTGCTCGCGGGCGGAAGCCGACGGCTCTCCTTCGACGAACGTCGTTAGGTCGTCGTGGAGTGCGTGCAACTCTGCAGATAGCCGCTCTGCTTCCTCGTGCCGTTCAGCGACGTACTCAGCCTCCCGCAACAGGTGCGCCCAGCACCGCTGAAGTTTCGTGTGATAACTCGAATACGCTGACCAGCCGTCACAACTGAGCGTCGAGTCCTCGGCGAATTCCTCGCCGAGGACGTCTTCTAAGACTCCACTTCCACGGCTCTCATCAATCCAGAACAGCACCTCGTCATCAGTGACGAACGTCCACGCCCAGTGTTGTTCTCCGTCAACCGGAAAGCCTGTTTCATCGCAGTAGACGACCTCACTCTCCCGAACCTTCTCTTTGACATCGTTGTATGCGGGTCGCAGCCGGTCTGCGACCCGCTTGGTCAAGTTGTAGATCGTCCGGTGGGAGACTGGATGATCAAGCTCCCAGTCAAATAGCTCGGCTTGCTTCCGGTTTGGCAGTCGTTGATGGAACCGACTGAGAGCGGTTTGGGCCATGATATTTGGCCCAAACCGCCCCTTTTTCGGGCAGTCGGGATGTTCAGCAACGACCTCGTTTCCGCACGAACAGTGGTGTTTACCGAGTTCGTACTTTACGACGGTGGTTGGAACAGGGAGCGGGACATCGATAACAGTTTGTGAGACGTAGTTCTCAGGGTTAGAGAGGATTTGCTCACAGTCAGGACAGTATCCCTGATCGACCCGAATCGTTTCTTCTGGTTCAGGTGCTGTTCGAGTAGTCCCCTCGTGACCTTCACTACGGCCTGGTGAAGAGTCGCTGGCGGCGTCAGAGTCGCCGCCAGCGTTGTCTTCATCAGGTTCTTCGTCTTCGTCCTCGGTTTGGCCGTCATCGCCTGGTGAATTAGCCGCACCACCCTGTCTACTGGGAGGTGTGTTTGGATTTTCGTACTGCTTGAGGCGAGCCTCAAGCTGTTCGATTTCCTGTTGTTGTGCAGTGACCTGGCGTCGTAGAAATCGGTTCTCAAGCTCTTTGACTACGAGCTGCTGGCGGAGTAGCGAACTATCATCGGTGCGGATCACGGAATCTGTCGATTCCGTTGATCCACGACTCCCCAGTGACACAGTTAGTTCTGCATTAGAGAACGGTCTATGAGACTGCTACGAAATCGTCTCGACATAGAACTGCTATCCAACTAC
>NZ_SRSG01000043.1 GCF_005543295.1 Halalkalirubrum salinum
TCTCGCTGTTGATGAACAAGAGATGCGAAACCGTCCAAACAACTTTATCGCTAGCGGTGGTTGGTTGAGCCGGCAGAATTTCCATAGGTGAATACAGGTTGAACTGACAATCGCAAGCCAGAACATATCTCCTACAACGGATTTGAATAAAGCGGGAGGATTTCACCTATGGAAACGCTGCTAGCCGACGAAACCACGTCTAGCAACAAAATGATTACGCCGTCCGGGGATCTGTTCCTTTCACAGCCGGTAGGCGGTCGAAACGTGTGTGCGGTGCGGTCGCTATCTAGCGATAGCGGATGCTAAAGAAAGGCTCCGACCGACCGCTGAGAGCCGCCGATTTGGCGGCCCTCAGCTCCCTCGTCTGTCTGCCCGGCCAGTGGTCATCATCGTTCGGAGAGGCGATCTTGTGACTCGGGACGCCAGCACGTGAAGCAGAGATTCACCTATTCGGGCTTTCCCGGATGCCGCGCGGGGCGGCATCCGGGCTGTAGCGCCCATGATTCGACTTCTTTCGCGCATGGACCAGTCAACAGAACATGCTTGATGGCACCGAATCCTTATCCGTCTCTTGCGCCCCATATCTTGGTTCACGTTCTCTAGGGATAGCAGCGTTTCCATCGAGTCAACAGAGCCTGATAGTGTAGAACATCTCTTCGAACTCAAAGCGATACTGATCAAAAATCGTGTCCGTGAGATACTTGAAATATGTCTCACTGTCGTTGCACCAGTACTGCTGAGGGTCTTTTCCTGTGGTTCCTCGCTTGACGACCTGCTCACTCTTGCAGTAGACTCACGTCACTGTCTCGCCGAAGCGGGCGAGACGAAAACGCTCAAAACATCTATCTCGTGATGGGAGAAAGAGTTGAGCAGACTCTTTATATATGATTGACCAGTCATTGATTCGCCAGCAAAATCAATATTACAAATTATCAAGAAGAGCAATAAAATAAAACTACGGCTGAAACAGCAGTCCCAACTATGAATCCGATTCCGTGAGCAAAAATATTCACGAATGAATTATTGACCACGAGCTCCGTAGGAAACATTTGAAGAGTCAAGATAACCAACACTAGCACAATAAGACCGCCCCCAGCTATTTGAAACAGGAGTTGATCGCGTGTACGAGTCTGAACCGATCTTTCCCAGTCATGGTAATACAGCACGGGAGCGGCTTGGATACAAATTCCAAAGGCCACCAAACCACCAACGATTGGACGGATTGTCCTCGCATACACAGTATCGATAAGCAACAGCAACAAGAGGATGAGTCCAACAGCGATAGTCTGCGCAATCTCCGCCGTATGTACTTCTCGAACCGCGGCTGTAAAGCTAATTAGTAAGAATCCAACGAATGCGGCGACCACACCTGAAAATCCACGGGTAACACCGTTGATTTCTGGGAGATATGTACCGTACAGTAGAACGTTGGCGCTATTGACAACGAGCGGCGTGATAACTAGGAGTCCAAGTGTTGTCCGCCTAAACCACAGTCGGCGGTCAATATATAGACAAAGCCAGTACACATAACTCACTGTCAACAAGTATCCTATGAGATTTGTTTGGAGATGGTTAGAACCGGCATGGACGTACGCAGCTGTCAGTAATGTGTGCCACTGCGGATCAGCCGGTTGAAGTGCTAGTTGATCTTGAAGAGACGAAGGAATGAGTACGTGAATCGTGGTGAGTATCGCTACGATGCTTATAATGAGAAGCAGATCTATGCTATGATCTTTACTGATCGGTAGCGTGGTGGCCCTCATCATTCATCCTCCACAGCAGCAGCAAAAAGTACGAATACAATTAGTAGCGCAAGGCATGTCGCTGCTACGGGAGTGATTGTGGGCGTTGATGCCAACGCTGCCTGAATATCAATAGCTGCGGCAGTCAGGGGTCCAACTAAAATGAGGAAGACTATTCCTCCAAGAATTATTCGAGGTTCGACCGTACCTCGATCATCCATTGGACCGTATAATTCCGAATCAGTACAGTTTGAACAGTGCTCATGATTTGATCTGCACATGGGCAGTTCATTTCACATTCCACAGAAACATATAAATAGAAGATACTTCATACAAAATACACGTTGTGACAGGAATCATGTCCCCAAATTCTGCTAGTGATTGCCATCACGACCCTTCTCAGTCTGGTGGTTCTTGATGAAATCAAAACAAGAGCTTTTAGACGCCTACGATGGTCCAAATCAAGGGACAAAAAGAGAAGTTATCAAATATTTATACGATAATCCGAAAGTAGAGCACAAACCGGAGACTGTATTTAATGGGGTCCACGATGATTGTCCCGCAAATACCACAGACACAGTCGCTAATCAGCTATCAGCGCTAGCAACTGAACACGACAACATCGATCATCAAACACGGTCATTCTACCAATGGGCTGGTGATGGTCGCCGACGCCCCAACCGGAGACTCCGTTCTACAATTGAGGCAGGACGAGACTGGGTGGGCTCCCTCGGATTCTCCTATGGAACAGGCGTTCTCGCGTTCATGACATGGGCCATCGGAATACTGTGTGCACTCGTTAGTCTCATTCCGCTGTTCACCTCCATTCAACCACTCGGTGCGGACTTCATTGTCTGGTTCTTTTTGGCAGGATTGATGACCATTCTCGGCTCGACAGCAGTGATGGTCTGGGTACCACTCTACCTCCTCGACGTACGGACAGCATAGTGACTAACAGAGTTTTCGAGATCTGTCTATATTGGACTAATATTCTAAAGTTGAATCACTGCTTATTAGGCTCTGAACTCAGGGTTCTTCAAGACCGTCGCAGAGAACGATCGCTGTCAGCCAGCAGTTTCATTATCAGCCTCAGATGAGCCCCCACGACCGTGGCGCATATCAATCTCATTGAACTATAATGTGGTTTTCGTATCGATCCCCGAAGCTTGAACGTGGTACATCCGCGACCTTATCACCGGATTCGTAGAAACGGCTGAAAGGGGTACTTTTGAATCTCAATAATAACGAGTTTTAGCAGTTATGTATTACAGGCCTGTAGAAGTGGAGGGAGCGTCAATTCTTCCGGTTCGACAACATAATTCGTAGTTGGATAGCAGTTCTATGTCGAGACGATTTCGTAGCAGTCTCATAGACCGTTCTCTAATGCAGAACTAACTGTGTCACTGGGGAGTCGTG
>NZ_SRSG01000004.1 GCF_005543295.1 Halalkalirubrum salinum
AGACGCTCAAAAGATCCACAAGCAGCGACCAATCCTCCAAGAACGGCTTGCTACCACCATCCAACCGACTGCTGAGGCTTAGCTAAAGACCAATGGGCTTCTACTATGTTGATTCAATCTCTCTATTTCGCCTCTCTCGCTCAACTACTCCCGATCGAACCGCCCCTCCCGATCGACGTCCTCGTGGTCCTCGCTATCGTCACCGTTACGCTCGTTCTCTTTGTTCTCCAACCGGTTCCCATCGACGCGACGGCGATCGCAGTCATGGTCGCGTTGATCCTCTTAGGATCGTGGACAGGAGTCTCCCCCGAGGAAGGTGTCTCCGGGTTCTCGAATCCGGCGACGCTGACCGTACTGGCGATGTTCATTCTGAGCGAGGGCGTTAGACAGACTGGGGTGATTCAAATTCTCACTCGCCGAATGGAGTCGTTCGCGGGCGATAGCGAGACTCGCCAGCTTCTGGCGATCGTCGGGCTTGCCGGTCCCCCAGCAGGCTTCGTGAATAATACGCCCATCGTCGCCGTGTTGATCCCCGCGGTGATGAATCTCGCCCGGAAGACGAACACGTCACCATCGAAGCTGCTCATACCGCTCTCGTTTGCCGCGATGCTCGGTGGAACCCTCACCGTTATTGGAACCTCGACAAACCTCCTCGCAAGCGACGTCTGGGCGCAGGTTGGCGGGCCAAACGCCCAGCCGTTCTCGCTTTTCGAGTTCACACAGCTCGGCGTTATCGTCCTGGCTGTCGGCATCGTCTACCTACTCACGATCGGCCGCTATCTCACCCCGGCACGGATTCGAGCCAGCGACTCATCGACCGACGATTTCGGAATGACAAATTACCTGACCGATGTCGTAGTCCTGGCGGATTCACCGCTGATCGGCTCACCGGTTCGAGAGATCCGCAGTAACGACCTCGACTTGGACGTGTTTCAACTCGTGCGTAACGGGCGGACGATCGTTCAGGGACTCCAACGCGAACAGATCAATGCTGGCGACGTCCTGTCGGTACGGGCGGATCAGGAGACGCTTATGCAGGTCATCGAGGACGAGAACCTCAAACTCCTCCCCGAGGTGATTGAAGACGCCGAGAGCGGGGACGAACCGCTTCCCGCCGGATTTACATCGGAACAGCATTCGTGGAACCCGCCTAGCGAAAGTGCAAGGTCGGATGAGTCGGATACGGACGAAGACGAGGACACAGACGAGGAGATATCAGATGACACAGAGGCCCTCACGGAAATCGTGTTACTGCCACGACGGTGGGCAGGCAAACAGAGTAGCGCCTCGGATTTCGAGCAGGAGAACGACGTGACTGTGCTGGCGGTTCGACGCGGTAACGAGGTTATCAGGCAGCGACTTCGAGACGTGAGCCTGCAGTCGGGTGACGTTCTCCTGGTGCAAGCGAACGAGGACAGCGTTGCGCGCCTGCGTGCTGATCGAACTATTATCGTGTCCGGGGAGGGACAGTGGGAGGAATTCGATCGATCGAAGATCCCCATCGGCATCGGCATCATCGCTGGTGTCGTGGGGTTGGCCGCGCTGGAGCTTCTGCCCATCGTGGTGAGCGCGTTGACCGGCGTCGTCGCTATGTTTTTCACCGGGATTCTTCGGCCGGCGGACGCCTACGACGCCGTTGACTGGGACGTTATCTTCCTCCTCGCAGGTGTTATTCCTCTGGGTATCGCGGTCGAAGCCTCTGGAACGTCAGACTTGCTTGCGGACGGCATCACAGCTGCCAGCGTACTGCTACCTCCAATTGTTCTTCTCGGTGTGTTTTACCTCGGGACAGCGCTAATCACCGAGATCGTAAGCAATGCCGCTAGCGTTGTGTTGATGCTTCCAATCGCAGTTGACGTCGCCACACGCCTCGATGTCAATGCCTTCGCATTCGCGCTTGCAGTTACCTTCGCCGCCAGCACCCCGTTGCTTACGCCCGTCGGATACCAGACGAACCTGATGGTGTATGGGCCGGGAGGTTACAAGTTCACCGACTTCGCTCGCGTCGGTGCGCCGCTCCAGCTTATTCTCACAGTGGTTACGACTCTCGGGATCGCGTTCTTTTGGGGGCTGTGAACCCAACACGAATTGGTGTGGCACAATGTTGCGTCCAAGCCCCTACGCGGCTAAACGTTCGCGGATTAGACACTGATGGGGGTACCTCGTCGAGTGCAGATCGGCCGACTGTCCGAGAACTCAATGGACCCGACGATCATCCGAAATCGAGGACAAGAGGATGGCGGAAGAGAAGACGGATGACTGTACTCCGCTCAAGGATGCGACGGACAATATACGACGAGAACTTATTTTGTGGGTGTCCGACGCGGAATATCAGCGATTTTATTTATAATATGCTGTTGACATTTAGAGATGAGAGTGATGCTCGAAATCGACCTCGTTAGTCGTTTCCAACGGGGATAGAATCTTCGCGGCTGCGGACCGTTTCACTGTGGCTGACTTCGGGGCTGAGATGGGTATGTTTGAACCCGGTTGGGAATTTTAATCCGTACCCAACAGCGCGGTCCATCCCAATGTGGGCGATCCAGACGAGCGCGACCCAGGTGATCGGAGCCATCCCCGCCCAGAAACCAATTGCCCCGAGTGCGATCGGCACAACGGTGGTGTGGAATGCATTGTACAGACGGCTCCCCGTGTGCGGCCCAGCGAGGTAGCCGAGCATGGAGATGTCTGGGGCAAGGGCAAGCACCACGAACAGCCACACCGGTGCACCGAGCCCAAAGTACGCTGCGGTCGCCGCACCGAACAACGCAATACCCTCAAAACGAAGCATGGTTTTCGGATCCATACAGATGGAATGCTGACAGAGTATATTAATAAGATATGAAATATGTTATCACAGGTATACTAACCGCGAGTTCACTGGTACACTAACCGCGATCCGGAAAGAATAGCCCCCCGTAGGGGCAACTCGAGCGGCGCTCGGTCTCATCGCCCAGAAGCCGTTTCATCGGATCTCATTGAACCGATGCGGCAGGTGGGTCTTGACGCGTCCAGTCTCGCCGGTAGACGAGGTAGCCAACGAGGGCACCTGACACGATCCCGACAGGGAATCCAGCTAACAGGATCGCTGAGGCGAGTCCCATCGCCTGCGCTGAGAGGATGGCGACAGCGACCCCACCACCAGCAAGGAAGCCGAAGAGTGCCGCCACCGTCGTCCATAACCGGCGTACTGTCTCCTGTGATGCGGTTCCAGTGTTTCGCCGTTCCTCCCAATAGGTGATTCCCAGATACGTGAGTGGAATGAACGCGATACCTGCTACGAGTCCAATGGGCAATCCGAGCATCAGCGATGGCCAGATGTAGGGGTCGAGCAGTTCTGTCACAGCGACTCCGACTGCCACGAATCCGAGGAGGCCGGCGAACAGGCTAACGAACGTTTTCATATATTTGTTCATACTGATATATTACCTCAAGAGAGCATTATTTCTCCGATGATTCTCGTTTTTTGAGACGCAGCATTCGGCACAACTGTCGATCGAAGGTCCGTGGAACCGGTCAAGAGGCCTTCGCCGAAATAGACCTCCCGTCCCATCGAGCCCCTGGCTCTGCCCTGTGCTGAATTCGATGGCCATAACACGATCGCCGTTGAGTACTATATGTGAGCGAGCAAGCTACGAGCCGCGTCGATATGCACGTGAAGGTCCTCTCGACGGCGGTCGTCGATCGCGCGAAAGCTCGTGGGATCGACGCTCTCGTCTACGCGCCGCACTTCGTTCGGCTTCCAGAGATCCGATCGCGGGCAGAACGGTACAGCGACGACGAACTGCTCGTCGTTCCCGCTCGAGAAATATTCACGGGAGACTGGCAGAACCGTCACCACATATTGGCGGTCGGGCTTTCAGACCCAATCCCGGATTTCATTACCCTCGAGGGCGCCTTCGCGGAGCTTGAACGGCAAGACGCTGCCGTCCTCGCTCCGCATCCTGAGTTCATGAATGTCAGCCTGGACCGTCCTGAAATCACGGCTCACGCCGATCGCATCGACGCGATCGAAACGTACAACGCGAAGCTGTTTCCACACCAGAACCGCCGTGGCCAGCGGATCGCCAGTGACCTCGACGACCCCGGCTACGGATCGTCGTACGCACATCTACAGCGAACTATTGGGGAGGCATGGACCGCGTTCGACACAGAGATCGACTCGCATGCGGCGCTCGTCGATGCCCTCAAATCGGGTGTCGATCGACGAGCAATCCACCGAACTGGCGCGTCTCATCGTGTTCAGGCTGCGATCGAGTTTGCGCATCTCGGCTTCGAAAACTCGTGGGGAAAGATCGACCGACTGCTGTTGTCGGGAACAGAACCCACGCATCCCCGAAATTTGCTTTATGACAGCCGCTTCGATGACGTATCCGTCTACTAATTGCTTGTTTGGTCGGTTGATCCGTTTGCGAGCCGCCGCGTGAGGAATTCATCGAGCAGCCGAAACATCCTGAGCTTCTGGTCTTGATCGGTCGAGGCATGACCTTCTTCGCCGAGTTCCTCGTACTCAACAGTCCCGCCGGAGCCGAACTCGTAGTCGAGTTCTTCGAGCCGATCGCGGAACAGCTGTGCTTGCGACACCGGCACGCGGCGATCGTTCACGCCGTGAATCATCAACAGCGGTGCGTCGAGATTTTTCGCATGCGTCAGCGGGCTTCGATCGCGATACAGCGCCGGGTTCTCTTCGGGCGTTCCGAGGTACTTCATCATCAACTCTGTCCGGAAGTGTGGCATCGTCGTCTCGTACATCTCCTCGAGATCGGTGAGTCCGATCCACGCGACACCAGCGTCGTAGAGTGAGGGATACTGTACTAGTTGCCAGTACGCAGAGTAGCCGCCGTAGGAACCGCCGAAGACGGCGACGCGATCGTCGTCGAGCCACTCGTTCGTTTCAAGCGCGTGTTCGGCGGCGACAACCACGTCACCCTGTTCGGCCCCACCCCAGTCGTCGATCAGTGCCTCAACGAACGCTCGGCCACGTCCAGTCGAGCCACGATAGTTCACCTGTAGTACCGAGTACCCACGCGCACAGAGCACCTGCGTGTAGAGGTTGAACGCCTTCGAACTCCGCGCACGTGGTCCGCCGTGTGGATTGATGATGAGCGGCGAGGGACGTTCGCCGGAGTCGTACAACAGCGCGCCGATCGATAGCTCTTCAGCTGGCTCGTGGTCGATCGCCGCAGCGGGGGTCTCCGGGACGCCGTCCGAATCGACCGTGAAGTATGTCGCGTCGGCGAAGTCTTCCGGCTCGAACGGACCGTACTCCGCTTCGAGCAGCACCTCGTACTCGTCTGTTTCGAGATCGTAGGCCAGTAGCTCAGGCCGGCGCGTCGGCGTTGTGTGCTGAAACACGACCCGGCCATCGGCTGTGAGCGGCTCATCAGCGCTGGCTACGAACGACGCGACGCCATCAGGAACGTCCAGCTCGCGGCCAGCCCCCGAGTTTAGGTCCCACACGACTGGCAGCGTCATCGCGTCGCGGCTTCGAACCCCGAGGACGCGATCGCCATCTGGGAGAAACGCTACCGGGGATTCGTCGTACTCCGTCTCGGCGTACCACGTGACTGCATCTTCGTCAAAATCGTAGACGCCGATCCGTCCGAGATCCTCGGAGTTGTCCCCGACGAGCAACCGCGAGCCGCTCGCGTCCCACTCGATGGGCGTTGCTTCTGCGCCGACCGCTCCGATCTCGAGGTTTCGGGGATTCGATCCGTCGATATCGGCAACGTACACGTCGCGATTATCGTAGTCGTCGGTCTCGTTCGTTGCGTACGCAATTCGTTCCTCATCTGGGGAGAGGTGCGAGGTCCAGACGGCTCGATCGTACTCGGTCAGCTTCGTGACGGCCCCGGTGTCGAAGTCGTACCGATAGACGTTCATTTGGCCGTCGCGGCTCGAGCCAAAGAGCAGGTGGGATTCGCCGACGTCGTGGATCGACGCTTGGCCGTCCATTTCGACGAGTTGCTCGACAGTGCCGTCCGCATCGAGGGCGTGAATATCGTTTTGTTCGTTGCCAGCGTCGTCGTTATGAAACAGAACACGGTCGCCGTCAGCGTCCCAGCGAAGATACCACCGGGCATTTCGCGGCACCTCGCCGTCCGATCGCTGGGCGAGTTTCCCGGTCTCGGTGTCGAGGACGTAAACCTCGTTCCGGCCAGAGATGTCGTAGTAGAGCGCGATTCGATCCCCGCCTGGAGAGAGCACCGGATGGGCCATGGTCGGGAGCTGTGCGAGTTCAGAGAGCACGTCGATATCCGCCGATTCTGCCATACCACCGATTGGTCGGGTTCGTACAAAAACGTGGGTGGAGACCACAGACCGCCGGTGTTCAGACAGTTGTTGACCCAGACAGTCGGTGCTCAGAAACTTCTTGGCTCAGACAGCCGGCCCTCAGATAGTTGTTAGCTCAGCCAAGCAGCACTACACTTCTCCGGACGACGATCGGTTGCCCGGTCTTTCGATCCGTTTGACCGCGGCGTACACGAGCACAAGCGCGAGGAGCAACACACCGGAGGCGGCGGCGATCGAAAGCGCCTCTTGGCCGGTGGCGAAGCTCTCAGCGCGGAATCCGATCACGTCCCGCGCGACGGCAATGATCGCCGTGCTGACGACGATCTCGAGTACCGGTTCGTCATTGGCGTACGCGATCAGGGTACGGTGCACTTCGATAATAATCAACAGTAACAACACAGTATCGAGGAGTTCAATCACCGCGTTCGGGTCGGTAAACAGCCCACTAGAGAGCAGTTCGTACAGCCCAAGAATCATATCGAACAGGCCGATCACAAACAGCACGATGGTAAAGTAGGCTGCCCCGAGGACGAGCCACCGCATCACGCGGTACGACAACCGTCCGAGACCCGACTGGGTGATAGACACACACAATAATATGTGCTCGACATACATATGTATAGGCCCTCGTGTTGAGAAAAACGAAGTCGACGCGCTATCGTGCTGTTATTTCGCGTTCGATCTGTCGTTTTGATTCGGTGATCGATCGCGCACGATCGGCGATCGCAGTCAGCGCCGGATACGTCGGATCGGCGTACAAATACGTTTGTATGCTGGGGATGTCAGTGTTCATCCCGTGGTTGATCTGTTCGATCTCGGCTTGTCGGTCTGCAGCAAGTTCGTCGAGCACTGAACACGCATCGATACTGTATCGATGCAGTGCAACCAACCCGCCGAAGGACTCTCCGGAGACGTGACCGTCCAGCGGATCTTCGATCGCTTCGATCTCCCGGCCAATGTGTCGAATCGATTGATACTCACGCTTGAGGCGATCGCGGAACTCCACTCGCTCTTTGCGGCACCGTCTGGCACCCGAAAGCACCATGTTCTTTAGTTCCGGAGAGAGGACGGGAGCGCTCGACAGCGCGGCAAAGAGCTCGGAGCTGAACTCCGCGGCAAAATGTGTTCGGAACGACTCGCCGTAGTCAGCTTCGAAATGCGGGACTGCCATCACGGTTTCTGCGTACGCCGATCGAACCGCTGACAGGCTTTCCTGTTGATTTGACGATCCCATGACCGTTCCTTGATGAGTCGCACAGGGACCTGACGCGGTGGGCGTGTCGACTCGATCGATCCGACGGATAAACGAGCGAAACGCTGCCGCCTCATCGTCGATTCGCCGGCGCTCGGTCCGGACGATCTCACAGGCCGATCGCAAGCGGGGATCCATCGTTTGGTTCTCATCGCTGGCAAAAATAAAATTATCGGATATATTATATTTATGTGACTATGGGCATTGGGAGCGCTATATATTGGACAGAAGCACACGATTGTCGCCCACCACTACTGCACGTACACCGCCCATACAATACAAAACAGCAGTAGTGCGCGCTGGGAGTGTGAAAGCACTATTTAAAAATCATATACTCTTAAGCCGGTATTGTTTAGCAATAAGGTCGTAATATGGGCATAGATAGGGTTTCCCGAAATAAATTCGGCTGTTTTCTTTGGGTCAATTACAATGGTAACGTGGGGAATTTGGGTGGTCTTGGGCAACGCTGCCTCAGAGTCCATTGACCCAAGGACGGCCGCTGCGATCTCCTACCTCGTCGCGGCGCCCTTTGCACTTGGATTGATCCTGTTTTCAGACGCATCGCTGTCAATTACTGTCAGAGGTGGCTTGCTCGCTGGCGCGGCTGGATTGTTCACTGGGATCGGCCTTATTTCGATGTACGTCGGCCTCTCTGGCGGATCGACGACGATCGTCTCCACGATTGGTGCGATGTACTTCGTCGTTGCAGCCATCATTGGTATGGTCGTCCTCGGAGACGAGGTTACACTAACGAGGCTTACTGGGATATCATTCGCCGTTATTGGGGTCGTTCTGGTCACCCAATAGTGAAATTGAGCACCTATCTCATCGTCTACAAAGGTGAGCGATCGGATTCGCACACTCGGTACGGATAAAAACAGGCAACCCAACAGGCCACTTTCAATTAGTACTTACAACCTTGATGACGTCGCCCTCGTCAAGTTCGTAGCTGTCGGAGATTTTTCGCTTCGATCGCGCGTCGACCGCGTGAAGGTAGCCCTCGCCGATATCCGTGTGAACGGCGAACGCGAGGTCCTTTGGTGTCGACCCTTGTGGGAGCAAGAAGGCATCAGGCAGGACTGTTCCGGTCCCGTCAGTCCACTTCGACTCATTTTGCACTGGGAACGCGGTGAGGTGCTCGAGCAGATCGTACACTGCGGTATTAAGTGCGGTCTGAACCCCCGTCCCACCGTAGGTGTCCATGACCTCGCGGATCCGTTCAAGCCCTGCGGTCTGCTCGTCGCTCAGATCGCCGACAATCGTAAATTCTGGGTCGCCAGGATCGTACTCGATCACGCCAGCCTCTGCGCCTCGTCGCAGCGCCAACTCGCCGTCTGCGGTCGCGGGAACAACGTATTCGGCGGCCGCTCGGAGCCGATCGATCGTCTCTCGGTCGGCGATGTCGGCTTTGTTCGCGACGAGGACGATCGGCTTCGTCCGCTCGCGAACGTCGGTCGCAAGCGCCTCGCGGTGCTCGTCGGTCCACTGGATCGGGTCCTCGGGGTACTCGAGCGCTCTGAGACTCGCCGCAACGTCGTGTTCTGTTGCACCAAAACCCGTCAACAGTTCTGCGAGCGCCTCGTCAATGTCGAAATCCGGCGATCGCGACTTGCGTTCGATCGACTCCCAGTTCCTGTCGATGATACCCGCGAGCCACAGGTCGAGCTCTTCGCGGATGAACTCGACATCCGAAACTGGATCGTGGCTGCCGGGTTCGACCGGTTCGCCCTCGGCGTTCGTCGCCCCAGAGGCATCTAAGACGTTGACGATCGCGTCGGCGTTCGTGAGTTCGTCGAGGAACTGATTCCCCAGACCTCGCCCTTCGTGTGCGCCGGGAACGAGTCCCGCGACGTCGATCAGTTCGATCGGGACGTAGCGCTTACCGTCGCGACAGCGGTCGTTCCCACAGCGCTCATCGAGGTCGAGACACGGACACTCGGTCCGGACGGTCGCGACGCCCCGGTTCGGGTCGATCGTGGTAAACGGATAGTTGGCGACGTCGACGTCTGCGAGCGTCGCCGCAGTGTAGAAGGTTGACTTCCCGGCGTTCGGCTTGCCGGCAAGGGCGATCGAAAGCATACCCACCCGTTCACGGCCGCAGGGAAACTGCCTTTCGATCCTGCGAGCGGTCCGTTTCAGGGCGGCTGGCTGACACGCCTACGTCCGCAGAATGTCCTGTACCCGTCGTGGCTCACCGGTGAGATCAGGGCTCTCTTCGACAATCTTCAACACCTCATGATCGGTCACGTCTGGATAGGACTTCTCTGTCGCCTCCTCGATGAGCGACTTCTCGAGGCGGAATTCGGTGCCCTGATAGACGACATCGACGCCGTCTTCGTCGAAGGAAAGCTCGGTCATGATCGATTCTTTTGCCTCGGCGGGCAAATACTCGCGGATTCGGAGTGATCGACGGGCACGTTTTCGGTCAGCGTTCAGCGCTGTTGTTAAGATACGCGTCGCCGCAGCCGAGCGATCGATGTGGACAGTACTGACAGTACGGCCCCGGTGTCACTGTCTTGTAGTCGGAGCTGTTTGCGGCTTCGAGCGTCGATTTTAGCTCCGGGATCTGCTCGAACACCTCGGCGCGATCGAACAGCGTGAGCTGTGGACCCGACTCGCCAAGCGAGAGGTACCCAACTGAGGCGATCGGCTCGTCGAATCGAGCATCACAGGCCAACAGGTACAACACGAGCTGAGCGCTGTCTTCGATCGAGCGATCCGCATCAGTCGTTTTGTAGTCGATCACGACGAGGTCGTCGTCCGGAGTTCGATACACCGCGTCGACGTAGCCAGTGATCCCGTCCGCGCCGGTCCGCGCTGCCAGCGCGTCGAGAGAAAACGGCAGTTCCGAACTCACGATCGACCACTCGGAGACCACGCTTTCGAAGTAGCGATCGATACACGCCTTTGTCGCAGGCACTGCTGCCGACAGCGACTGTTGGCGAGCGATCCGTTCACAGGCGGCGTCCCACTCGGCTTTTTCCGTGTATCCCCGCCAGTAACAGTCCTCTCTAACCTCGTGAAACAGCGTTCCGATCGCCCGCTGGGAGACCGCATCCTGTCCGTCACGATCAGCAGTAGCCGCCAGCGGCGGGTCATCGAACCCATACACGACGTGATCGAGGTAGTGTTTTCGCGGACAGTCCCCGAACGCTTCCAGCGACGTGTGGCTGTGAACCCGCGGCAGCCGATCAGCACGCTCGCCGGCAGTTGGCGTCGCCTGGTACGGTGAGTCCGCGGGGGCGTCTGCTGTCAGCGTTCCCCGCTTGAGCTGTCGGGTCAGCCGGCGGATCTCTGTGATTGCTCGATCGGGACTCGCTCGCGTGCCGTCGTACCAGGTGATCTGTTCGCGGGTCGTCGTTCGAACCTGTTCGACGGCCGTCGTCAGATCACACACTGCCGTCGGATCGTCCGCCTGAATCGTCTCGACGGCGTCGGTGACCGCGTCCCACGTGTCAACCGACGGTCCGCCGTGTCGCCACCCGATCGACGGCGGGAGCAACTCGTCGAGCTCCGCCGCTGGCACCGTCGCGGTATCGTCGTTGTTCCCAAAGAGGACAAGCCGATCGCGAGCGCGGGTGATTGCGACGTGGAGCACGCGCCACTGCTCGGCAACCGCTGCCGCCGAGAGCGGCTCGGTTAGCGGGTCGATTGTTGGCGACTCGATCCGCCGGCGCAACACCGACCAGTCCGTGCGTTCACCCCAGAGCCGGAAGCTCGGCGGCGGCGCCCACGAGGGGCCGAGAAACGGCACCAAGACGACGGGAAAGTCGAGCCCTTTGGCCTGATGGACCGTCATCACGTCGACCGCATCTTCGCTTCGATCGCCACCGTCATCGCGCCCCTGCTCGGTGTTCGTGAGTGCGGCCGGATCTGCGAGGTAATCGATGAACGCCGTCGACAGCCGGGTTTCGATCGGCGCATCCTCGAACGCGTCGATTCGGGATTCAACCGCTGGCAGGAGCCTGCGGTCGCGGTCGGTGAACGTCCAGTCGATCCGGGTCCGTTCACGAAGCTCGGCGTAGACGGCCGAGACTGAGTCCGTCTGCACAGCGTCGACGAGCGCGGGGATATCCTCCCGTGCACGAGTGAGCCCATCTGGGTTCGAGACGGCAGTCCTCTCGATCGATCCGACAGCATCGACGATCGTCCCCGCCTCGTCGGCCAGCGCGCGAATGTCTCCATCCGAAAGTCCATACACCAGCTTGAGAATCCGGATCGCGTGGCGATCGTCGCTCGGGTCGACAATGAGCCGGAGATACGCGACGAGCGTCTGTATCCCCGGCGGGAGCGACGACGAGGAGCCGCCGGCTCTGACGTGCGGGATGCTCTCTTCGGCGAGTGCCGCACACACGGCCTCCGCCTCGCGGTTCTTTCTGACGAGTACCGCGAGTTCATCGAGGTCGTGGCCGTCGATCTCGTCGAACCCGTCGGTCAAAAGCGCCGACACTGTCGCGCTGACCTGTGCGGCCTGCGTCTCGAGGTCGCCGTCGGCCTCGACAGTACAGATCGATCGCTCGCCGCGGCCTCGATCCGAGGTGAGCGTCTTCGTACTGCCCGGAAGCTCGTTTGAGAGGTCCAAGATCGGCTGCCGCGAGCGGAAATTCAACTCCAGCGCCATCGATTCGATTCCCGGGAATGCGGATTCGATGTCGGTGATGTTCGTCGGATCGGCCCCGCGCCACTCGTATATCGCCTGATCGGCGTCGCCGATCACGAACAGGTCTGCGTCCGTGGCCAACTGATCGATGAGTGCCAACTGTGCGCTGTCGGTATCCTGGAACTCGTCACAAAAGACGTAGCCGTAGCGATCGCACACGTCTGCACCGAGATCGCTCTCCAGCAGTGCCGTCGCGCGGCGGATCAGGCCGTTGTAGTCGACGGCCCCTCGCTCTTGTAACCGCGACTCGTACCGACGGTATCCCTCGAGGAAGTCGTGCGCTCGCAGGAATAGCTCGATGTACGAGCCCAGCCGGACAATCGGCGTCTGTGCGGTGTCCCGCAACGTCCCGCCGTGGGCGCCACCCCACGTTCCGAACAGCCCAGAGGGTACTCGCGACCAGTCACTCCCCTTCTGCGGCAGCGTTTCAATCAACGAGCGAACGATATCCGTGCAATCATCGAGGTACGACCGAACCTCCTGACCGAACGGATCGCCCTCGTCGATCGAGGTGCTGCGGTATCGAAGGACCTGTTCGAATCGTTCGAGTCGCTCGACGAGACGACCGTGGCCCCCACTGGACGTGAACGCGAGCGCGCCGTCGCTGTCAGGGCCGAACTGCTCGTCTGCGGTCGATCGCAGGTCGCGGACGACCGATCGACACGCTATCAGCGTCTCTCGATCCGGCAGGTGTGTTTCAATATCGTCGGGGCTAATCCCCTCCCGGCTGAACGATTCGATGAACTGGTAAAGATCGTCCGCAGTCGCCCGATCACGGCTGACATCGCTGAGCGTGAGTCCGTCGTGAATTTCGGCGATGACCGCTCGTTTTCGATCATCGGTGAGAAGTTCGAACTCCGGATCGAGTCCGACGGCATACGCGTACTCGCGCAACAGCCGATAACAAAACGAGTGATACGTCGAGGCGTCGATGTCGTACGCGCTCGCGTCTTCGATCGTGTCTGTCAGTCGCTCGACCGCACTGTGGGCAGCCTTGTTCGCGAACGTCAACACGAGGACGTCGTTCGGGTCAACGCCGCGTTCGTCGATGAGCCGATCAATCCGCGCGACCATCGTCGTCGTCTTTCCAGTTCCTGCACCGGCGTCGACGACGATCTGCTCGGCCTGTGCGGACGCAACGTTCGGCTGATTGCCCTTGAGTCGTGGGCTCGATGGCAAGTCGTCGGTCATTCGAATCGCACCTCCGCGTTGATGTACGGCGAGCACATGCCGGTGTACGAACAGTCCCCACACACCGTCTTCCGAATGTCGGCGAACCGATCGCCAGGGTCGTACGCCTGTGCGGACAGCCACGTGATGAGGTTGTCGAGCACCGAGAGCGCCGCGTCACGTTCGGCCTCGTAGGCTGCGTCGAGCCGACGGATTTCGGGAATAATTTCGATTTCACTCGCGTCGCCTGCTTCGGGGACGCTTGGCCTGACCGTCTGGGTCAGTCCGACGTACGCGAACCCAACCGGGGATTTTCCCGCAGGTGCGCCGTCAGTGGCGAACCGATCGCCCGTCGCGAGCGCCTCCATGGTTGCAACCGCTCTGAGCACGCTCCCGGCAGGCCCTGGAATGTACATGTTGCCTCCAGTGTGTTTTGAAATTGTGTTTCTCGCGCCATCGAACGCCACGTCGTCAACGTCAAATTGATACTGCAGGACGACTGGTTGGTCGTCGATCGAGACGATTGCGTCGATCGGACAGTCGATTTCATGACCACCCAGTCCGAGGGTCGCGATTTCGTCGCTCGCATACACCCCGGTCCCGTGGCTATCTGCGTACTGATCGAGGTACGATCGAATCGCCTCCCGGCAGTCAACGTTGACGGCTTTGTCGTCGATCGCCTCTTCGGCGAGACGGCTCAGTGCCTCGTCGATTCGATCCTCGACGGTGCCACTGTGCGTTAGTCCAGCCGTGATCGCGTCCCGAACTGCCGCAAGCGCTCGCTCGCGTGCTTGGATGGCAGGGTCGCGAGCTATTTCGAGGCGATAGCGGTATTCGTACTGCCTCGGACAGGCGAGATACGTCGTCAGCTCGTCGATCGCGATCGGTTCGCTCATTGTGAGCGTTCCTCCGCAGTCCCAATATCGCCGTTGGCCATATCGATCTGCGTGTAGACGGCGTCGCGGAACCGCGGCTCGACGTCCTCGCGGTCGCACAGTTCAGCGATTGCCGCTAACCGCTCGCGGATTGTGCGCATGTCCGCACGATCGCCGAGACTCGCCGCCCGCTCGACCGCCGAAAGCGATCGCCACGGCTCTTGTATCGCCGCAGCAGCGACACCGGTCGGCGTGTATCGGGTGATCTCTGGTTGTTCATGAGATGGTGAATCGCTCCCACCGCGGGTTCCGTTGGATCGCCCTGCGGCGTCGACGGTATATCCAGCCGCCATCGTGACCTGCGAGAGCGCCTCTAACGAGCGGAGGAACCGCGAGGGATGTCGCCGTCGACCGAGCGATCTGGTGCCACGATCGGCCGTACAGAGGTAGAGCCGGTCGGTCCCGACCCGAGCACCAACAGCGAGTTGTCGCCGCGAAAGCGCAGTGTAGTAGGCGTCGTAGGCGTTGCGATCGGGCGTCTCGACCGCCGAAAACGACGTTGACACCGTTGTGGGACCGAGCGTTGTCACACCGGGATACGCCGCCGATCGTTTGACCCAGTCGGTCGGAAACAGTCGGGTAAGTGTCTGTGTGTCGGGCGGATAGATGCCCTCGACGACATCGACGAGAAAGACGATCGACCGCGAGTCGTACTTTGCGACCCGAATTGGATCGACGAGGACGCCGTTTTCTTCGACAGACAGCTCTGTCGTGTACTGATCCGGTGCGACGTACTGGATCGCCCGTTCGAGCGTCTCTAAGAATGACTGATAGCCGCCGGCCAGGAAGTCCGCGCCGTCGAAGAAGGCGGCAATGTCGCGGATCTCTCGGATGTTGCGATAGGAGCCGTAGGCGTCGACCTCGCGTTCGTCGGCGATCCGATCTTTCAGGTCTGTTTCGACGATCCAGCGATCGATCGCTCCCGCGATCGTCGGCTCCGCGCGGATCGTCTCAAGCAACGCCGCGTCAACTGTGGTCCGCCCCTCGAGCGTCGCCATTGCCTCGGCATCGTCGGAAGCCAACACCCGGATCAGTGCGTGAATCTCACGAATCGCGGGATCCTCTGAGAGTCCCTCGACAGTTGCCGATGCCGTCGAGACGCCGGCACGGCGAAGGATCGACCGGGCCTCGTGAACCGGTTGATTGATGTCGCGAAGCAACACGGCAAAATCCTCGTAGCGATAGCCCGCCTGGTCTCGAAGCGCCTCGATCTCTTCGGCGATCGCCTCAAGTTCAGCCGCAAAAGTCTCCGCAGCGACGCGATAGGCGGTGTGATCGCGGTCATCGGGCAAGGCCCCGGATGCGAGCCAGCGGCCGATCGCCGCCGGGTCCGAAAGCGCCTCGGAATCGAACTCCGTCGGCACACACTGCAGTCCCGCGGCCGTCCCGATCGACTCGACCGAGCCGCTTTCGTTCCAGATCCGCTGGACGCTCGCGTCCCGTTCACCGAGACAGTACAGCTCCGCGTCCGTCGTTAGTGCCGAGAGATACGATCGTTCGAGCGAGCCGAACTCCTCGAAATCGACAACGAGCACGGCGTCGAATAGCGCCGACACGAACTCGCTGACAGCAGGCGTCGAGAGGGCGTCACGGGCTCGTTCGACCAGCTGGGCCTGTTCGAGCGACGATCGCTCCGCTAGTGCTTCCCGAAATCTTGTTTGGACCGCTTCGAGTTCTTCGATCGCGGCGGCCATTGTCGGATCGTCGTCGGTTCGATCGCCGAATCCACCCCAGCTCGCGACGAGGAGAACCCGGCCGACGTCGCGACCGAACGACTCCGCCTCGGCGGCCCGTTTGAGGTACGGCGTTGACCAGTTCCACCCATTGATGACGGTCCGGAGCAACTCGTAGCGCTCGTAGTCTGAGAGGACCTGTTCATCCGGGGCGGCGTAGGCGTGGATCGAGGCCGCGTGATCGAGCACTGATTCGACGTTCGGCCGGGCTGGAATCGACAGCTCCGCGGCGAGGTCGCGCTCGAACGCCGTGGTACCACTCGGAAACCGCTTGAGAACGAGGATATCGGCTGGATCGTGGCCTTCAGCGAGGAGTGTTTCGTAGGCGCTCGCAGCCCGGGCCGCGAGCGATCTTGCGGAGAACTCATCGATTCGGAGTCGACCCGCAAGCGTTCTCTCGTGATGTTCGCTCACAGGCAGCGTTGTGCGGCATCGTACTTAAGCGTGTGACCGCGGGAATCGCTGTAAACGGATCGTATAATCGTGACTCACTCCCGAGAGTGCCTCGTATCCATGTACAACACCCGACGTTCCGCCCGGTTGTGCAAATACCACGTACCGGTTGTACAATTACCACGTACCGGTTGTGCAAATACCACGTACAACCGCGTTAATGGTATCATTCCAGCCAAACTCCATAGCATACATGATGCGCGACAAGATACACAACCTCCCCCCAAGCGCAAAACTTGTCTTCAAGATCCTCGAGTGGAACGGCGGGATGACACAGAAAGCCCTGGCCGAAGAGTCGCTTCTCGCGCCACGGACTGTTCGAAGCGCGCTTGACGATCTTTCGTCGATCGATGCAGTCACCGAAGACGTCTACATTCCTGACGCGCGAAAACGGGTGTACTCGCTTCGATCGGAGTTCAGCGATGCGACGACGAACGGTGAACCCGAAATTCGAAACTGAGCGGTCACTCTTTGGGTCGGTCAGCGTAAACGCGTACCGGAGTCCGTCTCAGAACGTCAGGTGTGAGGAGGACCCCGGCATGTCGTCATCGTCGTCGTCGATCCCGCCGTCGTGGGCATATGTGTAGCCACGATCCGTCAGGTACACCGTTTCATCCTCGACAGCTACGTCAACAGCGACGAGCGTCGACCCGGCTGCTTTTCCATTGTCACAGTGGCCCGAACAGCTATCGAACATCGAGCCGTGTTTCGGGCAGATGATTTCGCCGTCACGAATGGCCGCGCCGCGGCCCCGATCGAGGCGCTGGTCGGTTTCGTGTTGACAGAAGTTGAGCCACCCTTCTACGCCGTCCTCGCACCGAACGAGGATCGCCTCTTCGGCCTCGCCGCGGGGTGATCGGACTGTAAAGAGGTACGAGCCGTTGTCGGGCACCGCGTCAACTGATGTGATTTCGCTCCCGTCGGTCATCGGTTCGGTTTTAGACCGAGTAGACAAAACGGTTCGGCGATCAGTTTCGGCCGAGCAGGAAATACAGGACGATCCCGAGAATTGGTGCGAGGAAAACGACGATCGCCCACAGGAACGCCGGCTGGTCGCTTCGTTTCTGCGCGTCAGTGTAGGTCCACCAGATCAGCGCGATCTGTGCCACGAGGATCAATAGGCCGAACAGCCCAGCAATCGCGTTTGCACCGGCCTGTAAGGCTACTAAGGGGAACATCTGTGAACACACTGACTCAACTATGAAATAAAAGGGTTATGAAGGGGATATTGGACGGCACCTAAATTCGCGTGAATTTCGACTAACTCGGGCAAACGAAGTCGACCCACTAAGTGCTCAGGCAGTCAACTGCCAATCGCATGACGCCTAATTCGAACCCCCCACCGAAAGACGACCAATACGAGAATATTAAATCGACGAGTAAGCTGTTCCTCTCGGCGATCGCACTCGCATTTGTCGTCTACTTGATCACGCTGCTGCCGGGAACCCAGCAGTTGGTCCCGCTGACACCCGTCCCGTTTGCCGCGATAATCACGGCGATCGTCACGCTCAGCATCGTCGGCGCGTTGCTCATGGCCGCTTCGTCGATCGCCTCAATTGTTCAGTCCACGATCGGCTCGCCGCAAGCCGTCGGTGAGAACGCCGCGTCGGTGGCGTACTGGCTCGTCATTCTGACGGCGATCGGCCTCGCGCATCGCGGGCTCTCAGCCATTGTACTGCCATACCTTGAGGGACTGTACTGGACGTACGACGCCGCCTTCTTACTCCTCTCGATCACGGCCCTCGTTGCTATCGCTGTGCGGCTGTTTGCCGCGATCGACCCAAGCGCCGAACTGATCGCGCGGTCGGTCGTCGGCGAGCCCGATCGCACCGGTCGTGACCAATCCCAGACGACCGCGCAAAACGACGCGAGCGGTTCGAAGGAGGACACCGCATGAGTGCGACCGAGCGGTCTGAAGCGTCCGATTCATCTCGCGTCTCTGAGGATAGTGAGATGCCGATCGTCGCCGGTGTTGCAGCCGGACTTGTGGCGTGGCTCGGTGGATACGTATTCACGTACGTGGTTGCTGCCGATGAGATCAGAAACTCAGGGCTGAATCGGATCGTTGAGGCGCTGTCCGGCGACGCCGCGACCTACGAGATCGTCGGCTGGGTGTTTTATAACGCACACTTCGTCGACACTGTCTTCCAGAATCTCCCGATCGTGGGGAGTGTCACCGCCAACTACGTCGGTGGCGAGGACGGGTTCACGGCTGCGTTGTACGCGATCCCGATCGCCCTCCTGTGTCTCGGTGGTGCCGCGACGGCGGCGTACACCCACGCGGCCGATGCCACGTCGGGAATCCGTGCCGGAGTCGTGCTGGTGCCGGGATACCTGGTCGCTACAGTAGCTGGTGTGTTCCTGTTTGAGGTGACTACCGGGTCGGCTACGGCCGGTCCGGACCAGCTCGCGGCGATCGTGCTCGCAGGGATTGTGTACCCGGTCGTCTTTGGATCGATCGGCGGTGCGGCCGTCGGCTGGTATCTCGGTCGCCAGCGCAATCAGAACTCAACGACTAACCAATAGTGATCGCATTCCCCCGGTGTTCACCCGCAATTAGAAACCAAATTTAATTATATTCTCACCATGTTGTAATCGTATTAGATTATATGAGTCTGTAGTCCAGATACACTTCTATGCGTCTCGTTGGGGATCAGGGCCGAGCCAAAATGAGCCGTCGTGCAGCCCTCCTCACAGCGGGTGGATTTGTTGGAACCAGTCTTGCTGGCTGTTTAGCGGGCAGCTCTGGCCCGGTGAGTGTATTGTCGGCCGGAAGCCTCGCACATACGTTTGAAAACTACGTCGGACCAGCATTTAAAGATAAAACCGGGATCGAGGTTCAAGGAGAGTATTACGGAGCCAATGCCGTGATGCGGATGGTCGAAGATCAAACGAAACATCCTGACGTTATCGTAAGCGCCGACGCAACGCTCCTTCGGGACCGGTTATACGGTGAGTTCACCGACTGGGATATTGAGTTTGCTACGAACAGCCTCGGTATCGGGTATAATGAAGAGACGGGGTTCGGACGGGGACTCGATCGCGGTGAGCCCTGGTACAAACTGGCGCTTGAAACGGACAACGGCGATATTTCAATTGGGGACCCCGACCTCGATCCGCTCGGCTATCGCGCTGTCCAAGCGTTCAAACTCGCAGAAAACGAACACAACCTCGACAGATTTCAAGACAAGATGATGGATCTTGTTTACGAGGAACCCGAAGAACCACAGATGATGGCTGGCGTGGAAACAGGATCTCGGGCTGGGGCAATCGTCTATCATAACATGGCGGTCGATCACGACATGCCATTCTTTGAGTTCCCCCAGGCGTATAATTTCGCCCAGCCTGAGTTAGCTGACCATTATGCAACGGTTGAGTTCACGACGGATGAAGAAGAATACACCGTAGAAGGGAGACCAATATTATACAACGCCACAGTAAATCAAGAGGCCGACAACCCTGATGCTGGCCGTGAACTCGTCCAGTTTCTTCTCGACGAATCAGCTTTGCTCGTCGATGCTGGGCTGACAGTCGGAGATAACTTACCTCGTCCAGAAGGAGACGTTCCAGCGGAGATCAGCATATGAGCCTCATCAGCCGCTCTCGAAGTCAGCAATCAGACCGACTGCCAGAACTGCTTATTCCTGCGCTTTTGGGTGCGCTTGTCTTGATCTATTTTGCTATCCCATTCGTCGCATTTCTCGCACGGACTGGCGCAGCAAACACCATCACAGAGTTGTCTACGCCGAAAGCGCAGGTAGCTATTCGAAACTCGCTGCTTACGGCTCCGATTTCAACACTCATTGCAACCGTTTTTGGCGTCCCGCTCGCGTACGTCCTCGCTCGAACGTCGTTTGTCGGCAAACGGTTCATTGAAGCGCTCGTAATCTTGCCGCTTATAATACCACCTGTCGTCGGTGGGGCGATGATTCTCACTGCTATCGGCCGGTTCACTCCGATCGGTTCTGCGGCGGCAGCTATCGGTATCTCACTCACTAACAGTCTGATCGGGGTGGTCCTCGCACAGACGTTTGTCGCCGCTCCGTTCGTGATCATTACCGCCCGTGCTGGATTCGGTGCGGTCGACGAACGATTAGAGCACGCCTCCAGATCGCTCGGTTACGGACCACTTTCGACATTCTGGAACGTTTCACTCCCGCTCGCTCGCGGCGCAATCATCGCGGGTATCATCCTTACGTTTGCACGAGCGATCGGGGAGTTTGGGGCGACAATGATGGTCGCGTACAATCCTCGAACGATGCCGACCCGCATTTGGGTTGATTTTATCGCCGGGGGAATCGATGCGATCGTTCCGCTGGCACTGGCACTTCTTGGAATTACGCTTGTGGTCCTCACCGCAGTGCAATGGTTCGGTCGCGTCCCGACAGTGATCGACCAATGATCCTTGAACTCGACCGGCTTACACACCGATACGGTGATGAATTGGTAATTGAGGACGTCTCGTTCGGACTCAACAAAGGCGAACTTGTCGCCCTGCTCGGTCCAAGCGGTTGTGGGAAGACGACAATCGTGCAGACGATCGCCGGTCACGTCCAACCGACTGCCGGACAGGTATTACTCCGTGATCGGGACGTGACAAGAGAGCCCCCTGAAAATCGCCATGTGGGGGTTGTGTTTCAGCAATCGACGCTGTACCCACATATGACCGTCAGCAAGAACGTCGCCTATGGTCTCAAGGCCCGTGGCATTGAACCGAACCAGTTGGACGAACGAGTGAGCCAGTATCTCGAACTCGTTGATCTCTCTGAGCAAAGGACGGCGTACCCATCAGAACTGAGTGGCGGTCAACAACGTCGGGTCGAGTTGGCTCGAGCCTTAGCCCCAGAGCCAGACGTCTTGTTACTCGACGAACCGCTGTCCGCACTCGACCGCCAGTTACGTACACAACTACGCGAGGAGATTGCACGCATACAAAACAAGACTGGTGTGACGACCCTATTTGTCACTCACGATCAAGAAGAGGCGATGGCACTTGCCGATCGACTCATTGTGATAAACGACGGCCACGTCTCAGGGTCTGGCACGCCTCGGACGCTATATGAATCTCCGCCAACCCCGTTCGTCGCGTCATTCCTTGGTCGATCGAACGTCTTCCCGGCGGTAATTGCGTCTCAGCGGCCACTGACCCTCCGAGTAGGCCATCAAGAACTGGTCCTGCCCAATAGAGAAACAACTGCTTCAGTGGGAGCACGTGTTATGTGCCACGTCCGTCCACCCGACCTCGCATTGTCGTCCACCGGTCCAACCGGCGGTAATGATTTCGCACATTCACTCACTGGTGAAGTCGTGTCTGTCGCAGATGTTGGCTGCCGCTATGACGTGAGAATCAAAAGCATATCTGGCGATGCGTTCGTCGTAGAGGCGTCAAACTCTCCTCCGGAGCCTGGTGAGATGGTCACAGTTGAGCTGCCACGAGACCAAATCACGATATTCAAGTCGAAAAATCAGGACTATGATAGCACGATTGACGTACCTGAAACCGAATTGTAATTTCACAGTTGAGGAAAATCGCTACTGGTTCGTCAATATAACCGATCGTACACAAAACAACCATTGAATCGTCGGTATAACCGAACGAACACAAAAACGGTTATACCCCCGGCGGTCATCCCCACGAATATGCCCGGGTGGGAATGTGCGATCGGCGACTGTGAACGAGTTTTCGAGGACGGAGAATCGCTCATCCTCCACCAGGCGACAGAGCACGATCGTCACGAGTGTAAAGTCTGCAACACGCTCACCTACGACGGCTACGTCGCGATCCGGCATGCGTTCGACGAACACACCCGTGCGCAGTTCGTTCGCGCGTACGACGCGGACTCCGCGGATGTTCGGCGACGAGAACAAATCAAACAGGTCGTCGAAGACGAGGTCGATCTTCGAGCAGTGTTCGCGGAATTACAGGACGAGTAGGAATCGATTACCGCTCGTCGCTGTCGAGGACCCGAATCTGATCCCCCCGAACGGTCACCGGAATCGGAACCGTTGCCTCGTAGAGTTCGACAGTCACCTGATCTTTGCCCTCGTCGATCCGCTGGACGCGGGCTTTCTCGCCCTGGAACGGCCCGGCGATGAGTTCGACAATATCGCCCTCGGCGATCCCTTCGACGTCGGGAGTCGGCGAGAGGAAGTGTTCAACCTCCGTGAGCGAGGAGTTCCCGGGGACGATCGTCCGGGCGTGGGGGATCTCTTCGAGGATGCGCTCTAACACCGCGGTGTTGTCTGCCTCGACCATGACGTAGCTCGTCAGCTGGTCGGGTGCGAGGATCGCGTGTACCTCGTCCTCTTCTCGGCTCGCGATCATGTCCGCGACCGTCTGTTCCTGGCTCGCGGTGGTTTTGACGGCGAACAGGCCCATCAGAACCCTCCGGGCAAGACGCTCATGATTGCGAAGATCACGAAGCCGATGAAGCCGACGAGGAAGATCCCGGCGGCGGCGATCTTCGATACCTGCGAGAACTCCTCCCAGGTGGGCGTACTTGCCAGTTTGAGAACCCGAATGTAGCTGTTGAGATCGTACGGAACGTCCATATTGGCCGATCGTTCGGCGTCCGGGCTTTTTTAGTTGTTGATTTGCCCGGTCCGAGGCCAGTATATCAATCTGTGAAAATTATTCGACGTAGTCGATATCCTCATCGTCGGCCTGTGCCACTTTCGCCTGCATCGCCTCGCTGCGGCCGTAGATCTGCGGGGACTCGACGCCGGTCACGACGATCATCGTCCGCATCTTGCCTTCGAGTTCGTCGTCGATCGACGTTCCCCAAATAATTCGAGCGTCAGGGTCGATCCGGTCGTAGATCTCCTCGACAACGCCTTCGGCCTCGCCGATCGCCATGTCGTTGCCACCGGTGACATTCACGAGCGCGGAGTTTGCCCCAGAGATGTCGACATCCAAAAGCGGCGATCGGAGCGCGCTCTTGACCGACTCTTGGGCCTTCGAGTCGGTATCGGACTCTCCAAGGCCGATCATCGCCACGCCGCCTTTTTCCATCACGGTCCGAACGTCCGCGAAGTCGAGGTTGACGAGGCCCGGGCGGGTGATGAGTTCGGTGATCCCTTTGACCGATCGCATGAGCACCTCGTCGCTCACTTTGAACGCCTGCCGGACGGGGAGTTTGCCGACCGCGTCGAGGAGGCGATCGTTTGGGACGACGATCACGGTGTCGCTCACGTCACGGAGGCGTTCGAGCCCCGCTTCGGCGTTCGTCCGGCGAACCTCTCCCTCGGCAGTGAACGGCGTCGTAACGATCGCGATCGTGAGCGCGCCCGACTCGCGGGCGGCTTTTGCGACGACAGGCGCAGAGCCGGTTCCAGTCCCACCGCCGAGGCCTGCGGTGACGAACACCATATCCGAGCCCTCAATTGCGTCGTAGATCTCCTCTTGGGACTCGATCGCCGCCTCTTCGCCGACCTGCGGAAGCGATCCTGCACCGCGACCCTGGGTCTTTTGTTGGCCCATCAAAATCTTCGTGTCCGCTTCGATCTCGACGAGGTGCTGAACATCGGTATTCGCGGCGACAAGCTTTGCCCCTGTAATTCCCTCTTCGAACATCCGGTTGACGGTGTTTCCACCGGCTCCACCGCAGCCAACGACAGTGATATCAGTTTGCAGATCCGCTAAAACGTCGCGTAGTTCGTCGTCGGTCATCGTTCCCGTTGGGGAGGGCGCTGCGTTCTGGCCGGAGGTGTCGAACCCTTCGGCCGACCCTTCCGGTGTTTCTTCGGCTTCTTCGATCGCATCCTCGACGATAGAATCCATAGTATGCAACAGGATTACTGACCAAGCCTATTTACCTTTCCCCTTCGTCATACCTCCGTCTGACACACTCACAGAGACGTTCTCAGCGGTTTACCGACTCAACAGTTCTCGGTTGTCGACGGGATGGGGAAGCGATCGACCTGTTCTGTCGTCACTGCCGTGGGGTCGATCGTTCGTCCGTCAACCTCAACGGATTGTCCCGCGGCGAGCTTGCCAAATGCTGGGCCTTCAGGGATTCCAAGCGTCTCTGCGAGCGATGGATCGAAGCCAGTTGTCCGCGCGATCACCGTCTCGCCGTCATCGCCGTCCTCGCTGTCCTCACCGCCGCGTTCGATCGAGTCGTACTTCGGTTCGAGCACGCCCATCAGCTCGTCGACGATCGCGTCGTAGTGTTCGTTTGGAGTGTCCTCACTGTCTTTGGTCGGAATCGCAACTCTATCTGTCGGTTTGGTTGCGCCCTCTGTGGTCTCAAAGGCGACCGCGTTCGTCTTGACGGCCTGGTAGGTCGCGTTGAGATCGACGCCGCTGGCAGCCGCAACCAGCTCGGCTGGCAGTGGCCAGATATCGACTGCATCCGCAGATTCTACGCTGACGTCGCCGAATCGGAGACCGTTGTCGATCGGCGAGAGTTCTGACTCCAGTTCCGAAACGAGTTCAAGCGATCGATCGCCGACCGTTCGAACCCAGGTTTCAGAGACGACGTGATAGCCGAGGTCCTCGATTGTTGCCGTCAGGGCAGGTTTCGTTCCTTCGACGATGGCGTGTTCGGCGTTGCTTTGTTCGAATGCGCGCTCGATCACCTCTGGGTTTTCCTCGACGGGCCCCATCGCTTCGAGCTGCCAATCGGCACCGATGTGGCCGACAGCCCAGTCGGTGTCGGTCACAATTCGGGTAAACCTCGGGGCGTAGTGGCCGCCGCCGAAACCGACGACGTGTCTGGGGGTGGCGGTGTCGTCAAAGCGATCGGCCGGCGTCCTGCCAACAGCAAGCACCGCGCGAGCGACGGCCTCTGCGGCGTCTGGGTCGCGCCACTGGGGCTCGTCGCTGCCCACCTCTGCGAACAACGACGGGACTGACAGCTCCGAAGGTCCGTGGTGGGTACACTCGATCCCGAGATCGTAGTCTTCCGGCGCGAATCGATCGAATGCGTCGACGATCGCCTTCTGGGTGTTCGGTGCCGCCCGTGTGAGTCCGCCGTCGGTGCCGCCGTACTCAGCAGCACCGAAGTTGCCCGTCACGTGTGCGGTGAGGAGTTTGCCGGTGTTGCCGGCGTGTCTCGAGACGAAAATAATGCACTCGAGCGCTTCGGGCGCTGCAAACGCTGGTGTGGGGTCTCCGAGGTAGATGTGTAGCTCCTCGAACGTTCGCAGCTCGAAGCCCGGTGTGGTGTAGTACGTTCCGCCGCCGCGATCGTCGGGGGTGTCTGTGTCCTCGTGTTCGGTCCACGACCTCACCTCGAGTAGTTTCTCGCCGATGTGCGTGGAGGCGTGGTCTGCGTTGCTGACGACGATTCCGATCACAGCCAATAAAACGCGATCTACGCTCGAATAGCCACCGTTTTTGATCCGCTGTGTGGACGTACCGATATGGATGTTTACGGACTGATCGGCAACCCAGTTGGCCATTCGCTCTCGCCACCGATGCACGAGGCGGCCTACGAGGCGCTTGGGATCGACGCGCGATACGTCACATTCGAGCCGGCAATCGGCTCGGCTCCAGAGGCGGTATCTGCGGCCGAAACACTCGGAGTCGCGGGACTGAACGTCACCGTCCCGTTCAAACAGGACGTTCTGGACGTGGTTTCCCCCGAGCCGCTCGCCGAACGGATTGGTGCGGTGAACACGATCGACTTCACCGGCGAGACCCCGCAGGGATACAACACCGACGCAATCGGCGTCACGCGGTCGTTTGAACACCACGGCGTGTCGATCGACGGCCGGGACGCGGTCGTCGTCGGGGCCGGGGGCGCAGGCCGAGCGGCCGCGTTCGCGCTCGCAGACGCCGGGGCGTCCGTTCACATTGCGAACCGAACTGAGTCGCGGGCGATCGACCTCGCAGCGGCGGTTCCGGGGGCATCTGCCGGTGGGCTGGACACCCTTTCTGAGCGCGTTCCGACAGCCGATATTCTCGTCAACGCGACGAGCGTTGGCATGGAGAGTGACGAGACACCGGTGCCTGCGGGGGTGCTTCACGACGATTTGACCGTCCTCGACGCGGTTTACGCCCCGCTGGAGACCAGGTTGCTCCGTGAGGCGAGCGATGCGGGTGCGGAGACGATCGACGGTGCGTGGATGCTCCTGTTTCAGGGTGTGGCTGCGTTCGAGATCTGGAGCGGCGAGGATGGTCCCGTTGACGCGATGAACGAGGCGCTGCGATCGCGGCTCTGAGCGAACACGATCCATTGCAGCTATCTGGCGGCCGAGCAGAACCGCCCGGGTGGCCAATCGATGGGTGATTCATTTTTATATACCGCCCCATCGTATCAGAATTCAATGAGTCTGCTGCAGAAGCTAAAATCGATCCTTGGACTCGATTCTGGGGAGGCTGCTGAGAGAGACGAGACGACCGTTACCGTCGAACACGACGCCGAAACAACAGGAACTGCCGACGAACCGGCAGCGACTACGGCTGAATCTGAGGCGGCCGACAGCGAGTCCGGGGCGGACGACGAGCCGATCGCCACAGAGACCGAGGCAGCCGCCTCGACTGGCTCACTGGTTGAAGAGCCCGACGAGCCCGAGGACGCTGCTGAGCCCGCTGAAGCGGCAGGTCCGGAGAGCGACGATCTGTCGCTCTCTGAGGACGACGAAGACGACGACGCGGATGCGAAACCAGACGTCTCTACGGATCAAGATACTGACGTCTCTACGGATGAAGACACTGACGTGTCCGAGGATGTAGATACGACTGAAGCTGAAAGCGACGACGACGCGATTGAAGACGAAAGCGACGACGACGCGATTGAAGACGAAAGCGACGACGACGCGGTTGAAGACGAAAGCGACGACGACGCGGTTGAAGACGAAAGCGACGACGACGCGGTTGAAGACGAAAGCGACGACGACGCGGTTGAAGACGAAAACGATGAGACGGTTGAAGACGAAAGCGACGACGACGCGGTTGAAGACGAAAGCGACGACGACGCGGTTGAAGACGAAAACGATGAGACGGTTGAAGATGACAGCAAAGACGAAGAGACATCAGTCGACACGATCAAGGGAATTGGCCCTGCGTACGCTGATCGACTCGCAGACGCCGACGTGCACACTGTCACAGAACTCGCTACCTCTGACGCTAACACGCTCGCGGATGAAATCGACGTCTCCGAGAAGATCGTCAGCACATGGATCGAACGGGCAGAAAACGAGTAGCGACCGACACGTACCAAACCCGGAGCGATAGACACGTGAATATATACCACGGGAATATGCCACCGCGAAACTGTTAGGCGTTCTGCGATGATAGGAAGGGTATGAGTCGCACCACCGTCGTCACCGATCGATCGGAATTCCGATCGGTCGCCGACGACGTCACCGTAGGAACAAGAGTCCCAATCGAGGTTGAAACTGTCGTCGACGATCCGTTTTCGGCGTACCGTCGCGCACGCGAGGGCCCGGGCGGTGTCTTTCTCGAAACGACTGGCGGACAGGACGGTTGGGGATACTTTGGTGTCGATCCGATCGATCGGCTCACCGTGAGTGCAACAGCGGCCGTCTGGGAGGCGGCCGCTGACGACGCCGGAACCCACGGCGACTATCGCCGACTCACCCCGTCGCTCGAAGCGCTGGAGGGATTTCTTGCAACCGAGGCGGTCGATCGATCGACGACAGCGGTCCCCTACCCGTGTGGCGCGATCGGCTGGCTTTCCTACGATATTGCTCGCGAACTGGAAGACTTACCCGAGACAGCCGTCGACGATCGATCGATCCCACGGGTGGCTGTCGCGAAGTTCGATCAGCTGGTCGCGTGGCACACAGATGATGTCGGCGAAGAGACTCGGGTTCTGGTGACCGTCTGTCCAGTGATCGACGCCGAGACCGACGCAGACGAGGTCTACGAGGCGGCGATCGATCGCGCTGAATCGCTCGTCGGCCGACTCCACGAGGGAGATCCGTCAGTTGGGTCCGCGCCTGTCGAGGCCGAAACCGCAGAGTTCGAAAGCGATACCGGCAGAGAGGCGTTCGCCGATCGCGTCCGCCGCGTCAAAGAATACATCCGCGACGGCGACACCTTCCAGGCAAACATCTCCCAGCGACTCGTCGCGCCGGCGGCGGTGCATCCTGTCGAGGCGTACAACGCCCTTCGGACAGTAAACCCCGCGCCGTACTCCGCGCTGGTTGAATTCTCAGGCCGGGCGTCTGCTGCCGACGGCGATCGCTGGAGCGGGACCGACCTCGTTAGCGCCAGCCCGGAACTGCTGATTGAACGCGACGCGGACCGGATCGTGACCGAACCGATCGCCGGCACGCGTCCCCGAGGAGAGACCCCCGAAGCCGACGAGCGGCTCGAAGCAGACCTCCTGAACGACGAGAAAGAGCGAGCCGAACACGCCATGTTGGTCGATCTCGAACGCAACGACCTCGGGAAGATCTGTGCGTACGGCTCGGTCGACGTCAAGGAGTATCGCCGAATCGATCGCTACTCGGAGGTCATGCACCTCGTGTCCCTCGTCGAGGGCCAGCTCGCACCAGCGTACTCGCTGGCGGATGCGATCGCCGCGGCGTTCCCTGGCGGGACGATCACTGGTGCACCCAAGCCACGGACCATGGAGATCATCGACGAGATGGAAACGACTCAGCGAGGCCCCTACACCGGGGGCATTGGCATCTTCGGATTCGACGGGAATGCAACACTGAACATCATCATCCGAACGCTCACCCGCCACGACGAGGAGTACCACCTCCGCGTCGGCGCTGGCATCGTTCACGATTCTCTCCCGAACACTGAGTACGATGAGACGCTTGCGAAAGGCAAAGCACTCGTGACTGCGATCGACGAGGCGCTGTCTGATCAACGACTGACGATCGAGGAGGTGTCACAATGAGCACAGACCGCGCGGACGCAACCCAACACGCTATCGGGGGGCCTATTCCCGACACCGAACTCCTCGTGATTGACAACTACGACTCGTTCGCGTACAACCTCGTCCAGTACGTTGGCGAGTTCGCCGACAGCGTGACTGTCCGGCGCAATGACGCGGTGACCGTCGAAGACATTCGATCGCTTGACCCCGACGGCGTCGTGATCTCGCCGGGACCCGGAACGCCACAGGAGGCCGGCGTTTCGATCGCCACCTACGAGCTCAATCGGCCGATTCTGGGGGTGTGTCTGGGCCACCAGGCGCTGTGTGCCGCACGCGGATCGCGAGTCGGCCACGCACCCGATGTCGTCCACGGCAAGCCCTCGTTGATCAGCCACGACGGGCACGGGATCTTTGCGGGGCTTCCGCCACAGCTCAACGTTGGACGCTACCACTCACTGTGTGTCGATCGACCAGATCTTCCCGAAGAGCTGTACGAGACCGCACGAACCGAAGACGAACGCGAGGTCGTAATGGGTGTTCGCCACCGCGATCGTCCACACATTGGTGTCCAGTTCCACCCAGAGAGCATCCTCACAGATGCCGGGAAGCCGATGGTGCGAAACTTCATCGCGCTGTGTGCGACCTGGCGTGATCGACACGACCGCGGCGAGGAGTGGTCCTGGGAGCATGTCTGAGGACGGCCATTCAGACGAGCTTCAGTATCACGTCAATGGGGAGATCGTCCCGGCCGCCGAGGCAACTGTCTCAGTCCGAGATCGCGGCTTCATGTACGGCGATGGGGCCTTCGAGACGATGCGGGCGTACGGCGGATCGATATTCGCGTGGGAGGCACACGCCGATCGACTCGCCGAAACGTGTTCGATTCTCGGAGTTGACCACGGTCTCGATCGATCGGAACTCAAAGCCCGGATCGACAAGACGCTGGCCGCAAACAATCTCTCGGAGGCATACGTCAAACTCTCTGTCACCCGTGGCGTCCAGCCCGGGAAACTCACGCCAGATCCAGTCGTCGATCCGACCGTCGTCGTGTACGTGAGCCCGCTCGATCGCGGCGGTCGGGAAGGATCGTCTGTCTGGGACGGTCCAGCGACAATACAGACGGTGAAGACCAAGCGCATCCCAGACCAGGCCGTGCCGGCGCGGGCAAAAACCCACAACTACCTAAATGGCATTCTCGCCCGCCTCGAACTCCGGGTGAGCGACGCCGACGAGGCACTGATGCTCGATACGAACGGGAATGTCGCCGAGGGGGCGACGAGCAACCTCTTTTTTGTCGACGATCGCGCGCTCAAAACCCCATCACTCGACGGGCCGATCCTCCCTGGAATCACCCGACAGACAGTGATCGAACTGGCTGAATCGGAGGGGATCCCGGTCGAGACGGGTCGGTATCGACCTGACGATATCCGATCGGCTGACGAGGTCTTCGTGACCAACAGCACCTGGGAGCTTCGACCAGTCGATCGAGTCGACGGCATCGCGATCGATCCAGAAACCGACGGCCCTGGACCGGTGACAAAGCTATTGTCGGCGCTGTTCGACGACCGGATCGAACGCGAGTACTACGGCGACGAGAGCGCGTCGAAAAGCGACGCCCGGTGAAATTCGATTGCACGATCGCCGGTCCGCTCGGGGTACCCCGGTCGCGTAACGACGCCCTTGGAATCGACGGCAGCATGGGCAACAGCGGCGATCCGTTCGGCTTGAGTCGGGCGTACGTACCCTCGAACAGATCGGTATCCGTCACGAAACGCAACGGTGAGTCCGTCGATGTTTCCCCCGTACCATCGCGCGACCATGTGTTCGGTCTTGGCGATCGACAGCCCAACTGGCGCGGCGATCGGCCCACCCCAATCGAGCACCGCCACAATCTCACCGTCACGGACGATCGCGTTTCCGGGGCGAAGGTCCCACGGATACAATCTGATTGCATCGCTTGTGGGTCTCCCGTGCTCGACGGCATCGCGCGCTCGATCTGCAAGATCGTCAAATTGTGCTGGAAGCCGATCGATCCCTGCGATCGCGTGCGCTGACAGCCACCTTGCAGGCACGTCCCCATTCTGCACACGGATCTCGCTGGCATCGGAGGTCGTGAGCGAACCGCAGCGATCGAACACGAATACCTCGTGCAGCGAGGCGAGTATCTCACCCACCGATCGAGCGATCGACCGCCTCGTTGCTTCCGGGATCGATACAAAACGCTTGTGCAGATCATCACCTGGGATGTACTCCGTCACGAGGTATTGGCGTGTGTCGATCGTGGGTGCCGCGATCACTTCGGGAACGGGAACGGTGGTCTGTGCTGCAATTGCTCGCATAAGCGCGCCCTCCGTTTTGAGATCGTTTTGCCCGTCTGTTCCGGCGGGCGACGCCTGGACGACGACCGTCTGGCCGCTCGAAAGTGAGACAACGGTTGTGTCTTTGTGGTTTCCCTGCTCGGGTCGCTTGACGGATTCGATCGTAGCATCTGGGCCGATCGTGTTGAGGAGGCAGTTGAGGTCACTTCGCTGGGTTTCAGTCACAATTCGACGACCTCCACAAGCTCAGCGAGCGATCGGAGCACGTATTCGGGTCTGTACGGATCCGGGGGCTCACCCGCTGGTGCGTACCATGCCGACTGCATCCCACAGCCCTGTGCGCCGGCGATATCAAGTCGGAGAGAATTGCCGACATATAACGTGTTTGCAGCGTCGACATCGAGAGCCGACACTATTGTGTGAAACGGCTCGCCGTTCGGCTTCCGACGCGGGAGATCACCCGCGTAAACGATTGTTTCGAAGTACGGCTCGATGCCGAGCGCGTCAACTTTTGGCCGCTGTCTGTGTTCGGGGCCATTGGTGAGCAATCCGAGCGGGACCTCATTGGCGAGTCGATCGAGCACTGTCCGCGCATGTGGGGTAAATGACACCGCGCTCCGATCGACGGCACTGATAAATCCCTCAGCGAGCGCAAGGCCGTCGATCGGTGTCCGCCCCTCCTGTGCGGCGACCGTTACGAACCCCCCGGCGAGGTAGCCGCGTTCGTCGTCCGGTGGCGGCGAGCCATTGAGTGCGTCCCAGAGCTGATCCGGTGTGCCAAACCGATCGATGCCCGCAGCGGTGAACGTTGCTTCGTACAGTTGCTCTGCTGGCTGACTGTGTGTACAGAGCGTTCCGTCCAGATCAAACACGACAGCAGCGATCGGTGACACAGTATTAGTAAGTCGTAGACCTGCAAAACCCTCACGTCGAAACATACGTTCCCGGTAATCAGGCACAGCGCTGAACGATCAAGCGGAAAACGACGACGGCGACGATGGCCGATGTCAGTGATAGGATCACTGATACATGTTGGCGCTGGTGCAAACAAACAAGCACTAGTGATCGAAAGACAGTAGATTTGGGCGGACCGGTCTGGACGAAATTGAGTGACAACTCAGTTATTAGATGTGTGCAAAAAGTAGCGGGAGGTAGATTTGAACTACCGATCTCCGGGTTATGAGCCCGGCGGAATCTCCTGGCTATCCCATCCCGCTACATGAATCAACAGTGCTGGTACTGTTAAGGGTTATGATTCGATCGCTGTCTGTGATTTTTCCACGAGTGAGGAACTCACACACGGTCGCGCAATCGCTTGGTCAGTACTCCGCTTCGAACCGTTCTTCAGTTCCATCAGCGTAGACAATTCGATCGACGATCTGCCTCGATTTTTCTGTGTTGTGGTAGCGATACAAGTGATCGTCCGACTCGTCTGCAGTGCGATTGTGCGATCCATCACAGAACGGGTACGACTCTGAGAGGCCGCACATACAGATCGCAATATCGCCTTTCTCGTCGTCAATATCAGATTCGTCAAGGTAGCGCGGTCCGGTCGCGTCGTGATCGATGAGTCGTGGCATACGTGCCGTTACAATGCCGCGAAAGAAAACGATCGCCCTTCAATACGTTTTTGCAACGTGCGATCGATTGATGTATTGTATGACTGGCATTATTGATCACACGATGATTCGCGTCTCGGACCTCGAGGAATCGCTCGATTGGTACGGGACAAACCTCGGCTACGAGGAGAAAGATCGCTACGAGGGCGACGGCTTCACGATCGTCTACCTCGGGCCCGAGAACATGCACGAGGACGGCGCGTATCTCGAGTTGACCCACAACGAGGACGGCGATGACCTCGAAATCGGTGACGCGTGGGGCCACATCGCGGTTCGCGTCCCAGAAGACGAACTCCAGTCGTCGTACGAGGAGCTGATGGACAACGGCGTCGACGACTACCGCGATCCCGAATCCTGCGGGAACCGCTACGCGTTTGTCAAAGACCCCGATGGACACGAGATCGAGATCGTCAAGCGCGACTACGGCGAGAAATGGAGCATCGATCACACGATGATCCGCGTCGAAGATGCCGACGAGGCGCTCGGGTACTGGGTCCGAAAGTTCGACTACGTCGATGTTGGCCGGTGGGAGGCCGATACCTTCGCGAACTTCTTTGTCGAACCTGAGGACGCCCCAAAAGAGGCGATGAGCCTCGAACTCACCTACAATTACGACGGTCGCGAGTACACGATGGGCGACGCGTGGGGACACCTCTGTGTGCGTGTCGACGACCTCGAAGCAGACTGGGAGAACCTGATGCTTCGAGAAGCACCCGACTACCGCGATCCCGAGTCGTGTGATACTCTCTATGCGTTCACCAAAGACCAGGACGGCCACGAGATCGAGCTGCTTGAGCGCGATCCCGACGCTGCGTCGCTATTCCCGTTCTGATCTACTGATCGCGCTTCACAGTATTGTTTTTGAAACCGTTGTAGGTCGATTATTTCTGGCTACAGCAGGCCGAGATCGCTCAGCTTTCCGGCGACGGCTTCGACACCGCGTTCGGCATCCTCTGGCGTCTTCCCACCCGTGATGACGAGTTTGCCCGAGCCGAACATCAACACCACGACATTTGGATCCTCCATCCGGTAGACGAGTCCGGGGAACTGCTCGGGCTCGTATTCGACGGCTTCCAGCCCGAGGCCGATCGCGATTGCGTTGAGATTGAGCTGGGACCCAAGATCTGCGCCCGAGACGATGTTCTGGATGGTCAGATCTGGGGTGTCGGGAACGGGGATTCCGAGATCGCCGAGGCGCTCGAAGACGATCCCGACTGCTTCCTCGAGAGTCGCGATGCTGTTCGCGCCGGTACAGACGATCTTTCCGGAGCGGAAGATGAGCGCGGTCGCTTTCGGATCGTTCATCCGCAACACGAGGCCAGGGAAGTTTTCTTCGTCGTAGTTCGCCCCACTGAGGTCCATCGAAAGGGCCTCCAGATCCAGCTCTTGATCGATACCGGTCGATCCAACAACGTTCTGGATTTCGATCGAATCCGTGTAACTAGCCATTATATACCCCATATATATGAACTCGCATAAATATACCCTACTTGTCCCGACCAATAACTCAAATTATCGGAGATATTGTCCGGTAAATGGGCGCTCAACGGTCACTACGCGTCAAGTCTCATTGATCAGGTCACACCCGATCGATCTACCGGGCCGATCAGTAGATCGGGACGATACCAATATCTCAGTACTGGTCGGCCATCACTGCGATAGTGACGGAACGAACATTACGATGTCAACTCCGATCAACGGACAACAGTAACGGGAACTGACGCCCGGCGGGCAACTGTCTCGGCGACGCTTCCGAGAAGCACCCGCGCAGCCCCATCACGTCCCGTACTTCCCATGACGATCGCGGTGCAGTCGTGTTCGTCAGCGTATTTGACGATCTGATGGGGTGGCTGGCCGAACCGGATCGCCGTGGTAACGTCGAGGGCAGAATCGTCGATTCGATCTCGGCCAGTCTCGAACAGTTCTTCCGCGTAGCGGCGTTCGGCGGCAAAGACTTCATCTTCGACGATCGAGCCATCGCCGTGGTACGGATGATTTGTCGGCCCGGAAATAACGTACAATAGATGTACTTCTCTCGGGGAATAGGCTGAAATCGCGTACGCAAGCGCGTCCCATGCCGCCTCTGAGCCGTCGATCGGAAGTACCAGCCGTTCAGTCATGTCTAAGATCTCTGCGGCAAAGAATATATATTCGGGGTACTGCCACAGCGTGTCTCACTATCTACGCACAGAACATATTAAACGAGCCATTCACTGATCAGCCACCCGGTAGAACCGTTGCTTCGATCTCTCCGCCAACACGAGACAGTTCACTTTCGAGAAGTTCTACTAGTGCTGGGGGACAGCCGTGGTCGATAAACGGCTCGACGGGTTCAATCGTTATTGAGACGTCGAACTGGACCCCCTCAGAAAGACGCGTTCGGTCGACAACGACCTCAGCGACGCCCGGACAGTCGATCCACGAGAGCAGCCAGTCGACGAGCCACTCTTCGTGTGTCACGTCGACGCGCTCGATCGTGTACCGTGCGAGATATTGTGTATTATGAGACGAGATACGCTCTCTACTGCGGTCCGATTTGTGAGTGCCGGTCGTACGTTGTGTGGACATGATTGAACATCACCCTTCTGTATAATTGTTTGCTGTGAACAACCATATACCTGCAATGGGATTCCCAGTAGATGGGGCAAGCCCAGTGGCACAAAACGGACGCCAACCGAATGGTCCATGTCGAAACGGGCGTCTCAGTTGTGTCGAATCGCCTCGGCTGCGGTATCGACCTCCGCTGCAGTCGAGACGGCGTGGATCGACACCCGAACTGTGTTGGCCATGGGCAACGATCGGATTACGATGTCATCGTCGGCTAGTCGCTCAACCGTGGTTTCAGGATCGTCCACGCGTACAGACACAAGTCCGGATTCAAACGATCGCGGACTGATGAGCTCATCGTCGTCGAAGTGCGATTTGAACCGATCGGTGAGCGTCTCGATTTGGCCGCGAATCGTCTCGACATCGAGATCCTCGACCGCGTCGATCGCTTCAACGAGCCCGCTGTGTGGGGCAATCGACGTCGTCCCAATCTCGAATCGGGTCGCTCCCGGCTTGTATGTGATTTCCTCGTCTGTGGGCGTCTCGACGCTGCGGTAGCCAATTGCCCCCGGGCGCATCTCCGCTGCAGCGTCCTCGTCAACATAGAGAAAGCCCGATCCCCAGGGCCCAAGGAGCCACTTGTGGCCGGCCGCAGCGACCGCGTCGGCCCCCCATGCGTGGAAGTCGACCGGCATCTGGCCGGGCGACTGGACGGCGTCGACGAGCACAAACGTTTCACTCTCGTGGGCAATCGATGCGAACTCTGCGACCGGCAGTACGGTTCCATGTGTCCAGGTCAGTGCACTGAAACACACCAGCCGCGCGTCCGCCACGGCCGCAGCGAATTCGTCCCGATCGATCCGCCCGTCGGTCGTCTCTATCACTCGTGTCTCGACACCGTCACGTTCGAGTTGTTTCCAGGGTAATACGCCTGCTGGGTGTTCGAGGTCAGTTCGCACGACAACGTCACCTGGCTCAAAGTCAATTCCCAGCGCAACGCGATTGATCCCGTCGGTCGTCGATTCGGTCAGCGCGATCTCGTGGGATTTTGCGCCGAGAAAGCCTGCAATCCGTTCGCGGATCCGATCGCACGCCCCGAAGGCGACCTCGTATGGGTCGTTCACACCCGAGTTGTACTCGTGATCTTCTAACGCTGCCGCAGCGGCATCAACGACGCACCGAGGACTAGGGCCATGTGCGCCGTAGTTGAGATACGTTGCCTGCGACAGCGCGGGGATGTCCGCGCGGAGTTCTTGTGGGGTCATACACACACCTGCGGCGCGCAACCGGCGAGACTGTTCCGGCTTGTCTCCCATTCAAACGGGATCCACGTAAACACGGCCAACGCAATGTCCGAAGCTCTCATCAGCTATTGATTTATCCGCACTGGTGAAAAGTATTGTGTGATGATCGCACAATACCACACTCGCTACGTGTGGTTCGCCTTTACGATCGTCACCGGTTGTGGTGCCATGCGAGCAACCCGTTCGGTGACGCTGCCGAGCAGTCGCCGGTACTCCCCAGATTCTTCACGAGAGCCAAGAACGATTAATCCGATCCCGCAATCGTCAGCATAGCGGAGGATCTCTTCGTGTGGGGTGCCGTGGATCAGTGCATCCACGACCACAACACCCTCTGATGCCGCACGCTCGGTGATCTCATCGATCGCGTCCTGTCCCATTTGTGCGAGTCCCGACTCCAGCCCCTCGAATTCGTGGACATACTCATCGCCAGTGTACGCTTCGTAGGTTGACGCGTCAACCACGTGTATCACGTGAAGCGTAGCGTCGTATCTTGATGCCGCGTCGATTGCGTGGTCGATCGCTGCATCAACCCCGTCGGTCCCGTCTGTCGGAAGCAAGATATCACTGTACATAGGTGGTTATTGCGTGGTTCTCCCATAATAGCTGTCGGCCGTTCCTATGTAAAGGGAATAAGACCCACGATCGGTTAGACATCGGCTGTTTAGACGTTATGTTGAGGCTTGGTCGGTGTCGCTTAATCGATTGGTGTCGATCGAACTGTACTTTTCTTCGAACTCTTGGAGCAACTGGCCGATTTTTGCGTACCACGCGTTGAGCATTGCCTGCATTTCGTCGGTGATCTCGTCGGCAGCAGCCGCGCGGTACACGTGGTAGTAGCCGCCGCCGTCGTAGTTGCGCTGTTCTTTTTGCACCAGCCCGGAGGCTAAGAGCCGCTGGATCGATCGATACGTGGTTGATCGCTCTCGATCGACCGCCTCGGCAACCTCGTCTACGGTCAACGGCGCGTCGTACGCGGCGATCGCCCGGAAACACCGCTCATCTAGCGGTTTGAGCCCATGGAAACACTCAAACAGCCCCTCACACTCCATCTCCTCGCGGAGCATCTCAGATACCGAATCAGCCATACGCGTTGCTACGCATCGGAGGTGTAAAAGTGTTGGTATGGTGCAAGAACCACAATATTATATTGATTGGGTGCCTACAGGTGGTCATGAAGGCGTTGTACGCGACCGATCTCTCGGAGGCCTCGCAAGCGGCCGTGCGGACGCAGCCGTGTCTCGAGTGTCTTGATCGGATCGGCGTTCGTGAAATCCACCTCGTAACGGTCATTAGCTCGGACATGCACTATGGGATGCCTGGTGTCGACTACCGAAAAACCAAAAAACGACTCTTGAGCCGACAGGAATCGATCTTTTCGGAGGCCGGATTCGATGTCGAGACACATATTGTTCGTGGGACGCCCCACAGGCGAATCAACGGCGTCGCAGAGGCGGTCCACGCCGACCTGATAATCGTCGGCTCGCGCGGGCAGAGTCCGCTGCGCGATCGCGTGATCGGCGGCACCGCCAGAAACGTTGCCCGAACCGCCGTTCGGCCGCTGTTGTTACAGCGGATCTCGAAAGTGAACGGCGACTATGAGGTTGCGAGAAAGCACCTGTTTCGTGATGTGATGTTCGCAACCGACTTCTCGGAAAACGCCGATCGGGCCTTCGAGCAGTTCTCAGTCCTGCGAAATGCGACCCAACGCGCCACGCTGTTGCACGTCTTGCCGCGTAACGAACGCCGCGAAACTGACATGGAAGACGCTCGGGCGGACGCGATCGATCGACTCGAGGGGCACGCCGCCACACTCGAAGCGTGGGGGATCGAGGTCGAAACGATCGTCCGCGAGGGCGAACCAGTCACAGACATTCTTGAGGTCGAATCTGCGGTGTCGCCGACGCTCACGTTGATCGGTTCGCGCGGTCGCAGCCGGCTCCGGCGGCTGCTCTTGGGTGGAACTTCAGAGCGAATCGTCGGCCGCGCGAACGGAAACGTCTTGCTCGTGCCACCACAACGGCGGTAGCGTTTAGTACATTTTAGCGATTAAGTCCAGTTCGAGTCCAGTGAGTGAGAGAGGGAGTATCGTAGCCAGCCAGCGATTTCGGCATCTCTCACCCAACCAATCAACCGACTCCTCACTCAGTTTCTTCAGGTCTGGACCGTCGGTTTTGGGATTCCTAACCGATGAGTTTACCACGGGTATAGCCCACCCTAAGTACGGGCAACTCCGGTGAATCTGACGGCGTCGTATACTCCGAGGTTTCGTCGGTCTGCTAGGCCCAATGTGGTCTAGTCAAGTTGTTGCTGCAGGTCATCGCTCGGATAGATGCGATAGGTCCGACCTTGTCGTTCTCGGTACAACAGGCCGCGTTTTTCGAGCGATCGCACTGTCTGGCTCACTTTGCTCTTTGAGAAATCGGATCGATCGCGCAATTCGATCTGTGTGATTCCGGGAGACTGCAAAACAGGCTCGAGGATGCGTCGTTCGTCATCCGGTAAGAGATCAAGGACACGCGTCTGTGGATTTGATTCAAGATTGGTCGATCCATCCTGTGCGTCTGCAATATCCATTGTCGAAGCCGTTCCTTCAGGACCGACCGACGAGCCCGTCTCTTCGGAGGGTAGGTTCCGATCCGCATGTGCGGTGTTTTCGGTCTCTGTTGCATCAGAGAGGTTGCTCCGAATCAACGCATAGACACTCCCAATCACGGCTACGATAAGGAGCGTCCCAAACACGTACCACAACGGATCTGGGCCGTGCATTGTTCCCATCGACGAATCCATCATCGAACCCATCGACTCTTCGATCGCACGACCTTGTTGGTAGGCCTGCCAGCTCAGAGCCCCGCCGAATGCGAGGACAATTGCGAGCAGTCCGCCAACGATCGTATCTGCTTGACGAGGGTTCATTGTTCGACTTTGCGTTGGGAGCGTTGACTGTTCATACGAGAATATTAGGCGCGTGGAGTGAGTCAATTACGATTTGGATAGTGATCGTTCCTTATCAGACGAGACCCCCCACGCATTCGCAAGCGCCCACGGCAGTCTGACGAACACCGTTGTGTTCTCAATGAGCGCAGCAACCGTCGTGTACTCGTCGACAGCGTGCGCGGTATCAGTCCCGACGCCAAACTCAACCGTCTCTATCCCGGCGTTTCTGAGTGCCTTGACGTCGCCGCCGCCGGTTGCGCTGCGACGGACAATCGGCTCACCTACGACCGTCTCTACGGCCGCCGAAATCGCCGAAACGATCGGCCCGTCGATCGGTTCGTAGGTGCCGATGCTCCAGGAAACGTCAGTGATCTCAATCTGTTCGAACTGGTCGAGACACTCGCGGATATCGCCGAGAATCGTCGGCGTATCCACACCCGCGCTCAGGCGGATATCCACGCGCGCGGTCGCATGCTCTGGAACGCTGTTGACCATTTCGCCGCCCTCGATCGTCCCCACGTTCACTGTCGGCCCTTCGAAGAGCTCACGCGCAGCCGCCTCGCCAAGAGTGTCTGCGTAGTAGTCGATCGACTCGTCGATGATGGCTCGCACGGCCGGATCAAACTCAAACCGGCGTGCAGGGAGCCGTCGGTTAAGGGCTTCAAGTGCCGAACACAGCGCGTTGATCGCATTTGTCCCGAGCATGGGTCGCGAGCCGTGAGCCGCCTCTCCAGTCGCCGTCAGCGTAAGCCAGATGCTGCCGCGATCGGCAACGGTCGTCGAGTATCGGCCGTCTGTACTCGTCGTTTCGCCCACTACACAGGCTTCGGCGTCGATTGCCCCTGCTTCGAGCACAGCTGGCATACCTGCATCGCCGGCGACCTCCTCGTCGCTTACGAACAGAAATGCGATCGACAGCGGTGGTACTTCGTCCACGCGGACAAACGCTTCGGCCGCCAGCAGCATCGACGCGACAGCGCCTTTCATGTCCGTCGCGCCGCGGCCGTAGATCCGATCGTCGTCTCTGTCACCAAGCGGGTCGAAGGCCCACTCCTCGGCGGTAAACGGCACGGTGTCGACGTGGCCTTGATACAGGAGCGTCCGATCGCTCGCACCGGGAATCCGCGCGAGGAGGTTCGGCTTCTCTGGATCGACCGTAATCCGTTCGGTCTCAATGCCCAGCGATCCGAGCCGCTCGCCGATCGCGTCGATACTCTCCCGCGTCGTCCCCGGGGGATTCTGCGTGTCGATCGACAACAGCGATAACAGCGTCTCGACGTGTCGATCTGCGTCGATCGTCTCGGCGTACTCGATCGCGTTCATGTGCGTGTGTACGCGCTGAGCGGTATAATTATTGTGCCCACAAAACAAAACCATGCTGCAATACGCAGTCCCAAAATTTCCCGATCTATGCCTCTATTAACATACATTCCTCTTTCATGGGAGGATTTGAAGCTCTCGTGTTATCTTGCACCGAGTACACAACATTTATATTATTGTGCAGTATAGACACTACTGTCAATGCAAGAAATGGATTTCCCGACGCCGGCAGAGCCAGTTGAATCGGTTGAGCCCCACGAACTGAAAGCCGCGATCGACGCTGGCGAACCGATCACGCTGTTGGACGTCCGAATGGAATCAGAGTACGAAAAGTGGCGTATCGACGGCCAGTCTGTCGAGTCAATTAATGTTCCGTATTTCCACTTCCTCGACGAAGAAGTCGATGAGTCGGTCCTCGAGCCGATCCCAGATGACCGTCTGGTGACGATCGTCTGCGCGAAAGGTGGCGCAAGCGAGTTTGTCGGCGGAAAACTGCTCGAACTCGGCTACGACGTGAATAACCTCGCAGAGGGGATGAACGGCTGGGCGAGCATCTACGAGGCCGTCGAAGTGACGAACTACGACGGACCAGGGACGCTTCTGCAGTACCAGCGCCCCTCGAGTGGGTGTCTCGCGTACATGGTCTACGACGACGAGGCGGCTGCAGTCATCGACCCACTGCGGGCGTTCACTGATCGCTATCTCGAGGATGCCGAGGAGTTAGGCGTCGATCTCGACTACGCGTTCGACACGCACATCCACGCCGACCACATCAGCGGGCTCCGCGCGCTGGCTGCAGAAGGCGTCGAAGGAGTGATCTCACAGGCAGCGGTCGATCGCGGTGTAACCTACGCCGACGAGATGACGCTGACCGAAGACGGTGACGTCTTTGAGGTCGGCTCGATTGATATCGAGACGGTGTTCACGCCGGGACACACGACTGGCATGACCTCGTATCTCGTTGGCGACTCCCTGCTCGCGACGGGTGATGGCCTGTTCACCGAGAGCGTTGCCCGCCCAGACCTCGAAGAGGGCGACGAGGGCGCACCTGAGGCCGCGCGCATGCTGTACGAGTCCCTGCAGGAACAGGTGCTCACGCTCCCTGATGACACCCTCATCGGTGGGGCACACTTCAGCGACGCGGCCGAGCCAGCGGCCGACAAGACCTACACGGCGACGATCGGCGACCTCGTCGAGTCGATGGAGGCACTCCGGATGGATGAAGACGCGTTCGTCGAGCTCATCCTCTCGGACATGCCCCCACGACCCGCGAACTACCTCGACATCATCGAGACGAACCTCGGCCAGCAGTCTGTCGACGACGAGGAGGCGTTCACCCTCGAACTCGGTCCGAACAACTGTGCGGCGAGTCAGGGCGCGCTAACCGAGGAGTAAACCGTGCTCTCGATAGTCTCTGGTGTCGAACTCCTCCAGGCGGCCTCGCTTGAGGCACTGTTCCCGAACGGGATCAGCCGGTACGCGATCGGCGGCCTCTTCGTCGGGCTCGGCGTGGCGACGATCTACCTCGCGACGGGGATCATCGCCGGCGCGAGCACAACGCTTGAGTCGACGCTCTCGTACGTCTCCGATCGCTCCCGGTTCAGTAAGTACCGCAGTTCCCGTGACTGGCGGATCGTCTTTGCGCTCGCGACGGTCGCCGGCGCGGCGATCTGGGCGCTGGCATTTCAGGACGGAATCTGGACCACTGATGTCGGTCTTGGCCGACTGTTCGTCGGCGGGATCCTCGTCGGAATCGGAACCCGGATCGGCAAGGGCTGTACCTCGGGCCACGGCGTCTGTGGCGTCGGATCGGCGTCTCGGACCTCCCTCGTCGGCGTCGTGACGTTCCTCCTGACGGCGATCGTCACCGCACAACTGCTCATGGCTGCCGGGGTGAGCCCATGAGCGGGCGACATCCCGCCTTCATGCCGGTAGTCGTTCTCGGCGGCCTGCTGTTTGGGTTTGGGCTCGGCTACAGCCACATGGCCCGCCCAGAGGTCGTCCTTGACTTCCTGCAGTTCACCGACTTCGGGCTGTTGTTCGTCATGTTCGGGGCGGCGATCGTCACAGGCATTGTCTTCACGATCGCAACGTGGAGCGGCCGACGTGCCCCCCTGACCGGCAAGAGCTACGCCCGCCGGCTGAAGTCCTTCGATCGGAACGTCCTGATCGGCGGCTCGATCTTCGGTGTTGGCTGGGGAATCTCTGGGATCTGTCCCGGCGCGGCCTACGCCAGCGTCGGGATCGGCAACTACCCGATCCTCGTCGCGATCGCCGGCATGCTGCTCGGCGCGTACCTTCAGGGCGTCTGGCGAAGCGAATCCAGCACGAGCGAGACAAACGCTGTCAAGGCGGATTAACAGACCTATGCACCTATCAAGTCACATACAACCGGGGTTCACGCGATGATCGGAATCGAAGGATTGAGCCCGACCGCCCAGGCGATCGCTGTGCTTGTGATCGTCCTGATTCAGGCACTCGTCCTATACGTCGGGTATGGCAAACTGACTGATCTGCTTGCCCCGCCGCTGCTGCGAGCGATTTCAAAAAAATAGTTGCCGGGCTCAGGGGCACTGCTCAGCCTCAAACCGCTGTTTTTCCGGGCCTTGATCGATCAGCTGTATTTTTGCTGATGTGAGATCGACCACTGCTGCCAGCCCGCCGTATTCGTGTGTCTGGTCGTGTCCGCGGACGACGACGCAGGTCGCCTCGTCGGGAACCTCGATCGTCTCAGAGCGGGTGAATGGCTGCTGGGAGTGTGCGTGCAGCAGCTCACGCCGACCGAGTCGCGTCCCGTCAAGCGCTTCAACCTGCCACCAGTTCGCGTATCCGTCCTCACCATCGTCATCGTGATGCAGCGCTACGTCGAACGTATACGATCCGTTTTCACGCTCGAACGTGACGTCAACGACATTGGCTTCACGGAGACCGAGATCCTCCGCATCTACGTCGTTTACGATCGCTGTGTCAGAGTCTGCGTCGGCATCCGAATCGTTGTTCGTGGGTGTGTCTTCTGTCGTTGTACACCCGGCTAATCCGGCAAGTGTAACGAGACCGCATCCGCTGGCCAGCAGGCGGCGCCGGCACTGACACCACTGTCTATATCCATGGTTCGGCCATTCGTGGCCCGGAGGAATAACAGCACGCATCGCCACGGCAGCGAAGATGATCACGGATCTATATCGATACCGAAACCACACGTCCGCTGAATAAACTCCTGTTGAGAGAATAAAATGAGATCGTGTTTTGCGTTAATTTTACCATATCCTTGTTATTAGTATAGTAACTATTTTCAATGGCCGCTAAGTCAGAGCGATGAGTTCGCTTGTAGTACTCAGATTCGACGACATGAACGGTGCGGAGGCGATGCGCGACCGGATGTACCACTTCCAAAAACGGGAGTTGATCACCCTCGAGGACGCTGCAGTCGTTGTCCGCAATAAAAAAGGACGCGCCAAAGTCAAACAAGCCCACAGCCTCGTCGGCGCAGGGGCTGTCGGCGGTGCCTTTTGGGGGATGCTGATCGGATTGCTGTTTTTCGCCCCGTGGCTCGGCCTCCTGGCCGGCGCTGCCAGTGGCGCGATCGCCGGTAAATTCGGTGACATCGGCATTGACGACGACTTTATCAAAGAAGTTCGGGACGCGATCGAACCCGGAAACTCTGCGCTGTTCCTGCTGAGCCGGGACGGCAATCTCGAGCGTATCGAAGACGAGCTGTCGGACTTCGAGTACGAATTCGAGATTATCGAGACGAACCTCTCCCCAGAGGACGAAACCAACCTGCGCGAGACCTTCGCCGCAGAGGAACTCTCAGGGTAAAAAAACAGACACTCGTCTCAGTCAAAAACTGCTCCAGGTATTGCTCGAAAACTACACTCGCGGCCTGTCTGTCCCCCGGATGTCTAACCACTCACAGCCCGGTTCGATACGTGGACTCTCCGGCTTTTGCGATCGCTCGAGAATCCGCTTGCGACGGCCCCGCGGGGACTGTCGTAACCGCGGCGGTTACGGACTGACTGTTTCAGCGTGTAGGACTGTGTCGCTGGGTCTCGATACCAGAACCATCTGGCAGATTGCCAGTCGGACGGAGCGTCCCAATGAGCGCTGATCGGGAAGAACGGCAAGGCGAAGACACTCCCTCGAGATCGTCTCAGGACACACTCTCGTACTGGGGCCCAGCTATTGCAGTGAGTCTCTCGATGTTCATCGCCGTCATCGACTCGACGCTGATGAACGTGGCCGTCCCCGCTATCGTCTCAGACTTCGATACAACTGTCCCAGTCGTTCAGGGCGCGATCGCGCTCTACTCGCTCGTGATGGCCGCGTTGATGCTGCCCGCTGGCAAACTCCCCTCGATTTACGGCGTCCGGCGGCTGATGCAGGTTACGCTCGTGATCTATGCCGTCGGGACGTTGCTGGCTGCAATCAGTTGGAGTCCAGTGGTCCTGTATCTGGGCTGGTCTGTCATCGAAGGTGCTGCGGCGGCAGTGCTCATGCCCCTGACGTTTACGATACTCGTGGTCACCTACGAGGGGAAGGATAGGGCGAAAGCACTTGGACTACTGGCTGGCGTAAACGCAACAGGAGCGGCTGTCGGGCCGATCGTCGGTGGTGCCCTGACAACCTTCGCTAGCTGGCGGTGGGGATTTGCGCTTGAGGCGGTCGTTGTTGTCGTCGCCCTCGTGTTCGTCCGCTACGTGAGCGCAGCCCCATTGGGTCAGGGTCGCGACTCTCTCGATCTCGGCGGGACAGCATTCTCGATGATCGCTGCGACGTCGCTCGTCGTCGGCCTCCTTCTCGCTGGGAAGTTCGGCTGGCTGGTCGCGACACGGCCGTTCGTCGCCTTCGGTGTCCAATTCAATCCCTTTGGGACATCGCCGGCTGTCTGGTTAGTCGGGCTGAGCTTGCTTGCGTTCGCCGCGTTCGCTCAGTACGAGCGCCGCCTCGAACAGGCCGGCGGCTCACCGCTCGTCCCGATCTCGATGTTGACAAACCGCGCGTTCACCGCGGGAACCCTCACTTTCGGCGTGCGGTCGTTGGTCATGGCTGGATTCATTTTCGTTGTTCCGGTGTTTCTCCAGTCCGGGCTCGGCTACACGGCATTCGCGGCCGGCGTCGCCATGCTTCCGTTCTCTGTCGGGACACTGCTCGTCTCGACGTTTACCACCGGCTGGCGCGCCTACGTCTCGCCGAAGACGCTCATCCAAATTGGAATCGTGCTCGTCGGTGTCGGGCTGGCATTGCTGTTTGTAGGAACGGCCCCTGATCAGACGATCGTGGGGATGGCGGTTCCGATGGCGGTGATCGGCATCGGCGTCGGATTGTTGATGCCACAACTGGTCAATATGACGCTGTCATCGGTCCCCCAGGCGAACTCGGCTGAGGCGTCCGGCCTCATGAACGCGACCGGGATGCTCGGATACGCGATCGGAACTGCCGTCGTGGGAGCGTTCCTCCTCGGGCAGTTCTACCAGGGTGTTACTGACGGCGTCCTCCGGGCGAGTGACGTCGCCGTGTCGATCGCACGACGGGACGAACTCGCTCGGGCACTTCAAGAAGCCTCCGAGACGGCGACGGAGGCAACTCGTGAGGCGTTCCTGGCAGGACTAACTACTGCCGAGCAAGAACTGCTCGAAGGGATCTTCGAGGCTGCCATGGTCGGCGCACAGCGAGCGACGTTGCTCCTTCTCGTCCTCTTCGTGTTGCTCACGCTCGTCGTTTCAGCGTTTCTCCCGCGCAACATCGAGTTCGACTCCTAAACGGAGTGGTTGGTGACGGGCCTCGGCCGTGCTGCGTCGTTTCGACGGCATCGATCGACTGGACGGCCGAGACGAGGCCTTTAGCGTGCGCCGGAAGCTCGACGAGCAATAGCGATCAGCGATTCGCCGACCCCGCCTCGAGTCGGTCCCGTATTTGATCGGAGACGCCGGTCAGGTACGTCGTCCCGAAGATAGCGACCAGCAAGCCACCGATCGAGTTGTAGATGAGGTCGAGGACGGTGTCATCGAGGCCATACTGTGTAAGCACTCGGGGAATACCAAGCACCTGTGCACCGATCGCAACGTAGAACTCGATCAGCTCCCAGAAGACGCCGAAGGCCATCACGAAAATCAGGAGGTACACGAGCGTAAACCTCGGGCCCATGTGGAGGTGCTCGGTGTGTTCTTGCAGAGCTCGCGTTATTGCGTAGGCTGACCCGACGACCAGCGACGACGACAGTGCGTGGGTCATGTGATCCCACCACCATGTCGCACCGTACAGACTTTCGAAATCGAGGCCGGGAAGCGGCACCGTCCCGAGCGCGTGTAGCGACATCGCCAGGGTGATCCAGAGAACGAGCCCCACGTTCATCGTGATCTCGTACCTCCGCTCCAGTATTGCTGGTAACTGCGTGACGAGAAGCCCGATCGTGGCATTGGTCATGATCGAGGCGTCCCCAACGTACAGTCCGATACCGAGCAGTGCAACCATCATCGCTTGGAGAAGCCGCACGAGTCCGGCCTGTGTGCGTCTGGAGACGAGCACGCGAGCTCTGTTGCTCATGAAGCACTCACCCCTTCCCCACCAAGACGATCGAGGTTAGCCTGGAGTCGGCGTCCGAAGTACACCCTGAAGAGGCCGCCAGCGACGAACCCTGCGAGCGTCGCGGCAGTGAAGATAATCATCAGTTCGTCGTTGGTCTCGACAAAGGACGTTCCGAGATACTGAGCCGAAGCTGCCGAGCCGACCGCCCAAAAGCCCACTGTCGCCAGTGTGGCAAGCACCACAAAAAACACGGCAAAGTTTGGCGTCATCCGCACCTGCCCCGTCAACTGCAATGATACGACGACGAGCATTCCCAACGCGGCGACACTGAGACCAGTGATGAAGTCGGAGAGGAAACTCAGACCAATGCCCCCGATTGAAAGCGGGATCGTACAGAGCAAAAGGAGCGGCCACGGGACCGTTCGGGTCCATGTTCCGCTGACGATCGCCGGGATGACAGCGACGAATACTGCGAGAGCTATCAGTGCCATGCGGACAAACAGGAGATCGAAGAGCGCAGTTATTGCGACGACGACGAGCGCGCCGACGAGTAACCAAGAGACCGCCGCGTTGATTCGTGAGTCCTTGATGAACCACTCTTCAGGCAGTTGTTGGCTACTCATACCCGAGACCCGTTGTTGCGACGCTGACCGCGAAGCATGCCGTCGACTGGCGGTGTTTGGCGCCCTGAAATAGGTGCTCCGAGATGACGCGTGCTGGGTGTTTGTGTCAAAGGATGAGGCAAGCCAAGCGAAGATCGTATCGCGTAACTCCTCGCGTGGGTTGGCCTGGTTTCGATCGCCGTGATAGCGTTCATAACTCAAATTAAATTCGCTTTACTAGGGTAAGAACTGGGACGATCTTTCATCTGTACGTGTTGTGGTCTTTCTGATAATAAGAGTCAGTAAGTAACATAAATTTGTGAGTTCAAATGCCAACTGAATATCCCCTCAAACCTACTTTTTACCCAACAAGATTCAGTTTATGAGTCCTTAGACTGCATAATATAACAATTAAGAACACATTTAAGTGGACGTATAAGAATTCTATTCCACATCGGCTGCCGGGAGTTTCGACGACCACTGATCGCCACTTGAATTTCTGGGTTGACGAATGTTTCTACATTTATTACCTTACCAATTGCCGCCGTAGCGCACGTAGAATGTTACCAATGCAACAGGGCATCTCGATCGATCTGCAACAGTTCGTCCCAACAATTCTCAGCGCAGTCACGACAACAGTGATATTCCTCATCGTGTTCCTGGTTGTCTACCGGGTTGGGCGGTCAATCATGATTCGGTCAGTCAAAAACGGACTTCAACGGCGTAACTTCGACGACACGCTGATCGGATTTACCGTTAGTATGACCGTGTTGGTGACGGCGGTCTTTGCGGTCGCGCTGGCCGCGACGGTTGCTGGCTTTGGCACTGTCCTCGCCGCGTTCGCAACCTTGGGTGGGGCACTGACGCTCGCAGTCGGCTTCGCTGCACAGGATCTCATCGCGAATTTCGTTGCTGGTGTGTTCATCGTCAAAGACGAACCGTTCACGGTCGGTGACTGGATCGAGTGGGACGACAACGAGGGTGTGGTTCGAGAGATCCAAATGCGGGTGACGAAACTGGACACGTTCGATAACCAACTGGTCACCGTACCAAACTCCGATCTCGCCAATGCAGCGATAATAAACAACGCGGCGAACGATCGGCGGCGAGTGTCGATCGACTTCCAAATCGGATACGATGCGGACATCAACCAGGCACGAGACGTCATCATCGAGGAGGGAACTCACATCGACGGCGTGCTTGAGACTCCCGAGCCATCAGCACCAGTCACGGAGCTCGGTGACTCAGCAGTTATCCTCTCGGGACGACTCTGGATCGACCCCTCCGAAAGCAGCTACGGAGTCACAACTGCGGAGTTCACCGAGCGGGTTAAACAGCGATTTGACGCCGAGGGGATCGACATTCCCTATCCAAATACTGCACTCTCGGGCGGTGTCACGGTCGCGAACACTGCGATTCGGGAGGGAGCAACCGGAGATTGAGTTTCTCACGTGGGGTCATCGACTCCCGATACCACTTCCGTCCGCCTCACTGCGAGCACAGACCACTGAGTTGTAGTAGCGTTTGCACTTATGTTCTCGCTTCGATTCAGGAACTACTGGCTCACGCACTCTCAGACTGCATTTCGAGGTGGTTGTTGCAAAGAGTTGCAAACGTTACTATCGCTACGGTTCGAAGGCTTCCGGGACGATCGTTACCGGGACTGCTGCCTCTTCGGCAACCACGAAGTCGGTATGTCCTTCACGAACTGTGGCCAGCCGATTTTTTGCTCGATGCCCGATCACAATATGGTCGATATTATCGCTTTCTGCGATTTCGAGAAGCTGCTTGCCGATCGTTGTCCCTGACCGGAGTCCATCGCGACTCAGATGCTCGAGTTCAAGTTCAGCGTCAACGGAGAGATCGGAATTTAACAGCCAATCCCCAACCTCATCGCGGAACGCTCGTTCGTCGTTCGATGCACTCTCAGTCTCTGTTATGTGCGTCACATACAGTTTTTCATCTAACCCTGGGGCCAGTCGTACTCCGACGGTTAACACGGTCTCAAACTGGCTGTCATCGCTGATTGCGACCAGGATGCCCATATACAAATAATGGGTTAGAATCAATAATAGTTGACGCCACGCTGAACCAGACCTGCCGAATGGCAATCTGCTCAGGTACTTGTGATTAATTCGGTCAGTAGATTTGCTTAGTAGACGAGAGTAGATTCTGTTGTCTGTCTAAGGAAGCGAGGCTGACAACGCTTCCTCTTCTGAGGACTAGTACTGGTCGTCTCTGACGTACTTCCAAGCGAAGTGTGAATCTGGAGACCCTATTTGTGAAATTTTACTGAGGGGTACTGGCTGTAGAAGAACTTGACCGAACTATAGCGA
>NZ_SRSG01000044.1:0-868 GCF_005543295.1 Halalkalirubrum salinum
TTGCGAAACCCATCTGGTTACGTCACGGGAAACTTTGTGAAGTTGGTCGTGGACAAAGTCTTGTTCTTCGGATCGGATACCGGTCTCGAACGCTGTGTGACCAACTGTCTGCATCCGCTTTCGTTTGGTGAAATACTCGTGTCGCACTCGCTTGATGTCTGGGTACTCGATAACGGCTGAATCGAGTATATCACCCGTTTTTCGACACATTGCGGCGAGAGCGACACAGTCTTCGTTGATGTCCACGCCAACGACAGTCTTCGCATCTTCGGGAGATGCAACAGTACGGCTTTTGTTCTTGTTCGTAACCGACACGTGGAGTCGCCACTCGTCGTGTTTATACACGAGTTCAGCAACCCCAACTCGCCACGCAGTAGAACTGAGTGCATTCTTCAGTTGATGAAGATGATCAGGGCTCCCACGAAGCACACCTTTGACGTAGTTGTACGGCTTGTAACTGACTCGGAACCGAACATCCCCCTCGCCGTCCACGGTAAGGGCGTATCCTTCGTTATGGTTCATCCGCATCGGATACGTTTCGTGGATGTACGGGAACGGTCGGCCCCAATCCTCGTCCTTGTGATCGTGGTATGTCTCGATTTCTTTGAATGCTTTCTGAACGAGGAGTTGGGTGGTATTTTTGACGTGGTTGGCGTTGTCAACGACAGTATCGTGGATATCGTCCCAGTCCCAGCCTTGTTTGTCGAGTCGGTTAACCTCATTTCTGACTCGCCGGGCTTCGAGACAGCCTTCGTGCAAGTTGTCAGAACTCCCTGTTTGGATAGTTAATCCAAAAGAAAGTGTGTGAGTGAGTCCTGACTCTTGCATTATGATAGTATTGTCGTGAATTGTTGTAAATGTAGTGATT
>NZ_SRSG01000044.1:1026-14248 GCF_005543295.1 Halalkalirubrum salinum
AGACGTTTTCGGAAACCCGTGGTACTCTGCCTCGAAACCGTATAGACCAGAAGTTACAGACAACAATGGTCGTTCTCCACTGGTCGCTACTAAACAAGGACGTATTCATAACACAACGATTCAGCAATATGCTTACTGCTTGACTCGACCCTGTATCTTGGACGCTAGCTGCCCACACAGTGGTAAGATCGACGAATGTCAAGCAGCGACATGGAAGGAACTATCTGCTGGTCCCAGCTCAGTATCACCTCATGCAATCCGACGAGGGGCAATCACTCACGCAGTTAACACCGGAACTCCACAAGAGGCGGTGAGTGATCGAGCAAACGTCACTCGGGAGGTGCTTGACAAACACTACGATGCGCGGCCTAAGCGCGAAAAGATGAAAGCAAGGCGTCAGTTCGCAGGAAAATTATGACACGCTGATTTTGTGGAGCCAGTTATCAGTTGTTGGCAATTTGATTGTCTTTATTCAACTCGGAACGCGTATAATGCCGTTCCAGTCGCTATTCAGTCGGATTCGTATATAAATCTGGGTCATATTGCCAACTACTGATATTATATAATAACTATCCACTCATATAATTGGTTCTGTTGGAATCCTCAATCAGAGATATGTTCTTGGGGCCATGCTGAATTCGACTGATAAAATCAATTTTTCAGCAAGTCAGCGTCGGTATTCGAATACGTGTTTCACGGTGTAATATCGGACTACTAGATGGAATCGTTGCCCTCGGAGCGCCGACGCCTCACACCCCAGGCGATGACGGCTACGATCACGATGACGAGGAGGAGAACAATAATCGCGTAGATAGCGAATCCGACAGGCGTCTCATCGTCGGTAGTGGTTGGAAGCCCGTTGCCGGAAGTCTCTTCGCCCGCCGTAACGGTCAGATCGGTTACCGTGGTGTCAGTCTCACCAGCGTCATTCGTCACGGTGAGTTTGACAGTGTACTCACCTGGTTCGTCGGCGGTTACTGTTACCGTTTCTCCGGTGAGCGTTTCACCGTAAATACTCCAATTGTAGGCGGCAATCTCGCCGTCTTCGTTCGTCGAGTCGCTGCCGTCAAGGGTTACCTCCTCGCCTACGGTCACTACGCTAGGCGAAACGGTTACAGCCGCGTCCGGCCCGCTAGTGGGCTCAGTTGAGTCGGGAGCACCAACAGCAAACAATGAGAGACCGGGCGATTCGGCCTCAAAGACGTGATGAGTATCGGTTGTTTCGACTTCAGTCGCGTCAAGTTCGTTCCAGCGTCCGGTCTCGTCGCGGTAAAGCGCGATATCCTCCGACTCAATATCGTGTTCGTCGAGATACGCGGACTGCACGCGGAACTGGAACGTCACACCCTCGATGTCGTCGTCCGAATTCGAGTGAGTCACTTCGACGTAGCCGATGGCCGACGAGCCAGTTCCCTCGAAGAATCGGTCGTTGGTGCTCTCATTGGTTTCGCTACTGGCGTCCCACTGGCTGACGCTAATATTGAACTCGCGAGTGCCGGTTTCGGTCGGTTGAACCGACAGGCTGTCGTGATCGACGTTACGTCCGGTTGGCTCCTCTGTTGCGTCGTCTGCCTCGTCGGTGAGTGAGAGCAAGATATTACCGGCACCATCGGAATCTGAGACGGTGAAGCCAATTGACTCGTCGGCGGATGGCTGGCGAGTGACCGACTGTGATTGGTTGTCCCCGGTATCTGTATTGTTGATGGTGGACTCCTTTTCACCACTACTGTCATCTCCACCACTCTCACCACTACTGTCATCTCCACCACTCTCACCACTACTGTCATCTCCACCACTCTCACCACTACTGTCATCTCCATCACTCCCGCCATCTCCGTCATTGCTCGTGTCGATCATGACAGAGTCAGACTCAGCACTCGCACCGTCGTTGTCATTAGCATCTTCAGCAGTGTCGAGTGTTGCTCCAAACATACCGTCCCCGTTGTCGCTCAGGGTAGCAGTGTATGTGAAACCATTAGTGAGGTTACCGCTTTGGGTGAAGTTACTCATTACTAGGTTAGTCCCACCGGCGTCATCCGTCCCATTGGAATTGATCTTACTCAGCTCTTTGTCGGAGTCAAAGGAGACTTCGACAGTCTGCCCCTCTGTATTGTTAACACTGAAGTTTGTAATCTCTGGAGGCGTCGTGTCAGCGGCAGCTTCCATACTGAAGATTTCGGAAGTGACTGATGGGTTTACCTTGAATTCCAACCTGTAATCGCCAGTCGTCGTGTTGACAACTAAGTTGTCGAATGTGGCTATCCCCGACTCGTTCGTCAGAACGGTCAATGTAGAGGTATAACCGAAGTCCTGTGGGTCCCCTACGGGTTTCAGTGCGACGGTAACATTAGTTCCCTCAACGGCGTTGCCGTGCTCGTCAGTGACGTTGACTGCCGGCAGACCAGTCAGTGTCTCATTAGCCGTCTGGGAGACGTCTGGCTGTGTCTGGATCGTTATTGCGTCAGCTGCGGCAGATTCGACCTCAAGAGTCTGAGAGCTGGCTGTGTCGCCGGCAGTCACGTTGTGGTCGCCACTACTGATGGAGAAGTTCAGCTCATAGATAGTGCCTGCTGTTTCGATCACGAGATCGTCAAAAGTAGCGACGCCATCACTCCCGGTCGTCTGGGTGGTCGTTCCCGAGTCGAATGAGTAGTCGCTGTTTTCGGTCACCGTCACGTCGACTCCCTCAACGGCGTTGCCGTGCTCGTCAGTGACGTTGACTTTCGGCGGGCTGGTGAGCGTCTCACCAGCTGTCTGTGTTCCGTCCGGCTCTGTCTGGATCGCTATCGAGTCGGCACCGTCACTACCGTCACCATCCGTATTAACGGTTAGCGTGTCGGTGCCCGCTGTCTCTCCCGAATCTGTATGAGTTACAGTGACTGCACTTCCATCCTCGCCCTCCTCCAGCACGGTTCCATCTGATGGATCTACCGAATAATCGGAGTCCCAATCGCTATCCCCGTACGTTACGGTTGAGGTTGACCCGTCACTGTACGTTTCAGTCACTTCCATCCCGGTCAGGTCCAGAGCTTCTCCGGAGTCGTACGTGAAGTTTGGCTGGGTCTCGACGGAGATGGATTCGACCACCGTATTCACAGTTAGCGTGCTGGTATCTACCGTCTCTCCTGAATCGGTGTGGGTGACTGTGACGGTACTTCCGTCATCGGAATCTCTCAATGTGGTTCCGTCCGATGGACCTACCGAATAATCGGAGTCCCAGCTGCTATCGCCGTACGTGACGGTCGAGGTTGACCCGTCACTGTACGTTTCAGTCACTTCCATCCCGTTCAAGTCCAGAGATTCGCCCGAGTCGTAGGTGAGAGTTGGCTGAGTTGTTACCTCGATGCTCTTTACCACCGTATTCACGGTCAGCGCGTCGGTGTTCGCCGTCTCTCCCGAATCGGTGTGGGTGGCCGTGACGGTACTTCCATCATCGGAATCATCTAATGCAGTTCCGTCCGATGTGTCTACCGAATAATCGGAGTCCCAATCGCTATCGCCGTACGTGACGGTGGCGGTTGACCCGTCACTGTACGTTTCAGTCACTTCGATTCCGCTCAGGTTCAGCGATTCTCCTGAATCGTACGTCAGGTTGGGCTGGGTCTCGACGGATATAAATTCGACCACCGCATTCACAGTTAGCGTGCTGGTGTCCGCTGTTTCTCCTGAATCCGTGTGGGTGACCGTGACGGTGCTTCCGTCATCAGCATCTTCTAGTGTGGTTTCGTCCGAGGGATCTACCGAATAATTGGAGTCCCAATCGCTATCCCCGTACGTTACGGTTGAGGTTGACCCGTCACTGTACGTTTCGGCGACTTCCATCCCGGTCAGGCCCAGCGATTCTCCTGAATCGTACGTCAGCGCTGGCTGCGTCTCGACGGAGATGGAGTCCACCACCGCATTCACGGTCAGCGTGTCGGTGTTCGCCGTCTCTTCCGAATCAGTGTGGGTGACCGTGACAGTACTTCCCTCATCGGAATCTTCTAGTGTTGTTCCGTCCGATGTGTCTACCGAATAATTGGAGTCCCAATCGCTATCGCCGTACGTTACGGTCGCGGTTGAACCGTCACTATAACTTTCAGTGACTTCCATCCTGGTCAGGTCCAGAGCTTCGCCGGAGTCGTACGTGAGAGTTGGCTGGGTCTCGACAGAGATGGAGTCCACCACCGCATTCACAGTTAGCGTGCTGGTATCTACCGTCTCTCCTGAATCGGTGTGGGTGACCGTGACGGTGCTTCCATCATCGGAATCTCTCAGTGTGGTTCCGTCCGATGGACCTACCGAATAATTAGAGTCCCAATCGCTATCGCCGTACGTGACGGTCGCGGTTGACCCGTCACTGTACGTTTCAGTCACTTCCATCCCGGTCAGGTCCAGAGCTTCGCCAGAGTCGTACGCCAGGTTGGGCTGAGTCTCGACAGAGATGGATTCGACCACCGTATTCACGGTTAGCGGATCCGTATCAGCCGTATTGCCTGAATCGGTGTGGGTGACTGTGACGGGGCTTCCGTCATCGGAGCCTTCCAGTGTGGTTTCGTCCGATGGATCGGCAGTGTACTCCGACCAGTCAGCATCGCCAAAGCTCGTCGTGTCCGTCGTTCCATCTGAAAGCGTTTCGTTGATGACCAGGCCGGTCAAGTCTAGAGCGTCTCCCGAGTCGTAGGTGAGGGTATCGGGCTGCGTCTCGACGGAGATGGAGTCCACCACCGTATTCACGGTCAGCGTGCTGGTGTCCGTCGTCTCTCCTGAATCCGTATGAGTGACAGTTACATTGGTTCCATCATCGGAATCAGCCAAGGGATCTCCGTCCGCCGGAACCGCGGTGTAGTTCGACCAGCCAGCATCGTCGAAGGCCGTTGTTTCCGTAGTTCCGTCCGAGAGTGTCTCATTGATGACCAGGCCGCTCAGGTTCAGAGCGTCTCCAGAGTCGTAGTCAAGCGTATCGATCGGGGTATCAACAGATATGGAATCCACTACCGTGATCTCCGTTAGCGTGAAGTCTTCAGTAGCGGATTCACCAGCATTGAGGCTGATGTTGCGCTCGTCGTCTTGGTGGTCAGTAGCCCCAGTGACGACGAGGTGGTAGTCATCAGCGCCAAGTCCCTCGAAGCTGTATGAGCCATCGCTGAGATCTGCGGTCCCGTCAGCAGCGCCGGAATCGTTCTGCTGATCGAAGTAGATCTCAACCGTTCCATCAATCACTTGCGTTTCACCGTCACTCTCGAACACGTCACCGCTCACCGAGGCCGGGTCATCATCGGCTAATTGTTCCAGATAAGGATATCCATCGTTTATCGACCCGACGATATTCCAGATGTTTTCTTCGCCCTCGTCATCGTTCGGATTGCCGACGAAGTCCCACGGGTCGTCTAATCCGTCAGTGTCTGAATCGGTAAACGTAGCGACGTCCTTCATATCTCCGGTGGTCTTTGCGGTTCCTCCTGCCGAATCATCTTGTTCCGATGTATTCGTGTCCCAGAAAGCGTTAGAGTAGGACCCGCCATCATTGCTACCTATTAATCCACCAGAATCAGTTCTGTCTCGTACCCATCCCGTTGAATAAGCGTTTGTAATCTCTGCTCCGTTGTTTCGTCCTATTAAGCCACCTAAAAAAGAATTACCGTGAACATCCCCCGTTGCATACGCATCTGTTATTGAGCCTCCAGTCTGGAAGTCATCGAAAAGACCAATAAGCCCCCCCATATTATCTGCTTCATTATAACCTGGACTAACATCCCCTGTGGCGTAAACACGTGTGTACGTATTACCACCAGCTTCGTAACCTACTAAGCCTCCTTGAGGAGCTCCTTCGCCAGCTGGTATAGTTCCTGTTGCATAAGAGTCAGTGATATCTGCTCCACGATTGTTACCAATCAGTCCGCCCACATTATTTTCCCCCAGAACGTTTCCGGTTGCATAAGAATTCGTTATTGAGCCTCCAGACTGAGAATCATCAAATAGACCAATAAGACCCCCTATATCATTTTCTTCACCGTATGTTAGACTAACATCCATCTCGGCGTAAACGTCTGTGTACGTATTACCACCAGCTTCGTAACCTATTAGGCCTCCTTGTTTACCTCCTTCCCCATCTGGTATACTCCCTGTTGCAGAGGAATTTATGATATCTGCTCCACTATTATGACCAATGAGCCCCCCAGTCTCTGTTTCCCCATTAACAGTTCCTGTAACATTCACTCCAGAGATAGTCGATCTTTCAGTATCTTCAACGGTCCCAACCAACCCCCCAATCTGGGTTGATTCCGACGCTACATCAACACCATCCAGAGTAACATCTTCAATTGTTGCTCCATCAATTTTAGAGAATAAACCATTGCTCCCACTCAAGTCTGCGATAGTGTGCCCTTGTCCATCAAAATTTCCTTCAAACGTCCCGATAGAGCCCCAATCAGCTCCATACGTCTCGTAACCTTCTGAGTCTTCATCTAGATCACTCGAAAGAACATACGTACCGCTTGGATCGTCTCTTACATCGTTCAACTGGCTCCAACTCTCAATTTTAGTTGTGTCATCGGTTGTAAAATTCCACGTACTGGAAGTATAATCCGCAGAGCCGTCAGCAGCAGTCACGAGCCACTCGTAATATCTGAGCGAATCGACTGTGTCCCAAGTGTAAGTTGCATCTGTGCCGCTGTCAACGTCTGAGGCGGTGTCAATCAGTTCGGGCATATCGGCCAACGAGTACGAATACGCTCTCTCGGCGTCTCTACCGACGTAATATAGCTGAGTCCCTGTCGGCTTGAAGTACAGGCTATGGGCGTCACCGTGTTCAAGGTTCGTTGACACTTCATCAGCCGTTGCCGTAGAGAGGTCCCATGCGGTGCTGAGAGTGAACTGGTGTAGTTTGTCATCCCCGTCTCCGACCTCGTACATCCGAGTTCCGTTCGAGTGAATAAACAGGCCCGTGGAGGCGCTATCTTGGCTAGAAATACTCTTCCCAGTGTAGGTCGCCGTAGAGAGGTCCCAGGCTGTCGAGAGATCGTATTCATAGATATCGCTATTACTCAGTTCGTACAGCTTTGTGCCATCCGGACTGAAATGAATGTCTTCGGGATCGGAACTCTGCGTCTGCATAGTGTGACGGATAGCCTCAATATCAACCGTGTTAATGTCGCCACCGTCCATATCTATCCAGTGGATTTCACCGTCGGCTTTTTCAAGTTCATAATAGTTTTGACCATCAGGACTCACAAAGAGGTCAGCTGAATTAGGATCCACGTTCTGTTGGCTTTTTTCGAACTCAGCAGTGGACAAGTCCCAGGGAGTGGTGAGAGAGAACTGATAAACTTCTTCATCACTGTACCCCATCACATATAGTATCGTGCCGTTTGCACTGAAATGGATTCCCTCTGGCCCGGTATCTTCCGTGTCAACTTCAACCTCGTCGTACCGAGCTGTCTCAATGTCCCAGCCGGTCACTTCATAAAACGAGACGTTGAGGTTGTCATTTTCATCGCTTGTAGCCGTGACATTCAGTTCAGGGGGGGCCGAAACGTCGGCATCACCGTCTTTAGGGCTGTTCAATTCAACATTTGGTCTGTCTTTCTGGTCAGTCGAGAAACTCTTTATCTCAGAGGTGGTACGTTCCGATCCGTCATCAGCAGTAGCGCGCCATTGATAATAGCTAGACGAGTCTACTGCTTCCCATGAGTATGTCGCAGTTTCACCACTCTGTACACCTGAGATGCTATCGATCAACTCAGGAGAGGCGTCCAGTGAGTACTGGTATACTGCTTCATCGCTTCGGCCAACAGAATACAGCTCAGTTCCCGTTGGGTTAATGAACAGACCGTGTCCGTCATCTTCATCAATGCTTACAGAGGTGGTGTCCTCGGAGATAGATGAAATATTCCACGCAGCCTCAAGCTCAGACTGGTAAATTTTACTCTCCGTTTCACTGGTCTGGTATAGCGTGTCTCCGTCTTGATCGATGAATAACCCTGTCGCACCACTTTCAGCATCCACGCTGTCTGTATACGTGGCTGTAGAAAGCTCCCATGCGATATCAAGCTCATATTTGTAGACAGTCTGTGAATCTGAATCGAGTTCAAATAGTTTTGTTCCGTCAGGACTGAAGTGGATGTCTTCAGGGTCTGAACCTTGTGTATCGATAGTTGTTTTGGGGCTATCAGTGTCTGCTGTTGAGATATCGCCGTCTGTAATTTCTAGCTGGTAGATTTCAGCATCATTACGTGCCAACTCATAGAGGTGGTCTCCCTCAGGACTGATGAAAATATCTGCAGAGTTATCATTCACAGTGTCCTGTGTTTCTTCATGAGTCGCAGTGCTGATATCCCAGGGAGCCGTAAGTTGATATTGATGCATTTCTTCGTCGCTGTAACCAAGTTCATACATCGTCTCTCCGTCTGGGCTGAAGTGGATGCCTTCTGGTCCACTGTCTTTGGTAGATTCCTTTCTAGTGAACGTTGTCGTCTTAATATCCCAACCAATCATTGAGGAAAACGAGATGTTAAATTCGCCATCTACAGGACTAGTAGCCGTTACAGCCAACTCGGTTGGTGTTTCTATATCAGCTCCCTCGTCTTCGGGGCTTTCCAGAGCTACATCAACCTGATATGGTGGATTGTCCCCCAGATACGGATATCCACCGTTTAGTGAAGTTGAAATGTTCCAGATGTCTTCCGATGCAGTGTCGTCGCTGGGGTCGTCAACGAAGTCCCACGCTGAATTAAGGCCATCTGTACTTTCATCCGTAAACGTAGCGACGTCCTGCATCTCTGCAGTGGTCTTGCCCGTTCCCCCGCCCGAAGATGTTTGTCCCGATGTCTCCGTGTCCCAGAAGCTGTCCACATTTGTGGCACCGCCGCCGTCCTCTCTTCCGGTAAGACCACCGACAGTCGAACCTGTATCTGCCTCGTCCACAACACCGAAGCTGTAGGATTTCTTAATTGCTCCATTACTGTTGTCCCCGACCAGGCCGCCAATCTTTTCATGATCGCTGATAACCTCCACACCGCTGTAGCTGTTGGTTATCGTCCCTTCCCCTTCGTTGTGCCCCACCAGTCCACCGGTTCGTTCTCTACCGTCGACCACGCCTGTGGCGAAGCTGTTGTCTATCAGCCCGTTGTTTCTGCCCGCTAACCCACCCATCTGGTTTTGCCCGGTGAGGTCGACGTTCGTCACCCCGAGGTTCCGCACTTCGCCGTCTGTACCAATATACCCGAAGAGTCCGTTTAAAGTAACGTCCGCGCGGTCAATATACAGCCCTTCAATGGTATATCCCTGCCCGTCAAAGGAACCGGTGAATTTCGTGGAGTCATCACCGATTGGGTCCCAACCAGCACTATCGTCCGCATTGTAGGTATCATAACCGTTAGTTGAATTATCTAAATTATTCTGTAATTCATAGTAAGCACCCGGTTCATCCCTTACTTCATATAATTTTTCCCAATCTGTTATCTGATAAGGATCGTCGGGCTCTGTTCCGTTTCCATCACCGGTGAACGCCACCGCAGTTCCAGCAAACGATACGCTAAGCGCAATCATGGACAGCACCATGATCACGCTGAAAAAAACTGCCCATGCCTTACCGCGTGTATCTTCCACTAACCCTATTTTATTGGAGAAAGGTATAGCCCTTTTACCGATGTATATACCGAGTTGAAATTCTTAACCTGTATATATACCCTCCACTGGATTATGAATAGTTTTGAGGGATGAACAGGGCGATAAGTTAATGAGTTCAGATACTCCCAAGCCTGCCCAGCGAGTGCTATTAACTCGGAAATTTCCTTATCAGAAGGTATGACAGCACTCTTCATGTCTGGCTTAGTCGGCGAAAACAAGCCGGGTCAGACGCTCTGCCGTCGCCATCAAGTAGTCGGGGAGAGGTCGAACCACACCTGCGGAAACTGCGCTCCCTGTAGGTTCAATCGTGGAATATTTGACCTCCTCCTGCGACCTCACAGTAGGTGCCGAAGTAGCTGAGTCGTTGTTTTCAGTGCTGGTGACCAATCTGTGGTATGATCCACGCAGCGGAGGCGAAACAGCTGTCTCGTGTTGCTTCTACGCTGTTATTCACGCACCTTGGTTTTGCGACGAAACCGAACGGACAGTATCCGAGCGAGGACTTCCAGAGGGTCCTCGCTTGGAGTCCCTTCGACGGCGAATTTGTCCACACAACCGCCAAAGAGCTTCAGATCGCTCGAAATGAAGACATCGATCTCCAGCAACGGAGTCCGCTTGCCAGATCACTGCTCTACCACCTTCGTGGACTGAGCCCGGACGCCATCGATGCTCAGTTCGATAGCGTCCGGGCCGCAATATTCGCTCACGCCCGCCGCCAGCGGGCGTTCACTCATCTTGTCGATGTTGCGCTCAATATTCACGAATGGCTCTACTACGGCTCGGACGACACACCCCACGTCTGTTCGGTCAATCCACATTGCGGAACAAACCTCGCGTACGCAGTTGTGACACTCTGTATTGTCGATCCCCCGTTCAATTCACGCTCGCATCCAAATCTGTTGAGGCGAATGACTCCCGCACGCTGCGGGAGTCGATTCGCCGGCTCGTTACCACTGCTCGGCAGTTTATGAAGATCAACCGCGTCTACTGTGATTGTGGCTTCTACTGTATATGCCACTTGTAGAGACGTTTGTCGAACTCGACGTTAACTTCGTTATGCGTGCTCCACAGACTGTGCGCGTCAAGCGCGCGCTTGAAGCCCATGGCGCTTCTCGGTTCGTCACAGATTACGAGCTGGTGAGAGAAAATCCACCGACCGACCGAGTGCCAGTAACACTTGTCGTCGTCTCGCACCGCAAACGGGACGACAACTCGTTTTGTCTTGTGACGAACTGTGCGGTGTCAGAAGATGCCGCTGAACCGCTCACAGAAGCATACCGCCGCCGATGGGGAATCAAAACCTCCTACCAGAAGATCGGTGAGTTTCTGCCGCGAACGTCGTCACCGACGTTTGTGGTGCGGCTGTTCGAGTTTCTGTTCGCGGTGGCGATGTACAATCTGTGGATTCTGGTGTGTCTGTTCCTTGCTGAGCAGCGAAACTACAAGGATCGACCAGCCGTCTCGACAGCACTGTTTCGGCTGTTCGTGCTATCAGTTCCGGACGGATAGCGACAGATGTGGCGACTGACCTGGATTCTTCCGGGTCAGCACGCCGCTGAGTACTGACAAGATTGCCAAACCGCTTGCGGCAACCATTTTTTTGCTCTCGGACAGTGGTTCGCTGAGGAAAACATTGATTGGATCAGCCTTTCTTAACCGCGAGGAACGGAACTCAACTGAATCTCTCCGGTACTTCGGCACCTAGTGTAAAGCCGTGGGTTTCTCCTGTATTTCGTATAAAACGAGGGTTTCGGACATTCATTGCAGAAATTAAAGCAGAGAAAGCAGCATAGCAAATGATATCAATAATATGATGGAAGTATATAATAATAAACCGACAAACTCGATCAATCTCATATCCAAATGAGGACCATATTATGAAGTCATAAAGCGCTACAAACGACGAAAAGTGAAAGGTATGCTACGTTGCTCCAAAGCTCAATATTATGTCTCGATTGTGCGACTCCGGGAAGCAGGTATTCACCAAGAGAAAATAACAATACCAGTGACACCGGCGAGACGAAGAATAGCCCGGGGATGATCCCTAGAGTCTCGATCACAAGTACAACAGTCGGATTGACTTCTCGCAGTCCGATGCTCAGCCCATAGTACGTGAGACTCGCATCTATAGCTTGTACTAAGACTAATCCGATGAGCAGCGGATATTTGTTTTCTGCGAGTACGTTGATATTGCCGCTGGTAGCATAATAGGTAGCTGTCACGGTTCCTCGTTCCATATCAAAGCTGTTCTATAGGTTGGGAGCCGAAACGCTGGTCTCTGACCAGCATATCGATCCGGTAATTTGTCTCGAGACGCTGGAGTGTCGTATCAGCTTCCTCCTCCAACTCACGTATTATCTGGAGGAGATCGCCGTACCGATCGTCTTTTTCAAGCTCTGTTTTGTCAGGGTTCGCTTCTAACGTGACTTTCTTCGCGGTGAGTGAGAGAAGCTCTGTGAGTGATTCGTCATATGTTAGAACCAACTCCGCAGCTTCCACAGCTGCAAGAAGCTTTGTCCGGTCAATTGGTTTGAGAAGATAGTCGTCCACATCGATGGATACTATATCTTCCGTTGACTGAACAGCTGTTATCATAATCACCTGCTGGGCATCTCCACTTTCACGAATTGATTGTAGCACCTCCGTGCCAGAGAGGCCCGGCATTCGACGATCTAAAAGGACAATATCGATCGGTTCCTCAGCAAATATTTCCAGTGCATCTTCCCCAGAATAGGCCACATGAACCTCGAACTGCTCCTGCAGCCAGACGCGAAACAAGTCAGCGAGATTCTCTTCGCCTTCGACGATCAGAACGGTACTGGAATGGGTCATCTTTTCTCACTCACGCATCTCGTTCGACAATAACACACACCGTTGATGCGTACATGACTGTCACAAGTGCGTCCTGAAAGAGAAACTCCACAGAGGGCATATGACTGGTCCCCTCGACTGTACGAGTTTTGAATAAGCCATCTAACTTGTCTGGATCAACAAATTCGAACACCGGCGGGGATCTACTGAGTTCCGGCCAGTCTTCGACTGCTTCCATAAGTGTCTCAATGACCGCATCTGAAACACGAACAGGTCTGTCAAATTCGCACACAATTTGAGAGTCCGTGCTCCATCCCGTAGGTTCAGACTCTCGGTGCGGAGAGATTTTGGCCATACAAAATACATATCTTCTACAATCGTACGTCTTTTACCCTCTAATATCGGGTTGTAAAATTTAATACCTATATGGAAAGGTTTGCTATTTGCAGCCAGTTCACCGAATGGCGACTGGCAAGATACTCTTAGTACCTCAGAATGCAATTCTGCGCTAAGTTACGATCCCGTTAAATCCTGATAGAGAGTCGTCAGCAGAGTAAAGTACCACGGGTCGGGTGACCCGTGGCGTTCGCAGAGACACGTCACGCCCAGAATCGGGCGGTAAAGCGTGCGAATCTTTAATTCCCGTCGCGCTCCCGGTTGGTCGCGTGGAACCAGTAACACCCGAACACGCCGTTCGTGTCCGTGAAGGCCAGCCACTTTACGATGGCTCGACACCACCCGTCTCACCACGTCTTACCTTGTTTCAGTGCGTGGGTTTTGAGCGGTTGTTAACGGTGAGCTC
>NZ_SRSG01000005.1 GCF_005543295.1 Halalkalirubrum salinum
TGTGCACAGCTGAAGCCTCCTCATTCCTTCCGAAAAGGTGTCCCGATAAGCCGCCGCTGTCATGCGGTTCTTCGCTTAGCTAAAGACGGATGACCTTCTGACCACGTACAGATCACTGAGACATGACGACCAACACCAAGGAAAATGATACAGCCGAGCCACAAGAATACCGAGATTGGTGCCATGATCTATCTGAGCTACAAAAGATAGGTGAAGAAATATTGGAAAATTGGAAGGATCAGCACCCGAAGTCGCCAAGAGACTATCCGACAGTGAAGTGGTTGGACGACAACGGATACTCACATCTACGATGGGTACTCAGCGAAAAGCACAGTATGGGTGTTCCCGAGTTTTTTATTTTGATGACATCTGCAGGGAGGGCAAAAGGATTTGAGTGGGGTTTCGGCGATGTTGCTACGATTGAGCGATGCAGAGCCTATCTTGATGATCAGGCGGAGTGCCGGAACTGGCAACCATCCACAAAACGGTCCAACAGATCTCGTCTTAACGGATTTCTCAGCAGATTTGTAAATGAGTATGGTGATGATGCTATTATTTCGCTGGCAAATGATCCGAGAGTCGAAACTGAAGCCTACGATACATTTAAGCTAGTGGCGAAGACGCTCAGAGCCGAATCGAAGTCGGATGACTCTGCGCACGCTTATATACGAGCTGCCCATCGATTTTTTGAGTGGCTCGAACGATCTGGGCGAATCGAATACGATCCGATGAGAGATATCGAAGACGAATTCCGATGGGAGTGGACCTCTGACCCCACCAGCCTATCTGATGGGCAAGTTAGACGGTTGTGGGTCGTTGCTGACACAGATGAAGAAAAAATGTTAATTATTGGATATTGTGTGTGGGGTGTCCGTACGAGCGAGCTTGCTGGTATCCACAGGACGCAGTTTAATTTCAATCTAACAGATCCAAAAATTAAGTTTGGAGAACGAGCGCGAAAAAATGGACCAGGGGAAGTAAGTCTCATGTTTGGTCTTGAGCCACTTGCCAATCTTTTGGATCGACGATCGACGCGACGACCAAATTGGAATGGATATCTTTTCCCAAGCGATAATGAGAATAGAGAATTCCTCTGCGCGAAGGAAATGCGTGATCGTTTCAAAGAACTCTGTCGAAAAGCTGAAATTACTATAGACGAAGAAGTGCCGACGCCAAAACAGGGTCGTTCATTCTATTATAACATCTTGCTTGAAGCAGATATTGATCTCTTGCAAAGAGCTGCCGAATTAGCAGAAGAGCAGGGTGCATCAGACCCAAAATCAGTGAGGGACCATTATTTAACATCGGAACAACGTCGGCAGTATCGACGCGTATTTTTCCGACACCGGATTCGACAGGTGCTACCAGAGGATGCCTATCTAGAGTCCGATACTAATATTGAATCTGACCGGACACTTGGCGATTTTAACTAACACACAAATTACAACTCACAGCACAAAACAAATGTCTAGCCGCTCTAACGACGTAGAACTGCTGAAAGAACGCCTCTCTGATAATCCAACAGAGGAATTTATAGAGGCGATTGCCTCTAGCGTAGTCAGCGAAATGGCAGATTCGTTTCCCGAGCTATCGCTAAAAGTTCGACCAGTAAGTGAGGTCCTCAAAGAGTTCCGAGCAAAGAAGTTGGACAAAGTCAAGTCAGAACAACAGTACAACAGAAAGCTAGATTATCTCAAGACATATCTCTTAGACGAAGTCGGTCTCGGGACAACCGAAGACCTCACCAGTGAAGATATTGAGCGCTATTATCAGTGGCGGAAGTACGATTCGCTATCGCGGGATGAACCATTAGCCAAGACCACATTAAAAGACGATATGTACCTCTTCCGAGAGTTTATCCGTTATTTGATCGAGCATCGTATGGCCCCGGTTCGCTTCGAAAAGTCCGTCAAAATCCCCAAAGTAGATTATCCGGCAGGAGAAGGGGTTGACGAGAAGCAACTTGATCCGAAGTTGGCAAAAGCCTCCTTAGAGTATTTGCGAAAGTTCGAATACGCCGATGTAGAGCATATCTCAATGGAGCTGATGTGCCAGTCAGCCCCACGGAGAGGGGGTCTAATCGGCCGTGACGTGCCAGACTTTGTTTACGACGAAGGTATTCTTAAGTACGAGACCCAGGAAACGACGCCGCTCAAAAACGACGAGGCTAGCGAACGCGAGGTATCTCTCTATGGAGATGTGTCTGAGATAATTAAGGATTATCTCAATCACCAGCGACCCCCTGTAACTGACAAAGACGGGAGAGAGCCACTACTCACAAAAGGTTACGGTAGAATGAGTTCGTCGACATTGAAAAAAATCGCCTACAAGTGGACTCGACCTTGTGCGGTCGGACTTGAGTGTCCCCATGATCGTGATCCCGAGGAGTGTGAAGCTGCTCAAAAGAACAATTCTGCGTTTAAGTGCCCGAGTAGCCGAGCACCGCATCATATTCGCACGGGGTACATTACGGATCAAAAAAACAGAGGTGTGTCCTCGGATGCGATCGATCAGCGGTGTGATGTTAGTCCTCGTGTCCAAGATCTGTGGTATGATCTTCCCGACTCAGCAGAAGAGCGTGAACGTTACGAGGATGAATTTAGGGATGCTGATGATGATCCTGACTCTGGGTTCAACCACTCGTAGAGTGACGTGAACTCACGATGGTTAATCAGTGGATGAACCTCGTATTGACCGGAAAGCTGCCTGATTTTCTATTCATCATACCCTTTGTCCCCGAGAAGAATGTCGATATTCTCAGGATTTCGCTTGATCAACCACGGCGCGATCTGACTCTCGTGTATTCGTGTTGTCGTCACTGGCAAATCGAGAATTTCGTTTACTTCCGCATCGTACCGGTGATTCTTCCGTCCAATATCCATAGACCGGTGAACTGCATAGGTCACCATCACGATGCTCAGAACCCCTACAGTGACCGTATTCTTCTCCTTCTGGTCTTTCACCGTACTAATTTAACCGACTTTTCGTGAGTAGAATTCTGTCCCAACAAAGGGTAGCGATGTTAAGTCGATTAAATTCCTTCCTCCAAATTATCAGAAAGCACAAAAAAGACAGTCTTAATGAACATCATTTGAGATTTGGTACTCATGGTTGCTTGGGCGATCTACGCTGGTGAGCATCGAGAAGCATACTGCTCTTCCGGAACAAAGGGCGATGACAAAGAGATTCTTGGAGATACAATTGCTCTGTGGACGCGTGATATGACTGGTCTCATCGATTGGGATGATGCTGGCAAAATGGCGTCAATAGCGTTCTACTATAGTGATCTCAGGGAGCGAGACATTCGATCCATTTTTAATGACTCCGGAGAGGGGCGAAATCCCGGAGAGCCCCCATGGGAACTCCAACATCCCGAAGAAGACGATCAGGTGCTGAAAGTCCAAAGAGAATAGTCAATCTATCTGCTACAGTAACCGATACGCGCGCTGTATTCACCCCGCCGTTGAAACGTATTAACAGACTGGGGAATTCAATAAACCTCTCAGGCGGCTCTGTTGAATAGAAAGAGTGAGTTCAGCACAATAGTGACATTAAAATAACAAACGTGACTTGAAATTGGCGTGGAACCTAACCGGGGCTCAGTCGTCACGGCCCAGACCCAGTGCCGCCCCGTGCACTCTCTCCGCATATTTGATAAGTTTCTCCTCGTCACCCGAAACAATAGCGCTTCGAAGCACATTGTCCGGTAACTTGTCAAATACACCAGAGAACTCGGTAGGATTGAAAACTGTGGCGCGCTGTGAGGTGAAGCTTGATCCGCCATCCGCCCAATGACCAATCCGGAAATATATAGCATCCGAATCAGGTGAACGCTTGATACTTGCCCGTGCTATGTACTGCTTTTCTTTGCGCGGATGTCGATAATCATGTTCCACTAAGGCTGCACTGTCACCCTGGTCTTGCAATGGCGGATCGCTGCTCTGGCCCAGTTCGATAAGAGGTTGGAAGTCGACGGAGCCGGGTGAAAATACGAGATCACCAATTGTTTCTCCGTTGACCATTTGTTCCGACAGTTTGTGGAATAGCGTGCAAAATTCCTCTACGGGCATCCACATGGTTCCTGTGGAGTCGTCTGTCCATGCGCTGGCATCTTCACCCTCAGTTCGAGTCTCGTCTTCTAGGCGTGCTTCAACGCCACTTTCTGTTACTCTAAGTGCAATGCTCTTACGCCGCGTTGAGGTCGCTTCGTATGGTACTAAGCGGTAGTGCGGCACGTAGTCGATTTCAGCACCAAATCGCTCCTCCAAGGAAATCACTTCTGGGGTCTTTTTACGGCCTTCATCAGAGAGGTTGTCTGCACCACAAATCAAGATATCTGCGTCGTTCTCAACCTCTTGTTTGTGGTGGCCATGAGCAATAAAATTTGCCGAGAGGTGCTCAACCTCAACATATACGTCCTCACTTGATTCTACGTCCCGCATGTGAAGATCCGGGTACGCTTCCTGCCCTTCCACCAGCAAGAGCCCCAATCGGTGAGCCCTGTTGAGGAAGTGTTCGCGGACATCACGTTCGTTCGTTAATTTTGCATCTATTTTTCCATCAAAGAGTAAGTCTCTCTCAGACACACTCATACATCACTGAGAGTGTATAAATACTCTCGGCCGAAGCACAAACGAACACAGTATCATAGATAGACCGAGCAGACGTGTAAGATTCGCGCGCTGTATTCAGCATGGCTGTTGAATTCTATCACCGGTTGAGGATTTTAACAGAGCCTGAGGTATGGAACTACTACAAGTTATCTAGATATTCTCTCCGCTGCTCCATCTTTTCTCGTTCTGTTCGACGGTCATAATGTTGTTCGATCACTCGCTGGCTCACATTCGCTCGGTCGCTGACGACTTTATTTGGCATGTCGCTGTTCAGACTGTGCGTGATGCTTCCGCGGCGGATTGCGTGGGGACTCACGCTTGACGGACACCGGCAGGCAGTATCCCGATGTACTGCCGAACACTCTCCGAGACCACGGTCGTGTGGGCACTCAGTACTGTAGACACAGGGACGCGTCCACCGGTAGACGTAGGCACGAAGTGTTGATTTGCTCGTCCGTCCTTTCCGCGAGGCTAATAATGGTTCTCGCCCGTATTCGTCGGTAACTGATGGGCGCTTGTTTTCGAGCCAATCGTTGAGGAGTTCACATAGCTGATCCGAGAGTGCGACCATTCGCTCACCTCTCCCTTGGTTTTTGATTGGTGTACCCGTGTCCGGGCGATGACGGATTTTGATACACTGTTCATCTGGGTCATAATCATCCACATCGAGAGCGTGAACACCACCGACACGCATCATTGTGTGCCACATCAGCGCAATCGAAACGTGCTGAATACTTGCGTACTCGAACTTTTCCAAATGGGCGAGTACTTTTGAAGCACTGTCGCTGTCCAACATTACGTCCCGAGAGTTCTCGTCGGCGGTGATCGATGGGGACAGGACCTTCTCACTCAGGTCTTGTTCCACAGCGTCGATCGACTCTAGCCATCGAGTAAAGACGCGAAGTGTATCTATCTGTGTCTTCTCACTGACCTTGTTTAGGTCACCGTCCTCTCGTCGCCAGAGCCGGTACCTGTGGAGTTGGCGACCAGTGAGCGTGTTGAGGTTCTCGATTTCCTCGACTTCGTTACACCAGCGGACAAAGTGTCCGAGACGGTACTTGTGGCCTTTGAGCGAGGCCTCTGAGAGTTCGTTTCCTTTGTCTGCAAGGTACAGTTCAAGCGCGGTTTCGGCATCGATTGGTTCGAGACTCATAATATGTTGTCTCCGTTCAAGCGAACCCCATGAATCTCGGTGACCGCCAATCACGAACCAACGGTTACAGCATCTGAATCGGCCAAAAGTAAGGGTTGACACGCCGCGTGACCAAGGCCCGTCGCGCCCGCTTTTCGGCGAACGAAGTGAGCCGTGAAAACGGTTACAGGGATTTGAATCAGGGAGTGAAGCAAAGCGGAACGACCGGGGTTCAAATCCCGTCGCGCCCGTATCGTTCTAATCGCATGACTGCGTCGGGGTAGACGCCGTAATAGTGCGAGGCGCGTGCTTTCGTTCGATAGGTGATCGTCTGCTGGTCCATCGGTGGGGTTCGCGTACATCCAAACTGGCGCAGGGAGAGAAAATCAATCGCCGATTGACTCATCCCTCTCGGGTGACCGGAGAGAATACCCAAATTCTATCGAGATTCAATTATTGTATAGAGGATGGCTCTCTCTGACCAGCAGACTTTTGATCGCGCCGAAATGTGCAATAATTGATGCCCTCCACACCGTTATTCGGCCCTGGTGAGTTCTTCGCTCAACGCTCTCCGTCACTTGCCAGTGCTTCGATAATCTTACTGTTTACAGGTGTCGTCGCTGTTGCAAGTGCGGCACCGTATGTGGATCAAGTTACTTCGGTCGAAATCACGACAGAGACGCTCGTGATCTCGATTCTCCTCGGCGGTCTAATCGGTGCTGCTGGCATTTGGATTGTATCAACAGTCATCGTGTATCTTCTGACCGCAATCGTCGGTGGGAATGGTTCAATCACCCAAACTGCCGCGAATATCGGGTGGGCTTTACTCCCCCTCTTGTTCGTGAACACTATTTCGACGATCACCCTTTGGAGCGTAGCGTTCGCCGGAAATCCACCGTCAATGACAGTGACTCAGATGCAACTTCCGCCTTGGTTGCTTCTGTTCAATACTGTCGTTGGTCTCATTGGTTATGTTTGGGTAGGATATATTCTCACGTACGCCATCAAACATGCTCGAAATGTGGACATTCAACGCTCAGCTAGTGTCGCAGGGATCGTTGTCGCTATCCCCGTTCTCAACACGGTTATCAGTCTTTTTTGAGTACTTCGGCTCTGCTGAAACTCTATATTGAGCGCGGTCGGGTCTGACTGTAGCACCAACTGATGGTTCGCCGACGCTGTTGAGCGCGCTGTTCAGCTCGAAGAGCTCGCGGACGACATTGCTGTCCGCGATTCGGTACCGACACGGTGACGTGTTCGGAACTTCCTCGATGAGTTCGATCTTAATTGATAACTGAGGGCCCATACTGAAGCACGAGACCGGGAAGAATTACGCCAACGAAGACGAGGGCCCCAACCAACACGGGAAACGGGAGCGTAGTGAACGTGCTCAATACGAAGAAGAGCGCCATAGCAGTGAACACGAAAACCGAAATCACCGCGTTTTCTCGGGAGAAGAGCGGCTCACTCCGTATGATGATGACCATCGAAACAGCCAGTAACACGAAAATCGCCGCCGCTGCAGCGTTGAATACCCGCATCGAATCGACTGCGAGCCCGTAATACAGCCCCACACCAGCGATCACGAACGCGATACCGAGAGCTGAAAGGCCAGCTAATACGATCGGTGACCGGCCGGTCTCGTCGTCGTTTGAGTTGGAGGGCATACACCTCTGTTGTTGTCCGAGCGAATATACGCTTTGACCGCTGTGGCTGTTGTATGGAGATATTCACCGCGTACCATGGCCTTCGGCTCTATTGAGATTCCATTCTTCAGACATATACTCACCTGAAACGGCTGGCCGCTGAAGAGTGCCTATCGCTTACAGACTTAGAAATCAAATACGCGGAACTTCTTTCTCGTCACAAAACGACGACTCAGATATGGTCTCCCGTGAAACAGCGGTGAATAGTCGATGAGTTTGCTAACAGCATACAGCGGACTGCTCATCCGTATGGGTCTGTACCTGCTCATCTTCTGGCCTACTGTCGGCTACTATGTATTTTTCGATTCTGAAAAGAAGGAATTATCAAATCCACGGCTTCGAGGCCTTGTTTTGGGATTCTTGGGAATACTTGGGTTACTCATTCACTTGGGTCTTGTACAGCGGCGGACCTGACACTCACCAATCCTCGAAACCCACCCTACTGGTAATTCGCTACCTGCTTCACTGTACTGATCAGAATAGTAGGTGAATGTACCACTTGATCGGGATCTCGGTAGAGCCAGTCACCGGTTCGGACTCTCAAGTGTACTCACTCTTTCGGGAGAAACAGCCGGTCAACAGCTAGCAGACAGATGAAGAAGGTCATTACGAACACGATGATGACCCCGACCACTCCGGGAAGGCCTCCGAGTCCTACTGTGGGAACGAGTGACGCAGCAGCGCTCGCAAGTGCGAACGATACTAACAAGAAACCGAGATTCTCGTTCCAAGTCGGTTCTCTGTTCATCATATTTTCGGCTTTGTTGGATCCACAGATTCCTCGGAGTGCTCGGCGTGCTCTCTGCGGGTAGTCGCTACTCGCCGACGCTGTTGAGCGCGCTGTTTAGCTCGAAGAGCTCGCGGACAACATTGCTGTCCGCGACCCGGTACCGACGCGGTGACGTGTTCGGAACCTCCTCGATGAGTTCGACCTCAATCAGGAGGTCGGTGTAGTTGCCGACGGTTTGGCGCGTGACACCGGCGTGTTCTGCGAGTTCGGTCTTATTGAACTCGCGGTTCGGCGGGAGATCGAGCAGCGCGTCTACGAGAATCGGGATCGCATCGTGCTGCGTGAGGTACAGCCATCCGCTCGGGTGCTCTTTCCGGAGTTCCTTCTTCGCCCCGTGGTCGTCCGCGTGCTCCATACTACTCGTGTAGAGGGTCCGCCTGTGTGTATAACTACTCCCACTAGCGTTAACAGCCAGTAACGGTGTTATTCGTCTTCGAGGGCGTCGTAGATCTCTCGGTTCGCATCGCGGTCGTCCGCCGCGACCCGCCGAACCAGTTCCCGCCGGATGTCCTCCATCACGTCGTCAAGCGGTGATGTCGTTTCCGCTCCCTCTTCGGTGGCCATACCTACAGGAACGCGTCGAACGCCGTTAATCGTTCGGGTCTAACGAATCGCCTGTCAACTCCGCTAGCCCGTACCGGACGAGTTCGTCTCGCCACGCTTCGATCTCACCGGCCAGATCGAGTGTTTCGGTGTGGGATCGGAGATAGTCGGTGGTTTCCTCCTCATCGACGGCCGCTTCGTCGGTGCCGAACGCTTTCAGAATCGTTCGCACTTCGCTGTCGTACTCGAACCGATACCCGTTGAGGAAGTAGAAGACGACCGTCACGTTGAGCGCGGTACGTTTGTTCGCATCGACGAAGGGGTGATTAGCGACGAGGAGCCGTAGAAGATGATACGCCTTCTGGTGGATGGTTTCCGGCGCTGAGCCGAGGCTCCCCTCTTCGATGTAGTTCAGTGCGAACTCGATGTCACCACGGTTCCGAACACCGGCGGGAGTATCGGGGTACTCCGCGACGACGTCGTCGTGGATGGTGACGACGTCTTCGACGGACGGGTACCACAACGGGTCGGCCATTCGCTCTGGCGTCGGTGCTGCACCGGTGTAGATTTTGTCATCGCCGGCTGAACGATGTCAGATATCACCGTTTCAATGACGTCGAATTCGGCCGCCTCACGCCTCAAAAGTCGAGTCGTTCGATAGTCGAGGTAGCGCCCGTCGCGCCCGTTCTCTCACGCCATTCGATCGCGACCGCGACTTACCACACGCTCGCTTCGCTCGCGTGGATCCCGTCGCGCCCGTAGTCTTATAATCGAATGACAGCGCCGGGGTAGTGACTTCCTTCAGAAAGAGAGCGTTACGATTTGGACCGAAAGCGAAATTCATGTATCGACTTTTTTGGACCGCGGCAGAACACTGCTCACACGCATGGACGTGACGGAGAGAACAGTTCGAAAGATCTGCACTGACGCAGTCTTCGAACGCGGAGAGAGATACCTTGCTGCGGACCGCATCCTCGATATTCATCGCGTTGGCACTACCGTGACCGCCGTCGTGAACGGCAACCGTCAGTACGACGCGCGCGTCGATCTCGCGGCTGACGGGTTCGATCCGTGGTGTGACTGCCCGTACGACGGGGCAGGGGCGTGTAAGCACGTCGTCGCCGTGTTGCTTCGATGCGTCGACGACTGTCCCCCAGACGAGGGCGACCAGCTTGACGCCGCGCTCGAAGCTGCCGACGCCGACGACCTCCGAGATTTTCTCCGGGAGACGCTGGCGACCGACGTTGCCCTCCGTGAACGCTTCTTCGCCCGTTTCGGCGAGTCGCCGACGCGGTCGGTCGACGATCTGCGCGACGCGATCGACCGGCAGTTCGAAGAGACGAATCCCGACTACTTCGTCGTCTTCGAACCAATCGACTTCTCGGAGTGGTTCGACCTTGCGGGCGAGTATCGCGATCAGGAGAGGTACGCGTCGGCGGCGGCAGTGTATCGTGCCCTCCTCGAATCGCTCGACGGCAACATGGAACGTGTCGACGGGGCGTACGACCACTTCTCGCAGGCATTCAAGCGAGCGCTCGACGGGTACGTCGACTGCGTGACGGCCGGAGATATCGACGTTGACGAGGCCGCCGACGCCGTCGCGTTCCTCAGGGACCGGGCGGCATCCGGGACGCCGTTGCTCAGCGAGCACTTCGAGCGCGCAGCGACGAAGTTAGAGGAAACGCTCACTGAGCGGCGAGAGTATTAATTCACCGCTATCTCGCTTTTCGCCGCCCTTCAACTGCTCACTCTCCGAGCGCGGCAACAATGTCGTCGATCGTATAGAGACGTAAATCGTCACGTCCGGCAGCGGCTTCGCGGACGCTATCGGTAAAACCACTCCGGGAGAACAGCGCGTATTCGACGGTTCGCGTGCCACCGCCCGACGGCTGCCACCGGAGTTCCTCGACGTGCGCCTCCAGTGAGCCTAGTGCGCTGTAGTCGAGTGGCGATTCCTGATACTTGCACTCGCCGACGACGAGCGTTTCCTCGTCGGTGAGTCCGACGACGTCGATCTCGTGGTCCTGATACCACCATTGTCCGACATCGACGATCGGCGTCTCGCCGTACAGCGTCCACAGGGCCTCACAACACAGCTGTTCGAAGGCGGGAGCGACGAAGTCGGCCAGCTCCGGTTCGACGAGTCGCTCGTAGGCCTCGTCGCCGAACTGGTCGTAGCGATCCGAACTCCCGTACAGGAACCGGAACCAGAACCGGAACAGGGGGTCACGCAGGCGATACTGGCTTCGCTTGGATCGCTCCGGCTTCTCAGTCACCGGCACGTGCCGTTCGATGAGCCGAAGCCGAGAGAGTCGATCCAAATACGTCGATAGCTGGTTGTAGTCGATACCTGTCACACCGGCGATCTCGTTCCGTCCGGTCGCTCCGCCGGCGATCGCTTCGAGGATCGAGAAGTAGCGCGTCGGCTCTGTCAGCTCCATACGAAGAACGTGCTCCGGCTCATTGCGGAGTGACCCGTGACGGGTCAGCACCGTCTGCTGGATGTTCTCGCCGAACGACCGATCCGCGTCGAGTTCCTCGAGGTAGTAGGGAACGCCACCGAACACGCTCCACGCACGCACGGCCTCGTCCGCTGTCGCATCGTCCGGGAGAAACTCCGTCGCGGCGTCGAACGAGAGTTCACGGATATCAAGTGTGAGGGACGTCCGGCCGTACAACGGGCTGTCTCCGAGAAGCGTTGCTTCCTCCATCATGCTGATCGACGATCCGACCAGCACGAACGTCGTCTCCGACTCGTCGAACTCGTGATCGAACAATGCCTGTAACACGGAGGGGAGACTCTCGTCCTGTTCGATCAGGTACGGGAACTCGTCGAGGACGACGATCGCATTTTGCTCGGCCAGATACCTGAACAGCCGCTCCCAGTCGGGCCGAATGTCTTCGATGCCGGGAAACGTCTCGGCTGCGGCCTCGATGAACTGTTCCAGTTGGAGCTCTCGCGTCTTCTGTCGTGCCTGATAGAAGACTACATTCTCCTGTCTCTCAAGCGCCTTCTTTACGAGTCTCGTTTTCCCCAGCCGTCGCCGCCCGTACACGACCGCAAGGTCTGCGCTCCCCGAGTCGAAGAGATCGTAGAGTCGATCCAGTTCCTCCGACCGGTTCACGAAGTCTACCATGGCGACGAGTTAGTGACTGTAGAATAAAAATATTCTGAATAATCATATTCTAGAATATCATATTTGAGTATATTATAATGGGTAGTGACGAACAGTAATCGGCAGCGCGTCTCAGATGTTGTCGAGATACCTTCGGCGCTGCTCCACTTTCTCATGCTGACTCCGTCGGGCGTAGTGCTCGTCGAGAACTCCCGGTGTCACGTTCGCACGATCACTGACGACGTCTTTCGGAACATCGCTGTTCAGGTGGTGGGTGATTCCACCACGTCGAAGGGCGTGTGGACTGACGCTTGAGGGACAGTCGAACGCGGCAGTATACGCCATCGCGTCACAATCGTCTGGATCACGGTCGTGGGGACACTCTCCAGTGGAAACGCAGGGCCTTGTGTACCTGTAACAATCCCCCCGAAGCGTCGATCGATGCGCGCGTCCATTCGACGTTGACACGAGTGGCCGCCTGCCGAACTCGTCGTCAACATCGGGCCGGCGATTCGCGATCCAGTCATCGAGAAGTCGACACACCCCGTTTGATAACGCGATCGACCGTTCTCCATCGGTTCCGTTCTTGATCGTCGTTCCTGTCTCTGAGCGGTGGACGACGGCAATATACCGCCCTTCCAGATCGTAGTCTTCTACGTCGAGCGAGTGGACCGCTCCAGTCCGCATCATCGTATGCCACATCAGCGTGAGCACGACGTGAGGACGTGACGCGTACTCGTACTTTGAGAGATAGCCGAGAACCTCTTCAGCCCGATCGGACTCAAGCATCATATCGCGGACGTTCTGTCCGTCTCGTAACACGGGCGACCGCACCTTCGTGTTGAGGTCGTCGACGACGGCGTTGATACTTTCGAGCCACTTGATGAAGACCCGAATCGTGTCCATCTGGGTCTTCTCCGTGGCGGGTGCGAGCGCTCCCACGCGACGCCGCCACAGACGATACCTGTGTAAGGTCCGACCGTTCAGCTCGTTTAGATTCTCCAGTTCTTCCTCGTCACACCAGCGAACGAAGTGACCGAGGCGAGAGCCGTGCGAGTACAGCGTTGCCTTGGCCACCTCGGCTTCGCGATCGGCAAGGTACAGTTCTACGGCTGTTTCCGGATCGATTGGTTCAACGTTTATGGCGCTTGCTAGCGCGAATCACGATTTGACCCCGATGTGAACCTCCCGATTTCAGGCGTATTAGGCCTGAAAGGTCGATTCGTTACGAGTCTGAGCGCGCGCCCGTCGCGACCGTTCTGTTGCCGAACGATTAGAATCCGACAGACAACGGCTGGTCCTTTTAAAAAATCCGATGTGTGTATGTGATTTCGTTCGGTTATCGAACGATTCTGAAATACGACGGTACCGTCCCTCGGTTTACTACATCCACACGGTGTCTAAATGACAATAAACTAACCGGAAACACTTCACGATCGTCTCGACCCAACCAGCAAACCCCAGGCTGCCCCGCATGGCGATCGACGTAGGCTTGCCCCCAGCTCCACTGAGCTGCGTGAAACCTCCTCGTCGGCTGACGATCGGTTTGCAAGCCGATCGAACGATGGGTTTTGTCCCTAGTTATCGATCGTTGTTGAGACAGCTGGCAACGAGACCGTCACCGTAGTCCCAACTGAGTCACGATCGCTAACAGTAACCTTGCCGCCGGATCGCCTCACCACCCAATAGACAAGCCAGAGGCCTAACCCGCTCCCGTGCGAAAGCGTCTCAATGGCAGTCCCCGATTCGAGTACCTCCCGATCGAACGCAGGGATACCAGGCCCGTTGTCGGCAACCCGAACCAGTGCCATCTCGTCGTCGACCGTCGTGGTTACCTCGACACGGGGCGTCTCGTGGTCGTTGTGAGCGGCTGCATTCACGAAGAGCTCTTTGAGCGCCGCTTCAATAGCCGGATGTGCTGTCACAACGAGCTTGTCTGGTGGAGAGACTGAGAGGTCGACGGTAGGCCACTCGTCGGCCAGTGCCGCAGCCGTTTGTTCGAGGATGCGTGTCAGGTCGATGCGTTTGATTTCAGCGTCCTCGCTGAGCACCTGTGTGATTTTATGTGACTTCTCGCTGGTTGTCAGGAGGTCATCGGCCGCCTTGACAATCGTCTCGGCAGCCCCCTGTAGGTCACCGTCGACAGCCGACCGAAGTTCGTCCCCCTGACCGACGATCACGTTGAGGCTGTTGCGAATATTGTGGCGGAGGATATTATCTAAGACGTGAAGCTGGCGAGTTCGCTCATCGAGGTCAGTTACGTCCCGGCAAATTGCGAGTGTCCCGACCAATTCGCCGTCCTCATCGTAATACGGGTACCGACTCGTGTAGAAAACAGCCTCTTTCCGGCTGTACTCGAACGCTGGGGTGACGCTGTAGGTGACCGGTTGTTCGGTCCAGCGCACGATCTGTTTCTGTCGATGAATAAATCGGGCTGTTGGCTCATCCATGAATGCATATTCATCAGTGCCTTTCAACTCTTCAGCGGAGCGCCCGGCAAACTCACATAGTGCATCGTTGACTAACACGAACTGATCGTCCGTATCCTGCAACATAATGGGGTCTTCAAGCCGCTGGACGATATCACGGTGGCGTTTGAGCCGATTCTCCAACTGTTTTTGCTCAGTAATGTCTGTCTGGACGGCTACGTACGCAGTGATCTCACCTACCTCGTTGGTAATGGGAGCAATCGTCTGGTCAGCGACGTAGATCTCTTCGTCCTTACGACGGTTGACTATCTCCCCAGACCACGTCTCGCCAGCGGTGATGGTCTCCCAGAGGTGTGCATAAAACGAGTCGGACATCTCGCCAGACTTGAGCATCCTCGGTGTGTCACCGACTGCCTCGTGGCTGCTGTAGCCAGTTATGTCTTCGAATGCCGGATTGATGTACTCGATCGTCCCGGCTACGTTAGTAATCAGGATACCGTGACCAGATGCCTCAACGGCTTTTCGGAACTTCCGGAGCCGTTCGGTCCGGGCCTTGAGATTGAGCGACTGTGTCCGAAGTCGGCGGAGAGTGTTGAGCCGCCATTCGAGTTCGGCCTGCCGAATTGGGAGTGAAATTAGCTCGTCGACTGTCGTCGTGAACACGTTATCTGCGAGGTCGCCACTATCGGTATTGCTGAGCTCACTGTTGAGATCTGAGACTAACAACAGGACGGGCAACAGTGCAGGCTCAGCAGCTGCTTTCACGGTCTTGACCGATTCGCTATATTCAACCAATGCTGGTTGGTCGACTAGACAGATGTCAAACGAGGCCTCACACAGTGGCCCATCATCAGCAACTGCGTAGTCATCATGACCTTCGATCCACCCACAGAGGACACGTTTGTTGCCGGAGTCAGCGATCAGTGGATAGATGACGGCTGGGTCCCGTGGTATGTTCGCACCTGTCTCCGGTGGTTGACCGTCAATTGGGCCACTGAACGGTTCAGTCATCGTTCCAGTTTGGTGTCCCGGTGAGAATTCTGCGCAACTCTGTGAGTGGCTCGCCGAGGGTAAGTCCGCTGTCGGTGATATCCAGGACTCGAAGAGTCGATTCGAAATCACTCGTGCGTTTTTTCAGGACCCCAATCACTTTCCGGAGTTCTCCCTTGTACTCGACGTGTCGGAGGAAAATAATATCATCGGCTAGATGGCTAATCTTGTGTTCGGTTGCTCTGAAATCGCCAGTGATTTGATGGACCTCATTAGTGATGATCCCAGTTACGTTCATATTGCGGAGATACTGTCCGATCTTGACTATCTGGTGGTCGGGGTCGACAGTATCTCGGCTGAACGCCCGTTCATAGCCGGTGATCCCGTCGATCATAACGATTTCGGCACCCTCCTGTTCGACCTCGGTTCGAATCTGGTGTGTGAACTCGTCGAGAGTCAATTCGTCAGTGCCGACCTCCTGGATTACGACGTTGCCAGCGTCGATTTGTTCACGTAGCGGCATACCGATTCCTTCTGCACGAGCTAAGACGGTGCGTTTGCTCTCTTCAAAACTGTACAACACTGACCGTTGGTCGTTGACTGCGGCCTCAGTGATGAACTGCAGCCCCGTCGTTGTCTTGCCGACCCCGGTTGGTCCGCTCAAAAATGAGACTGTCCCGGTTGTGATCCCGCCGTTAAGGAGCGCATCAAGTTCTGAAACACCTGATGACAGCGTCGATATCGAGCCTTTGCGGTAGTGGTTGGTTGGATCAAGCGTTGGCCAAAGGAACATTCCCTCGTCGGAGATCGTGATCGTATGCGGGCCTCGGCGGGCTGTCGACCCACGGAACTTGGGGACCGACAGCGTTCGATGCCCGCCATCAGCTGCCAGTGAAATCACCGTGTCGACTAAGAACTGCAAATCGTCATCCGGCACTGAGTCAGCAGCTTGGGAGGTTAACACCACTGTCGAACCACGATTTTTAAGAAAGTCCAAGAGACTCAGCACTTGTGTCCGGAACTGCCTGGCGTCAGGTGCCAGATGTCGAAGCTCCGTTACTGGATCGACGAGGACCCGGGTGGGCTCGTATTCCTCGACAGTCTCACGGATCTGATCGACCAGTGAGGTCGTCTCGACTTCATCGGGCTCAAAGAGGCTGTACGACTGGTTGCCCTGAAACTGTTCGCCCGACGGGGACAGGTCGAGAAACTCAATGTGGTGGGTGTCTAGTCCAAACTGCTCGGCGGTCGCTTCGAGATAGTCGGCTGGCTCGCCGAGGTTGATATACAACACCGGCTGGTCCGCCGCAGACAAAAAATGCAACCCGAAAATCGTCTTGCCCGCACCGGGCGTCCCACGAACAAGCGTTGCTGAGTTAGCCAGTAGTCCACCGTCCAACACCGGAAGCGCATTTGGAACGCCTGTCTGTACCCGCTGTCGATCCGCTAGATTGCTCATACCCAACGCATACACGACCGATATGCATAATTTTTCTGAAAAGTGTGGCCGTTACCTCTCTCGAGAGCAGTACACGAAATTGCTCGTATCCGATTGTGTATTTACGTATAATTAGGGGCGAAGCAACCTGCGTGACCGCTCCGATGGGCAGACCTGCCCTGACATGATTCCTGTCTTCCCCCCTCTCATTCCCCAAAGTACCGTATCAGACGGCGATCAACATGGCACCGGAACCCCAACCGACTATACTCGACCCCGGTCCTCACTGTGGCGTCGACATCAAAGTCAGGCACGTGATTATTCGCTACGAAACCGAAAGCGGGGAGCCCCGCAGTTGGGTAGGGTGTCCTGCGTGTGATGCCATCGTTGATCCCAAAGCCAATGCTCAGTAATCGGTTGTTCGAACGGATGGGTAACAAGATAGTAATACGAATACGATCGAGGGCAGAGCCAAAACGGAGTCGCTCACATATCAAAAAGTGCGAGCGGACGACGGTTCAGCAGATGACAATACCCAACGAAGTAATTCTAAATTCCACATGCTGAACGGGCATACAGGCTTGCGGATTCGGTCGTGGAGAGCGAGTTAATGACAGCTCGCTCCGAAACGGAGTGGGAACAAGACACACTGAAGAATGGCTCCAACTCGATTGTGGCTGTACCACTACAGAGTGAGGGTTCGATCCTTGGCGTATTAGGAGTCCATTCCAAACTGCCAAACGCCTTCGCCGAAGAAGAGGTGACAGCCCTCACAGAGCTCGGTCAGCTACTAGGTCACGGGATATCAGCACTCCGGCAAAAAGTGGCGCTTCTATCAGGTGGGGGCACAATTCTCGAGATCCAGTTTGAGGACGATACTGGCCCTGCAACTCTTGTTTCGGATATGGAGACGGATCTCGAAGTGTTGAATGTAGTGACTGATAGTCCACATAACCTCCTGTTCGCGCGATTGACCGGAGAAAACGTGACTCCCGAGGCGTTCGAAGCTGCTGGTTTCGACCCAGAGACGGTCATTTGGAGCGACTCTCGAAATGGTATCTACTGTAAAATCCCGGCGCGGAACAGCAGCTTTTGCGAGAAACTGACCGACCAAGGAGTTGCGCTAAATCAAATCACAAACGCTTCAGACTCCAACGAAATCGTTGTTTCAGCAACCGTGCCATTCTCCGTCGGTGTCGGGAAATATCTGAGTTCACTCCGGGAAGACTACAGCGATCTCACCCTGTTATCCAAACTGGATAGTGAGCGGGGAGAAACCAATACCTCTCTCAGCACGTCTTGATGGAGCTCTTACCGCCCGGAAAAAAGAAGTCTTGCAGACGGCCCTCTACGCAGGATACTTTAATTGGCCGCGGGATGCAGATTCAACGTCTATTGCCAAGACTCCCGATATCGCACATTCAACGTTCAACCAGCATCTTCGAGCTGCTGAGTCTAAAGAGTACAGCGAGTGTTCCACGGGTTTCCGAAAACGTCCGTTTTCGGCTTTCGCAAATCTTCGATTTGCTCAACACCTGACCCGTGGGTGAATCGCGTCCGCTCCTCGTCATAATCCACGGTTTTATTCCGCATCAACTCGTTGAATCTGATAGGAGCTCACCGTTAACAACCGCTCAAAACCCACGCACTGAAACAAGGTAAGACGTGGTGAGACGGGTGGTGTCGAGCCATCGTAAAGTGGCTGGCCT
>NZ_SRSG01000045.1 GCF_005543295.1 Halalkalirubrum salinum
CACGTGCTTTGATGCACGGAATACAGCTCGGTCTCTTGCGTCCCATAGTTGATTCACGCTCCGATGGGATAGCAGAATTTCCATCGAGTCAGCACGGCTTCAAGAACATATCACCTGCTGAGGATTTCAACAGAGCCCACTATCAAGAAAATGTTATCTGAGCCGAGAGTGGTCGGCGTAACGTTTGGACATCTGATCGACCCATTGGCGTCGATGCACAGTAAAACGCACTTCGTAAGCCAGTCGTCATTCGGTAAATCATCGATACGCTCTACAGTGACATTTGAGAGTCTCTACAAAAGTGGAAATCTCTACTAGTTTCACCAGACGCCACACTTTTTTGTGGGCGCAACGATACTTTAGCGCTAGCGAATCGCATGACGGCATCGACCCCCGTTCGGAAAACGAATGAACTCTTTCGCGCTCAGCGGCGTCTCTTTATAAACGACCCGCTGCCGTCTGTTGAATCTATATCGTTCGGAAAACGAATGGGCGCTGCAGGATTTGAACCCGCGACAACTTGGTCCGAAGCCAAGCACTCTGTCCAAACTGAGCTAAGCGCCCGTATCAGTTTATAGACGCAGGATCGGTTATAAGACCGTCGGTCTGGTTACAGATTGCGATCGCCTCTCACGACCGCTGTAAAATACGCGGGATTTACAAGGACGATCGGACCAACGTATTATATGACTGAACACGATTGCTTAAAGAAGACTGAGTATGCCCAGCGCTGAGACCTTTCGCGGGTATTTTCGCTTGATGCGTCCAGGGAATACGATCGCCGCGGGGTTTCTTACATTCGTCGGAGCCTTTGTTGCAGCGGGCCCGCAGGCTGACTTCCGTGCGGTGGTCTTTGCAGTGTTCGCGACGGCCTGCGCAACGGGGGGCGGAAACGCGATCAACGATTACTTCGATCGGAATATCGACGCCATCAACAGACCGGATCGACCGATTCCGAGCGGTGCAGTTTCTCCACGTGGTGCGGCCGTGTTCAGCGTTGCGTTGTTTGCGGGCGCGACAGTGACGGCGCTACAACTCCCGCTACTTGCGATTGCGATCGCCGTTGTCAATCTCGGTGCGCTCGTGGCATACACAGAATTATTCAAAGGAATGCCCGGCGTTGGGAACGCGTTAGTTGGATATTTGACCGGCAGTGCATTTCTGTTTGGGGGCGCAGCTGTAAGTGATGCTTCGGGTGCAGTAGTGCTGTTTGGACTCGCCACTGTCGCAACGTTTGCCCGCGAGGTTGTCAAAGATGTCGAAGATATCGACGGAGATCGCACCGAAGGACTGCGGACGCTTCCGATCGTCGTCGGCGAACGTACGTCGCTGCGTCTTGGAGCGGCCTCATTGCTGGTTGGTGTCGCTGCAAGTATTGTGCCCATTATCAATGGAACATTTGGTTGGCTGTACGCAGTCGGAATTGTCCCGGCCAACGGAGTTATGTTATGGGCGATGTGGCGTTCGTTCGAGAATCCTGCGATCGGACAGCGCTATCTCAAGTTGGGAATGTTCGTAGCTGCGGGCGCGTTCTTTTTCGATCGATTCGTCATTGCCCTCTGATCCAAGAACAGACGAGTTTGAACACACAATCAAAAAGAATATTACTGCTACGTGGTATCTTCTTACTACTTGATGACTCCCGGCGAGGAAACGTGTCGTTCGATCGCGTGCATGCAGCGCACCGTCGCGGGAGGGCCCACTAATGTATGACCTGACGTCAACGCTCGGTGTGACCGTCGAGCCGGGATCTAACCTGCTCATACGCGGGCCAGCACTAACAGGCAAGCGCGCGTTAGCGTTAGATGTACTTGCAGATGGAACAACAGAGGGCGATGGAGCAATCATTGTGACGACAAAAGACAATGCCGATCGAATCCTCGAAGATTACACTAAACGAGTTAGTTATCAGGAGCGACCTGTCGCTGTCGTAGACTGTGTAACCAGACAACAGGGGGTAAACGACGTCCGCGACGACAAACGAATCAAATACGCCTCTTCGCCGGTTGATATGACTGGAATCGGAATCAAACTCTCGGAGTTCTTACAGGCATTTTATGGAGAGCGTGGGATTGAGCGCAATCGAATCATGGTCCACTCGCTGTCGACGCTGTTGATGTACTCGGATCTCCAGACTGTGTTTCGATTTCTCCACGTATTCACCGGACGAATCCAGAGCGTTGATGCGCTGGGCTTGTTTTGTATCGATTCGACCTCCCACGACGACCAGACGATGAACACGCTCGCGCAGTTGTTTGACGGAATCATCACAACGAGCGAAGACGCCGAACCGACCGTCAGGCTCGCTGATTCGTAGCTCTTTTGAGAACCAGCCAAAGTCAAGCTAGTTGATGATAAAGTATGAGTGATCTGGATCCTGTGTGCCACAAGCGCTTTTAGGCCATCTCACAGATGTTCAGCTATGCCACTGACCACGGATGATGAAATCGATGCGGTGTTAGATCTGGAGACAATCGCAGTCGTCGGCTGTTCGACGACACCTGGGAAGGCCGCTCACGACGTGCCTGCGTACCTGCAACAGCACGGGTACTCCATCGTGCCAGTGAACCCCTTCGCCGACGAGATACTCGGAAAGCAAGCCTACGAATCGATAACCGATATCGAAAAATCAATCGACATCGTCAACGTGTTTCGACCGAGCGATGAAGTCGCAGGTATTGTTGATTCAGTGGTTGACCGATATGCCGATCGCGGTGACGCCAGTGTGGTCTGGCTCCAACTTGGGATTCACGACGATGAAGCTGTTTCGCGTGCTGAGCGCGCTGGTCTCGATGTAGTCGAAGATAAGTGTATGAAAATCGAACACGATCGACTCCAATAGGCGTACCCGCTGACCGTTCCTATTTTCGGTAGCAATCAGCAGTGTTTTGCTGTGAGTGGCTGGGCCTCACTACGTTGCTACTATCTATTTTCGTGCTTCTCGCGGGAC
>NZ_SRSG01000046.1 GCF_005543295.1 Halalkalirubrum salinum
TCAGTCGATCACATCGGATTAGAGGAAGTGTCTGCTTGGACGTAGTGTGAAACCAAACCAAGCAGACAATCAGATCGAAGAAGAGCATCTCCTTAATTTTGTCGTCAACACTCTCAACGAGGAGCTTCCGATAGATCTCGCAGACGGTGTAAGGGTCTCGACAGAGGAACTCTATGAGGTCCTCGCTGGCGCCAGCGCCAGCGGGACCTCTGTCAACCACATCTGCGAGACGACAGAAGACTCTCCACACGCCAATACCGTCCGTGGACACCTTACCGATCAGTTTGACCTCGATACTGTCGAGCAGGTTGGAGACACGCTGCTCCAACAGGATACCATCGATACGCTTCCTGATCGACCGGTGGAGGTCGTCGCCGACCTCCACCTCGATCCCTACTACGGCGATGAAGACGAGACAGAAGCTCTCTACTCCTCACTGGCCAAGCGTGGAACAACTACGTTTCACGCTTATGTAACACTCTACGCACGGGTGCGCAACAAACGCTACACGCTAGCAGTTCGCCAGCTGGTCGCTGGCGAAACCTCAGGTGACGTACTCGGTGAGTTCCTCGAACTGCTTGACGGTCTTGACCTGCGCGTCAAGGCCGTCTATCTTGATCGGGGTTTCTACAACAGCACCTGCCTAGGGTTGCTGTACGCCTACAATTATGCTTACGTCATACCGGTTGTCAGATGGGGTGATACCATCAAAAATGAACTCAGCAGTGGTTGGAGCCGTGTGATCGAACACGAGCTAGCTGGGAAGGTGACGTTCCCTGTGTACATCGATTGCGTCTACCAGCAAGGTAGATACGACGAACATGGGGTGGCGCGTCACGGCTACGCCGCTGACGCGCCGTTCATTGAGACTCCACGCGATGCCCGAGAACATTACCGCAAGCGGTTCGGCATCGAATCGTCCTACCGGTTGGCTAGGAAGAGCCTCGCTCTTACGAGCTCTCGTGACGCCGGATTACGGCTGTTGCTGTTTGTCGTGAGCCTGCTGTTACAGAACGTTTGGCGCTATCTGCACTGGATGTACGTGGCGGCGCCCCGCCGCGGGGGGCGCCGCCTCTTGGAGTGGTCGTTCGTAGAGTTCTGCAACATGGTGCTCCGCGCTGCCTGGACTGCCCTCGGAGTTCGTCGAGCTGTCCCAGCGAACCAACCGCTCGACAGCCGGTTCTTCCGGTAGTTGCCCTCGGATCAGGGCAGCGTTCCTGAGTGGCAACACCGTCGCGTCGGCGGCTGATCGCCGCCGACAGCGACTGGTTAGCAGTAGAACTCACGGTCACCGTCTTGTTGAAGGCTAGCCAGCCACCGCAGACGCAGATTCAGCACCTACTGGAGGAGGTCTTGAGGTTCTCGATGTGATCAACTGA
>NZ_SRSG01000047.1 GCF_005543295.1 Halalkalirubrum salinum
GCACTCCGCGCTGGCACCTCGGTGCCAGCGTGGTATATCACCCAAATCTCCTCTACAGATGCGTTCTACACCTCGCTGAACCACAACGGCAAATACATCACTAGCAAGCATATCGTTGGTCACCGCTCTACTCACGACGGCTTCTGGCGACCGGAGGTGGATGACGGCACTGCCGTCTTCCACCGGAAACGAACTACCAAAGCTACTCTCAAGCATCTCGCGTTCCGCCGTCCATCTGGACTTACACCCCCTGAAGCACGTGATCTCCTCAACAGGCAGTGCTACCGTCCACTCCGAAAGCTAGCCGAAAATGACGAGATACACGCGACTGACTGGAACAACACAACCGTCTACACCCACAGTTGGCCGTCCCGGCGGGACGACCAACTGTCTCAGCGTCAAACTGATCAGCCAACCGATCTCACACCTAACGACGACGATGATGGCTATCTCTACCGTGACGAACTCATCGCTACGTTTCTCTCGGTTGCTGTTTCGCAGATTCAGTCTATTACGCCAGAACGTGCCGCTGCACTTGTTCTACGGCAGTTCGAGGGCGACTCGTTTGACGCCCTCGAACGCCGTATTCGCCGAAACCACTCATTCCGTGAGGCATTAGATTACGTTGAGCCAGAGGATGTCCCCGACGGGACATCCCTCTGGCGTGCCTTCGACGAACTCTCTCCGAACGAGCTACGTGACTGTCTCCAATCTATGTGCAGCGAGTTGCTTACCGATCACGAGCATGGAGGCGAGTTCGTTGTGATCGATGGAACTCACATTGCTGCTTGGGCAAATACTCGCAAAGAGATCGAAAACGGAGACGTAGAGGGTGCTAGCTGGGGTCAGCACGAAGGAAAATTCTACGGGTACAAGGTTTATATCGTCGTGGATGCAGCGGCGGAGCTGCCGGTCGCCATCACGATGGAGACCGGCAGCACACACGACTGTAGCGGATTTGAGCCGCTCGTCGATGAGTTCGAGGAACGCTATGACACTGATGAGCTTCAAGCAGTCTTAGCTGATGCTGGATTCGACAGCCAAGGAAACCGTGACTACTGTCAGGACTCTCTTGATTGTCCGTTGTTGGGAGCGATCAATCCTCGCAGATCGTCGCCGTTAGCGACGATCAAGGAGGAAATCAAAGAACTGTTCGAAGAACACGGTGACGAGATCGACAGCCCGTACGACGCATTAGAGAAACTCCCACAGGAGCAACTTTCTGAATACGGTGTAGAAGTAGGTAGTGTCGAGGAAAGCTACATCTTCCAAGCGATCAAGGAACGGATGCATCGACACCTGCGAGCAGGTGTCGAGCGAGTATTCTCTCGACTGAAGTCGTTTACTGGTCTTGATCGCGTCCGCGTACGCAAGGAAGACAACGTCGAAACTCACGTAGTTCTTTCGGCGGTAGCATTGGTAGCAGCGTCTCTCACTGCAAAACGGCAGAACAAACCAGGGCTGATACGCTCACCAAGTCGGCTCATCTGACCACTAGAAGGTCTGTCCAAAAAATGACTGCCGCCGCCTGAGAGGCGTCGCTCTCAGGCGGCTCTGTTTTGTGACCATCACATGATATATTGGGTCGAGACACCCGCAAATTTAGCAACTCCTATCAGATAAT
>NZ_SRSG01000048.1:0-11206 GCF_005543295.1 Halalkalirubrum salinum
CAGAACAGCTCCAGTCAATTCTGGGTGGGAGAGAACTTCGGTAAGGACGAGAGGCATCACTGAGCGGTATATCTTGGTCTTGCTATCCAACTACAGAAGAATATTATTTACTTTCGATTCTTGCAGAACACTTAATTGATATCCGATCCCCGAACTACCTACATGTCTCAAACGCGCGAACAGGAGCGCGCACAACTTCTCCCAACGAAAGAAGCTCTCACAGCTCTGAAGTCGGATGTGACGCTTGAGTCAGCGGTACTCGAACTCTGTGATAATGCTTTAGATGCATGGAAACGAGCTACCAACCGGTCGAATGAAGCGGTAATAAATATTTTTGTTAAAAAAGAAGGAGATCAAACCCAGCTCATTATCCGTGACAATACTGGCGGCGTTCCACGCAAAGAAGCGGCTATGCTGTTTGGGCTTGGGCGAACTGCCAAACAAAACGATGGCTCAATAGGAACATTTGGTGTCGGTGCAAAAAAGAGCTTAGTCAATCTCGGGGTTCCATTTACTATTCGATCACACCATCCAACTGAAGAGGATGGCTGGCGATTCCGGATCGATAAAGAATGGTTTGAGGATGATCACGACTGGTCGGTGCCGCTCCACGCAGATTCGGAGATACAACCCGGTATCACAGAAATATGTATTGAAGATTTAAATTATGAGTGGACAGAAGAGACAGCCAATGCCCTGCGTGAGCGTTTGGGTGAAGCATATAACCTTTTCCTCAGCGATGATATGCAATCACTCTGTGGCAATAATTTTGATTTGAAAATAACAGTTGATAACGAGCCAGTCGTTGCGGATGGCATTCCTGACTGGGCTTTTTCTCCGTTTGACGGACTTTATCCCCGACGTTATGAAGCGATACGGCTAGACTTTAATCATCTCGAATCCCCTGTATATCTTCATATTACTGTTGGTCTATTGCATAAGAAGGATACTCACTCTGCTGGGACAGATGTCTACATCCAAAAACGAAGAGTTGTTTCGAGTGCTCAAGACGAGCAGGGTGGGTTTGGCGATGGACAAGAGTTGCTGGGTAAATTTAATGCCAGGCATGACCGATTGCGAATCATTATCGAACTTGAGACTAATGCTGACGGGAAAGAACTCCCTTGGGATACACAGAAATCATCCATTGATAAACATAATCTCATCATGCGGGGAACAAATGAGACAAAGGGGGTGTATAATTGGTTACGACGTGCGGCCCAAGCTTATTATACCCTTGATGCAGACAAAGTTCCTCGCGCCTTCTTAGAATCCTACGGATCTGATTCGCAAGAGGCAGTCAATAACGGAAAGGTGGTCAAGTATGATTATAGTAGTCGCAAGCGGATTGTTTCAGATCACCGCCCAAATACAGACCTACCGGAGATTAGTTCGCTCCGCCAAAGCGCAGAGGCACACGCTACATTGCATATTCGCTGTGACGACGCCATTGATGAACAAAAGCAGCCAGCCTATCAGACACAGTTGGCTCAAGAAAGCGACCGAGATATAGAACGGCTATCAAAAGTTGACCAAATGCCACCAACAGAAATTGAAACCGTAGCTCATCAAGAAGCTGGGAGAATTAATGAGCTTGCACGGATCCACAAGGAGAATGCTATTCGGTGTACTGATGATCTTAAATCTTGGCAGGAACCCCGATATAATCAGTATCTTGATGAACATACCAATCAGAAAATGACAACCGCTGAGGAGATACCTGATCATCTCCCGAGTACATCTTCAGATATCTCGAATGAAAATTATAGCATTGATGAATACAACGGCAGTGATGGCCCGATTACGGAATCATCTCAAACAGTATCAGATGATCAAAGTGAGTCAGAAACCGCGGAACTGTTTTTAGTATTTACCGACGGAGACGCCGAAGAAAGAGGTGCACAGATTATCGATGTCCCACGGTCACAGTTGTGTGCCAGCCTTGATCTTCATCACAACGCCGGTGATGATTTAGTATGGGAAGAGCTTCGCCATACCATCGAAACGATAGTAGATTAAGCAAGAATGAAATCTCGAAGTTTATTATCGGGTACATACTAAATTGAATCCGTATGGCAGAACCGATTTTAAAATGGGCTGGCGGAAAGCGGGCGATGCTTGATGAGATCTTAAGCCGTCTCCCATCAAAGTCCCAATTCAACCGGTATTTTGAGCCATTCTTTGGTGGCGGAGCAGTGTTTTTTGCTCTTAAACCTGATAACGGGCACATCAACGATATTAACCCTCGGTTGGTAAACTTCTATCGACAAATAAAGCAAAGTCCTGAGCAGATTATCACACAAAATAAAGAATTTGATAAAAAGTATAAGAAACAGAATGGGTTACGATTCAATCGAGACTATAAGAATCAAGGGAATGATAGTGAAGACTTCTATTATGAAAAAAGAGAGGAATTCAATAGACTCCGAGATGGCGTAAATAAATGTGAAGATCCTGTTCGTGAAGCAAGTCTCTTCCTGTTTTTAAACAGAACATGTTTTAACGGCCTCTACCGGACCAATCAGAAGGGCGATTTTAATGTGCCAGTTGGTTCTAAGTGGACCGAAATAGATGTCCTTGAGCGACGGATTCGTGAAGCACACCGTATCCTTCAAGGAACAACGATCACGCGGCAAGACTTTACACAAGCGTGTGAAGATATCGGGAACAATGATCTGGTCTTTTTTGATCCGCCGTACCCATCTGTTAGAAAAACTGGGAGCTTCGAAAAGTATCACCCAGGAGGATTCGATTATGAACGTCATAGAGAATTACAGCAGTTGGCATTAGAACTTGATAAGAGAGGTGCATATGTCATGATCACGAACGCCAACGATCTAGAAAGTGATATAGAGAAAGAACATTATGTTGAAAAGCTTTACTCAGCTGACGTTCTTCCCGATTCCTTTCGTAAAATACTAGCAAGTGGTGAGCGAATGATTAATAGCGATTCAACAAAACGGACCAACATTGGAGAAACCGATATTATAGTCACAAATTTTTCTCCATTTGATGATCAGCGGACATTTGATGACTTTCGATGATTTGCTTAGTTGTATGATGGTATCATACAACAGTTCATATACCTATTCCCCGCCTACCGAATCGTCAATACAGTAGCTACAACAACTACAACCTACTACCTGATTGGTATCACTGCGGCCAGACGACAACATCGTTGACAAGAATTTGCCGAACCTGTCCATCCCTACCCATATCAATTTTCACTACCCTGCTGCCATCGTTAATTTTCACATCAGCAGATTCATCAGACATTTCGACCTGCAAGTCAGCTGTCCCTGAATTAGCAATCAGTTCTGCCATCATGGCACGACCATTCGTTTTCGTGCTAGTGAGAGTATTAAGATTGATTTCGCCGGGCATACAATCTCATTATTTGGGGTGGAGATAATATCACCGTTCTCGTTTGGTAGATACGCATACATACCTGAGATACCATGTGAATCGTTCTATGACACTCTCTTTTGTAATATAAACTAACAACCCTATCTCTATTCCCCCGGTCATTAGACTGATCGGGGAGTAAAGTCTATTTACTTTTAATATCGACTACATCTTCGCGTTGTATCTATGTTTGTTACGCCTTTCTAGTTCTAAAATAATTCATCGAAGTCATCTGGCTCTTCTGTTAAACTACCTCTATTTAACGAGTCTTGTAGGCCGTTTCCAGATTCTTCACCACTATCTTTCGATTCAAACACTTCTGGCCCCTCAACAGTCCCAAGGAAAACTGGACCATCTGGTAACACAGTTAACAAGTGATTATGCTTATTGACAAATATTGTTCCTCCACCCTTTTTTTGCATTACAAAATCGACTGCTTCTTCAAATCCATCAGAAGAAAGATATCTTCTGCCCATGTCACGATGTTCGAATAACTGTCCTCGGCTATCGACGCTAACTTGTCGGATCGGATCACGCTGGCCCTCATACGGATCTCCGATGTCTAAGTTGTCTGGGTCAGGAATAATCTCTGGTTCAGGGCGAGGAGGATACTCTTCAGGATCTGCATCTCGTATTTGTCCTTCGGCTAACCCTTCTTCTGCGTCTGGCTCCCAGATTTTGTGTTCAACATGGGCGCTTGCGAGTTCTGTTTGCCAGTCGTATTGTGTAAAAATACGTTCATCGACCGTATCCTTAGCATAGAGGACGTATAATATGGACTGTTCTTCTGTCTCGTCGCTAGTGCGCAAGATCCGTCCTAAGGTCTGAATCCGTTGCCGGATACTGCTACTTGACACTCGAACAATACCAACATCAGCGCTTGGGACATCTACACCCTCAATAAGTGCTTTTACGCTTAGCATTACATCTGCCATGCCATCCTGTCGGAACCATTCCATTGCCAGATCGTTCCAAGTCTTTCGAGAGTGGCCAGAGTGATACATTACCGGCCAGTAATCAGGATCGGCAAACAATTCCTCTATCTGCTGATCCACTTGTTTGAGCCCTTCAAATTCATTATACAGATTAGCACGGTAATCTTCAGCACCTGTTGCTAATTCTCCTGTTCGAGCATCTATTCCTCTCTGATCAAGTGGGGCAATTAGTTGTTCTAGCTGCTCAATTCGTTCTTGGAAAACGATAGCTTTGTCAGCGTTTTCAATTGTATTCCTGAGAAGTTTAAGTGTGATGGCCTGTCTAGCGGCTGCATTGTCCACCAGTTCTCGACGCTCTTGAGTAGACTCAAAATAATCCGCGATTGCCGGAGTTGGCCTATCAGCCTCATTCCGAATTATCTGCAGTTTGCGGGCGAAACCCCCTGGGAGATCATTAAGCCTATGGCCATACTGCTGTCGAATATCTTTTACAGCATCAGAAACCTTCTGTGAAAGTCGGTCATATTGGGCCTTCTCCTGTGGAGCAAGATCGAACCCAATGTATTGTATAGTGAACTCAGGAATAAGACCACGTTTGATGCCTTCATCATAACTGAGCTCATAGTAAATCTCCCCAAGTTCTTGTACTAGATGTTCGTCGTCGGTATTTCGATCATCACTCGTTCGAGAAATGGCCGTGGCTGAGAGACCAAGAGATGCAGATCGTGGATAATCAAAAATATTCGAGAACTTATCACCAGTATATCGGTGGCATTCATCGGCAATCAACAAGTGTTCAGGATTGTCTACTTGACGAAGGGCTGTTCTAAGATATTCGTTTTGAACAGCGCTATTGACGATAGTAACCAGTACGCGGCATTCTTTGAAATTATCTTTATGCCCACCACCCGCCCAGCCCACCTCATCAACAGGGATATTAAGTGTAGAGACCAGTTCAGTCAACCACTGTCGCATTAGGACATTCGTTGGAACAACAATTGTAGCTATCCGATCTGAATTTTCTGTGAGCCATTGCCGAAGTATGTCTAACGCCATTACAGTTTTTCCAGCGCCAGTCACTACCTGAACAATTCCCTGTTCTGGTGCCTGATCTGAAGTACCCGTAAACCACATGTCGGCAGCTTCTGATTGCCAGTCATACAGTTCGAATGAGTTAGCAAAACAATATGATCCGCGGCTCTCATCTTCAAGTAATTGGAGATCCGCCCGTGAGATCCCAGAACCAGCAGCAACCCGTATTCGCTTCGCTTCATCTTCGCTTTCGGCTGTCGTAATACGCTCTAATACACTTGCTGATAATCCACTCAAAGAATCATTTTTCAAGCTAGAATAACGAGAGCGAATCTGCTCACGAAGCTCTTTTTTCTTATTTGTAAAATCTCGATATTTGTCTTTTCGTCTTAGATCGCTCCCTGTTTGTCCTTTTCGAGTCTCTGACTTGAGGTAATCGCGCCAAAATGTGTTGTACCACTGGCGGCGCTTCTGCCACCCTCCTGCTTCACGGTACATATAATACTTCATTAGGTCACGTTTAGCGCTCTGTCTGGGTGGTTCAACTGTTGCGCCTTCCCGATTTAAACGGGATTCAAGCTTTCCAAAAATATCTGCGTTTCTAAATCTACGTTTGTATTTATCAACCTGTCCTGATTTTCCCAGATCATACGTATGGTCATTTTTTTCAATAGCGCCAAGAATCTGAAGAATTTCTGGATAGCCTCGGATACCTTGATCGTTGAATTCGTAATCATGGTCATTTGCCAGTTGAGACTCAATTTCACCCTTCTTGATACCACGATTAGCTTTTTCTATCGTTCGAAGAACTTGATCCAAGGCTTCAATCCCTTCTGGACGATTTCCCATCGCTACCCAACTTCGCTTAAGAGATTTCCAAATGAATTCATCAAGTGACAGCTCTCCACGAAGGAAATTCTCAGCGAACGGAGATGGTTTGATAGTAGTCTGCTCGCCAGACTGGTCACGAGTAGTCACACCAAGTTCGGCATAAGCAGCGAGAATCCGCTTCATATAAGACTCCGAGTACTGTTCGTCTGAATTTGACTTTGTAATCTCACTCTGGCAGCGTTCGACGAACACCGACTGAGGGAGATCGTCCCCGTCTGTGGTAGCAATCTTCACAATTGCTCGGTATCGTTCCTCATCTACCACGACTCCAATGATTGGTGGCGGAAAACGACGGCCCATTGTCAGTATCCCCCAACTTCCTCATTAGAGGCTGCAATATAATATTCTTCATCAGTTACGATGGGTTTCGGAATTATACCTTCATCGAATTCTGAGAGATGACCTATGTACAGCGGTAAGTGACCTTCCGTCGGATCTCCATCTCCCGTTACTTTTAGTCGCCGATCTACTAGACGCTGGGCCGCAGCATCTCTATTTTGTTCTACAAATGTTTGCCATTCATCAAATACATTCTGAATTTCTTCTCTTTGCCCGGACGGTATCTCATCTCGTGGCACATTTACGTAGATATGTCCGAACTCGTTAATATACATTCTCCCGGCAGTCGTTCGGTATCTCTCATAGGTACTGACCAAATCAGTGTGATCAAAGATTGACTCAAACCGATAGTCCTGCCACTTCCAAATTAATTCTCCATCGTAGCTGACACTCCAACTTTCACCATGATTGAATGAAAAGCCATCCCAAACCCATAGGTCTGTGTTTGGTAGATCAGGATCAATATTAATATCAAAACCTAGGCCTCCATCTAGTTTCCCGAGGTAGACCGGAATCCACCCCGTATCAACAGGTGCTTCATCGGAGTAGGAGTACGCCGTAGTGTGTATCTTTGTAAGAATTTCACGTCCTGCTGTTATCCGGATACTCCCTTTTCCACTCCCGCGAGACTTCCCGAAGAACCTCAACTGGTCAAGCAAATTGTTCGGGGGTTCTACATGGACAACGAGGTCGTTATATTTCCACTGAAGAACAGTCCCGTGCCTCTTCGAATCGAGAATACTGTACCTTGATCCTCTGTATGGTGCTGGCCATGGTTTTCCTGGCTCAAGATGAACATCTTTTCCCTTTGCAATCGGTACAGTAGCGCTCTCACCGATTAATCGGCCACTCATCACGAGTCACCACTGTCAACTCCCTCACCTGTCCCCCTCGTCATATCCTCACGCATCCATTCTAGAGGGTCATCATCAAATGTAGAATCATCAATTGCCTCCCCCTCATCGCTATGCCCCGTAGACGTTGTTGATCCATTTTGCTTAGAAGCTCCTCTCGCATCAGAACCACCTTCATTGCTGATTTGATCTGCGCGGTGAGAATCGGCTTTCCGGGTATTTGTCCTACCCAAACCTTCAGCCCAGCTAGATAACGAGTCTTGCTCTTCTTTTGAAAGGTTGTCGGTCAAAGATGTTGGCTCCTCAGTTTCAATCCGATAGCTGTTAATCGATCCGATATAGATTGGGAGCATCTCCACGTCACGGCTTTTTCGAAGTTTAATAATATTCTTAACCACCCGTGGAAGTTCATTAAATTGTTCACGTACTTTTCGCGGACTTGGATGCAGTGATATTAGCGTAATTACATCTCCCCACGGAAGAACACGGAATGAGCCCCCGCTTGGCTTGTATCGTTTGAGATTATTTTTAATCTTGTCAGGGATCCCGGCCGGAACCGGATGACGCCTGTGTGATTGGCCATTATGCCACCAAACTCGATCGTCAGCAAATGAATATCTGCTGCCATCATATATACTCGGCCAGAGATCTCCAGGTTCAAGCCCTCTTGGTCGAAAATCGATACTATACTCAGAATTATCTTCGGGAGTTAATTCTCCATGCAGATCTTCGATAGTACCTACATATACCTGCTCGTAATCGTCATCATCTTTCTCTACCCTGGTCAATACATCACCGAGTTCGGTAACGTGGATTCGTCCCCCGATCCGCTTGAGATCTAATAATTGATCGACGATCTTGTTTGGACTTGGTTGTAAAATAAGCCGGTCTGTGCCTTGGTATAGTTGCCACCACACATCGCCATTCGGGCTTACTTGTAATGAAAGCCCTCGGTAGTGGTGAGGCCACCTATCACCTGGAGATAACATTTTCTTTTTAGTCATGAATATCAGATGGTGTCTGCCCCAAGATTTAAGCGTTATGTCGGGAGCTCTAGCAGTTGTCAAATAAGATAATTCCCCGCAGGAACAACTGATTTGAGCCATTTGTCAGCAGTGTCTGATCTAACGTTGCTGAAACAGTGTGAGAAATTAGTAGCTCGTTGTTTACCTCTTGAAAACGCGTTCAGAATTGTTTCGGCTTCCGTATGATCCATATCTAAAGTCGATACCGTGACGGAGACAAGCATATTTCAATAATCAGATCAGGCCATGAGAAACGTTCGTGACTCGATTGGATATCACTCACTTTCTCACTCGTAACGTTCCTGTTGAGGTCGTGGGCGACCGGATGGATATCAGTCGAAAAGTATTGGACAAGCACTACGATAGGCGGCCAGAGGAGATGAAACTAGAGCAACGACGACGGTACTTAGATAACATCTGAAGCAACACTCACCTAACACAGCCGCGGCCTCTCACTGAAGCTGATTATAACCAATCGCTTGTCCGAAATCCACTTGATATTAAAACTTTGTCTTGACTGGTTCAAATAATCAGTTTGTCCGATATGTTGATACAGTAGTCCTTCGAGTACTCGCGTATGGAGCGAGTGTGGATCACGAACGGCTCAACAAGTATCGCTCCGGTCGCTAACCCGCTGATTGCAGCATGTCATGACGGGTACATTCCAACGGACATATACGTACTCAATAACCCGATCATCGACGATGTCACCGACGCCGCTACATCACTCATGAAGACCGTCGTTACGGCACATGGCGGCGAAGAACCAACGATTACAGTAGAAACCATTGCCGACGAAACAGATTTCGATGCGATCCTCGCGTATGTCCGGTCGGCAATCGAGGCTGGGACGAATGCGAATGCGGATATTGCCGTCGATATAACGCCTGGCCGGCGGTTCTGGTCCGTTATCAGCTTCCAAGCCGGGGTTAAACACGCTGTTGATCACCTCTATTATTCGCATGTGAAAACTGAGGAGTACTTTGGAGAGAGCTACCCGACAATCCCGCGGACAGCGATTACGCTGATCGACTTTACCGAGGTGCTCTAATGCGGGTCAAGCGCAAGCATTTGACGGTCTTGCTGAATCGATTGTACGATCGTGGCGACGCTGAATTCGTCGTTGAACATCCCTCTAGCGAGATCGGCGAGTTACTCAGAATTCAACTTGATGCCTACGATTCCTGCACGGTCCAATTCAGTACTAGCCTCGACGAGTACACAACACGACGACAGGACGTTGGCCGACAGTACGCAGAGAGTATTTTCACGGACCTGCCTGACGCATCTGCCTTTCGTAACGCTGTGCTGGCAAGCGGTATTCTTGAACCGACGAATCAAGCTGAGATCAAAACGTTCCTTGACCGGTACGGTGATCCCGACCTGATGGCCGGGCATGCACCAGCGTTCGCCGGGTTCGATACGAACCTCATGCCGTGGCGGATCGATCGCATCCTCGGGTTGCACGACCCTGACAGCGGAATCGGGTACGTCAACGGGTTCGTGCTCGCAACAGGCGTTCGTGACGAACTAGACTGGGACTACAAGTGCCACGACACTGATCCGTTCGTCAACGCGTTCGGCGACGCGTACGAGGCATATTGGAACCAGCCACTTGGATCGGCGCGCATCGGGCGACTCGGGCTGCTTACCTACCGGCGGATTCGAGACATTGAACAAGCAGTTGAAGTCCACAGCGACGAAGGTGACGAAGCGATCATCGACGCATACGACAAGTACGACCGTGAATATCGGAACGACATCCTGCTTTTCAGCAATGACCGAAACTTCGTCGAACGAGCGCGAGCCCACCGACTGTTAGGCCAGCGAGTGGATCTACCGAGTGAATTCCCAGACGAAGCGACGGCGAGTTGGCGTGAAATCGAAATCCTCCTGTACATGCTGGCGATCGTGTTCGGGATTATCGAAGTCCCGAGTGTGACTGTCTACGGCGTGTGGCGCGGTAAAGACGAACTCGATTGGCAATACGAACGCGTCAAACTCGATGCGCGAAGCCCAACGCTCGCGTCAAAATTAGAAGGAGACCTTTCTATCGTTGAATCGTACGAAGAACTGAGCCAGTGATGCAACAGTTGATCACTAAGAGTTCACGTTTCCGCTCGGTTCAGCGGCTGATTCGATAAGCGACCGCCCATACCTCGTGGGTAGTCTCATACGCCCAGTACCGAATCCACTCAAGCGGGGCCGCGTCCCGCTGCGGATGCGAATTCACGTCCACTGTCCAATCCCGGTCGAACGCCAACACGTACATCACGCTACTTCCACGAGTTGCGCTGCCACCGTATCGAGTTCATCAGTCTCGTCGATCGCACGCAACCACCGATCCGGCAGTTGTGAGGCCCCGAACCGCGCACCAGCGACCGCGCCGGCAATTGCGCCGATCGTGTCAGTATCACCGCCACGGTTCACCGCCGTCACGATCGCCTCCTCAGCACTGTCTGCGAGTAGCCCATCGTGGAGTGCCGTTTGCAGCGAATGTACGACGTACCCGGATGTCTCTAACGTACCGGGTGACTCACCGCGATCGAGTGGTTCAAGCGCCGCCACAAGCTCATTAGGTGCGTCCGAACCGACGTCGGCGAGAGCATCTCCCAACGGCGTCGCCGCATCGTCAAACAGGCCGGCTATGGTAAGGTTCAGAAGCGCACACCCGTACGTGCATCGTGGGTCCGCGTGCGTGATTAGCGAAGACTGCCGACTTACC
>NZ_SRSG01000048.1:11429-14224 GCF_005543295.1 Halalkalirubrum salinum
CAGACGACTGAGCGCCCGCCGTGTCATCCCACCGATGTCGAACGGCCCGCTGTTATACCACGCAACGAACCGCTCAGCAACATCAACCGGATCGAACGCTTGCCGTTCAACAAGACTCCGCGCGATACACAACGCCTGATCTGTATCGTCAGTAATCGTCCCAGCAGACTGATGCCACGTTCCGTACCCGATCATCTCATCAAGCCGCCCGTGTTCAGCACTGATCTTCGATGCAGACGCGAACTCGACCGGCCGGCCAAGCGCATCCCCGCACGCTAATCCAAGTAACGCACCACGCGCTCGATCCGAATCCATACGTCATCAACGATTACCGCTTTGAAAAATGTAGGGTGAAAGATTATAATATAGATCTAATACAAGAAGAGCAGCTAGAATAGCCAATGGTCTTCTATCTTCACCCATCTATTATCGTTATATATACATCGTAAATGGTACAATACCGAACATTAGCATTAATTATTTCAATACAAGATAAATATCGAGTATCATAGCAAAGTTATGCGAGACACGGATCAAATTTCATGTCCGGTACACGAGTGTGATTTTAGAGGAACTCTCAGTAGAGTCATTCACCATGTGACTGGTACAGATGATCAAGATCATAGATGGGAGAATCTCGGATATCAACACTCATGGGATTTTAGATCATCACAAATGACTGATTCAGGTGGTAAGAGAAATGATACTGTCGAGGATGAGTGTAGAGGAAAGAATAACAATGGAGAGGTTGAATTCACTGGGGACTCTTTAGCAGATATACCAGCGGTTGGAGATACGCGAGAGTCAGAACTTAGACAGGCTGGATATACAACGGTTCGGTCCGTTGCAGAAGCAACTGTTGAGGAGCTTGTTACCACCAAGACGATCAATAAATCAGATGCATATTGTATTCTAGAAGCGGCCAGGGAGCTTTGTGGAGAGGATGGCACGATTCAACACCAAATTGCAGACGAGTGTAATGTACCCCGACAAGAGGTATCCGAAGCTTTTGCCCGTATTGCTTATCGAAAGGGCTCGTTCGCAACAAAAAGAGCCGCACTAAGAGAGGTTTTCTGTGACGAACCAAGGCAGTCTATTCTCCATCTCGAAAGTCACTCTCTCAATTTTCTTTACCTATTATATCAGGCAGGATTCGAAACGGCAGAAGATGTTGCCACGGCCCTACTCGACGAATTAACTGAAGTGGGGTATATCGACAAGGACCGTGCCAAAAAAATACGGGCGTCAGCTCGTGAAGTCGTCTCTGGGGAATTCTCTGACAGACAGCAAGACAGTATGAAGACTGATTCGAATCGTGGGACAGATCCTAATTCTGAATTTATTTGTGAAAAATGTGGAAAGAGATTCAAATTTAAATCCGTCTTACGAAAGCATGGATACAGTTGTGATCAGTCAGTAGACTCTCATAGTTCCGAGCTCTCAGAGAAGCAAAACAGTATGAAGACTGATTCGAATCGTGGGACAGATCCTAATTCTAAATTTATTTGCGAAAAATGTGGAAAGAGATTCAAATTTAAATCCGTCTTACGAAAGCATGGATACAGTTGTGATCAGTCAGTAGACTCTCATAGTTCCGAGCTCTCAGAGAATGCAGATCGAACTCCAACCCCATCGTCTATGGGATGGGATATTGATTCACTTGCAGCTGCGACGACACTTGATACTGATGAGATAGAAGATGCGGTCAATCGGGTGATTACTTCAGGATGTTCCCATGATGAAGCTATTGGCTACGTGCGCCGGTATCTCAAAGAGATGCTACAGGGAGAGGGACTTTTTGCAGTTTACGGGGTCGGACCAAGTAGGGGATCGTCTCTTGTGAAAGCTGGCGTCACAACAACTGATGAATTACAAGCAGTAACGCCATACGACCTGTCCAATAGAACTGACTTATCGACAGCACAGGTACAACGCCTTCAAGAAGCCGCGCAAGCAGGTAATTTTGCTTCTTTAGAACCGGACGATGAACAAGTCGCCGAGCAGCTCATCGATTCCTCAGTAGAGTCTCTCACACAGAACACCGACAACAAACAGCCCTCAAATACGGAGAGACAACCAGCCAGAGGCGCTACTCAGCTTGAAGAATCAGACTCTGGACTTTCAGGGAAGTCAGAGAGTTCCTCTATTGACACACCTCCTCAGGACGATGATAGCAAACAAGAAGCTCTCGTCCCAGGAGAACTTCCTGTACCAGTCCCAGAGGAATATACGGTGCCTGGTGGTGGCACAGTCTATCCAAACTACCTCTCAGAATACTATGAGTCGTTCCGTAATGCAAGAAAAGTTTTAGAGCTTGTTTTCCAAATTCCCGGAACCGATATCGATCCAGAAGACCGCCGAGATCCACGTGTTCAGTATTTCATTCTACTCGATGCCTGCATCGGATTCGGCGACGCATCTACTCTATTTACCGGCTATGGACCACAGCATCAAGATAGACTTTCATTCAGTATTAGAGACTATCGTAAGGTGTTCGGAGACGCCGAGACAGTAACGCATTACCAAGTTATCAACGTCAGGCCCTTTAGAGAGGATACGCATGAACTCCTTCAAAAAAGGGCGAGCGTGAAGACGACAAGAGAGTTCGTTCGGCCTTGCGTTCCCGGAACGAATTACTCGATACCAGAACTTCCCGGTTCACTTGCAGAACTCCAAGACGCCTTGCTTCAACTTGCCACGTTCCCGGCGTACCCACCGCTACCATCGGAGAATGGGACTAATAACAGAACTATTCCAGTCGCAGACATGTACCGGACGTGTTTCGGGGACTTAGA
>NZ_SRSG01000049.1 GCF_005543295.1 Halalkalirubrum salinum
TTAAGGAGATGCTCTTCTTCGATCTGATTGTCTGCTTGGTTTGGTTTCACACTACGTCCAAGCAGACACTTCCTCTAATCCGATGTGATCGACTGACATTGCATAGAGTATACAACCTGAATTGTGATATGGGTTTCTCCGCTGGCGGGTGTACTTGCTCTACAACTGGCGTGTCATATGAACATCCACAGTCGATTTCTGCGGTTCGACCCAGGTAGCGAAATGTTGGAATAAATATAGTTACACGATCCGTGCCACGGCGCTGGTTAAAACCATTCTCCGAACACGGTAATAACGCCCTCGGGTGATTTAATAACCCGTCCTATGTAGCATACGGCTCTTCGCCGATCTCCCCGTATGAATAACTGCGGTCGAGGGGGGTCGTCTGCTCAAAGTCCTCGAGCGCAGTGTGTCAGAGGCATTGGTTGGGTGTCTCGGTCCCCGCAGTCACATGCTTTCCTCCAAACCACCCACCATCTACCGGTGGGTTGTTCCTGTCAAGATACGCGATCTCGACGGCTCCCTCCTCATCGTCGAGCGCGACGGCCGACACGGTGATGGTCGTCAATCACACCCGGACACCGAAACCACGGGCGAACACCGCCAAAGTTCGGCTCGGTGTACACGATTCGTACTGGCTGCTCCTCCTCGAAGCGATCGCCTCGAACGGGGTCTACCGAATACTCTAATCGGAGGTGTGTCGTTCGCTCGGCGTCCTCGATCGCTTCAAAATGAACCGCAAGTTCGACAGTCGGATACCGGTCGGGGTCCCATTTACGACGACAGCGCGCGTTCCATCTTGCACACGAGTCTTGACAAAGATTGGACAGACTGTGCGAAGCTTCTATGACACGCTTCTACAACTGTTACGCGATCGAAATCGCGACTGTTTCAACGGTACGGTTCGCACCGCGGATATGGACGATAGATCGGACGGGACCGCCACGTGGTTGTCTGCACGGCAAGATCGACTTGAGGCAGCTTGCTTGGAAGCGGGCTGGCACGCGATCTGGTTCGCGCGGCCAAACGGATTTGCGTGGCTCACCGGCGGGAGTAACGTTGTCGATCGAGACAGCCCGATCGGAGTCGCGGCCGCAGGGTACTCCCGCGAGGATGGCTTTGTTGTCCTCACGAACAACATCGAAGCAGCCCGGCTCGTGGATGAGGAGTTGCCCGCAGCGTTTGCGGTCGAAACCCACCAGTGGTACGGTTCCTCGATCGAGGAGGCGATCGTGGATCGATCGCCGACCCCGGCGGCGGCGGATATCTCGATCGATGCGGAGGGGTTCAATCGCGTCGACGGGGCGACGCTCAGACAGCCGTTAACCGAGGCGGATATCTCCGCTTACGAAGACCTCGGACTCGAGGCCGCGACTGCTGTTGAGATGATCTGTGCGGAACTCCAACCTGCGGATACCGAACACGAGGTCGCCTCGGGGCTGCGGATCGCACTCGCCTCCCAGGGGATCAACGCGCCCGTTGTATTAGTTGGCGGAGCCGACCGCGCCCAGTCATACCGTCACTACATGCCGACGACTGCCGAACTCGGCGACTATGCGCTCGTGTCTGTGACCGCCGAGCGTGGCGGGCTGTACACGAGCCTCACGCGCACTGTCGCCTTCGACGAACCCGAATGGCTCGCCGATCGGCACGAAGCGGCCGCACGCGTCGAGACGACCGCGCTCGCGGCCACACAACGGGCCGCAGCCGCCGATGGGACCGCGGCCGACGTCTTTGGGGCAATCCAAGACGCCTACGATGTCGTTGGCTACCCTGACGAGTGGAAACACCACCACCAAGGCGGCGCGGCCGGCTTCGACGGTCGTGAATGGATCGCAACCCCATCGCTGGCCGAACCAGTTCACGCGCCGATGGCGTACGCGTGGAACCCGACAATTCAGGGGACAAAGAGCGAAGGCACTGTTCTCGTGACTGAGGAGTCGATCGATCCCGTAACGCTGACTAACTCGTGGCCAACGATCGGGGTCACGTCGATTGACGAGGAAACGACGATCGAACGGCCGGCAATCCGCCAGCTCTGAATTCTGGTTTTCGATCAGAACCCGCGCTCGGGGGCTTGCACAATGGTTGTTCCTCGATCGGAACCAGACGACCAACTTATTTGATCCGCTACTGAGTCAGTACAACCATGTCCTGGTACGCAGTCGAGAGCGTGGACACCGCTGCGACCGCAACGCGGCGGTTCCTGTTCCCGTTTTCCCCCGTTGCGTGGCTCAAGCTCGGATTATTGGTCATCTTATTTGGCTCGATCGGTGGCACGAATACGACCGGCGTTTCGACTAATGTCGGGAATGTCGGCACAAACTCTCCCGCAGACGGGAGCGATCCCCCGCCGGCGATCGACGCAGCCCTGCGCGATATTTCCGCGGCGATCCCGACGGATCCGACGACGATCGGTCTCATCGTTGCGGCCGTTCTCGCCGTCGGCCTCGTATGGACAATCGTCTCCGAGACTGCCCGATTCGTCTTCTATGAGTCGATCGACCGTAACGATGTCACGCTGCTCGCGCCGGCAAAACGTCGTCTCGGACAGGCGACTCGACTCGTCGGCTTCAAACTCCTCGTCTCAGGGCTCTTCGCACTCCCGTTCGTCGCCGTTGCGCTAGCGTTCTATTACAACGCGATCGATCCCGGCTCGCTTGGAGTGCTCGCCCCGATCGGCGCGATCGTCCTCGGGCTCTACGCTGTTGTTGGTGGACTTGTTGTCGTGTTTATCCTCCGGTTCACAGACGAATTCGTCGTTCCCGTTATGATCCGCTCGAACGATGGCGTCCTCGCAGGCTGGCGATCGATCGCACCGGCCCTCCGAGACGAGTGGAAACAGTTCGGCGTGTACATCGCCGTTCACTTTCTGTTATTGTTGGGGATCGGGTTGGCACAATCGATCGTGCTGTTCGTCCTCTTCGGCGTCATCGCCGCGATCGCCGGGCTACTCGCGCTCGTCGTGGTGTTCGGGCTCGCTGGCGGCATTGACGCCGCCATCGCCTCGACCGCAATCCTCGCTGGGCTTGGCACGATCGGGCTTTTGGGTGTGCTCGCGTTCATTGCGATTGTGGTGCCGATCCGAATACTCGTGGTGACGTATGTCACGACGTACGAACTTTCGGTCCTGCGATCGTTGGCTCCGGAGTACGATCTGCTGTCGTCGATCGTCGAAAGACAATAACGACAGATAAGATAGCTTTTTGCCGGTGCCCCCGAAGCACAGGGCTATGGGGCTGGATGACGACGCCCGGGAGTATCACCGCGAGGATCCGCCGGGCAAGATCGAGATTGCAACGACAAAACCGACAAACACCCAACGGGACCTGAGCCTAGCGTACTCACCAGGGGTCGCTGCGCCGTGTCTCGACATCGCCGACGACGAGGAACAGGCGTACAACTACACCGCAAAGGGCAACCTCGTTGGGGTTGTTTCGAACGGCTCTGCCGTTCTCGGGCTGGGAAATATCGGTGCGCAGGCGTCGAAACCCGTCATGGAGGGCAAAGGCGTCCTGTTTAAGCGGTTTGCGGACATCGATGTCTTCGACATCGAATTAGATCTCGAGACGGTCGACGAACTCGTCGCTTCGATTCGGGCGATGGAACCGACCTTCGGTGGAATCAACCTCGAAGATATCAAAGCGCCCGAGTGTTTCGAGATCGAATCGCGGCTCCGCGAGGAGATGGAGATTCCGGTGTTTCACGACGACCAGCACGGCACCGCGATCATCTCCGGGGCGGCGCTCATCAACGCGGTCGATCTGACCGACAAGGACCTCTCTGAGCTCGAAATCGTCTTCTCTGGGGCCGGTGCGAGTGCGATCGCGACCGCCCGATTTTATGTCTCACTCGGTGCAAAGCCCGAGAATATCACGATGTGCGACTCCTCGGGGATCATCACGACCGATCGGGCCGAGGAGGTAAACGAGTACAAACGCGAGTTCGCGCAGGACTGTCCCGACGGTGACCTCGCAGACGCGATGGCTGGCGCGGACGTGTTCGTTGGGCTGTCGGTTGGTGGCATCGTCTCCCAGGAGATGGTCCGCTCAATGAACGACAATCCGATCATCTTTGCGATGGCGAACCCTGATCCTGAGATCACCTACGAGGACGCGAAAGCCGCCCGCGAGGACGACGTGATCATGGCGACCGGCCGATCGGACTACCCGAACATGGTCAACAACGTCCTCGGATTCCCGTTCATCTTCCGGGGCGCACTCGATGTGCGAGCCCGCGACATCAACGAGGAAATGAAACGTGCTGCCGCCGAGGCGCTCGCTAAACTGGCGCGCAAGGACGTTCCCGATGCGGTGGTCAAAGCCTACGGCGATCAGCCGTTGCAGTACGGCCCCGACTACGTGATCCCGAAGCCGCTCGATCCGCGGGTGCTGTTCGAGGTCGCCCCTGCGGTCGCGGAGGCAGCCTGCGACAGCGGTGTCGCCCGCAAGGATATCGACCGTGAGGCGTACGCAGAGCGTCTTGAGGCCCGCCTCGGGAAGTCTCGCGAGTTGATGCGCGTCGTGTTGAACAAAGCAAAGAGCGATCCAAAACGGATCGCCCTCGCAGAGGGGACCGACGAGAAGATGATTCGTGCGGCCTACCAGCTCCAAGAGCAAGCGATCGCCGATCCAATCCTCTTGGGCGATGCCGAGGAAATTGACGCGACCGCAAGGAATCTGGGGCTCTCATTCGAGCCCGAAATTGTCGATCCCGATCGGGTTGACCTCACCCACTACGCCGATCGGCTCTACGAGATCAGAAAACGAAAGGGGATCACCCGCAGCGAGTCGGCCGAACTGGTCGAAAACGACACGAACTACCTCGGCAGCGTCATGGTCGAAGTCGGCGACGCCGATGCCATGCTGACGGGGTTGACCCACCACTACCCGTCGGCGCTGCGTCCGCCACTGCAGGTCATCGGCACCGCCGAAGACGCGAACTACGCCGCTGGCGTGTACATGTTGACGATCGACAACCGCGTGATCTTCTGTGCGGACGCGACGGTCAATCAAAATCCCGATGCGGAGATGCTTGCGGAGATCACAAAACACACCGCCGATCTGGCCCGCCGCTTCAACGTTGAACCGCGGGCGGCGATGCTGTCGTACTCGAACTTCGGCAGCGTCCTGAACGCCGGGACCGCAAAGCCCCGGGATGCGGTTGCGATGCTCCACGACGACCCAACTGTTGACTTCCCCGTCGACGGAGAAATGCAGGCCGACACCGCCGTTGTCGAGGAGATCTTGACCGGAACCTACGACTTCTCGGAGCTCTCCGAGCCCGCGAACGTGCTTGTCTTCCCGAATCTTGAGTCCGGTAACATCGGCTACAAGCTGTTACAGCGCCTCGGTGGCGCAGAAGCGATCGGGCCGATGCTCGTCGGGATGAACAAGCCGGTCCACGTCCTCCAGCGCGGCGACGAGGTCAAAGACATTGTCAACCTCGCCGGCGTGGCCGTTGTCGACGCGCAAGCAGAATAAATTCGACACTCAATTTCAACTATTCTTACATAGATTACAAAAAACTCCCCAATATTCGAAGAACTCATTGACGATTGCGGTATATGACTGCAATATTGTCGAATCAATCAGTAGATATATATAATACACCTCCGTGATTCGTGGTATGCGCGATAGACGCTCAAGCAGATTCAGCAGACGGCGCCTCCTCAAATACACTGGCAGCACGGCAACGACGGCTGGAATGATTGCGATCGCCGGCTGCGCCGGGGATGGCGGGAACGGCAACGGTGGTAACGGCAATGGTGGGAACGGCAACGGTGGTAACGGAAACGGCGGGACCGATGATCTCGACGAGATCACGCTTACGCTTTCGCAGTTCCCCGATACGATTGATCCGCTCGATCACATCACCGGAGACTACTTCAACGTTCTTGATCACATCTACGAGCCGTTGTTCGATTTCGAACCCGGTGAGGGAATCTTCCCGCGTGTCGTCGAGGAGACAGAGATCCTCGGAGACGGCGCGACCGAATTGCAGCTTCGAGACGATGTTGTGTTCCACAATGGCGACCAGCTCACTGCTGAGGACGTCGCATGGACAATAAACCGCTCCGTTGATCCCGATCTTGGGGTGCAAAGTCCGATCGGCACGTTCGGTCTGGGCTCAATCGAGGGCGCAGAAGCGACCGGAGAGACCACCCTTGAGGTGCAGTACGGTGCGGCACCTGGGCTTGCAGAATTCGAGTACGGCAACTACGCCCGGGCAATGAACCGCGAGTGGTCGATCGAGAACCACGATGCTGAGCGTACTTCCAAGCGAAGTGTGAATCTGGAGACCCTATTTGTGAAATTTTACTGAGGGGTACTGGCTGTAGAAGAACTTGACCGAACTATAGCG
>NZ_SRSG01000050.1:0-687 GCF_005543295.1 Halalkalirubrum salinum
TTTAAACGAGTAACGCCCCCAGCAGCCACTCCTGCAAACCAAGTATTGAACGTTTTTGCGTTGGACTGGTATCGCCCGAGTTCACTGAGTTTCGATGCTCTTCAGGCACTCGCAAAACACGGAGAAGATACCCCGATAGACACTTTCCGACCACGGCTACAGGACCTCATCCACCGACGATTCCTTCTTGATACCTGGGATTACGACTACATTACAGTCTATCCGGGTCACGAAGCCCAGTCACATAGTTCACAATTAGTAGAACTAGCACAGGACGCCGTGCTTAAAACCGAAATCATCTATACGCCGCTTCTTGAACGAACTGAAACTGTCGAACGTCAACGCGAGAAATCGGAGGAAGAACGCCGACAAGTCGCTTTCCATCCCTCTGAATCGCTCCGTACACGAGCAAAACTCCACGATGATACCGTCATTTTGCTCGACGACATCTGCACGACTGGTAGCTCACTCCTTGCGGGGGCTCATCTTCTCCGCAAGGCCGGTGCTGACCGCGTCGTCTGTATCGCTCTCGGCCTTACCCCTGGCGGACCACAGACCGACGTGAAAGAGATCACTGACCCAGAGGCCTCAGCATCAGAAATCATCGCAGGAGTAGACCAATGAAGCTCAAAAATAAAGCGCTACTGGCTGCCCTCACCGACATCTCTGGGATTGGGGATGCACGTG
>NZ_SRSG01000050.1:866-7761 GCF_005543295.1 Halalkalirubrum salinum
GACCACACTTTCAGACATCCGGTCGCTCAAAGACGAGGTCGAAGGCTATATTGACCGTTTCGGTGCCTACGAATCGAATGGAATTACAATTCTTGGTATCACGGAAGCTCGGTATCCGGAAGCAGTCCGTGTCGGCCCAGCACCGGTTCTCTTATACGCAAAAGGAAACGTCGGACTCCTGACCGAAGACGCAATCGGTGTCTCAGGATCGCGTGAAACGAACGAAACCGGGCAACAATGGATCGAGTCGCTCTCGGCAGAACTCGGAGAAAATGGGTACACACTCGTTAGTGGTGGGGCCCGTGGAGCGGATACCGCCGCTCACCGAGGTGCGTTAGGTACTGACGGTTCAACCATCGCCGTTCTCGGAACGGGCGTCAACGTCGCATACCCGCCAGAGAATCAATCCTTATTTGACCAAATCATCGATACAAGCGGTCTCATCCTCTCAATGCGCCCACCCGACGCTGACCCCGCCCGTCATGCGTTCCTTGACCGAAATGAACTCATCGCGGCACTGAGTGACGGGATGATTTTCGTTGCCACCGATGGAAATGGGGGAACCATGGCTCAATACAAAATAGCACTCGAACACGATCGCCCTATATTCGTTCCCCCAACAGATTTCGATATTGCCCCGAACGAAGGATTGGCTAAGATCCGAGAAGCAGACGCTACAAAGAGTATAACTACTGCTTCCGACCTACAGAATACACTTTCAACGGGGGATGCTGAGCAAAAGAATCTCGATGAGTGGACATGACACTCGCTTAGTATCGGAACGAGGTGTGCCGCATCAATAATACTAAGAGTACTCATTTCACAAATCGGGTTTTAGACGGTGGCGGACGCTGGCCGCCAGTCGTATTCATTCGGTATTTTATGCCCCATTCCGTAGATTCTCTCCATACTTCGCCCACGCTTGGTACATCCCTACTCGTTCCGCTTTGCTCATCGTGTCGTTCTCGTCCGGATCATAAAACGGGAGCTCCTTTTTTTCGGGCATTGGCATCACCTGACTGAGCGGGTAAAGTTTCTAATAATAATGCTCTAACACCTAGTCTTCGCCGTGCTCAACGACGGCTTGCTGGATATACGAGGTACCCTGAGAGTACTTGTCGGCGAGTGTTTCAGTCATTGATAGTTGTGTGCTGTGGGGTTTATGTAAGTCTGTACAGCTGAAAGTCAGAATTCAGGCATGCTTGAATCCTGTGAGCGAGTAATTAACAGCCGTCAACTTGAACGGGTCCCATTCTGACAGGTTCTCTCCGTACTCCGTACCTTCGGAGTCGAGGTGGGCACAGAGCTGTTGAATAATGTCGTTGAGATCGACCCAACTTCCCGATCATACCGACCGGCAGTCCGCGTGAGCGTATCTGGCTCCAACTCACAGTCAATGATCAGTAACAGACAGTATGATCGGTACCGACCCCCGTCATTGATAAGCAGCAAGTGACACACTATGTCTTCAGAGGCGATCTCTACCTGTTTTTTGGACCGGAGATAGTACTGACTCTCTTGCGTTAAACGGGATTCCGTACTGCTCAAGAGCGTTCGGGCCGGTCTAATGGAACTGTGATGCAGTTGCCTCACTCTAACAGCTGAACAGGTACTCGACCATGTCAACCCATATAAGCCGAACGCCAGCAGCGTGTTCACTTGCTTCCTGTCGATGGAGATGACGCACCTGCTGCGGTTCGTGTGGTAGTCAAATAATACAGGAGCGGGATCGTGGATCCAGCAAGCAGGCCGGGGAAGTCGATGTGCGGGTATTCGCGTGTGAGGTCAATAAACCGCTGGGTCGGCTCAGCGTGCGACAATGATATAACCGTATCGACCACCATCTCGTTCTCTCACAACGAGTCCTTGATCTGCGAGCTTCGATACTACACGGGAGGTACGTCTTGGATCCAATCGAGTTCGTCGGCTAACTCTCATTGTATCGACTTCCCGCTTAGGTGCGTGCTTAAATGTAAGTGAACAGTGAGTATTGGTTCAGAGAGCAAGTTGTCTTAAAATGGGCAACTTATTTATAAACCTCTTGTGTGTTTTAACATTACGTAACTGCAGGGAGCACGCTGCGCTACGCCGGCGTTGCTAAGGCAAATCAGAGAACTAACAGTATCCTGCGCCTCTATCCGTACTCGTTGTCTGTGATAATATGTGCGACTTCTGTAAGTCCTCTGTCAGTGACTCTACCGTGAATCAGAGCTAAAGCGCTAGCAGCTGACGGTGTCATTGTTGGTGAGCCGACTGAGCTGAATATCTGCGCTGCTACTCGCGGGTCGTTCAAGAACCATCTCATGACTAGTTTGAGAATACTCGGCTATGATTTAAAGAGTGAGCGGAACGCTATCTCAAACGTTAAGCATCCCATCGACTGGTCAATATATCTTAATTTATACAGGCTTTGACGAGTCGATAAACTATGGTCCGCATCACTCACCTATCATCTTCTGATCAAAGCTCTCAACTATTTCATTCAAAATATCATCTCTCTGATTATTACTTCTTGGATGCTCGTTCTCAATAAAAGAAATAAGCCCATCACGAGGATTACCGGGTGCGTTGCCAAATTCACGTTCCAACTGCTCTACACCTGCCTTAGCATATCGGGCAAGTATTTCGAGTTGAATCTCCGGATCAACTAACGCTTCTGCATCACCGGTATGCTGGTAGGCGATAGATGCTGCAACTGCCCGATAAGTTTGCTTATTGGATAAATGCATCCAGAGCATTTCCCCCTGAGTCTCACCTTCGCCTGCGTATTCAGAATTCTCGTAACCCTCAACTGTAGTCATGTCTGTCATCGCGTAACCTACACTTGCAGCAAAAACAAAGAAATCAACGTACGTATTGAACAAACCCCATTCATCAACCATTTTGTCATAGACCGGATGCCTGTAGTAGTTTTGACGGATCGTGGAATTGGACATTATTATATACCCCCTGTTGTATTTTCTTCTTGGATTATTGTTTGTGGATAACTTCCAGATTCATCCCCTGGTTGAAAGGATAATTGATACTGACGCCCAGCAATTTCCGAGAGTTCGTTTGCAACAGGGCCTCGCCACTGTGAGTCTGTCACAAAGACTACCGCTTGCTCAGCCATTCGAGGAATAACACGACTTACTTGACGTCGATGTTCATCATCAAGTGCTCCGAACGGAGAATCCATCACAATAGGATATATCCCACCGGTAAAGTATTCACTATCGCTATCTGACTCATATCGCTCTTTTGCAATCTGAACGAGACTCCCAATGAAGGTCAAACTTGCAATTTGACGCTCTCCCCTAGATTTCTCTACCTCTAGATATTCGTTTTCAAGCTTGTCTCTAATACGGAGCTCAAATTTATCAGTGATCTCAGCATTATACTCTTTTGTTGCGATCTCGTCGAAAGTTTCTGCAACAAGCGAATTTGACCAATTACGGATTCGTGACTGAAGATTATCAAATGATCCTTCCAACTGCCGACGAACAGATTCTGCAGCTCGCATGCGCTTACGGGCAATCTCAGCCTCTTGCTGTTCTTGACGAGCCTCGTCAATATCTTTATTAACTCTTTTGAGCTCTTTCTCAAGCTCCTCGATCTGTATCTCGTGGCGGACGATGTCCTCTTTTGTCTCCTCAAGCTCATCTGATTTTTTATCACGAGCCACCTCTAATTCACCTGGAGTCTCACCTGTCTCAGGATCTACAGCATCAATCTCTTCGATTCGTGAACTGATTTCACTAATCTTCTCAGCAAGTTCTTGCTCTCGGTCCCGTAATTCAGCGCGATCATTGAATAGTTGAGTGACCGTATTGAAATACTCATCACGCTCCGAATCTAGTTGGGTTAGATGGGATATAATCCGTATTGCAGCTTGGTCAAAACCTTCTGTTACCCTGTCAGATTTATACGATTTAACTTTACTATGTGCATCACTTCCTGGGTTGAGTGTACGGCCGCAGATGCATTCCTTTTCTTTCAAAAGACGATCAATAAATTGATTTGACACCTCTGACGGAATTGCGCCTTTATCACGGAGTTGATCTAGATCTTTTGCTGTTTCCTCAACAGCAGGCATGGCAAATGGAAGATGTCCCTTTGTGCTAATTGTGTCCTCAATATCCTGATTAAACTTGCTGATCTTTTCTTCAACACGTTCGAGGTCATTCTCAAGTTCCCCTCGTTCCCTTTCTAAGTCAGAAGAGTCATCCATATTCTCAAGTTTTAATTTAATTTCCTCGATTTCTGATTTGAGTATATCTCGTGTTTCCTTCGCAGAATCAAGTGCCTGCTCGTGATCTTGCTTTTTATTTTTCATTTTGGACCGTCGTTCCATGAGTGATTTCAACTCAGTATCAGCATACTGTTCTAACTTTGTCTCAAAACGAGCTTCAACATCTTCAAGATGTGATATCGACCGTTCAATAATTTTCAACCCCATAATATTCTGAATCGCTTCACGAATCTCCCCTTGACTTTGTGTCTCAGAAAGCCGTGTAATGTATTCGCCATCAAAAAAGAAGAGATTATTCAATCGTTTAGGAAGTATCTGTTCAATTGCGTCTTGTGGATTTTTTCTAGTCCCACGGGTTCCGTCGGGTTCTGTGTAGCTTAGTGAGAGACCGTCATCAATAACCTGTCCTTCGAAATCGTCATCTGACTGCTTTTGGTACTCAACCCACCGGGTTAGCTCATACTCAATGTCTCCATCCTCAAATTCAAGGGATACTTCAACTCTGATAGTATCATTTGAGCTTGCTTCGGCCATCGCTCCCTGACTAGCGAGTTTATTTGGACGAAGATTGAAATCTACATCACTATACAGTACCCATGTCAGTGCGTTTTTTAATGTTGTTTTGCCAGAACCATTTTGACCATGAATGACAGTAACGTTCTTATCATCGCCTTGTGCGAAAGTTATGCTACCAGAGCGGAATTGCCTGAAATTTAGTAGATGTAAACGAAGAAGTCGCATAGCTATTCTTGAATCTCCTCTTCAATAATTTTCTGAATTTCAGGGATGATATTATGTGGTTTTCGCATATGAAGCTGCTTCTTTTCTGCCTGTAAGGTTCTATTCCGTATGCGAGCTAGTGTCTCAGAGTCAATGTCCTCAACGTTTTTTTGTTTTCCCATTGGTTATCTATGCTACTTAGCTCCATATTAATATGCGTATCCCTCAAATAGATATCTTACATTTCTCATTATGTGACCAGTTAAGTATCATATGTATATTGTATTACATTTGTTGGAGATTAAAACCTCGTTTTAACTCTCCAATAGCTCCAGCATCAGTTGGGATCCCGGGGATATCCGAGTCTGGATGATTACGCGCTGATTCAGCAAACAGGTTTACCCGTTCTAGTTCTCGTTTGACAAGATTTCGCTCTGTTGTGAATAGGGTCTTATCACTAGTTGGGTTCGATCGGACTTCCATCGGTGGTGCCACAACAAAATCGTGGATAATCGCGTGATTTTTTCCGGGATGATTCCGGAGAATACGCCCTCGGCGCTGTACAAACTGTCGTGGATTAGAAGAACTCGCTAGCATATACGCAGTGCGCGTTGCCGGAACATCGACTCCCTCATCGAGACACCGGATTGCGACGAGTGCATCGATTTCACCGTCGCTAAACCGTTGTAAAAGACTCTGCCGCTCTGCTCTCGATTCATCAGCAGTAAACCGTCGAGCACGAAGCCCGAGGTCAGTACGAAGCGTCGTTGTTGCAGCATCAACATGCCTACGTGTTCGACTTGCAACTTTTCCCTCAACTGTACCATCACCGCAATAGACTAAGGTATGTTTGACCTCTTCTTCCTGTTCAATGAGTTTAACAAGCCGATCTAATTTTCTTTTTGCAGTCCCAACTAATCGTGCCCGTCTAAATAACAGAAACTGAAGATCTTTGTTGTCTTGGAGATCCGCATCACCAAGATCCTCACCCGTTCGACTGATCAATCGAGCAATTTTTTTGGAGAGTTTGAGATACTCATCAGATTCATCTTCGGTCAGTTCTATTACATGAGGTATGTAATAGTACTCACAAAGAGCTCCATTTCGAATTGCCTCGCCAAGTCCGTATTGGTAAACTATCCCGCCGAAGTATTCGAATAGTTCTTCGGTTCCTTCGTCATCATAAAATCGTTCAGGTGTAGCTGAGAGACCCAGTCGCAACGGAATTGCATCAGGTAAAGCTGCCTTGAGATGTGGTGCACCAAGGTGATGTACCTCATCAGCAATGAGCATAAATTGATCTCGGCTGATCCGTGAGAGGACTCGCTGAAAATTTTCTGAGGCGAACGTTGCGTGAGTTGTGATAGCTACTAATTCGTTGCGAACGCCAAGATCAAACTCGGCAAGTTCACTTTCTAGACGTGCTTGCCAGTTTTGACGACTTTCATATACAAGAATCGGATTTTGACCAAAATCTCGGACATCCTCAGCCCACTGGTCAACTAGATGCTGATATGGGACCGCAATGATCAGGGCCATTTCTCCATCTACTTTCTGAGAGACTTGTGATGCAGTCAGAAGCGCCGTCACAGTCTTTCCGGTCCCAGTCGCCATCTGCAGTACGCCTATGCCACCAGCAGTCATCCAATTAGAAACCGCTTGCTGCTGGTATTCACGAGCATCAACCCAATCTGGTATATTCATAATTGCGCTAGTTTCCGGTAGCTTTCTTACTTCACTTCTGTATAATCTTATATACCCTATTGCACGCTCAAAATTAGTTCGACCGGCGGCATGGGCTTGACTGAATTAGTCTCCTCACCGGTGGACTGTACGTTCTTATCACAGATTATCTGATAGGAGTTGCTAAATTTGCGGGTGTCTCGACCCAATATATCATGTGATGGTCACAAAACAGAGCCGCCTGAGAGCGACGCCTCTCAG
>NZ_SRSG01000006.1 GCF_005543295.1 Halalkalirubrum salinum
CCACGTGCTTTGATGCACGGAATACAGCTCGGTCTCTTGCGTCCCATAGTTGATTCACGCTCCGATGGGATAGCAGAATTTCCATCGAGTCAGCACACGCTTTTATCAGAATTAAAAGAATTCAACAGACCCGGTGTGTTCATTCTGTGCCTCCCTACTGAACCGTCTGATCCCTAGGCTCAACATATTGCCTTCTCGCCGTTGTGCCCCATCCTCAATAGGCCAAAAAAACCGCCGGTAACACACGGCGGTTTTGACTTCCCAAGCCACTATGCGCCTCCCTCCGAGATGACCGATATGGGGGAACTGGGGCCCAATCCCCACCGTGGTAATATACCGCATGGTTATTATTCTTTTCTTTTTTGCTAAATATTCTGATGGTTAAGCGCACACAGAACAAACCACACATTGGTCCTGGCGAGCCCTTAGTGTCTCGACAGCGTAATTCAACCAGCTGTTCAGCGGGAGTGAATAATTCAGCAGTGCTGGCCGCACAGCACGATCGTGTTCGGTGGAGGGCTCAAACACCAGCCTTGGATCGGTTGGTTGATTGCGTTCTGGGCGTGCCAGGAGAGCCTGCGAGAGTCACCCATCGACTGGCTGCTGTTGGTTCGGCCCCGAGTTTGTATCCTGTCGATTTCCCCACCACTGTCCAACCATCGCTCCCATGCCGAGAAAGAGCACGAGAAACCCAAGGACGAAATTGAGTCCAGGGATATTGACGACGAACGCACCCACCACGAGCGCAAGCCAGAGATTCGCCTCACCCTCACCGACTCGCCGAAGCACATACGACCCGAGTACAATCGTTCCGAGAGTAGACGCAACGTACATAAACAGAGCTCCGCCGAAGAAGGGAATCACACCGACGATCCACAGGAATTCTGCGACGCCAAACTCCATGAGAAAGAGCAGAACGAACAGGAGCAGGATGAATCCGACGACTCCACCGACGAACACGCCGAGCCCGAGTGCCCCAGACCGAACGGGCTGGGCATACGCCTGCTTCTCGATCGCTCGGACGTACGACCCAGAAAAGACGAACTCCGAGACGAGCAAAACGAGGGCGCCAATAGCAATAGAAAAAATGACGTAGACCACGTAAATGAGCAGTCCGAGGAGTGCGATTTCAGCAAGTCCCGAATTGGCGATCGGCGTTTCGGTGGCGGTCTGCGCACCAACAGTAGCGGGACCAAGCGCCAGCAGGGCAATCATGGACACGAGAGACTGAGGGAGGGTCATATGGATGCTTGCTAGCAGCCAATTATAATTCTTGCGTGACACTCTGGCAGTGGTGATTTCGCCGCCGTAGAACGATTCGCGGGGGTTTTCAAGAAATAAAACAAGGGTGAATTACGTAGATACACTCTCGCACGATGACTTTTATCAGATCCAGTCACAAATGAATACCAATGATTGAGCCGGCTTATGTAGTCCTTGTTGGGGCGATCGCTATTCAGATTCCGATCGGGATTTTAATGTATTTTGACGCAAAGCGGCTTAATCTGAAGACCCCGGAGAAGTACTGGTTGGGGGTAATAGTACCTGCTGCAGGATTCATTGTGATTCTCTATTACGTCTCAGAGCGGCACAATCTCCCAAAGAAGGAAACCGGTGCTCCATAGCGCATAACCTGCCCGTCGCTAGATTCCCTCTAGTGACTGAAATCGGGTAGATTGGCACTGTTGAAATGCTCAGAGGTTGATAGGTGCAGGTTGCTGAATACAGAGGGTGTAGTCAGCACAGGGACTGCGTTATTTTTCTAATTTAATTCCGAATTAGCCGATAGAACGAGCCTGCGTACTGATCGCATCAATCCTAATAGATGTTCTAAGCTCCGTGCAAGAGAGCATCGCATATCTTTTAACACGAATCTGTCGAGGTTTCTGCCCCTTGATATTTGTAATCAGGGTCCCAAACCTATCCCATGACAACCGCTCTTAGCCGGGTGCTCATTCCCATTGATGTGTCTGAGCCGATTTCTCTTGGTGGGACACTCATCGAGACGTTACCGCTGGCGAATGCTGTTCTTCTCGGCTACTGGCCGATTCCGGACCAAACGGGAGCCGACCAAGCCCGCGATTACTTCGAAACGGAAGCTCAACAGCGATTACAAACGGTTGTGGATCGATTCACAGAACAAGGAACTGACGTACAGACAGAGTTGGTATTTACCAACGACCGAAGCCAGCTCATCGATCAAGTCACAAACAAATATAATTGCCAATCAGTGCTGATTCCGGGAACAGAATCGCCACCCTCGGGAACGACTCATGGAATTGTCCTCGTGACACCAGATGCTGATCTTGGTCTAATCGTCACCACTCTCGGGTCGCTGTTCGCTGAAACCGAAGTAGAACTTTTTCTCTTTCACGCCGTTACGAATCAGGACGAACACTTGTACGACGCAACAGAGTATATGCTTCGAGGGATGAAAACTCAACTCGCAGAACTCGGGATTGACGATGATCGGATCACGTGGGAACAATCAACGGACCGTGAGCGGCTTGAAGCTATTCTATCACAAGTGCCAGACTATGATTTCGTGGTTTTAAGCGAATCGAAGCCACGACTACGAGAACGAGTCTTCGGGTCTGTCCAAGCAAAACTCGCTGAGAAAACGAGGAAACCGCTACTCACGATCAGAACCCTCCATGAATAATTCTCAGTACGATCGTCGTGGTGAGTGTTTACCCGATGGTTTCAATTTCTATATCGAGTTCTTGTTCGAGGACAGTCTTTAATTCCGTCCATAGACCCAGTAGCAAAGCGATCTTTCCTCGTAATGTACGACTCTTCGAGCCGATTACGATTCGATCAACCTGCTGTCGAGCAGCTTCATCAATAATTGCTTCTTCAAGAACGTATCCAGATCGAACGACGAAATGTACTGGGACCTTTCCAAACTTCCGGTAGACCGTTTCTCGTAATACGTTACGAGAGGCCTTTTTTGAATATTGGATCAGAGGCACATGTAAAATAATTAGAAATCTATCTTCCTCTGTACTGACCACACCAAGCCAAAATATATCACCTATTGAGGATTTCAACAGAGCCAAATGACCGTGAGTTCCAAATCCTATTACAATCCACAATGAATCGGCGTCGCCATTATGAATATCTAATGTCTGATCTCAGAACAGCCGGTCGATTAGTCCACGGTTACGGTATTTCTCCGCCAACAGAACCGAACACTCCACGTCATCGACGACATCTAGCACGAGAGATTTTGAAACAAGCCGACGAAGTAGCCCTTCCTCGGTCGCACCAATGAGCAGAAGTGTGGCGTTGTCGGCAGCGTTCTGGATCGCTGTCTCGACATCGCCGGACTTCACGAGGAGTTTGGCATCCTCTAACCCTTGGTCGGTCGCCCAATCTTGAAGGAACTGCTCGCCTGCCTGGCGGTCGTCATCGACGTTGAGCAATGTTACTTCCGAGTCGTATTCTGACTGGAGCAGTTTTGCAATATTGGCTGCCAGTTCAGAATCCGGGCCACCAGCGGTTGGGAGCAGGATGCGTGAGGGATCAAATCCACGTTCACGGAGGACTAGGAAGTCACAAGGAACAGCTTCGGTGAGTTCGTCCATGACCGATTCGGCCCGTCCTGTTGAACTGAGCGAGTCTGGGCCCCATCCCATCACGACGAGATCGGCAGTATGTGTACGGGCTGCATCGAAGATGGCTTCGTAAGATTTGTGCGAAAGGATTGTATGTGTCTCGACATTAACACCGAACGTTTCAGCGTCCTCACGGGCGTTGTCGAGTAGGTGTTTTGAGCTCTTGTCCATACCCTCTGACTGGTTGGAGACAGCTGAGAGTGCCGTTTGGTCGGGCACCGTGATAATGTGAGTTGCAACCACGGTTCCGCCGTGCTGTTTGGCGATTGCACTGGCAAGTGTGATGAGTTCCTGTTCGTGTGCAGGATTAGCTAGCGGCACCATCACTCGGAACTGTCCGCCGTCAGGCTGAACACCAGTAGCAGCACTAACGGCCGGGTCGGGCATCTCTTCAGAGCGTGAGATGATATGTTTCGACAGAATCCCCTGTTTCTCAGTTCGAGAGCGGGCGTATAACCCGTACCACACGACTGCTGCTGCGGCTATGCCAAAGGAGAGTAATAGGGCGTCCCCGGCGACGAACACCAATAGGGCAAAAGAGAGGACAACACCAAGAATTGGGATTATGGGGTACAGCGGCACTATAAATTCAGGTGTGTACTCAGCAGGATTCACGTATCGCATCACGATCAGTGCAACGTTGAGTAACCCGTAAATGATGAGGTGCAGACCAGATGCAGCACCCGATAGCAACGTCAGATCTCCAATGATAATAAAGAAAAGAATGAGCCCACCGGTGATGGCAATAGCTCTGTAAGGCGTCCCAAAGCGAGAGTGTACCTTGTTTAGTGCGGGGGTGATAATTTTATCACGACCCATAGCGAAATTGATACGTGAGGACGCGAGGATAGAGGCGTTTGCACTGGAGGCGGTAGCAAGTAAGCCGCCGAATAAGAGGGCACCACCCATTGCTGCCCCCTGAATATACTGTCCGACTTCGACGACGGCGATAGGATTTTCAGCATCAGAAGTGATAATATCTGCGATGAAGCCTTGGGGGACGGCCGCACTCATGATCACTAACACAAGTGCATAAATGAGGGTCACGATAACGACGCTACCAATGACAGCTCGCGGGAGATTCTTGCCAGGGTCTTTGATTTCCTCGGCCACACTCGTAATCTGGACGAAGCCAAGATAGGAGACGAAAATAAGCCCGGTAGTCTCCAGCGTCGTAATCACACCGCGGGCCTCAGGGAGGTTCGCCGGCTCAGCACGAAGCGTTCCGAGGAAGGTAAACACGGCAAGAATAGCGACCAGCAGAACGACGATGATGTTCTGGAGCCGGCCAGTCTCTTTTGCGCCTACGTAATTAATAAGGACGAAGAAAGCTCCCCCGACGAGTGCAATGAGTTTCACGATGGTTATCGACACCGGGGCGATACCCACACTCCCACTCAATCCAAATATACGGGCAATATAGCGACCGAATCCAACCATATAGAACGCACTGGCAAAAGCTAATCCAAGCCAGTTGGCCCACCCTGCAACTGAGCCGAACAGGGGACCGAGAGCGTGATTAACATAATAGTAGGCCCCACCCGACCGAGGCATTGCTGTTCCGAGTTCGCTGGCCGACAGCGCAGTGAACATGGCGATGACGCCGCCGAGGACAAATGCGACCGATGCCATCGAGCCGGCTTTGAGGATTGCTTCACCCGGCAGAACGAAGATACCGGCACCGATCATGGTTCCGACACCGATGGTCAGAGCTGCCAGTGGCCCGAGGTCTTTGGCAAGGTCTTCCTCGCTCATGTTTCCTCCTCATGGGGGAGCGCAATAACGGGACGGTCAGCCTTGGTCACCAGCTTCACTGAGATATCACCGGAGAGAAACTGCATGAGACGGTTCCCGCCGCGTGATCGATAGACGATGGCACTTGCATTGACCTCGTCAGCTGCCTCAAAGATTTTCCCTGCTATGTCTCGGCCGTAGGCGGTCTGATCGTCGGCATCGGGGAACACCGAACGGATGGCAGCGTATGATTCCTCAGCCATTTTTTCGGATTGCTCGACTGGCGTCTTATCAGGCACTCCCTCACCTTTCTCCACGACGTGGAGGGTTGTCACCTGGGCTGGGGCGTAGGGTTCGAGGGCCCTCGCCGTTGCTAACGCATCATCCTCGTTAGCGACGGGCAGAAGCACATGTGCAAGAATATTCTCGTTTGTAGACTCACTGCTCATACTGGTCGGTGCTTTCCCAGTCTGTTAAGAGTGTGCGTATCCACTCGTTGCGATCAAATCCGGATGTACACCGGTCAATCTCTGTCGAGTCCCTTGTTAACACTTGATGAATTCTCACTGATTACCCCTATGTGTAGAAGAGAATATTTGATTTGGTTACACTATGAGTACCGCTGGTCTGGGTGCCTCCATTGTTTGGAAAGTAGGGTGTTAGTTCAGCTAATCTGAGGACTCTAGGCGGAGTAGGCCGAATGTCTCGGGACTTGACTCCGTATCGGTTCACTCGCCGGGATTATGATTGTCCTCTGAGTTTCTTCGGCCGCTTTTGGCAATCGCAACGTTGCACAGCGTTTGATCGTGGATCTGTTCCGCGATCGACCCGGACCGATCTCGCAGTAGGTCGGACCGATCGGACAGTCCGAGACAGATCAGATCGCGCTGGTTAGTCGCGCTAGTAACCGCTGATTCGACTGTCTCGCCGACCAGCACTGATGTGTCGTACTCTGTAGGGTTAAGACCGGCCTGTCGGGCAACTCCCTCAATAACCTCTTCGCCTCGCTCTACAGAGGTGTTGCTTGGGTCTGTCGATCCCCTGCTTTTCTCTCCGTTGACCAACTGAACGTTGATCAGCGTCGGTCGTGTGTTCTCCCCGCTAAGGGTCGCAAACTCCGCTGCTCGACGTACCGCGGTCGAAGCGTTCGGGCCATCGCCGATGAGTGCCACTACATCGTTAATGGGCTGTTCTCGGAATTTAGCCAGCGTCACGTCCACTGGTGCATCAGTGAGAAGAGCGTCCAGATTTGGTCCAAATGCGTACTCGCCTTGGCCGAACGACCCGCGCCAGCCGAGTAGAGCGTGGTCGGCCTCCTCCGATTCGAGCACCTCAAGGATAGTTTTGCTGACATCCTGGCCGAGGACGGCACGAGTCTGGAGGGAAACATCTATTTTTTCCGCGATGCTGCGGGACGCTTCCAGTAATTCACGCTGATGGTCGAGACGGTCAACCTCGACGTTCTGTTGCGTGTCGTCAGCCACCTGGAGGACGTTGAGCGCGATGATCTCTGCCGATCCGTTCCCCGCGTTTGCGGAGGCGTTAGCCGCGGCAAGTTCCAGCAGCCCCTGCTGTGTCTTCGGATTCACGATGGGAACGAGCACGGTGTACGTCGGGTCCCGCCCGGGAAGCGCGTCACGGAGCAACCCCTCCTCAACCGCGTTGGTTCTGGCGTAAACGAGGTACCAGACTCCCCCGAGCCCGATAATACCCACACCGACGAACTGGACGATCTGTGCCATCTGTGTGATGACGAACGCCGACGCGAGTACGCCGAGAACCGGCACGATCGGGTACAAGATCTCAGGTATCTCGAAGTCAGGGTCGTACTCCGGCGGGTCGGCCCGTCGGAACGTGATCAGCGCGACGTGGACGAGCGCGTAGGTCACGAGGAAGCTGAAACTCGCCACTTCGGCCAGCAGCGCGACGATAGCCTCAACCTCCAACCCAATGCCGATCAACCCCGCCGTCACTGCCCCGGTCGCAACGACCGCTCGATGGGGCGTGTGGAACCGGTCATGGGTCTCGTTCAGCCAGTCGCTCATCAGGTTGTCCCGGCCCATCGCAAACAACACTCGTGAGGCTGCCAGGATGGAGGAGTTCGAACTCGAAATCGCCGCGATGACCGCTGCGAAGACGATAGCGACCACGCCGATCGACCCAGCGAACACAACTGCGACGTCGGCGACGGGGACCAGCGACCCACCGAGCTCCTGATACGGGATGATACCGGTCGAGACGATCATGATAATCATGTAGAGGATCGTCACCCCGACGACCGAGAGCACCATCGTCAGCGGGATGAGCTTGCCCGGCTCTTTGATCTCTCCGGCCACGGTTGCGATAATCTCGAACCCGAGAAACGTCACGAAAACGATCCCTGTCGTGGCGACGATCCCCGAGGGGCCGGTCGGCGCGAAGTCAATCAAGTTCGCCGTCTCGATGAAAAAGAGTCCGACCCCGGTGTAGATCAGCACGATGACGAACTCGGTGCCGATCATGATATTCTGCGCGCCGCTGGACTCCTCGGTACCGTAGTAATTCACTCCGACGATGAGACCGAGACCGAGGAGTCCGATCAAAACAATAAGCGCCCGCCCATCCAGAAACGGGACTGATTCGACGATATACTGCCCGAACCCGACCATGTAAAAGGCGCTTGCGAACATCAGGCCGGTCCACATCCCCCACCCGACGATGCTGCCGAAGAAGCTCCCGAGCCCGCGGTTGACGTAGTGGTAACTACCTCCTGAAATTGGCATACCCGTCGCCAGTTCCGCCAACGAAAGCGCGGCGAGCAACGCGACGAAGCCCGCAATACCGAAAGAAATCGAACTTGCCGGACCGGCGCTTTCGGCTGCAATTGCCGGCAGGATAAATATCCCTGCGCCGATCATCGTCCCCCCGCCCAGTGTCATCGCCTCGGTGAAGCCGAGCGTCCGATCGAGTTGGCTCTCACTCACGTTATTTCTCCAGCAGGGAGGTGCTCCGGTCATGCGGAGCTATACAGGTATTGTTCACTGTTTGATCTCACGAAGAGTGAAGGCTTGACGGCATATATATTTCGGGATGCGCACAACGAGAAGTCGGTACGTCCCTTCTATTTAAGCGGAGCGGGAATCAGTGGTAAGATATGGCTGACGGTGACCCACACAAATGCGACGGGGATTCGACGGTGTTGATCCCGCTAAACGCCGCCGAAGCCGAGAGTCTGCCGGTGGCGCTGGTCAAGACGCTCGCACCCCTGCACATCGTCGTGCTCGGCTACTATCCGGTCCCGAGTCAGGCAGCGCCGGAACAGGTCCAGTCGAATCACGAAGACGAAGCGACCGCAGCAATCGAGGATGCAGTCACTCAGTTCGCCGACCGAGGCGCCGAGGTTGAGTCCGTCGTCGTTTTCACGCATGACAAAGACGAGACGATTGACCACGTCGCAGCCGAGTACGATATCGATGCGGTTCTCACACCCGGTGATTATGCTGAGGAACTTACTCGTGTGCTCGTGCCCATGCGGGGCGACGAAAACCTCGACAAAATCATCTCGTTTATTATCGATCTACTGCGACAGAGCGATGTTACGGCTACACTGTACAACGTCGCCGAGTCAGACGGAGAGGCATCTCGCGGTGAGTTACTCCTCAGAGGCGCCCGTGATCGGCTGGCTGAAAACGGCATTGATCCCGACCGCGTTGAGTGGCAGGTTGATCACGGGGACTCACCGGGAGACGCAATCGTCACGAAAGCTCAAGAGTACGATGTATTGATCGTCGGCGATTCTAAACCGTCACTTCGTGAACGGATCTTTGGTCGAATAACCGGTCATGTCGTGGATAGGGTAGACCAACCGGTACTTGTCGTTCGGGATACATAACAGAGGATGTCGCACCTCGGAACGGTTACGATCCTACGAATTTTCCCTCAGTATCGTTATGCTGGCACTATCTGGTGCCGGAACCACACTGACTGAGACAGTCGCTCAGACAATCTATTCCTTTGCCGTCGGCTACGTCTTGATTATGAGTATTGGCCGGACCGATGCTGATGCAGCATTCGATTTCGATCCAAAAAGTCCATGTACCGGAAATTCTGTCTTATTTCCTGATTCGTTCGCTAAGAGTTGATCATTAGTCCACTATTTCAATCAGATGGACGCCACACACCACCTAATTCGTCTCGTGTGTAATCCTCGTAACTGCCACCTTTGAAAAGAGACACCCGCCCGTCTTCTTCACTGAGTGTGATAGCTGCAACCACCTCTGAACGAGCTGAGACCTCGATGGCGCTCAGATGCCTTGTTCCCATCCAGTCGGCATAATCAAGCGCCGTGTTTTCCTGAACATCACTTTGACTTTTGACTCGGACCATCTGTCTTTGAATGGTGCCATCCGTACTGACGACAACTGCCCCATCGCGTGTGAGCCCAACTGTACGTGCCGCTTCGACAAACGAATCAAGATCTTCTGATACAATTTGACAGATTTCGGTTGGCCACTTATTTTCGCCTAATGAATCAGCATATGAGCCAGAATGAACTCCAGTCACAATAACAAAATACAATCCCGGACCATGGACGTGCTCTCCCTCCCATCGGTCGAAGCCGAGGCTAATGCTCTCAACCGCGTACATCAGAAAGTCGGTCAATTCATCCACAGTCGTGTATTCAACTCGTAACGGGTCCGGATCTGACATGGAGGCTTGTGTCCTACGTTTATTCCCCTATGTATTAATAGCGGTCAATAACGGCTTCTCGGTAGGTAAGTTATCGGTTTGAATTTACTGAGTCGATCCGTAGGCCAATCAGTGATCTCAATGATGCCTGGCCATTTGAACTGACATTACGTTGAACTCCGAGTGTTCAGTTCCCAGACTCGATCGGTGCGACGTCGAACTGTTTTCTGAACTGCTGGACCGCTTCATCGGTACCAACAAGAATGATCCGTTCACTTCCAGTGAATTCTCGCTGTGGATCGACTGTACTGGTGAGCCCAGTGTCATCTTCGATAGCAATGACTCGACAGCCCGTTTTTTCGTAGATCTCTGACTCGGCAAGTGTTGACCCTGTCAGCGGTGTTGCGGGGACGCGGAGCAGCCGTATCTGACTCGCTGGTGCAAGGACATCCTCGCCACGGAGCTCTCTAGCGACCATCCGCGCACTTACCCGTGGAACAGATAGCACGTAATCCGCTCCGGCACTCAGTGCCTTTCTGGTGGCGTCGGTATCACTCACCCGAGCTAATATCTCGATATTGGGATTCAGCGACCGCGCCAGTACGGTTGTCAGTAGTGATATAGAATCATCTGGCAGACCGACAATAATAGCCCCTGCTGTTTCGATTCCTGCCTCTTCTAAGATTTCTTCCGATCCGGAATCCCCCACAATATCTACATCATTCCGGTCTTCGATATCGATAGTCACGACATCAAGCTCTTCTTCGGACACAACATTCTGTGCGGCCTGGCCAACTTCACCGTGTCCAGCGATGATGATCCGCTCGTGTTTGCGGAGGGTGCGTGCCGGTTGTGTAAAGTCGCTAAACGCCTCTAAAGCATCGTGCGCCCCCGTAAGAAGCAGTACCGTATTCGAGCGGATGACTGCATCTGGATCTGGCGGGAGTTGGAGCTCTCCCTCGATCCACGCTCCGATAATATTTGCGCCCGTTTCCTCCCGAATTTTCGAGTTACGGATTCGTGTCCCGATAAGTCGGTTGCCCTGTTGGAGCGGTACCTCTGTGACCTCTAGCTCGCCCCCAATATCAATTGTGTCCGTTAGCTCCGATTTGAATGACGAAACGGCCTTTTCGGCGAGTCGGTGGCCGAGCACACCGTGTGGTGACAACACGCTATCTGCTCCCGTCTCCAACAAGACATCTCGCATATCGCTGTCGTCCGTGAGCGTGATGATGTTGATATCTGGATTGATCGACCGCACGGTCAGAATAGTGTTGACGTTAGCATCTCCGGCGTCAGTAATAACTACTCGGGCGGTCTCAATGCTGGCTCGTTCGAATGCCGTCGCATCCTGTGGGTTACCATGAATGACAGAATAGCCCTCATCAGAAAGTGCCTTAGCGTTCTCTTCGGACGACGAAATTAAGACATAGTCGATACCGAGCTCTCGCAGTTCATCGAGGAGGACTGCTGAATCACGGCGATATTCACAGATGATGACGTGGTCGTCTTTGGGCGTGAGCCGGTTATCGAGATTGACCTCAGCCTGTGTAAATAACGGGATGATGATGAGTCGAAGCGTAAAGAACCCAAGTGCAATGCCAGAGATCTGCGTTCCAGCGACGAACAAGAACATCAATGGATGGCTCCAGATACCCGAATCTTGACCGTATCCCGTCGTGGTCATCGTCTGGACGATGAATTCAAATGACGCAAAAAAAGATTGATTGACTCCCTCTAACTGTGCTAGGGCAACGTTGTACGTAATCGTATAAGCTAGGACCAAGCCAACCAACCCGGTAAGATAATACACAACGAGACGGTTCCTCCGAGAAAGCTGTATCTCGGATAACGGCCCGGGAAGGTCAACCATTAGATGCTATCTATTGGGCGCTTTCAAAAAGAATTCCTGATTGTGTTCGTGTCTACAGGGATGTGATAACGTAGTCACGCGCATAACGTTGTTATAGTTTATTTCGTCTTCTTACTGAACAGTCGGTTACACTGTACCACTATATTTGGAAGGCAGATGATTGAGTTTTGAAGCTCTGACCAAACACATAGAGTAGTATTTATCGGCCTTTTCAATATCCATGGCACGTATTTTGTACCACGGCACTGCGGATTCGGTTAACTTGGATCGGTCGGATCATCCATCTCGATTGAACAAGAGTGGGTTTCTAGATCATTGGAGGTTGTGGATTGGAGGATGAGGTGTGTTCAGTTACGTTTTGACGATGAGTTTTCTTCCTCAGAGCAATTTGAACAGATATAAGTCACTACAACAGCGCCTAAAGGAAATTTTATTTCCGTTCGCTTTGCCCCTTTTTCACCACACCGGATACACTCCATATTGAGTCTATGGCATGCGATGCATTAACACAATCGGTCAAAAACGCGTCCTGTACTCAGTAGGCATAGTGAACGGCTGGTTCAGCAATTCCAATGTGAACCAAACACACCCATCGTGCTGACTACATCTTTTATATTTCGCACTATATTCTTGACATCTGGTGAGTAATTCCACAAGTAGAGCGATACGTGAGTCCCCTGTACTGATCGATCACTCCCTTCCGCAGATCGACACCTGTTCGTACCACATTCGCGTTCTGTATTCAGCAGAACGCTGAGAACATATCATCGGTTGAGGATCTCACCAGAGCCATTAGAATTGAATATGTTAATAAACCTCTATAATTATATATTGGTCGAAAATCAACATGTTCGTGTGCCCGCAAATATCTCGACACGAACGACCCTCCAAGCCTCCAAGTTACTGCTCGCCGGAGCAGTTCTTTTCGTTGCTGCAATGACATTCAATTATCTTCCGCAACCATATTCGACGTGGCCAACCATCGGATCAATCCCAGTCAATCCTGAACTCGTCGTTCCGGCACTACTCGGCGTCGTTGTCGTGGTTGAAGCGTTTGTAGAGCAATTTAGCATTGTGTTAGTCTCCCTTGCGATCTTCGGAGGACTAACGTTCCTACTCGGTACAGCGAGCTTATACACGTTGTACGCAGTCGAATCTGGTGGGGTATTCTTCATCGGGTTCTTCACCATTATCGCAGGGATTCTCCTTGCTGTCGGGGTTTTTCTCCATACAATCATACGAAGCACTGCCAAGGAACTAGACTGATATCGATCGAAAACGTATCCGCTGGTGTCTTTGATTCCCTTATGTAACGACGTAACTGCCATGCGATCGGAGTGTTACATAAGGTATGCAGCAACCATCTCTGCCGGAGTCGCTGGCAAAATATCTCGCGGGGGCTGCCCAAACAAGATACCGAAACGCTCCGTGCAATTCAGACCTACATTGAGACGTTCATTGCGTATCAGACCCAACCAGTCACGACTGACGAACTTCCCGATCGGACCGATCCTGTCGATGACAACGACGCTTTCGAGTCCGGGCAAGGGACCGTCGTCAGAGAGCGAGTCAAGTGTGGTAACGACAATTCGAACCAGACCCATCCTGATGGCTTTGTCCGGAAGGAACACACGGGCTTCGAATCTCGTCAGTGTATCAATACTTATGAGCGTCCTCGATGAGCGCATTAGTATGGCTGCCCTGCACTCCCTCCACCCCGCTATCCGTGCCCTCATCCGTAATCCAATCCTCATCCTCATTGTTGGCCTCTTCGGCCTTGTACAGCTCCCACAACTTGCCCTGCAACCGACGCAGCCGATTGTGGCCGGTATCGTGTCTCTCGGGATAACCGGTATACTGCTCGTCGCTATGCCGTTTTTTCAAGGTGGTTTACTCGGGATGGCAGATGAAGCACTCAATGGACAAACAAGCGCCGGAACGCTTGTTGCCGAAGGAAAGATGAACTACATCCGTCTACTCCTTGCGTATCTCGCATTCTTCGCAGTGAATCTTGTCTTGGGATTTATTGTCGTTCTGGCGGTGATACTCGGTGGTATTGGACTATACGCAGGCGATAATCAACCCGGACTTGCAATTCTTGGTGCCGTCGCAGTGGTCGGGGGGCTATTTGTGCTTGTGTATCTACTCGTCACGTTCTTCATCCAATTTTACGCCCACGCGATCGTCTTGAGCGATACCACCCTCGTTGACGGGTTCAAGCGGAGTGTCAGCCTCGTTCGGCAAAATATAGTGAGTACTCTTGGATATTCGCTGCTCCTCTTAGTGGGCAGTCTCGTCTTCGGTGGTATCGGCGGCGTCGCCTCGTTGCTACTGTCACCCCAAGCAACCGAATTGCCGCTTCCTGTTCCCGATCTCTCGATCCTCGTGTTGGCCGGAGCAGCAATCGTCTACGTGGTTGTACTCACCATTCTTGGAGCCTTCTATGCGACGTACTCCGTCGCATTTTACCGATCAATTGAACAGAAGACTCTAGCCTAAAACCAGAGATATCTGTTACACCAACTCTGAATAATCCTACTTTTCACATACTGCAGAACAAGAAACAGCTGGTTGTTGAAGCAGAATTAGGAACCGGCCAGTACAGGGGTCATAGAGACCAAAATCTCCCCATAAGATGTATTCAGACGATTCCAGCGAACCTGAGAGCGGTATAGATCAACAACAGAACTGACAGAACGATACCGATGATCCCGAGCATACGCCCCTGTTCTTCTGCCATAGTATGGATATACAAATTATGGCTTTGTTGAAATCCTCATAAATTGATAGTTTCACACCACAATCGCTCAGTACAGAAGATACAAGTATCGGGCTCTATTGAAATACTTAGAATATGATAATTTTGCTTTGTTGAAATCCTATTTTTCAGATACAAAATAGGATGAAACAGTCGGTCGCTGAAGAGTGTAGATACACTATTAATGTGACTTTTTCACACCTAATCTTGTTAGATATAGATACTTTTAATATATCCAAACTTTATACTTTTCGTGAATGAAAGACGATTACCGTCGCACCTTTCTGAAGGGCATCAGTAGCGTCACTCTCGGTAGTATCGCATTTAGTGGAGCCACCGCAGCAGCTCCCGGTAAAGGATCGAACCAAGGCAAGGGTCGTAGTAGTGGTTTCCCGCCGGAGGGTATCACTGAGTGGGGTGATTCCATCGAGATCGGGAATGGTGAAATTACGACGTTCTCTTCGGTAACTCCCTCTGGCGAACCGAAATACGTCGGTATCCACTTCTCCGACGGCACGTTTGATGACCTTCCGTATGCGGAAGACTTTGAGAACGGTGATGCGGAAGGGCGCAAGATACATGGCGTCTGGTCGAAGCCGTTTAATCTCGACTTTCCGGAGAATACGCCGGAGCCGATCAAATACGCCGGTTGTGGCTGGAATCCAAATGGCCACACACCCATTGGGGTCTACAACAAACCCCACTTTGACTTCCACTATCACTTCTACGAGCCCACTCTCGTCGGCCAAATCGCCCCGGGTATCATCGAAGACCTCCCAGATGAGAAGATTCCGGACGGCTATCAACTAATCGAAGGCGGCACCATCGTTCCCGCGATGGGCGCGCACCTCGCTCCCGAAGACGCCCCCGAGTTCGACGACCTGAACGATCCCAGCGACTGGCAGGAGACCCTCATCTGGGGCGCCGCCGACGTGGACGGCGACGGCGAGTATGAGAATAACTACGTCGAACCGATGATCACGCTGGACTACTTCCAGAATCAACTTAACGGCGTTGAGAAACAGGACATCGCCCAGCCTGAAGTCTATCCGAAGGACGGGTATTATCCGACCACCTACACGGTACGTGAACTCGGTGACGGCGGCTACGCTGTCGTGATGGAGGATTTCGAAGAACACTCTCTCTGACACCAACGTCGAGTCAGTCTCACGGTTCATCATTACCTGACCAGAGTGTCCGTTTTATCGGGTTTCTGTACTGAGTGATTCGTGACTCTCCTGTATTAACCACGTGAGAGTCAAAATATATCACCTGCTGAGGATTTCAACAGAGCACAAATTATACATTGGTAAAAGATGCGAGACATGGCTCAGTTAGCCTTCGAGTTCTGGCGGTATGTCCGTGGTGTGAAATTTCATCTGCTGGGACTCAATATAGTAAGCGATCCCAGAGATCCCAACGATAGAAATAAAAAGACAACAACACGAGATTGTGAGTAACTTTCCAAACCTATTTTATAATCTATGAGACATTCTTAAGTGGCCTAATGAAAAGGCCCCGGCGCTGAGACGCCGGCACCACACTGCCAACAATGACAGCAATACTATCTAACTGGTGGAGGAATAATAATACTATTCCTCTGAGTACAGAACAGGCCATCGAAGCGATCCAAGCGAGACGCCGTCGTCACGCGTTGGTTTTTCTTGATGACGTGGATACCTCATACCCTGTGGGTAAACTCGCCAAAGCGATCGCCGCGATTGAGAATAATAAGGAAATTTCAGCAGTAACCAGCAAAGAGCGCAAACGAGTGTATATCAACCTCATTCAGTTTTCCTTACCCAAACTCGCTGACATAGGCGCGATCCGCTATGATGAGCGTGGCAAGCAAGTGTATCCCACTGAGATCACAAGTGATCTTGCCGATCTCATCGAACACATCGAGTCGATCGCGGAGGTGACAGATATCTAAATAATAGGGTTTGGCTCTTACTGAAGACAGTGAAACAGCGGTATCTGTCTCGCAATTGGGTGATCGAGTCGTGCAAGATACAGAGAGTGTATTCAGCAACGGAGAGGTGGTTCAGTAGAGACGATCTCAGAGCGGTCTAGCTGCCAATTTCAGGGGTCCTAGGTGCCATTCGTTATCAACAGTGTTCGAGACCATCCCAAGCAGCCGAATCGAATCGCTTGACTGTCAATCGTTTGGCTTCCAAGATGAGGTCTCGAACCTCCTCCCGACTGAGCGTCACAACCACTGGTTGGGAAGGAAGTTGGGGGACTACCTTTTTCCATTCATTATCTACGGCACGTATCCCGTTTTCAGAAGTTCGTCCGAGTTCCATCACGAGATGATTGTTGGCTTCAAGCCGACCCAGTAGTGCTTGAGCATCTGCTTCTCCAAAGGGGCTGTCGCCTATCACATCCTGATCCGGTTGTGTAGTTCGTGCACTCAAATAGTCACTCACATCTTGAGTACAGTCTTCGCAGAGAACAGTACTCGGAATCGACACTCCTGGGGGCATATCGTAGAATTCAATCATCGGTTCGCCCTGGAGAATTCTGTTGTAAACCCCTTCGGCCCCACAAAAATCACAATCTCGTATCTCCGGATTCATGATTGAATCACCATTCCAACGCAACTACAAGGAGTCACCGGTCAACGTTTCAATCGAAATAGACTCTCTACTTGCTCTCAACCAAAAACCATGATATTGCGCTGTGTATTCACCTATGGAAATTCTGCCGGCTCAACCAACCACCGCTAGCGATAAAGTTGTTTGGACGGTTTCGCATCTCTTGTTCATCAACAGCGAGA
>NZ_SRSG01000007.1 GCF_005543295.1 Halalkalirubrum salinum
TCGCTATAGTTCGGTCAAGTTCTTCTACAGCCAGTACCCCTCAGTAAAATTTCACAAATAGGGTCTCCAGATTCACACTTCGCTTGGAAGTACGCCACTTCAGAAGCTTGCAAGTACCTTGGCGATGGGAACAGCAGATCAAATCGTTGTTGTAACAAGTTCATCGTTTGCTAAGACTGCGAAAGATTATGCCCGCGACTTTGGCTCTGAGATATTATTGGTTGATGGATCAGATCTAATTCATCGGCTCACGGATGCTGAAGTTCCGCCACCATTATAAATTTTCTAGGCTCTTACCGAATTGAGTAAAACAACACCCTGAAAATTACGGCATCCCGCCGTACGCTAGTCGCTATGTACGAACAGTCAGCCTTCGGCGAGATGCTACGAAATATTGTTGATCTTGGGTCAATAGTGTTGCGCCTAAGGCCGCTCCATTTCATCATCGAGCGGCGCTGTAAACAAGCGTGGGAGCAGGCTCTTTGTCCGAAGTGTGGCGAAACCACCATCCTGCCCGAGGACCGCAGTCCCCCGGATCTGGTTTCCAACTGCCGGTATGTCTTCACCTACACGCGCAACACTCCCTTCGAAGGGCGAACTCTCTCATCTGCGTCACTAAGAGCTACCTCCCGTAATACAACAGCCAAAATATCATTAGAATGTGCCTCAATATCTAAATTATGGTTGACAGAACAACTGAAACGCGTGTTACGACCGAAACGGTCGACAGGTACGTCTGTCCCAACTGCGAACAAAAATATGACGAGAAGGAAATGGTATCTATCGGACTAGGAATTTCAAGAGAAACAAAACAATCTGTCAGGTTACCAGTTAATAAAAATGTAACTAGGTGTTCAGAAATATCAGCAATATGTGAGAACTGTTCAGAGAATATTTTTGATTATAACGGCGAAAATGGGGATCTATTACATAAAAATGCTTCCGAGTTTGAATTACCTTCTAAGACTTTGATGGAGTCTCTACTTGATCATGAAAAGCTACCATTCTTCTTCTGGGTGATCATAGTACCACTCTTAATATTAATAATAATTTTGTTGACTTTTTCTCCCGGGATATGACACCGTATCATCAACTGTAGGAATATAGTCAACTAGATACAAAATTCGAGCAATTCAGCTGTCAGGCTTAATCGAACACAAATGGCGATATTCAAGCTCAGAGATGACCAAATCGTGGTAAAGGTCGAAGATACTTTGTCCCAAAATATTCGCGTCACTAAGCAAGCTTCAACGACTGGCTGTTTCCTTCTGTGATAGCTGAAAGATAGGATTTCAAGGAGCCGATTCAATTTGTTCTAATGGGACTCCCAACCGCCTTCAAACTCAACGCCAAGACTACACATTTCGGCAAACCGCTGTACGTGACGCTTTTTTGAATCTTGATTTAGACTTGTATAGAGGTAGTATCCGGAGTTCAATTCACGATACGTTCTCATCTCCCGATCACCGCCGGGATGGACAGGCTGGTCGTTGAGAATCGCATTCTTTTGACCGGGGACATAGGGTAGTGGCCCAACCTCAGAGATCAAATTGTAGTTCACAATCATGTACTCTGTCGCTTCCGCCATCACATTGCTTTGATTGTCATCCGCAAAGTTAGCAATAATAGTATCTCCGTCTGTTATTTTGATACTGTACTCACCGGTTATATCGTCACTACTCCTAATTTCTGGCGTGGGTACGTCATTTGCTTCACTCGGCGATGTTGTAGTGCCAATTGCTCTTCGCTGTTCCTCAAGAACGGAAATTAGCTCGTCAACAAACTCTGTGGCTTGCGCTTCAGTATCCAATGGGACGGACGCACCAATTTCATCCAACAGTACTTTGTTGAGTTCATTCGCCACCTGTTGCTTATTTTCTCGAAGATGGAGGATCGCTTCGCCTGCCTGTGCGATCTGAGTAGCGATCTCATCAGACTTACCGGACTGAATCGAATTTTTAGAGAGAATTTCCACCAACTCGGGACGCTCTTTCAGGTCATCCAACTGAAACTGAATGAGCGAGATCTCTTCTTGTCTGCCGTCAGTTCCCTTAGTTAACACCTCAAACGATTTGCCATTGGTCACGACACCCCAATCAACTTCCAACTTCTGACGCATATAGCTCCGAAGTTGTGCGACACTATCCTCATCGAGCCCTGAACGGGCGGGCTTGGCTTCAATAAAAACAACTGGCGTATCTCCTATCAGTAGAGCGAAATCTACCTTTGTCTTACCAGTCGCCATCCGAACCGTATATTCTGGCTCAACTTCTGTTGAGCGAGTATCCCATCCAAGAAGCTCAATAAAGGGCAAGATGAGACGTAACTTCGTCTTCTCTTCATCCATTTGCGGTGACGCTTCTAAGATAGATTCAGCTTCCTCAACAAACCCTCTCACCGCCTGTTCCATGATTGATTATAGAATGTTCAGTCTACTGTTATAAAGGTATCCGGCTCATCGTGCAAAATCGGATCAGATTCGGTCTTCTGTGGCTATTGTGTGAAAATACAGGCAACTCAGGCAGGTCTGTACCTGTGTCAAAGAGCAATGCCGGGTAAAAAACCCGACGAACTGACAAAGTATGGAACGTGGGAGTAGCCGGACGGACCAACGGCAGACGAGACGCAACAGCGTTGTGTTTCGTACTATCGACTAAGCGTTTAGCGTTCGTTGGCTTTGTTGAAATATTTATCAGATGATATTTATGACCTGGCTCCGGCCAATACATGAGTATCACATACCGATTTCGACTACTAACTTCTACGCAACATGTCCGTAGCGGCGTACAAGATGTGATTATAAGTTCAGCAACAGTCGATCGCTCATTTCAACGTATTATATTTACTCTTTCGACAAGCAATCAGAGAAATCCCAGTGTGCTAATAGAGTGAGATGGGTCATGAGGTTTTATATATTCTCCAAAAGTTGAGTATAATCGGCTATATGACTTCCTTTCAGCATACAGTATGAGGTTCTACGATAACCCCTATAAATACGCATATTGAGTATGAGTTTAGCGTCTGACTGTTATCCGACCTCCTCGATAACTTCAGATTCTTTTAAACTTTCTTTCTCGTAATAAAGTCGATCATCAGTTGTTGTGAGCACACGATAGTACCTGTGATGCCGATTGTTGTGACTAGCTCCACTGACTTTGATGATATCTCCACTTTCCAAGCCAGATACGTCCATATGATACGTTTCATCTATCCTCTGTTTTTTAAGCCATTCTCCATCTACGCTATATTTATCATGGGTGTCAGTAACATGCAGGATCCATGGCCTGACAGCCTTTAGATTTGGATGTGCAGAAAGTTCACTCCATTTAACCCATCGACGGTTCACAAGAGGGAGGCTCTCAGCATCCTCAAGATCAGTCTTGCTGTCACGTTGTTCAAGTTCTTCAGCAATCTTAGTTTGGAGTTGCTTGAGTTCCTCCATTCCAAGTTGCTGAATTTTGTTTTTGAACTGATTAAACTTGATTTGGTCTCCATCGTTGGTGCTATTAGTAGACATCTCTACAAACCAAAGTATGAGATATTTAGTTTAAAAGGTTAGCCCTACTAAATAATATTGAGGGAGTGGAGCTCCAATACTTTCTAAAAAATTCAAGCAACAGCACGTCGATCAGACTAATAGCAGGACTGTATTGCGATCGTAGAAAATGATTTTTCAAAAGATCATTTGTAAAAATATTATTTCATTGGTTAGGTGATTGGAATTAATTACAGAAAGAAACGTTCGATATGGAAGATTGAAAATTATATTTGCTTCTTTACGGTGAGAGCAGATGGATCGTTCAGCGATACGACCCATTCCTCTGCGTCACTTTTCCATTCCGCTCTTGCCACAGGATCGCGGATATCGGATAAAAATCCGGGCAACCAGCGCACTCCGGATTTGCGATCCAATCCGTGAATGGACCATATCCTCCTCGTATTTTTGTTCGCTGTTGGGGATATCGATGATCTCATCTGGTAAGTTGAGCTCGTCGATGAGCCAATCCTCAAGAGCGTCGAGAGCAACCAGAGGATCCCCAGCATATCCGTGACATCCGAGCACCCAGTCGTTTTCCGCTCGGAGAAACGAATAATCGCGCACGTTGTCCGGACCGCCTTTGGGAATTGTGATACCATGTGTTTCTGTTGATACCATTGCAAATAGTGGGGCCCTGTTGAAGCCCTAAAGAATTGATAGGGTCGGCGTGCGAGATACAGAGCGTGAATTCAGCAAGTTCGAGTCGTCTCTATCCAAAATGAATTGGTTGAAACACCGTTAATTGCGTGAGCCATGCTGGTCAATTTTGACCCATTCTCACCCTACGATCTTGCAGGGAATATTGTTTGTGGAGAGCGATTTGGTGATTTCACCAGGCGACCGTGGTCTACAAGAGGGGTGCGAGTCTAGTCCAGCGAGGAATTCTATCGGCCCAACTCAATGTATGGGCCGTCACCAACAATCTGCTTCACAAGAGTATATCATAATACATCTTATGATTGTAGCAAGTTCTATAAATATCGTTGAGCAATTCTCATGTATGTCAATAAGTGACGCAGCCCTCAATTCCCGAGTAACTAATGCTCTATCTGTAGGTCTAACCAGTGGGGGTTTGCTTCTGGTAATAATCGGTGTGATACTCACTTTACAAAATATGCGGAATGGGAATTCTGCAGCGACTAGTCACTATTCTTCATTTGTAACTGCTTCTGCGACAATAGTATTGGTAGGTGTGACATTATCGTATGCTTCAATTAGCAATCGGATTGCTAACGAGCATCAGAAAGACCGGCAACAGCGGAAGAATCAACGAGAAGAGGCAGCGAAGGGTCTGAGAAGGGCATTACGAAACGAGATCATGTCGGACAGTAACTACGACGACGCTATGGATTGGTCGTTGCAGGAGCTCATTACCGTAGAATCGTGGAGAAACGACAGACTGTACCTACAGAATGCTACACGGATGCATTTATTGACGGAAACTGAGATAGATAAGATTATTGGTTTTTATACAGCACAAAAATCGGTCGATAATATATGTAGCTCATACGAGACCTCAGATGATCTTCCTGAGAATTATGGTCGACTACATGAGAGAATCAGAAACAAACTCAAGGAGCTAGATACCGCACAAAAAAAGGCTAAATCTGAAATTGAACAGCATCTGGTTGATTAAAATCAAATGATTTCTTGACGCTCCTATAGAGAGCACTGTTGGTGGAGAGCGGTTCGGTAACTTTGCTGTGATTTAACCAAGCGACCGTGATCTCCAAGGTGGGTGCGAGGCTGGTCCAGCGAGGAGTTCTATCAGCCGAATACACGGGTCGTCACTAACAATTAGCTTCACAAGAGCATTTTTGACTACTCTGATGCGAGATATGCGGTGTGTATTCAGCAAGGCTGTTGAAACTTATCATCGATTGAGGGTTTCAACAAGGCTTTAAAAATCGAAAAAGAACCTGAACAGCTCATCGTACAGGAGACAGACGGTCGCGGCTGATTTTTTCATATACAAATGAAATGAGATGAGCGGGAGCTCAGGAATTCGCTCTGTTGATTAGCGGGATGTGGCACCCCCTGCGTATTGGAGTAATTTGTAATGGTGATCACTGATCGTTTCGTAGGTGGCTATCTCGTTAGCCTCTGCGAGCGTCCGGCCGAGGAACCGTAGTGTGGCATCATCTACTTTGGTCGTGTCGCGGAACTCGAATGGGAGATATGTGGCATACTCATATCGATCGAGTTGGTCAACGATCGGCGAGATCGTGTCACGTACCGCTCCGAGCGTGATGTCGAGTGTGTCTGTAGTTGCCCAGTGTGCGAATGATGACGTGGTTGGGAAGCAGTCGAGCGCCAGGCGTTCGAATGATCTGCTGAAATACCGCGAGTATTCCTCGATTGAGGACGCAAGTTGGTACTCACCGATGAGTGCGCCGACGATGATCTGTGGAAGGATATCTTCCTGACACCAAGTGTAGACTGTGTCCGTTGACGTGTTGGCTAATATGCTCGATAGCGCGTTTCGAGTAGTCGCACTGGGGCATCAGCCGGTTGCCGTTCATCAAGAGGACGACATCATTCTGAGCGATGCCCTCTTGTACACGGGTTTCGATCTCGCCAGGGTCAGAGACGGACTCTGGCTGGAACGTCATAGAGAGTAGTACACGGCGCTGCGGCAAATGGATTCCGCAAAGTCTGATGTGGTTCCGGTGGCCTACTTGTAGAAGAACCACCAAGCTGCGGTTCTTGAGTAGTCCCATCTCCGAGAGCCGCCGCCCCCGCCTCCCGAGTTCTGATTGGCGGTGTCGGAATCGCCGAACAACAGTGCAAGGATCAGGAGTACGAACACTATCTGTAGGCCGTGGATGATGGTCGCGTACTGCGGGAAGAAGATCTTAGCAAGATCTCCTGCGAAGTACAGCGATATCGGGAGTGAGATAAGCCACCCTGCGACCCCTATTATCGCAGGAATCATCATTAGCGGCGACAGGAGGGGGATATCCATATCGATTATAATCATTGAGATGATGAAGCCCCCGAAAACCAAAATGTACAGTATCTGGAAATCAGTCCAGAGGCCACCGGGGTCCGGACCCATCATCTTAGGAATCTGCAATATGACGAGTGGGCCAATCGTGACTGACAGACCGACAATTATGAAGACCCCAAAGCTGATGAGATCTAGACAAGTGCGCAGGAGTGATCTGTCTTCTACTTCTTCGTCCTGATCGGTAGATTCTAGAGACTCTTCTGTCATATCATCCGTATTTTCCGCCGGCTTCTGGGCGTTCGTGTACATGCCCTGACTCTCGAGATAGTCACGATATTCTTCTTCATCCATCTGTGTATATCATATATTAGATACTATATAAAACTGCTGACAGGATGGCCGCGGGAGGGGTAGTGCTGGTTACTCTTCGTCGGGGTCCGCATCACCGACGCCGTGGGTCAAGAGCATCCCCATTGCCTCTGAGGTCCGGCGCTCGATCATACGCCACCTCTGAGAGTGTAAGATGCCACGCCGCTCGACCGGGGGCGAGCAACCGGCGCGGGTGGCGTGGCGTTCATGCTGGCATGAGAATAAGGATCGTCCGTCTTGAAACCTCCCGTCTCTCAGAAGAGTTGTGTAACGACCGTGGCCGGTCTGTTCCTCTCGTTAGTGCTCTGTGCTAACGCTACGTTCGGAAAGACTCACCGCAGCCACACTCGGAGACGACGTTGGGGTTATCAACGTTGGACCCAACGGCCTGAAGACCGTTTTCGTAGTTGAGTGTGCTGCCGCCGATATAGTCTTATCTCGCTAGATCGATGAAGGTGCGCAGGCCGTGATGTTCGGTGAGGGAATCGTCTTCCTCGGGGTTGTGATTCTGCTGGCGACCACATGCAATGAAGAGGCCTGTATCGGCGACCCATGCTACCTACTTGTGCAACGGATCGAACGGCTCGCTCATCTCCCTCGCACTCACTCCTCGACGATTGGTGGCTGCTCACGAGCGTTCCGGATTTCGTCGAAGTACGGATCGACTGTCCTCATATCAACGACGACATCTCGCAAGGCCTGCAACACAGCAATTGTGAACGAGTATTGGAGATCAAGCTCACGGGCTGCGACCCGTTCTGACATCTCACCCTCTGCGTACGGGAGCGCATACGCGATCGCTGCGGCGAGCTTTCCGAGTCCATACCGCTCGATCAGGAGGTCAAGGTCCTGATCTCGGGGTGATCGACCGTATGTTTCGATGAGCGTTGGAGTAATCGTGTACTTGTCTCCGTCGAGATTCGCGGTGAGCGTGATTGGAACTGCCGAGTACGTGTGGGTCTTTTGTTCTTCGTCTCGAATCAGTACCCCGAGTTCAACGAGCGTACCCGCATCAGAGTACGCCGTGGTTCGCGGCATCTCCAATTCTGCAACGATATTGTCGATGGTAACTTCGCCCTCGCGGAGAACGAACGTGTAGAGTCGCGCCAGCCGTGGCTCCTCTAACAACTGTGCGACCGACAGCAGGCCATTAACCGCTCGCTCGGGATCGCCAGCAGCCTTCGACATGTAATTTATAATTCGTGTATTATGTAATAACGCTTGGGGAGATGGACACGCGATAAGATGCGAGTAATGTAGCCCATTGGTACCAGAATCGTACTCGATGCGATGTCTCTACAGCTTGGCGTCAGTTGGGATATAGTGATACTGGTCAAGAAGCGGCTACTTCCTACATAGCGTGCCTGCCGTGGAACTTTGCGTACAACTATTCGTCTTCGTCATTGCCTGCTTCGACTGTGCGAATGATGTCACGCAATTGGCCCAGTGAGAGTGGATCAATGTGCTGTCGTTCATTGGTCGCCGTATAGAAGATACTGGCAGTGACCTCCTTCTCGGGAAAACAGTCCGTGAGGACGTGGTAGTACACACTGAGCTGTTTGCAGTATTCTTTTTCCGCGCGTCGTGTCTGATCGGTTTTGTAGTCAATGATTTCAACGCGAGTTGGAGTCTCGTGGACAAGATCGACGATCCCAGAGACAGTCACTTGCTCGCCATCCACCGCAAGCGGGAGCACTGCTCGTTCTTCGACGTGTAGATCGCCGGGGAGGGAGTCAATGAACGCTTTGACGTGTTGTTCGTCGTCAGCATCGCTAGTCGTTGGAGAGACATCTTCCCCGAGTGCGTAGGCCTCGGCGAAGTCGTGGACCCGTGATCCGAACTCTTGACCCCGGAACTCTACTGACTCCATGTGGATCTCCTCTGTTGCAAACACATCACTATCCATCAGCGTGTGTGGCGTATGGCCGATCGGACCATCTGATGGCACGATAGAGAACGGGAGTTGCGCCTGCGTTGTCGTTGGCTGGTCAGCGGCGTCAATCGTGGTGTCCGTGGGACGAGGTGTGAATGGCAGTTCCTCAAAGAACGTGTTTGGCTCCTCGCCGCCCGCAAAAATAACGTGATTTTCAGCACGAGTGATAGCGACGTAGAGCAGTCGTCGTTCTTCATCGTAGTCACGAGACAGACAATGACGGCTAATGTCGTGCCGCCAGTTGTCGTAGACGTGGGGATGATCTGCAACCGAGGCGTACGTTTTTCGCTGGCGGATGCCGAGCGGTTCGGTGAATTGAATAACGCCCGATCGACCTCCACGTGGAGGGAATTTCCCGGCATTCATGTTAGCGAGCACAACGATCGGGTATTCAAGCCCTTTTGCAGAGTGAATCGTCTGAACTGTGACCGAATTCACACCAGCACTGGTATATATGTCGTGCGTACTTCCCTGTTCGATCCCGCGTTCGATATACCGAATCAAGTCCCCGAGCGTCTGTGTTGACCCATTGTGGACGGACTGTATCGTGTGGAGGATGACATCCGCGTGTTCGCCGGTGTATCCGTATCGATCGAAAACTGCCCGGGCGACAGCACCAACGGATTCTCGCTCACGGAGGTCGTCCCTGAACGCGATCATATTGTCGGGATACGCACCAGTGTCGAGGATGTGATCAACCTCATCAAGTGTGTATCCTGCGTGTTCGAGTACGACTGCCCAGCCACGGTCTGCATCAGCCGTAAGAATCCGCAGCCACGCGAGCAGAATCTTTGCCTGGTTCGTTCTGAAGAGTTCAATCCCGCCATCGTACGCCATCGGGAAATCATACTTCTCTGCCACCGACAGCAGTTCTCGGCCGAAGTCGCGGGTTCGGGTCAGAACTGCAATATCTCCATATTCTGGCGGCCGTGGCTCGCCGTCATCGCCTTCCACAGCGTATGCTTCGGCCCCAACAATATCTTGGATGGTAGAGAGGACCGCCTCATGTTGATCGGCATGGGCTATCCCCTCGATATGCGTATTGTCAAACGCAGCATTGGCGGACAACGAGTCAATCTCTTCGAGTACCGATCGATCGACATCATCGTGTTTGCTGCCCGGCGTTACGAGTGCTTCTTCGGAAAAGTCAAGCAGCGTTTGTGTCGAACGGTAGTTTTCGGTGAGAGGAATTCTGGTACTGTCGTCGATGTCAAAGGAGATTCGAGTCCGATCGGCGTTGAGCTCAGCGGTAAACCGCTTGATTCGATTGTCGAATTCACGGATATTCTCGACAGCAGCGTACTGAAACGAATAGATACTTTGTTTCCAATCCCCGACAACGCAGATATTGTCTGTTTCGGCGAACAAGAGCGCGAGTTTGAATTGGATCTCACTCGTGTCTTGGAACTCATCGATCATCACGTACTCGAAACTAACGCGGTCTCTGAGCGAGTCGTCTTCACATAAGAGGACAAATGCGAAGAGCTGCAAGAAGCCGAACGTGAGGTAGTTCCGGCTGAGTGCGAAGTCAAGATATTCGAAGTAGATGTCGTGAATAAACGCTTTGAGATCCTCTCGATCTTCTTCGAAAACACGCCTAGCGACGCTGTCGGGAACCTGTTTTGTCCTGCTACCTCTGATCTCAGATTTAGCTGGGGCATCAGGAAGATACGTCTTGTTTCGTCCGAATCGACTGAGTTTACCCCGGAGTTTTGACTGCTTGCTCCCGCCGTTTCGTGGCTGATTACTGTCCTCGAAGAGCCGCTTGAACGCGTCAAAATCACCGTCAAGCGCGTCCTCGCCATTTCGATACCATCCGGTCGATGTGGGAAAGATTCCTTTTGAGGCAAGTTCTGAGACGATATTGAGCAGGTTGCGTGGAGAAGACAACACACGGAAGAAATCAGCATACTCAGGGTGATCGTCACAGAATCCATCAATGAACTCCGCAAAGAGTTCATTCTCGAGGAGATCGTCCTCAACGACACGTGTTGAGTCGGTGATGCGTTCAGAAAGCCCGAGATGTGTCGGGGCGTGATGCCCGTGTTCACGTAATAGATCGAAGCAGTGAGAATGGAACGTCTGTATCGAGCCTTCAGTTAATTCGCGGAGGGAGTACGTCGAGTGCTCAACAATGCGTTCTTTCATTTCGGTCGCAGCGCTCCGGGTGAACGTCACTAACAGAACGTCTTCTGGCTCCACGCCTGGTTGATCAACAATGCGTGCGTAGCGACGAGTGACAGCGAACGTTTTCCCGGTGCCTGCACCCGCATCAACAACGTATATGCCGTCAGTACTGTGGATGAGCTGCCGCTGCTGTGAATTCGGTGTCGGTTCAGTCATTGCTCACCTCCGTAAGAATGAGATCACGGTTATCCACTCGCCGGTAATTTGGCTCGCCCCCCAGCCCGTCAACCGGGAATCGACCGTTGCCGCGACGGTACTCATTGAGCTCTGTAATCCTGTCGGCGACGAATGCTTCGATTGCGTCTAAATCGGATTTGAAAAACGAATCCTTCCGAATACCGTTGAGCGCCCGAATCGCTTGGTCACAGCCTTTTTCAGCATTAACACTGGCAGACGTGTGTTTCTTTACTGCGCTCGTAAACGATGTCGCAAAGTCTGATTCGCGGAGTTCGGATTTGACTGTGCTGTCGGGGAATGAACGTTCACTCAGGATATCGTGGTATGCCTCGAATCCTAGGTCCTCGAACGTTTCGACGCAGTCGTTGTACCCGCCAAGCAGCGTCTTGTAGGCGGTGCGTGAACGAATATGCTCGTCGAACGACCACGGATAGTACGTCACTGTTGTGAGCGTATCGTCTAGGTTGGCGTCGCCGGCGATGACATCATCAAGCGTTTCAAGAAAGTGGAAGAACGTAAACTGCAGACGCTCGTCAGGCTGAACGGTCCGGAAATGGCAGAGGTACATTGCCGCCTGATAGTTTGGTGTGTCGTGTGGCGGGTCAATGGCTGATTGTTTGATCACATCGCGTTTGGACTTCTTGCGACTGCTTTTGAAATCTAGTAGCTGATTCGGGCTGTTGATCAGGTCGATCTTGCCTTTCATCCCGAGCGCGGTATCCTCAAACCACCGCTCAGTGAGCGGCGAGTCTACCGGCGTATCGAAATAGTCTGCGAAGTAATTGTTACCCCACCCAGTGGCCGGCGTGAGAAAGTCATCGGCTGCCGGACCATGAGCATCCAAGTATTCGATAATCGTCTCAAGCCCAATGCGGTACGTACGGCGGCGTAGCGGCTCGTCCGTATCGGACGTGAGCGACCGTGCCTCCGTGAGCATGACCTCGATAATCTCGTTCAGGACAGCTGCATCAACGGCATCCGGGTGATTTACATAAAATTCTGCGAAGTCGTGAAACAGGTTGCCCTCTACAAAGTAATCTTGGTCCGGATTATCGACTAATCGACTGAAAAAGTAGTCCCGGGGACAATTGACGTACTTGTTGAGGCTTGATTGGCTAATTGCCTCTACCGACTCCGGAGCAACATCGATCGGCTCTTTCTCAAACCCGGTTGAGTCTGTGTCGTACGATCGTCGGTGTCTGACGGCATTCAAGTCACTAAATCGCTCATAATCCGTATCGAGTAACTCGTTAAAATACAGACACGGCGTGACTGGCTGTCCGCCTTGCGTGTCCTGCACGAGATAGTATTGCTCAACACCGCTTTGCAGAAGCAGCTGAAACTGGTTGAGATATCGCTGAAACTGTGCGTCAGTATCTACCCATGGTCGCTGTGGCGCACTGTGTGTCCACGCTTCATCAATCCCAAGATGGAACACAACAGGCCGATCGACATATCCTGACGATTTTGCATCAGCCAAGAGGACACCCTCATTCTCCCGATCCACTGGGACCTCGTAGGTTTGGAAATAATACGTGAGCTCATTGATTTTGTGTTGGCGAACGCGGCTGTGTAACAGCCCTAACCGAGATAGCTCTTCTCGGAATGCGTCTAACGGTTCCCCTGTCTCAGATGCATATTCGGTGAGTGCCGCTGAAAATGTCACATCAGACAATGACGTGCAAAACTCAGTCACCCACGTCGTCGCCGGGAGATCAACCTCAAACAGTCGCTTGTTGTCGTGATCGATCGGGACATCCACACCCATCTGCGTCAGCGTTGGCTTCACATCTCCGACGGTCGTTTCCGAGCCGCGGAACGCAGTCCGGCAGAGATTAAGGAACGCACGATGGTGTGGGTTGTCAATGAATCCTGGTCCACCATAATACGGGATGTCGGCGGCTTCCAACCCAGCTTCGATAAGCGAGGAGTACCGGCTGTTGGCATCCAATACAATAGCAACGTTCTCTGCAGTGTCGGGCGTGACGGTGTCGAGAATCGCACTCACAATATCTGCTGATGAGTCGAAAATATTGAACGAGGGGTACGCGAACGACTCAGCGGTGAATAACTCAATTTGATCGTATTCGTCAGGGAGGACGCTCTGCTCTAATGTCGTCAACTGCTCTCCGCCGACAACTGCGACAGACTCCGTATCGATGGTACACTCAGTGAGTGATTGTGATGTCGATCGGAGATCTGCCATGATGTCAACGACATCTCGGGTTACCTCATCAACATACGCATCATACTCAAGAATTGACTCAATGGTCCCTTGATGCTCCCAGCACTGTAGGATATTCCCGATGGCGTAACTCACTGACTTCCAATCGTGGTCAGTTTGCTGCACAACTTCTAAAAACGCGGTTCGGTCCTCTGCTTGTTCTCGACGGCCTGCCGCAAATCGACGAGGAGTTGTCGCAAATGTGCCGAACTGTGGCACATCCACTCGACGATTGATTGCGCTTGCCAATGGTGCGTCTGGGGTGAGGACTAACTCATACTCTGAGACTTCTTCATAGAGTTGTTGAACTGGTTTAGCGCGCTGAATAGGCACGCTTCTACAGTGCGCAACCACCTCGTTAAATCTTGGTTTTGTTTGTCATGATCTCAGCTGCTATTTTATTCGTCGATAATTTGTTCGTCACTGATAGACAGAGAGGTGAGTTTTGCAACCAAGTGTAGGTCATGGAGATTAATATCGAAAGCAACCATCTCATTCCATTCCACTGACGTGGAGGGAAAGAGATTCACAGTGATATGATCGTCAGTCGGGAACGTATCTTGCGCTTGGACTTGATTTCTGACGTATGAGTGGGAACCGATGATTCTCTCAATACCCTCCTCAAAGTGGCTGATATTTTCAACGGACTATTGCGTACTACTCGCCGTTTGGCGAGTGCACAGTCGTTGTTGCGTACAAGATATTTGCAACGATTGATTACCGTGTGTCGAAATTACAGTGTCGATGAGGCTGTTATTCAAGAATCAAGTTGTTTTGGATATCTGATAATATCTTCCGCTGTTGTACGAACCACTCAACAACTTGTTCGTGGTCAGATGGTTCAATTGTCTCATTAATTGCGACAGTTGCAACTCCATTCCAATTTGATACAACATTCCAATTCTTAAACGACTCATCTAACATCTCTTCGTTCATGTCTACAAATTCTCGTATCTGCCCTTTTCGTTGGCTGTCAGTTCGTATATTAAGTGTGATGTTGCCTATATTATCGCCACTGTCTGCCTCTTTTGTGACATGCTGTCGCACACTGTAGTAGATATCAAAATCACCGATAGGATCTGGCTCAGTTTCATAACATCCGCTTTCTCTTGGGGATCGTTTGTTTCGTTCGAGTTCAGCTATGTCCTGATTAGCAAGTTCATCTGAGAGATGATCAAAAATAATTACTCGATCCATTCTAAGACCACTGGGAAAGGTAGCACTTCGATATTCTTCCCAGTCGCTTGGAGAAACAGCTTGCGTGAACCCCATTGTTACAGACTCATCATTGGAATGACTAATCGATGGGGAAAGTGCAAAAATAAACATTTGGTCATCATTTTCACCTATTCTAGATAGCTGTCTCTGAGTTATTGATGAAAATCTGTCAGCTATGTAAACTAAGACTGTTGCATCTTGTTCAATCGCATACTTGTGACCACGAGAAATGTGATCGTCATCAAGCTCACCAATCTTCGATTCAACTACGATTTGATCTGATCTACTTCCATAAGGTTCTGCTAAAATATCGATCCGTCCACAATCCGTTTCTGCTTCACGCTCTGCTTTACGAAACTGTACTCCAAGTTCGTACTCAAGCGCCTCACTGTGTTTAACAAGGGAGTCATTGAACTCATCTTCACTTCCAAATGCAGACACAATATCTGCTGTATCACGCTTGGCACGTATTTTTTTAGTCATACCGCTAGTTCAGTGGCAAGAATAATAAATATGTTAATTCATATATATGAGCTAAACTGGGTAAATTATGAGTGCCTGAAAGAACATGGGCTACCCAGATTTAGGTGGGATAAGACATAATAGTGTTATTGAGATCACATGGCCGGATATCCAAACATAGACGAAATGGATGAATTATGGCCTGAAGAAGGCTATGCAGTGATCATCGAAGATGAGTGGAAACCACCCGACAGTGACGATTTTATAAATATTCTAAGCGAGTTCTCCCATCCAAATTTCGAACTCCCGGTATCAACTGAAGGCTACTCATACTGGGTACATGATGCTGACGGGAATAGGTACACCCGATCCGAATGGGAAGCACATAAAGAACATCTTGACTGATTGTCTGTGGACGATTTGACGGCACACGTGGAATCTGAGAAGTGCTTCAGTGTCTGTGGGAGTCAGTAAGGCAGAAATAAACACCTTGGATACATCACCCATCGTAGTGCGCTATAGGGATGATATCGTTGATGGAGAGCGACTTGATGAAATCTCAGTCACAGTCTTTGAGGCAGAGAAATCTCCGAATTCTTCCCTCGCATGGATCCTTTCAGTCAAAGACGACGCAGGACAAGAGTTTGAGGTTAAGATCTGGCACACACACGACGTGGACATGTGGTGGCGTGAGGGCCAACGATATCTTCTGAGAGATGGACGTGGTACGAGACGCAGCGCCAGCGACATACTCCTCCACAGTACAGCAGATTTCACCGTCCATCGTCCGGAGGGCGTCGTTGACCTACTTGCGATAGGTGATAGCCACATTGGCAGGGAAAACCGCCCAAAAGACAGCGGTGACCCGTTTCATACCACTCGCCAATTCGTCGCGGCAATGGGATACGCAGTCCGCTACGATGTCGATGCAGTGATCTACGCGGGTGATCTGTTCGACGAAGGTCCGAGTGTAGAGGAAATTGCTATCGCTGAGATCGGTCTCGATATTTTAGGCAAGAATGGCATTCCGTTCTATTTTGTTTACGGGAATCACGGTGTTGATACTGCAAAAGAGTTCTATGACGGGATCGAGAGCACGGACATCTCATATATCGGTCCCAAAGGGGTCTCTTTCAAGGGGAGTGTTGAAGTGTTTGGTGTTGACAATGGATCGAAGGAGGACATCAGTTCTGTTGTCTCTGACTTCGTCTCCTCTCCTGAGATAGACCGTCAGATCCTCGTGACACATAATGAGATCAAACCACCTCGTAAAACCGGTGTGATCACCGTAGAAACGCTCTATGCACTTTCGCAGATACAGTTTGATTACATTCTGTCTGGTCATCTCCATGACGCAGAATCGGGCACCTACTGTGAGACTGAAATACAATATCTCGGATCAACCGCCGATATCAGCGCGAATAAAAACGCCACAGATCAGTCTGCCTGGCTGATACATATCACGAGCGACGATATCAACAGTAGCCGGCTGAAAGTGAGCTGAGTTCCTTCGTTGTCTGTAACGCGGTATTATTTTCATCGGCATTCCGTTCATTTGCAGATTGACTGTTAATCAATGGCGGGGCCAAGAGAGGATTTTCAAACAACTCGCCAATAAAAACGCTCCCTCGAAAACTCTCGATCGAACTGTCGAGTACTACCTACGAGTGTGCGGCGAGACAACTGCGACCCTCCACAGGCAAAGCACTCAGACCGATCCCGTGATATCGGTTGTTGCTAACGCTTGGTCGAGTCGCGTGAGTTCGTCACAATACTCGATTGCCTCAAGCCATCGGTCAGGCAGAGCGTCACTCCCGAACCGCGCACCCGCAAGCGCGCCTGTCACCGCACCAACAGTGTCCGTATCTCCACCGCGGTTGACTGCTGTAATGATAGCGTCTTCAGCTGTCTCAGCCGTTATGGCGTCGTATAGCGCCGTCTGTATGGTATGGACTGCATATCCCGTGGTTTTCAACTGTTTGTCATCGATCGTATCAGGAACCTTCTGCAAGGCAGTAATCAGCTCGTCTGGGGCTTCACCCCGGACACGATCGATCGCGGTCTCAAGCGGTTTGTCCACCCCGCGGAGATAGCCGGCGATCGTACAGTTGAGAATCACACACCCATACGTACATCGCGGATCGTAATGTGTGATCGCCGAGGACTGCTTGCTGACCTGAACCAGCGTGTCAAAATCAGCAGCAAAGGCAATTCCGTGCGGGGCACAGCGCATCACGCTACCATTACCTGCGTTTTGCCCTTCAGGACGGTCTCGCCAGACAGTACGGCCAGCCTCACGCCAAGAGACACCGCGATCGTACGCCCGGAGCGAGTCAGCAGTCATCAATCCGATATCGAATGGACCACTCTCATACCACGCGCGAAAGCGATCCGCGATATCCTGACCGTCAAACGCCTCTCGCTCAACCAAGCTTCGGGCGATGCAGAGCGCGAGATCTGTATCATCAGTCACTGTTCCGGCTGGTTGGCCATGCGACCCGTGTCCGAGCATCTCCGTGACTTTCCCATGCTGGGCAGCGATCCACTCGGCTGAACGAAATTCGACAGGACGACCGAGGGCGTCTCCACACGCAAGGCCGCAGAGCACCCCTGTTGCAGAGTTATGTGAAACCATCAGTTATCTCTCCACGATTGACAGACTGTATGCGTAGCTGTATGAAACCCACTCTGATGTGACAGACGCTCGAATGCTACAGGTAGGGTCATCACATTAGTGGAAATCTTTGGGCTCTGTTGAACTCCTCAATTAGTGATACTTTTCACCGAGCTTGCTGAATACACAGCGCGAGTCGGGGACGGTACTGATGGGAGTATGTCGGCGGTAGTTGGGGAGGGGTCGCCAAATTGGGGTGCCTATTCGCTGCTGTTCGGGTCGTCTATCGGCACTGTCCTCGCACGCTGTAATTCCTGATGATAGAGTAATAATTAGTGAGTAGAGATGGAAAGCAACCTGTGACACTAGAAGACTTTTCAGAGGAGCAACGACAGTCCGTCGAGACGTTCATCTCGGACTGGTTGACCCAACATCGGATTCCCGGGGCTGCAGTAGCCGTCACCGAGGAGGGCTCGGTGGTCGCGGAAGGGTTCGGCGCCCGAACGCTTGAGAACAACACGCCGGTGACCGGAGACACGCTGTTCGGTATCGGTTCCTGTACCAAGGCGTTCACCGCGACGGCCATCATGCAACTCGTCGAGCAGGGTGAGTTGGCACTCGATGATCCGGTCGACGAGTATATCCCGCATCTGATTGATGTGCCCGGTGAGCCGGTCACCGTCGAAGAGTTGCTCACGCACACCTCGGGTATGCCGAGCGACGACGTTGCACTGCCGCTTGTGGCCCGGCAATTCGGCGCCGGGGGTGAGGTGCCCTTATCAAGTGAAGCAGATTACCGCCGCCATGTTCAGGGGTCGACCGACCGTCGAGTCACCGACCGCGAGACGTTCTTTTACTACAACTCGGGCTATATCATGCTCGGGCGCATCATCGAGACAGTTTCCGGGAAAGAGTTCGCAGCGTACCTCGAAGAGGAGCTACTGAGCCCGCTCGGCTTAGAACGAGTGACGTTCGACCGAGATGTTTTCGAGGAAGACGACGATCGGATGACTCCGTACATGAAACAGGAGGGGCAGTCGGCGGAAGCGCCGTTCCCGTTCGACCCGCTCATCTATCCCGGGGGAGGACTCGTCAGCTCGGTACGCGATCTCGCTCACTTCGTGCGTGAGCTGTTAGACGGTGAAAGCGGCGATGAGGCTCTCCTGACGGCTGAGAGTCGCGCCTCAATGACCTCTCCGGTTGCGACACGTTCACGGTATCTTGATGGGAAGGAGGTCGGGTATGGATACGGACTCGCTATCGAGGAATTTCTCGGTGACGACCTGATCAGCCACGGGGGGTCAATCGGTGTGTCGAACGCATGGTTCGGATATCTAGAGGAAGCGGAACTCGGCGTCGCCATCGCTTGCACGACCACGCCCGAGACACACCCAGCCAAGGCCGGGAGGGGGGTTTTGGCGCTTCTCAAAGACGAAGACCCCGACGAAGTTCTCCCGTACTACCAACTCAAGAATGCGCTGAAGACGGCGTCGGGCGAGTATGCCGGGTACCAGAGCATCTCTCAGGCCAGCGTCGAACGCATTGGAAGCAACCTGAAACTACAGGTAGAGACAGCCGCTGGTGGGCAGGAGTTTCTACTCGTGCCTACATCCGTCGAAGAGGCACAGTTGAGTTGTACGACAGCTGACCCGATGGGCATGAAACAGGATGTTCGCTTCGAGCTACAGGGCGATGAGGTTGACCTCTTTATCAGCCGCTTTCGGTTTACCAAGTCAGCCTGAGCCGCCAGTTGTGTAGCTCGCCAGCGGCAGACAGCTCTTTTACCCAGTCACGAGGCGGTGCTGTTTGTTCGGGACTCATGCTGACTATATGCAGCACGCGCTTCCTATCAGTTGCTGAGGGTTTCAACAAGCCCAATCTTTGATATAGCAATCTCAAATCCATCGATCCGATGTGTTTGACCCGGTCGAACCCTAGTATTATGTGCGTGCGCTGTCATTCAAATGTAAGCGAATCGCATGACAATGGCGACCCCCATCACGGAGCGTGACGAAATCAACACGGCCGAAGAGGGGTTCTTTTATAAGTGTCGTACTGCCGTCTGCCAAATGTTAGTCGTCACGCAGAATGACGGGCGCGACGGGATTTGAACCCGCGACATCTTGGTCCGGAACCAAGGACTCTGTCCACTGAGCTACGCGCCCTTGCGGATGTGTACCGATCGATCGCTGTTAAGCGTTCTGAAACGCACCCTCAAACAGCACACACGGAGACACCAAAATCAGGCAGCTACGAAGAGAAACGCCGCGTTACGGTGCTTCGCCGGTCTCGATCGTGAAGTCGGAAATTGGGTAGGCCACACAGGTGAGCGTGTAGCCCTCGTCGAGTTCGCCGTCGTCGAGCATCTGTTGGTTGTCGTGGCGGACGTAGTCTTCGGAGTTACCGCCGCTCGTGATGTGGCCCGCACAGGAGACACACTGGCCCTGCCGGCAGGCGTACGGGAGGTCCATCCCGGCGTCTTCGCCCTGTTCAAGGACCGTCTTGTTGTTCGCCAGTTCGATCGTCTCGCCTTCCTTTTCGAACTCGACCTCGAAGTACTCGACCTCGTCGTCGGTGATCGCGGAGGGATCGAACCCGCCGTCGTCTTCGCCTTCGAGTTCAGCGGCTTCCTCGCCTTCGGCGCCGCCGACCGCAGCGACCGCGCCGCCACCACCACCGATCGAGCGGTTCATCGGCTCCGGGAAGTCCGTCTCCGGGACCGTCGAGGCGCGACGATCGAGCAGTTCCTGGGAGATGTCTTCGGAAGCCCGCCACTCGGTTCCGCGCGCGAAGTGTATCGCGACGAACGAGAGCACGATGGTAGCCCCCAACCCAAACGCCACTAAATCGACCATACGCGGTCTACGGAAGCGGGGTTTAACAGCGTTTTGTTTGGCACGGACGGCCGCTATCGGCCGGTTGGCACCCGATCGATTCGACCAATCGGAACTGAGCGCGCGATCGCCGACCTGTCCACCGAGAGACGATCAGTTGTCAGTGCGCGGGACCTCGTGACGGCCGAATCCGTACCGAAGGCGGTTCGCCAGCCGACGAGAGAATCGCCCATCGTTGCGGCTGTCGAAGCGCTCCGCAAGCGCCTGGTATATCAGCGGCACCGGCACCTCCTGGGCGAGTGCCTCCTGGACGGTCCAAGTTCCGGTCGAGCCGCCCTCGATACGATCGGCCACGGTCCCGAGGTCGTTGCCCTCCATCTCGAAGGCTTCTTCGCAGAGTTCGAGCAGCCACGATCGAATCACTGCGCCGTTGTTCCACGTCCGGGCAACCGATTCGAGGTCGAGATCGTAGCGGCCGTCTGCGAGCAGTTCGAATCCCTCGCCGTACGCCTGCATGAGCGCGTACTCGACGCCGTTGTGGACCATCTTCACGTAGTGGCCCGCGCCGCGTGGGCCCATGCGATCGTGGCCGTCTGGTCCGGTCGCGACCGCGTCGAACACCGGCACAAACTCCTTGTACGCCCACTCTGGGCCGCCGATCATGAGCGAAAAGCCCTCTTCGGCGCTTGCGGGCCCCCCGCTCGTTCCGCAGTCGAGGTACGCCGCAGAGCACGCCGCCGCACGATCGACCGATCGCTCAAAGTGTGAGTTCCCGCCGTCGACGACGATGTCACCGCTGTCGATATGCGGATCGAGGTCGTCTAGGGTCGCATCCACTGCCTCGCCAGCAGGGACCATGAGCCAGATCCGTTTATCATCGCCGAGTCGGTCACAGAGGTCGTCGATCGACTCGGCCGGTTCCGCGCCGGCAGCAGCCGCCTCCGCAACCGCGTCCGCGGAGAGATCGAACGCGACCACGTCGTGACCTGCGTCCATGCTTCGATTCGCGACAATCTGCCCCATCCGGCCGAGTCCGATCACGCCGAGTTGCATGTGCGAGATTCAACTGGCCGCCCTCGTAGCCGTTGCGGTTCGTCGAGCCCTGCGGATCGACCGATCGAAAATCGACGGTGGAGGAGATCCATTGGCCATGGAGTCTTTATTCGATCCGATCGAACTGGCGGTATGGACGATCGAATCCACGAGCATGCACGCGTTCTTGTTGACTGGAGTGCCCGCGTCGAACGAGGAGACAACGTCGTGATGAGCGTCGCCGAGGATGCCCACGAACTGGCCGTCGCCGTCGCCGAAGCGCTGGGGGAGCGTGGCACAACGCTTCAGACAGTCTACGATTCTGACGAGGTGTCGCGGGCGTATCTCACTGCCCACGACGGTGACTTCGAAGAAAACCCCAGCCACGAACTCGCGCTGTTGGAGGAGACAGACGTGTACCTTCGCCTTGGAGGCGGCCGAAACACGGCCGCAGGCTCGGACATCCCCAGAGAGACCAGACAGGCGTACAGCCGATCGCGACAGGCCGCTCGGGAGGCACGCATGGACACCGACTGGGTCTCGACGATCCACCCCACACGGAGCCTCGCCCAGCAGGCCGGTATGTCCTACGAGACCTACTGTGACTTCGTCTACGACGCCATCCTGCGCGACTGGGAGTCGCTTGCCGGGGAGATGGCACAGCTCAAGACGCTCCTCGATGCCGGCAGCGAGGTTCGTATCGAGTCCGATCGGACTGACATTACCATGTCGATCGAGGGACGCACCGCAGTCAACAGCTGTGCGTCGGTCGCCTACGACTCACACAACCTGCCGTCGGGAGAGGTGTTCACCGCCCCCTATGACACCGAGGGGGAGGTGTTCTTCGACGTGCCGATGACGATCGACGGCACGCGTCTGCAGGACGTCTGGCTCGCCTTTGAGGATGGCGAGGTGGTTGATTTCAGCGCTGGACAGGGTGAAGACACACTCGCTGGAATTCTTGATACAGACCCGGGCGCGCGTCGGCTCGGCGAACTGGGAATCGGCATGAACCGCGGAATCGATCGGTTCACCGATAACATCCTCTTCGACGAGAAGATGGGCGATACCGTCCACCTCGCGGTCGGGCGTGCGTACGATGCGTGTCTCCCGGCCGACGAATCCGGCAACGAATCGGCGGTACATGTGGATATGATCTCTGATATGAGCGAGGAGTCAACGCTGTCGATCGACGGCGAGCCCGTTCAGCGAAACGGAACCTTCCGGTGGGAAGACGGTTTTGACGCCGAGCGTATCTGAACACCGTTATTATGCTCGGGGAAAACAGTCAGATATGCCGAACTATCCGACCCACTCACGTTGGGGCCGTATCGGCGGTGCCGTCGTCGCGATCATCGTCGCAGCTGGGCTCTTTTTCGCCTTTGAGGCACTGACCGTCGCCGTTGCCGCAGCGCTTGCGGCAGGCATCACAACGTTCGCCGGTGCGATTTATCCAGATGTCGATCACCACAAGTCGATCCCAAGACGAAAGGCAGTCAGAGGCTTTCAGGGGCTCACGATCGTCGCGATCGCCTCGGCGGCCGCGCTGTACTGGACTGCGTTTGTCCCGTTGGTTGAGTCACTTGCGATCCAGGTGGCCGGTCCAGAACTTCCGGCACCGCCAGAACTCATCTCGGTGGCGGTGGTACTCGTCGGGACATTTGTTGCCGCGTCGCTTGTCGATCCGCTGATCGGACTCATCACGTTCAGACACCGCGGCTGGACCCACAGTGTGCCCATTAACGCGGTACTGATCGCGATCGTGGCCGCCGCCGTGTGGGTACTGACCCGCGATCTTCCTGTCGCACACCAGGCTGCGGCGATTGTGGTCGTCGCTGCGTTCTTCGCCGGGACACTCATCCACCTCGGGCTCGACGGAGAAATCCGTTGATAAGACTGAACAGGGCCGCACACGCCCATTTTGAATCTCGGCGTGCTCCCAACTGCATGGACCAGACTACGCAATAGGTAATATGTATAGCTGTGGTATTTTGCCACACATGATTCAGTATGGCCGTTATCCTTGGATGCCGGGCGGTAGTATCTGTAAATATGAGTGCCAGAGCATGGCCCGAAGAACGGCCCGAGCGCCGATCAGTCGAGATCGAGACCGCGATCGAGCTGCTGGCCGACGAGTACGTTCGCATGGTGTTGCGGTGTCTGGCTGACAAGCCGCGATCAGCGCCCGAAATCACCGATCGGTGTGCCGCTTCCCGCGTGACAGTGTATCGACGGCTCAATCGCCTCGAGGAGGCCGGGCTCGTTAGTGTCGAGACCGCGATCGATCCGACAGGGAACCACCACAACATCTACCGGAGTCTTGTCGACGAACTCACTGTGAAGCTCCACTCAGATGGGCTCGTTGGTTCGGTAACATACACCGAAGAGTGATGGCGTGCAGGCAATGCCCTCCAGAGGCCACGTTTGTCCTGCCTCTCCCGCTGACGCCAATCTGTCCTGCATCTCCCGCTGACGCCACTTCCGTCCACATATCTCCAATGACACACTATCTCAAACTCTCCGCTGGCGTATGGCCGCAGCTTCGGTTCTACCCACGTTCGCCAGGAGACCGCCACTCGACGCAAACCGCGTCTGTCGTTGACGATCGCCTGCCCCGACCGTTAAATCAGCGTTCAGAAAGACGCGGGCGATCGGTCGTGTCCGCGGGCCCGAACAACAGATCGAATAGTTTCCCCTCCGCGAGTCGGAGATGTTTCGTCACCGTCGGTTGGGTGATTCCGAGCCGATCAGCGACTTCCTCGCTCGTGTGCTCGCGAGGCCAGCGGAAGTAGCCCATCTGATGGGCCGCCTGTAGAGTTTCGTGTTGGCGATCCGACAGCGTCGACTCAAGGCGATCGCGAAACTCCGATGTCGTCGGTTCGGTGCGCTGATGTCGCCGGATCGCATCCAACGAAAGCGCCGGATACTGCTCGTGGAGCCGATCAACGAACGCTCTCACCTCTGTCTTTTCGGGAAGCTCGATGACAAGCCGGGCACCATCCGCATCGACAACGGCCTCACGGATCACGCCGCCAGTGTCCGTGATCACAGACCCAAACCATTCTTCACCGTCGCGTTTGAGAAGGATTTCGCGTTCGCGACGCGAAGCGATCGAAACGTGTCCATCCACGGCGGCTTCGATCTCGGCCGCTGAAATGGACTCGACCGAACCGCGAACTGAAGCATAAACGCTTGCTGTGCCGTCCGGCGATCGAAACACCCGCTCGTAGCGAACAGTCTGTTTGGGATCAGTTGCAAACGCCGAAATCGGGAGCGCCGATCGTGGTCCACTGAATGCGACTTCGAGGGTAGTCTCGGCTTCGAGGGCGCGTCGTCGATCGATCGCCGTGATTGCGTGGGCGATCGAGGTGCCGAGTTGTGCCAACACGTCGACAGTCGGATCGTCGAAGCCCTCTGGCCGGTCACAGACGACGGTCAAAACCCCGTGAGTGATTCCTTGGTAGGTGAGTGGCACACTACACAGCGAGCTACCGCCTGACTCGAGTACATCCTGTCGCCACGACGATCGCCGGCTTCGGCGGACAACCTCGTCGATTGTTTCGATTGTGTCCGTTCGCCATGCGTCGATCGACGGATGTTGGTCCGACCGGTCGGCATCGTTCAGTCGACGTTCAATCTCCGCTGAGTCAGCGCCTGCAACTGTCGTCGGCGACAGCCGGTCTTCGCCAACCTCGACGGCCCCGATCCACGCCGAGACAAACCGATCGGCCGCAGCGAGTCGCTCACAGACGGCCCGTTCCATCTCTTCGCGTGTCTGAGCATTTGTGACCGCAGTCTCGATCTCGTAGGCGAGGTCAGTCAGCTGGCTTAATCGCGATGCTCGGCGCGTCTGTGCTTCGAGTCGTTGCTGTCTGTCACGCAAGGCGCGTCGCCCGCGAAGGTGATTCAATGCGCCTTCGAGCGTTGCCGCGACGACGTGTTCGGCCTCCGAGACCTCCGTGGCAGGGCTGTCCTCATCAATCCAGACGACAATTCCGTGTTCGCCAAGCGGCAATATCGAAACGGACACCTCCCGGTCAATCGGAAGCCATCCGATATTCGTCGCCGTACGTCGGACCGGCTGTTCGGTCGCAAACACCGACCACGCCGTCGATTGATCCGCGTCGAGTCTCGGTAATGCGTCGAGGGTGAGCGAACTGGGTGGCGTCACTGCCGTCGGTTCAAGACGGCCGTCTTCGTATCGAAAGACGGCCGCACAGTCGACACCAAACACGTCAGCGGCCGCGCGCATTGCTAACTGACACGCCTCATCAGGTGTGTCGACCGACGTGATCTCTTTGGTTGCGATATGAAACGAATCCAACGTTCGTTCACGACGATGCGAAACAGTCACGTCGCGGCTGACGACGACCGCACGCGGTGTTTCATCGGGGAGGCAGAGTGGGTACACATCCGTATGAACCCACCGCGTGTCGCCGTTCGTGTGTTCAATCCGATACTCTGTCGCGTATCGCTCGGCAACGTCGCCCGTCGCTGCATCCGCGGCGATCGACTCGAGAAAGGCCTGATAGTCGTCCCTATCATCAGGATGTAGCGTGTCGAAGAAGCCCTGTGGATTGGTCTCGGCTATTGCTGCTAACGGTTCACCCCAGATTGCTTCGTATCCAGAGCTGACAAACTCGGCGGTGAAATCGGGATCGAGCAGATCAGTAATCGAGGTGAGCAACACTGCCTCGTCGATCCGATCGAGGATTGCTCTGAGAACCGTTTTTTCATCCATGCTGGAGGGCATTGGCCCGAAATTTTCGATACTGGCTCAAAAGCGCTTCGACGAACCGATCTCAGACGTCGTGCGTTTGCCCACAGTGTGGACACTCGACCTCCTCAGCTCGGAGCTTCGCGCTCTCGGTTCGCACTTCTCGCATCACCGCAGAGATTCGATCTTCCGCATCGAGCTCTTCGGCGACCGCGAGATCGACACCCTCGACTTCAAGTAAGAACTTCGCGATCTCTGTGACCTCGTACATCAGCTCATCGAGCTCTTCGGCAGTAAAAAAACCGCTCATCGCACCATACAAGAAGGTCGCGCCGGATTTTGTCACCTTGTCTTCGAACGACGATCGCGCCTGGTTGACCGCCTGTGGAGTGTACGTGTCAGTCATAAATGGGACCAACTCGGGGAGGTTTTCACCAATTTTCGTCATCTCGACGCCAGTTTCAGTACGAAAGTCTGCACACAGTCGTGCGATCGCCCACTCGCGGGCGGTAATGTAGGTTCGATCGCGCAAGAACCCGTTGACACGATCGTACGCCGCGCCGTCCATCTTTTTGAATCGTTCGTACTTGCGGACGTCTACAGGGACGGACTCCTCAGTAGCCGATTCGTCCCCTCCTGATTCGTCGACAGTAGATTCGTGGTCGACATCCGCACCCTGGTCGGTCGAGTCCGTGTTTGGGACTGTCTCGGCTCCGTCTTCGGAACCTGAGGTGGGCGAGGTGGCCGGCTCTGACGTGCGATCGTCGTTCATGTCCCGGATTCCGACTGCCCGATGCAAAAGCGTTGTCGTGGATCACCGTTTGCATCGACAAGCAACCTTTTTGACTCGTCCGAGAGCAGACTGGGACATGAAAGTACTTCTCGGAATTGGCGGCAGCGAGGACTCTATTCAAGCACTGGAAAAAACAGTGGATCGAGCTGAATCAGCAGGTGATAACCTGACTGTCGCGATACTCCAAAATCCGAACGCAGATCGAACGCCCGACGAGATCGAATCACAGGTTCGTGAGTATCTCACAGACCACACTATAGAATCGTCTATTCGTCACGTCGAGGGCGACCCGGGCAGCATGCTCGTGGACATCGCGGAGTCAGAAGGCTATGAGAAGATTGTGATCGGCGGCGGACAGCGGAGCCCGATGGGGAAGATCCAACTGGGTCAAATTGCCGAGTTCGTGCTGTTGAACTCGCACACAACGGTGACATTGGTCCGATGACTGATCGCCGCTATCCTACCGAACCGACCGAAGGCTTCGAGACCCCGCCAGTCTCGTTCACCGATCGGACGGGGCGGACGATCACGATCCGCCCGTATGACGGCACAGATTCGGCATTCGAGACGCTTGTCGAAATGTACGAGGCGTTCGACCCGGCGGATCGCGCACAGGGGATCCCGCCCGGCCAAGAGCCGCAGATCCGAAGCTGGCTCGAGACGATTCTTGGGAACAACTGTCTGAATATTATCGCGTGGGATGGTGGCACTGCTGCCGGGCACGCAACGCTCGTTCCCGATGGTGACGCGTACGAGCTCGCGATCTTCGTGCTGCAGGCGTATCAAGAGGCCGGCATTGGGACGCACCTAATCGAGGCATTGTTGGGTCACGGAGCAGCGAATGGGATCGAAAAGGTCTGGCTCACGGTCGAACGATGGAACCGTCCGGCGGTTGGGTTGTACAAGAAGGTCGGCTTCGAGACGAGCAACGCCGAAAGCTTCGAACTGGAGATGGCGATCCGGTTGGCCGCCGAACCGGTTTCCGACGACAGCGAGTAATCACCAGAGATGGGGTGTGGGCGATCATCTGACTATTTGACGATCGATCAAACCGACAGCACTGGCTGACTAGCGTATAACAACACGTACTCGGCAGCTTTCTCGAGGACGTCACTGGCGTCGTCGTTTCGTGGTTCTCGAGGGACGACAATGAAATCCGCGTCGATGTCCTCGGCAGTATCGAGGACCACACTCCCCGGATGGACGGTCTTGATTCGGGTTGAAAATCCGTACGCGATCGAACTCGTCAGTTCGACGCTAGCGGTCGCCGCGATCGTTCCGATATCGGTCGTAAACGAGTGCGTATCGTCTGCAACATCGTCTTCGTGGACCGCACCGTTTTCCAGCCCCCGGACGATCTCTTCGCCGAGCACGTACACCGCGTGGACCGACGCATCGTATACGTCAGCGATCGCTGCGGCGTACTCGACGGCGCTCCGAGACTCATCGCTCCCGTCGACCGGAACCAACACGAGATCGATATCGAGATCGGCCATGAGAGTCTCTCGAACGGGAACCCTCAAAAACGCTCCCCTCCGATCGTCGAGTTCCTGTTCCGTGTGTCCATTTGTCACGGACGTGTGTTGAGGTTTTATACCAGATGGCAGCGAATCGTTGGTCATGTTTGAACGGATCGCGATCGCCACGGACGGGTCTGACAGCGTGAGTCGGGCAGTCGACGTGGCGCTCAACCTCGCCGAACGGTTCGACGCGGAGGTACACGCGCTGTCGATCGTTGACGCCAGCGAGGTCGAATCCTCACCGGAAGCGATCAGAGACGATCTTCGTGAAGCACTGTCGACGCAGGCAGCCGATGCGCTCGAGTCAGTTCGCGATCGGGCTGGTGAGCGAGTCACGACTGCAGTCCGAGAAGGGCGGCCAGCCGCAGAAATTACCGCGTACGCACGAGAAAACGACATCGACGTGGTCGCGACCGGCACGCGCGGGCGCCACGGCGAAAATCGATTTCTGATCGGCAGCGTCGCCGAACGAGTCGTCCGTACCTGTCCCGTGCCTGTTTTGACCGTTAGACAGCTCTCAGAGGCAGAACAATAACACACGCCACTGCGAGATAGCCAGCGTACGAAAGAACGCACGTCATTACGAGATAGCCAAGCGCGCGAGCACACAGAACACGCGGGCTTTTAGGGCTCTGTTTCGTCGATCCGGTATGGACGACGAGTTTTTCGATACAAATCGGCTCTCGCTACGGCGACGATCGCTCATCCCGGGTGCGGGCTTTTTTTATCCGGATTCGCTCGACGACGAACGCGCCGAGGCACAAGCGAAGGACGCAATTGAAGGTACGGAGGCCGTCGTCGTCACTGACTCGGACGCCGACGGACTCGGCTGTGTCGCGCTCATTCGTGAGGCGTACGACGCTGCACTCGATGTTGACCCCTACCTCGCCGCAGTCGAAGCCAGACTGGCCGAGGACACAGATTCCGACGATGAAGCTGTGCCTGCGGTAGACGATGGCAATACGTCTAACGAAGAGCCAACAGAGACAGAGCCAACCGGAGATGAGTCACCGGTTGCACTGCTGGCCGCCAGCCCGCATTCGCTCGATACCGCACTCGAACGCGTGGCAGCCTACGCCGAACCGGGGATCGACCTGTTCGTCTGTGACCTCTGTCCGGACTCGTACGATCGGATCGCCGAGCCGCTCGAGACGCTGTCGGAACGCTGCGATCGAATCGCGTGGTACGACCATCACCAGTGGGGCGACAATGTCGAAGCCGCGGTCCGAGACGCTGGCGTCGAGCTCGTGATCGGCGAGTCTGACGAAGAGTGTAGCACAGATGTCGCACTGCGATCAATCGACTACGACTTCCCGGCGCGCTTCGAGGAGCTTGCAACGGTGACCCGAGATCACGACCTGTGGCTCAACGAGGACGAACGGAGCGCGGATCTCGCCGACTACGCCTACTGGTCGGGTGCCGAGGAGTACGCCGCGATCGTCGGCGCATACGGCGCGTCACTGCCCGACCCGGTTGTGGACTACATTGCCCACCGGCGGGTGGAAAAAGAGCGGCTAATCGAAGCCGCAGTCGATCGGGCCGAGCACGTCGATGTCGGCCCCTGGACCGTTGGCGTGACCTACGGCCGGTGTTCACAAAACGAGGTCGCCGACGCGCTCCGAGAGGCAGGGACGGATGCCGCGGTGATCGTCAAACCCTCCGGCAGTGCGAGCATCCGCGGCAGCGACGGGTTCGAACAGAGCCACCTCGTCGCCCGGCAGGTCAACGGCGGCGGCCACCCGAAAGCCGCCGGCTGCAAGCCAGATATCTACGACGACATGCTCGATTACGCCCACCACTGGACGACCGAAGGCGCGGCTGCAAAGCGCGTGATCCTAGCTGCGTTTGATCGCGTTGCGGACGGAAGCGTCGCTGAGGAGTAGCGCAGAAGCGATCGTCCTATTGGACGTATTCGGGATGATCGTCCGTCGTTAGCGATCGCCGGCAACCCACTTGTGACTGAAATTCACGCCACACGTACAGTGGGCGTACGCATGAATAACGTCACCATCGGCGTACATGCCGCCAACGCCGGAGTTCTGTGCTTCGGCGAACGAAAAGACGAATTCGATCTCGTGGGTTTCGTCGGCCTCGCCGTCACTGTTGGGACAGACGCCGCCGGCGAGATCGGGAGCAATATCTCCCTCGGTGCCCATTGCCGCACCTGCGAATTCCATGGGATCGATCCCGGTGCCCTGTGAGAACGCGGCGCGACCCTCCTCGCCGTCGACGACGAGCACGACGCCGCCATCGACATCTTCGCCGTGGTTCGCGATCACCGCGTTTTGATTCATGAACGCGTTGCTGACAAAAATCGCTACGTCGTCGAGGCGATCGCCGGCCAGGTACGCCGAAAGCTCGCTCATACCCGCGATAGCTCTGCCAGGGGTAAATGCGCTCGCAATTTCGATTGGGGACGATCGATGAGCGGAGAGAGTCCGATCAAGAGACGATTATCTGTCGCCGTCAAGACGCTCTGCGATCGACGAAAGCGAATCTGTTGGACCCGACACCGCGTCGTACACCGCTCTATCACCCGGCCGCCGGAGGCCGTACAGCTCACCAGGAATGACCGAATCGAGGTCGACCCCATCGCCGACCTCGCGATCGAGTTCAGCGAGCCACATGGCGAGATAGTTCTCTTCTCCACGGCCGGCTCTCGCTTCCCGTTTGAACGCGAACGCGCCGCGGAGCAAGCGCCCGCGCGCGTCTGTCTCAACACGTGCGTGTCGCTCGGATCGATCGATCACAAGGCGGATAAAATCGCCGTCAGAGAGTTCATCATCGAGCCCGTCGGGGAGGCGAAGACAGCGGGTGCGGGTGCTGCCAAGCCGGGCGATCTCTGCTCTGTGTGTCTCGAGGTCGTCGCTCGTCACTCTGGGTGCCATGGAGTTGGTGTGCTAGCCGTGCGGAGGGCCGGTGGTCTCGTTATTCGTCGTCTTCGTCCTCGCCGCCCTCGCCGAGCGCGTCGGCGACAGAGCCGTCGCCGTCGACAACAGTGGCGTTGATCTGGGCGACCGCGTCGCTGATTTCTCGGCCGCGGACGGTGACGCGCTTGCGCTCGCCGTCGCGGGTTGGCTTGTAGCCGACACCGCCTTCGAGGAGGAGCTCTTTCAGGCTCGAGCCGGGGACGTCTGCCCGCAGCGGACGACCGGTTTCATCGGAGCCGCCCGTCAACTCGAGCGTGAATCCGTCGAGGCCGACGGCGCTACCGTCGACCTCGTCACCGAGATCACGGCCGAGGAATCGGTTTGCGTCCTGTCCGTCAACTTCGAATTGGAACGTCTCGCCGGTCTCGGGGTCGGCGACGACGACTTTGAATTCTGCCATTACGAACTCTCACTCGACGGGCGATAAAAAGCACGTCGAAAGCGATTTGACTCGCGACGATCCGTGCAAGCCTGTTTTTCACCGAAATGAATGCTCCTTACTCTCTGAATAACCGATAGGAGCCCTGTCCGACGACGACTGTCTTGGTTCCCCCCTCCGGGGTCGGGCTTTCGACGCGCATCTCTGACACGCCGATCGAACTGCCCGAGCGGACCACTTCGCCGATCGCCCGCAGATCGCCGTCAGCCCGACGCAGGTAGTTCACGTTGAGGTTCACTGTCGCAACCCCACCCATCGTGGGCTCATCGAACGTCGTTCGTAGCGCAAGGCCACCAGCGGTGTCGATGAGCGTCGCCGCAACCCCACCGTGGACCGTCGTCGGCATTGTCGTGTTGGTTAGCTTCTCGTCGAACGGAATCGACATGACGATCCGCCCTTGCTCGACCTCCTCGATCGTCGTATCGAGCCACGACAGGTAGCCGTGTTGCTCTTCGATTGCGTGACAAAGCTCCTCGACGAACGCCTCGTCGATCGATCCGGCACTGTCTGATTCTTCGCTCATGTACTCCCGGTTGTGATAGGCGAACTTGTGCGCGCCGGTTTCGATCGGGATGTTCGCCCGTTGCAAGGCAGCCACAGGACACCCGGGTTCAACTCTGCCGGGCCAATCAGCCTTCGTAGCCGGCTTTGTCCATCGCGTCTGCGAACTGCGGGGTATCCATCGCGCTCTCGTAGACAATCGCGGTCAACATCCCACCGGGGTAGTTCTCGCCGTTCATGACGTGGTGGACCTTGTGACAGTGGACTAGGTAGATGCCAGGGTCGGCGTCCGCGGTGAACTCGATCGTCTTGCGCTCTGCGGGTGCAAGCGAGGTCACGTCCTCCTCGTGGCGTGCTGCCGGTGGGATGACGCCGCCGTCTTTTTCCACGACCTCGAAGCGGTGGTTGTGCAGGTGAATCGAGTGCGATTCGTAGCCGTTGTTCGTCACGTGGATGCGGACGCGATCGCCCTCCTTGACGACGAACGGCGACCCCTCCTCAGGGTGGAAGGTGTACGGCGCGCTCCGGCCGTTGATCGTGAAGACGTCTGGACGGCGATCGCGGTGGCTATACTCCGTGTTGCCACCAGCGAACTTGTTGGAGAGCCGCGAGTCCCACTCTTTGACGGTCATGAAGAACTCCTTGTCCGGCAGTTCGTAGTCAACCGGATCGACACGGACGATTCCGTACATCCCCAGATCGAGGTGGTTCTGCGTCTGGTAGTGACAGTGATACAGGTGGGTTCCCGGAACGTTTGCGGTTAGCCCGTAGGTGTGAGACTCGTCTGCACCGACCTGAATGCCGGTGCTCGCTGGTGCGCCGTCGTCCATCCAGTCTTTCTTGAGGGCGTGGACGTGGAAGGTGTGCGGCCGGACGTCCTCGGTGTTTTCTAGGTGGACGTCGAACTCCGTACCCTCCTCGACGCGAAGGATCGGTCCCGGGACACTCGGATCGTTGTCGTCGGCCTGCCAGGCCCACACCTCCGGCAGTTCGAGCGGGCCGCCGGCGGCCTCGCTGACGAGCGTGTGCCGCGAGGGAACGACTCGCATCGTCGTCTCTGCGCCCTGTTCGTTCAGATCGACGATCGTCGGCACCCCCGTGTACGGATAATCTGTCTCGGCGGGGTTCGCCGGTCCGTTCGGCTCTTCGGTCTCCTCAGTCTCGTCGCCGCCGTCGGTCGAGGTCTGTTCGCTGCCGTCTGCGTTACTGGTTGCGATCGGTTCACGTATCGGGGCCGCACAGCCCGCTAGTCCAAGGATCCCGGCGACGCCGGTCGCCTGGACGAATCGCCGTCTCGATGCCCGTCCGCTTGTGGAACGATCTGCCATAGCTACCTCTGGCACTGGGGGAATATATCCCCGAAGCACCGTTCTCAGCGGGTTAGAACGCTTGTGCGACTCGTGTGGACAACCGACACGAGGTGTGTGAGCGCTCAGCGGCGGCCACCGAGGCGGATCGGGTCATCGCTCGGCTCGATCGTCACCTCGACACGATCGCCAACCGCGAAATCCGCGTCGATCGTCACGAGTTTCCCACCCCAGTCGCCGGTTTGATCCGCAAACAGCGACAAGCCGGTGATCCGTTCGCCGTTCGCGAACACATCGACTGGGTCCCAGCGAACCGTCCGTCCCGAGGCAATCCCGATCGGGGTGCCGAACAGCCGAAGGTGGCAATCTGCCGCAGCACCCGTTGGGGCCGAGAGGACGCCACCACCACCGTAGTGTGTGAGCCCACCGTCGATAGGCACACCCGCATCTGTGGCGATCGCTGCGAACTGTCCAGGATTGGGGTGCGATGGGGTATCCAGCCGTGCGTGTGTCGGGCCGGTTTCGACGACCGTCCCGGTCCCGTCCCACGCGATCGGTTCGACGTTGATCGGGAGACTGATGGGCACAGAGCCGCTCGCCCGCCGTGGATGTTGGGTCACGCTGCGAAAGTCGAGATGAAGGTGATTTGCAACCCACCGTCCGAAGAACCCCGATCGGATGAGCGTGCCGAGGCGGTCACCGATCTCGACGCGATCACCCGCTTCAACAGACGGCTCGACGTGGAGGATCCGCGCGACGAATCCCTCCGGCAGGTCGGTTGGCGTCGCCCCGCGGTCGACCTCGACGACGATCAGATGGTCGCGATTGACGGCGTAGGGGCGATCCGGACAGTTGACCGACAGCGTCTCAGTGACCGTCCCGGCGACCGGTGAGAACGCGATGTCCGAGCCGGGATAGAGGTCGATCCCACAGCCGCGATCGTGAGCCGGATACGGCGAGTTGAAAAGCGAGAACCGATCGTACGACCGCAGCACCGATTCATCGACGACGACGGAGGGGTCCATTCGAGTTGGGTTATGAGTTACATCCTCAATATCTGCGCGGTTTTCGGTGCCTGCGTGTGGTTGGCGGGACAGATCAGACTCACTGTGGCCACGCACGAAAACAGCTATGCGATTTGCTGCAGCCGCGCCGGAAAACAGCTATTGCGACCGGCGGCCAAAAGAGCAGCCGTGATCTGCTGTCGCGGGCGACTGGAATCGATCGATGCGGACCGGCGAGCGACGGCCGCGCTGCTCGATCGCAGCGCAGAGACCGATGAGACGATCGTCCGCGTGTGGACACCCGCCCGCCAGCTCGCGTTCGGCCGTCGGGACGCCCAACGCGACGGATACGAGGAAGCCCGGACGATCGCCAAATCCCATGGATATCTGCCGATCGAGCGGTCCGTGGGTGGCCGTGCAGTCGCCTACACGGGCAGTGTCGTCGCGTTCGCGCACGTCCAGCCGATCGAGGACATCAGGCGTGGGATGGACGACAGATACGACGCGGCCGTGGAAACGGTCATCGCCGCGCTCGAACGGACGGGTGCGTCGGTTCGTTCCGGCGAGCCAGATCGATCGTACTGTCCCGGTGCACACTCCATACAAGGGACGGGGTCGGTCGGCAAGATCGCTGGGATCGCCCAGCGGGTCACCGCCGGTGCGGCGCTCGTCTCCGGCTGTGTAACCGTCTCAGCGGTGGATCAAGAGTCGATCGCCGACGTGCTCTCCCCAGTCTACAGGGCACTCTCAGTTCCGTTTGCACCGGCATCGGTCGGCTCGGTCGAAGCCGCAGGGGGCACGGATGACCCAGAGACGGTTATCCGGGCGATCGAACAGGAACTCGCAGGCACCGACCCAGAGATCGTTGATATCGCAGCTGTCATCTCTGAGACGTGAGCGATCGCCGTCGCCTCGAAGCCGCCGGCTTTAGGACGGTCACTCGCGGAGTATCGCGTATGCTTATCACCGACGCGACGTTGGCGGACGGCCGGACGGTCGACGTACGGATCGACGGGGAGACGATCGCCGCCGTCGAGCCGTCACTCGATTTGCTCGACCACGAACGGCTGATCGACGCCGACGGGAAGCTGCTGTTACCCGGCGCGATCGACGCACACGTCCACTTTCGACAGCCGGGGTTCACCCACAAGGAGACGTTCGAGACGGGCTCACAAAGCGCCGCAGCCGGCGGGGTAACGACCGTGATCGATCAGCCCAACACAGCGCCGCCGACGATCGACGGCGCGTCGTTCGATCGCAAGGCAACCGCAGCAGCAGCGTCGCTCGTAGACTACGGACTCAACGGTGGGGTGACCCCCAAGTGGGATCCAGAATCGTTGTTCGATCGACCCATTTGCGCGCTCGGAGAGGTATTTCTCGCAGATTCGACAGGAGAGATGGGGATCGATCTCGACCTGTTCGCGGATGCCGTTGAACGGGCCAGCGATCACGGCGTTCCAGTGACGGTTCACGCAGAGGACGCGACGCGGTTCGACGAATCACAGCGCGATCGCGACGCCGGTGGAACGGGAAAAGATGCGAACGCGGACCTGTGGAGTGCCTACCGAACGGCTGAAGCGGAAGTGGCAGCGATCGAACGTGCCGTGGACGTGGGCCGCGACTCGGCAGCGTCGATCCACATCGCACACACCTCGACGCCCGGAGGGATCGACGCCGCGACCGCCGGCGGGGCGACCTGTGAGGTCTGTCCGCACCATCTATTTTTATCCCGTGATGACCTCGACGAACTCGGCACCTTCGGGCGGATGAACCCGCCGCTGCGCAGCGAAGAACGACGGCAAGCGGTGTTCGATCGGGTCGCCGACGGCACTGTTGACATTATTGCCACCGATCACGCGCCGCACACCACGGCCGAAAAGCAACAAGGGCTCTGGGACGCACCAAGCGGCGTCCCCGGCGTCGAGACGATGGTTCCGCTGCTTTTGGCGGCCGCCACAGAAGGCCACTGGGACTACGAACGGGTCCGTGATCTGGTTGCGACGAATCCCGCGCGGATCTTCAATCTCTCCCAGAAGGGCCGGATCGAACCCGGCCGCGATGCGGATGTGGCGCTGTACGATCCAGAGCGTCCACGTTCGATCCGTGGGGACGAACTGCACTCGAAGTGTGGGTGGACGCCGTACGAGGGATTCGAGGGGATATTCCCCGAGCTGACGATCGTCCGTGGGGCGGTCGTCTACGAGCAAGCACCCGGCTCCGCACCAGCCGACGCCACCGATCGGGCGACAGAGCGGTTCGGCGAACTACCCGGACACAACGTCCGCCGATAGCGACGCCGACTCATCCCCGCCAGCGCAGAGATCGTGTTCGTGCCGGAGTACCGCACCATCACGGGTCACGTCGATCCACAGCCGAAACGGCGCGCTGTCGGCGGCAGTAACGGTGACGGTGGCGTTTTCGCGGTCGATCGAGACCGTCGGCGGCGAATCGTCTCCCGGACGACTCGCGGATGCGTTCAGAATTGTCCCGTCGACTTCGATCTCGACGGTGGCGTTGTCGCCGGACTGGTTGCTCCTAACGCTGTCGATCCCGGTTCCATTCTGGATTGTCTGATCGATTGTGTACTCGCCACTGTGTGTGGGTTCTGGGTCGCCGTCGAGTTCACAGCGGAACTCAGAGAGCGGGTCCTCGCCGATCGGGCTTGTGGCATCAGTAGTCAAAACGACGTACAATCCGCCGACACCGGCGGCGACGGCCAGCAGGCCGAAGCCGACACCGAACGCAAGCGCAAACTGATATCGGCTCAATCCGGATGGCATTATCGGGTGTACGATGGCGGGATAAATCAACGTTCGCCGATCGAACCACCAGACGGACTGTGTGACAGTCCGATTGGAATAGCGCTTCAGATTCCGATCCGAACCCGAAGCTTTAGTCCGATCGGCTGACCACCCTCTCGCATGACTGATCGGCCTGCGCGGGTTGCCTCGGCGGTGTGGGACGAACTCATCAGCGATCGGGACGCGACGGCCGCTGAACTGGCGGCCGAGGGCTGGGTGGTCCAGTCGGTGACAGTCGGCGACGTGACTGCCCTGCCGGCGAAAGACGGTACCGAGAACGACTTTGTCGGCCTGTCCGTGCTCGTCCCCGGCGGCGAGTTCCGCGAGCTGGAGGCGTCGATCGATGACGGGGATGTTGACAGCTACGAGGCCTACGGCGCGGTTCGAGACGGCGTGATGCTGTTGGTGCTCGTCCTGAAAGCGAGCGAGGACAAACGCGCGGTCTGTCTGCCAGCGTACTACGGCATCCACGAGGCCGAGGCGATGATCGACGCCGCCCGCGACGTGGGTCACATGTCGACGGCGATCAGGCCGCTTTCGGGTGATCGGCGTGTGGTGTTCAGCCACGACGATGTCGAGCCGTTGCTGCCAGCGCAGTAGCTGGTCTCGACTGGTTTTTGCCGATCGCTTTCGGACCCGATACCGTTTTGAGTCGCCCCGAAGAACGGACGACAAATGCTGTCCAGACAGTTCGTTCGCGAGAACCCCGAGACGGTCCGAGCGGCCCTCGACAACAAGGGGGTCGACGTGGATCTCGATCGGGTCCTCGAGACCGACGAGGAGTGGCGATCGCTCAAGAGCCGCGGCGACGACCTTCGACACGAGCGAAACGAGGTGAGCCGCTCGATCGGCCAGCTCAAACAAGAAGGCGACGAGACGGCCGCCCAGGAGGCGATCGAGCGATCGAGTGAGCTCAAAACTGAACTCCAGGACGTCGAAGCCCGCGCGGACGAACTCGAAGCCGAACTCGAATCGGCGCTGTTGACGCTGCCCGGGATTCCTCACGAGTCGGTGCCGATCGGCGCAGACGAGTCCGAAAACGTCGAACGACGGCGAGAGGGCTTCGACGATCTTCGGGAAGTCCCCGGGGAGGTCGTCCCACACTACGATCTCGGCGAGGAACTCGACATCCTCGACTTTGAGCGCGGTGCAAAGGTCTCCGGTGGCGGCTTTTATTTCGCGAAAGGTGATGGCGCGCGGCTCGAACACGCGCTGGTGCAGTTCATGCTCGACGTCCACCGCGAGCAGGGGTACGTCGACGTGTTCCCACCGCTGCCGGTCAACAGCGCCTCGATGCGCGGCACCGGCCAGTTCCCGAAATTCACCGAGGACGCCTACCGGATCGAGGGCTCGAACGAGGAACCCTACGACGACGACGACCTGTGGCTGTTGCCGACCGCCGAGGTGCCGGTGACGAACCTCCACCGCGACGAGATCCTGCTCGACGACGACCTGCCGCTGAAGTACCAGGCGTACTCGCCGAACTTCAGACAGGAGGCCGGCGAACACGGCACTGAGACCCGCGGGATCGTCCGGGTCCACCAGTTCAACAAGGTCGAGATGGTCAACTTCGTCCGCCCAGAGGACAGCTACGATCGCTTCGAGGGACTCGTCGATGAGGCCGAGGAAGTCCTCAGACGACTCGAACTGCCGTATCGGATTCTCGAGATGTGTACGGGCGATCTGGGCTTTACCCAGTCGAAAAAGTACGACATCGAGGTGTGGGCTCCCGCCGACGACATGGACGAGGGTCCCGACGAAGGCGGCCGGTGGCTCGAGGTGTCGTCGGTGTCGAACTTCGAGGACTTCCAGGCCCGGCGGGCGGGGATTCAGTACCGTCCCGAGCGCCACGAGTCCGCGGAGTATCTGCACACGCTGAACGGCTCCGGGGTGGCGATCCCGCGGGTGGTCGTGGCGATCCTCGAATACTATCAAAACGAGGACGGAACCGTCGACGTGCCCGAGGCGCTACAGCCGTACATGGGCGACCAGACGGTCATCGAGGGTCACGAACCAGTCGGCGAGCGGGCTGTTGGGTCTGGCGATAAGGCCTGAGACAGCGCTCGGCTCGGTACGTATAATCGATGACAATTTATCTGTGACCCGCTACGATTCGAGATCTGACAGCGCACTCGCAGTCTCGACTCCCCGTTCGGCCGGTGGGTCAGCGCTCGTCTCCTCGAACTCCGATCGCGCACACTCCGCACAGTAGTGGTTGTGTTCCAGTTCGTGGGTGAACACCGGCAGCCCAGCGATCACCGTCTCATCGCGCCGGCGACGGATCATCCCGCCGTCGAATTGCTCGCCACAAACGACACAGGGCTCGTCGACGTGGTCGATCGGCTTTACCACTCGATGATCGACAGTCCGGGTACGGCCGAACGCGGTGATCGCGTGTCGACGCCCAAGTTTACACTTGAGTTGGCGCTCGATCGGCGGCGCGACCGCCAGCCCGAGTATGCCGATCAACGCGCCGGCGGTCCCGAACAGGAGAGTGCCGTCGCTGACCGCGATCGCACCGAACACGACCGCAAGAAACACCAATAGTACCGACAGCGCGTACGACGAAGCGGTCTCAACCGGGCCGTCCGTATTGTCAGTCCGGCGCTTCGGCGGCGATCGGTTCGCGTCATCGACGGAGAGATGACGGCGTTCAGCCCGCTTGACGTAGCTGTACCAGCCATACGCGAGGTTTCCGAGGCCGCCAGTAAAGAGCAACAACAGCAGGTGGACACCGATCGAGCCGATGTCGCGGTCGACGACCGTGACGCGATCGCCGTAGTCGTGTTCGATCTCCCAGCCTGCCTCGACGTGTTGTTCGACATGGTCGCGGAAGTCGTCGTAGTCCTGGTCGTTTGTGGAGCGTTGGGGTTGATTGTGTGGCTCCGCGACATCCGCATCAATTTCGGGTCTGGGGGTACCACAGGCCGAGCAAAACCGATCGCCGCGATCGAGCGTCTCACCACAGGCGGAACACTCGGCCACACCGAGCGACTGTGCGCCGCAGTTCGGACAAAACTGTGCGTCCGGCGGGAGCGTCGTATCGCACTCGTGACACTGTATTCTGGCCGCAGGAGGTGTCTCAGACGAGGAGGGCATCTAGTCGTTCGTTTGGGTGGACGGCACTTAGCTCCAATGTCTGCTTTCGCCGGCAGGGACAGTGGGTGAACAACGCGTCTCTCAGCTGTACGTCTCGATCGCGTCGATCGCGCCCGCATCGTCGAACCGAAACACGTCGATGAACGCGAACACGTCGGTCCCATCGGCGCCAATCAGCGTGCCGTGGGCCGCCACCCCGAGGTCGTTCGCGAGCACGTCCGCAAGCTGATGCGTGGTGTCGGTCATCGGTCGATCGTCTCGCATGAACGCCACGAAGGCCACTGGGCTTTCGAAGGTCCGGTCCGGGCGATACTGTGTAAACGAGTCGCTGAGATGCGAGCGGAGGGTCTCGTAGTCGCCCTCGTCGAGACATCGGTAGTATTCGTGGACGACTGCGGTTCGATCCATGTGCTGCTGTTGGGCTGATTGGCACAAGAACGTTCCCGCAACCGTTGCCAAGCGGGTCGTTTTTGTCCGTCGGTCGCCGAAACGCTCTATCGTGGAGTTGCACATCCGCTACGAGGGCGACGACGATCCTGACAAGTGCACCGCCCGAAAGCTCGCGCGGTTCGATCTGGCGACGTTGCACCGTAGCAACCGGGCAACGCCGTACGGGATCGTGCTCAATCCTCACGCCGAGCAGGCGCTCTCGCGAGCGGATCTGTCGGCGATCGGCGCGGACGCTACAGAACCCGACGATCGACCGGACGGGAGACTCGTCGCGTTAGATTGCTCGTGGGAGTCTGCCGGCGAAGCGCGCTTTAGTCTCGCCGGCGAGCACCGCGCGCTGCCATACCTCGTGGCGGCGAATCCAGTAAACTTCGGACGACCGATGCAGCTCACAACTGTCGAGGCGCTGGCAGCGGCGCTTATTATTCTGGGCGATCGCGACCACGCCGAGCGAATTCTCGCGAAGTTCACGTGGGGCGAGACGTTTCTCGAACTGAACGAAGAACCATTGCGCCGCTACGCGGCGTGTGCAGACTCGACTGCGGTTGTCGAGGTGCAGGCAGCGTATCTCGATCGCTGAAGGGCCCGAATCGACGGTCGATCGAGAATAGCTGCTCACCCGAAGACGCCGCCGATCGCCCCCGCCAGCGCGCTGTCGAGCGCAAAAATAACCGTGACGAGCACACCGGCAACGAGCACACCGCCAAAGCCGAGGACGCTCCCAAGTGGCCCGCCGACAAGTCCCAGTACGCCCGCGAAGATCGCAAACAGCACCGTCAGCACGATGCCAGCAATCGAGCCGGCCAAGAGACCGTGCCAGGCACCGCTCGCGAGCCCGCCACCGGCAACGTAGCCCGCGGCAAGCCCGCCGATGATCCCCGCGCCGATGTGGCCGACGATCGGCGCACCCGTCGCCAACACGCCAGCGATGAGCGTCACGAGAAAGCCGACGCCGACCGCGTACCAGTCCGTCATGTCGAATTGATCGTGCCCAACGGTCATAAGCCCTATCGACCCGATCGTGCTGACGGTGATACGACCTGCCAAATCCACGAGTTGTGAATTATTATTAAAAATTGGCCTCTTTTCGTAGCCGAATTAATATAATTGCAGCACGTATCTCAACACAATGACGACCGCAGCCGATCACTCGCACTCTCTCCGGCTGTCAGTTCCCGACATGGACTGTGGCTCCTGTGCGGCGAAAATCGAGCGTGGACTCGCAGAGGCCCCCGGCGTGTTGTCGATCCGACCGCAGGTCACCGCGGGGACGCTCGTCGTGGAGTACGATCCCGAGTTGATTGACGAATCCACAATTGAGGCGCTGGTCGAAGACACCGGCTACGCCGTCGAATCGACCCAGACTGAGCGATTCTCTGTACCGGAGATGGACTGTGCGTCCTGTGCTGGCAAGGTCGAGTCGGCACTCTCTACCAAATCGGGGGTTCGATCGATCGACACCCGGCCGACGAGCGGCGTCGTCGTTGTCGAGTACGACAGCACCGAGACGACCACCGGCGGGCTGATCGCAGCGATCGAGGGCGCTGGCTATGCAGTTGAACAGGGTGAGGCCGACGACAGCGAGTCAATCTTCCGAACTCGACGGGCGTACACGACGGCGATCGGCGCTATCATGCTCGCAACCGGGGTATTCTTCGAGTGGATCGTCCCTTCACTCAACGTGGTCTTCGCCGAGGTGTGGCTGTGGACGATCGCGCCTGACTGGATCGCGTACACCCTCGGCGCGCTCGTCGCCGGGACAGCAATCCTCCGGAACGGCTACTACTCCGCGCGGACCCGCCAACTCGACATCGACCTGTTGATGAGCGCGGGCATCCTCGGCGCGTTTGCCGTCGGGCTGCCGTTCGAGGCAGCGACGCTTGCGACGCTGTACAGCGTTGCGGAGCTGTTAGAGCGGTACTCGATCGATCGTGCGCGCAACTCCCTTGAGGAACTGATCGAACTCTCCCCGGACACTGCAACTGTCGGGCGTGACGGCGAGGAAGTCACCGTCCCGGTCGAAGAGATTGAAGTCGGTGAGACCGTGCTCGTCCGGCCCGGCGAGACAGTCCCGATCGACGGCCGAGTGATCGAGGGTCACAGTGCGCTCGACGAGTCGGCAGTGACCGGCGAGAGTGTGCCTGTCGACAAAACACTGGGCGACGAGGTGTACGCCGGGAGCCAGAACACCTCGGGGTATATCGAGATCGAAACGACCGCGCTGGCCGGCGAGTCGACGCTTGCGACGGTGATCGATCTCGTCGCCGACGCCGAGGCCGAAAAGACCGAACGCGAGCGGTTTGTCGACCGCTTTGCCGCGATCTATACGCCGATTATCGTTGTCGGGGCGCTTGTGACGATCATCGTTCCGCCGGTCGTCTTCGGCGCACCCTTTACCGAGTGGTTCGTCCGCGGGCTCACGCTCTTGGTCATCGCCTGTCCGTGTGCGTTCGTCATCTCGACACCTGTCAGCGTCGTCTCTGGGCTGACGAGCGCCGCGCGAAACGGCGTGTTGATCAAAGGCGGCAGCCACCTCGAATCGATGGGTGAGATCGGCGCGATCGCGGTTGACAAGACGGGCACGCTCACGACTGGCGAACTCTCAGTCACTGATGTCATCGCGCTCAACGGCAACGACGAGGCAGATGTGCTCTCGTGTGCGGGCGCGATCGAGCGCCGCAGCGAACATCCGATCGCCCAGGCGATCGTCACCCATGCTGACGAGAACGCGGTCGACACACGAGCGGTCGATGGCTTCGAAGCGCTCCTCGGAGAGGGTGTGAGCGCGACGATTGACGGGGTTCGCCACTACGCCGGCAAGCCAGCGCTGTTTAGCGAACTCGGATTCGATCTCGAACATGCTCACCTCCGTACTGACGGCGGAATGGCGACCGCCACGCCGATCGCCGATGAGGCGGCAGACTGTGAGCACGGCTCGTACCTTGATTTACACAACGAGACGATCCCCCGGCTCCAGCGAGCGGGCAAGACTGTCATCCTCGTCGGGACTGACGAAGAGATCGAAGGCGTGATCGCGGTCGCCGACACGGTCCGTCCGGAAGCACGCGAGGCAATCGAGCAACTCAAATCCCTCGGCGTCGGGCGGATCGTCATGCTGACCGGCGACAACGAGCGAACGGCGCAGGCGATCGCCGAGACGGTCGGAATCGAGGAGGTCCACGCCGGCCTGTTGCCCGAGGAGAAACTCGAACAGGTCCGGGAGTTGGATCGAACGACCGACGGCGGGGTCGCGATGGTCGGCGACGGCATCAACGATGCGCCGGCGCTTGCGACCGCGTCGGTCGGGATCGCAATGGGTGCGGCCGGAACCGACACCGCGATCGAGACTGCCGACATCGCGCTCATGGCCGACAACCTCTCGCGGCTGCCGTACCTGTACGACCTCTCGCGGACCGCCAACGGCGTCATCAAACAGAACATCGGTGCGAGCCTCGCGGTGAAGGCAGTGCTCGCGATCGGTGCGCCGTTGGGATACGTTTCAGTGATCGTCGCGATCGTCGTCGGCGACATGGGCATGAGTCTCGCGGTCACGTCGAACGCGATGCGGCTCGCGGGGATCGAACCAGACGAGAGCGAACCCAGACAGGAGTAGTCGTCTCGGCAGATCACAGAACGATCGAGACGAAGGGGGTCACAGGACGATCAGGACAACTGAGTGGATTACAGAACGATCGAGACAACTCCAAAGAGAATCAATACACCGGTGATATCAGCGATATTGGTCACCACCGGAATCGTCGTGTCGTCTGGGTTGTACCCCAGTCGGTAGGAGCTGTACACGGACACGAGGCTAAGTACGACGACGAACGCACACAGCAACATCCCGCTGACGAGCGAGATCGTCATCACCTCAACCAGGGAGAGTGTCCCGCCGAGGACCCTACCGATCGCCCACGCGGCGACACCGACAAGCGTGAAAACGGTGAATCCGAGGCCGAAGATCGCCAGCGAGTTCGATTGCACGTTATCGTTTCGCGGAGAGAACTCGAACGTCCCGAGGTGCAACTGTGTCGACAGCCGTGAACACATAATAGAGCCGAGGTTTCCGGCGGTGCCGATCTGGACGGGAACGAGGATCAAAAGCGACGGCGTCTCCAGCAGAATATCCTCGAATGATTCGAGCACCGATCCCGAGAGCATCTGCAGGATCGACAGTCCGGCCAAAAGCGGCACCATCGTCACGACCATCCGACGGATACTCCACTCGTCTTCAAGCTGGTCCATCAGGCTCTCGGGCTCATCGTCGGGATCGGCGAACAGCTCGTCGTAGAAGTCTTGGACCGTATCGCTCATCCCACCGAGATTTTCACCAGCGTCGATGTCGGTCATACGACGAGCCCCACGACGTAGATCGCAATTAACAGGAAAACGACACCAAACACGTCACCGAGGGTGGTGACGATCGGCCCGACGAGGTTGTCGGGGTCGATCCCGCGACGGTAGCCCAAAAACACGACCGTCACGAGCACGGAGAGCATCACGATCGCCGACAGAAACCCCGCGATGAGCATGATCCCGGCCAGTTCGAGGAGGCTCCCGTTTCGGCCGAGAAGCGACACGACGACGAAGGCGACGATCGCGATGAACAGCGAGACGATCATGCCGTTGATGAACGAGGCGATGACGGCGTTCGACAGCCGCTTATCCAGTTCGAACCGCGGTTCGATCACACCCTGGTGGAGTCCGCTTGAGATCCGCGCACCGAGCGAGCCGTACACCCCGCCGCGAGTCGCGAGGAACGCGGGCAGTAACACAAGGATGCCGGGCACCTCCTCGATGCCGCTGCGCATCGTCTCGCTGCCCAGTACCGTCCCGGAAAACAGCCCGGCGACGAGACTCACGAGGATGACCGGAAGCGCCTGCCGGTAGATGGTGAGCGCCGAGCTCCGTCCGCTCATACACGGTGATGACTGCCAACCCGAATAAAGCCTGATGTCTCCGATCGCTGCCATCCAGCCCTACCAACAACAGTGTTTCGTCGCCGGCTATTTACTGAAACGCGTCGTAGCTGGCGGTGATGGTCCCCGCCCCCTCTACAGACGCTTCGACGCCGTCGGCAGAGGACGACTCGACACTCGCGTCTGACCCGCTGCCTGCTTCAACTGTCTCGTGGGCAGTTCCCACGTTTCCACGGCTTGCCCGGACGATCGACGCGCTGTACGCCGGAAGCAAACTGCTCGCAGTCATATTCGTTTTGACGGTGGCTGCGATCGCGGCCTGGGGCGGAATTGCGGGCGGCGGCGCAGCGATCGCGTTCGTCGTCGGCTATCGGCTATTGCTCGCGATGTTGGTGATCGGTGTTCCAATTGCCGTCGCTGCAGGCGCAAAGCGAGGCCGATTGCTCCGAGATATTGGGCTCTCAGACCTCCTCCGGGCTGGACTGCCGATCGGCTCAGCCAGCGAGGCAGTCGTGGCAACGGTGAGCGCAATAGGCGTGGGAGCAGTGGTGATCGCCGCGGCACAGCATCCAGTTGGGTGGGTACTTGCCATGGCCGGAATTTCCCTTGTATTCGTGTCGCTGTCGTCAGGTCGTGGCGGAACCGCGCGAATCGATCCGAGCGATCGCGAGTATTACCGCGAATACGACGAACCGGATCGCCTCGGTGAGTCGGCCCGATCGTTCACATTGTCGGGACTGCGGACGGTGCGGGTGGTGACGATCGGCTCGGTCGCGCTCATTTCGCTCTCGGGCGGACAGGCTGGGTTGAGCGGCCCGGGCCTGCTCATCGCCCCCGCAGACAAGCGGGCGGAGATCGTCGAGACACTAGAGGCGATCGCGGCTGCGGAAGCCGACAGCGCAAACAGCCGGTGGCTCCGTGGCGTGGGCGTGGCGCTTATTATGGGATCAATCGGACTCCCGATCGTCGCGTTTGCCCTCGGTGCGTCCGGCGATCTGGTAGCGATCCTGGGGGTATTGGCCACGTTCGGTGTCTTGCTCGGGCTAGTGATCGCAGTGTACTGACCGCAGAGAGCGTGCGACTCAACCGTCTCGAACCCGTAGTCTTGTTGTGGACTACGAACAGCTCGATCGGGCGTTGAATGATCGCTTTGGCGGGACGGCTCCGGAGCGAAAGGTACTGTGCAGGGAAATCCGCGATCTTGTTGACGCAGGAATCGCTGCAGACGATCGTGGCGTGGAACTGACTGTTGAGGAGATCCTCACACACCTCTCGGATGCCCCCGAGGGGACAGATCTGATCGAGAAGTGGAACTGGTGGATGGGCGCGCTGGATATCGCCTACGGCGGCTACGAGCGGTTCACGATCCAATTCGTCTCAGAAGAAAACGACATCTATCGTTGAGTCACGGAGCACCGCTGAATCGCTGGGTTGTGTCGGGATCACTGATTGAGCATCGGCGGTTCCTCGAGGCCGCCGAGGCGCATCCGTCGGCCGACGATCTGGTGGATGATCGCCGAGACAGCGAAGCTGACCGAAATGAACGCGAAGATACTGTACGGCGAGAGCGATTCGAACCACGGCACGTCGACGGCGTACGCGAGGACGATCGCGCCGATGAGCACTGAGAGCCCGAGATAGTAGTACGCCCAGGGGATTTCACGGCCGCGGATAATTTCGACATAGACATCAATCTCTTCGAGTAGCGGCGTGGGCTTGACGAGACTTTTTTCCTCGTCGATCTCAACGACGCCTTTTGATTCCAACAGTGGCAGGTGCGATCGCTGAAGCGTCGTGTGAACGCTTCTGCGGCAGTCGTAATCAACGTCTTCGAGTGGGATTTCCTCCTCCCAGGCGGCGATGAGCGTCGATAAATCCTTGATCGTCAGCGGCTCCTCAGCGCGTTTGAGCGCGTGGATGGTGTAGCGCCGTCGGGTGTTTCTGAGAATTTCGAACACCTCCTGCTTGGAGAGGTCGATCGGGGTCGAGTGGCCGTGCGTTGTCGGACTGGCTGAGAGCATATTTGATGCGGGCATGTGTGGGCGTGCGTGTCGCTGGAACGCGTTGTGGCGGGGTCTGGTCCCCACCAGAGGTACTGTGCTGTCAGGCTAGAGGAAATAATTGCTTATAAACTAGTGGGATAATTGAACTTTAATATCCGGAATCATGACAGGAGATGGCATATCCTGAAGGCGTGTCAACGAGCACGTGAACGTACTGTTGAGATTCAAGCGGGTGTTAGCCCGCGATCTTTGGTTGGGACCTCAGCCGTTGATGGGCTTGACAACGACCACCTGAAGCGCGGACATCGGGCGTTGAATGCGATCAGCGGGTGGCTGAAGGATCGATCGGCATGCTTGTTGGACTACCGTCGTGTCGCTGTGGATTGTCAACGCGAGGGTTCCGATTCGTCAATATGAGACACCAATATACGTATAGTAGTAGTTTGGAATATGACCCAGATTTATATACAAATCCGACTGAGTATGGTCTGGAACGGTATTATACGCGTTCCGAACGGAATACAGACAACCAAATTGCCAACAACTGACAATAATATACCTCCCCATCATGAGGTGAGGGCTGAGCAAGACAGGGCATGTATGGGTGGGTTCGATTGTACACGAAGGTACTACGACCGTGAAGTGACGCAAATTCTGAGTCCGTTTGTGGGGCGTATTGAATCGTAATAAGACAGTGGAATACACTGTTTCACGGCTCGCTTGGTGGTATAGACGACACATGTCTGAATAATTTTACGGAACTAGGAACCCGCCCGCACGGCAAGAGTGATTAGCGTAAGATTTGCCCACCTGGGAGGAACGTATTAATCCAGTCAACGGCGAAGCTCAGTCAACGCCTCAACCGCAGGAAAGTCTCAGTGAGAAACTCTCTGAAGTGATCTTTGTCCTCGAAGCTCACTGGTGAAATCTTACGCTTGAAATCCATCCACAGCTGTTCGATCGCGTTCGATCTCAGCGAATATGGTGGAATAAAGACGAAGATGAGCGGCTCTTCTTCGATTGCTGGGTAGTCTTCGCCATTCTCGGCCGAGTGCATCCAGACGACGGTCATGGCGGGCGAGTCGTGTTCAATTCATATCTCGGCGGGCTCGCTCCCGTTGTGGACGACGTAGAAGAGGTCGTCTTCGGCCGTGAAGGTGTTCGGTTCACTCCCTCGGCGTCGGGGTTCGGGTTGTCCTCTGAGACGTCGATGACGAGTTCGCCCTCCTCGTGGAAGTACGCATCGGGTTGTCGCCCGGCTGGAGGGTGACCGCGTCGTTGAGGGGGGGTCGGTGGACCGTCTACCAGGTAGCACCGGTTGAAGCGATACATAGCAGCACAGTTCCGAGTGAAATCATGGCGAGGAGGGTGCTGGAGCCGTAACGTATACAAGATTGATCTCGGGTTATATATTAATAAGTAATCATAACACGCGGGGAGCTTGAGAAGTCCCTGAAGAGACAACATGGACACCACCATGGATGTTAAATGGACGCGGACCCGAACCCATTCTCGATCAATACGAGAGCTACCTCACAACGGCCTGTGGTGGTACATCTCCGAATTGAATTGTTACTGAATAGACTGGACATCTAAGCTTTCGACTCGATATGGAATGAGTAGGTGAACTCTCCGGCACCGTGGTTACCAGCGGAACATCGCATTGGAGGGAAATATAATTCGATTTATATTAAATTGATATTATTCTATTAGATTATAAAACTGCCAAAGAGACCACTCAGCGAACTACCAACTATCAGGGACTAATTAGAAATCTTCTATAAAAAGAAATAACACACTTGAGTCGGCTGAAATAGATATACTTATTTGAAAATTCTGGATCTAATTACTGAACGATTCCGGATCAGCCGCAGTAACAGAGAACCTTGCTCTGAAGTCGTCTCCAAGTTCTCCTTCAATCGCGTTTACAGCAAATGAAACACCACAGCCTCCCCGGGATCAAGGTTCTTTACTACAATCAGATCTTCGTTGGCTACTTCCCCTGAAAACAGGATTGTATCTTCGACTTCTCCGTCATGATGGGCCTCGAAAATCAAATTTGTTCCGTTTGACTGAGAGCCTTCCCGACCAAGCTCAAATTTGACATTTTTCACATCATTAGTCTAATTTGTTATGAGGGTAGTTGGATAGCAGTCCCATGCCGAGACGATTTCGTAGCAGTCTCATAGATCGTTCACTAGTACTGAACTACTGTGTCGCTGGGGAGTCGCGGATCAACGGAATCGACAGATTCCGTGATCCGCACGGATAATAGTTCGCTACTCCGCCAGCAGTTGGTAATCAAAGAGCTTGAGAACCGATTTCTACGACGCCAGATCACCGCACAAAAACAGGAGATCGAACTGGCGTCCGCGCCGATAGCGTGGGTGATCGCGGTCACACAGGTCTTACCGTCGGCGATCGGGTGTCGACCACGACGCCGACTAGGATGCGTTCGTCGACAGGGATGAGACGCGCCGTGGTCACCTCTGAGTAGCGCTATTCTGTCGATTCAGAGCGGATAATGATATCGGCCGCAAGAGAATCGCCGACATCGGCACCGTTCGTGTCTATAACAAACGATATACCGAACGCGTCTCCGACATCAAGAGTTGTCTGTACCTCGTATGTTCCATCTTCTGAGAAGCCTGCAGCGCTGATCTCATCCCCGTCGACATCATGACTTTGGAATAGGAGGGCCATCCCCTCAGGAATGCTCTGATCGATTGTCAATTCGACGAGCTGATCCTCCGTCGATTGGTTCACGACGAGAAACGCGGACGTGAACCCTTCACTGCTTGATATCGGCTTCTCCGTGGTTCGAGGATCGAATCCGTCACGTTCGTCTTCTGTTTCTGCGAAGTGACCCAACTGCGTCGTTGCGCTCGGGTTTAGCCCAGTACCGGTGAGATCTACTTCCAGCTCTCCAGATTCGGACTCTCGGATTCCTTTGATCTGCGTATTAGGAACGAGACCTAGATACGCGGAGGAATCCCTCGCCACTCGAACTGACATCGATCGGTCGGCCTCTACCTGACTGAACGCACCACTACCCACCAATAGAGTTGAGGCTGCCGCCGTCGATCCAACGCCAAGTAATAGTTGTCGTCGGTTCATGTCAAAAATCGGAATTGAGTAGAGCTACCTACCGAGATTCGGCCGCGAAAGTGACTGTGCCACCAAACTCTTCTGGGAGATCAGCTTGATCCGACGGCGTGTCTGTCGTATCAACCTTGATTGCGACCCGCATCTGCTCTCCGACGTCGGTGTTCCACGAGCGCGACTCCGAATCTGGGTAGACGAACCCATCATCATCGGGATCGTCCGCGACGTAGTACATGTTGAGCCCGATGTTCGATTCGACATCACCACCGAACTCAACAGAGATCTCCATGGGCTCCGTTCCTCTGTTTTTGATGGCGAAGACATCCTCAAACAGCGTTACGGCGTTTGGATTAACACCGAGTCCGCCTGCGTCGTTCTCAGCAAACTCAATCTCGAGCTCGCCATCATCGTTGATTTCGGCGTACTCGTAGTTGTTGTCAGGCGCGTCTCCTAGATCAGTTTCGAACTGGAGGTATGCGTCAGAGTCATCTGCAATCTGCACATTCATAGTCCGCGTCGCCTCAACAGAGCTGAACGCTCCCGTACCCACTGCAGCCGCGCTTCCTGTAGCCAATGCACCTAGTCCGATCACGAATTTGCGTCGTTCCATATCGTATCTCACCTGTGTTCACACGCCCCCGTAACCCAGACATCTGGGCCGGGAGCGCTTGGATATCCCATACGGGGGATGGAACATAGTTATGAGATCCTCGGCATGTCTCTGGGTCTCTCTTGATGGATCGACGGGGCCTCTTGATGCGTCACTCGCCCATTTCAGGCGCCAGTCGATAGGGGGGCGAAACTCTCAAGTAGCCGTCAGATCGACCTTCAGGCAGTCCTCGCGGTGTCATAAACGACACTCTGAGACGCGGAGTTGGATCGCCGTTCCGCTTCTGACTGCGCTTGCAGCGACGACAAGAAAATGCTGACATTATTAAGAAATCAAGTTGACAAATTAAGTTCCATTTTTTCAAGCGCAAATAAGAATGCGCGCAGCATACATTCTTTACAAGTCAGCGAATTAAAACAGCTGCTCGAGCTAGGTCCCAGTAATGAACCTCCAGTTTCTCGGCGGCGCGGGCGAAGTCGGCCGCAGCGCGATCGTCGTCAACGATCGCCTGCTGCTCGATTACGGCTCGCTGACCGCCACCCCCCCGCAGTATCCAGTCGGCGACGTTGCTCCCGACGCGGTGGTCGTCTCCCACGGCCATCTCGATCACGTCGGCGCGATCCCCGCACTCCTCTCGGGCACGAATCGCCCGGAGATCCACTGGACACCACCGACTGCTCGCCTGGCAGCCGTGCTCGCCCGCGACACGCTCAATCTTCACGGCGGGACGCTCGCGTGTCCGTTCACTGAAACCGACGTGATGCGGATGTCTGAGGTCGATCGCCGCCACGGCTACGGCGAGTCCTTCGAGGCCGCCGGCCACGAGGTCACCTTCTTCAACGCGGGCCACATCCCCGGCAGCGCACACGTCCTCGTCGACGACGGCGAGACGCGGCTGTTGTACACCGGCGATTTTCACACCGACGACACCCGGCTGCTTTCCGGCACGACCGATCGCCCCGACGCAGACGTGGTCCTCTGTGAGTCAACGTACGCCGACACGACCCACGAGGACCGCAAATCGGTCGAATCGCGGTTCGCCCAGCAGGTCAAATCGACGATCTGGGAGGGAGGTAGCGTCGTCGTTCCTGCCTTCGCGATCGGCCGGACCCAAGAGGTGCTCATGGTCTGTGCGGCCCACGACATCGACTGCTACGTCGACGGGATGGGCGTGGAGGTGCTGTCGATCGTCCGCGATCACCCCGAATTCCTCCGTGATCCCGATGCGCTTGCACACGCGAAGCGCCACGCCCGCATTGTTACGGGCCGAGACGGCCAGCGAAAGCGAATTGCCAACGGCAACAACGTGATCGTCACCACCGCCGGAATGCTCTCGGGTGGGCCAGCGATGACGTACATCCCCGAGATCAGCACGCACCCGAAACACCGGATCGCGCTCACCGGCTACCAGGTTGAGGGCACGCCCGGCAGAGAGCTGCTGGAAACCGGCCGCTGTGAGCTGAATGGCACAATACAGCCGGTCTCTGCGCAGGTCGATCTATTCGATTTCTCCGCACACGCCGATCGAGACGGCCTGCGATCGTTCCTCGCGAGCTACGAAGACGCAACCGTGCTCGTCAACCACGGCGATTCGACCGATCGCTTTGCAGAGACGCTCCGCGTGGATGGATACGACGCACGCGCGCCGAGCATCGGCGATCGTATGCGGGTATAAGCGATGGCGATTGGCCGCAGTCTGTCTACCCAAGACACTCAGTCCACAGAGCCCGCGGACCTCGTGTCCGACCCAGCGGCAGCGTGGGCTGCCGTCTCGGCGCTCGATTCCTCGTCAGTGACGAACGACAGCCCAGAGAGCCGGATCGCGAGGGGACAATCAGTTTGATCGATCGCGATAGACCACCCGTGCAGGGTCGCCAGCGTTCGGGCGTTCGCGAGCGCAAGCCGTACCTGGTCTTCGGTTTCGACCCCGTAGCGGAATAGTTCGTCCGTGTTGCCGGTCTGAAAGGCTGCACCATCGCTTTCGATGACGAGTGAGTTGTCCGAGAGCTGCACGCCGATCTTCGTCGCCCCACGCTGCTTGTGGGTCCGAAACAGGTACTCGAACAGCTCGATCGCCCGCTCTCGCTCTGTGCGGACAGCCCGCGAGGGTAACTCGCACGTGAACCTAACGGCGGGATCGGCCTGGACCTGCCATGCATCTTCAAGAAGCGAACGAAGCGCATACGGCTCGGAATCGACGATCGGCGTCCCGTGGCGGGTAATCGAGATTAGATCGTCGGTGACGACTTCGATCCGCTCGGCCGCACGGTGTGCAGAGTCAATCGCCGCCCGCGCGTCTGCCGACGAGAGCGCGGTGTCGGTCTCCTGGGATGCGATCTTCTGCAGCCGCGCGAGTTGGCCCAACACGATCGTCAGCGGGTTGCGAAGTTCGTGAGCCATCGCCTCAGTGAGGTTTTCGGCGTGTTTGGCCTGCTGTTCGAGCCGCGATCGCTTCCGCTCCAGTTCGGTGACATCGGTCAACACGAACACCCGACCAACCGTGTGTGGCCCGACTGAAACCTCGCGAATTAACGTCGTAAAGTGGTGGACGTGGCCGGTACGGTTGATCGTTGTCGGCGAGCCGTCGGCTCCGGGGATGATCTCGGGTGCGATAGCCGCAAGCGGACGGCCAGTTGCTTGCTCGAGTTCGGGGAACGTCTCGAGTGCGGCCGCGTTGTATTCGACGATTCGATCGGCCCGATCGACTGTGACGACGATCTCACCCAGCCGGTCGGGAAGCTGCCGCCAGGCAGTCCCGTGGACGGTCACAAACGAGTTCTGTGCGACGGTCACAACGCCCACGGCGAAGATTGCGGTCCCGATCGGCTCGTAGTGCAACAACAAGAGCACGTTCGGAAAGACGCCGGCGATGACCTTCGTGACCGCAGGCAGCGCGATCACGACCGTCAATCCGACGAGCATCGTTACATCTCGATCGGAGTCGAAATACGCCTCAAACAGCATATACAACCCAACCGCTGAGCCGGCGTACGCAATCGCCGTAACGAGCCAATACAACACCGACACCTCGGGCGCGAAATGGACGAACGGGGTCGTCTCGACTCGCGGTTCGAAGTACCAGCCGTGAATTGGATTGGTGAGCTTGACAGCGATGACTGTCGCGAACACCCCGATCGCAGCGGCCTGGATCCGTCGATCGTAGTGGTAGCCGTGGCCGGTATAGGCCGAACAGAACCACAGCCACGCAATGACGGTCCCAAAGCCAACCACGAGGCCGATCAGATAGACGACGTACAGTACGGCCTCCGAAGACACGACCAACAACAGCGTGTTAGACGCCGCCCACACGGCGGTGAACCACACGAACACACCAAGTGGCTGACGGATTTCGGCCTCCTCAAACTGCCGGACACGGACAGCGGCCCACACACACCCAACAGCGGCGAGCGCAAACGAAACGAGATAGCCGGTATAAAGGAGCGTAATCATAGTGTAATAAAGAGGGAGATGTGAGATGATGTACGCCGTTTTTAGGCTAGTAATATCGACCACACGGTCAATATATATAGTCTCAGGGGTCCGGGGTTGGGGGGTTGTGTGAGAACTTCGTCCGCGCTGCTGCGATCGGACTCTCGTGTGGCTGGCGAGCCACCACGAGTGGTCGCCACAAACGGAGTGACACCAGCCACCGAGTGTTGCATACAAAATAATTTCAGAGCGGTTTATAAAAATGAAGCGACAAAAATATCACCTCTGATAGATCGGGTGCGTCCGTCAGCTCAGGCACCGATCGCATCTAACACGGTCTCATAGTCCGGTTCGTTGGTCGGATCGTCGGCGATCCACGTGTACGTCACCGTCCCGTCCTCGTCGATGACGAACACCGCACGATTTGCGGATCCGTGCAGGCCGAGTTCTGGGATGTCGAGCGCCACGTCGTAGGCGTCGATCGCCTCGCCAGCCATGTCACTAATAAGATCGAACTCGATGCCGTGTTTCTCGCGGAACTCCCCCTGTGAGAACGGCGAGTCGGCACTGACGCCCAGTACTGTCGCTCCCGCCTCGTCGAACGAGTCGAGGTAATCCTGGAAGGCGATCATCTCGTTCGTACACGGCGGAGTAAACGCGCCGGGGAAGAACGCGAGGACGACCGGACCATCACCGAGATGGTTTTCAAGATCGAACGATTCGTGGTCTTTCGTGCCGACTTTTCCGGTAAACGTGGGTGCAGAATCTCCGGTTGATACCATCGGTATAGGATATGGTCGTCGGGCGAATAAACCCGTTGCCGAACAGCCCGACAGCCCTCGCTATTCGCTGTCCGACTCAGTTGCCACGTCGACCCGATCGGCGTATTTTTCCAGCTCACCGGCGAGCGTGCGGGCTTGCTCGGCTGAGAGCCGGACCCGATCGGCGTGCGCCGGCAGGTGCTCCAGTTGGGTGTTGTCCAGTTCCAATTCGAGTGTTACGTGATCGGGATTTTTTCGCGGCGCAGTGACGTTCAACACCGCCAGCGCCTCCTCCTCGAAGTCGTGGGCGATCGCCTCGGCGTCGAGCAAATCGAAGGTCGTGTACGCGTTCACGCGGATGAGCCGGTCCGGCATACCCGTTTTGTGGCCCTCACGTCCGAAATGGATGTCGATCGCATGCGAAATGGATCGCAGTCACACGCGAAGTGCGATCACGAACTGTCCGCGGAAACCGTCACAACAGGAACTGGAGCTGTCCGGACGGTGCGTTGGGCAACGCTGCCGAGGAGGATCTGTTCAATCCCGTGGCGGCCGGTGGTTCCGAGGACAACCAGATCGATCGCGTCTTCGTCGACGTGGCGTCGAATCTCCGCAACCGGATCGCCGTGCTCGATCCGTTCGAACGCCTCGACGCCGGCGGTTGCGGCGGCTTCGATCGCCCCGTCGACGGCCTGCTGGGCTCGCGACTCGCTTTCGGCGACAGAGACCGACGATTCGCTTTCGTCACCGAGCGAACTGTCCTCAACGATCGACAGGACGTACAACGCTGCCTCTGTCGCATCAGCCAGATCGACTGCGTGTTCGACCGCCCGATCGGCCGCGGCGCTGCCATCGGTCGCAACGAGTATTCGCTCGTATGGGAACGTGAGCCGTTCGTCTGCGCGCAGTCGGGTTGTCAACACGGGAACCGGAGACAGGCGGACAAGCTTTTCAGCAACACTGCCAAGCACATACCGCGAGACACCCTCACGACCGCGAGTCGGGACGACGAGAAGATCACAGCCGTGTTTGTCTGCGTACTCGACGATCGTCTGAGCTGGATTGCCCTGAATCACGACCCTCGTGTGTGAGACATTCGCCGCGTCGACGCGTTCGCCAACTGTCTCGACGATAGACTCGCCTTTCCGGACGAGCGCGTCAACGAACTCCCCACGAACAGTGGTAACACTGTCTCGGGTTGTGTCAGCGACAAAGAGAACGTGGAGGGTCGCGTCCATGCGATCGGCGATCGAAATCGCGTGATCGACGACGGCGTCGATCTCCTCGCTTCGGTCGATCGGGAGCAGAATGTCGTCGTACATGCGGAAGGCTACAACCCACCGGCCAAAGAGCCTACGGGACAAACTGGACTCTCGCGACTGCGCCGTGGCCGATCAGTCGTTGCTCGCAATCGGCGTCCCGTCGGCCGTCGCGGGCGCTGGGCTGGCGTCCATGGAATCGTCCTCGGCGTACGGATACCACGTTAGCTTCGTGTTGTGCATGTATGGGTCCTCGTAGCTCGTTTCCTGGGGTTCGATGAGCGCTTCGAGAGCCTCCTCATCTTGGCGGGCGATGAATTCTCGGAAAGTCTCCTCGCCTTCGCGTTGGTCATCGAAGGACGCCAGCAGGTTCTTGATCGCGCCGGGAACCTCGTCTACCGGGACACGCTGGCCGACCCACGCCGCGAACTGTGGTTCCTCGCCAAGCCCGCCGCCGAGGCCAATGTCGAGTGCCTCGACAGCCTCACCGTTTTTGCGCGTCTTCATCCCGCGCAGGGAGACGTCAGCGATCTGTGGCTGCGCACATGAGGCCGTACACCCCGAGAGATGGATGTGGAACTCCTCGACTCCATCTGGCAGTTCGACATGCTGTTTGAGCCAGCGGGCAAACCGAACCTGGCGGTTTTTTGTCTCGACGATCGACAGCGAGCAGAACTCGGTGCCCGTACAGGCGATCGAGCCGCGCATGAACGGGTGCGGATCAGGCGAGTAGTGTTCGAGTAGATCCTCGGCTAACAGCGCGTCGAGGTCCTCCTCAGGCACGTCAGTGATGATGACGTTCTGTCGCTGGGTGACTCGGACCTCTCCGGAGCCGTACTCGTCAGCGAGCCGGGCGAGTTCCGTGGTGTCGTCCGCGCCCATTCGGCCGACGAGCACGTTCAGCCCGACGTAGTAGTTGCCGTCGTTTTGTTCGTGAACGCCGACGTGATCGTTGTGGCCGCCCTGTCCGCCACCGGCGTTGTAGGTGTACTCCTCGCGGAAATCGGTTCCCGCGGTTTCGAGCTCCCAGTCGACGTACTCGTCTTGGAGCACCTCGCGGAACTTCTCGGGGCCCCACTCGTCCATGAGGAACTTGATCCGGGCGCTGTAGCGGTTCTCTCTGTCGCCGTGATCGCGAAACAGCGCCGAGATCGCGCCGCCGACCTCGATCGCCTGCTCGGGCGTCACGAACACGTCGATGTTGCGGGCGAACCGCGGTTCGTTTCTGGCGAGTCCGCCACCGACGCGGATGTTGAAGCCGTCGACGGTCTCGCCGTCGATCTCTTTGTAGGCGGGTTCGAACGCCAGGTCGTTGATATCGCCCTGCCCACAGCCCTCGCGGCAGCCGGTCACGGACACCTTCCACTTCCGCGGGAGGTTCGTGTGTTCCTCGTTGCCCTTGTAGGTCTCGTGGAGTCCCTCAGCGACGGGCCAGGCGTCGACGTGTTCGTGGCGGTCCTTGCCAGCGACCGGACAGCCAACGATGTTTCGCCAAGAGTCCCCACATGCCTGCTGAGTTGAGAGCCCGTTGTCTTCGAGTTTTTCGAAGATCGCCGGAATGTCTTCGAGTTTTTCGAAGATCGCCGGAATGTCTTCGAGGCGGATCCAGTGCAGTTGGATCGACTGTCTCGTCGTCCAGTCGACGTAGGCGTCGCCGAACTCAGGGTTTTCGACTGGGCCGGTCGCGTACTCCTTTGCAATCTCGGCGACAGCCTCGGTCTGGCCGGGCTTGAGTACGCCGTTGGGCGTCCCGATCCGCATCATGAAGTAGCTCTCCTGACCGTTGCGCTGGTGGTACAGCCCCCACCATTTGAAGCGCTCGAACCACGCGTCGCGCTCGTCGTCGGGGAGCGACTCCCACCCATTCTCCGCGAACTGATAGAGGTGCTCACGGATCTCGTTCCCGTAGACCTCAGATTTCCACCGCTCCACATCTGTTGGCATGGATACCCTTTCAGGCTCATCGGATAAACCGCCGACTGCCGCGTCAACCATCCCCGGTGCTTCCGGGAACCAGACTATATTGCCGATTTATTCTGCAGAGCGATCGATCGGCGTCAAAACGGCTCGTTCGCGGTCGTAGCCGTGGAATACGCCGTCGATGACCTTCCCGACGGGAACGTGACCGACGATGCCGTCGGTTCCACAACAGATGCACTCACCGTAGGTTTCGATCGCAATTGTCTGTCCGGCCGCACGCGCTGACAAAAAGCCCTGTGTGAGAAAGTCGGGTTGCTCGCAGGGGCAAAAATCCGGGGCAGTGAGCCGCCAGAGTTCGCTTACGCTCACTCGCCGTTCGTCGTTCACCGACAGCCACGCCCCGTCGTCGAGGATCCGAACTGCGACACTCATATCGGGCTAGTCGCGGCGGTCACACCTGTATCGATCGTCTGCTGCAACCGATGACCCAGTTGATGACGACCGTACAGTCGTTATGGGGCTTCAATATGGTGATTCTGTCCGCACGCTGCGACCGAAATATCGGCATAAATTTCTGGTATATCGAAGCAACGGTACGTGTTACAGGCGAAGGCGACGTTATATAGTGTCCGTGTCTGTGTAGTGATGATGACTCAAACTGGGATCTCCGTTAGACAACACGCCTCCGCAGACGTCGCCCCAGAGCTGTACGAGACCGATCGTGAACACAGCCACCGGGAGGAACCGGATGCATAGCCAGAAACACCGTCCAGACGGCGGCACCCCCGAGACGGCCGCCACCGAGGCTGACCCAGACAGCGAGGTCCCAGCGGACGGTGAAAACCCGGCGGACGAACCAGAAGATGACACCGCAGATAGTCATCTTACAGGACTCACTGACGGCGTCGGCTGCACCGAAATCTGGGAGTACCTCTCCGAGCAGCGCGAGGAGTGACTGCGGCTGATTCGGTGTGCGATCAGTTCCGCGGAGCATGGGACGGACGGTCAGTTCCGCCGCGGATGGGGTGTGCGATCAGTTTCGCCGTCGATCAACCTACGGAGGTATTTTATTTACGGGAACGAATCCGTGTGTAATGGCCGATGAGTTCACAGGTAACCGCCGATCGCCCGTCGGTGAGCCAGTCGTCCGCGCGGATCCAGCCGTCACGGGCGAGCGGGCCCGCGAGGCGATCGGATTCGATCCTGATGACCCCGAAAGTGTTGCCGAGGCCGCAGAGACGGTTCGACAGTTCGCTGATAACACCGTCGGTGCCGACGATAACGTTTTGATGTTGCGTGGAGCGGCCGCGTGTGCGGCACTCGTTCGCGGCGTTGGCTCGTACAAGGCAGCCGCCGAACGCGCAGGCGGCAACGTCTCAGTCTCTTTTATTCGTAAGTGGGCACGCGTCCACGATCTCCCGCAGGCGGTCCGCCGGCACGTCGCTCGCGGACACATCGCTCCAACCGCAGCGAAACACATCGCTCGTGTGCCCGGTGAGGCGCGCTACGCCCTTGCGTGGGCGGTAATTGACGGCAATCTGACAGTCCGCGACGTCCGCTCGATCGCCAGCGAAATCAACGACAGCGTCGATCCACAGCGCGCACTTCGCTCGTATGGCGTCACCCCTGGCCAGCTCTCGATTCAGCTCTCATTCGATACGTACATCGAACTCCGGCGACGGGCGTCGATGGCCAACGAGTCGCCCGACGCGATCGTCGATGCGGCACTCACAGCGTATTTCGACGCAGAAGAGTAGCGATTGGACGATCCAGACGCCAGCATCGATAGCAACCAATTTGTACGCCGCAGAACACGTGCAGGGTATGCACGTGGTCATCGTCGGTGCCGGAGAGGTCGGGACGACCATCGCCGAGAATCTCGCCGCCGACCACAACGTGGTCGTGATCGACATCGACGCCGATCGAGTCGACTCGCTGCAGTACGAAATCGACGTACTCACCATCGCCGGTGACGGGACCGCACTCTCGACACTCGAATCGGCAAACGTGGCCAAGGCGGATCTCTTCATCGCGAGTACCGACGACGATCAGACGAACCTCGTTGCCTGTGGGACCGCAAAGACGCTCTCTGACGTATTTACCATCGCTCGAACGAGATCTGTCGAGTATCTCCGCACGTGGGAGCGAACGGAGACGGCCTTCGGTGCGGATTTTGTTGTCTGTACGGACCTGTTGAGCGCCGAGACAGTCGTCCGGGTAATCGGGCTGCCGGCGGCGATCGACGTCGACCCCTTCGCCGGCGGACTCGTCCAGATGGCCGAGTTCAAAATTCATCCGGAGAGCCCCGTCGCTGGCCAGACTGTCGCGGAAGCCGATCGGTTCGATTCGCTCACGTTCGCTGGACTGTTCCGCAACGGCGACATGATACTGCCGACCGGCCAGACGGTCATCAATCCGAACGATCGGGCGGTTGTCATCGGCAGCCCAGAAAGTGTTCAGGCGTTTGCGACTGACATCAACCCCGGGACAACCCCTGGCGCGGCCGACGAGATTGTGATCGTCGGTGGGAGTGCGATCGGCTATCAGGTCGCTCGCCTCCTCGAACAGCGGGGATTCAAACCACGACTGATCGAACGCGACGCCGATCGCGCCCGCTGGCTGGCCGAACAGCTCCCGAAGACGACCGTCATGCAACACGACGCGACCGACACGGGGTTTCTCTCGCGAGAGCACGTCGACAAAGCCGACGTCGTCGTCTCGGCGCTCGATTCAGACGAAAAGAACCTCCTGGCGTCGGTGCTCGCAAAGCGGGTCGGTGCGGATCGCGTCCTCTCGATCGTCGACAGCGGTGACTACGTCACGCTGTTCGAGGAGGTCGGTATCGATGTCGTGATCAACCCCCGGCAGGTCACGGCTGAAGAAATAATCAAGTACACCTACGAGACGGTCGCTGAGAACCTCGCAGTGCTCGAAAACGATGCCGCAGAAGTTGTCGAACTCGAACTGAGCGCCAACAGCGAGCTCGTCGGCGTCCCGATCGCCGAACTCGTCCCCTCACTTGACGCTGAGCTTGTTATTGGTGCGATCACCCGGAACCGATCGTTCGTCACGCCGCGCGGAGACACTGTGTTACAGCCCGGTGACCACGTGATTATTTTCGTGGAGACGAGTTACGTCAACGAACTCACTGGGATGGCCTAAGATGGCGTTCTCGCCCGTTCGGGTCGGGTGGCGGGCGAGCCTCGATTTAGCTGGACAGGTGCTCGTGTATCTCGCGGTCCCGCTCGCGTTCCCGCTCGCGATCGCGGTGTACTACGGCGAATCGGTTGTTCCGTTCGTGGCAACGATTGCGGTGACTCTCACAATCGGGAGTGCGTTTCGCTACCTCTCAGATCCAGACGAAAACCTCGGGCCGAGAGAGGCGTTCTTTGCGGTCGCGCTGATCTGGCTCCTGGTCGCAGTCATTGGTGCGATCCCGTTTCTCGTCGTCGGGGTCGGAACGACAGCCCACCCGGTCAACGCGATGTTCGAGGCGATGAGCGGATTGACCACGACGGGCGCAACCGTGTTTGGCGACGGCGACTTCGCCGCCCACAGCCGATCGGTGTTGATGTGGCGACAGGTTATCCAGTGGCTCGGCGGGCTCGGAATCTTGATCCTCGCGACGGCCGTGCTGTCTGAGCTTGGGGTTGGTGGTGCACAGCTCATGGAAACCGAGACCCAGACCAAAGACGTCAACAAACTCACCCCGAAAATTTCGGAGACCGCACAGCTGATCTGGGGCCTGTACGTCGGCATTACGGCGCTCGCGGTCGTCGTCTACTACGGACTTGGTGTCTCGGGGCTCGCGCCGAACATGGATCTGTATAACGCGATCGCCCACGCGTTTACGTCGGTTGCGACCGCTGGATTCTCCCCGGAGGCAGAGAGCATGGGTGCGTTCGCGCCGATCGTTCAGTGGGCAGCGATTCCGTTCATGCTCGTCGGTTCGACGAGTTTCGTGTTGTTGTACTTGTTCATCAACGGCGAGCCCGGTCGACTCTTGAAGAATCAGGAGTTTCACTTCTACATCGGGGTGTTCGTCCTCGCAAGCGCCCTCATTTCGATGCTCTTGGCGTTCGACGCGGAGATCAACTACGGCCTAGAAGAAACCGTTCGCCATGCTGCGTTCAACGCCGCGTCGATCCTGACGACGACAGGGTACGCGAGTGCTGATTTCGCGTTGTGGTCGCCCGGGGCAACATACGTGCTCTTTTTGCTGATGTTCATCGGCGGGATGGTCGGTTCGACGACCTGTTCGATCAAGTCGCTGCGGTGGCTCGTCGCGCTGAAGTCGTTCCGCCGGCTCCTGTTCACGAGCATTCATCCCGAGGCAATTCGCCCGATCCGGATCTCCGGACGTCCGGTCGACGAGAACACAATTCGCGATATCTACAGCTATCTGCTTTTGAGTATCGTCATTTTCGTGGTCCTCACGGTATTTATTGTCGCAAACAACGAGCGAGTCGGTGCACCGATCGGTGTGTTCGACGCCATGGGTGCGGCCGCCTCAACGTTTCTGAATATCGGCCCCGCGTTTGGGGAAGCCGGACCGTACGGAACCTACGACGGGTTTCCGATGAGCACAAAGGTGGTAATGATCGTCCTCATGTGGATCGGGCGTATCGAGATTATCCCCGTGTTGGTGTTGTTCACCCGATCGTTCTGGACGTCTTAGTTACTGCAGACCGAAAAGCCGCTGAGCGATCCCCCGCCCGGCAGGCCGCTCTGCGAGGACAACAGAGCTGTCAACGTCGTTGATCACGTCGAGGTGCAGCGAGTTTGTCACCAGCCGCGAGAGCATTCCCCGCTCAGTTGCGCCGATCAGCATGAGGCCGTGGCTCTTTGCGTGCTGAGCGATCGCCGCCTCGACATCCCCGGAGTCCTCAATCACGATTTCGGCGTCTTCGAGATCACGCCTTTTGGCCCACTTTTTCAGGAATTCCTTACCTTCGTCGTACTCATCCGGCGAGCTGACGACGTGGAGCAGGGTAATCTCGGATCCGATCGCCGATCGGAGCGCCCGGGCAACCTCAGCGCTGAGGTCTGAATCTGGGCCGCCGGCGGTCGGCAACAACACTCGCGAGGCGTCGAGGTTTCGCTCTTTGAGGACGAGGAAATCACAGGGTAGCTCGCTCGTCAGCTCGTCGAACGATCGCTGTGGCCGGCCTTCCGCCCACGGCAGATCCGAGTCCCATCCCATGACGACGAGGTCGGCGTCGAGTCGCTTCGCGGAGATGAAGATCTGGGTGAACGGATCGTGTGAGACGACTGTCGACGTCTGGCAGTCCAGATCGTACGCGTTGACTGTTTCGCGCAACTTCTTGAGGTGGCGTTCGGACGCGGAGATAATCCGCTGGTTTTGTCGGCCGTACTGAAAGTCCATCTTCGCGGGCGTGTGAACGACGTGGACAAGGTGTACCTCTGCGGCCTCTTTCTGTTTCGCGAGTGTACACGCAAACTCGACGATCCGCGAGTCGGTCCGGGGGTTCGAGATCGGCACGACGATCTCCTCGACACCCGCGTCGTGCGTCGAGCCGTGACCAGTGTCGATCACAGGGACGTACGATCGGCCGACAAACTTCCCAAAGAGCCACTCTTTGCGGGTCAGCTGTCTGGCCGCTCCCTCGAAGCGGGCGGATTCGAGGCGGTTTTCGGTCGTCTGGAAGTAGTTGACGATCGTCACGAGGACGACACCACCGATCGTGTTGCCCAAAAGCACTGGGATGACAAAATCAGTCATGCCGACGATGAGCCCGACACGGCCGAGGAACAGCAGGTACATCATCTCGGTGAACGAGACAACGACGTGAAAGAGGTTTCCGAGCGGGATCGCCAGAAACGCAAGATACACCATGACGACCCGCGAGATCGTGTCGCGGGCGGCGTACTCGACCCAGACGACGCCGGCGACGATCAGTCCGGCCATCATCGCTTTGAAAAATAGGTCGAGTCGGCTCGTTTCAAACACGCCTTTTTCTGCGAGATCGATCGCAACAGCCGCGGTTGCGTCCCCAAAAATGCCGGTGAACGCGAGCGCAAAGGCGCCGATCGCTCCGCCAGCAAAATTGCCAGCCAGTACGACAGACCAGTTGCGAAGGAGTGCCGGGACACTGGCGAGTCGCTCGAGAGTGAGCGCGACTGGCGGGAGCGTGTTCTCGGTGTACAACTGGTAGCCGCCGATGATGATGTACATAAATCCGAGCGGATACAATATCACCTGTAATACCGGATTATCCGTCGAAGCGTACATCGACGCGTACAACAGGAAGGTGATCGTGATCGCGAAGCCGGCGGCGAGGCCGCTAAAGAACAGCTCGCGGCTGCCGGAGGTGATCTCCTCGTCGGCGGCGGCGATGATCCGCTGGAACACCTCGTTGGAGGAGAACCGATCGCGAACGACCGCACCAGCAGCGGGAGCACCGCTTCGAGATCGTTCGACCGACTCCCGTAACGTCTCTTCGGGGTCTCGTACGTCGGGATCGTCCATTGATCGGTGCTGACACGGTCAGGTGACTAAACTGTAGGGATATCCGCAGGCGATTGACCCGACATCTAAACGTTTATACCGCAACGAGAGCAACTCCACGTGAGGGCTGGTAGCTCAGTTAGGGAGAGCGTCTGGCTTTTAACCAGACGGTCGGGGGTTCAACTCCCTCCCAGCCCGCTTCTGCTCGGAACAACGTGGAGAGCGAAGCGGCTATGGAGGGAGTTGAACCAGAGAGCGGTGCGAGCGACCGTGGTTCAACTCCCTCCCAGCCCGTTTCTACTCCGAGCAACGCGAGGAGTGAAACGGCTACAGAGGGAGTTGAATCCTACGAGACGAGCCGTGCGAGTCTCGGATCGGTTCAACTCCCTCCCAGCCCGAATTGTCCTCGCCCCACCCGATCGCACACGACCACCGATCGCAGACCACCGCCGATCGCAGACCACCACCGATCGCAGACCACCGCCGATCGCAGACCACCACCGATCGCAGACCACCGATCGCACACTACCACCGATCGAAGATTCCTCCCGATCGTCGAAGCGATCGATCGAACACGGCCTCCGAACGAACACGGCCTCCGATCGAACACCACCACTGTTCGCCCGTCACGGTTCAATCGACCCGTTCGCCCTGGTACGATCCCTCGTAGGTGCCGTCGTGATCGGCCGCCGCGAGGACCAACTGGGCGATCCGTGCGCCCTGTTCGATCTCGATCGGATGGTGCACTTCGAGCAGCCCCTCGCCTTTACCCTCGTACCCGGCGTCCCATACCGCCGTGTGGAGCATACAGGAGTTACGCATGAGCGTCGATCGCGGATACACAAACCCGATGTGCTCGTCTGGAATCCGTACCGTTTCGGCGTATTGGGCGACGTAGCCGCCCGGTTCGAGTCGAAACGTTCCCTCCTCGGTCTGAACTGGGGATCGATCGCCGATCGTCTTGCCCCCCGTCTCGATCCGTCCCGGCGTCTCCTGGGTGTAGATCGCCTCAACAGTCAGGTCGACGCCATTCGGCTGGCGCTGGGCGGCAGCGATCGAATCGAGCTGTGCGGCGACGAACGAACCGGCTCTGAACATACCCATTGGAATCGTCGAATAGCTGAAAACGGTGTCGATCGACGAGTGAGCGCCGATCGCGACTCTCTCGGTTGACAGCTGGATTCACACGATAATAGATTGCCTTAGAAGTAATACAGAGGTAGATTAAATTCTTTCGGTGAATTGCGTATGTAAGTAACTGTTTTGATCCTCATATTCTGCATATGTCCTATGTGCCATTATACGCTTGTAGCGACGCTCTGGCGTATTTTTGCCGAATTCTACATGGTCTTCCGGTAGCGAACACGCGGGATTTATATTCGGTGAGGATCGACCAACGAATGTTATGGGACAAACGATAACGGAAAAAATTCTCTCCGATCATCTCATCGAGGGAGAACTCACCCCTGGTGAGGAGATCGGCATCGAGATCGATCAGACGCTCACGCAAGATACAACTGGAACCCTCGTCTGGCTCCAGTTCGAAGCGCTTGAACTCGACGAGGTCCAGACAGAACTGGCGGCACAGTACTGTGACCACCAGACCTACCAGTTCGACTTCAAGAACACCGACGATCACCGCTTCCTCCGATCGGCTGCGGGCACCTACGGCGCACACTTCTCGCGGCCTGGCAACGGTATTTGTCACAACGTCCACCGCGAGAACTTCGCCGCCCCCGGGAAGACGCTGCTCGGCTCCGACAGCCACACGCCGACCCCCGGCGGCCTCGGCCAGCTCGCGATCGGCGCAGGCGGGCTCGACATTTCGGTGGCAATGGGCGGAGGCCCATACTACGTCGAGATGCCCGAAGTCGTCAACGTCCGCTTGGAAGGCGAACTCGAAGCGTGGGCGACCGCAAAGGACGTCATCCTCGAGATGCTTCGACGGCTCTCGGTAAAGGGTGGCGTCGGCAAGATCTTCGAGTACACCGGTCCGGGTGTCGAGACACTCACCGCACCCGAGCGGATGACCATCACCAACATGGGTACCGAACTCGGCGCGACTTCCTCTATTTTCCCGAGCGACGAGCAGACCCGCGATTACCTCGAACGCGTGGGACGTGAGGATGTGTACGTGCCGCTGCAACCCGATGACGACGCCGAGTACGCCGACGAGATTGTCATCGATCTCTCGGAGCTCGAACCGCTCATCGCGTGTCCGAGCATGCCCGACAAGGTCGTGCCCGTCAGCGAGGTCGCCGGCGAGCGCGTCGAGCAGGTCATCGTTGGCTCCTGTACGAACGGCGCCTACGAGGACGTCCTCCCAGCCGCAAAGCTGGTCGAGGGACGTGAGATCGCCAAACACACCGAGATGATCGTCGCACCCGGCTCGAAACAGGCCTCCGAAATGCTGGCCCGACAGGGCTGGGTTGCGGAGATGATGGCCGCCGGGGTCAACTTCTCAGAAGCGACGTGTGGTGCGTGTATCGGTATCGGACACGTGCCCGCCTCCGATTCGGTCTCGGTGCGGACGTTCAACCGGAACTTCGAGGGCCGATCGGGCATCGAAGACGACAACGTCTATCTCAGTTCCCCGGAGGTCGCCGCCGCCGCCGCACTTGCCGGCGAAATCGTCGATCCGCGGGATCTCGCCGAGGAGCTCGGCGATCTCGAGGCACCCGGGCTCGAACTTCCTGAAAAGTACGACGGCTCGAAAGCCGATCTCATTACGCCCGAAAACGCGATCGATGACGAGCTCATCAAAGGTCCAAACATCGGTGACGTGCCGTTGAAGGACGAACTCGAGTCGGATTTGGGCGGTGAGGCGCTGTTGAAGATGGACGACAACATCACCACCGACCACATCATTCCGGCAACCGCAGACATCCTGAAGTTCCGCTCGAACATCGAGAAGCTCTCGGAGTTCACGCTGAGCCGCGTTGACGACACCTTCGCCGATCGCGCGAAGGCCGCCGACGGCGGCTTCCTCGTCGCTGGGGAGAACTACGGACAGGGCTCCTCACGTGAGCACGCGGCGCTGTGTCCAATGTACCTCGGAATCGAGGGCGTCTTCGCACAGTCGTTTGCCCGGATCCACAAGGCGAACCTGTTCAACTTCGGGCTCGTTCCGCTGACGATCGACGAAGAAACGTACGATCAGATCGATCAGGGCGACGAGATCGAGATTCTCGACGATGTCGGCGAGGGCGTCCGCAACGGTGCAGAGGAGTTCACCGTGCGCGTCAACGACGACTGGGAGTTCACCGCGAGGCTGGATGCCTCCGATCGCGAGCGCGACATTCTCGCAGCAGGTGGCAAGCTCTCGTGGACGAAAGCACAGTACGACTCCTCGAGCGGCGCCGCGCCCGCGGACGACTGATCGGAATCGCAGAGCGATCGAATACGTATTTTTGACTCTGTTGAAATCCTCAGAAACGGATATAAACTACGTGCAAGATACAGAGGGTGTGTTCAGTACTACGAGCTTTGCTCTGTCTATTTCTCGATAGGCTATCCACTCAGTGAACCTGCGACACTGATTTCCAATCGAATGGTTGGAATTCTGGATGAGAAGTCGTTCACTCACATACTCACGACAACTATATTTTTGTGGAGAGCCAATAACATGGATGAGTGAAGTACCACGGGTCGGGTGACCCGTGGCGTCCGTGTCTACCCTGGAGTCGGGGCAACAGTCTTTAATTCCTCTCGCGCTTGGCTCTCGCCTT
>NZ_SRSG01000051.1 GCF_005543295.1 Halalkalirubrum salinum
TGTGCACAGCTGAAGCCTCCTCATTCCTTCCGAAAAGGTGTCCCGATAAGCCGCCGCTGTCATGCGGTTCTTCGCTTAGCTAAAGACGGATGACCTCATCATAGACGCGATCGATCGCATCGGCGATCTCGAGACGCTGATGTTTCCGCTGAACCCCGTCGTGATGGCCAAGACCGACGCCGAGTACGACTACGAGGCAGTCCTCGAACGCGCCAACGAAGAGGGCATCGGGACGTTGATCATCAAGGCCTTCGCGAGAGGCCCCTGGCCCTCAGAGGCCGAACTCCCGGTCGAGGACCGCCCGTACGCGAACTGGTACGAGCCCGTCGATACGCCCGAAGAGATGCGCGAGCGTTTCAACTTCGTGGCCTCTCAGGACGTGACGAGCGTCGTGACACCGGGCGATCCCAAGCTCGTTTCGATGGCCTTCGACGCTGCCTCGCGGTACGAGCCTCTGGACGAAGCCGCCCAGCGATCGCTGATCGAGAAGTTGCGCCACGAAGACTCGCCCGTCCCCGAGCAACTTCACCACTGATCGCTCGATGTCAGTTCCACAGACTGTCGAAACCGCTCTTGCGGACCGCCCGGTCGAGGGTGCGACCTGCCTCGAGGCGGGTGCCGGCGTCGGTAATACCACCCGCGGGCTACTCGAACAGGGCGCAGGCCACGTCTACGCAGTCACCAACAACGCCGAACACGCCCGGGACCTCAGGTCCTCTCTTAATTCCCACGAGGCGTCCCGGACCTCGATCCTGGAAGCGGACCTTCAATCCACACCTCTCGAGTCGAACGCGGTCGATCTCATCACCGCACATGGCTTGTGTAACGTTGTTTCACCCGCTGTTCTCGGACGGATTTCGGCAGATCTAGCCCGGATTGCCGCCCCTGGGGCACACCTCGTCGTTGACGATTACGAGCCGCTCCCCGACGACGCGGCTATCAGCGACCTCTTCGCCGTCGAAAACGCTGCGTCGGAGCTGGCTGACGGCACGCCCGCGCTCACGTTCTATCCCTCTGATATGTTGCGCCGGGTTTTCGAAGGCCACGGTCTGACCTTTGATCGCAAACGAATCCTGCTTGATCCCGTCCCTTGGACGATCTCTCACGTCGAGGCTCACGCTGACCTCGCTCGGAAGACTGCGAGTTATCTCCCCCGAAGGCTCGCTGATCCCCTCGCCGCCGAACTCGATCGGCTCGTCGAAGAGATTGGGTCAGAGTCGACAGGGACGATGTACAGTCTCGCGTTTCGGATGTCCGAGCGGTAGTTCGGCGTACTTCAGTACTGTTCTCGCCTGTCGATACCGCTCTGCAGAATACACACTCTGTATTTAGCATGGCGTCAAGAACATACCATCGATTGAGGATTTCAACAGTGCCAAATCGGCTTAGTCAAGACCGACCTGCGTAGTGTTCGAGACGACATTCAAATCAGCTCAGACATCCATAATCACTCTTTATGACATTTTCTACGATCGGTTTCGCGTGCTACCCATTGTTAATGATATCAGATGGAGCAGTCTGATATCTTACTACGTAGTATCAATAAAATTAAATATAGGCGAGATGGCACTGTCTAGTTTAGGGAGTTTGAGAAGCGAGCAGGTCGTAGTGAGTGGTGGTTATGCAACTCGAAGACCTGCTCAGAGAAACGTTAGACATC
>NZ_SRSG01000052.1 GCF_005543295.1 Halalkalirubrum salinum
GTGACATCCTCGCCCGCCGTGAACGGCGGGGCTTCCACACCACGTGGAATACCCAGATTGGCCGGGATTAAGGTTTCAAGACGTGTTCGCGCCACTGGTCTCCGGCTCCGCCCCCGCTCCCACCGCTGGCGAGCTAGACGAAACCTTGTCATCGAGAGCCCGCTTCTCAGACAGGAGTCTCTCACTCAGTGACGTGTCTTCGTGGGCCTGCCACTGGCCCCCACTCCGAAGCGAGTCATCGCCCACCCATTTCACAGGCAAGCTCTCTCCCCACGGATTTAGCCGATTGGCTATGTTCGCTGCTGCGTTCAAATCTGCTTGGTACTCCGACACCCAACACGCCTCATTCGTACACTTGAACGTACCCTGATGCGGCCTGTATCCAAGATGCTGACACACATAGCACGTCTTCGAGGTGTAGTGCGGGTACACGTATTCCACAGGAACCCCGCGCTCCGCTGCCTTATCCTCGATACGTGACTGCAATCGAGAGAACAACCATTTGCCAAGGCGTCGATTCCAATACTTCCCGATGTCCTCGTCGGTGATACCTTCGAGGTATTCGAGGACAATAACTGGGTTCTCGAACTGGGACGCGTACTCAACGGCTCGTGTAGAGGCTTTCTCGATTTCGTCTTCGATGGCGTCTTGCCACCGTCCCCACACGAGGTCGTCGAGAAGCTTCGACGCGTATCGTGGTTTCAAGCGGTCTTCGGCACTGGTTTGTTTTTGTCGGAGGTGTCGGACGCGACCACCATCCACGAATAACGGGTCGAAGGGCGTGTTGTCTCGGAGGGCACAGCCCACCAAGAGCTTGGCTTCACCAACGTCGAATCCGACGGGTGTCACGTCGTCACTTTCGCACGAAATCGAGTGGTTTGGTTCGACTTCGTAGTTCGCCGCGACGTGTAACACCCATCGAGGCCCGTTGCGTTGTAAGCGGAGTTCGCCAGCCCACACACTGTCGTCTTCGTTGTCAATGAGTGCGTGCCACCAGTCTTCTTGCTCTGGGTTCAACTGGAGCGGTATCCAAAAGTTCGTCCCGCGACCGGGGAGCGGGACTTCCCAGCAGATTTTGTGGTGGCGGTCTTCGTTAACGTCGAAGACTGCGGCGGTGTTCGCGTAGCGGATTGGATGAGTGTCTGCGAGTTGTTTCGCGTTGTACGTATCCTTGTCTAAGAGGGCTGGTACGTATTTTTTGAGTGCGTTTTTCGAGTGCCAGTTGAGGTCTTCACCGCTGACGACTTCGTTGACGGCACCCATCGTATCGCAATCGTCGTTGAAACTCTCGTGAAGGAGCGATTCGTATCGCTCGTGTTCGTCGTGGAGCTTGCGCTGCTTGTGTTGAGTGGGTGGGGCAAGATATGCTTCGAGGGTCTTGCACTCTTCACTCATTCGTCAGCGTCGAGTCCTTGTTCGACGAGTTTGGCGTAGGCGTAGTCCATCCGCAGGCCGTTCTCGCG
>NZ_SRSG01000008.1 GCF_005543295.1 Halalkalirubrum salinum
TATCGGGCCTGTGTGAAGAGGCCGACGCTCACGGAGCGGTTTTCGCTTCGGGTGTTACCGACACGGAGTCGGCACGACCTGAGAAGGGAGTGCGAGTGGAATTAAAGACTGTTGCGTCTACGGCGGACTAGACACGGACGCTACGGGTCACCCGACCCGTGGTACTTCACTTGTCTCAATCCAGTCATCCAGTAGAGTGCACATGTCGCCGGAAAGTGCAATGTAACGTCCTCCCCGGGCCTGGTTTTTGATTGGGGTTCCCGCCTCTGGACGATGATTTATTTCCAGCTACTGGTTTGTAGGGTTGTAGTCCCCGAGACCGAGTGTACGGATTGATCCGCGTCGGCACATAGTGTGCCACAAGAGTTTGAACACCACTTGTGGTTGCAAGCAACCTCGCCACGCTCGTCGGTGAGGAAGTAGAAATGGGTTGGGGCAGATTCGAACGCTGGCGGACTCCCTACGATCGTCTGCTGCTTCCCACCTCACTACGCTCGGCGGGAATACCGACCTGCTCATTCAGCAGTACTAAGAGAACTAGTGGGTTGGGGCAGATTCGAACTGCCGACCTGCTCCGTGTGAAGGAGCCGTCATAACCTGGCTAGACCACCAACCCGATCGCACTCAACCGTTGCCCGACGATCGACTTAACAGTTACCTTGTCGGGTGAAACGAGCGCAAAAATCGATCGATCGGCACATACTTGTCTAACTGGTCGGTCCTAAACTGTGGTCAGTGATATCATCAAAATATCAATTTAGTAGGAGCGATCGGTTTTGACACTAAGAGACTCTCTTTTGACTTGTTTAGTTCCTCAAAACTCGATCCAGTCGCTGTCTTTCGCATTCGTCCGTGTCCGATATCCCCGAACTGGGTCTGTGCGGGTTTCAACGACGACATCAAAGTAATGCTGAAGTGCAGTTGTCTGATTATCATACCCAATGCCCGTATCGACCGTTGCGACTCCAATCGAGTGGGGTGCCTTTGCCAGATCAACATACGCCTTCGTGAAGCGATACACGTTCGTTCCCTCTCCGCTCAATAAGAAATGCGAGAGCGAGTCGATCCCAATCCCCAGCCGACTATCGGTGGTCTGTTCTATCGCCTCAATCGCATTGGTGATGCTCACGCCGACAGCAGTGGTGTTTCGCCCGGTTTTTGTCACACGAGCACTATCCAGTGATTGCGCTCCAGTCTGTTGGTAGGTCGTGGATTCAACAATGTGGAGGTGCTCTAGAGTGGTCGCCGCTCGGTTGCTAAAGGCTGTTTCGATCCGCTCGGCACTGGTGTTTGTCGTGGCGAACACAGCATCATCAGCGTAGTGACCGAGTATATCGATCGCCAACTCGGATTTACCAGATTGTGGCGGCCCAACAACCAGTATCGAATCAATCTGTGGACGCTGCTTCGCTGTGAATGAGTCCAGTAGTTGAGCCCGGCCGTCCTGCTTACGCGATGGGCCGCCATCCGCTGTCGGAACGTGCCGACCTAGAGCGTGCAAACCACTCATTGTTAATTTGCTGCACGGGAATACGTGAATTCCTTTTCACGATACATGTCGAAGTGTGATCTCTGACACCGATATATATCGGGTTTTCCTGCAGCCGTTAGCTGCAGCGGTGTTATTTCCCGCCAAACAAGACGGTGAGTATCTTCTTTTCAGCGCTTCTGAGGTGCTGTTGAAAAGTAGACTGAGCAATACCGATGGTGTCCGCAACTGTCGATGAGTCGGCCTCGCGTGGCCACTCAAAATATCCCGCATAGAACGCGGTTTGTGCTACCTCACGCTGGCGCTTAGTAAGCGTTTTGTCGACCGCTTGGACAGTATCGATGAATCCACTTGTCGTATCTCCACGCTCGCGGCGCGCGACAAATCTAGTCGTCGGGCTGCTATCGTTGATCGCCTCGACATAGCGTCTGATGTCGACGCCTCGATCAACCGTAACAATCACCCGCTGATCGCCCCCAGATCGGTACTCGAGTCGTTCGAGTGCGCCACCATACTCGATAAACGGGGTCAACACTGATTCTGCGTCAATAGATACTCTCAGCACTGTTGATGCTGGGTTTGTTTGAACAACCGACACGTCTGTCCGATCGGCAAGTGCATCACCGAGAATTCCGGTATCGTGGTCATCAGACTCTGTTGGCACAGAAATGAAAGCAGCATATCCGCCGCCCCGGATTGGTGTAACGTTTTGAATGGTAATGTTGTCACCAAGTGTACTGGCGATGTCGGTGATAGTAGACGACTTGGTCGTCACTTCAAACTCTAATTCGACGCCGCCGCCAGCAAGCAGCGACTCTCGTTGGTGAACAGAGCTAATGCCGTGACCGATCGTCTGGCCGAGTTCGGCGAATGCGTTGACCTCGTCGTCATCAAATCCCTGTGGACTTGCGCTGTGGATTTCAAGCGCACCGTGGATCGTTTCTCCGTGGACTAGTGGGACCGCGAGGATTGCGTGGTGACCAAGTGACAGCGCCTCACCTCGCCACCACGTCTCTGTCGAGACTGACAGAACGTCCTCAATAACGACCGGCGCTGTTTTCTGAATCGATTGCGCTGCGGGGAGCCGCGTATTGGTGTTGATCTCACCCGTTTCAGCTGGGTCTGGCTGTCCAGTGAGTCCATCAAGATACCCACCGCCGTCTCCGGCGACAGCCTTCGTCTCAAGAGAAGTGCGTTCGACCGGCCAATCAGCAATCCAGACAAACGGGAAGCGATCGATCCCCGCAATCTGGCGACACACGTCCCGCTCGATTCCTTCGCGGGTCTCAGCGCCGACAACAACCTTGCTTATCGACCGAATGAGCCTGTTGATCCGATCGAGCCGCTCCAGTCGGCTGTTTTGCCACTCGAGCCGTCGGTCTCGCTGTCTGAGCGCGTTGTCCTGCTGGAGCCGAGTGAGCGATCGTTCGGCGTTTGCAGCCCACATCTCCGCAAGGTCAACATCGAACTCATAGCTCGAAGGCTGTTCGTCAAATCCAACAAGCAACACCCCTCGACGTTCCAGCGGACACAACATCCAGGTCCCGAGTGACGCAAGCCACTCCGGCTGGGGAGTATCACCCGTAGAATATTGTTGTGAGTGTGTCGTCTGTTGTTCGGTAAATGTCGACCAAAGTGGTCCCGTTCCATCAGTGACTGTTGGGAGTTGTGTTGGGTCGTCGATCGCTCCCGCGGCGGCGACCGGCGAGAGTTCTCCGGTTGTCTCATCCCACCGAAATAACGCCGCCGTCGAAAACTCAAGATCCTCAGTAGCCGTGTCGACGATTTCTCTCGTTATTGCCGCAGCAGTCGTGGCGGTTACCAACCAGTGGGTCGCTCGCTGGAGGGTGTGCAATGTTTGTTCCCGTTCGTGCTGGCGCGTAATGTCGTGGAAGTGTTCAATCCGGCCGCCTGCGTACAACCCTGTCTTGATCGGGGCGCTCCAGTACTCCAACTGACGTAGGGTGCTGTTTCCGTCGGACGGCACAGTCACAGCTGTTGTGTGTTCCATGTCAGATGCGAGTACCTGCTGAACTAGGTCGCCGAGCGGACCTTCTGTTGCGGTGATTCCACGGTAAACGTCAGGTGCGGCTTCTGCATACATGTGCCCTACGAGCGAAGCAGGAGGCACCCCGAGAAGCGTCTCAACGGCACTGTTTGCCCACACGATTTCTCCATCCGCATCAACGACGACGGTCCCTTCCCGGGAGGTGTCCATCACGTCGTTTGTCAATGATTCGTTGCGTCGGCGTTCTTCGCGTTCGGTTTTTGTCCGCTGCATTCGCTCAACAGCGGCCCTGAAATCCTCGTCTGGTAGGCTCGTCAAGAGCATTTCTACGGACTCTTGTACCTGAGCCAACTGCTCCGTGAGCGCCGCGTACTCACTGCTTTCTTCAAGCACCTTCGGATCGGTCGATGCTTCAAGCGTTGACTGCCGCTCCATCAGCGAAAACAACTCTCGAAGCTGCTCATCGTACGTCGCGCGGGTCTGCATCCGGTCGATCGTCTGTTTGAGCTCTGTTTCCGTGGTCGGCTTTTGTACGTACGCGTCGAAGCCCATGCGAACAATATCTACCCCGGGTTGCACCGCCGATACCATCACGACTTGGCAGTCTACGTCAGCGTCTCTGATACGCCTGAGGAGTTCGTCGCCCGACATCCGTGGCATCACGCGATCTAAAAGCACGACATCAACTGCTTCATCGAACTGCTCCCAGCCGTCATATCCGTCATGTGCAACCCGAGTATTACATATATCACCGAGCCACGCTGCGTAGAGTTCTGCTAAATTTATATCATCTTCGACAATTAGTACCTCCACCTCGGTCGACCCGTCCGACTCATCCGACTCGTTTTCGGATTCCACGCTCGACGTACTATCAGAGTTGTGTGATACTTCCGTCATAGCTCTCCTTGACTACTCCGAGCTAACTGTGGTGATTGTGCATAGCAGTTTGGAAGTCGCAACTCGATGACCGTTCCACGATCGTTCTCGCGGACGTTCACCTCTCCTCCTGAGCCAGTCACGACCATCCTTACAAGCCAAAGACCGACGCCCTGGCCATGATTCAGCGGCGTCTCCTCGCCCTCTTCGAGGACACTGGCCTCCATCTCTGGAAGACCGGGGCCGTTGTCTGCAACTTCAAAGTCTACCCAGTCATCGTCACTTGAGACGGTCAACGATACCTCGTTTGTTGGTGAGGCTGCTATGGCGTTGTCGATGAGTTCGATCAACGCTGCGCGGACCGTACTTGAGACAACCGCTTCACTTTGGGTTTCTGTTAGTGCAACGGTCGCTTCTGGATGCAATCGCGCTACCTCTTCGAGTGTCGACGCCATCAACGGGGTAACCGCTGAGCGGCTGAACGCATCGTCATCAGAGAGTAGCCGTTGAATCTCTCTCGTCTTTTCGGTCATCGAATCCCACGTGTCGAATACATCTGTTAACACATCGACCGCGGTGGCCGTCTGCTCGTCGTCCACCCGATCGGCGATCATCTCTGCGTACCCACGAGCTTTTGTCAAGTCGTTTCGGATGTTGTGGCGCATAATTCGCTGAAGCGCCTGGAGGTACTGCCGTCGCCGATGTTTTTGAGTGATATCTCGCACCTCAAGTATCAATAGATCGACATTTCCAGTCTCATCGGCGACCGGACTGATAGCCATGTCGACCGTAATCAGCCCCGAAGGTGTAAGAATTGCAGTCTCGTAGCGAACGAACTCTCCGCCAGCGGCGGTTCGCACTGCTTTTGTGGCCCACTGTTTTGCCTCTTGATCGTGGTCCCACCACGAGAGAGTACTGAATGTCTGCTCGATTACCTCGTCGATCGACTCTGCGGTGTGCTCTGTGAGTGACTCGTTTACCTCGAGAAACCGACCGTTCGCGTCCAACAGACCGATAAACTGAGACGCTTGCTGGAATATGCCCTCAAATCGACGCTCTTGACGTTTCTGTTCGGTGACATCACGAAGGTATAACAGCATGCCCCCGATCGCACTATCATCCTCGTAGTTGAACATCCGCACATCGAGGGTCCGCCACGTCCCATCGCTGGCTCGTGCCCGACACTCGATCTGCGAATGTGCCTCTGGATCTGAGACGGTCGAGAAAAACGCGTCCATCGCCGCTGTTCTGTCTTCAGTATGGATGAGATCGAACAAATTCTCTCCCAGCAGTTCGTCGCTTCTGTACGCCAATACGCGCTCAATGACGGGGCTGACGTACTCTATGGAACCATCTTTTTCGAGTACACTTACAACGTCGATGGATTCTTCGACGAACCGCTGGGTCCGCCGTTCTCGTTCGCGCTGGTCAGTCAGATCCCGACAGATCATCGCGTATCCGCGGAACGCACCACTATCGTTTTCGATCGGAGCGTAGCGGACGTCTGCGGGGAAGGTCGTGCCGTCGGCCCGTACCCGTTTTCCGCTGTCAGCGCTTTCACCACTGATGCGTGCTTGCTCAAGCAGTCGGTTTGGTACATCGTTGGCTTGCTCGTCCGCAGGATGAAGTACCTCCATCGGCATTCCGATCGCAGTCTCGCGATCGTAGCCGAACAGCCGTTCTGCGCTATCGTTCCACGCCGCGATCGCTCCGTCGGTATCGAAGACGACAAACGCGTACTCGTCGACCGCGTCAACGAGCATCCGAAACCGCTCTCGCTCTTCGTACAACTGTGCCTCGCGTTGCTTTCGTTCGCTGATATCGGTGACTGTCGCAAGTATGCGGTCGGAGTCGTCGACCCCCTCAACAGCAATGGCTCGAATTGCGACCCACCGAGTCGTCTCTGTAGCCGTAATACGGGCTTCCCCTGACCAGGTGTCGATATCGTTCTTGAGTGAGTCAAATGCGGTTGCTAATTTCGACCGATCGGCCGGATGTAACGACTTCAGTACGTCGTTGAAGCTTTGTAGTTCCGTATTGAACACATCCTCAAGCGAGTCATCTGTAGTCACTGCGCCCGTTTTCATCTCTATCTCGATAATGCCAGTTCCGGTGCCACTCAATGTGAGGTCTAATCGGCGTTGTCTGTCTTCGAGTGTCTCAATACGCCGGTAGCGCTCGGTCACATCCTGTTGGATCCCGATATAATTCACCAGCGTACCATTGTCGAACACCGGTGTGATCGAGAGGCGGTTCCAGTATGCAGTCCCGTCTTTGCGCTTGTTTTGTAGCTCAAGCGTCACGGACCGCTGCGCTTCGATCGCTTTTCGAATGGCATCCAAGGATGCGTCTTTCGTGTCTGTTCCTTGGAGGAACCGCGGGTTCTTTCCGAGCACTTCAGCCTTTTCATACCCAGTAATCCGTTCAAACCCGTCGTTGACGTACACAAGCGGGTTGTTCGGCTTTGTTGGGTCTGTAATCTGAATCCCAACACTTGCGGCATCCATCGCCTGTTCTTTGAGCTGTAACTCGCGTTCGCGCTCTTTCTTTTCGGACTCATCACGGACAGTACAGACGAGCCGGCCGTCCTCAACAATTGTCAGAGATAACTCTGCGGGGAATGTCGACCCATCTGGCCGGGTACCAGTCACGTCACCTCGCCAGTATCCCTCTGAGCTAAGCGCGGGGAAGGCTTCCGCCTCTAGGCGTTCGACCTCGGCTTTGTCGTAGAGCTTCTTCCACGTCTTTCCAAGCAGTTGCTCGGTACTCTCAAAGCCGTACATGTCAACGTGGGTCTGGTCGATGAAAACATATTCATCCTCTTCAAGCACTGCAACGCCGTCTTCTGCGGATTCGATCGCTTGTTGGAACGATTCGAGTTCCCGTCGCCTGCGCTCGCGACCTGTCACATCTCTCCCGGAGATTATCAGTGATTCGACAGTGCCATTGTCATCTGTTACCGGTCGAATTGTCCCAGAGAGATGTATTGTTTGTCCGTTTTCGTCCTCAAACGATTGTTCCCAGTCGATGTACTCACCAGCGGCCGATCGACGGATACGTGCCTGTGCATCTTTTTGGAATTCGGGTTTGTCTGCGAACCACTCAAGATCCCACAATGCGACACCAGCAACATCACCGTCTTGGCAGAGATACTCACGTGCAGCTTTGTTCAATTGAATAATCGACCCGTCTGTCTCGACAGACGCCATGAGACTCTGTGGATCATTAAATACCGACTCGAATCGGCGCTCGTTACGTTGGCGTTCGCGTTCGCGCGCCACACGCTCGGTCTCATCTCGAACGATGCACAGCAGTCGATTGTCTCTCAACACAGTGAGCGAGAGCCACACCGTCAGTTCAGCTCCGTCGGGCCGTTCGGAGGTAATGCGCCCGCTCCATCGTCCTTCCGCGGCGAGGACCGGGAATACCTCTGATTCGAACCACGCGATCTGTTCGTTCGATCGGTAGAGCTTCTGCCACGTGTCGCCGAGAAGATCAGACCGGTCTTCGAACCCGTATATATCCGCGTGGGTTTGGTCGACATACACGTACGTGTCGCCGTCCAGTATTGCAATACCCTCACTAGCGGTTTCGATGGCCTGTTTAAACGATTTTAGTCGACGGTTCTGTCTACGTTGTTCGGTCACGTCCCGGAGTATGCCCGCCGAGCCGGTTACTCCGTCATCTCTAATGAGCGCGAGGCTGTTTTCCACGATGCGCTCCTCACCGTCAGCGTCTCTGAGAGTGAACTCGGTCGACAGGGTCCGGCGATCGTCGCTTGCTAGTTTATGTATCTCATCGGAGATCTGTGCGACATCCTCCAGATCCATTCCCACGGAGACGTGTTGTCCGATAATCTCTTGACCGTAGCCGAAGTCCTCTTTTGCCGCTTGGTTTACATATGTAAATCGGCCGTCAGTATCGAGTGCGTACACTGGATCACCAACAGCTTCCAAAATTGTCTCGTACCGGCGAAGCTCTCTGTATCGGGTTTGTTGTTCGATCTCGTTTCCAATCCATCCTCCGATAGCGCTGACAAACTCTGTGTTGATCAGATCGTTTTCTGTCTCGAAAGTCGCTGCGCCACAAAAGCAGACGGCCCCGTAGATCTCCTCCTCGACAATGAGCGGATACCCAACGTACGTGTTAGCGCCCTCCGCTAGCGCTGCTCGATCGAGACAGTCGATATCCTCGAGATCAGCGATCGCGACCGGTCCCGCAGCGTTCGCTTCGGTCACCATCGGACACAGCGTCTCCGCGAACTGGTGTACGGCTTCGTCAGTTATCCGATCAGTTTCGGTGACAACTGTTTCGACGCGGTGAGTGTCTCCATCTCCTTTGATCCGGGAGACGACACCCGTATCCAGTGACAGATGCTCACACCCCAGCGAGAGCAACGCTTCGAGAGTCTCATCGAACCCCATATCGCTGGTAACGATTTCGTAAAGCCGTTGAGATACGTCGCTTTTTGTCTTGAGGCGCGCGTTGTTAGCGATCCGAGTGACCGCCGTTTCGAATGCCGCTGCGACACGTACGATCGTTTCGCGGCTGTTGTCTGTTAACGACTCTTGTCCGGGCGCATCGACGCTCATAACCCCGAATTCATCGATGGGCACGAGCAACTCGCGCTGTACAGTTGCTTCGGAATCAGGGGTTCGATCCGAATCAGCGGTGTAGTCGATCAGTTTCGGGTCACCTGCCTCGTAGACATCCCCGACGACAGAGTCAGGCGAGCGATCGGTTGGTCCCGCTGTGCGGTCAACGGTTGCGTCTGATTTTGGATATCTTTCGAAGCGCTCAGTTGCTGGATCGTGGCGCCAAAGTGCGGCCCCCGGCCGATTACACAGTTCGTCTACTGTCCCAAGAGCCACCTCCGCTGCTTGCTCAACACTGTCCGCCTCGTTCATTGCCGCTGTCATCTCAAGAACGGCAGTATTCGGCGTTCTATTTGAGTGTACTGTGGCCGCCTGGGTAGTGCTCTCTATTGATGTTGACGCGTGAGGAGTTGTGACTGTTGACTCCTGGTCGGACCCGCCTGCCAACAAGAGGTAAACTCTTGTTTCGGTTCCCTCTACGGGTTGATCCGCTGCAGGCGGTGTTACTTCGCACGCCCACACGCGATCGCCACCGGCCGTCTGTATCGAGTAGAGGTTGTCAGCATCCATCGCCTCAACAGGCGCAACGACCGACTCCAGCGGCTCGCCGACTAGCTCGGTAGAATCGTATCCCAACCACTCGACTACTGTCTCATTGTAGTCCTCAATTGGTCCCCATACCGCTTCGGTATGTCTGAGATCAAATCGAAACGCACACGGGTCGTTTTGACTATTAGCTACCTGCATGAATGGTACTCTCGATCGAGAGCGCTGACTTATTGCCCCCTGTTATAAAACACCATACGGGTCGCCGGTGTCACCGTGCGTGCGTCGCTTTTCATGAAATTCATGTTATGCTAGTTATTAATAATATAAAAATATATGTTTTATAATACGATATGTATTGGATCCTATTATTTGCATACCGATACATATCAAAATACGATCTCAGTCCCTCGACGACTGACAGGGACTGTAGTCATGGCAGGATTGTGGGGTTTCTCTCCGAGGTAGTTCCATCGTTGACGCTGACCGATACTTCTCGAAAGAATGGGCCGATCGTCGCCCGCGGCTCGGTTACGCCGTAGGTGGCTGTTCGATGTCGTCGGATTGCTCGCCGCGGACCCGGTGGCGGGCCTCAGCAGTCACCTCACGGGCTTCCCCCGCAACGCGGGACGGCAACTCACGGAGTTCAGCTTTGACCGTCTCCACACGGGAGACCTGTGGCTGCTCAACCTCCCGGCCCAGCGCCTTTCGCACGCGCGTTTCGATCGGCGAAAGCTGCTCTGAGAGCCCCGCTCGCACGTGGAACACTGTTCGACCGAGGTAATACCATGCGTCTTTGAAGTGTCGGTTCATATTCGTCCTTACGCAGCCAACAGATATATTCTTTGTGTTGGATCACAGAACACGAAATACGTCGCTGGTCGATCGTCAAACCGGAGTCGAAGTGAGCGATCGGGTCAGTACGACGGCGACTCTTCGGGGACGCCGTCGCGTTTGTTGACCAATCGGGCGAGGGTGAAAAGCGCGTCAGAGAGGCGGTTGAGGTAGACGATCGCCTCCTCGTTGACCGGATCGGTCCCCGCCAGCGAGACCGATCGGCGTTCGGCCCGCCGGACAACCGCCCGAGCGTGGTGCAAGCGCGCGCCGGCCTCGCTCCCGCCGGGAAGAATAAACGACTGCAGCGGGTCGAGTGCCTCGTCTGCGGTGTCGATCATCGTTTCGAGCGCGTCGATGTGGGCTTCTTTGATCTGGGGATCGTCAGGATCCGGGTCGGGATTCGCAAAATCGGCCTGGATGATGTGGAGGTGGTTCTGGATCGTCTCCAGCCACTCGTCGACATCGTCGTAGCCACTCGGGCGGATCGACCCGATAAGGGCATTAGCTTCGTCGACGGTGCCGTAGGCTTCGATCCGTGGGCTCGTCTTCGAGACCCGCGACATGTCCCGCAGATCTGTCAGTCCCTCGTCGCCGCGGCCGGTGTATATTTTCATGATTTGTCCTTATGCGAGCGTCTGCTCAATGTATTCGAGGATGTTGTCGCTTTCACACATCGTCACGCCGCGATCGTCGTCGACGAGAACGGGCACGCCGCGCTGGCCGCTGACGCGTTTGACCTCGTTTCGATCCGAGTGCATCGCGTCTGTCCAGACGGTTTCATACTCGATTCCGTGCTCCGAGAGGGCATCGTGTACCTTCACACAGAATGGGCAGCCATCGAGCGCGTACAGCGTTAGCGACATACACAGCGGTTGGTGCTTCGAGGGCAAGTACCTTCGGCTCGTGACGAGAATCACACACGGCGACGACCGCGATTCACTCCTCGATCGTGTCAGGGACACTGTACTCAGCGATCGCCTCGCGCCACGGCTCTGGAATCCGACGAGACGACCCGGTTTCAGCGTCGATCAACACCAACACGGTCTCCGCAGTTGCCGCACGGTCACCGTTCGATCGAATCTCGTACGTCATCGGAATACTCGATCGGCCGATGTCGCCGACGCCGATGCCGATCGACACCTCGTCGCCGAGTTCGATCGGCCGCTCGTAGTCGATCGACAGCGAGGCGATCACCGATCCAGCATCGCGAACGCTGAGGCCCAGCGCCTCCTCGAAAAACACCACTCGCGCCTGTTCGAGGTACGTGACGTACACCGCGTTGTTGACGTGGCCCATCGCATCGATATCACGAAACCGAACCGGCATCGTCGTCGTGAACGGCAAGTCCATGGACGTGATTTTTCGAGCGGACAAATGTAGCCACCGATACCGGCGGCCTCGGCTGGCACCTCGTCGGTTCGCCGACCGCGGTCAGGCGCCGATCGCGTGTTGAACCCGCTCAGTCACTAAGCCGAGCGCCAGCGCTCGGCAATTCGATCACGCGTGGCCGTGTGCATCGTCCCGTCCTCAAACGTCGACACCCGCCCCGTCTCCTCGCTGAGTGTCACCGTCGCGACGACCGCCGGCCGCAGCGAGGTTTCGATCGCGCTCATGTGTCTAGCACCCATCCACGGCTCGTAGCCGATCTCATCTGGATCGCTATCCTCGCCGGAGTAATCCCGAAACCGAACCATCGATGACTCAATCTGGCCGTCAACGGCGATGATCACAGCCCCGTCACACTCGCGAGCGACCTGTCGGCAAGTGTCAACGAACGCATCCTCGGTGTAGGCGGACGCACACTGCTTGACAGGCCAGCGGGTATCACCCATGGAGTCGGCGTACATGCCGTACTCCCGATCGGCGACGATCCCAACGTAGAGGCCGGGGCCGGCGAGCGCCGGTTCCTCCCAGCCGTCGAACCCGAGGCTCACGCACTCGGCAGCGAAGCGAACCCGGGCAATCAACTCGCGGACTGGCGGGTGGGATCGATAGTCGATCGAAAGTCGAGTCACCGCAGATCACCGCGAATGGACGGACAAATTGAGACACCAGCGTGGACCATGCGCGATACACGATCGGCTGTGTGAAGAATCGCCCGATCAATGCAGTGAAGACGGCCTGTAACGGCACGCTAGCGGCTTGTCTACCAGCCGGAAACATCACGCTAGCGGCTCGTCCACCTGACCAACGATGGCGTCACCGGGTGGCTTTCTTCCATGTTCTGAGATCGACCACCTCGCCGTCGATCGTCGCCGGATCGGCGTCCGTCGCCGCCCACAAAAACATTGGCGCGACATCCTCGGGCGATCGGGCCGAGTCGACGCCGGTGAGATCGGTCGCAACAAGTCCCGGATCGACAACCGCAACCGGCTGGTCAATGTCGGTCGAAAATGCCCGTGCGACTGCCTCCGCGCCGGCTTTCGAGATCGCGTATGTACCCATATTCGGCTTCGGCTCGCGGGCGATCTTTCCGGAGGGAACGAGCACCCGACCCTCGTCGCTCAGGTGTGGAATCGCCTCGGCGATCGTCGCAAAGACGCCGCGGACGTTCGTTCGCATCGTGTCGTCAAAGCGGGCGTACGGCTCCTCGGGTAGCGGCATCTCCCCGGGTGTCCCGTGGTTGACCCCAGCGTTCGCAATCACGACATCGATCGTCCCACCGCCGGCTTTCGCCGCGGTTTCCATCAGCCGCTCGGCATCGAACTCGTCGCGAACGTCGGCGCGAACGCCGGTGAGCTGTTCGTCGTCGCCGGCGATCGCCGCAACCGCCTCGGCGTCGCGGCCGCAAAAGATCACCTGTGCGCCGTCGTCGACAAAAGCTGCAACGATCGCCCGTCCAATCCCGCGCGTTCCGCCAGTGACAACAACCGTCCGATCACTCATAAGTGGGCTACGGGCTCCGGCGTCCTAAATGTGCGCTCGAACCGCGGCATGTCCACCCCTGCAGCCGAATTGTCGGCCCAAACCGACACCCAAAGTCCGGTATTTTATACCCACACACAACGTACCGTCTGTATGGATTTTGCCGCCGAACGGAGCCAGATCAACGTCGATCACAAATCCCTCTCGTCGGTCGCCGGCCAGGACGTTGTCGTCATTGGCGGCGGCTTCGGCGGGCTCTCGACTGCCTGCTACCTTGCCGACGCCGACGCGAACGTGACGCTCATCGAGAAGAATAAACAGCTCGGTGGACGCGCGAGCCGTCTTGAAACGGACGGATTCCGCTTCGACATGGGTCCCTCCTGGTACCTGATGCCGGACGTCTTCGAGCGATTTTTCGCACACTTCGATCGCGACGTTGAGGACTACTACACGCTCTCGCGGCTCGACCCGCACTACCGGATCTTCTTCAAAGACGGCGATCAGGTCGATCTCGTTCCGGACGTCGAGCAGAACAAAGAGCTCTTCGAGTCCTACGAGCCGGGCGCCGGCGAGGCGCTTGAGGCGTACCTCAAGGAGTCGAAACAAAACTACGAGATCGGGATGGAACACTTCGTCTACACCGATCGGCCGCGCTTTCGCGACTACATGGACCTCGACGTGCTTCGGTACTCGTGGGGGCTGTCGCTTATCGGTTCGATGCAAGGCCACGTCGAGGACTACTTCGATCACCCGAAGCTCCAGCAGATCATGCAGTACACGCTCGTGTTCCTCGGGGGCTCCCCGTACAACACGCCGGCGCTGTACAACCTGATGAGCCACGTCGATTTCAACATGGGCGTGTACTACCCCGACGGAGGAATTGGCGCGGTCGTCGACGGGATCGTCGAACTCGGAGCAGAGCTCGGCGTCGAATATGTAACCGACCAGCCGGTGACCGAGATCGCCGGTCGACGCGGCGGCTTTGCAGTCCGGACGGCGACCGGCGATGAGTACCTCGCTGATCTCGTCGTTTCGGATGCTGACTACGCCCACACAGAACAGGAGTTACTCCCGCCAGAGAAACGCCAGTACGACGCGGACTACTGGGAATCTCGGACGTACGCGCCCTCGGCATTCCTGTTGTACCTCGGCGTCGAAGGCGACGTCGAGCCGCTCGCACACCACACGCTTGTGTTGCCGACAGAGTGGGACGGACACTTCGAGCAGATTTTCGATCGCCCGGCGTGGCCCGACGACCCTGCCTACTACCTCTGTGTCCCCTCGAAGACCGACGACACCGTCGCTCCGGAGGGACACAGCAACCTCTTTGCGCTCGTTCCGATCGCCCCTGGACTCGACGACACTGAGTCACTTCGGGCGGAATATCGCGATCAGGTCCTCGAGGATATCGCGGCAAACACCGGCGTCGACCTCCGCGATCGGATCGTCTTCGAGCGGATGTTCTCGGTCAACGATTTCGCCGATCGCTACAACAGCATGAAGGGAACGGCACTTGGGATGGCCCACACACTCAGACAGACGGCGCTGTTCCGCCCGCCGCACCACTCGAAGGCCGTTGACGGGCTCTACTTTACAGGATCGTACACGACTCCTGGGATCGGCGTGCCGATGTGTCTGATTAGCGGCCAACTTACCGCCGAACAGATGGCCGATTGAGCAGCCATGGAAAACGTTGAAACGGGCGCCGGACGGACTGACAGATCGATGCGTGATCGGCTCTGGTATCTCTTGACACTCTCACGGCCGCGCTTTTGGCTCTACCTCGCCGGCCCGATCGTCGTCGCGGTTGCCGCAGCCGCGAGCACCCCCGAAGAGCTGTTTCTGCCCGACGCAGTCTTGCTCTTTGGGTACTTTCTGTTTCCGGCGAACGTGCTGTTGTACGGCGTCAACGACCTGTACGATCGCGAAATTGACGAAGAGAACCCGAAAAAAGACGACAAAGAGGCGCGATGGCAAGGCGACCGGCTCGTCCTCGTGACCGTGATCGCAAGCGGACTTGCGGGCGTTTTGTTGTTCGCCGTCATTCCTCCACTCGCGTGGCCGTGGCTTGTGGGCTTCTTTTTGCTTGCAATCGGTTACAGCGCGCCGCCACGGTTCAAGACGATCCCGATCGCGGACTCGGTCTCCAACGGGCTGTACATTTTGCCCGGCGCTGCCGCCTACGCGATCGTGGCCGGGACACAGCCGCCCGTGCTTGCGGTCGCGGGTGCGTGGCTGTGGACGATGGGAATGCACACGTTTTCGGCGATCCCGGATATCGAACCCGATCGGCGTGCCGGGATCCAGACGACAGCGACGTGGCTTGGCGAACGTCGGACGTACGCCTACGTCGCCGCCTGCTGGATCACAGCGGCGACCGCCTTCTTTGTCGTCGATTCACGCCTTGGCGCCCTCATGGCGGTGTATCCGGTGTTCGTCGCCGGCGTTGTCAAAAGCAACATCTCGGTCAGCCGAGCGTACTGGTGGTTCCCGGCGTTGAACACGGTCGTCGGTACGCTCGTAACGCTAGGTGCACTGTGGCAGATCGTGCCGATCTGGGTGGTGCTGCCGTGATCGCCGATCGATCAGCGAGCACCCCGGAGGTGCTGGTGTGAGCGCCGAGACCCGTGAGGGCGCAATCGCGTGGCTGCCCCGGAGCCGATCGGAGGCCGAACCCTGGCTCGACGCGTTTGTCAACGGCAACCGGTTCACCATCTCGGTGTTCTTTCCGTTCATCGGCGCGGTCATGCTTCTCGGCTCTGCGGAGGGGTGGGTGCCCGGTCCGCTTCGGTTCAACGCCCCGCTCATCCTCTTTGGAACTGCCGTCATGGCAGCCCCGCTCATTGTTGGTGTGCTCCCGACGATCGATCGACGAGCAGCCGTGGGGATCGCAGCCCTGTTGGCATACACCTACGGGATTGAGTATCTCGGCGTCGAGACGGGATGGCCCTACGGCGAGTTCAGCTACGGCGTGACGCTTGGCCCAATGCTCGACGGCATTCCGGCAGCGCTGCCGCTTTTTTTCCTTCCGATCGTCATGAACGCCTACCTGTTGTGTCTGTTGTTGCTGGGCGATCGCGCCCGGTCGTGGCTCGTCCGGCTTGCGGTCGTGATCCCGGCCGTCGTCACGATGGACGTCGTGCTCGATCCCGCGGCAGTGTCGCTTGGATTCTGGGCCTATGAAGGCGGTGGCCTCTTCTACGATGTTCCGCTGTCGAACTACGCCGGGTGGATGCTGAGTGCGGCTGTCGCCGTCGGGGTGATGGACTACGCGTTCGAACAGCGCGCGCTCCGCGATCGTATTGATCGCTGTGATTTCATGCTCGACGACATGGTCAGCTTCGTCATCCTCTGGGGGGCGATCAACGCGTGGTTCGGCAACGCCGTGCCCGTCGTCGTCGCAGGGGTCTTCGCCGCGGGGTTGATCCGGGCCGATCGGTTCGATGCCGGCCTGTTGCGCCCGAACACCGGCATCTATCTGCCCAACGCCGCCGAGTTTCGAGAGCGACCGGCCGCGAGAGAGTAATGTTCTGGCGCGGTAGACCTATACGGACTGACGACTGAGTATCGATCGAATGAGCGAGGACGGGCACGCGAACGAGACTGAGACAGTCGATCGATCCGGGCGGCCCTGTCCGCTGTGTGGATCAGCAATGATACACCGACACTGTAAGTATGTTTGTCCACAACACGGCGTCGTGTACGACTGTTCAGATACATTCTACTAGGATTCTCGACCGGAATTTCATCGCCGCTGATATCGCCAACGGAAGAACTGTTATGACGCTGGCGAACGTACAAACGGGTACGTATGTGTTGCCGCCTGAAACGCGAGAGGCGACTGACGAGGGAACCCCACACCTCCATCCATGGTTGACGACGACGACATCGCTCGAAGCAAAGCGATACAGCAACGAACCGGTAAGACGTTCCACGTAGCGACGCGGCTCCTCCCCGAGCGCGTCAGAGAACCGACGTACGTTATGTACGCCTTTTTCCGCGTCGCCGACGAGGTCGTCGACGATCCCGGTGATCGAACGCCCGAAGAACAGCGAGCCGAACTCATCACGCTCAAACGGGCCGCGCTCGGTGAGATTGAAGCCGAGGATCCGGTCATCGCCGCTTTTTCCGAAATGCGAGCGCGACACGGGATCGCCGACGCCGATGTCGAAATCTTCATCGACGCGATGTTGGCTGACATCGAGACATCCCGGTATGAAACCTACGACGAACTCGAGGCGTACATGGACGGCTCCGCGTCGGCAGTCGGGCGGATGATGACCGCAGTGATGGAGCCCGAACAGCCCGAAACTGCACTCCCACACGCAACTGCGCTGGGAGAAGCCTTTCAGATGACGAACTTTCTGCGGGACGTCCGCGAAGATATTGTCGAACGCGATCGGATCTACCTGCCACAGGCGACGCTTGAGAGACACGACGTCTCCGAAAAAGAGCTGTTCAACTTCGAGATGAGCCCGCAATTTGCGGCAGTCATGAAAGACGAACTTCGCCGGACCGAGCGGCTCTACGAGGAGGGTGTTGCAGGGATCAAATACCTTCCAAAAGACTGCCAGCTGGCAGTGTTGCTCGCAGCCGTGCTGTACGCCGATCACCACCGCGCGATCAGGACGCTCGAGTACGACGTGCTGTCGACGACACCACAGCTGAGCACCGCGCGGAAGCTCTACTTGGCGGCGAAGACGCGCTGGCGATGGGCCTGGAACAAAGACCCCGAAGCCGTCTTCAGTGAGGTCAGCTCGATCGGCCAATCCGGCGGTCGCCACCACGGCGCAGAGCCGGTCGAACGACTCCCGACGCGCTGACTAACGGACGACGATTCAGCGCAGAGAAATCGAACCGCAAAAGATCCGATCGTTACTGGCCGATTAACACTCAGACCAGCCGCAGGACTCACACGTCTTACAGCCTTCCGAGAAGTACAGCGTCATATTGCCGCACTCTGGACACTCGGGGCTTTCGCCTGCAGCGAGCAGGTCCTCGGTTGCATCAGCCGATGGTTCAGCTGTGTTTGACGCTTCCGTTGTAGTCGACTCTGACACCGACGCACCGCCGTCCGTCTCCGGTGGCACCGCCTCAGTGTCTTCGAGTTCGGTGAGATTCTGCTGTTTCGGGTACGGCTTGTCGATCTCACCGTCGAGATACCGTTGCATTGCGGTTCCGATCGCATCTGGAATGGAGTTGATCTGTTCGCCTTTGTCCCAGGCGACCTTCGGACTCCGGATGCCCTTGAGTTCGCTTGCAATCTCTGCTGGATCGACGCCCGATCGCAGCGCTGTCGAGATTGTCTTCGCGAGCGCCTCGGTGAACGAGGCAGTGAAGCCGCCCGAGTTGCCAATGTTCGCGAACAGTTCGAATGGCCGTCCCTCGGCGTCCTCGTTGATGTTGACGTAGAGCTTCCCGTAGCCGGTGTCGATGCGCTGAGTCACCCCATAGAGCACGTCTGGACGCGGCTGTTTTGTTCCAAGGCGCTCTTCAGATCCATCAAAGAGGCTGTCAAGCTCCACGGAGAGCTCCGCACGAACCTCCTCGCTGTCGAGGAAGCCCTCGATGCCGCCGAAGACTGCCTCGATCTGGGCGACGATCTGTTCGGCCGCCTCAGCGTCGTCAGCGAACTCGGTGTTCTTCGCCCGGGTCGTAAGCACCTGCTTCGATCGCGTCCCGTCGCGGTAGACGGTCACGCCCTTGCCGCCGTTGTCGTAGATGTAGCGGTACACCTCGTCCATGTCTTCGATCGACGCGGAGTTCGGGAAGTTACAGGTCTTCGAGATTGCCGAATCGACGCCTTCCTGGGCGGCACACTGCACACCCGCGTGGTCGATCCCGCTGAGGTCGGAGGTGACGACGAACAGCTCACCGATCGCGTCCGGGACGGTCTCAAGTCCCTCAACGCCGTCGAACTCGTTGTTCGCCATCTGGTCTTGGGCCTCGCGTTTGACCGTCTCGACGTCGATGTCGTTGGCCTCCAGCACCCGCAGGAAGTAGTCGTCGAACTCGACGAGCATCTCGTCGCCCTGCACGTCGTCGGAGACGTTCTTGTAGTAGGCGACGTTGAAGATCGGCTCACAGCCACCCGTGGTATTTCCGACCATCGAGGTGGTGTTGTGCGTCACAAAGCCGTTTGCAACGTACGTGTTGTTCGACGGGACACTGATATCTTTCGTATAGGCTTTGCCTTCGCTGACAGATTCGACGGTTGCGGCGTAGAAATCGGTTAGCCGACGCCCCTCAAGCGTTACCGTCGATCCAGTCTCTTGTTCGATATCACGGACGAGTTGCCGACTGATCGAGCCGTTGATTGGCGATTGGTTCACTCGGTGTTTTACAGCGCGTGAAACCGATTCGTACCCGGCAACACTTCTGAGCTCATCGACGATCGCCGGCGGATACGAGTCGTTTTTGTACGACTGTGCGGTGAGGTTGATAGAGGTCGATTTCGTAATAAATCCAATCTCTTCGAGGAATCGCTTGTCTTCGCGTTTGTTTGCTCCACGAAGTCTGTACCGCGGCCGATCTCCGTAGTGGTCGTCTCGATCTGCCATCTCTAACACATCTGAGACGAACACGCATCCGAGCGCTAACAGCAGTGTCTGGACTTGCTCAGCAAGCGTCGACGACACCGTCGAGAGTTCGACCTTTCTGGAAGCCGTGCCATCAGCTTCGAAAAGCCCACGAAGGAATGCCTTCGCGATCGGCTCGTCACCGCCGAGAACCTCTGTCGGTACGAACGCACTCGCTGCTCCTTCACCCTTGTTGCCGCGATCTTTTGTCCAGCCGTTGTCCTCGAAGTATCGCGGGAGATGTCGACCACCGAATGTCAGCACGTGGCGCGTGTCGCGATCTTCAACGACGGGTTCGACGCCAAACACAGATTCACCGAGTTCACGGAGATATTCATCGAGCGCATCCGCGCTCGAATCGACGACGAGTTTGACTCCGACGCCGTCATGGACGTATCCATCACCCATGTAGTACCCGAGGAACTCCGCAAGTTCCGGAGTCATCTTTTCGGGGAGCGAGAGTGCTTCGTTCGTGTTGTGATAGAAGTTGTTCCGCTCGCTCGTGTCGAGAACCATCCGCCGTCCGCCGTCAAACGTCCCGCGCTGTAACAGTATCGTGTCGTCGGCTTCGAATTCACCGGCCTCCTTCCAGACGTATCCACCATCATCGTCGATCGTTCGGAAGCGGTGATTCGGCGTAGACGCGACACTGAATCCTTCGGCAGTCTCGATCTGACGAACCGCAGCGAAGCCGTTGTCATACACCGCGGTGGCAGTTTTTGTTCCGCCATCGGTCGAAACACCGACTTCGATTTCGTCCCACTGTTCGAACTCCGCATTTGTGTTGTCGAGATCTTTGATCGGCCGAAGCCCCTCGTCAGTCGACACTAGAGAGTTTTCATCGACACAGCCAGTCGGCGCGATCGTCGTCGTGTTGTGGTTGCGGATCGGGAAGCCGTCTGCCCACTCGTCGGCATCGAGGCCGGTGTGGTGTTCGAACCACTCACGGTACTGCACCGGATCGGCGTACTTCGAGTCCGCCCAGTCGGTGAATACGCCACGCTCCTCAGCGAGGTTGTGCGAGGTCCACTTCGACTCGTGGTTGATGTGAGTCATGAGCTGGCGGGCGACTTCGTTGCCCTCCTCGGAGCCGTAGCGAACCCCGAGCTGGAGGTACAGCTGTGCCAGCCCCATGACGCCGAGGCCGATCTTTCGCATGTCCCGGACCTTCTGTTCGATCTCCGACACCGGGAAGTCGCTCATCGTCACCACGTTCTCGAGGAATCGAGTGCCGAGGGCGATCCGCTCGTCGAACTCCTCGTAGTCGATCGCTTCATCCAAGAACGCGGCCATCGCGTCCTCAAGTCCGTCGTACGCGTCGCCGTGTTCGTCGTACCACACCCGCCAGTCGGGCGCGTCGAAGTCGGCGACCGTTGAGAGGTTGATGTGCCCGAGATTACAGGCCTCGTACTCCTCTAACGGCTGTTCGCCACAGTTGTGAACGACAAGCCCGTTGGCGACGAACGAGTGTGTCTCAGGTTCGGTGAGATCGTAGACCGGTTCGTGCCCGTCGGCTTCGACCGAGTCGACGGTCGCCTCGAACGGTTCGCTGTATGGGCCGCGATCGTAGCTGTCCAGCCGCGCTGCGAGTGCCTCGTTCTTCGAATCGAGCAGGAACCCGATCTCGTCGCGGAACCGACAGAGGTTGTCCTTTGCGATAACGAGATCGTGATCGGCCGCCCGCTCGTACATTGCAGTCCCGCCGTTGCCGTCGGGCATCTCTTGGAGTCCTTCTTCGTGGCGATCCTTGTAGATCTTACTCGCGATACCGAAGTTGAGAAGCAGCCGCTGAACGCCTTTGAGAAGATCGACGCTCGTACTCGTCAACCGGACTGAATTGCCCTTTTCAGTCGTTCCTTGGACGCCACCGTCAGCAGTAAACAGCGCACGGAGGAACCCACGTGCCATCGTTTCGCTACCGCGAAGAACCGCATCGGGTACCTGGTGTTTTGTTTCGGTAAGTCCCGCCTGTGCGGCGTACTCGTAGAGACGCGTCGATCTAATCCGCTGTTCGATCGCTTGTGGGCCTCGATAGTCATCGCTACGGGCAATGTCGTTGACGCCGACTTCATAGGTCCGATCGTTCACCGCGTCACGGACAACGCTATTTACGTCTGTGGCAAATTCACGGGATATCTCGCTGTCCTCGTCGTAGAAGTTGAGCACCGCCCGCTCTTCGCCGTGTTTGAGGTGTCCGTCACCGACGAGCCACCCGAGGACACGCCCTTCTGCTGCGGTGCCGTGTTGGCCGAATTCGCCTTTTCGATTCTGGATGTATACCGTGTCGCCTGCATCGAGGTGCTGTGCTTCGACCCATCCGTCGTCAGTCATGACGCGGTGATCGGCCGTCAGTCGAAGTTCGTATCCTTCCCGCGTTGTGAGTTTGTAGACGTCCTTCTCGCCGGTTTTGTAGACGCTACTTGCCTCTTTTATTCGATCGTCACTCAGCCGTCCATCGACAACAATATCGCGGGCAACACCCTGTTCGTACAGTTTTTCCGCCGGAACGAGTCCGGTTTCGGTGCTGATGAGTGTGTCGCCCGTGACACACGGGTTCGTCGCAAGAATCTCGTGATCCGGATGCGCTTCAACGTCGAACGAGTGCTCTTTGTTTACCCGTTCGAGGTAGATGACACCAGGCTCACCGTTTTCGTATGCGCCTTGGATGATATGTTCCCAGAGTTCGCTGGCGGGGATCGACAACTCCTCGCCGACCTCGACGTACTCGCCGAGGTCGAACATGTCGTAGATCTCCTTCGTCTCCGGCGTCGCAATGTGGGGCTCCTCTGTCCGTGGGTTTGTGAAGGTGAATTCCTCGTCGTTGTACAACGCCTCCATGAAGTCGTCTGTGACGCCGACGGAGATGTTAAAGTTCGAGAGGTGGCCTTCGACGGCGTTGCGGAGGTGTTTGGGCACTTTTCCGTCCTCGTCGATCAGTTCACGCGCCTCTTCGAGCGCGTCAGCAAAGGAGGTGTGCGTGTAGTCGTCAGGATCGTTCAGCCGAAGGCTGTGTGCCAGTGAAACGTCTTTGTTCTTCGCGTGGATGAACTGGATGACGTCTGGGTGCGAAACACGCATGACACCCATCTGTGCGCCGCGCCGGGCGCCGCCCTGTGCGATCGTTTCGCACATACGGTCATACGTTCGCATGAACGTGATCGGCCCCGAGGCGATCCCGCCCGTCGATCCGACCGCGTCGCCGTAGGGGCGGAGCTTCCAGAAGGCATACCCCATTCCGCCGCCGCTGTTGTGCGAGACGATCGAGTTCGCGACGTACTCGTGGTTGTCCGCGACGGTCACGTCGTACACCGTGTCGGGGCCAGCCGTCTCGATCGACTCGATCGCCTGCTCCCAGACGGTGTCGCCGCGAACTGTCCCACAAGTCGTCTCGCCAACGTCGACAGCCTCAAGCTGTGAACGCATTGTCTCAGATCGGCTGTCGACGAAGCCGATCGACTCAGCGTACCGCGAAAGGCCGAGTTCGTCGGTGACCGCGACCGAGTAGTAGTCTCGCTCGTCATGTTCCCAATCCCACTTGGTCGCGGGGATCCCGCTGCCGAGAAGCAGCTGTTGGACCGAATCGACAAGTGCTTCAGAGGCGCTGTACAGCCGTGGGTACAGGTCTTTCGTAAGCGTCCCGTCTGCTGAAAACAGCCCTTTGAGGAACGCCGCGACGACGGTTCGATCGGCCTGCGTGACGGCATCGGGAACCCGTGCATCTGCCGACGACGGCTTCGCGTCGCCGAAGTTCGCGAGCCAGAAGCGTTTGACCTCGTGGCTGTGGATGACCACCTCGTAGCAGCCGTCTTTCCACGTCCAGTCCGCGCCTGTGTCGAACAGCGATCGGGCGAGCCGATCGACTCGCTCAAGCGTCTCCTCTCGGGAGACGTGGAACCGAATGCCGTCCTCATGGACCGAGCCATCGCCGATCCATAGCCCGACAAGCTCTGCGAGCTCTGCAGACAGCGTCGATGGTTGAGAGACCGTTTTGACTGCGTCACCATTGGCCGCAAGCGACTGTGCGTGCCGGTACCCGCGGACAGTCTGGTTGTGAACGCCGAGTTCAGCTGCAATTTCAGCGTCAGTGTGGCCCGCCTGGTACAGCGACAGGAACTGGTCCTCGTCGAAGCTCCGACCGCGCGGTCGCCCGCCAGATCCGTTCGCGGACAGCCCGAGTTCGTCTGCGCGTCGTCGCTGGACGGTTGATGGCGAAGAATCGAGCTCCGCGGCGATCTCGTAGTCGGAAAGTCCGGCCGCATGAAGCGTCTCGATCGCCTCGTTCGAGACGGTTCGTGTCTGGTGCCACTGTGGGCCGGCCTCGACAGTTTCGAGCGAGACGGCCGGGCGATCGGCTGAAAGCCAGCCAAGCCGCACGGAAACGGTGTCGTCGACCGAAGCCTCGTCGAGACGGGTCCACTCGCCGTTGATCGCGAGGCGGTGGTTCGGCGTGCCGGTAATCTCGACTCCTGCCTCGGTCCGGATTGTCATCGTCGGCGCGTCGCCGTAGGCGTGGACCTCCTCGACCTGCTTCGTTCGATAGCCATCACCATCTCGCTGGAGGATTGAATCTCCGGGCTTGACATCCGCAATCGAGACGAGTCCCTTGCCCTCGACGGCGACGGTGGCATCGTCGGTGAGACACTGGAAGACCTCCGCAGCCTCAGTCATCGTCTCGTGGATGTCGGTGATGTCGTCTTCCGGGGAATCGACGAAACAGGCCGAAAGCTGCTGGAGTTCGTCGCCAGCGTTCATGAGCGTCGGCGAGTTCGGCATGAACGACAGCATCGTCATCTGCTCTTCGAACCGATCGGCGACCGATTCGACGTGCTCGGCGACCGCCTCGGGCAGTTCCGGGACGATCGTCTCGTAGGCGAACTTGTTGACGTTGTATACAGACAGTGTCGTTTCGGCATCGTCGCCGACAGCGACGCCTTTGCCGAAGACCTCCTCGGCGAGTTCGTCACGCCGTGGGTGGTCGGGTTTGAGCTGGTCGGGCGTGACGGTGATCTCGAGATCGTGCTTTTCGGCCTCGAATACCGCCTCCGCGAGGGCGACGTTCTTTGCAACCCGCTCGAAGAGTTCTTCTTGGGTCTCGATGAGTTCCCCGTCGGCATCCTTTCGGAGGTACCGGGCGGGGAGGATGTTGTGATACGCGTTGCCGGTCAGGCGGTCCTCCAGCGTATCACCGGTTGTTCGTTTGATTGGTAGTTCCAACTCGTCCGCGGCAAGGTCGGCGTTACTCACGCGTCGGCCCCCTCGCCAGTACGGCGGATCTGTGGCGAAATTCGTCCATATCGGGTGGTCATCTGTGATGTCATATTGAACGGAAGTAGTGTATCGGTGGCAGCCTCATAAGTGTTCAGCTTTGCTTGGAGTAGTCCAATTGGAATTGATGAGGATGGCTCTCGTGTGTTTCCTGCGAACGGTGCGATCGTCCCCCCATCGATGGCGATCGCGTAGCACTACGACATCTAGTTGTGTACCCTCATAAACGTACTCAGTGCGGAGTGAAAGTGGTCGTGCCGCTGGCGTGAAACGATCGATTCACGTCAACGGATTCCAGACGATAACTGCAATATTTGCTGGTGATAGTTATCGGCGCTGTTGGTGACAAACGTGGTTTCAACTGACCAGTCCGCTAGTGTGTGGGCGATCAAATCGACGTTCAATGGTGACTGTTTCGTCCGTGGATGTGTCATAGATTTATGTCTCTGGTGGGTGAAACCTTTGTATATGATCCCAACATCTCTCGTTCCGCTACAGCCGATCGTCCCGGGCGATCCCGCACAACTACTTATCGTGCTCGTCGGCGTGTTGCTCGTCATCCTGATCGGCCGACTCGTTCTGAAGATCGCCTGGCGGCTGGTGACGATCGCGGTCGTCGTCGTCGCGGTGTTGTTGCTCGTGACGACGCTCGGATTGTTATAGTCAAGTCAAATCAAGTAATTGATCTGTTGTGGTTGCACTGGCTCACTGAGCGGCGACCATCGAAAGGAAATTCCCGATGAGGTCGTGGCCCGCGCCGGTCAACACGCTTTCTGGGTGAAACTGCACGCACTCGATGGGGTATTCGCGGTGTCTGATTCCCATTACCAGCGTTTCGCCCTCGTGGTCAGTCGTCGCTGAGATCTCGAAGCACTCGGGAACCTCAGTCGCAATTAGTGAGTGATACCGCCCGGCGTGGAACCCCAATTCAAGCCCATCGAAGACGCCCCGACCGTCGTGATCCATCGGAAACGCTTTGCCGTGGATCGGCTCGGGCGCGTGGCCGATCGCTCCGCCGTACTCGTACACGGCGGCTTCGAGCCCTAAACAGACACCGAGTGTCGGCACCGTTGGACTCAACTCCGTGAGCACGTCGGCGGTGACGCCCACGTCGCGGTCGTTCTTTGGATGCCCCGGTCCCGGGCTGATGACGATCGCGTCAGGGTCGAACGTCTGAATCTCCTCGATCGAGGCGGTGTTTTTCAGGACTGACGTCTCGATCGGCTCGTCGTCCGGAAGAACCTGTTCGGAGACGTACTCAACGAGGTTGTACGTGAACGAATCGAAGTTATCAACGAACTGGATTCTCATCGGTCAGCCTCCACAGATTTGGTGGCTTCGGGTTCGCTGTCAGCGTCGATCGCCTCTATCGCCGCGAGAACGCCGTTCATTTTTTGTTCGGTTTCTTCGTACTCGCTGGTCGGATCGCTGTCGGCGACGATCCCCGCGCCGGCTTGAACGGTTATTCGATCGGCGGCGGCCGTGTCCTCAGCGTCTCGGCCGTGATCGATCGTTGCAGTCCGGATGACGATCGCGAAATCCGCATCGCCGCTCCACGAGAAGTAGCCGACACCGCCACCGTAGACGCCGCGTTGACGCGCTTCGAGATCGTCGATGATCTCCATCGCCCTGATTTTGGGTGCCCCCGTGAGTGTTCCCGCGGGGAACGTCACCCGGGCCGCATCGAACGCGTCGACATCGCCAGCGAGCGTCCCCGTTACTGTTGATTCGATGTGTTGGACGTGGCTGTATTTTAAGACGTTCATGAACTCCTCGACCTCGACGGAACCGGGTTTCGAGACCCGTCGGACGTCGTTTCTGGCCAGGTCGACGAGCATCGTGTGTTCGGCGCGCTCTTTGTCATCTGCAAGCATTTCGCCGGCGAGCCGCCGATCCTCGACGGGGCTTCCCCCTCGGGGGCACGTCCCTGCGATCGGATTCGAAACGATCCGATCGCCCTGCACAGAGACGAGTGTCTCGGGGCTCGCACCAACGATCGAGAGGTCGTCGTGCGCAATCAGATACATATACGGAGAGGGGTTGATCTCTCGCAACGCGTCGTAGAGTCCGATCGGATCGATCTCGCCGGTGAGCTCGCGGGTCCGCGAAATAACACCCTGATAGATATCCCCATCACGAACGTGTGCTTTGGCTGTTCGAACGGCATCCTCGTAGACTGACTGCTCGCCTGCTACCTCGTCCGTCCGGGTGAAGCCACCTGGCACAGGTTCGCGCGCAGCTGCGAGGCGCTCAGCGACGCGGTCCAGTTCCGCCTCGATCGAGTCGTACACCGCGTCCGGGTCGTCGTCGGGACGGACAATCGGGGTAAAGACGAGTTCAACGGTGTCGGCGACGTCGTCGAAAACGAGCGTTTTGGTGGTGAGTGCGAACTCCGCATCCGGAAGCGGGCTGTCAGGGCGCGATCGACCAACCTCCTCGAGATAGAGGTCGTACACTGCTTCGTACGCGAGATAGCCGACGAGTCCCCCCGAAAGCTGTTGGCGGTCGGTGGCTGGGAAGCCACGGCGTTCGAGTGCTGGAAGCGTCTTGCGGAGCCGATCGAGTATGTCAGGATCGTCGCTGCTGTTGCTTGTGTCGCTGGTGTCGCTAGTGTCGCTGGTGTCGCTATCGTTGCTGGTCTCACTTCGATCGGCCCCGGAGAGTCGCTCAGCTACAAATTCGCCAGCCGGCCCCAGTGGCTCAAACGAGGTCTCCTCGGGCCGGACAGACACGATCGCATCCGGATCGTACCCAACGAACGAGTATCGGGCGTGTTTGCCCGGATCGCTTCCGGAGCCGAACGCGCCGTCTGGATCGCTGGAGGCGACCTTCTCGGCGCTTTCGAGCAGGAAACTGTAGGGCTGATTCTCTGAGAGCGCTGCGTACGCCGCAAGCGGCGAAACGTCGGAGTCGATCGTCGCGGCGACTCGAGCCACGATCGGCTCAGCGCGGTCTGCCAGTAGCGACCGAAACGCCGCGCGATCGCGATCAAGCCGCACGGACGGAACAGCGTTACTCATGAATCGGCACCTCAAGCTCGCGGCCCGCGTTTCGGACGAACGTCGCGACCGCCGTGTGGTCTTTTTCTCCACCCGAGGATTCGACCCCGGAGGCAACGTCAACCCCGAACGGCGCGGCGACGCCGACGGCCTCTGCAACGTTCTCGGGGGTGAGGCCGCCCGCGAGGACGACCGGTGTGGTGAGCGTTTCGGCGAGTTCGCCTGTCGCCTCCCAGTCGTGTGTCTCGCCGGTGCCACCCGCACCGCTTTCATCTGTCGAATCGATCAACAGCGCGTCGACGACGCCATCGAGTTCGTGGGCCCGATCGACCTCGGTGTGATCGATCGCCTGGATCAACTTGACGCCGGTTTCTGCGCGAATGAATCCCAGTTCGTCGGCGTCGAATGAGCCGTGTACCTGCAGCGCGTCCGGTTGGACAGTTCGAACGAGATCGACCGCCGACTCAAGATCTTCCGGCATCGTTACGAGCGTCGCGGTGACGAACGGCGGGACGGCTGCGACGAGTTCTGCGGCGGTTCCGCGGTCGACCTCGCGGGGCGTGGCGACAGATACCTCGCTGATGATGCCGATCGCATCGGAACCGGCCTCGATCGCGGCCTGTAGGTCTGCGGCATTCGTGAGCCCACAGATCTTCACGCGCGCCATCTACGCCTCCGCCGTCGCACCGCGAAGTGCGTCGAGCTTTTCGGCGGCCGCACCGGAGTCGATCGCCGCCGCGGCCTGCTCGACACCGGCTTCGATCGAATCGGCAAGCCCCGCAACGTAGATCGCCGCACCCGCGTTCGCGAGGATAACGTCGCGCTTCGGTCCGGTCACCTCCCCCGAGACGATTCCGGTAAGATCAGCAGCGTTCTCATCGGGGCTGCCGCCCTGAATCGCCGCGATCGGTGCGGTTGACAGGCCAAGATCCTCGGGCGTGAGCGTGAATGTCGACACCGTCTCTCCCTTGACTTCCGCAACGGTTGTTGGTCCGTGAATAGCGATCTCGTCCGTACCGTCGCCGTGGACGACGAGCGCGTGTTCGACCGGCATGCGGGCAAGCGCATCCGCGATGAGCGGAACGAGATCGGCGTCGTAGACACCGAGTACCTGTGCCTGTGCGCCTGCAGGGTTTGTGAGCGGACCGAGGACGTTGAAGATCGTCCGCATTCCAAGTTCCTTTCGGGGGCCGATCACCGCCTTCATTGCAGGGTGAAACACCGGTGCAAGCATGAAGCCGATTCCATCCGCTTCGATCGCCGCCTCGACATCTCCGGGTTCGGCGTCGACGGTGACGCCCGCAGTTTCGAGGACGTCTGCGCTGCCAGACGACGACGACACAGAGTAGTTGCCGTGTTTGGCAACCGTCACGCCTGCGCCCGCGGCGACGATCGCACTCGTCGTCGAGACGTTGATCGTATCGTAGTCGTCCCCACCCGTCCCACAGGTGTCGACGAGCGGTGCTCTGTCGGGAGTGATCGTCCGTGCCGCCGCGCGCATCCCCTGTGCGAAGCCGGCGATCTCGTCTTCGGTCTCTCCCTTCGATCGAAGCGCCGCTAACAGCGCGCCGATCTGGGCCTCCGTGGCGTCTTCGAATACGGCGGTCGCCGCGTCGCGAGCCTGCTCAAGTGTCAGATCCTGTCCGTCGGTCACGAGTTCGATGTATGTTTGCATTGTCGGTTACCAATGTATGAGTTCGTCTTGTGATGTACAAATATGTTCATCAGTAAAAGCCTGTCGGGCTGCGCATACGGGCTCGATCAGCTCGATCGCAAACAAAAAACGATTTGAGCAGCTCGATCACACCCGGGAACCGAACTCGCCGCGTGGGGAACCGTCAAATCCCTCGACGGTGACGATCACGTATGCGCACAGACGCGCCGCTCGCCGCGGCGATCGCCAATCTCCGAGATGGCGAAACGACGCCCGAGCAGTACACAGACCGCTGTTTTGATCGATTTTCGGATATCGAGTCAGACGTCCACGCGTTCGTCTCCGAAGCCGACCGAACCGGGTGGCTCAAACGACAGCTTCGGGCGATCGAATCCAGCGGAAGTGATGGTCGGCCGTGGGACGATCGACCGGCGTTGTACGGTGTGCCGGTTGGCGTAAAGGATATTTTTCACGTCGACGGACTGGAGACACACGCCGGTTCGTCACTTCCACCCGAGGTACTAGCAGGGCCACAGGGGTGCGCGATCGACGCACTGGTCGACGCAGGCGCGATCGTCTTTGGCAAAACCGTCACGGCCGAGTTCGCCCACTTCTCGCCCGGGCCGACGCGGAACCCTCACGATCTCGATCGGACGCCCGGTGGCTCCTCCAGCGGATCGGCTGCAGCGGTCGCCGCAGGAGTCGTGCCGCTCGCACTCGGGACGCAGACGATCGGCTCGGTGAACCGCCCGGCAGCGTTTTGCGGCGTTGTCGGGTTCAAACCCTCCTATGGTCGAATTCCCACAGATGGGGTGATCCCAGCGGCACCGTCGGTCGACCACGTTGGGACGTTCACGCAGGATATTGCTGGCGCGCGGGCCGCGGCTGCGGTGCTCTGTTCGGGGTGGCGATCGGAATCTGTCCCGCGGCGCGAACGGCCGACGATTGGGGTTCCGGCGGGCCCGTACGTCGAACAGGCCGAAGCTGTCGGACAAACGGCGTTCACGGAGCACGTCGATCGGCTCGAGGCGGCGGGCTTTGACGTGACCCGACTCGAGGTCTTTCCAGATATCGAGGCCGTCAATCGGCGGCACGAACGCCTGGTCGCCGCGGAGATGGCGATGGGCCACGAGCGCTGGTACCGCACGTACGGCGATCGGTACGCCGAAAAAACCGCTGCCGTGATCGAGAAGGGCCGGTCGATCGACGCCGGCGAACTGGCACAAGCCCGCGTGAGTCGAGTTGAGCTCCGCGAGCGGGTGTGCGATCAGATGGCCGAGGCAGACATCGACGTAATTGTGTCGCCTGCTGCGCCCGGACCGGCCCCAGACGGGATCGAGACGACCGGCGATCCGATCATGAGCCTCCCGTGGACCCACAGCGGCCTGCCAACGGTATCGATTCCGGCCTCCCGGACCGACGAGGGACTGCCGATCGGGCTCGCGTGCTCGGCGCGGTTTGGAGACGACGAGCGATTGTTGCGGTGGTGTGAGCCGATCGCGGCGGCGCTCGACGGCGTCTGATCGGCCGCTCCGGGCAGTTTCGAGAGCGATCGACGTGGGCGGCTCGATCGGTCTTGGCGGGCGAAAAATCCACATGCGGCAGCACGATCGAAAGCTTCAATTACCTCCCCCGGATACGAGAAAACGCGACAGAACGCGAAACCGGACGGGTTTGTGGTCTAGTCTGGTTATGACACCTCCTTGACATGGAGGAGGCCGGCAGTTCAAATCTGCCCAAACCCACTCTCTGAATTCTCCAACGACGAGTGATGCGAGGTTGCTTGCAACCTTGAAAGCGATCGGCAAAGCCGCGAGCGAAGCGAGGAGTCCGTGAAATCGAGATGGGTGCTGGCAGATTTGAACCAGGGAGCGAACACAGTGAGCGACCGTGGTTCAAATCTGCCCAATCGCGTTGATCCGCGAGAATAGAAACAAAGTTCAAGACACTACGCGGAGTAGCATCAACTTGGATTATGGATATCACTGATATCGTCGTCGAGGAATTTATTGAGGTTGATGTCGACGAGCGGATCGGCAAGGTCCGGTCGATCTTCGAATCGGAGAACCCCCGGGGCGTCATCGTGACCGACGACGGCGAGTACGCGGGCGTGATCGGCGAGAGCGAGCTGGTCAAATCGAGAATCGAACACGATACCAAAGCAAGCGTGCTGATGAAGCCCGCACCGCGGATCGAAGAACACGAAGACGTTCGCGAGACAGCACGGCTGTTGATCGAAGGGGACGTTCGCATCGCCCCCGTCTACGCCGGCGAGAAGCTCATCGGGATCGTCACCACGGATACGATCCTCAAAGCAGTGCTCGATAACCTGGATGTACTCACCGTCGAGCAGGTCTACACCCGCGATCCGCTCACGGTGACGGATCAGTCCCATATCGGCCAGGCGATCAACCGCCTCCGTGAGAATGGCGTCTCTCGGCTGCCTGTGACCAACGACGCCGGCAAGCTGACCGGCATCCTCACCACCCACGACATCGTTGAGTTTGTCGTTCGTGACAACGAGCGCCAGGAGAAAGGCGATCGCAGCGGCGACGCCGATCGGATGCTTGATCTGCCTGTGTACAACCTCTCGACCTCACCTGTGCTCACTGTAACGCCAGAGACGAGCGTCAAAACAGCGGTCGAGAAGATGCTCGACAACGACATCTCGGGGCTCGTTGTCACCCCCGAAGGCGAGGACGTCGTCGACGGCGTGATTACGAAAACCGACGTCCTTCGGGCGCTCACGTTCACCGAAGAGTCCCAGATGGATGTTCAGATTACGAACGTGGACCTGTTGGACACGATCGATCGCGGGGAGATCACCGACTCGATCGCCCGCGTCGTCGACAAGTACCAGCAGATGGATGTCCACCACGCGCACGTTCGCTTCCACGAACACAAAGAGAAGCTCCGCGGCACACCGTTGATCCAGTCGCAGATCCGCCTGCGGACCAGCCACGGCCAGGTTGCCGGCTCCGGAGAGGGCTATGGCGCAGATCACGCCTTCCACGTCGCGCTGGATAAACTCGAGCGGAATGTCCTCGAAATGAAAGGCGTCAACGCCGATGAAAAGTACCGCGGCCAGCTGCTGCGAAAGCTCGGCGAGTTGTAGCTGCGGCCATTCTCACTCGTCTGGAGCAGCACACCCCACTCGTCTGGAGCAGCACACTCTCACTCGTCCGGATCAGAACGGCTCAGTCGCAGACAGTCCTGCATCAGTAATTTCGAACGTCACAGAGTCACCAACCGCCTTCGATCGGTGTTTTTCGAGCGTCGCTCGACGATTGCCCCCGCGGAACCGATCGAGCCGGAGGACGACACCAGTCCAGTGTTCGAGCGTGTGTCCGCCGAGGCCGCGGGTTCTGTCAGTGTCGGGATCAGAAAAGACCTGATTTGTGATGACGACCGCGATATTGTGTTTACGGGCGATCGACAGTAGGTGAGTGATTTGTCTGGCAACCGCGCGGAGTGCCTCGCCGCCGGTGGTCTCTTCGGTCCGTTTGAGTCGATAAAAACCGGTCGCGCTATCGAGGACGATGAGTTCGATCGACTCAGCGAACTCCGAGGCATCTTGGACGGCTTCGGCCTGCTCGTCGAAGTCCATGGCTTCAGTAATCACGAGCCGCGAGGCGACGTCTTCGACTGGTTCGTCGGTTTGAGCTGTGATGAGCTGGCTGAAGCGATCGATCGACAGCCCTTCGGTATCAATGTAGAGCGCGCGGCCACCAGCCAAAGCGACAGTGACGGCTGCCGAGAGCGCGACGTTGGTTTTCCCGGCCGCGGGCGGACCGTATATTTGCGAGACGGTGCCGCGCTCGAAGCCGCCACCTAACAGCTCATTGAGCGCTGCACACCCGGTCGACACTGACGAGTCGGAAGTCACGATCGATCGTTCGATCGGCCCGCGCAAAAACACCGCGATCCAACCGCCCGTGATTGGTCCACATGCGATCGACACACCTGTGATCGACCCGTACGATCGGTCCAGCGTCGCAATCAATTGGGCGGCTCGATCGGTGTGGTTTTCACTTCCCGATCCAACCGAAGAGCGTGATCGTCGTCGCAACGTCGGATTTCAAGCTCTATCACGAGGCGGTGACCGCCCTCCGCGAGCGGGGTGTGGCCTTCACGACAGTCGCCCCGGCCAAGATTGATACAGGAGACGAGCTGCCCGAACGGACGACCGTCGTGCTCACGACCCGTGAGGACCGGATCGATCTGGGTGGCCATCACGACATCGAACTCGTCTACGGCGATGCTGAGCGAATCCGTCCCGCGATCGAAGAGGCGCTGTCGATCCTCCGTGGCGGGGACGACCGACTCATTATTGGCGTCGACCCGGGGACGCGACCGGGTATCGTCGTCACGCTCGGCGGAACCGTGACCGCCGCGTTTCAGGTACCGCTGGCCGCAGCGGTCGATCGCATCCGCGAGGAGGTCGAAGACGCCGCGGATCCCCTCGTTCGGATCGGCGACGGTGCGCGACTCCAGGGTGCGCAAATCGTCAACGACCTGCCCGACGTAGCGGTCGAACTCGTCGACGAAACCGGAACGACGCCGTATCTCGGCGCAGGAGCGCGGGGAATGGGCGATGTGCTTGCAGCGACGAATATCGCGCGGCTCGAGGGCGAGCGGATCGATTCGATCGAGATCGATCCCACAGACGGCGAACTCCAGCGGATCAAAAACGAATCCAGACGACGATCGGCCGGCGGGCGAACCATCTCAGAGCCGCTCGCCAGACGGGTGGCTCACGGGGAGTTGACTGTCGACGAAGCGCTCTCTGCGCACGAAAGTGAGAGTGACTCTGAAAGCCACGAGGGTGAGTCAAGAGACGTATCCGCGGGAGCGGAGGGTGACCGCGACGACCGAGCCGATCGTGGCTCGGATAGAAACGCAGACGAAACCCAGTAACCATTGATCGGTGTCGATCAGTCTTCGACGGCGTCTGCGAGCCGATCGTGAACGATCGCCTCAGCCCGGCGGGCGACCTCGCGAACGGCGAGGCCAGTTTCGGCGGCGACCGCAGCTACGTCATCGTGTTCGGCACTGACGTCGTACACCGCGCCGTCCGTTGTCGACGCGACCTTGACCGACACATCGAACGCCTCGCCGTCGATCTCGATTCGCGCAGTCTCGAAGGAGCGATCGGCCGTCCAGCGGTGGCCTGCGCCGTGTTCTCGAATCCCGAGTGTGCCAGTCTCGACGGCGAGTCGGTGGGCGACGCGTTCGGCGTCCGCCGGGTGGACGATCACCTTTACCAGATGCCCCGGCCGAGATTTTTTCATCGTCGTCGGGACGATCGACACGTCTCGTGCGCCAGCATCTGTCAGCGTCTCTTGGAGCGATCCGAGCGTCTCCGGCGTTGCGTCGTCGAGATTCGTTTCGAGAACCGTGATCGGCTCCGTCGAAAGCCCGCCATCAGCGTGCCCGGAGATGGCTCTGAGGACGTTTGGATGGCGATCGAACGTCCGTGCTCCGGCCCCGTAGCCGCTCGTGTCGACGTCGATCGCCGGGAGCGCGTCGACGCCATCGGCGATCTCTGCGAGGATTGCCGCCCCGGTTGGGGTCAGAAGCTCTGCGTCGACCGGCCCGCCGACGATCGACCAGTCGGCGTCGGCGGCGATCTCGACGACCGCAGGAGCCGGGATCGGATACGTCCCGTGGCTCATCTCGACGCTCCCGCCACCGACGGCGATCGGTGTGGTGACGACTCGATCGGGATCGAGATCTGCTAAGAGCGCCATGACTCCGGTCACGTCGGCGATCGCGTCGTCCGCACCGACCTCGTGAAAGTGGATCGCCGAGAGCGACTCGCCGTGGATGGTCGCCTCGGCTTCGCCGAGCCGGCGGAACGCCCCAATCGCCGAGTCGGTCACGGCCGCCGGCAGGTCGATCGATTCGACAATCTCGATCACCTCCTCGTAGTGGCGGTGTGGCCCGTGGCCTTCTGCGGTCGCTGAGTCGCGCTCATCAGCAGCGTGTGTTCCGTGATCGTCTGTGAGGACCACCGAAACCGCTGTCGAGTCGATGCCGTTTTTCACTGTTGAATCAATGCGAAACTCGACGTCAAGCGCCGCTTCGATCGGATCGAGCGCGGACCGATCCGCACCGATCGAAACCAGCGCACCGAGCAGCATATCCCCGCTGGCCCCACTTCGGCCGTCAAACGCAAGCGTGTGCATGAACAGGGGTTTGCTATCCGACGGCAAAACGGTCCCCATCGGGGATCCTATCGCAGCCAATCAGTGGTGACGTGAGATCGAGTGACTGGACACTGAGTCGATGGAGTATATACAATTATATGTATCCCTCCACGATCCCGAATACATTGACATGAAAGAGGCAGTATCGGCGATCGAGTACGTCACGCGATCGATCCATCGAGTCCGCGTACTGGAGCACCTCCGAAGTGGCGAACGGACGCGAGGAGAGCTTGAAGCCTCAATTGATGCGTCCAGCCGGACAATCCGCCGCGTCACCGACGGGCTCATTGAAGCCGGTTGGGTCGAACAGACCACAGCGGGGTTTAGGTTGACGCCGACCGGAGCCGTGTTTGCCGAAGAATTCGCAGAGACGCTGTCGAAGACAGCGACGCTGTTGAAGCTCCAACCGTTCTTTCGGTGGTTCCCCAGAGACGTCTGCTCGCTGTCCCCAGAGGCGTTCGAGGACGCAACCGTTACGATTCGGAAGCCACACTCGCCGTACGAGCCGGAAGATCGGGCACTGAATCGAGTCTCTGGGACGGATACGATCCGAACGATCGCACCGATCAACGCCCCGTTCTACAACGAGACGTACTACAAGGCGATCATGGAGCAAAGCGCCTCCGCGGTGACGGTGTTGTCCAAGGACGTGCTGTCGATGCTCCAACGCGACGGCGACGCGCTCGAAGATGTCATCCAGACTGGTCGCGTGGAGCTCTACGTGTATCCCGACCCGATATCGTTCGGGCTGCTCATCACCGACACGGTCGTTGCGATCGGTGCCTACGGCGACGACGGGACCATGCAGGCGCTCGTTGAGTCTACGGACGAGACCGTCAGACAATGGGCGATCGAAACGTTCGAACAGTACCGCAAGGCAGCGACCGAAATCGAGGCGACCTAATCGAACCCGGTGCGTGGACAACGGTGACAGAGTGTGTCGAAACGACAGGCGCTGTCACAACGACGGAAAATGACTTTAATAGCTAACGTGTTCTGGTTGTGAACGCCGCGAACGGCGATCACGGCGACCAGATCCCCACTGGCGTTTCCTCCCTTCGATCACGCCACGCCGCCCCCGTGATCTGCCGTCGTGTTGCAAACCACAGGTGCGCTTTCGCCAACCATTAGTATCGCCGCCTCTCACAGTATGGTATATGATGACAACCCGTGCTGATCGCTTTCGTTGGCGATCCCTGCGAACAAAGGACTTATCGCCAGACCGGCCGGAACCTCGGCTACGAACGAGGAGGTCCCAATGAACGAAGTACAACTTGAGGTGGCGAAAGCGTACCCGAACGACTCGGGGCGGGGTATCGCCCGCCTGGATCCGGACACGCTGTTGCACCTGAAGCTCTCGCCGGGCGACATTATCGAAATCGACGGTGCAGAGCTGACGGCCGCGAAGGTGTGGCGTGCAGACAGACAAGACTGGAACACTGACACGGTTCGAATCGACGGGTTCACCCGCCAAAACGCCGATGTGGGCATCGGCGAGCGGGTGACGATTCGGAAAGCCGACGCCGAAAAGGCTGAAACGCTCGTGTTGGCTCCGCCTGAAGAGGCGAGCGTCCAGTTCGGCTCTGACGCCGCCGGCATGGTCAAACGCCAGATTCTCAAGCGGCCGGTCGTCGAACGCGACATCGTCCCTGTAATGTCGAGTACGAACCATCCGTTCATGCGATCGCCCGGCCAAGCGATTCCGCTCATTGCCGTCGAAACCGAGCCAGAGGGCGTCTGTCTCGTGACCGAGGACACCGAGGTGGAACTGCGGGAGGAGCCGATCAGCGGCTTCGAAAAGACTGGCGGTGGGATCACCTACGAGGACATCGGTGGGCTGCAAAGCGAAATCCAGCGGGTTCGTGAGATGGTCGAGCTGCCGATGAAACACCCCCAGATTTTCCAGAAACTGGGGATCGAACCGCCACAGGGTGTCCTGTTGCACGGTCCACCCGGCACCGGAAAGACGCTCCTCGCGAAGGCCGTCGCCAACGAGACCTCCGCGAGTTTCTTCTCGATCGCGGGTCCCGAGATCATCTCAAAGTACTACGGCGAGAGCGAACAACAGCTCAGAGAGATCTTCGAGGACGCAAAGGACGATTCGCCCTCAATCATCTTCATCGACGAGCTCGACTCGATCGCGCCCAAACGCGAGGACGTGACCGGCGAGGTCGAACGTCGCGTCGTCGCTCAGTTGCTGACGATGATGGACGGCCTCGAAGCCCGTGGGCAGGTCATTGTCATTGCTGCGACCAACCGAGTCGATTCGGTTGACCCAGCCCTCCGTCGGCCCGGCCGGTTCGATCGCGAGATCGATATCGGTGTGCCAGACGAGGTCGGTCGCAAAGAGATCCTCCAGATTCACACCCGCGGCATGCCGCTGTCGGACGACGTCTCCTTGGATCATCTTGCCGACGAGACCCACGGCTTCGTGGGTGCGGACATCGAGAGTCTCACGAAAGAGGCTGCCATGAAGGCGCTGCGGCGGTACCTCCCAGAGATCGACCTTGACGAGGAAGACATCCCACCGAGCCTGATCGATCGGATGATCGTCAAACGTCAAGACTTCCACGGCGCGCTCTCGGAAGTCGAACCTTCCGCGATGCGCGAGGTGCTCGTCGAACTCCCGAAAATCACGTGGGACGATGTCGGTGGGCTCTCGGAGCCGAAACAGCAGGTCAAAGAGAGCGTCGAGTGGCCGCTGACGAACCCCGAGAAGTTCGATCGAATGGGCATCGAAGCGCCGAAAGGCGTGCTCTTGTACGGCCCGCCGGGGACTGGCAAGACGCTCATGGCGAAGGCAGTCGCCAGCGAGACGAACGCCAATTTCATTTCGGTGCGTGGCCCGCAGCTACTCTCGAAGTGGGTCGGTGAGTCCGAGAAGGCGATCAGACAGACCTTCCGGAAGGCCAGACAGGTCAGCCCGACGATCATCTTCTTCGACGAGCTCGACAGCCTCGCACCCTCGCGGGGCCAAGAGATGGGCAACAACGTCTCCGAGCGGGTTGTCAACCAGCTGCTCACTGAGTTGGACGGCCTCGAAGATATGGGCGACGTGATGGTTATTGGGGCGACGAACCGCCCAGACATGATCGATCCGGCGCTCATCCGCTCGGGACGGTTCGATCGGCTCGTGATGATCGGCCAGCCCGACGAGGAAGGTAGAGAGCAAATCCTGAAGATCCACACCGCCAACGTGCCGCTGGCGGCGGACGTGAGTCTCAGAGAGATCGCCGAGATTACCGACGGCTACGTCGGCTCAGATCTCGAATCGATCGCCAGAGAGGCCGCGATTGAGGCACTGCGCGAACAAGACGACGCCGAGGAAGTCGAAATGCGGCACTTCCGCAAGGCCTTAGAGTCCGTGCGGCCGACGATCAACGAGGAGATCATGTCCTACTACGAGGAGATCGAACAGCAGTTCAAAGGCGGCGGCCGCGACGCCTTTGGCGAGCCGCGCAGCGGCCGAATTGGGTTCCAGTAACGCCCGTTTGCCTCCTCAGTCTTCTGTGGGATCGACAGTCTCAATTCGATCGTCGAGCCACTCAGTCGCGGCGTTGACGGCTGTTTGATCCGTGCCGCTTATTTTTATCCGATTCGGCTTGGGTCGGCGAGCGGGATAGCTGCCCGCGATTACGTCGAAGCGCTCGTGTAACTCGGTGAATGTTTCGCCCATTGCACCCTCCGGAACCGGGGTATACAGCGTCCGCGTCACTCGATCGCCCCCAAACGTTTCTGCAACCTGGCCGAACATCGCCCGCATCTCGTCTGGAATTCCTGGCAGTACGTAGCTATTTTCGAGTACACACCCCGGCGAGAGGCCAACCTCGTTGAGCAGTGGCCGCGCACCCGCAGGAATCGATGCCTGTGCGTCTGGATCAACTCGCAGGTCGTAGCGTTCGACCAACTCGGGATGTTCCTCGCGGTAGGCGGCCATCGTTTCGAGGACGTCCTCGCGGGCAGCGTCGTTAACTTCGACTGTCCGATCGAACGCCGCCGCGACCGCGTCCATTGTCACATCGTCGTGGGTGCCGCCAAGTCCACCAGTGGTGATGACCGCATCGAACAGCTGCGTCCACTCTCGGACCGTCTCAGCGATGAGCGATCGATCGTCGGGAACCACGAGGATTCGCTCAACGGACGCCCCACGTCCTGAGAGTTGTCTGGCGAGCCAACTCGCATTCGTGTTCTCGGTATCGCCCGACAGGAGTTCATCGCCGATCGTGAGCAGCCCAACCTTCATACTCGACACACGAAGAGCGTCAAAAAGAACGTTTGCCAATCAGTCAATTGTTCGACTGCCGAGGAGACAAAAACCCTGTATCTCAGTAGATCAACTCGTCGTTGTTTTCGATCATATACAGCGTTCGGGCAGCGATATTGACTGTGTGATCGCCGACCCGTTCGAGATCCCGAATCGTCAACGACAGCCGCGAGACATCCGCCATCAGTGTGGTGATGTCCTCGCTCTCGGCGCGCTCGGTGTCGATCAGGTCACGAACGACGATTTCGCTTGCAGCCTCACACAGTTCGTCGAGTTCATCGTCTGTCTTTGCGACCTCATAGCAGATCTGTGGGCGATCGCCCGCGTAGGCAGTCATCGCGCGATCGAGCATGTCGAGGGTCTTCTCGCCGATCAGCTGGATGTCAACATCGGGGAACACATCCTGCTCGGCTTCCGTTGCGTACTCGCCAAGATTTGTCGCCAGATCGCCGATTCGTTCGAGATCGGTGATGATGTTGAACGAGGCTGCGATGAACCGAAGATCGCTCGCAACTGGCTGCTGGAGCGCAATGAGATTCGTACAGTCCTGTTCGAGTTCGAGGTACATATCGTTCACCTCGGTGTCGCCTTCGATAACCTGTCGGGCGAGCGCCTCGTCTTTCCGCTCGAGCGCATCGAGGCCGTCTCGCAGGCGCTCGGCGACCACCTCACTCATATATAATACGTCGTCACGGAGAGCCTCTAGATCAGCCTGATACTCGTTTCGTGGCATACTTATCCTACGTCGATCGAGCCGACGCAAAAGCGTTGTCCTCAGAGTCGAACTGTGAGAGATATAGACGTCTGTTCAGACCAATAACCCGGCCGATCAGCCAAACTTCCCAGTAATATAGTCTTCGACTTCCTGATTCTCGGGGTTTTCGAAGATCTTCGCCGTATCGTCGAACTCTGCGAGGTTCCCGCCGGTGAGGAATACCGCAGTCTTGTCGGAAATCCGTGCGGCCTGCTGCATGTTGTGGGTGACAATAACGACGGTGTACTCTTCTGCGAGATCGGCGATCAGATCCTCGATCTTCGAGGTTGCGACCGGATCGAGCGCGGAGGCCGGCTCGTCCATCAAAATGACGTCCGGGTCAACTGCGATCGCTCGGGCGATACATAGCCGCTGTTGTTGACCGCCCGAGAGGTCCAATCCCGAGCTGTCGAGTTGGTCTTTGACCTCGTCCCACAGCGCTGCGCCCTTGAGCGCCCGCTCGACGCGCTCGTCGAGGTTTCGGGTATCACCCTGGATTTTCGGTCCGTAGGCGACGTTGTCGTAGATCGACTTCGGGAATGGATTTGGAGCCTGAAACACCATCCCGATTCGACGCCGGAGGACGACCGGATCGACATCATCGTCGTAGACGTTCTTACCCTCAAAGAGCAGCTCTCCTTCGACGCGGGCTGCGTCGATGAGGTCGTTCATGCGGTTGATACACCGCAAGAATGTGGACTTCCCACAGCCGGACGGGCCAACCATGGCCGTCACCCGGTTTTTTGGGATGTCCATTGTGACGCTGTTGAGCGCGCGATCGTCGTTGTAGTAAACGCTGACGTCTCGCGCCTGGATGACCGGTTCGGTCGTTCCGGCGTCTGTCGCGAGCCGGCCGGCGTCGAGCGCCTCGCTGCCGGGGCTCGGTGAGATAAGCGTCTCTGTCGCGCTGTCCGTGTCGGATTCGGATGGCTCCATTGGTTCGTGTGCCATGATTACTGGTTCCGCTGATATTTATTTCGAATGATGATCGCTGCGGCGTTCATGCCCAAGAGCACGACCAACAGCGTCACCACGCCTGCGGCCATTACGCCGTATCTGAAGTCTGCTTGCGGGTAGTTGACGACCCACGAGTGGATCTGCTTCGGCATCGCGCTGAACTTCGAGAAGATCCCACCAGGCGGCCGGTAGATCGTCGTCGCCGCGCCGATCAGAATGAGCGGCGCGGTCTCGCCAATCGCCCGACCCAACGCCAAGATCGTTCCGGTGAGGATACCGGGCATCGCCTGGGGCAACACCACGTTTCGCGTCGTCTGCCACCGCGTCGCACCCATCCCGTAGGACGCTTGCCGCATCGAGTCCGGCACCGCGCGGATCGCCTCCTGTGCGGAGATGATGACGATCGGGAGGATCAACAACCCGATCGTGAAGCCGCCGACGATCACCGTCCCCAACGGCAGCCCGATAAACCGAATAATAAGGGCCAGTCCGAGCATGCCGTAGACGACAGACGGCACGCCCGCGAGGTTCCCGATGTTGATCTTGATGAGCCGAACAAGCTGGCCGAGCCAGCCGGAGTTCGGCGCGTACTCCTCGAGATAGATCGCCGCACCGACCCCCACGGGGAACGCCGAGGCGGCGATCACGAGAATCATCAACACCGAGCCAACGAGCGCCGGGTAGATCCCCGCATCCTCGGCGGTTCGCGAGTGGACCGACGTGAGAAAGCCCCAATCGAGCCACGCGTCGGGGCGAGCGAATCCGAGCGTCTCGGTCGTCACGATCGCAGCGACGAGTCCACCGATGACGACCGCCGGAAAGACGAGCCCGACGATCGCCGACGGATCGTGCGTGCGCACACCGTCGAGATAGATGCCGATCGGCACCGCGATGGTCACGAATATCACAACTGCGGCCTCGGCGTTCCAGCCAAGCGTCGCCGCGATCGCGCCGGCAGCGAGCGACCCCGCGACCACCGCCCCGAGCACCACTGTCCAGGGCGTCTCAATTTCGCGATCACTGCCAACTCGTCTGGCAGCGATCGCGCCGGCCAAGGGACCGAGCGTTACCGCAAGTGCGGTCCACTCGAGTGGGATAAACGGCGCGACGAGAATGAACGCCCAGATCGGCGAGAGCAGTTCCGGCGTCCCAAGCGGCTCGATCGCCGGGATCCCGGTCACAGTGAGGATTGCCAGCGCGACAAACACCGCTGCCTGCTCGATGATGTTCATTCGCGGCCGTTTTTGCAAATAGCCATAGAACGCGGCCGCCCCGATCGCCACCGAAATCGACACCGCAAACCAAGCGATCGATCCGTATGTTTTGACGATCACGATAACGAGTCCGGCCGCAACAAAGAGTCCACCGAGGATCATCCCGAATGTGTTACTGCCAACCGTCCGAGCGGTCGGGTTCACCCGTCCGAGTACCACCCACGTTGTGACCGAGGGCACAACGAACAGCCCGAAGAACGTCAGATGCCAGACTGGGTCGGCGGTAAACGGCTCGATCGCGTCGACCGACACGTAGATCAGCAGTATCGCGACCATCAAGATACCGAACAGCGTCGCAAACAGCGTCGTGTACTCGAAGGCGACGCCGCGGATCCGGCTGACGCTTGATTCGCCACCCCACCAGGCTTGTTCCTCAGAATCGGCCGGTACGTCAGGGGTTTCTGTCGCCATGTTAGATCACCTCCGAAGGAACACGGACGAGCCTGCTCATTGGTACTCCTCCCGGAATCGGTTGGCGACGATGTCGCTTGCGAGGTTCATTAAAAAGGTCATTGTAAACAGGAGCAATCCGATCGCAAACAGCGAGTAAAAGGCGGTCGTCCCGCCGGCGAGGTCGCTCAGTCCGAGATTGATGATCGCTGCGGTCATTGTTGACCCGGAGTTTGTCGCGATGTACGCAAGTTCGGCGGGAACGTCGGCAATACTCTCTGGAGCAAACATTCGTGCGCGCATCCCCATTGCGACCGTGACGATCATCGTCTCGCCGATCGCCCGCGAGAGTGCGAGGATGAACGAGGCGAAGATTCCAGACACCGCCGCGGGAATGACGACGCCGGTCGACACCTCGAACTTGGTGGCGCCCATCCCGTAGCCGGCCTGCCGCAGCGAATCGGGAACCGCGCTCATCGCGTCTTCTGAAAGGCTCGATACCATCGGGATAATCATGATACCGACCATGAGCGACGCGCTGAGGACGTTGAACGTGCTGAGTTCGATCCCGATAAACTCGACTGCGGGCGTGATGTACACGAGCGCGAAGTAGCCGTACACGACCGTTGGGATCCCCGCAAGAACCTCGAGGGCCGGTTTGAGGATCGATCTACCCGATCTTGTCCTCGGTCGCTTGAACAGCGGCTACCCTGCCACGTCGTGCGAACTGATTTTGAAGATGCAACAGGCTACACGTGAGGACGGTCGGGATCCGTCGGCTCTCGACGGTGGAAGCTCCGCTCGACCTCGATACCGAGCAAAACGAGGCGTCGAGACGCGACTCGGCGACTGCCGAGGATCAGTAGATGAGTTCGTCGTCGTTCTCGACCATGTACAGGGTCCGAGCGGCGATGTTGACCGCGTGGTCGCCCACGCGCTCGAGGTCGCGGATCGTGAGCAACAGCCGGGAGACGTCCTGGAGGAGCATCTCGACCTCGTCGGTCGAATCGAGTTCGCGCTCGATGAGGTCCCGGACGACGATTTCGCTCGCGCGCTCGGCGAAGTGGTCGAGCTCGTCGTCACGCGTTGCGAGTCCGCGACAGGCGTCGACGTCCTCGGTGTCGTAGGCCTGGATCGCGTCGTCGACCATCTCGACCGTGAGTTCGCCCATCGCCTGGACGTCGACGTCGGGGAAGAGCTCGCGTTCGGCGTCTTTGGTGTAGTCGCCGAGGTTCACCGCGAGGTCGCCGATCCGTTCCAGGTCGGTGATGATCTTGAACGACGAGGCGATAAAGCGCAGGTCGCTCGCGACCGGCTGCTGGAGGGCCAGCAGGTCGATACACTCCTGTTCCAGGTCGAGGTACATCCGGTTTACCTCGGCGTCGCCCTCGATCACCTCCTGGGCGAGGGTTTCGTCCTTTCGGTCGAGGGCGTCCAGCCCCATCCGGAGGCGCTCCATCACGACTTCGCCCATGTAGCAGACGTCCTCGCGGAGTTCCGCGAGCTGTTCCTGATACGATTTCCTTGCCATGAATGGGAAAGCTCCCTCGGGCGTGATGTACCTTGCGCTCGTTCTCGTCTCTCGCGCGCGCGGCCAGTCGACAGGGTTCGAGGGTCGGTGAGCCGTCTCGCGAGATCACCACCGGCAGTCGAGGTCGGGCTCGCCACACAGCGCCGGTCCGCCTGGAGCGGGTAACTCCGTTCGAAGCCGCGGGGGTGCGAGTAGCGGACGGTGGCACGAATCGTCGCCTACGAGCCATCGTCGCCGGTTCTCGCCGGTTCGTTCCGATCGGAGGTGACGGCTCTACGCCCGGATAAACCACATGACACAATACGAAATCGTCCAGCGACGGTACGGCACGTCCGACTCCGATCCGCGCCGCCCATGCCCGACAGCCACCGTCCACGTCGGCGAATCACGGTGACGGCGCTCCACGTCGGTCGACTGGCCAGCACCGGTCCGACGCGGAGACGAACTGGAGCGAACTCCAGCGCGTGCGATAGCGAGACGAGAAGCGGAGACCGCAGATTCTAACCGATGCGACGGTATACCCCCCGGTTACCGCCGGCGGATCGACGACGATCGTCACTGGATCACCGTCGAGAACCCGCCTCCTCGAGGACTCGCCCGGGGGGTCGGGTGGGACCGTCGGCCGTTTCCGAGCACGGAGGCCTGCCACGGCGTCGCGTCCGGAACGGTCGGTGCTCGACCGTCGACGTGATCGACTCCTGGTTGCGGGAACGAGGCTGGCGAAACGGCTCGTGTCGAGTCCGCCGGTCGGCGCGTGTGGATGGAGTCGAGAAAAGCGCGTGTGTCCGGTCGGCGCGTGTGGATGGAGTCGAGAAAAGTGCGTGTGTCCGGTCGGCGTGTCGCGTCGGTGGGGGTTCGGTGCCCCTTGAACGGTCGACGTGACCGGCCGGTTTCAGCCGAACTTGCCGGTGATGTAGTCCTCGACGCGCTGGTGTTCGGGGTTCTCGAAGATCTTGTCGGTGTCGTCGAACTCGACGAGTTCGCCCCCGGTGAGGAAGACGGCCGTCTTGTCGGAGATGCGCGCGGCCTGTTGCATGTTGTGCGTGACGATCACGACCGTGTACTCCTCGGAGAGCTCGTCGATGAGGTCCTCGATCCGCGAGGTGGCGATCGGGTCGAGCGCGCTCGCCGGCTCGTCCATCAGGATGACGTCGGGATCGGTCGCGATCGCCCGCGCGATGCACAGTCGCTGTTGCTGGCCGCCCGAGAGCTCCAGCCCCGACTCGTCGAGGCGTCCCTCGATCTCCTCGAGCAAGGCCGCGCGCTCGAGGGCGCGGTGGACCCGCTCGTCGACCTCGTCGTCGAGCCCCTGAACCCGGAGGCCGAAGGCGACGTTGTCGTAGATCGACTTCGGGAACGGGTTGGGCTGCTGGAACACTATCCCGATCTCCCGCCGCAGGGCGACGGGATCGACGTCCTCGTCGTAGACGTTCTTGCCGTCGAATTCGACCTGCCCCTCGACGCGGCAGACGTCGATGCGGTCGTTCATCCGGTTGATACAGCGCAGGAACGTCGACTTGCCACAGCCCGAGGGGCCGATCAGCGCCGTCACCTGCCGTTCGGGGATCTCGACGTCGACGCTGCTAATGGCCCGTTCGTCGCCGTAGTAGACGTCGAGATCTCTCGTCTCGATGAGCGTTCGATCCGACCTCGAGGTCGTCCTCGTCGTCGCCTCCTTCGAGAGGTCCTCGAGGCTCCGCGAAACGTTCACGATCGGGTCCGAGTCGTCCCCGGTCGGTGTCTGTGCGTCGGTCGTGGTCTGGTGGTTGTCGGACATCGTACTCACCGTTTTTCGAGCCGGTTACGCAGGATGATCGCGGCCGCGTTCATTCCCAGCAAGATCACGAGAAGGGTGATGACTCCGGCAGCGACGACCCCGTACCGGAAGTCCGGCTGGACCCTACTTTGCCAGGAGAAGATCTGCAGCGGCATCGCCGTGGCGTTTCCGAACAGCTCTGTCGGCGCGCTCGAAACCGACGTCGAGGCCCCGATCATGATCAGCGGTGCGGTCTCACCGATCGCTCGCCCGAGCGCGAGGATCGTCCCGGTCAAGATGCCGGGGAACGCCTCCGGAAGAACGACCTCCCGGGTCGTCTGCCACCGACTCGCGCCCATTCCGTAGGAAGCCTCTCGGACCGAGTCTGGAACCGATCGAATCGCTTCCTGCGAAGCGATGATGACGATCGGCAGGACGAGTAAACCGACGGTCAGTCCCGCCGTAATGACGGTTCCTCGTCCCAGGCCGAAGTGGCGTGCGATGATCGCCAGGCCGAGCAGGCCGTAGACCACGGAGGGAACGCCAGCCAGATTGGTGAGGTTGATCCGGATGAGTCGAGTGAGCCTGTTGTTCGGTGCGTACTCCTCCAGGTAGATCGCGGCCCCGACGCCGAGCGGGAACACGGCGACGACCATCACGATCAGCATGAAGACCGAGCCGACGATCGGCGGGTACAGCCCGGCGTTTTCCGGGGTTCTGGACGGTCCCTCCAGGTAGAACTCCGGGCGGATCCAGGAGTTCGGCATCGGAACGCCCTGCGCCCAGGCGACGGCGACGAGCGCGACCACACCGCCGACGAGGGTCGGGAGCGCGAGCAGTCCGGCTCGGGCTTCCGGTCCTCGCCGATAGCCGTGGGCGAGCACGATAGTCGCCGGAAGGACGAACCCGATTAGGAAGACGATCGGTGCTCCCCCGGTTTCGAGGACGCCGACCTCGACGAGCAGTCCGAGCGCGATCGTACCGCCGACCGTAGCGGCTGCCGCGATGGTCGCCGCGCGATCCTCGCGCGTCCGCGACCACCAGATTAGCGCGGTGGCGGTCGGAATCGCCAGCGTGAGCAGGTAGAGAAGCCACGGCTTGGCCATGGCGAAGATGGCGGTGATCGGCTCCAGGAAGACGGTCGCGACGATCGCTCCGAGCGTGACCGTGGCCATCACGGCCGGGCCCGAGCCGTCGATCGCTGGCAGTCGGTCGCCGTAGCGCACCGCCGCAATCGCAGGGAAGACTGCGAACACGACGTACGCCGCCCACACGTGGGGTGTGATGATCGTGAACGCGACGATGAAGAAGCCCCCGAGTCCGGCTGCGAGCAACACCCCGCCGACGCTCGTCTTCGCGACGTCGGCTGCCGGCGTGCCCCATACGTACCAGCCGAACAGCGCAACCGGGAGGACGAACGTCACTCCGAGGATCGCGAACCAAATCGGTTCAGCCTCTTGCAGTTCGATCGCGTCGAGCGTCACGTACGCGAGTAAGACCAGGAGTGTGACGATGCCGAACAGCGCCGTACCGAGGCAGGCGTATTTGAACGCGCCGCCGCGAAGCTTCGTCAGGGCGTTCGAACGACCGACCCACTCGTGTTCTTGCGTTTTCGTCCCCATTCAGTACGCCTCCCTGTAGCGCCGCTGGATGACGTCCGCGATCACGTTCATCACGAACGTCACGACGAACAACGCCAGGCCGAGCGCGAACATCGACCAGAAGACCGGCGTTCCGCCGGCCGTGTCGGACCCCGCGGCCTGAACCATCGCCGAGGTAATCGTCTGAACGGAGTCGTACAGGTTCTCGTCGAGCCTGGTCGGATCGAGGATCAACATCTTGGGGTTCTGTCCGGCGGCGACGGTGACGATCATGGTCTCGCCGATCGCCCGCGAGAACGCGAGGATGAACGACGAGACGATGCCCGAGAACGCGGCGGGAACGACGACTCGCGTCGAGACGTCGAACTTCGTCGCGCCCAGACCGTAGCCGGCGGCGCGCAGTGAGTCGGGAACGGCGCTCATCGCGTCCTCGCTGATCGAAGACACCATCGGGATGATCATGATCCCCATCATAATCGACGCCGACAGCGCGTTGAACGTCGACAGGTCGAGAAACCGGTCCAGAAACGGCGTGACGTACGCCAGTGCAAAGTAGCCGTAGACGATCGTCGGCACGCCCGCCAGCACCTCGAGTGCCGGTTTCAGGTACGCCCTCGTCGTCGGGCGGGCGTACTCACTCAGGTAGATCGCCGCGCCGAGTCCACACGGCAGCGCGACCGCCGCGGCGGCCACCGTGATGACGATCGTGCCGCTCAGCAGCGGCAACAGCCCGTATGAGTACGGCTCGATCGTTGGCACCCATTCCTTCCCGGCGACGAACTCCCTGACGGCGTCCGCGGTCGACCCCTCGAGCAACCCTGCGTACTCCTGGAAGAAGTACACCGCGTCCGAAAAGAGGGTAAAGATGATCCCGATCGTAATCGCGACGGTCAGCGTCGCACAGCCGAGGAGCACGTACTCGTAGATGCGCTCCTTGCGAACCTTCGCTTCCGGGCGTTGCCACTCGCGTTGCGAAACGTCCCCGCTCATCGGGATTCCCTCCATCGATTCTGTGTCATTTTTATTGATGCGTTAATAGAAAATTCGCAGGGATTAGTTCGCCGACGGAATCGCGTCTTCCTCGCTGAGATCACCGTCGATGGCAGCTTGGAGGCGTTCGAGATTCCCCTCCACCTCTTCGTCATTCATAGCGACGTAGCCGATGTCGTCGGAGATGATCCCTTGATCGCCCGACATCTCGATGGCGAACTCCATAAACGCCTGAATGGCCTCGTCCTCCTGGAGCTTCTCCTGATTCACGTACCAGAAGATCGGTCGCGCGAGCGGGTAGTCGCCCGCGCTCGCGGCCTCGAGGCTCGGTTCCGTACACCCGTTGCCGCCATCGAAGTCGAGGGCCTTGATGCCATCTGGGTTGTTGTCGTAATAGGCGAACGGGATGTAGCCGTGTGCGTATTCGTTCCCGCGGACGCCCTCCGCGATGAGGTCGTCCTCTTCGGTGCCGTCGAAGTCGGATCGAATGCTTCGGAAGTCATCGAGCACCTCGCCCGTCCAGTAATCGTACGTCCCCGATGTCGTCGCCGGGCCGAAGAGTTCGATCTCCTCGTCGGGCCAGTTGGAGTCGATGTCGGCCCACGTCTCGGGTGCGTCGTCGGGGAGCCAGATGGCCTGCATCAGTTCGTTATCGGCGCAGTCGTCGGGAATCCAGTCGTTCTCCGGGTTGACGATCACCGTCAGCGCGTCGCCGGCACACTGGAACTCGACCGGCTGGAAGCCGGTCTCCTGACAGGCCTCGATCTCCTCCTCGAGGATCGGGCGGCTCGCACCGCTGATACCGCTCTCGCCGGGGATGAAGTAGTTCTCCATCCCGCCCGTGCTGCCGTCGCTCGAGAGGTTGAAGTCGAACCCGTCGTGCATGTTCGCGAACTCTTCGCCTGCCGCTTCCGAGACCGGGAAGACGGTACTGCTCCCGGAGATGCGGATCGAGCCGGAGACGTCGCCGCCGTCTCCACCATTGCCGCCGTCTCCACCATTGCCGCCGTCTCCACCATTGCCGCCGTCCCCGCCGTTTCCACCGTTGCCGTTACCACCATCGTTCGCCGTACACCCGGCGATCCCGATCGCGGTCGCTGCCCCTGTGGTTGCAATAAAATTACGACGCGAGACGATGGACCGATCGTTCTGGTTTGCCATCACCGTTTGGTGGAATCCTGAGGGATAAATACGATGCTATTACTTCTATATAGATCTACGTTTTGCTCCGTAATTTTCTCGAACAGAAACCAGTTGTCTGTAGATACATGCGCAACTCTATCTTTTCCAGGGCAATAGACACATACCTACTGCCCGAACAAACTCATTCGCATATATTTTTAATCAATCCAACGTATGCCATTTTCATATCTAGCTATCCAAAGAATAATTATCAGTAATTATCACGCATGCTGGTAGATTGTTTTGATCATGAGGATATTGTTCCAAAGGACAACGTTATAAATATCTTGAGCCAAATATATAGATATGGAGACCCGGAAGGTGCAAGTCACCGGCGGATCGACGTATACGGTCTCGATTCCAAAGAGCTGGGCGACAGAAAATGGGGTCAACGCGGGCAGCGTGGTCGAGTTCTATCCAGAAAGCGACTCGCTATTTATGACACCAAAGACCGAGGAGGATCGGACCGAAGGCACACTCGATATTACTGACCTCCACGAACAAGAGCTCATGCGCGCGGTAATGACGATGTACGTCAGCGGCTTCGATATCATCGCGCTCGAGAGCACCGAGATCACGACCGATCAGCGGCGAACAATTCGGCAGGCGACACAGAGCCTCGTCGGTCTCGAGGTCTTAGAGGAGACCGCCGATCGTATCGTCATCCGCGATCTGCTCGACTCCTCGGAGCTGTCGATTCACAACGCCGTCACCCGGATGCGGCTCATCTCACTGTCGATGCTTGACGACTCACTGACCGCGCTCGCAGACCTCGACACCGAACTCGCCGACGACGTAATCCAGCGTGACGAGGACGTTGATCGGCTCTGGATGGTCGTCTCGCGCATCTTCCGATCGACCCTCCGAACGCCGAAAGCGGCCGAAGAGCTTGGACTCCCACGAGAGATCTGTTTCGACTACCACTCGAGCGCCCGCCAGCTCGAACGGATCGGCGATCACGCGACCAAGATCGCCCACCTCACAAAAAACATCGAGCAACCGGTCCCCGAAGAAGTTATCGACGCCCTCGAAGAACTGCACGCCGACACCGTCGACGTGATCGACAAGGGGATGGACGCCCTCTTTACCGATGAGAGCAGCGAGGCAACCCAGCTCGCAAACGAAGCCCGCGAGGCCGTCCGAGCGATCGACGCCCACGCCCGCACGATCGACGAGCTACTCCGTGATCTCGATCCGGCTCGCGCGCAGTTGCTCGGACTCATCGTCGACTCAGTCTCTCGGAGCGCCGACTACGGCGGCAACATCGCCGAAACCGCGCTCCAAAAGGCCGCGCCAACGCCCTGATCGCCCGCGATCTCACACCGCATCTTCCTCGGCTGCTCGACCAGCCGCGTGTCGATAGACGAACTCCCGCAACAGCTTGCCGCCGAGCGCCGCGGCCTGGCCGTCGTCGCGATCGTTGACCTCCACGACGTCGAATCCGTCACAGGCAGGTGCGACGACACGAACGACATCACGCATCTCTCGTGCGGACAGCCCGAACGGCTCCATCGTGCCCGTCCCGGGCGCAACTGCTGGATCTGCGCCGTCAATATCGACCGAGAGGTAGACAGATTGCCCCTCGAAGCGTGGGGGATTCTCGAGCCACGATCGCACGTCCTCGGGAGCAACAACTGTCACGTCGTCTTCGGCGGCGCGATCCCACTCATCGGGAGTGCCGGTTCGTGCGCCAAGGATGATCGCTTCGTCGGCAGTGTCGAGCACGTGTCGTGTCACGCACGCGTGACTCCACTCGTTGCCGTCGTACTCGGTTCGGAGGTCGAGGTGGGCGTCGAGACAGACAAAGACATCCGGCTCGACCGCCTCGACGCCAGCAGCAGTGACGGTGTGTTCGCCGCCGATCGTCAGCGGAATCGCGTCGTCCCACACCGCAGCACGGAGCTCACTGGCGAGGTGATCGAGGTACTCGCGAGCGTCGTCCCACGCGTGGACGTCGCCGGCGTCGTGGACGGCGAGGTCCGAAAAAAACGAGTCGGTGAATCGGTCGTAATCGTCGTACGTTGCCGCGAAGCGGCGGACCCGATCGGGTCCAAACCGCGTCCCGGGTTGGAACGTTGTCGAGATGTCCAACGGTGCGCCGACGATTACGTAGATGGCCACGTCCCGATCGGCGGTCGCACCGGGGAACATCTACACAACCTTGCGCTGGCCCTCGTACTCGAGGTATTCGATCTCATCGCCGTTCGAGAAGTCCTCGCCCTCGGGGATCCGCATCGTGAACGTCTCGTAGGTGTCGAGGTCCATAACCTGCGCGTCGTCACCGGTGACGGAGACGACCTGCCCGCCCTTCCGCTCGATGATCGGGACCCATACCTTCGCGTCGACCGGCTGGCTCAGGCTGCGTTTTTTGTCGTCGAAGACTCCCTTGCCTTCGACACGAGCCTTCGCGCTGCCGTGTTTGCCCGGCTTTGCGGTGCTGTAGTGGTTGATTTTACACGGCGAGTCGTCCATCATCACGTAGCTTCCCTCCTGCAGTTCGCGAACCTGCTTTTGTTCTCGTGGCATATCCACAGATTCCGCTGCAGGTGGTATAAATGGATTGATACCGTCCGGTTCTCTCGTACCGCAGGAACGTATCCACCACGGAGATTCGCCGAAACAACAATGTAGACTATCGTTCAACACGACGACATGACGATCGTACTGGGCGGATTCATCGGGCTCGCGATCGTGTTCACGGCGGCCATGTTCTGGCTGCTCGTACAGGCGATGGATGATGCGTGCGAGCAGACGGCGGACGCAAACGAGGCGCTGTCGGCGTCGTTCGACGCCGCGGCACTCCAGGCGGCGGTCGAACCGGCCGACAACGGCGACAACGGCGACAACGAGATCCCGCCGGTCGCGTGGGGCGAGCCGCTCCGCGACAATGAGGGCGGACAATCGACGGTCGTTGCCGGATCGACGGCGGCGACAACCATCACGAACTAATATTCTAATTGCCCCGTTTTTGGGTGATTTGAGGGCTCTAGCGAGGGTTTTTGACTTTTCAGCCCGTATCAATAGATGAGTAATGAGCCTCTCAAAAACGACCGAGCGGGACGGCCCCGCTGGCGGCACCGATCGGCTGGAATCAGCGAAAGAACAGTTCGATCAGATCGATCGCCAGATCGCCGACACCATGGATCGGCTCGGGATTCCAACGCTGCGTGTCGCGCTCGGGATCGTATTCATCTGGTTCGGCGGACTGAAGGTCATCGGCGGCAGCCCGGCGGCAGATCTCGTTGCGGCCACCGTCTACGTCGTCCCCCCGGAGCTGTTCGTCCCGATACTCGGCGTCTGGGAGGTAGCAATCGGGCTTTGTCTGTTGTACCGGCCGTTGATTCGCGTCGGGATTTTGTTGTTGTTCCTGCAGATGCCAGGGACGTTCCTCCCGATCGTGTTGCTGCCCGAGGTCGTCTTCGTGACGTTTCCACACGAACTCACCGTCGAGGGCCAGTACATCATCAAGAACCTCGTTATTATCGGCGCGGCGCTGGTGGTTGGTGGAACCGTTCGGGCTGACGAAGAGTAGTGTCGATCGCTGCTACGATCGTGGATCCGGGGAGATCGCTGCTACGATCGTGGATCCGGGGAGATCGCTGCTACGATCGTGGATCCGGGGAGATCGCTGCTACGATCGTTGATTCTGGTCGATCGCACCTGTTCCCGGCGATCGCCGTGCGATAGCAGACGATATATGTCTGTTCAGCCCGTAGTAATTCCATGACTGTATACGACTCTGTGCTTATCTTTGACGGCGAGTGCCCCTACTGCTCTGTTGCGGCCCGGGCGCTCAACCAGATTGACGACATTGGTGCGATCTCGTGGTACGACGACGCTGCCCAGGCGTTCCTCGAGGCACAGTTCGGTGCGACGCCCTTCGCGATGGTGCTCGTCGACGTGACCAAACGACGGGTGTACGGCGGCCGCGCAGCCGCAAAAGAACTGGCCGAGCGAGCCGGCATGCCATCGCTCGTCGGCTCGTTAGTGAGAGACAACTACGACACGATCGCTCACGTCGTCGGTGTCGCCAGCAACCGCGGGCGCGACCCAGACGACCTCCACGAGGAGTACCGCCTGAGCGAGGACGGCAAGGCGGTGTTCGATCGGCTTGCCGCAGCTGCCGAAGATCGAACGGCCCCACCAGTGGAGACGTGAAACAGCCAGCAGTCACGGTACAGTAACGCTCAATCCAGACGTGCCGATCGGTCGATCGCTACGGAACGAGAACGACAGGGACCGATTCTTCCTCCAGCAGCTTTCGGGCCGTGCTGTCGGCAAAAGAGGCGTCTGCGAACGTGTTCTCGGCGTATCCCATCACGACAGTATCGATACCTTCGGCCTGAACCGTTTCGCGGATCCGCTCTTTCACTTGGCTCATCGACGTGATGTCGGTTACAGACTCGATCGAGACCTCGACAGACACCCCAAGCTCGTCCGCAAGGCTTCGGATCTCTACTGCCCCCATGTTCTCTTCGATGTTGATCGTATCCGCTGAGAGGTGGATCGCCGTCACCTGCAGGTTCTCGTCACCCCCGAACGTCTCAAGCGCGTACCTGACGACCCGCTCGCTCGCCGGCGAAAACCCAAACGCCGCTTGCGGAACGAGACTCTCGACAGGGACGATGTCGAATGAGACCAGCACGTGCATACCGCTCGGTAGCTCCTCAGGGCATAAACGTCTGACGGCTGTCATGATTTTGTGAGCGATCGTCCACCGACGCCTGTGGAGACACATATATCTATTATATGTATAAGCCCCGCGGCGAAACCGATCGCGCCCAAAGCACGTGTGTGCACGATCGAACGATCGGCCTCGTGCTTGTGGTCGCCGCAGCGGCGTGTTTTGGCACGCTCGGTATCTTTGGCAAGCTCGCGATCGGCGTTGGGCTGTCGACGGGAACGCTGCTTGTGTGGCGCTTCGCGTTTGCGACGGCGTGCCTGTGGGCGCTGCTCTGGGCTGGTCGCCGGTCAATACGGCTACCGAGGCGAACCGCGGCGATCGAAATCGGGCTTGGCGTCGTCTACGCCGGGATGTCGGTCACGTACTTCGAGAGTCTCGCGTGGCTGTCGGCCGGGATCGCCGCGATCGTCCTGTTCACGTACCCGGTACAGGTGACGGTCGCAGCGGCGATCGCCCGGACAGAACCGTTCACCGCGGCCAAGGCGGTTGGTCTCTGCTGTTCGCTGGTTGGGGTCTGGCTCGTCGTCACCGACGGACCCATCGCGGTCGCCACGATCGGCCTCGTGCTCGTCGCCGCCGCTTCGATTTGTTATACCGCGTATACGATGGGAACCCGCGCCATGGTCGCAACAGTCGACCCACTGGTGCACAGCGGGTACGTATTCGTCGGGGTCACGGGGACACTGTTCGCGTACGCGACTGCGACGGGATCGATCGACGTTCCTACCACCGTCGATTCGTGGGCAGTAATCCTGGGGATCACGGCGATCGGGACCGTCGTTCCGATCGTGTTGTTCACCGAAGGGCTCGTCCGAATTGACGCAGGATCGGCCAGCATCGCGAGTACGAGCGAGCCGCTAACGACGGTGCTTCTCGGGATCGCCGTACTCGGCGAACGCGTGACCGGCCAGATTGCCCTGGGAGCAATCCTCATTTGTGTGGCGGTCGCGGTGACTGCACCGCCGGTCGAAGCCGCGGTCCGTTGGCGATTCGATCGTGCCGGCCAGTTCGTCCGCCGTCGGATGGGCTGGACCGAAGCACCGATACCCGACGGAGGCGAACCGACAGAGCAGGACCGATGAGCGATATCACCGCCACCCTCCGGCTCGAATCACCGACCCTCGCGCTCACAGAGACCGTCGCACACGACCGGAGCGCAACGGTTCGCCCGCTGACGGGCTCGGGGACGGTCCCAGCGCGTGAGGGATACCTGTTTGCGGTGGAGTCGGCGGATTTCGATCGCTTCGAGGCCGGACTTGAGCGCGACCCGACGATTGAGGCGTTCGAACGTGTGACCGCCACCGACGACGGGGCCGTGTACCGGTTCACATACGAGCCGTCGGCGACGATCGTCTCCCCGATCATCTCGGCGGTCGACGGGATCTCAATCGAGTGGAGAAACGACGGGACCGCCTGGGTGGTGCGGCTCTGGCTGCCCGATCGGGCGGCGCTGTCGGCCCTCTGGGAGTACGCCCGAGCGCAGGGGATCGAGTGTACGATTCGGCGGGTGACAGACCGGACCGAGCCGTCAGGACCCGCGCTGGGACTGACAGACGCCCAGCGTGAGGCACTCACGACTGCGCTGGCAATGGGATACTTCGAGGAGCCGCGAGCGGCCTCGCTCACCGAGGTTGCCGACGAACTGGGGATTTCACAGCCAGCAGCCGGCGGGCGGCTCCGGCGCGGAGTCAAACGGATTCTCACATCGACGATCGGCGACGATCTTACAGAAGAATCAGCCTGAGCCTGCGTGCAGAGCAGCTACCGGTTACTGTCCTCTTCGCGGCGCTGTCGCATGCCCTGTCTGGTAAACTGTGGACGCGCTCGGAGCCCACGGGGCTCGCGGAACGACTGCCAGAGGAAGAACACCATTGGCACCGTGAGTCCGAGGATGGCGATCGAGATCCGCCACTCGTTGGTGAACGCGTAGATGATCGACGCCGACAACAGCCCAACTGCGACGAGAATCGAGTACGAGATCCGTTTGGCAAGCTTGTCAAGGACGTGGTTTTCATCGTCCAGCTGGACGTTGACCGTGAGGTTCTCACGTTGGACCGTGTCGAGCACGTCGTCGAGTTTCGGCGGCACAGTAAACAGCGCCTGCGTCGTCTTTTGGACCTGCTGGCCGGCCTCTTTGGCTAGCCGCTTTGCAGTGTCCTCGCGGTAGCCCTGTTCGGTGAGGTAGTCCGTCGCAACCGAGATGAAATCGAACTCTGGATCGAGTGTGACGCACACCCCTTCGACGACTGTTGCCACCCGCAAGACGAGCGCGAGATTGCGCGGCAGCCGCAGCGGGAACTCGTAAATGGTCGACTCCACCTGATCGATAATCTGGTTCACGCGGTACTGTTCGATGTCCTCGCCGCGGGCATCGGCGATCGCCAGCTCCATCACGTTGGCCATGACCTGGCGATCGGCTTCGGGGCTGAGTGTGCCCATCTCGATGAGGGTATCCAGGATCGCTTCAATGTCCTGGTTGGCGACCGCGATGTAGAACTCGATAATTTTGTCCTGAATAAACGGGGTGACCGTGCCGCTCATCCCGAAGTCATAGAAGATGATCCGCCCCTCGTCGTCGACTGCGAGATTCCCCGGGTGGGGATCGGCGTGAAACACGCCGTCTTCGATCATCATCTGCAGGTAGACTCGCTGCAGTTCCGTTGCGAGTACAGTTCGATCGATCCCTTTCTCGTCGAGCGTATCGAGATCGTTGATTTTGGTTCCCGGAAGGTACTCCATCGTGAGTACGCGGGCGCTTGAAGCGTCGTCGATCGGTGAGGGGATCCGCATGCGATTGTTGTCAGCAAAGTTCCCCTGGATCTCGACGAGAATGCGGCGCTCACGGCCGTAGTCCATCTCCTCGCGGATCGTCTTTGCGAACTCGTCGGCGAGGCTGTCCAACGAGAACGCCTGCCCCTGGCCCATGAACCGCACGAGAATCGGAATTGACCAGCGTAGTACCTTCAGATCTGCCTCGACGAGATCCTCGATACCCGGACGGCGGACCTTGATCGCGACTTGCTCGTCCTCGTATGTTCCGAGGTACACCTGCCCGAGGCTCGCACCACTTATCGGTTCGGTATCAAACTCGTCAAAAGTCTCTTCGACGGGGCCGAGATCTTCCTCGAGTACCTGTTTCGACTCCGCCCACGGGGCGGGCGGCACGTCGTCTTGGAGGCTCGACAGCACCTCGATGTACTGTTTTGGGAGGATGTCTGGGCGCGTCGAAAGCAACTGGCCGAGCTTTATGAACGTTGGCCCGAGCGTCAAGAGCGTGTCTAGGAGGACCTCTGCGCGGTGTTGCTGCATCTCGGCGGTAACCCGCCGGCTCTGCCCCACGACGAGGAACCGGTTGCGATCGCGGATGTACGCGAAGATGAGCGGGAAGAACCCGTAGAAGACGACGATAAAGCGCCAGTAGGCACGTAGATTCACCAGAGCAACCCTCCGGCGTTAGTCGTCGATCGGGATCGGTTGCCCATCCTCATCGAGCCGCTTTGGAATGCGGATCTCAAGGACGCCACGCTCCATCGAGGCCGTGGCAGCTTCGCCGTCGGCGTCGTGTGGCAAGGGTAACTCGGCGTCGACGAACAGCGGCCGGTTCTCTTCGACGTACTGAAACTCCATCGGCACGGCTTTCTCTCGGCGTGCGTCGATCCTGATTCGGCCGCTTTCGGCGATCAGATCGGCAGTTTCGGCAGTTACTCCGGGGAGGTCAAGGACAACTAGGTACGACTCGTCGGACTCCAACAGATCCGCGAACACCGCATCGGGAAGGTCGCGAAGCGCGTCGCGCAGTACAGACATACAGCAATATACGGCTGCTGGGTCGAAAAAGGCCGCGATCGTGTGATGACCCCACACATCAACGCACGGACGGCTCACCTCAACGCACAGACGGCTCATATCCCAAGTCGTGTCTCACGCGACGCCGCCGGAGACTTATATCCGCAGTGGCCAAAGAGTATACATGACCACATCAGATCGACGCGAGTCGGGATTCAAATCCCGAACGCCAGTCGCGATCGCGCGTGAGCGGCTGCTTGAGGCCGTCACCCCCCACGAACGGTCCGAAACGGTTCGCCTCCAAGCGGCTGACGGCCGCGTGCTCGCCGAATCGGTGACGGCCCCAAACCCAGTGCCAGGCTACGACCGCGCCGCAATGGACGGCTACGCCGTCCGCGCCGAGGATACCTTCGGGGCGTCCGATCGATCGCCGACTGTCCTCACCGAGACCGAAGGCTCAGTTGGTCCCCGAGAGGCCCGTCGGGTCCACACCGGCAGCGCGGTCCCAGACGGCGCAGACGCGGTTGTGATGATCGAAGAGACCGAATCTATTGGAGCCGACGTGGAGGTCTTCGACGGGGTTGCCCGCGGCGAAAACGTCGGTGATGCCGGCGAAGACGTCGAGGCAGGCCAGACGCTGTATCAACCCGGTCACCGGCTCCGGCCGTCGGATCTCGGGTTGCTCAAATCCGTCGGGATCTTCGAAGTCGAGGTCTACGAGCCACCGAGCGTCGGCGTGGTTCCGACCGGTGAGGAGCTCGTCCAGACCGATCCCGCGCCCGGCGAGGTGATCGAAACGAATGGCTTGACAATCTCGCGGTTCGCCGATCGCTGGGGTGCAACCGCGACCTATCGAAATATCGTCACCGACGATCGCGCAGCGCTCCGAGCGGCGATTCAGCGCGATCTCACCAAAGACGTGATTGTCACGACCGGCGGCTCCTCAGTCGGCGAACGAGACCTCATTCCGGATGTCGTCGACGATCTCGGTGAGGTCCTCGTCCACGGTGTGGCATTGAAACCCGGCCACCCGGTCGCACTCGGCGTCGTCGAGGAGACACCCGTGATCATGCTGCCGGGGTATCCGGTCGCGTGTATCGTCAACGCCGTGCAGTTCCTTCGGCCGGCGCTCAAGCGGGCAGGATCGCTGCCGATCGAGCCGCTGCCGACGCGCGAGGCGACCCTCAATAAAAAGATCCCGAGCGAGCCGGGGACGCGAACCTTCGCGCGGGTTCGAACCGAATCGACCGCTGACGGAATAGTTGCAACGCCAACGCGCGCCAGCGGCTCGGGTGTCCTTTCCAGCGTCGCGCTCGCAGACGGCTGGGTCGTCGTTCCCGAGGACAGGGAGGGATACGGCGCAGGCGAGACTGTTGCGGTCGAAGATTGGGAGGAATTACCATGACAGAGCGTCGTGAGTTCAAAAATCTCATCTCGCCCGAGCGTGCCCACGAGACGATCGCCTCGCTCGATATCGATCCGGGAACAGAGACAGTGCCACTGCGGGCGGCCCGTGGCCGCGTGCTTGCCGAACGGATCGACGCGACGCTCGACGTGCCCGGCTTCGATCGGGCCTCGATGGACGGCTATGCGGTCCGAGCGCGTGATACCTTCGGCGCAGATGAGGCCGACCCGGTCACACTCTCGCTTGCGGGTGCGGTCCACGCCGGCGAATCGCCGTCAGTAACTGTCGAGTCCGGTACGTGCGCGGAGATTTCGACCGGCGCAGTCATGCCGCCCGGCGCGGACGCAGTCGTGATTGTCGAACGGACCGAAATGACCGACGACGAGGATATCGAGGTCGGAACCTCGGTCGCACCGGGCGACAGCGTCATGGCCGCCGGCGCGGATATCGCGGCCGGGGCGCGGGCGATCGGCCCCGGAACCACCATCACGCCGCGTGAGATTGGCCTACTCGCGGCGGTCGGCTGTGAGTCGATCCCCGTTCAGGAGCGCCCGCACGTCGGAATCGTCTCCACGGGCGATGAACTCGTTCGACCAGGAGAGGAACTCGACAGCGGTCGCGGACAAATATACGACGTCAACAGCGACACGATCGCTGCGGGGGTCGAAGAGGCCGGCGGCAAGCCTGTGTTGTATCCCCACGCCGGAGATGACTACGCGGAGATGGAGCGGCTGCTCAGGCAAGCTGCCGACGAGTGCGATTTAGTGCTGTCGTCCGGCTCAACGTCCGCCAGCGCGGTGGATGTGATCTACCAAGTGATCGAAGATCGCGGCGAGCTGCTCGTTCACGGCGTGTCGGTCAAGCCGGGGAAGCCGATGCTCATCGGCCGCATGGATCGAAGCGACGGCGGCACCGCCGCGTACATCGGGCTGCCAGGCTACCCGGTGTCGGCGCTATCGATCTTTCGGACGTTCGTCGCGCCGGCAATCCGCGAGGCTGCCGGGTTGGCGGCCGCAGCTGCCCCGACAACGACCGCGACGATGGCGACCGTCGAACGCTACACCGAAGGGCGAACCCGCCTGTTGCCAGTTGGACTTGTCGAGGACGCTACTGGAGCGCTCCTTGCGTACCCCGTCGACAAGGGATCGGGCGCGACAACGAGCCTCGTGGAGGCCGATGGAATCGTCACGGTCGACGCCTCAACGAGCTACCTCGACAGCGGCGAGCGCGTCACCGTCGAGCTGTTCTCCGCAGCGGTGCGCCCGCCCTCGCTGTTCGGTGTCGGCGAGGACGATCCAGCGCTCAACCGTTTGCTCGATCGCCTCGACCATCCCCGATATCTGCCGGTTGGGAGCCGCGAAGGATCCCGACGGCTCAGAAACGGTGTCCCAGACGTGGCGGTCGTTGCAGGTCCCACCCAACACGATCTTGCTGCGGAGCCGATCGGCGAGTGGTCCCGCGAGTGGGGCCTCCTCGTCCCCGAGGGCAACCCTGACGACGTGACTGGGATCGACTCGCTCGTCAAAAACGAGCTCCGGTTTGTCAACCGCGAACAGAACTCCGGGCTCCGCACGAGTCTCGCGAATGCGATCGCCGAGTACGCCGATGAGAATGAAACCGAACGCCACACTGTCGTCGAGTCGATCGACGGCTTCGACTTCGGGGTCAAGGCGTTCGAAAGCCCTGCTCGCCGGGTGCTGGCTGGAACCGCCGACGTGGGTGTTGGGCTGCGTGAAACCGCTGAACGACTTGGACTTGGATTCGTCAGCCTCGGCACACAGCCGGTTGTGGTGCTCGCGAACCCCGATCGGCTGTCGAAACCCGGCGTGGAGTCGTTCGAAACGGCGATCGCAAACGCTGGGGAGCTGTTTGATTCGCTCGCCGGATACGAGAAGTAGTGTCCAGTCCGAGGTCACTCCTCGTCGATTGCGTCCATCCCCCCCGGAGAGAGGTCTTCGAGCCGGGCGGCCAGTGTCGCCGCGTCGCCGGCGACCGTCGAGGGTTCGACACCAGCCTGATTCGCGACGATTCGGACGTGGGCGGCCAACAGCGACAGCGCCTGGAGTCCTTCGTCTTCGGGATCATCAGCCGTCTGTGCGAACGTGGTGTCGATCGACTCACCGTCACGAACAATGCCAAGGTAGAACGCGGAGACATCGTCGTCAGCCAGTGCCTCGCGAGCGGCGGCGCGATCGGCCGCAAACGAATCGTCGGTGTTAGTCATACGATTAGTACGGGGTGGAAGCGTGAAAAAGCCCCGGCGACGAAACCGTCACCGCCGATTGACGGAGGGCGCGCAGGTGTTAGTCCGGTCGTGGCAGCGAAATGTACAGCGCGTCGACGATGCTGAAGGGGTCGTAGACCGACTGGTGACACTGGCAGTAGACACCGTCTTCAGCGTCGTACCGAAGCGACTCCTCGGTCTGTTTGTAGCCTGGAACACAACAGAAGTGCGTACACTTGTTGATGTATGCCATCACGCCCTGGTCAGTGCTCGCCTCAAGCCACTCATTGTCTTGGGCGGCCTCTTCGATCAGCGGCGATCGAAGGATCGCGATCGGGATGACGCTCTCTGCGCCCTCCGAACGCCAAGTCCCGGTCGCCGGCTTGCCGACGCCGTCTGAGCCGATGCCGTTGCCCCACTCTTCGTAGTCGTCGAAATCGCTGACGTTGAATCGATCGCCCTCGTCTTTCATCTGGCTCTGCCACTCGTAGGCTGAGCCGGAATCAGCCTTGAAGTAGTTGTCCGAATCGAAGTTCGGATCCAGGCCCTCGTAGGACTGTTGCCCACAGTACTGAAACCACTCTTGAGAGTAGGCCACGCCGCCGATTTCCTCTCGTGCGACTTCGACCTCAACACCTTCGACCGTCTCGGTCTGGACTTCTGGCCAGACACCCTTAATATATCCCTCGTCGTCGATCTCGATCGGGATCTGGGGCATCCCGCGCGGGGCAGGCCCATCGAGCAGTTCGATCACTTTGGCCGTGACCGGGCCACCACCGGCACCAGCCGGCGTCGTGAGCGACTGGACGCTGAGCGTGCCGGTAACGCCGAGCCCGGCTAGCGTCGCACCGCCGACGACACCTTTGACGAACCGCCGCCGTCCTGATTCTGCGGGATACTTGTCCTCTGCGCTCATACGAGAATCTTGTCCCGACTGCTCAAAAGCGTGACGAAGTGCGGAACTGACGCACAGCCTCGGGAATTTACTCTCATGCGAGGCAATTATGTGGACGAATGAGCGGCCTTTTACGATCGGGTGATAGTATACCATGATATGCCACTGCACAATCGAAGCGTACGCCAGGATGTACGCGAACTCGGTGCGCTCGTGGGGGAGGTGTTGGCCGATCAAGCGTCGACGGAGTCGTTTGAAACTGTCGAGGCGCTCAGGGAGGCCGCGATCGACTACCGAAACGGTGAATTGGACTCTCGAAAGCGGCTCCACTCGACGTTCGAGCGGATCCCGCCTGAAGAAGAAAGCGTGGTTGCCCGGGCGTTTGCAACCTACTTCGAGCTCATCAACCTCGCAGAGGAGCGCGAACGGGTTCGCGCAGTGAGAGAGTCGACGCAAGACAAGTCACTCGTCGACAGTCTCGATCGGACCGTCGAGACGCTTGCCGAGGAAGGCGCAAGCGAGGAAACCGTTCAATCAATCCTCGAAGACGTCCTCATCGAGCCAACGTTCACTGCCCACCCGACAGAAGCACGCCGCGGAACGGTCAAAGCGAAACTCCGATCGATCGCAGGCCACCTCGAAACCCTCGACGAGCGGAACCTGACCGATCGAGAAAAAGACCGCGTCTGGGAGCAAATCGACGCGGAGGTGACGAGCCTCTGGGGGACCAGACAGGTTCGCAACCGACCGCCAGAACCCCAAGACGAGGCGCGAAACGTCCAGTGGTACCTTGAGAACACCCTGTTCGACGTCGTCGGCGAAGTGTACAGCGAGTTCGAGTCGACAATCGCCGAGGAGTACGAATCGATCGATCTCCCGAAGCTCTTCGAGTTCCGATCGTGGGCGGGGTCGGACCGCGACGGCAACCCCTTCGTCACCGTTGAAGTGACCGACGATACACTTTCGAGACAGCGCGAGGTCGTCATCGAAAAGTACCGGACGGCACTCAAACGGCTCTCAGCTGTCGTGAGCCAGGACGGCGATCGCTATCCGACGACTGACGCGTTCGTCGCCTCACTGGAGGCTGACAAAGAGCGGTTTCCACGCATCGTCACGGAGGCTCGCGAGCGGTACCCGGAGGAGCCGTATCGTCAGAAACTGCGGCTCATGCGCGAACGCCTCGATCGCGTCGGCGACGTTCGGCCGCACGGCTACGAGACGGCCGAGGACCTCATGGAAGACCTCCGTATCATGAACGAGAGCCTCCGTACGTACGGCGGCCGAGAGGTCTCAGAGGCGTTCATCGAGCCGCTCCGCCGGCAGGTTAGCACGTTTGGCTTCTCGCTTGCGAATCTCGACCTGCGGGATCATCGAAAGAACCACACCGAAGCGATCGCCGACGTGCTCGAAAATGAAGGTATCGACTACCGCTCCCTCGAGGAGGACGAGCGTGTCGACCTCCTGACTGAGGCGATCCTCCAGAACGATCCGATCATCGATCTCGAAGAGCCAGGCGAACTGGGCGATATCGCCGAACGCGTGCTCGACCGCTTCGTCGCGCTCGGCGAGTGGCAAAAGGAGTACGGCGTGCCCGCGATCGACACCTACTGCATCTCGATGACAGACGAACCGAGCCACGTCCTCGAGGTGTTGTTCCTCGCCGACCAGGTTGGGGTCGTCTCGCTGCCAGATCACTGTGGGATCGACGTGGCTCCGCTGCTCGAGACGGAGTACGCGCTCAACGGGGCCGAACGGATCATGGGAACGCTCTTTGAGAACGAGGCGTATTCGATGGCCGTCGACGCCCGTGGAAACACTCAGGAAATCATGCTCGGGTATTCCGATTCGAACAAGGAAAACGGCTTCCTGGCGGCCAACTGGGATCTCTACAAGAATCAAAAGCGGCTCGCGTCGATCACCAACGAGCACGACGTGACGATGCGGCTGTTCCACGGCCGCGGTGGCTCGATCTCTCGCGGCGGCGGGCCGATGAACGAGGCAATGCTCGCGTTGCCAAACGAGACGGTCACCGGCCAGATCAAGTTCACCGAGCAGGGCGAAGCGATCGCCGAAAAGTACGGCAGCCCGCGGATCGCAGAACGAGAACTCGAACAGATGCTCGACGCGCAGGTTCGTGCACGCCAGAACGCCCTCGAAGAGCCGATCGAGCAGGTTCCAGACGAGTGGATGGACGCGATGGACACGATGGCCGCCGCCGCCAGACAGACCTACCGGAACCTCCTGCAGCGGCCGGGATTCGTCCGGTACTTCGAGCAAGCGACGCCAATCACCGTCATCGAGGATCTCAACCTCGGTTCCCGGCCGGCCTCTCGATCCGGCGAGCGAACCGTGGAGGATCTACGCGCGATCCCGTGGGTGTTCTCGTGGACGCAGTCGCGGTGCATCCTCCCTGGATGGTACTCGATCGCCAGTGGCATCAACGCCTACCTCGAAGACGGCGGCGACATCGAGACGCTCCAAAACATGTACGGAGAGTGGGCGTTCTTCCGGACGACGCTCGATAACGCGACCCAGGCGCTTGCACGGACTGAGATGGAGATCGCCGCCGAGTACGCCGAGCTCGCCGACGAGGATCTCCGCGAAGAGTTCTTCCCGGAGCTGAAATCCGAATACGAAGAAACGGTCGATATCGTCTTGGAGATCGCCGACCGTGATCGGCTGTTGCAGCGCGAGTGGCTCCAGGAGAGTCTCGATCGACGGAATCCGTACGTCGATCCGCTCAACATCCTCCAGACGCACCTGCTCGATCAGACCCACCGCACCGAGGCCGAGGAACGAACCCTTCGGCTCACGGTCAACGGGATCGCGGCGGGGATGAAAAACACCGGATAGTCGGCTTGGGGCCGAAACGGCATACGGCCCGCAGGGGAGTTACGATCACCGTTTGTGCGGTCGATCAGGACGGCAGCGGACAGAGGCTTGCGGTGAACGCAACGACCTCGTCGGTCTCATTTCTCGCGCCGTGGGCGACACCGCGATCGTGCAGAATCACGCCCGGAGCATCGATCGCTGCTTCGGTTTCGCCGTCACCGTCATCTTGGATCACAGTGACTGTCCCAGAGACGATGTGAAAGACGTTCGTGCTGTCTGCGTGTTCGTGTGTGTCCAGTTCCGCACCCGGACCCAACGCAAACAGCTTGACGAGCACGTCCTCACGAACCACCAGTTCGGCGGTTTCGATGTCGCCGTCGTCGGGGTTCAGTTCAGCCAGCGCGTTCTCGAGTCGATCGAGCGTCATACCCACAGATCCGATCGACGGCTACAAAAGATCGACGGGTCGATCGAAATGCAATCAGCACGTACGCTCACTGGTCAGTACGAGCGCGATTTGACAAAAAGCGTATCGAGAATCCGAGGGCCGTGTCAGCGGGATGTCCAACAGCGTAGTCAGCGATCGTAGCTACTTACCGGCCGCCAGCATTCGAGTCTTCGGGGGCGTTACCGTGACGATCGTCGGCTTCATCGTCTTCGTCTTCTGCGTCATCGTCGTCCGCTTCGTCCGCTTCGTCTTCTGCGTCGTCTTCTTCCTCGGCGTCCGCTTCGTCTTCAGCTTCGGCTTCTTCGCCCTCCTCAGCGTCCTCTTCGCCCTCCTCGGCGTCCGCTTCGTCTTCAGCTTCTTCGTCCGCTTCGGCGTCGTCGTCTTCCGCATCGTCGCTGTCAGACGCGACATCACTCACAGCCGGACCGAGTTGATCGAGGTCACCATCCAGGAACGAATTGATGAGTTGGTGAATCTGGCTCACGTGATCGGGAACCTGGTCGGGCATGTCGCTCGGTGGTCCAGCGTGGTCGGGTCGATCGGACGCGGTTTCGTTGTCCTCGTCAGTTTCGTTCTCGTCGCTTTCGTCGCTCTCGTCAGCCTCGTCGCTTTCGTCGTCGACCTCGACGAGCTCGCCGTCTTCGATCGCGTACGTTAGATCGGTCGTCTCCCCGTCAGCCGTGATCGAGACCGTCACCGATTCGTCATCGATCACGCTGGCAGGCACGTCGAACGCGATCGTCCCGTTCTCGTCGGTCGTGCCGACCTGCTCACCGTTCACGCTCACGTTCGCGCCTTCAACTGCGCTGTCATTCGCCGTTATCGTCGCGGTCACGGTGCCGTTCTCGTAGCTCGCGTCGATCGACAGCTGTTCTGTGTCGTCGTCTGCCGCAGCGGTCTGTGCCGCGCCGGCCGCCGATGCGGCGACGAGCAACAGTGCGGCCAAGCCGATCGCAAGCAGTTGTGTTCGTTTCATTGCAGTCGGACCCTGTCGGTCACACCCCTTTAATCAGATTAGCCGTCGCGTCGGATTCATCAATGTTAGGCCGTATTTCGGCCGATTAACCCGAATTAATCCGGATTGTGGATCCAAACAGCGGTGGTGCGGCGTTGGCCCGGCGTTCGGTCACCCGCGGAGTGTCGCGTGCGTTAACTGATCGCCCCGTACCGACCAGCGCGACAACCCAGCGCGGCTACGCAGTCCCGAGCAACTCCTCGGCGACGATCGCCGGCTCCAACAGCTCGGGATCGACAGCCAAATCGGCCTGTCCCCGTGCGAACTCCGGGAGACTCTCGTCGGCGTACACAACAATCCGAACCTCGGGGTTCAGCTCCTTTGCGACCGGGATCCCTGTCGCCTCCGAGACGTCGGTGAACACGAGAATCGACGCGTCATCGATCCCGGCCGATTCGAGGGTAGCAGTGGAGACAACGTCTGCGATTCGGGTGATCGACGCGCCTTCGGCCGCCAGCGCGTCGCCGATGCCGTTGACGTCGGGGCCGGCGATGATCGCGTTCACGGTCATTCGTACTCGATTGTCGCCGGTGGTTTGTGCGTCACGTCGTAGACGACCCGGGCGACGTTGTCGTTCGTTCCCGTAATCCGACTCTGAATACGCTGGAGGACGTCCCACGGCAACTCCTGGGCGCGGGCGGTCATCCCGTCACGGGACTCCACCGATCGCACCGAGACGATCCAGCCGTGAACCCGGTTGTCGCCTTTGACGCCGGTTCCCTTCCCGATAACTGCAGCGAACGCCTGCCACGGGTCGTGGTCCGCAAGCTCGTCTTCGACGACGTGACACGCCTCGCGGGCGACCGCGACCTTCTCGGGTGTCACCTCCCCAAGCACCCGAACTGCGAGTCCCGGCCCGGGGAACGGCATCCGCTCGGAGATGATCTCCTCCAATCCGAGTTTGCGGGCGACCTCGCGGACCTCGTCCTTGTAGAGGTCACGAACGGGTTCGACAATTCCCTCGAAGTCGACGATCTCGGGGAGCCCGCCGACGTTGTGGTGTGATTTAATGCCGCCCTCGCTTTCGATCCGATCGGGATAGATCGTCCCCTGGACGAGATACGTCGCATCGAGTTCCTTGGCTTCGCGTTCGAACTCGCGGATGAACCCTTCACCGATGACCGATCGCTTCTCCTCGGGATCGGTCACGCCTTCAAGCGCCTCAAAGAACCGATCGCGGGCGTCGATGATCTGGAGGCTCTCCATGAACGAGAACGTCGCTGCGATCTGTTCGGTCTCGCCTTTTCGCATGAGCCCCGTGTCGATGTAAATCGGGGTGAGCTTGTCGCCGATCGCCTCGTAGGCGAGCGTTGCGGCGACTGAGGAGTCGACCCCGCCCGACAGGGCGATGATCGCTCGTTCGTCGCCGATCTGTGCTTCGATCTCTGCGGTTGCCTCGTCGATGAATTCGTCTACGTCTACCATGATATGATCTGATCGTCGATGTTACAGCTGAATCCCTGTGCTCGCATCGTCCGCCGCGGTGGCTGGCTGCTCGGCCTGTTCGAGTACCGCCTCAATGAACCCGACGAACGGCGGACTCGCCCGATCGGGCCGGGAGCGGAACTCCGGGTGGAACTGGGTTCCGAAAAAGAACGGGTGACCATCTCGTTCGAGAATTTCCATCCGTCGGCCGGCGGTCCCCGAGAAGGTCAGCCCGTCGGCAGCCAGTTCGTCGATGTATTGCGGATTGACCTCGTAGCGGTGGCGGTGTCGCTCGACACAGTGATCGGCGTCGTACACCGACGCGGCGAGCGTGCCTGGCTCGATCGTCGTCTCGTGCGCGCCAAGGCGCATCGTCCCGCCCATATCGTCCAGTTCGTGTTGCTCGGGAAGCAGGTCGATCACGGGATACGGGGTGTCAGCGTCGATCTCCGCGGAGTGGGCGTCCGTCCATCCGAGGACATTTCGCGCGTGTTCGATCACCGCCATCTGGAACCCGAGGCACAGGCCGAGGAATGGGATATCGTTTTCACGGGCGTAGCGGATCGCTTCGATCTTGCCCTCCGTGCCACGAGAGCCGAACCCGCCGGGAACGACGACACCGTCGGCCTCCTGGAGTCGTTCTGTGTGGTGATCGCGCATCTCGTCGGAGTCGACCCACAGCACGTTCACCTCAGATCGACACTCGATTCCAGCGTGTTTCAGTGCCTCGTGAATCGACATATACGCATCCTCGAGGGCGTACTTGCCGACGAGCGCCACGTCGACGGATTTGGTCCGATCGCGCGTGACGAGTTCGCGCCACCGCTGTGAGCGATCGGCCGCTGGCAGCGCTTCGTCGGCGATCTCGAGTCGGTCCATCACGTACTCGTCGAGTCCCTCTTCTTCGACCATGAGCGGAACGTGATAGATGTCTGGAACGTCGGGGTTCGAAAACACCGCCTCGGTCGGCACGTCACAAAAGCGCGCGATCTTGGTCTTTGTCGCTGCGTCGAGTTTATCCGCACAGCGACCGACGAGGATGTCTGGCTGGAGGCCGATCGATCGCAGCTCTTTGACGGAGTGTTGGGTCGGTTTTGTTTTCTGCTCGCCGTTTTTCGAGTACGGAACGAGCGTCACGTGCGTAAAGAGGATGTCCTCGGGATCCTCCTCGCTTGCGAACTGTCTGAGCGCCTCCAAGAACGGCATCGACTCGATGTCTCCCACGGTGCCGCCGATCTCGACGATGCAGACATCGGTCCCCTCGGCGGCCTCGCGGATGCGCCGTTTGATGTCGTCGGTGACGTGTGGGATGATCTGGACGGTCTTGCCGAGGTAGTCGCCGGCGCGCTCGGCTTCGATCACGCTCTGGTATGTTTTCCCGGTGGTGACGTTGTGATCGGAGGTCATGTCGATCCCGAGGAAGCGCTCGTAGTTCCCCAGATCGAGATCGACCTCACCGCCGTCTTTCAAGACGTACACCTCGCCGTGCTCGTAGGGATTCATCGTCCCTGCGTCAACGTTGAGGTACGGATCGACCTTCACCGCGGTGACGTCGAATCCAGCGTTCGCGAGCAATCGGCCAGTGCTCGCGGCTGTGATTCCCTTGCCGAGTCCGGACATCACACCTCCCGTTACAAAAACGAACTTGCGACCCAGTGTCGGGTCGTACCCCGTGTCGGGTTCCGTCGGCATACTGACTGTGCGCAAGGATAGGGCAAAACCGTTTCGAACGAGACAGAATATAACGAACGAATCGTTTGGAGTTGTCTCTGTGTCGACGGCCTGGTTCTTTCTCCGAACCGATCGAATCGCGGTGTATGAGACTGCTCTCTGAGCGATCGATCGCCGCAGGCTCGATGAGCACGCTACCGATCGGTTCGCTCGACGCCGTCGAGGGCCAAAACGAGATTGGGGCCAAACGCCCCCGCTGGCGTCTGGTAGCCGGCTGGCGCGTCTGCAGAGCGTGTCCTGTCGGCAATCTCGAGCGCTGCGTCAACCGTCACGTCGTAGGGATCGGGCGTCGACAGCAGGGATTCGACGGTCTCGTGCGTCTCGGCGCTCCAGGCTTCCGCCCAGATCGTGACCTGCGAGTCGGCCCGTTCGGTCGCCGTTGGGCCCTCGACGAACCGATCGACGAGCGAATCGAGGACCGACTGTACGGCGTCAGTGCGAACGATTGGCCCCAGTCGATCGGCGACCCGCATGGCGGTCCGTGCGGCGTCCGGCAATGCCATGTAGACGCGGACGTTTGGGATGTCCGTCGTCCGGAAGGCTGTCGAGACATCACCCCACGGGAACGCGGTGACCGTCTGTGTATCCCATCCGAAATCGACAATGCGGGTGCGATCGGCCGCCGGCACCGCCCGCAGGGCACCGTCTTCACGGATCGCCCCGCCGTCGCCCAGCCCGCGAAGCGCCGTCTTAGTCGTTCCCGGCGAGATCGAGCCGCCGGCCGCAATTGCAAGCGAAAGGTGGGTCGCCTCGGGGAGCCGATCGGCGACGTGGGCAGCTAGACAGTCCGTGGGAACGACGTCGAAACCGCAACCAGGCAGAAGTGTTACGTCTGCCGCCGCCGCGCGCTCGGTCCGCCGCGCGAGTCGCTCGAACACCTCGAGCTCGCCGGTGATGTCGAGGTAGTCGGTCTCGGTCCGGATGCAGGCGTCTGCCAGCGGCTCAGCGGTGTCGACGAACGGTCCAGCACAGTTGAGAACCACATCTGCATCCTCGAGGTGGCTGTCGATCCGATCGGGATCCTCGAGGGTGAACGATCGGCTCTGCAGCCCAAGTTCCTCGCCGAGTTGGTGGACCTTCGTTGCATCCCGGCCGGCGAGGATCGGCTCGCCGCCACGGTCGATCGCTTCCCGGGCGATCAGCGCACCGGTGTAGCCGTACGCGCCATAAATGAGGAGGGAATCCATACACGAGGGTTCGGCGGCCGGCAAAATAAACGACGGTGATTCTCTGGAGAGAACGTCAGGCCTGCGGATCGATCGATTTGAGTGTCACGATGTCCTCTTCGTCAAGCGTCAGCTGCGAGGCCGAAACATTCGATTCGAGGTGATCGACACTTGAGGTTCCCGGAATCGGGAGGATCACATCCGAGTGTTCGAGCAGCCACGCGAGTGCGACCTGCCGGCGGGAGGCGTCGTGGCGATCGGCGATCGAATCGAGCGGCCCGGCGACGCCCTCGTCATCGACGGTGTACATTGGTCCCCACGGAATGAACCCGACGTCGTGTGATTCACACGCCGCCAGCACGTCTTCGTCCTCGCGATAGCCCACGTTGTAGCGATTCTGGACGGTCGCGATGTCGACGATCTCCATCGCGGTTTCGAGCTGTTCGACGGTGACGTTCGAGAGTCCAACGTGATCGATCTGGCCGGCGTCTTTCATCTCCGCGAACGCGTGGACCGACGCCTCAAAGTCGACGTCTGGATCGGGGCGGTGGAACTGGTACAAATCGATCGTCTCAACGCCGAGGCGATCGAGACTACACAGGACCTGGTTGTGGAGGAACTCGGGATCGCCGTGAGGGAGCCAGTCACCGTTTCGATGTCTGCAGAGTCCGGCTTTCGAGGCAACGACCGCCTCTCCATCGGCTAATTCCTCCCCGAGGAGGCGTTCGCTCACGCCCGGGCCGTAGGAATCGGCGGTATCAATGAAATCCACGCCGAGGTCGATCGCCCGACGGATCACCTGCCTGGCGGCAGTCTCGTCGGCGGGTCGGCCGATGATGTCTGCGCCGGTGAGCCGCATCGCGCCGAACCCCAGCCGGTGGACGGTCAGTTCGCCGCCGATATCGAACGTCTCGCTTGCGTTGATCGTGTGTTCGGCCATCACCAGCAGGTACGCGAGTACCGGGCAAAATCGGGAGGGTTACTGCGATGGCAATTGGGATGGGTCCTTCTCGTATGCCGCATCGTAGCGACGGACGATCACGGCGATCCACCACAGCTTCAGTGCTGAGGCGACAATCCACCCGACTGCGGCCCCGATCGGTCGACACACCCAAGCGGCCACGAGCGCGTACGCGAACGCGATCGCGCCGCCCGCGTTGTAGACATTTGGATAGTCAAGACCGATCGTCCCGTTTCGCTGCTCGCGGACCCACCAGCGTTCGGCGAGCACTGCGCGGGTCATCCACGCCTCGTGGGATTCTGGCGGCGAAAAGATCACAGGGCTGACAATCGTCCAGATAAGTGCTGCAGTGAGCAGACGGAAGTCTCGCCGGTAAACTGCGTAGACGATCAGCGGACCGGTCGGCACACGCGTCCACCCGCTTTTGGGATTCGCGTGTCGGGACCAGAGCGTTTCTTCGATCGATCGAGCAGTGGAGTTCATATCTAAGGTAGTTTCGCTCAGGCCATAACGATACCGCGGACCCATCCGCAGTAGTCGACCCGATCGCCCACACGGATCCCCGGAACCGGAGGTTTCACACACGATGTCATAGAACATGAGGATATGGCCTTCGATCGATTCGGACTGGGGACGTATCGCAACGACGACCACGACCAGTGTGTCAAAAGCGTCGAGACCGCGATCGAAGTCGGCTATCGTCACATCGATACCGCCCAGGGATACGACAACGAGGCGGCCGTTGGCGAGGGGATCGCCCGAACGGACGTCGATCGCGAGGAGCTCTTCGTCGCGACGAAACTCGCCACCGAAAACCTCGCGTACGACGACGTGATCGAGACGACAGCACAGAGCGCTGAGCGTCTCGGCCTCGACACGATCGACCTGCTGTACGTCCACTGGCCGATCAACACCTACGATCCCGACGAGACGATTCCTGCACTCAACGAACTCGTCGATCGTGGCCTCGTCGAACACGTCGGCCTCTCGAATTTCCGACCTGATCAGCTCGATGCTGCGATCGATCGCCTCGAAGTTCCGCTCTTTGCGCATCAGGTTGAGATGCATCCACTACTCCCACAGACTGAACTTCTGGAATACGCCCACGAGGACGACCACTGGCTCGTCGCGTACTGTCCGATCGCGCGCAACCGAGTGGCTGACGTCCCAGCGATTGTCGAAATTGCTGATGCACACGACGCCTCGCCAGCCCAGATCAGCCTCGCGTGGCTACTCGAAAAAGCGCAGGTCGCACCGATTCCCAAAGCAACTGGCGAGGCCCACATTCGCGAAAACCTCGAAAGCCGTCAGCTCGAACTGACCGACGCGGAGGTTGCGCAGATCGACGCGATCGACAGAACCGAACGGATTGTCGACTTTGAGGCCGCCCCATGGAACCATGGCTAAAACAGGCATTGGCTCCTCGATTCGAAGCCGGTCAGCATTCGGCGTCATAGTTAATAGTTATCACGACCCACATAGAAGCGTCCCTCTCGCATGAATCGAACGCTCCGATCGGCCGCTGCCGCGATAAAACGCCCCTTGCTGTTCCTCGGCTGGGCAGTCGTACTGAGCGTGCTGTTCCCAAAGGTCGCCCCTAGCTGGGTGTTTCACATGCTTCCCGGGGTAGTCAGCATTAACCACGCGATCGGCGAGTCGATACGTCGAGAAGGCGTTGCAGCCGTGCTCGCGTTTCTGGGGTATCTTCGGGAGGTTCGCACAGCGATAGAGAATGAAAGACAAACGCTGGCTGTCGAGCGGGATGCCTTCGAGGCGTTTGCAGATGGCGTCACATCAATCCCCGTGGCTGGACAGCCGATACCGGCCGGCTCAGCACTTCGGTCGGGTGAGAACGCCGGCAAAAAGCGGCTCAAACAGGTCCGCGATCGATACAGAGAGACCGTTATGTCGGTTTCTCACTACGACGAGGAGTACGGCGAAAATCTCTTCGAACACATGAGCGAAGAGCTGTCGCCCGAAGCGGCGATCGCTGTCGTTGACGGCGCAGGACTCTCTGCACACCTCAAAGAGGTTCTCATTATCCAGGCACGGCTCGCCGCACATAGTCGCCAAGAGCTTTTGGAGACGATCGACGCCGAGCGGCAGTCGGTTCGATCGGTCATCTCGTCGCTTCAGTCGTCCGATTCGGTTCTCGACGAAACCGAGGACGAATCACTCAGAGAGCGATCGTTTTCGGAACTCATGGCGGCCGAACAGGAGCTCTCACAGACGATGAACGCTGTCGACGAAACGATTCAGGATCGACAGGCCGATATCCAGCAGGTCGAACGGCGCTCGCCTGCGGTCGACCGATCGACGTTCCACCGCTATCTCTACCGGGGGCTCGAACCCACGTTTCCGGTGTTGGATACGTTGTTGGATCGCTACGAGACGATCCGCGATCGTCGACGAGCAGTCATTCGTGCGATCACGCGCCGGTAACCACACTTCCAATCACTACTCGCGCAGCCGCTCGTCGATCGGCGTCAAAAAAATAACGGACCTGGAGCCTCGTGGCTACTCGAAGAGTTCGACGGCCTGCTCGTAGCGCGCGGACGGTTCTTCCCAGTCGACGACGTTGAAGAACGCCTCGATGAAGTCGCCGCGGGCTGGGCCGTAGTCGTAGTAGTACGAGTGCTCCCAGACGTCGAGCGCGAGGATCGGGTGACCGCCCCAGATCGCACCCTGGTCGTGCTTGTCGACGACCACGTTGCGAAGCTGGTTCGAGAACGTGTCGTAGACGAGCAGCGCCCAGCCGGATGCGTTTCCGCCTGCAGCCTCAAACTCGCCCTTCCACGCCTCGTAGGAGCCGAAGTCCTCAGCGATTCGATCCGCGAGTGCGCCGCTCGGCTCGTCGCCACCCTCCGGGGACATATTCTGCCAGAACAGATCGTGCAGGATGTGTCCCGAGGAGTTGTGCGTAACGCTCCGAATTGCGCCGGCAGACGAGTCGAACTCGCCGTTTTCGCGATTCTCTGCAAGGGTCTCTTCGGCCGTATTCCACCCGTTCACATAGCCCTGATGGTGGGTGTCGTGGTGCCACGTCAGGACCTGTTCGGAGATGTGCGGCTCGAGTGCGTCGTAGTCGTACGGTAGGGGATCAAGTTCGTAGCTCATGAGTAATTCCTCCATTCTATTACATGGCTGGGAACCTGTTAAAGGTTGAGGAGCCATATGGTAGCACGTCCCACAAAATAGGCGGAGATCGGGTCAAGACAGGTCGTATCACGAGAATATCGAGACGGGGGAGGAACGCCTAGTTCGATCTCGCGTAACCAATTTTGGCAACATATGTCAAAATAGCGTTAGTTCCCGTGGTACGGCTCGGTTCGGCGCTCGTACTCCATGGTCGTCGCGACTGAGTCAGCGATCGACGCTCCGAACTCCCGTTCGACGATGTGTAACGCGAGGTCAATGCCAGATGTGACGCCGCCGGCGGTAAGTACGTCTCCATCGTCAACGACGCGCTGGTAGACGACCTCTGCGTCCGTCGCTTCGAGTTCCTCGATTGCACTGCCGTGGGTGACTGCTCGTCGTCCGTCGGTTACGCCCGCGGTTGCGAGCAACATTCCGCCGGTGCAGACCGCGGCGATCGTCACGCCGGCGTCGTGGTATGCAGCCACCGCATTGGGGATATCACCCTTTTGTGCCTCCGCCCACGCGCTCGCGTCGGGACGCTTTGCGGCCCAACCGCCGCCGGGGACGACGAGCAGGTCGGGCCGATCGGGTGCATCCGCCGCTGGAAGCACACCGTCGACGCCGACCCGAAGTCCGTGGCTCGCGGTCACCATCTCGCGATCGTCCAGCGTATACAGCGTCACCGTCGCGTCTGCGCCCGCGCCGATCGCGTTTTCGAACACCTCGAAGGGGCCGATCGCGTCGATCTCGTCGAAGCCCTCATAGAGCACGATTCCGATATCCATGCGATCGGTAACGCAGGCTGTGGGCAAAAATTAGTCGTCCCCGGGAGTACGCCGAGCCCAGCTGTCGCCGTCGAACGCAGTCGTCTCCGGTCAGACAGCGGTCAGCCATCGCCGTCGAACGCAGTCGTCTCCGGTCAGACAGCGGTCAGTCGTCGCCGCGAGCTGCCTCAAACATCGCGATCGCGGCCTCCCGCCGCTCGCTGTGGTCGACGATCGGCTCGGGATACTCTGGAGCGGCGTTGTACCGCTGGGTCGGCGATGCGTCGTGCCACGAGTGGATAATCACCGGATCCGTATCGGCGAGTTCGGGGACGTATCGTTTGATGTACGCGGCGTCGGGATCGTACCGTTCACCCTGGGTCATCGGGTTGAAAATCCGAAAGTACGGCTGGGCGTCCGTGCCAGTTGAGGCCGCCCACTGCCAGCCGCCGTTGTCGTTGGCGGTGTCATGGTCAACAAGTTTCTCGCGGAACCACGCGTACCCCGCTCGCCAGTCGACGAGGAGATCTTTCGTGAGAAACGAGGCGACGATCATCCGGACGCGATTGTGCATGTACGCCTCCTCGCGGAGCTGTCGCATTCCGGCGTCGACGATCGGATAGCCGGTCTTGCCGTCCTTCCACGCCTGCAGCGCCTCAGGGTCCTCGCGCCACTCGATCGGCTGCTCGTAGGATTTGTAATTTTGGCTGACGACCTCGGGATTGTCCCAGAGGACGTGGGTGTAAAACTCCCGCCACGCGAGTTGGGACTGAAACTCCTCGACCGACTCGGCCTCATCGCCGGTTGCTTTCGCCGCGGCGCGTTCAGTCGCGGCGTACAGCTCGCGGATGCCGATCGTCCCAAATTTGAGGTCTGCTGACAGCCGAGAGGTTGCGCCTCGATCAGGGTAGTCACGATCCTCTCCGTAGCGAAAAATTCCGTCCCCACAGAACGTTGCGGCGCGTTCGCGGGCGGCGTCGGTTCCGGCAGGCTGAATCGTTGCCTCGGGCTCGGAAAAGCCAAGCGCCGATAGTGTCGGAACCGGCTCTGTCTCGACAGCGGCCAGCGGCTCAGCTTCCGCGGAGGCGAGCGCGTCCGGCGCAGGCTCAGGGTATGGGTCGGCCTTTTCGCGATCGTGCCATTTGCGGCCGAAATACGTAAACACCGAGTAGATGTCTCCGGCGTTGGTTGTAATCGACCCCGGCTCGTGGTGGATCGCGTCGTGGGAGGTCTCGACAGACAGACTAGCCGCTTCACAGGCTGTCCTGACGCGCTCGTCGCGATCGCGGCCCAGACCGCTGTACTCTTGATTCCAGACGACACTATCGGCGTCAAGTTCCGAGGCGAGTGTCGGGAGTACGGTCGCCGGATCGCCGTGGCGGATGAGCAGATCGCTTCCGGCCCTACGGTAGCGATCCCGAAGCGACGCGAGCGCGTCGAGCATGAACGCGACGCGCGGTGAACTGCCGTGCTCGAGCACACCTGTGTCAAACACGAATACCGGTGCGACCTCGCCCGATCGGGTCGCCGCGGCCAGCCCGCGATTGTCGGCCGTCCGAAGGTCCCGCCGGTGCCAAAACAGCTGCATAGAGCCCGTTAGGACTGCGCACATAAGATGGTTCGAGTTGCCGGCCTCTCCGCTTCCCGGGTGCTCAGATTCGGCTGCGGCGGGTGCAGAGCGTATGATACCCCGCCGAGGCCAACAGCACCGCAGCCATCGCAAAGATGTACGATCGCGAGTCGATGAGCGAAAACGGGTACGTGTCGGTGAACACTGCGATCGCCAATGCCATAAATACGCCGCCGAGGCCGAGATAGAACTCGCTCCACGATATTTCGTTTTTTGAGACCGTCTCGAGGTAGATGTCGACCTCACTGATCTTATCAGTGAGCGATACCGTTCCACGGTTCTTGTCGTAGTTGATGAGTCCGGCACTGGCTAGTTTCGGGAGGTGTGACTGGTACAGAGACGTATACACGCGCTTTCGCTGCTTGTACGTGACCTCAACCGTTTCGATTCCATTCTCCCAGGCGGCTACGTGTTCGGCAATGTCACGGACTGTTCCTTGTCCCTCGAGTTGTTTGAGATAGTTGATCGTTAGCCGGCGACGCTCGTTGCCCAGCATCTGGAAAATGGTATTCCTAGAGATCTCCCCAGTCGGTTTTTCTTCGGGTGGTTGTACTGCTTTTTGGACAACGGCTTTCGTCATTTATCGATTCACCTGAATATCATCTAATAATTACTCTCTCATGTATTAGGCATTGCTACGCGATTACACGTCGGTTCTATGCGTATCGATGTTTGAATAGTACGTCTGTTGACACGAATGAAGGATTCGAGGGATGGGATTCGGACCACGATCGCTCGCTACGCTCGCTCCCTGATTCGAACCTATCCTGATCGATTCGCGGTGCTCACTGGCGTTCGCACACGCGATGCGAGGGATGGGATTCGAACCCATGGACCCCTACGGGAGCGGGTCTTAAGCCCGCCGCTTTTGGCCTAGCTCAGCCACCCTCGCGCATATGTGTCAACCCGATCGGTCCACAAACCAATTTCGCTTTCCGGCGTCGCCGTCGGAGCCGTGTCAGCTCGTCACCAATCGACACTCAACGTCCCGTCGCCGTGGGGATCAGGCGCGATCTCCTGGTCTGTCCGGCGATCGACGATGTGGATGATTCCGTCCCCCTTTTTCGCCGGACACAGCGTCGCGGCCTTGATGTTTGCGTCGAGTTCGTCTTCGCCGATGAAGAACGATCGCGGCTTTGCCAGCCCCGTTTCGATGTCCATCTCCCAGTTGTCGGCCGCCTCTGCACACCGCCCCGCGCCGAAGCACTTGTTCGCCTCGAATATGATCTTGTAGGGCTTGTCCTCGATCGGCGGCGCGTCGGCGGATCCGATGTCGCTCGGGCGTTGCTGGCGATCCTCGCTCATACCGAGGCGTACGTTGCTGTGGCTTTTTCGTCTGTCGGTTGCTTGCGATCGCGATCGCGATCGGCTGTCCGGGGAGAGAGCGCTATCGAGACGACAAACCGTCGAGACGCTTTCGCATCCGCACGTGATCGATCCCATCCTCGACGAACACGTCGCTTTCAGTTTCGTACCCGAGTTTGGCGTAAAACGCCTCGGCATGGACCTGTGAGTGCAACAGGAGGAAATCGTAGTCGCGATCGGTTGCCAGCGATTCCGCGCGATCCATCAGCGCCACCCCCCAGCCGCGCTCTCGTGCAGCTTGTCGGACTGCCACCCGCTCGATTTTGCCCCCGCGGTCCGCCTCTCTGTTGATTTCGCGCAACCGCATTGTCCCGACTGGCTGGCCCTCATCAACCGCGAGCAGGTGTGTCGTTCCCGCGCGTTCGTCATAGCGATCGTACTCGTCCGCTGCTGGGACACCTTGTTCGTCGACGAACACCTCCTGACGGATCGCAAACGCCGCCTGCTTGTCTACAACCGTCTCGACAATGAACACGCCGTGGCGATCGCCGGTCGACTCGTCCGTAGCCATACTCACTGCTCGTCGGCGGCCGCCTGAGCAACCAGCGAATCGTAGCGCGCGCCCGTCTGTTTCAGCGTGTCTGTCGAGTAGAGCCGCTCGTGATCGAACGGGAGGTACTCGGCGGCCAGTTCGTCGATCTTCTCATCGACTGCCTCGGCTTCCCGGCCGTGGATCATAGTAAAGAGATTGTACGGCCAGTCCTGTTCGGGCCGTCGAGGGCGGTGATAACACAGCGTCACGTACGGCAGGCTTCCGACGGCCTCGCCGTAGTCGTCGAGCTCGTCGTCAGGCACGTCCCAGACAACCATGCAGTTGTTCTGAAACCCGGTCACAATGTGGTTGACGATACAGCCGATTCGCTTGATACACCCGTCGTCCTGGAGGCGTTCGATCGCCGCAAGGACGGCTTCGACCGGCACGTCGATCGTGTCAGCGATATCGTCGTAGGGGGTCAGCGACAGCGGAAAGCCGTCCTGGATCGCCAAGAGGACGTCTGCTTCCGTTGGAGTCAGGTCGCCAGTCGCGTCTTCAGAGATCCGCGTCGCGTCAACCGTCGTCGACTCGATGCTCTCGCGGGCGAACCGATCGTCATTGACGACCGGAAACTCGAGATCGATGTAGTAGTCGGTCAACATTGGCAGCGCCAACACCGAACAGCCCGTCCGCGATTCGATCTCTGAAAGGATCTCATCGCGCGTCTCCCGCGAGCCAGCGGTGACGACGAACCACATGTTCCACTCGTGATCGCGCCGGTAGTTGTGGTTGACCTGCCGGTAGCCGTTTATCACCTCGGCAATCTCCTCGAAACGCTCATCGGGCGCTCGGACCGCCGCGAGCGTTGAACTGCCGATCACTGGCGGGTTCAACACCGCCCCAAAGCGCCGGAAGACGCCGGCCTCACGTAACTGTTCGACGCGCGCAAGCGCTTCATCCTCGCTGACGCCCAGCTCCGCGCCAACCCGCGCGAACGGATGGCGCTCGATCGGAAAGCCGCTCTGATAGCTGTCGATCAGCTCTGCATCGACGTCGTCGATCGACTCGCGCCAGTCCCCCGAAAGCGAACTCATTGTCACCGTTACGGTCGCCGGATATCTACCGGTTTCGCTTCCGCGGATGGTCAGACGATACTCTATGTGTCCAACCTCTTCATCGGAGTCTCACAGCGTGCGAACAAGCGGGAGGCTTTTGCAGGGCTATCCCCTATCGCGTCGTATGGCGCAGGCGACCCAAAAGTTCGGGGAGTGGCCGCTGAAACGACTGATGACTGAGGTCTGTGGCTCGGGGATCAAATCCGCCGAGGACCTCACCCGCGAGCAGGCCCAGGAGGCGATCCGGCGCATCTTCGCCGGCGAGCCTGACCACACAACGCTGGGCGCGTTCTGGTTAGCGAACCGCTGGAAGCACAACAATGCCGAAGAGCTGGCGGCCTACACTGACGTGATGTGCGAACACGTCGAGTACGCCGAACCAAACGTCGATCCGGTCGACTGCGGCGCGAACTACGACGGAAAGCTCCGATCGGCGGTTCTGGGCGTCGCCGCGGGCCTCGTCGCCGCCGGTGCCGGAACGCCAGTCGTAGCGCACTCGGGCGATCGTGTACCGACCCAGAAGGGCGCGGCGTACAAACACGTTCTCGACGAACTCGGCGTCCGCACGGAGATCGAACCCGCAGAGTCCGCAGACATGGTCGACGAGACTGGCTTTGGCTTCTACTATCAGCCGGCGTTCAACCCCATCGTCGACAGCATGAACGAGCGCCGCGATCAGATGGGCGTGCGAACCTTCTTCAACACGATCGAAACGATCGCCAATCCGGCGAACGCCTCCGTGCATCTCGGCTCGTTTTATCACCTCGCGTTCGCGAAGAAGATGATCGGCACGTTCGAACAGAGCGAGCACCACGACCTCGACCGAATCATCATGTTCCAGGGGATGGAAGGCTACGACGACATCCGTCCCGGCTACACCAAGGTCGCAGAGTGGACCGACGGTGAGTTCACCGACTACGAGATCGAGACCGCCAACTACGGCATGGACTTCGAGACCGAAGATCTCGGTGTAGACCGCGACGACGTTGAGGGTGAGTCCGCAGCGATCACCCGCGAGGTGCTCGCCGGCGAGCGAACCGATCGGTTCGCCGACGCGATCGCGCTCAACGCTGCGTTCCGGATCTACGCCGGCGGTGACGCTGACGAACTTGATGAGGGCCTCGAGATGGCTCGGGCGGCGATCGACGACGGGAGCGCGGCGGCAGTGCTGGACGATCTACAGGCGTTTTGAGTGGGTTATAATCTCTAGTGTCGTTCGCCCGTGGAACATCACAGAGACACACGGCAGAAGTCCTCAATTTTATTCATCAGTGGCTGACAGCACTTCAAAGTCCGAATCGAGATGATCGGCTGCGACCCAGGTGGTACCACGTTCTGCGGCGAGTTGGGCAAAATCCCAGACGGACATTCCCGCTCGATCGGCCGCGGCGCTGAACGTGATTCTCCCCGATTCGAGCTCTTCAAGCGCACTCTCGCGACGCCACGTTTCGAGTCCCTCAGAGAGCAGTTTCCGGATGGCTGTGCTCCGATCGAGATTCTTGTCCTCAAGATACGCGTCAAGTTCTGCTTCGAGTTCGTCGGGAACCTGTACGGAGATCGTCCCCATACAACTCACAAAGCACGCAATGTACGCAAACGCTTCGGTGCGCCAACGCGGCTCCGATACGGTTTATTGGAGCGAGTTATTGGTCGATCCGCTCGGCGACTCCGAGGAGCGTTTCACCCGCGGTGACCGTCGCTTCGGTTTCGATCGAGTAGAGAATCCCGTCTCGATCGGCTTCGACTGTTTGTAACGCCTCGTACGTCGTCGGATCGTACACCGTCCCAAACGTGTCGCCTTCTGCGACCCGATCGCCGAGCGATGCTGATTGGTCGCGGACGTACAGCCCCGAGGCTGCAGCCCGGACGCGTCCGAGGTGGTTTCGCGCGCGAATCCCGTCCCACGCAGGCACCGATCCAGGGAGCATGTCGGACGATCGCAGGACGTTCACCATCCCGTCGAGGCCGGTTTCGATCGCCGGCTCGACAAGCTGTTTGTTGTGTGCGAGTTCGGGAGTGATCGACGGAATGCCCTCACGCGTCGCGGCGACACGAAGTTTGCCGCCGAAGCCGCGTTCGCTCCACTCCGTCGACGCCTCGTCTCCGGCTGATTCTGCGAGCAACAGCTCGGTGCCGAACGCCTCCGCCAGCGCCCGTGACTCAGTGTTTCCCCGCATGTACACCGTGTGCGTCTGCATATCTGGGCCGCCGGTGTGGAGATCGACGATCGCGTCGGCCTCGCTCGCGTACTCCCAGAGCGTCGCGGCCATCCGCTCGTGGATCGTCCCCGCGGTATCGCCCGGCCAACAGCGGTTCATGTTCGAGTTGACCGAGTCGACGATCTCGGGAGTCGTGTACGAGACCGTGTCGAATGTCAAGGGGTCTGCAACAGGGACCGCAATGAGGGTGCCGCGCAGTTCGGGGGTGTCATCGTCGGTCAAGCGGTTGTGCAGCCGGCGAAGGACTTCAGTTCCGTTGATCTCGCGGCCGTGTTGGGCGGCCTGCACGTAGATCGTCGGCCCGTCATCGGCACGGTCGCCGTAGGTGTGAACCGTGGTGTTGATCGAGATCCCAGACGGAAACTGTGCGAGCGTCACCCGTTCGGCAGTGTGCATATGGCATCTTCGGGTGGCGATTGTTAGGGGTTTCGTCCGACCGCGTCGCCGTCATCGAGCTGATTCAGCAAAGTCAAACCCGTCGGCGATCGCCTGGGCGTCCTCGCGGATCCGACCAGCGTCCACGCGGGTGTGTTCGCCGTCACGATAACACACGTCGCCGTCGATCATGGTGAACGCCACGTCGTCGCCGTGCGCGGAGAACACGAGATGCGATCGCACGTCGTGCAACGGCGTCGCCCGTGTATGATCGGCTCGCAGCCCGATCACGTCTGCCTTCCATCCTGGTTTGAGTTCGCCGACACGATCGAACCCGGCCGCGCGAGCGCCGTTGACTGTCGCCATCCGGATGAGTATCTCAGCTGGAACCGTCGTCGGATCGAGCGTGTCGACCTTCTGTAACAGACTGGCCTGGCGCATCTCGGTGAACGGATCGAGCGTGTTGTTACACGGCGGGCCATCGTTGCCCAGCGCGACGGTAATCCCCCGATCGAGGTAGTCAACGATCGGTGCGATCCCACTGGCCAGCTTCATGTTCGAGGACGGACAGTACGTGACGTTTGTGCCGGTTTCGGCGAGGAGTTCGCGTTCGCGATCGTTCGTATGGACGCAGTGTGCGAGGGTGACGTCCGGTCCAGTCAATCCGACCTCGTGGAGCCATTCGATGTTTCGCATGCCGGTGGCGGCTTCGACAGTTTCGATCTCCTCGCGGTTCTCGCTCGCGTGCGTGTGGATTGTGACGCCGTCGTAGCGCTCGGCAAGTTCCCGGGAGCCACGGAGACACGCTTCGGTGCAGGTCACAGCGAATCGTGGCGTCACTGCGTAGCGAATCCGATCAGGGCCTCCTTGGTGGTACCGCTGGATCAGCGTCTCAGATGCAGACAGTGCCTCTGCCGTCGATTCGAGCAGGCCGTCCGGTGAATCGGTATCCATGAGCACCTTCCCCAGTCGGCCGCGGATTCCGGCGTCGATCGCCGCCTCAAACGCTTCCTCAGCATGGTTGACAGAGAGGTGGTCGATGACGGTCGTCGTGCCGGATTCGACGAGTTCGAGATAGCCCAACTCGGCGGCAACTCGCATCTCTTCGGCAGACAAAGACGCCTCCATCGGGAGGACGTAGTCGAACAACCACTCCAACAGCGCCGCGTCGTCGGCGATTCCACGACCGAGCGACTGCACGGAGTGAATGTGTGCGCCAACAAGGCCGGGGGCGACGATGTCGTAGTGGACGCGCTCGTGATCCGGATACCGCTCGCAGAGATCAGCTCGATCGCCCACCGCGTCGATCGTGTTGTCGCTCGTCACGACGGCCCCGTCGTCAATCACCGTCTTAGCGTCCGCGAGAACTGTTCCCAAGATAAGCATCCATCACCGTTCGACGGGATGGGAAAGTAAGAGCCTGTGGGTTCCTCTTGGACCCGATGACAGCTAACGATCGCGGTCGGTCACAGCCCGATCGCCGCGAGCAAGTCGTAGCCGACCTCGCTTGCGGCGACTAGCTTATAGCCGGCGTAGACGCCGACAATGCCCATGAGTCCCGGCAGCTCCGGCGGGGCTGGAATTGGCACGTTGAGAAACGCGAACAGTCCGCCTGCAAGCGCGCCCGTACACAGCGCGACGATCGTGAGTGCGAGATCCATGTTGCCAGTGTGAGTGCTGTCGACAAACCCCTAGCGGTTTCGATCGGCCGCCACTGCGATCGGATCCGCTGTTTTCACTGCGTGCCAGCCCGCCGCTGGACGATCCCAGCAGGGTTTTCAGGATCGACCGCGAGATTCGTGTATGAGCAACCCAACCGCGACGATCCACACGAACCACGGCGACATCACCGTCGAACTCTTCGAAGAGCGCGCGCCCCGAACCGTCGACAACTTCATCGGCCTTGCGACCGGCGCGAAAGAGTGGGAGGACCCAGAAACTGGCGAGACGGTTAGCGGCGAACCGCTGTACGAGGACGTTATTTTCCACCGAATCATCGAGGGGTTCATGATCCAGGGCGGCGACCCGACCGGTACGGGCCGCGGCGGTCCCGGCTACCAGTTCGACGACGAGTTCCACGACGAGTTGACCCACGACTCCGCAGGAACCCTCTCGATGGCGAACGCAGGTCCGAACACGAACGGCTCGCAGTTTTTCATCACCCTCGATGCGACTCCACACCTTGACGGACGCCACTCAGTATTCGGGGAGGTCATCGATGGCATGGACGTTGTCGAGGAGATCGGCTCGGTCCGAACCGACAGAAACGACAAGCCCCGAGAGGATGTCGTCATCGAGTCGATCGACGTCACCTGGGAGTAAGCCTTACGCCAATTCGGTACCGACCGCTGGCTAACTCTCAATATCGATAGACGAGAGCGGACTGATAGCGGTCATATATAAGGGTTTTCGACAACGCTTATCTGCCGGTGTGGTATACGCTCACATGCACCGATGTTTGAACGCTTCTCAAGCGGCTACTACCTCGGGGAACTGTACGTCGAACCGCACGATTGCGATCGGGCGGTCATCCATCGCGCGGACCACGAACACATGAATGAACAGCTCTATGCATCAGGATCTGGCATTGAGCGACTCGATGCCCCACTCGTGATGAAACTCGACGGTACCCACTTCCCCGTTCACGGCGACGACAACGTTCCAACCGGCACCCTCGCGGTTCCGGACACGTTCGGCGACGAGAGTCTCCCAAACCGTCGGGAGGTGTTGCTGGCGGAGGGAACTCGGGCGATGGAGCTACTGCGGTATTCCGGATGGCGCTCGGTCAGCGGGACGTGACCCCGTAGTGACAGTCTCAACCGAACGCTTCAAGTCGATTCGCCGTTCCGTTGAATTATGCTCGATGAGCTGTTCGGCCGGGCCGAACTGAAAGCAGAGATCGAGACGCTCTCGGAGGAAAACCGACACCTCGAGCGGCGTCTCGAGGCCGAACAAAAGCGTCGGGCCGACGCGGTGAGCGACAAACAGGACGCCGAGGAGACGATAAACCGCCTCGAGGATCGGCTCACTGCGCTTGAAGACAAGCTCGATCGGCTCGCATCCGGCGGCACCGAGACGACCGTGGAGTTCGCCCGGCGGACCTCTCTACGCGGCGATCGGCTCGACGAATTCCTCTCACGGCTCCGCTCGATACGAACTGGGCCGGAAGGTGCGCTAACGGTGACGATCGACGAGGGCCGATCGCTTCCAGAATCGGCGACGACCGCTTTTGAGCCGAGAACCCCACTGCTGCGTCGAGCGGCACCCGGAGTTGCATACGCCGACGACATGGGGCTTGTGACGGTGGTCGTTCGGCCGCCGATACAGCCCGACCCGGTCGACCAATGGGACGACAGCTTCCTCGCGCCCGAGGAGTGGTTCCGTCCGACCGGGCGGTTCGCGTTTGGCGTCGTCAGATCCGACGTGTTCGCGGTCGGCGTCTACGAGGGAGTCGAGCGGCAGTCAGTGACCGGCTTCGAAAGCGACGTCAAGTCAGATCACTCGAAAGGTGGCTTCTCACAGGGGCGCTTCGAGCGGATCCGTGACGAACAGATCGCCGATCACCTCGATGCAGTTCGGGAGGAACTCGACGACGTCGAGCGCGTCGATCGGACGATCCTCGTCGGCGAGCGAACCGTGTTGGACGACCTCGAAGCTGCAGCCGATCACACCGCAGCAGTTGACGCCAGGGGCTCGCCTCAAGACGCCCTTGAGTCGGCGTTCAGGGACTTTTGGACGACACGGCTCTCCGTGATTTGAGCGGGGATATTGTTTCGAACAAGGGCGATCGAGCCACTCTTCAGGATCGATCGACTGTGACCGGAACCGGCGACCGACGGGCAACTGTCTCTGCGACGCTGCCGAGGAGAATTCGTGCAGCACCGTCTCGACCGTGGCTCCCCATGACGATCGCGTCGATATCGTTCTCGTCGGCTTCAGCGTAGGCGACGATCTCGCGAGCGGGATTCCCCGTCGTGGTGGCGGTTTCGACAGGGCTCTCGCCGAGTCGATCGCGAACTTCCTCAAAAAGCGCGTCTGCGTCGGTCTCTGCATCCCCAGGAGTTGTTCCCAAACCGTCGGGTGGGGACACGTTCGTGGGGCCGAGCACGTGAAGTAATATGAGCGTCGCATCGGGATACAGGTCGATCGCGTATTCGGCCGCTGCCTTCGAGTGTGGCGATCCATCGACTGGAACGAGCACGCGTGTGGACATACCTGCTGTTTCCACGGTCGGACACAAAACAATGTTCGTTGGGTAGCCCTCAGCGGTGCGGTCGAGAACAAGGGCCCGATCGGAGTGCTTTCGCCGTCGGGGACGAAACGATTGGGTATGGCCGAAACGAACGTCGAGGTCACCTGTCTGGACTGTGCGTTCGAAGAGTCACACGCAGCACTCGGACGCGCACGTGTCGCACTTGCTGCGCACGCATCGGAGACGGGCCATGACGTTGACTGGACGATCAATCGCCTCGCATCCGGCGTTGAGCAGGCCGGCGCGGACGCTGGTATCTGCGGGATCAACGGCTGTGAAAACACTGACTCGCCACTTTTGGATTGGCACCGACCAGACGACGAAGCCTGATCGGCACGGTACCATAGTCTTGCTCGACCGTCATGTAGTCGATATCCTCACGTTGACGCTCCGCCTCATTTAACCCGATCGGCGTTCTGCGGGCAGGTATGCATTCACCGACCAACGACGGCCGTCGTCTCGCGATTCTTGCCCACGAAAAGTTCCCCGAGCGGGCCAAAACGGCCCTCGGCGTGATGCGATACGCCGACGACGAGATCGTCGCGGTGCTCGATCACACTCAGGCTGGCACGCGGGTCACCGATCACGTCCCCGACGTCCGCGACGCGCCGATTGTCGACAGCTTCGAGGCGATCGAGGAACCCGTCGACGCGCTGTTGATCGGAATCGCACCGATCGGCGGCGGCTTCGAGGAGCGCTGGCGGCCCGACGTCCGCGCGGCGATCGAGGCCGGCTGTGACGTGATCGCCGGGCTCCACTACTTCCTCAACGATGACAAGGAACTTGCGCCGCTCGCGGCTGAACACGGCGTCGACCTGGTCGATGTCCGTAAGCCGAAAGAGGACCTCACCGTCGCAAAGGGCGTCGCTGACGAGGTTGATGCACACGTCGCGCTCACAGTCGGGACCGACTGTTCGGTCGGCAAGATGACTGTCGCACTCGAAACCGTCCACGCGGCGCAGGCGGCGGGTATCGACGCCGCGTTGATCCCGACCGGACAGACCGGAATCATGATCGAAGGCTGGGGCAACCCGATCGACCGAGTCATTTCAGATTTCACCGCCGGTGCGGTCGAGGAGATGATCCTCGAAATTGGGGATGACCACGACCTGCTTGTCGTCGAAGGACAGGGAACCATTATCCACCCGGCCTACTCGGCGGTGACCTGTGGGATTCTCCACGGCTCAATGGCCGACTCGCTCATCCTCTGTCACGTCGCTGGCCGAGAGGCGATCCACGGCTACGAGGACGTCACGCTCCCGCCGATCGACACCTACGTCAACCTGTACGAATCGCTCGCGGAACCGCTGTTCGAGACCAGTGTGGTCGCAGGCGCGCTCAACACGCGATCGATCGAGACAGACACCGAAGCTGTGGAGGCTGTCGACGCCTTCGCCGAGGAGCTTGGCGTGCCCGCAACCGATCCCGTCCGCTTCAATGCAGACGCGATTGTGGAGGCGATCACCGAATGACGCTCGAAACCAGCTTTGAGCGGCGCTCGCTGCCGCTTGAGAACCCATTTACGATCGCGCGCGGGACCCAAACCCACGCGGAAAACGTGATCGTCCGGGTCGTTGACGACGCCGGGATGACCGGATTCGGTGGGGCAGCCCCCTCCCCACACTACGGTGAGACCGCCGCAACTGTCGAAGCGGTCCTCCCGGAGCTTTTGGCCGTCGTCGAAGCGGTCGACGACCCCCACGCCTTCGAAGCGATCGAGCGGCGGCTGCGATCGAGGATCTCCGGCAACCCCGCCGCGCGGTGTGCAGTCTCAATTGCGATCCACGATCTGGCTGCAAAGCGACTCGGCGTGCCGCTGTATCGGCTCTGGGGGCTCGATCCGTCCCAAACGCCGAATACGTCGTTCACGATCGGACTTGATGAGACTGACGTCGTCCGTCAAAAGACCGCGGCGGCGGTTGAATCAGGCTATGAGATCCTCAAGCTCAAACTCGGGACCGATCGTGAGGAGGAACTCATCGAAGCAGTCCGCGAGGAGGCACCTGAGGCGAGGATCCGCGTCGACGCTAACGAGGCGTGGACGCCACGAGAGACGATCGACAACAGCCGAATGCTCGAAGAGTACGGCGTTGAGTTCATCGAACAGCCCGTGCCCGCTGAGAACCCCGATGGGCTGCGGTTCGCCTACCAACGCTCTGCGTTGCCAATCGCCGCCGACGAGTCCTGTGTCACGCTCGAAGACATCCCACAAATCGCCGATCGAGCAGACATTGTAAACCTGAAGCTCATGAAGTGCGGTGGCCTCTACGAAGCCCAGCGGATGATTCACGCCGCCAGAGCCCATGGACTGGAGGTAATGCTCGGGTGTATGATTGAGTCGAACGCCTCGATCGCCGCGGCCTGCCACCTCGGACCGCTTTTGGACTACGCAGACCTCGACGGCTCGCTGTTGCTCAAAGAAGATGACTACGAGGGCGTGTCGTTACCAGAGGGTCGAATCGATCTTGCAGGGCTCGATCGATCGGGAACCGGCGCGATCGGTCGGTGAGCGGTTACCGATCGTCGTCTTGGAGCTCTTCGAGTTCGGCTTCGATCTCGGCGTCGTCGAGTTCAGCGTCGATGTCACTATCTTCGAGATCGGCGTCGAGATCCTCGAGTTCGGCATCGAGGTCTTCGTCTGATTCTGCGACAGCGGTATCCGTGTCGGCAGGCGCGTCAGATTTGCCCATCTCAGATTTGAGCGTCTCTAGCTCTGAATCGACCTCGCCGCCGGTCCGGATTGATTCGAGCTCACGATCGAGACTATCCTTGTCGGACAGCGCGCTCTCAAACGCGCCTGACTCTTGGAGTTCGTCCATGGCGGCCGATCGAGCCTCCATCTCGTCGGTTCGCTCTTCGGCGTGCTCGATCGCCCGACCCACGTCTTCCATCTCGTCGCCAACGCCGGTCATCGCTTCTGACACCCGCGAAGACGCCTCGGCAGCCTCGTAGCGAGCTTTCATCGTCTCTTTTTTCGTGCGGAACTCTTCGATCTGGCCCTGGAGCTCGTTTTTCTTCTCGACGAGGTTATCCTGCGTCGACTGCAGGTTGGCGATCTGGCCTTCGAGCTCTTCGATCTGGCGCATCTTCGATTTCTTCTTTTCGAGTGCGCGCCGGGCGAGGTCGTCTCGGTCCTGTTGGACAGCCTCGCGGGCCTGAGCGTTGTGTTTTTCGACGTTCTCTTCGAGGCGTCGTTTTTGAATCTCAAGGCGCTTTTTTTGCGTCGTGAGGTCTGCAATTCCCTGTTTGACGTCCTGTAGCTCGTCGCGCATCTGCTCATAAGAGTAATCGAGCGTCTCTGTCGGGTCCTCCGCACGGTTGAGGATCGAGTTGAGCTTCGATCGGATGACGTAGGAGGCGCGAGAGAGGATTCCCATAGTTGTGTATGGACCACGTTAGGCTTAAAACCTGATACACCGTTTCGCGTCATATGGGTCGAACGGTACGCCTTGGCGGCGATCGAAATGTCACGGCGACACTTGATCAAGCCGACGGCGAGGCGACCGCGGCGGTCGTCGCGTGTCCGCCACATCCCCAACACCGCGGACACCGCGGCGATACACGGCTACGGGCCGTTAGTGCGGCACTGACCGATCGGGGAGTCGACTGCCTCCGGTTCGACTACGGGCCGTGGGACAACGGCTACGGAGAGTGTACTGACGCAGATAACGCGGTCTCGTGGGCTCGGACGCGATACGATCGAGTCGATATCTTCGGGTTTAGCTTCGGCGGGACCGCTGCACTCGTCACCGCGGCAAGCCGAACGGAGCTGTGTGTTGTGAGCGCGCTCGCACCCACTGCACGGCTCAATCAGGATGCCGACGCGGTCGAAGCGCTCGGGTACATCAACGGGCCAGTCCAGATCGTGTACGCGACGCGCGACGATACTGCTGACTGGGAGCCGGTCGTCGATCGTGCCCGCGAGCGCAAGTCGTCTGGCGCAAAAACTGAGCTCGTCGAGGTCGAATCAGATCACTTTTTTGTCGGCCGCGAACACGACATCGCCGAGCCGATCGGACGCTTTCTCGCTGCTCATGTGCACGAGGAAAAATAAGGTCAGCGTACGGTTGGGCGATCAGTCGTTGAGCACCTTCCCGAACGGCCCCGGCGGCAAGCGGAGGTCATCGAGTTCGGGGAGATGCTTGACGTTGAACACCAACTGGAGATCCTGTGAAATCGGCTGGCCGAGACACGAAAGCCGGAATCCACGATCGGTCATCTCCTCAGGGAGCACGTGATCGATCGGCTGGACCATGTCGCCGGCCCGGAGGAGAACCGCACAGTTCGCACACGCCCCCCCGCGACAGGCGTAGGGCCACGTATACCCGTGTCGCTCAGCGGCCTCAAGCACCGACTCGTCAGACTCGGCTGTGAGCGTTCCGTAGGCCTCCTTGGTTAGGTCCGCTGCGGCCGCCCGCTCGAACAGATTCGCATCGTCGAGGCTCCAGCCTCGTTCGACGATCGTCTCGTAGTCGAGATACTCGATCTCGTGGGTGACACGGTTCTTTTTTTCTCTCGCGGCGTTCGCGGACGTGTCGGCGATCGATCGCGTCCGCTTGCGGGTTCCAGCCTTCGCGTCCTCGTAGGCGGCTTTGACCAGCTGAAACTCTGCCATTGATCCCCCGTGGTCCGGATGGGCGTCCTTGACGCGGCGTTTGTAGGCCCGTTTGAGTTCCTCCGCGGAAGCGTCGTCGTCAACGCCGAGGATCTCGTGGGGGGAGTCCATACGATCGGTTGGAGAGTTTCGTCCAAAAGCGATTCGCTACTAGTTGGAAGAAGCACCGACTACTGCACTGATCAACTCGGCTGTGACAGGTTAGTCTGGGACCGACCACTCACCCGCAGCCTGTCAGTCGTCCGCAGCGATCGGCGCGTGCTCGCCGCGCGGGAAGTTATCAATGGTTGCCGATCGGAAGCCCGCCTCGTCGAATTCGTAGTCTTCGTCAAGGAACTCGATCACCGTCTGGGTATCTCGCATCGCGTTTTTCAGACACGTCGACGCGCCGGGCGAGGGCGTGATATTGAACAGGATGTTATCGCCGGTGAGTTTCGCCTCACCCATGTCGAGGCTTTTCGCCGCAGTGTCGACGATCTGTGGGCGAACACCGCCGTAGCCCTTCGCGCGTTCGATATCTGCGAGCTCTGCGCTCGGTACCACCTTCTGTACGTGCGGGAGGAACGCACGCCTGCCAACCTCGGGAACGTCGTAGACGAGGTTCTTGAGCACGTATGGCAGCAAGATTCGATCGGCCAAGATGTTCGCGTAGCTGAGAACTGAATCGGAGTTGAGTCCGAACACGTCGAAGAAGTCTCCGACCGTTGAGAGGCGACCACGTTCGAGCGCGGGAACGAGCTTCGCGGTCGGCCCGAAGCGGGTAACCGCGCTGTCGTGGACGTCCGCGTCGCCGTGGACCGCTGCGAATGGGAGTTTCTTCATCTGCAGCGTGTACACTTTGCCGTTGAGCATATCGCGCCCGAGGAAGAAACTCCCCGCGACTGGGAGCAACGATAAGTGCTCGCCGTAGCCAAGCCGCTTGGCAATCTGGAGGCTGTGTGAGCCCGCAGCGACGACGGCAGCGTTGGCATCTGCCCAGCCGTCGTCGGTATCGATTACGTAGCCGTCGTCTGTCCGCTCGATTGCTTCGACCGTTGTGCCTGTGAAGACGCTGACCCGATCGCTCCGTTCGGCCTCCTCGATGAACGACTTGGCGGTCGCCCCGTAGTCGACGACGTAACCGTCGGGCGTCTGTAGCGCGAGCAGTTTGGTGTCAGGGTCGCGCCCCTCAACGACGGCGGGTTCGAGTTCGGCGATCTCTTCGCGACCGATCGCCTGAAGCTTCGGGAACAACTCATCGAAGCCCTCGTCGTCGTAGCGGCGTTCGAGCTTCTCGACCTCCTCGTCGCCGACCGCGAGCACCATTTTGCTCCGCTTTGCGTGCATCTCGCGATCGGGGTCGACGTTTTCGAGATACCCCGCCAACAGCTCTGCGCCCTCTTTTACTTCCTCTGCCTTTTCGAGAGTGTAGTTCGTCTCGATGTCCCCGAAGTGCAGCGTCTGGGAGTTGTTGGTTCGGTGGGAATTGATCGCTGCGATCTCGTCTTCTTTTTCGATCAACGCGATGCGATCGATGTCAGTGAACTGCGAGACCGTGTATAGCAACGATGCACCGCTTATGCCGCCGCCGACGATGACTAAGTCGTATTCTCCGAGCATAGGTATGTGCCGTGGCCGCAGTTGGAATGGCCGTTACCACGTAAATCGGCTAAGATGCTTAATTTCCTTTCTATTCGCACAGACAGCCTATTTCACGCGCAGACGCTGTAACAGATAATTGGTCTATCCTACTGTATCGACCCACTAAAATCAGTAGTTAGGAATCGCCGTACGACGCCATCGGCTGGTTCTTCAGCCCAACCATCTTGATTGACACGAGGCCGTCTGCAGCGAAGACTTACCCACGATTGCTCACGATCCGGCTGACGGCCTCCCGGATCGAGAGCCCTTCTGCAACGATGTCACGTCGGTAGTGAACATACACGGCACCGAGAGGGGGCTGAATCACGTACGCTAGCGCGATCGGCAGCACAGCGGCGGCAGGAACAGTGTCTGCGGCAACGACGATCGCCAGGGCAATAGAGAGATTGCGCATGCTCGTGGCGTAGACGAGTGCGATTGCCCGCTCGGTGTCCAACAGCACCCTTCCCAGCACGCTCCCTGCGAGTAGGATACCAACGTAAAAGCCGACGAGGGGAACGACTGTGAGGGCCGACGCAAAGGGATCAGCGAGTATCTGCGTCGATCGCAGCGCCATCGCGACAAAGACGATAAGCATCACGCCGAGCGACGAAAGCCCGCCGAAGGTGGGCTTGAGCCGTTTGAACCCGTCAGGGCCGTACCGCCGGAGCAGGCCACGACGGGTTAGGTTACCCGCGATCATAGGCACAATGACAACCTGCGCGAGTTGTTGATACAGCGCAGTCGGATCAAACCCGACGCTCGCGGGCATCAACACAGAGAGGTATGCTGGCAGGATTGCAACCGCTGCGAGTAGGTTGACCGCCATCGCGACCAGTGCGGTCTCTAGATCACCACCAGCGAGTCCGGTCCAAGCAGCGGTCATCCCCGAAGTCGGAATTAGCGCAATAAAGTAGAGGCCGATTGCGTACTCCGCGTCGCCGCCGAAAAACACCTGTGCGAGTCCAACTGCTAAGAGCGGCGAAAGGCCGAAGTTGACAAACAGGGTGAGGCCGACTGCCTTGGCGTGTTTTCGGACGTTAATGACCTCCTGGAGGTCAATATTGATCATCATCGGGTAGATCATCAAAAAGAGAATGGGCACAACGGCTGCTTGCAACAGTCCCTTCGTGTCCGTTCCAACAACCTGGCCGAAAAGCAGCCCGGTGACGAGCGAGATGAGTACCACGTACAGCAAGTTCGACTTCAGCTTCCGGAGCGCGTCGGCGATCATCGCGCTCGCCTCCGGGCTGCGGACAGCTCTGTCGATCGACCCACCATGGCGTCTATCATAGATATGTTGATACCTGGGCGAAAACTACGTGTGTATATTGTACACGCCATGCAACATTAAATGATTGGATCGTAAATGAGTCTTTGGGAATGCAAGCCCCAGTTCGCCCTGACAAGAGAAGCCAATTAATTCCTTAGGCCGGTCTCTGGCTACCGATCAGGCAGACTCAGCCGACAACGATTGCCCAAGCGAGCGCGACAGCAGCCCCGCCGGTAACCGCGCTTGCTGCGGCGTGCGTACGCAGCCGATCATGTCGCTGGTGAGCGTCACTGCCGGCAGCAGCTTCTACAGGGCAACTATCGCTGCCAGCACTGCACTCGGGGAGTAGGTCAACTGAGACATGCAGGAAGACTCCGGCAGCGACCCCGAAGAGCAATCCTCTGAGCATCGGTGCCGGGGTAAACCCGACGATGCCGACCGGAAGCGCGATCAGCCCAACGGCTGCAGCGGGGAGCAAGAGTGTGATCGCGCTGCGACCGTCTTCGGCCAGCCGGCGAGCAGCAGCGTATCCTGCCGGCGCCTTGTGCGAAACCAGCGCGACGCCGAGAATTGATGTCAAAGACGGCATTGCAGTGTATATCGCGCCGATGATTGCACCGGCCGCCAGCGCATGTGCGGTCAGCTCTGCGGCCGTATGATCGACGGGGAGCGCAAGATGGGACAGCCTGTGACCGACAGCGTGGCCTGCATACCCTGCAAGGAACCCAGCTGCGAGTCCGAGGCTACCAAACTGTCCGTGTTGGCCGAGCGCTTGCGGGACGAGAAATAGCGCTGTGCTCGCCACCATCGCTCCGCTCGCAAGTCCGTACCCCCAGACGGTCTCTACGGGGGTCGCCGAGTGCGCCGAGCGGGCACCCAGTGGCGCTCCAAGCGCCATTGCTGCGAACGCCACCCACGAGATGGCGATTAGTTTTAGCGTCACGCCAGTTGCAAGCGCAAGCCCGGATAGAATGACGAGTATCGCTACGCCACCAACCCCGACTACTTGCTCAAAGACAGTTCCACCCGCGTATGATGCTCCGGGTTGATCGGTGTGATCGACAGTCATTATTGTACAATAGTAACTATTCTATCTAAATTAATAAAATATTCGCTGCTGCACACAACGGCAACCCGTTCTGCGCGGTCGATCGTTCTCAGCCAGTCATCTTACGGTCGAAGTCAGCCAGTCACACTTAAACTCGATGTCAACCAGTCACAGTACGGCTGACGTAGCGTCCAGGGTCGCCTCACCCGTACGAATGGCCGCATCGTCGGTACTACTGGACAACCGCCATCGTACGCTTGCTTTCGGCGGGGTTCGGGGCGGTCAAACAAATTCATATATTGGTATACGGTTTATACTGTACAACGTGGGCTGATTGATGGACACGATCGGTGAGGAGCGATCAGCGGAAAACAATATGTTAAACAGCCTTGCCACGGGATTTGCAAATATGGCGCTGGAGATTAACCACGACTGCCCGGAGTGTGGTGAGGAAGCCACGTTTTATCGATCGGCGAGCACGGAACTACATCTCGGTGAGAAGACTAAATGGCGATGCACCGAGTGCGGCTACGGCTTCATCAAAATCAACGGAATCGACAGTTCAGTGGCGTGAACCGCCAGAGGACGATCGCTTCCGCAACCGTGGGTGTCACCAGATAGTTGGCGTATACTCGAACGTGAGGGAATCGATCGCCTCGGGTGGCAGTCCGACATCGGAGAACAGCTGTCGGAACACGCCCCGATACTCGTCTTCGGGGATTTCCTCCTGCGGCGGGAGTTCGATCCTGAGATTGAATCCGTTCAGGCGATCAAGTTTGACTGTATAGGTGTGCTCGCCACGCCGGTGAATGATCTTCATACTCTGGACGACGAAGTCAACGGTTGCCAGCCGAGTGCTCTCCTGAGTAAAGGTTACTTTGTACCAGCCATCTCCATGGGTTTCCGATCCGCTACTCTCGGTCGCCTCGCTCGTTAGCGATTCATAGGTTCGGGGAAACGTTGGTTCCTCGGTAATCCCAACCGAGGGAGCGTCCGTCCCTTCGTTGATCGCGTCTTTGAGTGTGTCGACGTATTCGTGTGCCTGGTCGTCCTCCATATCGAAGGCAAGGGTCAATCGCGGGAGTAACCATTCGTCAGGTGGTAAGCTCGTAATATCGAATTCTTCAGCCATGGTGCGGTCATCGAAGACCGATCCGGTCACTGATTCGGCTTCAGCTGTGAACCAGAGTTCGAGAAAGACGAGTTGGGTATAAAAGAACGTGACCGCCAACACCCGGTACGCTGGACCAAGTTGGTCGTCGAGATCAGCAATACCGGCAGGATGGAACCCGCTACTGGGATCTTTGGTTCCGACATAGTACGGTTCGTCGATAGTGTACCCCGAATCCTGCGCTGCGTTCATGACCGCATCGTAGTCTACATCGGAGACTGATCCAGATGCGTGATAATACGCTGCGTTCGAACCTGGTCCGAACGGAAGGCCCTGGCAGCCTGCGAGTGCAGTAGTGGCCGCGATCGATAGCGACGATCCGATCGTTGTTAGCAAGCGTCGACGGGACGGCCCGTCTGTGTGAATCCAGCTAGTTCGTGTCATCGGTAGCTATCCGAGCGTCGCGTTCGTCTGCGACCACTCTTGAGGGGGGCGAGAATGGCGCTCATCTGTCCGTAGCCACTGGCAATCTGGCGTTTTGAGCGTATCCAGTACGATCGCCACCAAGCAACGGTGCGACGATCAAGGCGATCGCGCTGGCGAGCGTGCGCTTTGCTACTCGGTGTACTTGCATACCGAGTAATAGCCGATAGTTCATGATAAAGTATGAGGAACACGGGTCTCCAGCGTCACTATGTACGGCGAAATCCCCGTCACATGGAGATAACACGGGTAATCAAAGACGGCTCGATCGGTCTGGGCCCCTCGTGCCGCTCATCAACACGTGAGAATAAATAGTAAATGATATGTCGCGATATAAAATTGCGTTTCTTGAAAAGTATGCTCGTGCCCTTGCTCATGGCCAGCCGGAAAGTATCGAAGTCGGTAGTCCTGCTCTCGAATCTCCGGCTATTTGTTGAACAGTCGGTCGATGAGTACGCGCTGGATAAGCCCGGATTTCCGTGCGTCTGGTGGCTGCACCATCAGGGCGGTGCAGTCAACCCTGTCGACGAGCCGGTCGCCGGGGCGGCCAAATACCATCCCCTGTATCCCGCGACGCTGGGTCGTGGTGACGAGCAGGTCTGCCGATTCCGCGAACCGCGAGAGTCCCTCGACTCGATCGTCGGTCTCTAAGACCCGCGAGTCCGCAACCACGGTAAGTATCCGACGGAGGTTATCATGGTACTCCTGGATAACGGCGCGACGTTCGTCCGAGGCGTCTACCGGAACGGTCTGAAGTAACGTCAGCGTTGCACCGGTCTCTTCGGCGATCGCGTTAGCGACGAGTAGTTTCACCGGGTCGTACGTCCCACTGTTCGTCGCCACTGCGATCTCGTCGACGCCCTCGAACCCGCGGTCTTCGACGAGCAACACGCCACACGGCGCGTTTTTCAGTACGTGTCTGTTGAGCCCTCCGCCATACAGCTCGTAGAGTTCTTCGACTCGGCGTTCAAGCATAATGAAGTCCTTCTCCTGGAAAGAGGCGTACTCCACGACCGCGCGATCAATATCCTCGGTTTTGATCTCACGGAAGCTGACGTTCGCCAGCGTCCCGGCGGTCGTCGTGTCGGCGGGCATACGCTGGCCCGCCGTCAGGACGCTCGGCAACGTCCACGCTGATAGGGAGCGCTGTCGCATTCACCGCCCAATCGGGCGGGTCGACGCGCGGTGAGGTGGTGTCGCCTGCGGTGAACGCCCGGTTTGGGATCTCTTTAAACATCCCGACGGTGATATCACCCCGAAGGGAATCGGAGAGCTCGACCGCGAGACGGAGCATGTGGGCGCTCGTCTCCGTTGGGGTGTCGTCGGTCACCACAACCAGCGTGTCGTACTGCCGTTGTTCGGCGAACAGGTCTTTCGTCTGTTTGAGTGCGGCCTCACCAACGTTTTTGCGGACGCCCGTGCGGGCCGCACCTTCACGGTCCGTCTTCGGCCGAACGTAGAGGTAGAAGTACACAATCGACACCGCGGTGATGAAGACCGCGCCTGCGAATGGGACGAATCCCACTTGCGTGAGGACGATGAGCCCACTTGCGATCCCGAATATCTGCATCCACGGGTACAGCGGGGAAGTGAACACGGGATCGTAATCTTCGACTGCACCCTCGCGGAATCCGATGAGTGCAACGTTCACCAGAATGAAGACGATAATCTGAAACGCACTCCCAAACTTCGCCACCTGGTCGATCGGGAGAAAGATGATCAATAGGATGATGATCCCGCCCGACAGCGAAACGGCGAGGACAGGCGTATTGAACCGGTCGCTGACTCGCTCGAAGGCCGACGGCGCGAGTCCATCACGTGCCATCGCGAACGGAAATCGCGAAGCGGACAACAAGCCGGCATTGGCGGTCGAAGCGAGCGCCAACAGTGCCGCGGCGACGACAGCAGCTGTGCCGATCGGACCAAGCGCCTGTTCGGCGGCGAGCCCCATAATCGGACCCTCGCCGTCCGACTGGAGCTGCCCCGCCTCGATCGCAGCCGGAATATCGACGATGCCGATCGCGACGTACACAACTGCAACGTACAGGAGGGTTGTGAGCACAAGCGACCCGATCATCGCCCGCGGGATCGTCTTTCCAGGATCTTTCACCTCCTCGGCGACGGCTGCGATCTTGATCACTCCAGCATACGAGATAAACACGAGCGCGATTGCCGCGAGGAGTCCACCGCTTCCGAGGTTCAGCGCCCCTGCGGTCTGTTCGGGAACGATACTGGGAACACCCCCCACAATGAAGTAACCGAGCACCGCAATCATTACGCCGACGATCACGAACTGGAGACTACCGGCGCTTTTGGCACTCACGATGTTTATCACGGTGAAGAAAATCGCCAGCATCACCGCGAGCGGAAGGATGTACTCGGCGATTCCCGGCGCGACGAATACGAGATACGGAACGCCACCGACGAGCGCCAGCGCGCCCTTGAACGAGAGCATGAACCAGTTGCCAACTCCGGCAATAGTGCCCAGAAGCGGCCCCATTCCCCGCTCGACGTACACGTACGAACCACCGTCCTCCGGCATGGCTGTCGCCATCTCGGAGGCGCTGAACGCAGCGGGAAGAATCAGTATGCCGGCGATGAGGAAGGCCAAAACGACCGCCGGTCCATCGACAGTCATGAACGCCACGCCCGGCAAAATGAATATACCCGCTCCGACCATCGCACCGATGGCGATCGCCATTGTTGAAAACAGCCCTAAGTCACGTTTGAGTCCTGTTGGCACGTAATATCACATCGAGTAATTCGATAAGTTTTCTATGTGCTACATGTTACTTAGGCTATCGATTTTTTATCAGGGTACTGTGTAGTTCAGCACCTCCTCAGCAGGAGTTCGTCCATCTATCGCTTGGTTCGGTCGATCGCTCGTTCTTCCAAACCGCATCACGATCGACATCTACCGCTTGTAAACTACCCTACCCTACTTCGCTCACCCCATACGGGGTTCGCTCGTTGAGGTTAGGGCTTTGATGTGGACTCCCGGCAATCAGTCGCCAGCAATAGGCTGGTGACTCTCACCGTTCAACGTCCCACCATTCACACGCACGTCTACTTGTGCGTCTCCGCTCCCCGACTTGTGCGAGGAGCGGAGTTTGTGTTGTCGCTTCCGGGCGTACCGCACGCCAATATTCTTTGCGGCGTTGTAATCCGCGTTCACTTCATACCCACACTTCTGGCACTCGAAGTGTTCGCCGTGGCGGTTGCCGTCGTGCGTGAACCCACAGTCTGTTCGAGAACAGCGTTGGGATGTGTGGTTCGGCTCAACCTGCTTCACGGAGACTCCCTGTTCAGGGGCTTTGTAGGAGACGTACTCAAACAGGCGTCGGAACGCCCAGACGTGGTGCCACTTCGCGTGTGGAAGCCGCTCTCGAATGTCGCTCAAGTCCTCGAACGCGATTACGTCGCAGTCGTGTTCGACGGCTTCCGAGACGAGCTCGTTGGCGGTCGTGTGGATGTACTGTTTTCGCCACGCTTCTTCACGCTTGCCGAGGCGAAGCAGGGCCTTGTGTGCGGCCTGCGTGCCGCGCCGTTGCATCTCGCCACGTCGCTTCTCGAACTCACGACACCAGTGGTCGTAGTCGTCCCCTTGCCAAAACGTGCCGGTTGAGGACACAGCAAGGCTGTTGACGCCGAGGTCGATACCGAGGACCGTTTGGTCGGAGTGCCCGGTATCTTCCGAAACCCTATCGTCACTGTGTGTCCGCCGCGTCGAAATGTTGAGGTAGAACTCATCAGTGGTCGCGTCGTACCGAAGCGCACTCTCGCGGAACTCGTAGTTCTCGGAGAGTACGTACCGCTCGTAGGGTGTCGGACTGTCTGCCGGGAGAACAAACGACGGTTCGACTCGGCCCTCAACAGTTGCCAGTGACACCTTGTTCCGGTAGAAGGTCGCGCTCCGCGTGTCGTAGTCCATCGTTTCGGCGGTGAAAGTCGGTTGAGAGACGTGCTGTCCCTTTTTCCACCGTTCGACACATGCTTTGACGGCTTCGACAGCGCGTTTGATAGCGGCTTGGACAAGTTGGGCCTGTAGGCCTGTCTCCTCTCGAAGTTCGGCGTAGAGCGCGTCACGAACCTCTCGCTTGTTGGTCTTACACTCAGTGTAGGAGGTGTCGGACCAACAGTAGTCGGCGGTTCGGTTCGCGCAGTACAGGTATTGTTCGGCGGTTCGGTGGAGTGCGTCGCGTTGCTCGTCGGAAACAGCGAGTTTCACGACGGCGGTTCGACGCACGCCCATAGTTTCAGAGGGTACCCCACGGTATTTATACGCTTGGGAGTCGGTCGGGCGCAGTGTGGCGGTTGTGTCTTCCCATGTCTGTTTCCTCCCCGACCTACTCGCTCACTCCGTTCGCTCCTTGAGGTCGGGGGCTCCACCTCGAAAATGCTGAGCAGGTCTGCGAGTGGCGCAAGCACCACGCACGACGATCTGCTCGCTTTGCAAACACCCTGAACTAGATAGTCCAAGCACATTGGTCAGACATTATAATTAGATAACATCATCGGGATCGTGCTTTTCCTCCATACGTCGGGCTTCTGTGGCATACTGGTCCTGGAGAGCAGCGGTGTCCACCGTACCGAGGTTGGCTGGATCAGCGTCGACAGCCGCAGTCGTGTCTCGAACGTCACTAAATGAGGTGAGTGCCCGTTCCTTGCGGAAGTACCGCTCCCCGTCGGTAGTGGCGTATGTAAGGATAATCAGGTTCTGTTCATCGTCGGAGTATGTCCGCTCAACAAGCCACACACGAACAGTGTCGTCCGGATCGATCGTCATACATTGTAGTTTTGTGTGCGAACAAAAATACGTAGAGCCTGCCCCTGCCAGTACGCAGTTGTCCTCCGAATGAGTGACTTGCTGGCTGGAGACACTTCATACACAACTGTTGTAACAGGTGATACATACGACAGTACCGCAATATCACGGATAGGGTCAGTAGCCGATCGCTCATCGGTCACCACGGTTATCCGACCGGGTCGCGTACAAAACCTATGGCGGGTGCACAAGAAAGCGAGATCCTGACCGAGTTCGACAAACGGCTAGGGGACCTCCCGGAGTCAGTTGACCAAGCAGCGGTCAAGCGTATGCAACTCGTAGCGTACGTTCTTGATGAGGGACTGCGCGTTCCGGGGACAGACTATCGTATCGGTATCGATCCGATCCTCGGTATTCTGCCAGGGGCAGGGGACGTACTCACCGGCGGCCTCTCGCTGTACATCGTGGTTGAGGCGGCCCGTCTCGGGGTGTCCTACACAACGCTGCTCAAAATGATCGCGAACATTTCCGTAGATGTGGTTGGTGGAATTGTCCCTGTCGTGGGCGATCTCTTTGATGCCGCCTGGAAGGCCAACAAGCGCAATCTTGAACTGGCACTGACCGATCTCACGATAGAGTACGACCGCCGACCTCGGTCTGCAAACGAGCGAACCCGATTCGAATCCATTCCTCTCGAGTCTTGAGGAACCAGCAGAGCCAACCGGAATAACAGTTTGCACGCTGGTTTGTTTATGTGCTCTTCGACTTGCGTGTTCGATCTCGTCGGCTGAGCGTAATTGCAAAGAGGCTCCCCAATGCGGGGAACACCGCAAGTGCGAGGAATGTCCCGTCAGTCGTGGTCACAGACAACAGGAGCCCCGCGATCGCGGCACCAGCGGCCCCGATTCCAAAGGACATGAGATAGGTGTACCCGTAGGATAGACCACGATCGCCTGGCGGGCTGTGGTCGGCGATCGTCGCTTGGTATAGCGGCTGGAGCGCAAATAAAAAGAAACCGAGCAAGGCGCTCACAATCAAAAGCGTCGACAATCCACCCCGAGCCGCTGGAACGAACGCAATAGCCACCACGACAAGTGCGCCGAAGACGATCGCTAACCCGGTCGTCGATGAAATTCGATCAGACAACTTCCCCCCAACGTACTGACCACTAATGCCGATCGTCAGAAGGCCAACATAGACGTACGAAGAGAGGGTGAACTCCTCGGCGATGGGACTGTCAGGATCGAACAGTTGGATGTAGTCCTGGATTGGTGGAAGGAACTGATCCAGCACGTCAGGGAGGAACGTGAGCATGCCACGGTAGAACAGTCCGTTCATCATCACGATCACCATCGCCAACGCGAACCCTGTCGTGAACAGTGCCCGGCTGTCGGTGATGAACCGGAACAGTGACATCGTATCAGAGTCTGTCGTCGATTCGGACCGATCGGTCCCGCCGTCGACGCTTACTGCGGCGGTTTCATCGAACTCGACGGTCAGTGCGTAGCCGATCACTATAGCGGTCGGCACCGCGAGCAGTCGTGTGGCCATTCGCCAGTCTAAGGTGAGCAACAAGAGGGCCGTAACCAGCGGGCCGAAGGCAATCCCGATGTTGCCAGCCATGCCGTGATAGGCAAACGCCGAACCGCGGTTGTCAACGCCCTTTGAAATGAGCGAGAGGCCTGCGGGATGGTAGACGCTGGCAGCCATGCCCCAGACCGCGAGCGCAAACGCAATTGTGAGAATGCCAGTAGCGAAGCTCAAGAATAGAAACGACAGTCCCATGCCGATCAGACAGCCCACGATGAGCGTCCGGGAGCCGAACCGATCGGTGAGAATACCGCCCGGCAGCGCACCAATCCCGAACAGTGCGTAGCCGATCGAAACGACAGCCCCGAGGACCGCCGTGGAGACAGGAAATTCGACGAGCCAGATGGCGACGAGAATCGGTATCGACAGTTCATACGTGTGGACCATCGCATGGGAGACGCTGGTAAATACGACAATTGATCGGGAATTACGGTCCATCGTGTGCTGAAAACTTAGGCTGCAGTATTTATGAGTTACGAGATGGGCTGCTAGAACTGATGCCGCGATTCACCGACTGGGCCCGGAATCGGACCGTGCGCTTGCCCACTCATCACACGAGATCGAGTACCTGACGACGTCGTGAACCCGTCCGTCGCTGTCGCGGAGTTCGTTGCGCAGGCGGCCCTCCCTGCGACCGCCGAACCGATCGACGTATCGCTCGATCGCCCGCTGAGAGTTGTCGTTTTCGGGGACGTGTGCAACCGAAACGACCTCGAGATCGAGGCGATCGAACGCTACCTCCAGCAACGCGGCTGCACGCTCGCCGGAGTAGCCACGCCCCCAGAACGGCTTTCGGAGCCAGATCCCCAGTTCCGCACGCTGGGTCTCCCAGTGCAGATTGAGGCCGGTATTGCCGGCGAGTTCGCCCGAACCGGGCTCTCCTTCTCGCAGATAGATCGCATACGTTGCCGACTCGCCCTCGTCCCACGCCTCCTCGAAGGAGGCGAGCACGTCAGCAGATTCTTTTGGGTGTTCGTGGGGGCTCCAGGAGACGTATTGGGTCTCCTCGTCGATCGTCTCCGTCTGGCCGCGTCCAGCGACCGCGTAGAACTCACTTGGAGAGACACGATCCTGACAGAACTGTGCAAGCCGGAGGCGATCCGTCTCAATCGTTTCGGGGAACATACCGAGTGATCGGCGCGAGGGATAAAAATTGTGATCATAGTCTGACACTGTCTTTCACAGCACATTCGAGCGATCGACATTCGGGTTGATCAGCGGGGTGAGAGCCGCCGTTTCAGCCGTGTCAGTCTTCGTTGGAGGCGGGCTGATCCGACGAGTGCCCGGGCGTACAGTCCCATCGGAACGATCGACGGCGAGACGAATGGTCCGATCCGGGAGGTTGCGATCGTCCGTGACTCGAGGTACCGCCGAAGCCCTTCTGGCCCGTGCCGTCGGCCGAGCCCGGAGTCACCCACGCCGCCCATCGGCGCGTCCAGCGCTGCCCACCCGACCAGATACGGGTCATTGATACAAACGGTTCCGCAGTCGAGCGACGTAGCGACGTGCCGGCCACGGCCGAGATCTGTCGTCCAGACGCTGCCGTTCAGCCCGTATGTTGTGTTCGTGGCCATATCGATCGCTGTGGCGGCGTCTTTGACGGGTGTCACCGAAACCACCGGGCCAAAGGTCTCTTCACAGGCGATCCGGGAGTCGGGATCGACACCCGTGAGAATCGTCGGTTCGTAGAAATGCGGTCCAACGTCAGGGCGTCGACGGCCGCCAACGTGACACGATGCCCCGTCGTCGATCGCTTCTTGAACGTAGCCGTCGACCCGATCGACGTGATCGCCGTCGATCATGGATCCAACGTCGGGCCCGTATCCAAACTCGAAACCGATCGAGAGCGATTCGGTCGCCGAGCACAGTTCTGCGAGGAACGGTTCGTACACTGACTCGTGGACGTAGATCCGTTCGGGAGCCAAACAGAGCTGACCGGCGTTGGCAAACGCGCCGGCGACTGCGCCCCGGACCGCCGCGGAGATATTGGCGTCGTCGAGAACAATAAATGGGTTCTTCCCGCCGAGTTCGAGCGAACAGTCAATGAGATTCTGACCGGCTCGCTCGGCGACTGCCCGCCCGGTCTCAGTGCCGCCAGTAAAGGAGATATGATCGACGGCGTCGACGAGCGCCGGTCCGGTCGTTTCACCCCGACCGGTCGCGACTGCAAACAGCCCTGGGGGCGCACCTGCGGCCTCCAACAGCGACGCCGCAAAGAGCGTCGCAAACGGCGTTCGTTCGTCTGGCTTGCAAACGACCGCGTTACCCGCAGCAAGCGCCGGGATCGCATCGGTCAACGAGAGGTTAAACGGATAGTTCCACGGCGAGATGACACCGACGACGCCGACGGGTTCGTAGTGAACCCGCGCGTCAGTAATCGCTGGAAACGCTCCCGATCGGCGTTCGGATTCGACGAGTTTCGGGGCAGTGTCGACATAGTACGTACAGGTCCCAACCGCATCTAATAGCTCTTCGACGGCATTGTGTCGCGGTTTACCCGTCTCAAGCTGGATCAAATCGAGGAGATCGCGGCGATGTTCGAGGAGGCTATCACAGAACCGATCGAGAACGGCAACCCGTTTTTCCACTGGCCACTCGGTCCACGTAGTCTGGGCAGCGCGGGCGCGATCGACTATCGTCTCGACATCGTCGCGCGAACAGTCTGGAACCTGCGCGATCACCTCGTCTGTCGGGGGCGATCGGACGGCGATCGATTCGGCAGCGGCGGCGTCGACGCGATCCGCGAGCGTGACACAGCGTTCGCCAGCGCGTCGTCTAGCGCCTGCAGGAGATGACATACCACGTGTACGCGAACGAACGTGAAAACGGGATCGCAACCAACGGCTCGCCGAATAGGCACGCGCGGATAGAAAACAGCAGCAGACGTGGACAACACAGGGGCGACCAACCGGACCGATATGTGAAGCCGATTTCAGGGAGAATAGTATTCAGTTCAGCGTGCGTATAGACGGACATGCGTGTTCTTATCGTCGGTGCGACGGGCTTTGTTGGTCGGCGGCTGGTTGATCATTTTGCGGAAGCCGGCCACGACGTCGTCGCGTTCTCCCGGAGCGCAAGCGAGGCGTCGTTCCCTGCGGGCGTTGAGGCGTTTGACGGCGATCTAGGCGACCCTGCTTCGCTTGCGGGACTCTGTGCGGATGTCGACGTGGCGTATTATCTGATTCACTCGCTGACTGCGTCGAACTTCGCGGAGCGCGATCGGACCTACGCCGAACGGTTCCGCGAACTCGCCGACGAGGCGGGCGTCGATCGCGTGATCTATCTGAGTGGTATCAGCGGCGACGGTGGCGGGCTTTCCCCGCATCTTGAGTCGCGTCGAGAGGTTGAGTCGATCCTCGCGTCAGGGAGCTACGATCTGACTGTCCTCCGAGCGGCGGTCATCATCGGAGCCGAGAGTGCGAGCTTCCGAATTCTCCACGATCTGACCGATCGCCTTCCAATAATGATGGTCCCACAGTGGGTCCGAACCCCGTGTCAGCCGATCGCGATCGCCGACACGATCGCGTACCTCGTCGGCGTGCTCGATGTGCCAGAAACTCGTGGAAACACGTACGACATCGGCGGCCCCTCGACGTGGACCTACGAATCACTGCTACGGCTAACTGCTACGGTCAAGGGCCGAAACATCCGGATCTTTCCGGTACCCGTACTAACGCCGCGGCTCTCGTCGTACTGGCTGCGACTCACGACTGAGGTGCCGTTTGCAATCGCCCGTGTGCTAGCTGAGAGTATGCGGACACCAGTCACAGTCGATCCCGACGCCGATCTCCAGTCGGTCGTCCCGATCGAACAAACGCCGATCGAAACGTCGGTTCGCACTGCACTCTTGGAACTCGGTGTCACTATCTCCGATGAGACCGATGAGCACGATAGGCCGTGATTGAGGGGGACTTATTGTCGCCGCCGGATTGGGTCGATGTGTTCGCGTGCGGCAGGGGTGAGTTCGAACGTCCCGTGGATATCCGCTGGCGCTTCGCCGTGGACCACCCGGCCGAACGGATCCGCAATTTTTGGATAGAGCCGTTCGAAGGTGCGTGCGATCGTCGGATCTAGTCCGCGGGCATCAAGTGCGCGTCGGACGGCTGTCTCTCCTGCGTGAACGGAGTTTTCTTCGACAAGCAAGAAGACGAAGGGCCGATCGCCAAACTGCGCCTCCAAAAATCGCTGGATGCGTGCGGATTCCCAGGGGGCCGCAACGAGGTCCCCCATATCACGAGTCAATAGATCGACGACGGTCCGAAACGCATCTTTGCGGCCGTCGTACACGAGGACTGATGCGGGAGTGCTCACGCCAACTGGTACGTGTTTCACAGACGTGATCCTTTCGACCTCGTGGCATCGACCGCCTCCGGCCCCGGGTGGCCACGATATCGGTCCAACAACAGCCGTTATCAGCGTCCGCGTGAATTAAAAGAGCATGGTAACGGAGTCATCTCCCCGGCGCGTGATCGTCGACACCGACACCGCCGGCGACGACACCCAGGCACTGTTGATGCTCGCGACCGCCGATCGGATCGACATCGAGGGTGTGACGATCTGTGCGGGCAACGTCGAATTCGACTATCAGGTCGAGAACGCGAAGCACACGCTTTCGTTGACCGACTGCGACGCGACCGTCTACGAGGGCGCGCGTCAGCCCTTGCTCAAAGAACACACGTTCGCGGACTACGTCCACGGTGAGGGCGGACTCGGCGGCGAGTTGTTTCCTGAGACAGGAATCCCCTCCGGCGATCGACACGCCGTCGAGTACATCGTCGAGACCGCCCGAGAACACCCAGGCGAAATCACACTCGTGTGTATTGCTCCACTGACAAATGTCGCACTCGCGCTCCGACAGGAGCCGGAGCTCAACGAACTTCTCGACGAGGTCTGGGTCATGGGTGGTAATGTCAACTGCCTTGGAAACGTGACTCCGGCCGCGGAGTACAATTTCTGGGTCGATCCGGACGCGGCCAAGGTGGTGATGAACGAACTCGACGTCACCCTCTTCGATTGGGGGCTAACGGTTCGAGACACCGGATTCGACGCGGAAACGCTCGCCTCCTTCGAGACAGGCCCCAAGACCGAACTCCGGGACTTCTTTGTTGAGATTGCACAGTCAGTTCGAGAGTTCAACCGCGAGACGCTCGGCGCGGACCAGACAACCCAGCCAGATTCAGCACTCGCAGCCGCCCTCGTCGAGCCGGAGCTGATCGAGTCGACCGGCCACTACCACGTTGACGTCGACGAGCGTGAAGGGATGACCCGTGGATACAGCATGGTCGACGAGGATAGCGTGACCGACGGTCGCCCACGGACGACCGTAGTCGAGTCATTCGACAACGCGTTGTTTACCCAACTGTTCCGCGATATGCTGTTCGAGAAGTCTCCCGAAGCCTCGCTGTGATTGTTTCCCGGTGAGATGGTTCGTTGAACGGCGACGCGATCGATCCACGATTAGGGGTTGGCAGTCGATCTACCGGCGATCGGCGATCGCATCGGTAAAGTATGGTTCTGCGGCTGTCGAAGCGGTGATGTCAGTGAGTCGGGTGTGGTCACAACGGCCACAGCGAGGTGGGTTGTCGACGTCAGCGTGGACGAGCCCACAGCGATCGCAGGTGAAGAATTGCAACCCGAGCATGAAAGTAAGAGGCGATCGCCAAATAAAAACCCGCGGTCGGCTGCGTGTCTCGCGATCGACGATCGACGCGTCGCTCGTGAGATGAGCCGACCATTTAGATGTGCTTACTCGTTCGCGAACAGACTAATGTTTACAATCTCTGCCAAACTGAGGAGGTGGACTTGTCCGAAGATCGCAACCAGGATCGCACCAACCGAATTGAACATCACATCACGGACCGTGTCATCGAGTCCGTGCTGGGCAAGCGGCATCGTGATTCCAGTTTCGTTTGCAACAATGTCCAGCCCGAACTCGAACAACTCCCAGATGACGCCGAAGGCGAGAACCACAATGAGAATGTAGACGAATGCAAACCGATTCGGGATATTGATGTCGTCGCTGTGGAGATCGATCGCCCGGGCAACCGTGTACCCTGCCCCCGCAATAAGCGAGGCAGACATCGCGTGCGTAAGGTGATCCCACCAGCCGATACGGGCGTACAACCCTGCAGACCCCATAGTGTGGAGAAATACGGCAACTGTGATCCACAGCGCAAGCCACGGGTCAAGTGGGAGGTTGTAGTTCCGCTCCAAAATTGCCGGCACAAATGTAATCAACAGCGCAATCCCACCGTTTGTGATCGCCTTCGGCTGGCTGAAAACCACGCCGTATGCGACGATCGCAAGGAGGATCACCTGCATCAACCGGGTCAGCCGACGCTGATTGTGGATCCTTGGCCGTGGAAGCAGCGTCATCCGCCGACCACCCGACGAATCGCTCGACGGAGCTGTCTACCGCGGTGGCGGAAGTACGAGTCGAACAACACCCCTGCAGAGAGCCCAGCGAGGGTCACGTACATCCACTCGATCATGAGTGCCTCGTTTGTCGTCAAAAAGTTCGTTCCGAGGAAGTTGTCCATGTTCCACCGCAGTATTGTCCACACCGCCACGACGGCCATCGTCGCCATCACGACGAATGCGACCGCAAACCAGTGGGTCAGCCGGACGGTGGTGAACATGTGGAGTTCGACAGTGACCAGAAGAGCGAGTCCTGCAACAGCGAAATACGTGGCGAAGGTGCCGACATCACCGGCGAAAAGCCCGCGAACGAGGATCGGAAACAACGCGATTACGAGCACTTCCCACGGGAGCATCACGCGCCAGTCACGGTATGCGATCGGGGGCAGGAGCACAATCGCCCCGGTGGCGGTAACGAACACGATCCATTGGCGATCGAAGTCAATGACGCTTTCGCCCAGTACAGTAAGGAGAATACCAACGAGGACCCACGAGACGAGTGCATTGGTTCGCCCGCTTCGAAAGAGTCGGGCGAGGAGATCGTCTTCTCCTCTGTCCGGGCTCTTCCCGGTTCGACGCCCGCCGTTTTTGCCCATGTACACTCACCAAAAGAGATACGAATATAAGTACGTGACTTCCCCCAAGAACCAATCTGTTCGGTCGGCTGAGTCGTCGGGCTTATATGGGTCTCAAGCCCAGAGACCGGTATGATGCTTCCAACCCACGCGATCGTGGGGTTGGCTATAGCGACACCAGTCGCGTTCGTTGCCCCCGAGTTCACCGCGGCAGCATTAGCTGGCGGGCTCATTGGGGGCATATTCCCCGATCTAGACCTGTACGCGGGCCACCGTCGAACACTTCACTATCCGACAATATACCCACTGCTCGCGCTGGCGGCGCTCATCTTGACAGTTGTGCGTCCGACACCGGTGACGGTCGCGATCGCATTTGCAATGATTGGCGCAGCAGTTCACTGTCAAATGGATCGATTTGGTGGCGGGCTTGAACTCCGACCGTGGGAAGGCGGCTCGGATCGCGCGGTGTATGATCACGTAAAGCGACGGTGGCGGCGGCCCAGACGGGTGATCCGGTACGATGGCGCTCCAGAGGATCTCGGACTCGCGTTGTTTCTCGGGCTCCCACTGGTAGTGGTACTCTCCCCGCCGTTTCGGTGGATCGTGCTCGCGCTGCTCGTGGTTGGGGGGAGCTATGTAATACTTCGGCGCCAACTGGCCGCCATTGCCCCGATCGTGTTTGGATACGTTCCCGCTCGCTTCGAACAGTACGTGCCCGAGCGCTATCGGTAATATGCCTAGTTATGTTGTTTAAGCTATATAATGATTGTAATAGATAGTATTTTGCACTCTCATTGAAAAGTAGCGGTGTATGCGAGCAGCAGTACTCGAAAGCCACGGGGAACCGCTCAAGATAACCGACGTTGACGCGCCCGATGTCACCCCTGACGGGGCTGTTGTTGCAGTCGATGCGTGTGGCATTTGTCGATCGGACTGGCACGGGTGGCAAGGTGACTGGGACTGGCTCGGTATCCAACCGCAACCGGGGCAGATTCTGGGTCACGAACCAGCCGGCCGGGTAATTGCGGTCGGGGAAAACGTCGAAAATATTGATGAGGGCGACCACGTCGCGGTGCCGTTCAATCTCGGAGACGGCACGTGCCCGCAGTGTCGTCGAGGGCACTCGAACACCTGCGAGAACGTCATGCCACTCGGGTTCGTCGAACCGGTGCAGGGGGCGTTCGCCGAAGAACTCCACGTGCCAGCCGCAGACCACAACCTGGTCGAACTTCCCGACGGCGTCTCATCGGTCGACATGGCAGGGCTGGGCTGTCGGTTCATGACCTCGTTCCACGCGCTGGCCCACCGCGCAGACGTCGAAGCTGGCGACTGGCTCGTTGTCCACGGCTGTGGCGGTGTCGGGCTCTCTGCGGTCCACATTGGCGATGCACTTGGTGCAAACGTGGTCGCCGTGGACTTGACCGACGAGAAGCTGCGAAAGGCTGAGGAGCTCGGTGCGGTTGAGACAGTCAACGCCGCCGAATACGACGATGTCCCGGGAGCGGTCCAACAGACGATCGGCGGCGGTGCAGACATCAGCGTCGACGCGCTTGGTATCGCTGAGACCTGCCGGAACTCCGTTTTGAGTCTCGGTACTCGGGGCCAGCACGTTCAAATCGGTCTTACAACACAGGACGAAGAGGGCGTTGTCGGATTGCCGACAGATGCGATGGTGATGCAGGAGATCGAATTCATCGGTTCGCTTGGGATGCCACCGACGCGATACGACGAGATTTTCCGAATGGTCGCGACGGACAAACTCAATCCGAGTGCAGTCGTCTCGAAGACTGTCGATCTCGGTGACGTAAATGACGAACTCGAGGCGATGACGGACTTCGGGACCGTCGGTATTCCAGTTATTGACTCCTTTTGAGAGAGGAAACAGCCAAGTGCAGCGGTCGTTTTTATGATGTATCACATGGCCGGCGGCACTCCTGACCAGCTGAACGCTCAATTAGACAGCGCCGAACGCGAACATCTCGAACATGTCGTCACCCAGCTGCGAGATCGCGTCGAAGATAACGTCCGATTCCAGCTCACACAGCATGGCCTCGACACCGAGCCCGCTGACACGGACGCCCTAGACGAGGACACATCGTCGCTCGCTGAGGCGATCGAACTCGAAGCCGTCGACGACGAACCGTGGGCGGACGCGTTTGCACAGTACATTACGGGTGTGGGCTACACGATCGTCAACCGGTTAGCCGCGCTTCGATGTATGGAGGTGCGGGGGTTTGTTGCGGAGGAGGTCACCGTCTTCAAAGCGAACGGCTTGACACCGGCTGCGGAGACACTCGTCTACGAGGAGTTTCTGTTAGCGGATGAAGCAATTTTGCAGGCGTACCACGACGCGTGTGATCGGCTGGCCGAAGAGATCGAAATTCTGTTCGATCGATCATCCGCGTACAGCCTGATCGATCCTGACGACGACACCTTCGAAGAACTCTGTGGGATGCTCGATTCGGTTCCGAATGAGGTTTGGCGGGCAGACGACGTGTTGGGATGGATTTACGAGTACTACAACCGCCCTGTCGTCGAGTCACTCGATGCAAAAAATACGCTCAACCCCGGGGATGTTGGTCCTGCTAATCAGTTCTACACGCCCCACTGGGTGGTTCGAATGCTCACGGACAACAGCCTCGGGAAGCTCTATCTCGAGGCGACCGGACAGGAGTCGACGGTCCCTGAACCAGCGGCGCTCACCCCCGAGGACCGCAAAAATCGCGTGGTCACGCCAGCAGACAGTCCGACCGTTTCTGCACTCTGTACGTATCTTATTCCGGACGAGGAACCTGGCGACGCTCCAGCGTTCGATCATCCGTCTGAACTACGGGTCATCGACCCCGCTTGCGGGAGCGGTCATTTCCTTCTGTACGCGTTCGACGTGCTAGAGCGCATCTGGTGGGCTGAAACCGATCTCGATCGAGCCGAGATCCCAGCGAAGGTGCTTGAACACAACCTCTATGGCGTCGATATTGACCTGCGTTCGTGTCAGCTCTCGGCGTTCAATTTGTATCTCAAAGCCCGAACGCGTACTGAAAACGAAGACGGCCACTTCGAGATGCCCACCGTTGACATCGTCTGTGCGGACGCCCGCGTGGCGGAGATAGAAGAGGCTACAAAAGTGTTAGATGACATTACCGGTGAGGGTAGTGACCTTCGTGAGGCGCTCGCAGAGATCATCGATACCTTCCAGCAAACGAACGCACTCGGGAGCCTACTTGACGTGAGCGGGACACTTGAGGGGGTATTCGAAAGCGGGCAAACGGGACTCTCAGATTGGAGTGATGGGACGCATCAGTCACTGAACTCGTTTTTCAAGGCGCTTCGCGAGGCCGTCGCTGAGCGCACATCAGAATCGTTCGGCGAGCAGAACCTCAGGAGTTTTCTCAGCCTGTTGATCGTATTGACTCAGAAATATGATGTTTCGCTTATGAATCCTCCGTACGGATCGGGTGGACGGATGCCAGATGATGTCCAAGCGTACGTCACTGACCACTACGAATATATGACTGAGTATTATGTGAATTTCTTCGAGGCATGTGATCGACTGACTCGAAACGCGGGTCGAGTCGGAATGTTGGTTCCTCGATCATTTTTATTTAATCAGACATTAGAGCCGTTTCGAGCCGATTTTATTGGACCAAGTGGGTCATTTGATTTTCTGGCCGAGTTCGGCTACGGGATCTTGGATAATGCAACGGTCGGCACAGCCGGTACGATCGTTCGAAGTGGGTCTGGCCAAGAAACGCTTGGCAATTTTATTCGACTACATGATGTCGAAAAAGGACAAAAAGAACGCGTCTATCTCCATACCCTTTTCGAACGCGAACAACCCAGTGATGTGACGCGGTTTTTTGAAATTCCAGTTGCACAGTTCAACGACATCCCGGGCCGTTCTCTATGCTATTCGCTGCCACCAGCAATACGTCATCTGCATACAACTGAGCGAAAACTTGGCCGTGAGCATTCGGACACTGCTATTGCGGATGTCAAACAGGGTCTCGCAAGCGGTAACAACGATCGGTTTCTGCGAAAGCATTGGGAAGCCCCGGCTGAGGAATTCCCGCCATTCACAAATGCCGGAGGGGATGTGTGGGTACTCCCCGCTGTGGATGAAGTTATTGACTGGACTGATAGGGGGAGACGAATCAAGCGATACGCCGGAGCTCGGTTTCAAAATACACACTATTACCGGAGAGAAGGACTGACATGGGCGTATATTAAACGGACTGGCCGCCGGTTTGGGTACTATCCAGGCGGTGGCCTCTTCGGACATGCCAGTAATATGGTTTTTTCAGAGGAAACGTCACTCTGGACGCTATTGGCTGCGCTAAATTCTGATATCTACCACGGCCTTATGTTATGTCTCACACCAGAGCGAAAGTGGGAGGCCGGGTATGTCGGGAAGTTACCGTGGTTTCGAGACATCGAGACGAACTGTAACGTGGATACGAAGGTACAAAAACAGCACAATCTGTTCATCAAACAGCGAGTATTTGACGTTCGAAGTCCGTATTATATTGGCCCAGCACTACTGCCACCATCCGCCGCTGCTGGGTTTTTTTACGATCACCACCATCAACAAAGCGCTTCGATAGATCCCAATGTGTTATTCGATACAGGGTGCCCGGAGGATTCACTCCTCGAACGCTGTCGGAACGCAATATCAGCCGCACGGGCCGATCGAATTTGTATCGAAGCGCTCGCCGAAGACATAGACCAGTCAATCGCCGAAGCCTTGTCTATTAGCGAACAAACACGAGAACAACTAAAACAGGAAATCTGGCTTCGAACGGTCGAACAACCCGAAGATCGGCGCACTCCAGATCCCGCGGACGTACCGAACACGCCAGACGATTTCCCCGAGATGGTGAAAGCCCTCCTCCACCATCTCACGCTCCGAATTGTCACCGAGAGCGATGACGGTATTGTCCCCATATCTAGTACACATACCAAACCACCGCTCTTCGACCGTCTCGAGGACGAATTTAATACGGTCTTTGGGGAACACGCAAGTGACCGACTCAGAGAGGCTGATGCGGCACTTGGGACTCGGAGCGCTGCCGACGAAGCCTATCCGAACCTCCGGACATGGCTCGAAAATGATCTCTTCGAGTACCACGTCCAGGCGTTCGATCGTGTGCCGATCCTCTGGCGGGTGACGACCAAGCGGCTCGTCCCCGACCCTGAGGGGGAGGGTTTCGCCTGCTTGGTTGATTACCACCAGCTGGATTCAGGGCTATTCGACCGGCTCCAACGCTATCTCGAACCGCGCAAAGCTCTGCTACGCGAAAAGCGCAGTGCGTCCAACCGGCGCCACAGCGACGACTCACTGTCGGCAACCGAAAAGGCCGCTGCCGAAGCCGAGTACGATCGCTGCGAAAGCGGCCTCGAACAGATCGCCGCCTTCGAAGATCGACTCGTCGAATTGGCCCAGCCCAATCCCCGCACGTGGTCCACTGAGAGCCGCCACCTCGCCACTGAGGCTGCCGATCTAGTCGCAGACTTCCGCGAGCAGGTGGCCGATCGGCTGTCACAACTAGACGCCCTCGCCGCGATGGACGACGTCGACATGGAGACACGCTTCACGCCCACGTTCTACAGCACGATCGAGGACAACCGCGAGGAGTGGCTCGACGCACTGGCCGATCTTGAAGCGGCCTTCGACGCATACGCACGCGAGGGTTCCGAACCGGTCGAAGCCCATCTGTACGATCTCTTCATATATTATCACGACCTCGTCGGCACGACGCACTTTGCGAGCAACGGCATTCTGTTTATGAACTACTACTTCAGACGGTTCGACGATGTCGGACAGGCACAGATCGGGAGCGGCGGAATTTCTGAACGCGAGCGGCTTCTTTTTGAACTGGCACGTGGACTCGACGCTTACGAATCACTCGCAGAGGCGATCGGCGACGCCTGCGATGAGTTAGCCGGGGATATTGCCACTAATTGGGCCGATCGCGCCCGCTCTGAGATCACCACCGCCGGCTATCGCCCGAACCTCAAACACGGCGTTGCGATCAACATCACGCCGCTGGCTGCCGCGGAGATCGTCCCGAAAACGGTCGACGACACCGTCCTCTGAGTGCCGGCTGCCCTGTCAAAACCTCATCAATGATACGATTCGTTGTAACGCATTGCAAACGCTACTATCATTGCCGCGACGAGGATTCGACGTGCCGATCTCATCAGACGGTTCCGCTTTATCCGTCCATTTTACTAGTTGCCAGTCATTGTCCCACGTATGCAAACCCACATCGTCCCGGTCGGCTTCGATTACGATCGACTCATTGCACCGCTGATCCGCGATCAGTTCGATGTGGACCTCGTCATCTTACTGGAGGGTGCCGTCGGCAGCGAAGCCAACGTGGAGTATTCGCGAAACATCGCCAGAAAGCTCGAGCAGGACTTTCAGAATTTGCTCGGGGCGTCGACCGAGCGCCTTCGGATCGAGGACGTCTACGATTACGACGCCGCCTTCGAGCAGGCGTTCGACCTCATCAACGACCAACTTGATGACGGCTCGGAGGTGTGGGTCAACGTCTGTTCGATGCCCCGACCCGTCTCGTTTGCGTTCGCCACCGCCGCACACTCGGTGATGGTCGAACGGCAGGCCGATCGCGATCGCATCCATACCTACTACACCGCCCCAGAGAAGTATCTCGAAACCGAAATGGCCGAAGAGCTACGGGCGTGTCGGGATCTGTTGCGGGCGATCGAACCGGGCGAAGAGGCCAGCGAAGACGTTCCTGCGGAGTCGATCGCGACCCACCTCGACAGCGCGACCGAGCTCCTCGCAGAGTTCGACGAGCGGGGGACGACGATCGGCGCGAAACGAATCGGTGACGGCCACATCGTCGAGCTGCCGGTCGCGTCCTTTTCGAACGTCAAGCCGTTCGAGGAGCTGATCCTCTTTACGCTCGGTGAGCACGGGGAGTTCGAATCGGTCAGTGAACTCGCCTCGACGCTCGCGCGCGAACTCAACGAGGAGTACACCGACAGCTTCCGATCGAAGGTGATCTACAACGTCGATCGGCTCGGCCCCGGCGGCAAAGGATACATCGAACAGGAAGACCACGGCAAATCCTACCGGACGCGGCTCTCGCGGATCGGCGAACTGTGGGTTCGGGCCCACGCCGACGAGGAATCGGCCTAGTCGTCCGATTCTCCGACCGACGTGATCGTTCCGACGCCTTTGCTCGAGCCCTCCCGGAAAACAAAGCGCTGGCCCTCCTCGACGAGGTAGGGTCGGAACTTGAATCGAACTGTCGTCTCGCCGGTATCGCCGGGCAGAAGCTTCCCCCCAGCCGGATCGAATACCGCTGCCTCACTGACGGTTTCGAGGTGGACGACCGGTTCGTAGCCCGATCGGATTCGCGTCGGGTGATTCAACACCATCACCTCCGCTTCGAACTCCCGAACCGGCTCGGGGTCGGCCTCCCGCGGGAGCAGGACCATCCCGCGTTCAACGTCGGGTTCTTTGACGCCTTTGAGCGCGATTCCGACAATTCGACCCGCGGTCGCGCTGTCGACGCGGTGGTAGTGCATCTCGATCGATCGGACCTCGACCTCCCGGAAGCTTCCATCGGCCATCGGCCCGAGCAGTAGCTCGTCGCCCGCCTCGACCGTGCCGGAGTTGACCGTCCCTGAGGCGACCGCGCCGACGCCGGTGACGCTGTAGCTGCGGTCAATGTACATCCGGAACGTATCCCGTGACTCGGTCGAACGCTTCGGAAGCCGCTCGAAGAATCGATCGAGGGCAGCTAGCCCCTCGCCCTCGACCGCGCTCGTTCGGACGATCGGGACCACCGTCTCAGACAGCTCTGCGGTCGCCTGTTCGATACCGTAGCGCTCGACCCCCAGCGGCGTTTTGCCGACATCCCTGAGCAACCGCTCTACTTCGCGTTCGACTGCGTCGAGACGCTCGTCGTCGACGAGATCGCTTTTGGTAATGGCGACGATCGTCGGCAACTCCGTTGCCAACAGGATGCCGAGGTGCTCGCGTGTCGTCTTCGTCGGTCCATCGTCGGCCGAAACGACGAGCAAGCCGTAGTCGAGCTTCTGGCCGACGAGCCCGCGGATCGTCGTCCGGAGCCACGGCTCGTGACCGACGGTGTCGACGAACGAAACAAGGCGATCGGCCGACTCGACGACCGCCGCGCGATCGGCCTTGCGATCGGGGTTTTCGGTTCGGATCGGCGTCCCGTCGTCCTCGAATCCGTATACCGCGTACGAGAGGTCCGCAGAGAGCCCGCGTTCAACCTCGTGTGGCTGGACGTCGAGGAAGCTCCGTGTAAAACCGTTGCCGTCGTCTGCCTGGCCTGTGATGAGCGAACCGACGAGCGTGCTCTTGCCGTGATCGACGTGGCCAGCGGTCCCGACGACAATGTGGCCGTCGTCGGATTCGATCATCGATCCCTCGGTGATTGTGGCGATCCCGACAAGCCCGTCGTCACCGGCGCTCCACGTTTCGACGTCAGCGATGTGTGCCCCGGCCTCTTCGGCTAACAGTGAGAGCACATCCATCGTCTCTGAGAACGCATCCGGTTCGATTCCGGCAATGCCGCCGTCGTCTGTGACGCCGACCACGTACGTCGCGGTTCCGTCGCCCGATAACACCCGGTGTCTGAGTTGGGCGGCGAGGCTTTCCATGCGACCGTCCGCGAGGTGAACGTCCCGCGTGAGTCGTTCTTTGAACTCGATGTGGCCGCCTTCCTCCTCGCCCCGTTCGAGAGCGGCCTCAAGGGCCGCCCGATCGGCGCTCATGGAGCCTCGTTAGCGATCGGCCGCTAAAACGCTTTTCGTGTTGTGAAATACCATGACATATTGATGGACCCCTACACAGTGGATTCGTTTTCGGATTCGTCCTCTCGCATCAACACGACGGTCGTGACACGCATGCCGTCGATCTTAGTGACCTCAAACTGGTAGCCGTCGAGCGCGAAGGTGTCGCCAACTGAGGGAGGACGGCCCAGTTCGCCGAGGACCAATCCACCAACAGTTCTGACGGCGTCGTGGGCGAACGCAGTCGCCAACTCTCCGTTGAGTGATGCGAGCGAGACACTACCGTTTACGACGATACTCCCATCGTCGCGGTGGACGATCGACGGTTCGGACTCGGGCACATCAAAAGCATCCTGGACATCACCAACCAGTTCTTCGACAATATCCTCGATCGTGATGATCCCCGCGAATCCGCCCCATTCGTCGATAACAACGGCCATCTGCGTGCGCCGATCCTGCAGCGCCGACAGGAGGTCGCTCACCGCGGTCGTCTCCGGGAACGCTGGGATATCGCGAGCCAGGTCGGCCGCAGTCATTGCCTCGATCGTTTCGGCCTCGCCGACGGTTTCCGCCCGAAGGACGTCCTTCGTGTCGACGAGTCCAATGATGCGGTCTGGCTCATCCGCATCGGCGACCGGATACCGGGTGTGACCGGCTTCGACGATCGCCCGGCGGAGCGCCGAGAGTCTGAGGTCTGATTGGACCGTCGCGACGTCAGGCCGCGGGACCATCACGTCCCCAGCAGTGACATCGTCGAGTTCGAAGACGCCTTCGATCATTTCGACTTCGGCACCGGCGATGTGGCCCTCCTCACCGGATTGTGCTAACACCCGACGGATTTCTGCTTCGGTCAGTGTCTCGTCTGTTTCCGAGGCAGGTGGGATGCCGATCGCCCGCGTGAAGGCATTTGCCGTCCCGTTGAAGACCACGATGCCAGGCACGAAGAGGTAGTAAAACAGTCGCATCGGCGGGGCGACGAGCAATGCAATCCGTTCGGCCTGTGCGATCGCGATCGTCTTTGGCGCCAACTCGCCGAAGACCACGTGCAGGAAGGTGATCGTCCCAAAGCCGATCGCGAACGCGACGAGGTGGACGAGGTTCTGCGGCAACAGCCCACCGAGCACCGGTTCGATGAGCGCCGCGACAGCCGGCTCGCCGATCCACCCGAGTCCGAGTGAGGCGAGCGTGATTCCCAGTTGGGTCACCGCGAGGTAGTCATCGAGGTTGTCCATCGCCGCATCCAGCGTCTCTGCGCCGGGTTTGCCGGCATCGACCAACGAGTCAACGGTCGTCGATCGAATCCGAACGTACGCAAATTCAGCTGCAACGAAAAATCCGTTCAGGACGACAAGAAACAATGCTGCGACGACCCGACCCGCCGAAAGGAGGGGCTCAGTCATCGAATCGCCCCCGTCGAACTCCTGATCGATCGAACATACACCAATCGATCGCCTGCAGGCTACTAAAACCGTCCGCCGACAGCACGTCAGTGAGACGGATAGCCGACGGATACAGGTGAGACGGATAGCCGAGGGATACGGGTGAGACGGATAGCCGACGGATACAGGTGAGACGATCGATCTGTCCGCTGGGAATCGAAGCGGGTCAAACGAGACAATCCTCCTGACAGCGTATTTGACCGCAGAGACAGTAGCCGTTGGTATGGAAGTTCGACGATTCGAACAGAAATCGGATGCTGCCGGGATCATCCGGGTACAATCGCTTGCATGGCGGGAGGCGTACGCCGACATCCTCCCGGCGGCCCTCATTGAACAGCAACCGGTTGCTCCCGCCGATGCGGAAGTACAACGGTGGTACGAGGGCCTATCAGAGAATTCTGACGGTGTTTTTGTCGCCGTCGACAGCGACAAGACCGTCTGCGGCTTCGCCGACTTTCGATGGGGAGCCGCGGAGACGAAGGAGTTTGTCGGCGAGGACGAGGCAGGGCTCAAAGCGATCTATGTTCATCCCGATCGCTGGGGCGAGGGAATCGGGACGGCGCTCTTAGAGCACGGAATACAGAATCTCCCCGCAGACGTGGAGGCGATACGGCTCGAAATGCTCTCGGGCAACGAGATCGGACACGAGTTCTACATGGCACGGGGATTCAAACGAACCGGCACAGCGACACACGAAATCGGCGGGACCGAGTACCCGACCGACATCTACAGATGAGCAAGGCGAGTGCCTCGGGGCTTGACCCCGAGGGTGAAGCCAACACGAACTTTTAGTTAACCACGTTTCGTACAGTAGAGTACAGTCAGAGAATCCAAAAGACGGATTAAAGGCCTTAATCCAGTGCTGACTGAGGCAACTATGGAAATGCGACTCCTCTCAAAACCCTGCCGCCACGGTAGGTGAGACGGGAGTTGTCGTGTCGTGGTGGAGCGACAGACCCTCACGGACACATCGGCGTGTTCGGGTGTGAATTCCAACCGACTCCAACTGGAGAAGGTCGAGGGGAATTAAATTCGCCTGCGGGTGCGGTGCAGCCCCAAGACGGTGAAGCCTCGGGGCTTGACCCCGAGGTACTTCACACGCTGCGGTTGTAGCGTCAACGTGGCAGAGATCACTGGGCATCGCGACTGGGAAGCGTTTCGCAGGCGACCTACTGCTCCCGCAGCGTGTCGTACGCGCGATTCACCCGCTTGAACGCCTCCTCGTTCCCACCGTCCGTGTCGGGATGCGCCTTTTTTACTTTCTCTCGATAGGCAGTTTTGATCTCGGCGTTGGTCGCCTCAACGGAGACGTCGAGAACACGGGAGGCTTTCTCTGGGCTCATTGTAACCGTGGTGCGGGGAGCGCCGGTTCGGGCGTCTCGGCGGTTCGATCGCACGCGCTCGCGAGCGGTCGCCTCGCTGAACGGTCCGCCAGCCCTGCCAAATCCGCCGCGGCCGTCTGCAGCAGGCCCGGCCGCCCCGCCAACCCGGTACGTTCGTGCGTTCTCGCGGGCGTCGGCCATGAGGCGGCCGCTGGCGTGATACCAAAAGAGGTACGCCGCGCCGCCAAACGGGATCGCAAGCGGGAGTAAAAAGAGACTCACAGCGAACCCGAGCGCGATGACTGTCACGGTCAGCCCAGCCAACACCGCGGCGAGTCCCATCAGGAGCCTGTTTTCGTCCACACACCCCATACGAGAGCGATCGTTGTAAGCGTCTCGGAGCATCCCGGAGCGTCCCGGAGCGTTTGCGTTGAACCGCCCACCTGTCAGCGTCAGCGGTAGCGGTTGAGCCGATCGCGAAGCGACTTCGCCGCCGCCCCGGCGGCCTTCTCGAAGCGCTCACCCTCACCGGCAAAGATGATCCCGCGCGAGGAGTTCACGAGTCCGACGCCGTCTGCGCGCAGGCCGTGTTCGATCGCTGCCTCCGCGTCGCCGCCCTGTGCGCCGATTCCGGGGACAAGGAACGGTAGATCCGGGACGCTCTCGCGGATATCAGCCAGTTCCTCGGGTGCGGTTGCGCCGACGACAAGGCCGACATTTTCGTGTGTGTTCCACAGGTCCGCAAGCGCCGCAACGCGCTCGTAGAGCGGCTCACCCGAATCGAGCTGGAGGTTCTGTAGATCTGCGCCGCCAGGATTTGAAGTCCGACAGAGAATAAAGATCCCTTTGTCGTCGCGATCGAGAAACGGCTGCAGCGAATCCCGTCCCATGTAGGGGTTGACGGTGATCGCATCGACTTCGTCGAGCAGTTTCGCGTACTGTCTGGTCGTGTTCCCGATATCTGCGCGTTTCGCGTCCAAGAGCACGGGCACGTCCTTGCCGTGGGCGTACGCGATCGTCTCCCGGAGCGATCGCCAGCCATCTGCGGACTCGTAAAATGCCGCGTTCGGCTTGTAGCAGGCGGCGTACTCGCAGGTCTCGTCGATGATCCGGCGGTTGAACGCCCACTGTGGGAGGTCTTTGTCTTGGAGGTGTTCAGGAATCCGTCGCGGATCGGTGTCGAGGCCGACCGAAACGACGCTGTTGGTCGTTGCGATGCGATCGGCCAGCCGGTCGAAAAATGCGATAGCCATTACCTATCCGATCGGGCAACACCAGTAAGTGCGTTGCCTTCCGCGACGGAGCAACCGTGGTGCTTACTTACACACCTACAGATCCTTGTAGACGACCTCTCCGCCGACGATCGTCGCCACGACGTCGATGTCGGCGATCGCCTCGGAGGTCTCCCACGGCGAATCGTCCAGCACCGTCAGATCGGCCAGCTTGCCGGGTTCGATCGTCCCGAGACGGTTCTCGTCGAATCCCGCATACGCGGCTCCGGTGGTGTACGCACGCAGCGCCTCAGTGACGCTGATCGACTCCAGCCCCTCGGGCGCGTTGACCGCGTGGTGGACACCAAACAGCGGATCGAGCGGCATGCAGTCTGAGCCGAACGCGACGTGCGCGCCGGCGTCGAGGAGCGATCGAAGCCGGTTCGTTTCGGTTCGTCGGTCGCCGAGTCGATCGGCGTACAGGCCGCCCTCGGCGGCCCACTTGTGGAAGTTCGGCTGCATCGAGGCGACGATGCCACTCTCTGCGAAGCGTTCGATCGCCTCGTCGGTCGCCAACTCCAGGTGTTCGATCCGGTGTCTCGACGCCGAAGGGTCCGCACACTCCTCGAAAATGTCGAGAACGGTGTCGATCGCCACATCGCCGATCGCGTGGGTCGTAAACTGCAGTCCGGCCTCGTCGGCGCGTTCGACGAGCGATCGGAGCTCCTCGGGATCGACGACCCACTGCCCGTTGTCCTCGCCGTCGCTGAACGGTTCGGAGAGCTTGGCCGTCTGGCCACCGATACTGCCGTCTGAGAAGGATTTTATCGCGCCCGTCTGGAGCATCTCGCTGCCCGCATTGGTCCGAAGGCCGGCGTCAAGCACCGACTCGAGGTGGTCAGTCCAGTAGTTCAGACGGACGCGAATCGACAGCTCACCGGCGAGATCGAGATCCCGGTAGACCCGCGGCGCGTGGGAATTTCTGACCATGTCGTGGATCATCGTCACGCCGCGCTCGTTGGCCGCTGCCTGTGCTGCTCGGACGAGCCTCTCGGTGCCCGCGGGATCGGGTTCGACCGCCTCGTAGATCGGGTCGATCGCAGTTTCGACGAGCACACCCGTCGGCCGACCGTTCTCAGTTTTGACGTCTTTGGCTGGTAAGCGACCGCCGAAGCGATCCAGCGCGGCGGAGTTGACAGACGCAACGTGCATGTCTTCGCGGAACGCGACGATCGGGCGGGTCTCGCTGACCGAATCGAGGTCCTCACGGGTCGGGTAGCGGCGATGGGGCCAGCCGCTCTCGTCGTAGCCGAATCCGAGAATCAACTCGTCAGTGGCTTCGGAGCTACCAGCGGCGGTATCGCCGTCTGTGAGTTCGTCAGCCCGATCGGCCAGCCGCGACAGCGCCTCCTCGAGCGACGCCGCACCCGAGAGATCGGCGTGGACGAGTGCGCGTCCGGTCATCAGCAGATGGGTGTGCGCGTCGATGAATCCGGGCAGCACCGTCCGTCCACCGAGGTCGATCGTCGTGGTTTCGGTTCCGGCGAGGAACTCGATGTCGTAGGTACTTCCGAGTCGGACGATCCGCCCGTCGCGGATCGCGATCGCCTCGTAGGTCTCGTTGGGGTCGGTCAGCGTGTGGACCTCCGCGTTCGTCACGAGGAGATCGGCGGCTGTAGTCATAGCTATCGAACCGATCGCCGGGCGCATAACCGTTCGGGAAACGGCGGATTGTCGCTTTAATGACGAGAGAAGCTCACCGCAGCGGAGGGACAACGACAAAACCCCTGGCTGCGTCTGCGCGGACATGCAGGAACGCACCGTCGAGTTGGCGGGCCACATCATTGACTCGGGGACGATGCAGCGCGCGTTCGGGATCGTCATGGATCTTGGGGGCGATTTCGAGGTCGAATGCTTCGACGTCGGCAAACACAAAGACTCTGAGAGCTACTGCCGCCTGCGGGTACGCGCGTCCGAAGCGGCGACGCTGCAATCGATCCTCCACGAATTACACCAGATCGGCGCAACGCTGGCCGACCCAGCCGACGTAACGCTCGAGGCTGCGCCAAAAGACAAGGTTGTTCCATCAGGGTTTTACTCGACAACGAACCACCCGACGCAGATCCGCTACGACGGCGAGTGGATCGACGTCGAACACATCGAGATGGACTGTGCGATCGTCGTCGAACCCGACGTCCCGGACGGCAGCCCCCGAGCGTACACGAAAGTGCTCAACGCGATCGAGGCCGGCGATTTCGTTGCCACAGACGAAAGCGGAATCAAGGTTCACCCGCCCGAGCGCCCTCGCGAGGCGGAGGGCCCGTTCGGCTTCATGCAGGGAGGGATCTCCTCGGAGCGCCCCTCTGAATCGCTGATCAGAGAGATCGCGAATGCGATCGAGGAAACCCACGAGCGCGGCGGCACTGTCCTCGCCGTTCCCGGCCCCGCGGTGATTCACTCGGGAGCAGGCGACGCGCTCGCGTCGCTCGTTCGTGCGGGATACGTCGACGCGATCTCGGCAGGCAACGGCTTTGCGACCCACGACATCGAGCGAAACCGCTACGGCACCTCGCTGGGCATGGATATCGAGACGATGGACCATCCCCGAAAGGGACACAAACACCACATCTACGCGATCAGTGAGATCATCCGCGCCGGCGGGATCGAACCCGCAGTTGAATCGGGTGTGCTCACCGGCGGCGTGATGTACGAGTGTGTGGAAAACGATCGCGACTACGTGATCGCGGGGTCGATCCGCGACGACGGCCCGCTGCCGGATACGATCACCGACGCTGTCGCGGCGCAAAATGCGATCCGCGAACAGGCCCGCGACGCGGACCTCGTGCTCATGCTCGCGACCCTGTTGCACTCGGTCGCCGTTGGGAACTGCCTGCCGTCGACGACGAAAGTCGTCTGTGTCGACATCAATCCCGCGACGGTGACACAACTGATCGATCGCGGCTCCGCACAGGCGATCGGGATGGTCACCGATGTCGGGACGTTCGTACCGACACTTGCTGAATTCGTGCTTGAAAATTAGTACTCCGCTCGCGGGATGACCGCCATCGGCCGATCGGCATTCAGCAGGATTCGCTGGGCGACGCTGCCGAACAGTAGCTTTCCGGTCGGGTTTCGCTTCCTGATCCCGATGACGATTTCGTCAGCATCGATCTCCTCAGCATACGAGAGCACGTCCGTTGCCGGATCGTTGCCACGGACGAACTGGTGGGTCTCGACGGTCGTGACCGCCCCCAGTCGCGATTTGACGGCGTTGAGCGCATCCTCGCCGTCGCGGATGTCGTCTGCAGTCGTCTCATCGCCCCCGACCTGGGAATTGATCGCGTGGACAGTATCGTCCTCATCGACGCGGTCGATCAGGTAGTCACACAGGGTTGCGCTGACGTGCACTGAGTTTGTCGGAACGAGAAATGTGTTCATACGTAAGCGATCGATCGGCGGCGGAATAAGCGTATCCCGCTGTCTCGGGCCGCGAGAATCTCGACAGCTGGCCTTCAGCCGACAAAACGGCGCACTGCGGCCGATCGCAGCCACGGATAGTGCTATGATCGGCGGTGCGTTTTAGTTCGTTGGCTCACCCCGGTCTGCATGGATTCCAAACGGTTTCTATTCTGTTCGCTGGACGCGGCGCTGATCACCGACCTGGCCTGGCAAATCTACCGCGAAGGCCACGATGTGAAGTACTATATCGAAGCTGAAAGCGACAAACAGATCGGCAACGGGTTCGTCCCCAAAACGGACGATTGGCGCGCGGAGGTTGCGTGGGCTGACGTGATCATCTTCGACGATATTTGGGTCGGCTCCGATATCGGCACTGGCGGACTTGCACAGGAACTCCGCGAGCGAGGGAAAGCCGTCGTCGGTGGGACGCCGAACACCGATCATCTCGAAGCGGACCGGGGATATGCGATGGAAATTCTTGAAGCACACGGCGTTAACACCGTCGAACATCATATCTTCCACGACTTCGACGCCGGGATCCAACACGTTCAGGAGAATCCTGCACCGTACGTGATCAAGCCGCTCGGTGAGGTCCAGAACGTCAAACGGCTCCTCTACGTCGGGAATGAGGATGACGGGAGTGACGTCGTTGAGGTGCTGAAAGCCTACAACAAGGCGTGGGGCCACCGGATGAAGGGATTTCAGCTGCAGCGGAAAGTTGAGGGGGTTGAAGTCGCTATCTGCGGGTTCTTCAATGGTAACGAGTTCATTGACCAGGTCAATTTCAACTTTGAGCATAAGAAATTATTCCCTGGAAACATCGGGCCACAGACCGGTGAGATGGGCACATCGATGTTCTGGGCGGGACAGAACAAACTGTTTAAAGAAACCTTTGGCAAACTAGAAGACTGGCTCGCCAACGAAAGATACGTTGGAAGCATCGATCTCAACTGCATCGTCAACGAGAACGGAATCTACCCACTGGAGTTCACCCCGCGGTTCGGGTACCCGACGATCGCGCTGCAAGAAGAATCCATTGAGTCGTCTACCGGTGAGTTCTTTTATCATCTCGCTCACGGCAACGAGCCCGACGTCGCCGTTCACACCGGATATCAGATCGGCGTGCGGATCGTCCTGCCACCGTTTCCGTTCGACGACGAGAAGACGTACGATGAGAACTCTCGGAATGCAGCAGTAGTATTCGAGACGGACAGCCGCGAAGGGATCCATCTCGAAGATGCAAAAAAGGTCGATGGCCAGTGGCGTGCGGCTGGCGACAACGGCATGCCCATCGTCGTGACCGCGAAAGGCGAGACGATGCACGCTGCCCGAGAGCAGGCGTACGATCGAATTGACGACATCGTGATGCCGAATATGTACTACCGAGACGACATTGGCGAGCGGTGGATCAACGGCGACGGCGATCGTCTGCAGGCGTGGGGATATCTCGGCCCACAAATATAGTTCAGGCTGTTGGACAGTTGGCCGTGGCTGTCGCCGCTGGCTTCGCGTCGATTCCAAAGCGATTTTGTGCGATTACCCTATAATATCTTTGATGAATAACTGGCAGACGTACCTGGTCACACAGGCATCTGTGTCCGGCGATCGATCGACACTCGAGGTCGTCGAGGGGGCGATCGCCGGCGGGATCGACGTTGTACAGCTCCGTGAGAAGGGAGTCGACGCACGGTCGCGCTACGAGCTTGGCGTCGAACTTCGGGAACTGACCGCAGCACACGACGTTCCGCTACTCGTCAACGATCGCGCCGATCTGGCTGCGGCGATCGACGCCGACGGCGTTCACCTCGGGCAGTCGGACCTCCCGATCGAGGCTGCTCGCGAATTGCTCGGTGAAGACGCGATCGTCGGCTGTTCGGCCTCAAGAGTCTCGGCGGCCCGTGCGGCTGTCAATGCAGGCGTGGATTATCTTGGGGTTGGCGCAGTGTACGAGACGACCTCAAAAGACGTCAGTGGCGATCGCAACGGAATCGGCCTCGATCGCGTGTCGGTAATCGCCGAGGCAGTCGACGTTCCGATTGTCGCGATCGGTGGGATCACCGCCCAGAACGCCGCTGCGGTCCGCACTGCAGGTGCAGATTGCGTCGCCGTGGTGAGCGAGATCGCTGCGGCTGAGGACCCCGAGGCGGCGACGCGATCGCTCGTGGCCGCGGGGACGGGGGTGTCCGCAGATGTCTGAGGGGGATCAGCCAACCGACGTGACCGACCGCACGAATTCCGCAGCGGCGATCGGCCCCGAAGAGACGGCTTCGGCGTCGTTAGGCTCAATCCTCGAGGCCGTCGCGGCGACACAACCGCTGATACAGTCGCTCGTCAACCGCGTGACGACGAACGACGTGGCGAACCTCACGTTGCACTGGGGCGCGTTGCCGGTGATGGCCGACGCGCCCGGCGAGGCCGCAGAGATGGCCGAAACCGCGAACGCGCTGTTGTATCACACCAGCCCCATGTCGGACACACGGATCGAGGCGATCCGCGAGACCGCCGCAGTTGCGGAACACCGCGGGATTCCGATGGTGCTCGATCCGATCGGCGCTGGCGCAACCCCTACCCGGAACGCTGTCCTCTCGGAGTTGCTCACAGAGCATCGCTTCGCTGTTATCAAGGGGAACTACGGAGAAATCTCCGCGCTCGCCGGCGAGGACGCGATCGTCCGGGGCGTCGAGTCGGTGGGCGAATACGAGCAGATCGCCGAAACTGCCCGATCACTGGCGCGTGAAACGGGTGCGATCGTCGTCGCCTCTGGGACGGCAGATGTCGTCGCCAACGCCGATCGAGCATACCAGATCACGGCCGGTCACAAGTTGCTCGGGGAAGTCGTCGGGACGGGCTGTATGCTCGGTGCGTCGGTTGCGTCCTTCTGTGGCGCGCTCGACGATCCGCTGATTGGAAGTGTTTACGCTGCTCTCGCGTACGGGCTGGCCGGCGAACTCGCGGCCGACGCCGACTACGGCGGGCCGGCGAGTTACAAGACTGCGCTGTTGGACTCCGCGTGGAGGCTTGATTCGGACGGGGTCGGTGAACTGGCGCTTGACGATCGCATCGAACGTATCTGACGCTCAGTTGTATCCGCGCCACCGCCGACCGCACTCCTTGCATTTGAAGAATCGTGTTGGGGGCTCATCCGCCGAGGCGGTCTGTTTGATCGTATACCACGCCTCGTCGTGGCCACACGCATCGCATATCACATCGGTCGCCGTTGGTTTTCCTTCGAAGTTTGCGCCTTCTTCGGTCTCAATCACGTCGTCGTCGCGTTGTTTGTCTGTGGACACGAACTCGGCGGCGCGCGCTTCGTCGCGACGAGTCTGCGCGCCGCAGTCATCGTTGGTGCAGACCATCGATTCGCCGTCGGACACCATCATCGAGCCGCAGCTGTCGCAAAACTGCATACCCACTGTAGGCCGTCGATCGGCAAAGGTTCACGGCTTTATTTTTGTTCGTGATTGAACTGTGGTCCAACCTCCGTGACCATCGGACAGCCCCGGACACGAAAGTGATCGATATCGACCACCGTAACGATTTCTGTGCCTTCGTGTTCACACGACAGATTCGGCGGCTCCGAGAGGTATGGACACCGTTGGCAGTACGTCCGCTTATCGAGTATGTCCTCGTCTGCGGTCGCGCTCTCAGACAGGCCCTTGTCCACTGACTCCGGACCGTGATCTGGCTCAATCGGCGTCTCAATGACCTCGTTCAGCACCTTTTCCCCGTCAACTGACGGGACATCGACCGATTCGAAGAGCCCGGTCTCACGATCTGTACGCCGGGACTCAACTCGATCGGCAAGATCTGAGAGTGGCCCCTCCCGCTGACGTGCTGGTTCAGTCGGGTTGTCTCCCGTGTCTGCCCTGTCTGGCTCGTCGGTGCTCTCTTCATCAAATACCATCTGATTGGTGTTCTCTGTTGGGGTGTTTCTGGTCGTCTACTGGCGCGTGTTCACCGCTTTCGAGCGCTGGGTGATTGTCTGTTTTGATCGTCGGTCGGCCAATAAACCGCCTGCCAGGATCGATCCCGCTGAACCGCGACAAACAGTGCGGACACTCCGGTGTCTCAAGTAGTGATAGGTCCACCTGTTGGCCACACGCTTCGCAGTTGCCCTGCGTCACGTTTTTTCGGTTTGCCTCCTGTTTGAGTTCCCGTCCCCGCTCGCGAGTCGCGTGTGCCTGCTCGATCGACGCGAGCCGACCACCGAGCGCCTCGCCAATCGTTTCAACCTCAGATTCAATATCGACGATGGATTTGTCGTGTGCCTCAAGGATCGTCTCGTAGTTGTCAAATCCCGACGAGAGGTCTGCCTCAAGCGCCTCGAGCAGTGACTCAACTCTCGTTATGCGCTCAGAAAGCGCCGGGTGGTCGTGATCTGTCGGCGCGAGCGCTGGGTGTTCGTGGTCAGAGTCTGCTTTCGATCTAGCCTCTCGCAACACGTCGATGATTCGACTTCGCGTATTCTCAATCTCTTCGGTGAGCCGTGATTCGACTGCCTCGATCTCGGCATCTGAGTCCGCGCCAGCCGCGTGTGCGTCCGCGTCGAGTTTGTTTTCGACAGCCGTAACTCGGGATTCGATCGACGTGAGTCGATCGAGCAGTTCATTGAGTCGGTCCTCGAGTGTCCCGCTCGGGTCTCCTTCGTCGATGAGCCTGAGCGCCATAACCGATCGAGCGAGCGCCGATTCGAACGTTCGATCGGTTTGGTCTGCGTAGTCGTCAAGCCATGACGCAAGTTCTGTTGGAAGCTCAATCGACTGCGGCTGTTCACGGGACATCTACACCAATACTCACGGGTCCTGATACTTAAGCGTACACTGCAAAATATCAGCTACCGAATCTTCCGGACATCGCTGATATCGAATCCGCCGTCGTGTATTTCAGTCTCAAACTGCACAATATCTTTGGATTCAAGCCGTGAGAGGACGCCACGGAACTCGCGAACAATCATAACGCGAGCCCGTTTTGAACCGCCAGACTCCCACGAAAACACAAACGTCCCACCAACTGAATCCATGAGTTGACCGAACTGTGGCTCCGACAGCGTCTCCGTATTCACGACAACCAAAATGAGTCCGCCCCAGTGATGGGCTGCGCGTTTGAGCCCGCGCATTAACATTGCAATGTCGCTCCACTCGATGTCTTCGTTGATTGCACCGATCAGATCAGTTAGTGAATCGATGACGACGAGATTGCCCTGTGCGTGTTCGGAGAGATATCCCCCAAGTGCACCGAACACCGAATCTTGGCGCCGTTCTTTCGAAAGATCAGAGATCTTCATCGCCTGCCCAGCGTACCACTCGCGAGGAATGGCGCTGCCTTGAAAATACTCTGCCGCAAAGTCGCGGAAGGTAATTCGCGGGACCGCTGCCTCGACGATTTCTTCGTCAAGCGTGTACCGTAGCTCCCGCTCGATCGCTGCTTGACTCGCGGTGATCGATAAGTAGTGAATCTCTTCGGGCAGTCGTGTCGCTGCTGGAGGCGTCCCGTAGTACAGTTCAAACAGGTCGGGATCGGTGTGCCCGATTGCGTGCATCGCAGCGCTCGTATGAATGAACTCACGGGCCCCTGCACCGGATTCGCCTGCCAGGAGAACGACGTTTCCGGGCGGTGCGCCGCCTTTCAGAGTCTCATCCAACTGTGCGATACCGAACGGGATGTTCTCCATACACTTTCGTCTCGCTTTGTCCGTTTAGCCGTTATGGCCATTACCTGGATTCAACAGTCACACCACTGTTGTGACCAGCAACGACGAGTATCTGTCCGTCGTAGCCACTCGCGTCGAGTGCATTGCGACCGGCTTCGGCCGCGAGGTCGGCGTTTTGTGTGTCTGTGACGCCGTAAACAATCGGGCCCCACGAGGACTGTCCTGCTCCGTACACAGACGCGGCAGTATCGAGCTGATCGACAATTTCACCCACCGGCGGACGGTAGACCCCACCCTGTTCGTCAGCGTACCACGCGCCGTTGAGTCGTCCAAGTTCGGCGATCGCGTCACCGAACGCCTCTGCGCGGCCGTCTACGATCGCCGGCAGCACGCGTCGGAGCACGAGGCCTGCGATCCGATCGGCGATTGCAGGATCCGCGCGCTCGACGACCGATCGCATGCTCTCGTCTTCGGCTGCGCCGTTTCGACCCGTCTCTGCGTCCGGGATCACGAGGAGAAAGCGCCAGTCAGGGGGAATCTCGTGGCGCGCAGTTACCGGCGGGACCCGCCACGTCCCATCGGCCGGCCGCTCTGTGGTAAATCGCGCGGTTGGGTGCCCGCCGTCGAGAATAAAGCCTCCCGTTTCGAACGCGGCGACGCCGACGCCCGATCGACCGCCCCGTCCTAACCCAGGGGCGTGTTCTCGGACGTCGACCGATCGATCATAACAGCCGGCCGTCGCGCGAAGCGTCGCCAATGCGAGCTGGGTCCCACTGCCAAGTCCCGAATGTCTCGGAAGCTGGGATTCGACATGGATCTTCACCCCGGGGAGATCAAGCGCTGCACAGCTTCGTTCGGCGTACTCCGCAACCGCTGGGTCTTCGCAGTCGATCGTCTCCGCGGGTGTCGCCTCGACGACGGTGTGTGGCCCGTCGATCGCGGCACCGACCGCTCCGTATAGTCGCGAATGCGAGAGGCTCAGGTTCACAAAGCCAAAGTGTAGCCGTCCCGGTGCAATGACGCGCATTCGCTCGTACTAGGGGTACCCACCGCATTCAGCTTTCGACGGCGGCAATACGACGTTATTCTACTGCTGTTCAGACGCTATCGGCGAAAATGCTCTCGGACCGAATCTCGTAGGTTTGGATCGCCACCGTTTACGCGATCGCTGTCAAAGCGACCTGCATGCCCAAACCCAAATCCGACTTCGAAGCGCTCTATCCGTGCGATTTCTACACGCCTGCAGAGTTACTCGACCACGATCAGATGTACACCGTCTACGAGATTGCTCGACTCCTGCAGGGGCTCGATCCCGACGCCGCGATCGACGAGGGCGTCGAGGATGTGCTGTTAGACTGGGCGATCCCGTGGGTGATGCAACACGCTGCGGAGCTGGTTATCGCAGAGCCACCAACTGACGATGCACCCGGCTACTACGGGCTGAAAACCGACAGCGACACCGACACCGACGTCGATGCGTAAATGAAGCTACTCGTCGCCGGCGGTGCGCCCGTCGACGCCGGCAAAACCACGTTTTCGGTCGGGCTCCTCGGTTCGATCGACGGCGCAATCGGTTTCAAGCCCCGTGCGGGAAACGACTACTGGTTCGACCATGACGACGTCTGCCGGGCGATCGACGACGGGCGGCTGTACGGCAAAGATGTCCACCGCTTGGCTGCTGGGTGCGATCGCCCGGGAGAAGAAGAGCGGCTCAATCCAGTCCATCGGCTATGGCGGCCGACCCCCGGGCGTCGTGGCATGCTGGGTGAGGAGGGTCGGACGTTTCTCGTCGATCGGGTCCGGACGGTCGACGGCGATCGCTTCGTCGTAAACGCGAATGCGATCGACGCCGACCTGCTTCCTGCGGCCGTCCGAGACTCGCTGCCGCTTGAGGATGCCGTGCGGGTACAGACGATTCCTGCGTTCAACGAGATCATGGTCGATCTGTACGTCCCGGCGTTCGATCGCATCGAATCGGAGATCGCGGCGACCGACCCCGTCGTCGTCGAATCTTACGGCGACATCGCCGCCCCAGTCTCGGCAGTCTCATTCGACGCGGTGGCGGTTGTCGAGCCGAGTCGCGTCCGGGTATACGACGGCGAACGATACGCGAAGGCCCGAGAGATCGCGAGCGGCAGCGCTCGTGCGGGCCAACTGGAAGAGCGCGTCGAGCGCGTCGTCGATCTCCTCGACCCGCAGGCGACCCACGAACTGCCAGCACTCACGAGCGACGACCGCGCCGACCCGTCCGCGATCGCTGCGAGCTACGCGGAGGCGTACCGATCGCTTCTGGACGTCGCCTTCGCGTAGCGCTGTCGAGCGCTGGTCACATGCTCCGGGCCATCCGAGCGGCCAGATCAATGTGCGAGGCGGGATCGTCGAGCACGTCTGGCCCGTGGCCGACGTACATCGCTGCCAGATCGACGCCGACGATCGAGCGCACGCGATCGATGCTTTCGATCAGTGCCTCGCGATCGCCCTCCGGGAGATCGGTCCGACCAAAGGAGCCGTTTTGAAACACCAGATCGCCCGCAAAGAGCGTGTGCGGCGCCTCGCCGTACAGACAGATGTGGTCCTTTTTGTGTCCGGGAGTGTGGACCGCGACGTACTCGTGATCGCCCAGTTGGACGCTATCGCCGTCGGCGATCGGGTTGTCGACCGCGGGCTGCTCGGGATCGTATCCCCACGTTTTGACCCCGAAGGCATCCCTGACTGCGTCGACGTTGCCCACGTGGTCGGGATGGGTGTGCGTGAGCACGATTGCCTCGAGAGCGTCGACGTGCGTCCGGATTCGTGAGACGATGTCGAAGTTCGCGCCCGTGTCGACGAGGACGGGCCGATCGCCCTCGACGAGAAAGGCGTTGGCGGTAAACGCCTGTACGCCCGCCGCGAGGTTCGTGATAGGTGCCATGCTGGAACTACGGCGTCGATCGACTTTGCGGTTTCTCTGCACTCGGACGGAATTATTATCCGCCGCGACATCCGATCGAACAGCAAGCCCATGCGCCAATATCTGGACCTCATCACCGATGTTCTCTCGGGGGGAACACACAAGCCGAACCGCACCGGCGTGGATACAATTTCCTCATTCAGTCACAGCTACCGGATCGACCTCCGGGAGGGCTACCCGCTGGTCACGACCAAAGATCTCTCAGGGTCTCGATGGAACTCGCTCATCCACGAGTTCCTGTGGTATCTCTCTGGGGAAGAACACATCCGATCGCTTCAGGAAGAGACGAGCATCTGGGACTCGTGGGCCGACGCGGAGGGACGGCTCGACACCGCCTACGGGCGATTCTGGCGGCGATACCCGTTTCCGCCAGAAGGCGATCGTCTCGACGGCGAGAGCTGGCCCGACGACGATCACCGCTGGCTGAACGCCGACGGGACGTTCGACCAACTCGGCTACGTCATCGACACCCTTCGCGAACAACCCAACTCTCGACGGCTCGTTGTCAACGCCTGGCATCCGGCAAACGCGACCGTCTCGACCCTCCCGCCATGTCACTACACATTTGTGTTCAACGTCCAAGGCGATCGGCTCAACTGCCATCTCACCCAGCGATCGGGTGACATCGCGCTCGGGATACCCTTCAACATCGCGGCCTACGCGCTTTTGACGCACGTCGTGGCCAACGAGACTGACTTTGAGGTCGGAACGTTCGGACACTCGATCGTCGACGCACACGTCTACTGCGGGACCGGCGACCGCGGCGCGTGGTATGGCGAGCATCTCGCTGAACTGCGCGACCGCGTCGCCGCAGTCGACGACCCAGCAGACTATCTCGACGTCCGCGCGTGGATCGACGAGACCGCGCCTGCGGGTGACACCGGACCGTACGGAAATCCGCTTGATCACGTCCCTGGGCTTCTCACCCAGTGTTCGCGGTCGCCGCGTGCGCGTCCGACGATCGAGGTCGACGACGTTCCCCTGTCGGACCTCCGCTTTGAGAACATCCGGCTGGAGGGGTACGATCCGGCTGCTGCGATCGATTTCGGAGTCGCCGAATGACCGCAGACACCACAGACGAGGCAGCTACGATGAGGTGGCGATGACAGACGACGATCCAGAAATTGTCCTCATCGCAGCCGTCGCCGAAAACGGCGTGATCGGTGTCGACGGCGAGATGCCATGGCACCTCCCCGAGGATCTCACACACTTCAAGCAGACGACCATGGGTCATCCCGTCGTAATGGGCAGACGGACGTACCAGAGCATCGAGCGTGCGATCGACGGCCCGCTTCCGGGTCGAACCAACATCGTACTGAGTCGTAGCGATCCGGATGTCCCCGACGATGTGATTGTCGTTGAGTCGATCGACAACGCACTCGAGGCCGCACGAGAACTGGACACCGAACGGCTGTTCGTGATCGGTGGCGGCACCGTCTATGAGCAGTTCTTTGATCGTGCCGATCGGCTCGTGCTTACCGAGATCGAGTCGTCCTACGACGGCGACACGAGGTTTCCTGAGTTCGACAAGACGGAATTTATCGAGGTGCGGCGCGACGATCGTGACGGCTTTTCGTTTGTCGAGTACGAGCGCTGTTGAACTGCTGTGGCGAGTTCACTGAACGATCGTACTGATTATTTGACGATCGCATCGAGTTCCCCAACTCCGGAGACGATCGCCCGAACGCGATCGCCCGATCGAATTACCCCTGCACCTGGCGTCCCAGTCGAGATCACGTCACCCGGTTCGAGCGTCATGCCCCGAGAGTGAAACGCGACCAACTCGGCGGGCGAATGTCGCATGTGGTCGATCGTATTCTCGGCGATCGTCTCGCCGTTGATCTCGGTGCGAACCATCGTGTCGGCTGAAACCGCGTCAGCGCCCGAAGACGGCACGACGAGATGTGGTCCAAAAATCAAAAACGAGTCGAAGCTCTTCGCGCGGGTCAAAAACCGCGGGTTCCGTTCGAGGATGTCCTCGGCGGTCATGTCGATCACGGGGACAAACCCAGCGATCACGTCTGACACGCTCGCTGGATCAACCTCTGAGCAGGTTCGGCTGATCACGACCCCGAGTTCAGCCTCGGCGGTGACGCGATCGCTCACTTCGGGTAACCGGATCGGACCACCTGGCGGGGCGATCGCGGTGTGTGGTTTCTGGAAGCTCGCTGGTTCGTCGGGCGTTGTCTCCTTGAGATCAGCCGCGTGATCGGCGTAATTCAACCCAATTCCCCACAGCTTTCGCGGCTCGAACGGGGTCCCGAACGACAGCGCTGTGGCTGGTATCCGATCGGCTGGCACTGCGTCAAGGTCGATCGCGTCTGCGTCCCGCGCGGCGGCGACGATACCTGTCACATCCGGCAGCGCCGCAGATAGCGGAACGAATCCCTCGTCGTCACCGACGACGCGGCGTCCGTCGATCGTCCGGCCAAATTGAAGCATTCGGGCCATCACTCCGCCTTGTCGGTCCAGAAGTCAAACGATCGTCCTGGCGCGAAGACGTCGAGGCCGATCGCGGTCGTTTCGCCGGTGTTCTCGACGCGATGGGCTTCCCACGCCTCCAGATGGACCGAATCGTACTGTTCGAGCGTCACTGTCTCGGTCTCGGTGTGGACGGTCAACTCGCCTTTGAGACAGACACAGACCTGCTCGTTCTCGTGGTCGTGCATTGGGGAGCTATGTCCCGAGGGTTTTTCGAACCACTCGAACGAGAAGGCGTCGCTGCCGGCCAGGGCAGCTCGACCCCAGCCATTGTCGGGTTCGTACGTCTCCGCGTCGTCGAAGGGAACGTGTTCCATACTCGACTCTCACAGGGACTGAACAAATCGGTTGCGACGGCGGCACGCTGGAATCCTCACGGCAACAACCGCTGCGGTTGATACAAGTAGCCTACAGATTCGACCCGCCGCTGCCGCCGTCGATCACGATCGACTGGCCGTTGATGTAGCCGGACTTCGGCGACGAGAGAAACGCAACCGTATTCCCCAGTTCCATTGGATCACCGATCCGCTCCAGCGGGTTCGACGCGCCCCAGTCAGCCAGCCCTTCCTCGTAGCTGTCGTACTCACCGCGCTCGATCGCCTGCTCAATCAGGTCACGGATCCGGGAGGTTTCATGTGATCCCGGAAGCACCGCGTTGGCCCGCACATCCGGGGCGAGCTCCAACGACAGCGTCTTTTCCAGGCCGATCACGCTCATTCGCACCGAGTTCGACAAGACGAGCGAGTCGATCGCTTCCTTGACGCTTCGGGAGGTGATGTTGACGATCGTCCCGCCGCCGTCGGCCGCGAGCGGCTCTGCAGCAGCCCGACACAGCCGGACGACGCTCATCACGAGTAGATCGTACGCGTCATACCAGTCCTCGTCGTCCGTTTCGAGGAACGGGCCGCTCGGGGGCCCGCCCGCAGAGGTGACGAGGTGATCGAGTCGGCCGAACCGATCGATCGGCGTCTCGACGAGCGTCTCGATATCATCTGCACTGGTCAGATCGCCCGGTACAGCAACAACTTCGGCTTCGCCGGCGGCCTCCTCGCGGAGGTCCGCGGCCGCTTCTTCGAGGGTCGTCTCGTCGCGACCGTTGATCACGACGTTTGCGCCCTCGCGGACGAGTGCGCGTGCGGATGCGTTGCCAAGCCCGCGGCTGGATGCGGTAACGAGGGCGACGTTGCCGTCAAGTTCGAGATCCATACCACCATCGGCGGCCGGCACGTACAAAACCGTTGACCCCCCGGCGGCATCGGCCGGTGGCTGGGTTCGTGTCGCGGCCGCTGGCCCTGTCGACTGGCTACTCGTCAGGCTCGAGCGCGTGCCATGACAGCCGGGGATTTCGCGCCGCGCTGGCCTGATCGATCCGGGTCGCAGCCGTTCGGCTCGGCGCGGATTCGATCGCCTCGTCGGTGTCGGCGTACGCGCGGTTGAACGCCTCCGCGAGCGAATCGAGTGAGCGTTTCGTTTCAATCTCGGTCGGTTCGGTCAACATCGCCTCGGGGACCATTTCAGGCCACTTTGTCGTCGGTGGGTGGACGCCAAAGTCGAGCATTCGCTTTGCGACATCTGCGGCGTCCCGATCGCCCGACGTTGCGGCAAACTCGTGGTGGAATGGGCCGTAGGGAATCTCCAGATCCAGCTGGGATGCGAGGTAGTTCGCGTTGAGAACCGCCTTTGCGCTTGCGTCCAACAGCCCCTCGTCGCCGAGTCGAGCGATGTACGCGTACGTCTTGATCAACACCAGCCAGTTGCCGGTGAAGCCGTGGACCTTCCCGATCGATCGCTCGGGCTCGAACTCCTCGTACGTTCCGCTGTCTGTCTGTTTGACCTGTGGTGTGGGCAGGTACGATTCGAGTTCCGACACCACGCCGACCGGACCCGCACCGGGGCCACCGCCGCCGTGCGGGGTTGCGAACGTCTTGTGGACGTTGTAGTGCATGATATCGAATCCCATATCCCCTGGCCGGGCCCGTCCGAGCAGCGCGTTGAGGTTCGCACCGTCGTAGTACAGGAGTCCGCCGGCGTCGTGGACCATCTCGGCGATTTCGACGATATCGCGTTCGAACAGGCCGATCGTGTTCGGGTTCGTCAGCATGAGCGCCGCGGTATCCTCGGAGACGGCGGCTTCGAGCGCCTCCAGATCGACACGACCGTCATCGCCGGGTGGAAGTTCGACAACATCGTAGCCGGCCATCGAGGCCGTTGCGAAGTTGGTTCCGTGTGCGGAGGCGGGAATGATGACCTCGCTGCGGTCGTTTCCGTGGTGTTCGTGGTACGCCTTCGCGATCAGGATCCCGGTGAACTCGCCGGCCGCACCCGCGGGTGGCTGCAGCGTCACCGCGTCCATTCCGCCGATCGTCCCGAGGTACTCCTGCAATCGATAGCGGAGTTCGAGGTTGCCCTGTACGGTCTCGGCGGCCCGATCGGGGTGAATCGCCGCGTTGGGGTCGGCGGCGACGTCTTCGGTGAACTTGGGGTTGTACTTCATCGTACAGGAGCCAAGCGGGTACGGCCCGCTTTCGATGCTCCAGTTCATCTGCGACAGTCGGGTGTAGTGGCGGGCGATCTCCGGTTCCGACAGCGATGGCAGCGTCACTGAATCACGGGTGAGATCAGCCGGCAGTGGCCCGTCGTCGTCGTCGTCGATCTCGACGGTGGTCTGGTCCTTCTCGGAAAGCAGCGGTTCGCGCTTCGTTTCGTCGTGGGTGTAGCGTGCTTGGTCGTGGATCATGCGGCCACCTCCTCGAACGCGGCGACGAGTTCGTCGGCCGCGGACTCATTCACGTCTGTGATACACACCTGCAGTTCGTGTTCGCCAACGACGTGGACAGCGAACCCCTCGGACGCTAACTCGCCGGCGATCGCCGCCGCAGGCTGCTCGGTATGGACGACGAACTCCCGGAAGTGGTGTCGGTCGTGGACCGGTGCTTTGTATCCGGTGATCTCGTCGATCTCGGCTGCCAGCGACTGGGCGTTTCGGACGCTGTCTTCTGCGAGCGAAACCAGTCCCTCAGGGCCAAGCCACGCGGCGTGGATCGCCGCCCGAAGTGCAACCCACGCCTGGTTCGTACAGATGTTTGAGGTCGCCCGCTCTTTGCGAATGTGCTGTTCGCGAGTCTGCAGTGTCAGCGTGTACGCCCGGCGATCGTCGGCGTCCTCGCTTGCCCCGACGAGTCGGCCGGGGACCTGCCGGAGGAACGTCTCTTTGGTCGCAAAGATACCGAGTCCCATGCCGTTGCTTGTCGGGAGTCCCAACACGTCTGCCTCGCCAACAACCACATCCGCGCCAACCGACGCTGGTTCCGATAGCAACGACAGCGCGAGCAGATCCGTTCCGAGCACGAACAGCCCTTCGTTGTCGTGGGCCACGTCGGCGATCGCGGAGAGTGATTCTTCGATGGTCCCGCGAACGGTTGGATTCTCGGCGTACACCGCGGCGGTCTCCTCACCGGCGATCGCCCGCAGCGAGTCGAGATCCGCGTTGCCGTCATCCATGCCGTACGTCTCGATCTGCATTCCGGAACCGTCGACGTAGTTCTCCAACACTGCGCGTTTGCCCGCCCGCAGCGTCTCGGGGACGAGAACGGTATCTCCGGTCGTCGATCGGACCCGCCCGGCGAGCAGGGTTGCCTCTGCGAGTGCGGTTGCGGCGTCGTACATCGAACAGTTCGCGACCGGCAGGCCGGTGAGTTCGACGAGCATCGACTGATACTCGAACAGCGCCTGCAGGAATCCCTGCGTAATTTCGGGTTGATACTGGGTGTAGCTCGTGATGAACTCGGCACGATCGGCGAGATGATCGACGATCGAGGGGACGTAGGTGCTGTAATGGCCCCGTCCCATGAACTCGGTGAGCGAGTCGTTTTGAGAAAACATCTCCGCAAGCTCTGTTCGCACTGCCCGCTCACTCTGGGCGTCGATTCCCAACTCGCCGTCGAATGCGACGTCGGCTGGAATGTCGAACAGATCGGCCTCGGTGTCGACCTCGAGCGCCTCGAGCATCGATTTGGTGTCTGCTGTTGTATGCGGAGCGAACGGGCTCCCGTCTGGTATGTGTGCTGTCATGGTGTTTGAGTCTGAGTACGATCGAATCCTGTCTTGCGGGGACGGTCGATCGCGTCCGGTGTTATTCGATCTGTGCAGCGTATGCGTCGGGCGACAGGAGTGCGTCGTGGCCTGTCGGATCGTCGGCGTCAACTTCGAGCATCCAGCCGTCCCCGAACGGATCATCGTTCACTAGTTCGGGCTCGTCAAAAAGTGCCTCGTTCACGGCCACCACTTCGCCGGTGACCGGCGAGTAGAGATCCGAGACTGCTTTGATCGACTCAACCACTCCGAATGTCTCTCCGGCGGTGACTGTGTCTCCGACCGACGGCAGCTCGACAAAGACGACATCACCGAGTTCGTCCTGTGCGAAGTCGGTGATTCCGACTCGAACGGTCTCGTCGTCGGTACTCGTCCACTCGTGCGATTCGAGGTATCGCTTGTCTTCAGGTACGTCGAAGCTCATCGTTCGTGTGATTTGACCTCAGTCTGTGATAAATGGCGGTGTTGTGACCGTGGCCTCTTTTGGCTCGCCGCGGACACGAACGTGGACCGTCTCGCCCGCTTCGACGCCCGCGTTGAGGTAACCAAGCCCGATCGGCTCGCTGAGCGTTGGGCTCATTGTGCCGCTCGTGAGATGACCGATCGGCTCCCCGTCGGTATCCGTCACCTCGTAGCCGTGCCGGGGAACGCCTCGTTCTTCAAGCATGAGTCCGGTGAAGCGTTCGTCGACCCCGGCGTCTTTCTGGGCGGCGATCGCATCTCGACCAACAAAGTCGGTATCGAGCGCGACGGTGAATTCGATCTTCGCCTCAAGCGGTGTCCGCGGCTCCTCGTCGGGATCGAAGTCCTGCCCAGAGAGGAGATACCCCATCTCCGTCCGGAGCGTGTCGCGCGCGCCGAGCCCACAGGGCTGACAATCGAGGGCGGACCACACTGGCTCGGCATCGCTTGCGGGACACAGCACCTCGAAGCCGTCTTCGCCGGTATAGCCGGTCCGAGAAACCAGACACCGCACGCCAGCGATCTCGAACGACTCGAACTCCGTCCACGAGAGATCGGCAGCGGCGGAATCGGCCGCTTCGGTCATGAGCCCCTCCGCCTCGGGACCCTGGACGGCGAACATTGCCCACTCGTCGGTGACGTTCTCGACGGTTGCGTCGAGGCCCCATTCGTCGCGGTGATCGACCCAGCGATCGTACATCTGTTGATCGTGGCCCGCGTTCGGGACGAACCGCACGAGCGGCTCGCCGTCGCGATCGGCCAACCGGTAGACGATCGTGTCATCGAGGATTATCCCCTTGTCGGTGGTTATGCAGGCGTACTGGGAGTTTCCTGGCTCGAGCCGCGTGACGTCGTTCGTTGTGAGCCGCTGGGTGAGTTCGATCGCATCGGGGCCAGTGACGTCGATCTCGCTCATGTGGGAGACGTCGAATATCCCCGCGCGTTCGCGGACCGCAGCGTGTTCCTCGCGGATCGAATCGAACGAAACGGGCATCTCCCAGCCGCCGAAGTCGGTGAATTTCGCGCCACGATCGTCGTGGACCGTGTGTAGTGGTGGCATTCGGGACATATCCATATCGTCTCGCCCGAGCGTGTAACCTTTTTTCATCCCGGTCGCCGACGAGCAGCAATCCGGTCCACGAGAGACAAACGCCACGATCATGTACGTAGGGTGCCGAACGGTGAGTATGAGTGCCGATCGAGGAGGCGACAGCCTCCAGGAGGGCGTCGCGCTGTTCGTTGACGGGCCGAACATCCTTCGCGAGGAGTTCGATGTCGATCTCGATGACATCCGTGAGGCCGCCGAGGTGAAGGGCCACCTCGTTGCGACCCGACTGTACGTCGACGAACACGCTACGCCCGGATTGATCCAGGCCGCAGAAGCCCGTGGCTTTGAGGTCATCGTCACAAGCGGCGACGTCGACGTAAAGCTCGCGGTTGATGCGACCGAATTCGCGATCGACGGGGCGGCCTCGCTGCTCGCGATCGCCTCTCGAGACACCGATTTCAAACCCGTTTTGGAGATCGCCAACGCCCGCGGGCTCCGGACGTTTGCGATCGCCCCTGGGACCTACGGGCGATCGGACGCGCTCAGGAACGCGGCGACGGACTCGATCACGCTTGACGGGGACGTGACCGGAGGACCGTCCGATCGAACCGCTGTGGACGGGTCAGCGGAGTAAACCGCCGAGGATTGATCAGCAGTTGAACTGCAGGGGCCCGATCGGCCGGTACCGATTCGAACTCCTGATTCACGTTTCAAGCAAAATATTCGCTGATACTCACGGCGACATCGCGACTCAGTTGACTGCCTTCGACAGCTCTGCGCCCGTTTTAAATTTCACATCATTCGACGCCTCCGCCGCTCCAACAAGATGGAGAACCGGCGCATCCAGCGCGGTGACGACACATACCGGCGAGACATCGCTGTCGTAATCATCGCAATCACCCGTGTGCTTGGCGAGTGTTTCCCGTGACTGAACACCCCAGCAGTAGACGTTCCCGTCGTCCCTGCACACTGGATGTGCGCCGGCAGGAAGATACTCCGCGTTTGGGTCGTACGGCGCACGAAGCGTTATGTTCCCATACGTGGTCCTGCCGGGCTTTTTCCGTCCCGTAACGCGCGATCGAAGATCGACACCCCCTTCTTCAATATCTGATCGACCAACCCCTGCGATGACAGTCGGGCCGTCGCCGACCAGAAGCGTCGCGGCGTCTTCGTAGAGCGCGCCGTCGTCGATCATCCACCCGCCGGCGTACAGGAGCTGTTCCTCGTGGCGGATCCGTCGCACGTACAACAGCGCGGGCATCGGTGACGGGCAGCCAGGCGGTGTCGCTGCAACGGGAACGACGAACGTTGCGGTCACGGCACTACCTTCTGCGATCGTCTCCTCTCCCCACGAGTTCAGGTCGTCGGGTACCGCGGCTGACCCGTCCTCAGAGACGAGCAACAGTGGCTCTACAACCTCGGCTGCTGGGGGCGCGGCAGTGACGACAATCCCACCCGAGGTCTCGAACGCGGCGACACCGCGGCGGATGTCTTTCTTGTCGATGCCCCGAAGTTGACTGAGAGAAATATCGCTCCCGAGTTTGAGCGTCGCGGTGAGGAGGTTTCGACACGCCAGATCCCGGTGGATCGCGACAGCCCTGTCGCTCTCCGCACAGCTGTCGGCGTCTCGTTCACCAATGAAGTACGCGAGGACGCGTTGTGGTGTGAGTTCGTCGGCCAGCGCCGGGCCGTCCCCCCGAACGCGAGCGTCGGGGAGACAGACGACGAAGCGTTCGCCGATCGTGGGCTCTCCGTCGAGGTACTCGTAGAGCGGTTCCGCTTCGTCGACGATCCCGTCGCCATCGCTGTCGAGGTCCTCGAAGATGCGATCGATATCGCCTTGCACGATGCGGCGGGCTTCCTGTAGGTGTCTCCTCGCGCGGTCCCACTCGCCGGCGTCGACGGCGTCGCTCGCGTCCTGGGCGAGGCCATGACGGCTGTCGGCGTTCTCGGCGACGGTGACGCAAAGTTCTGAGGGACAGCCGTCGAGTTCCGTCCGCACCGTGGTCGTCGCGTTGATGAACGCGTCGAGAGCGATCTTTGCGTCGTCGCTTGCTCGATCGTCAACGCCTGCGATGGCAGCGTCAGCGTAGACCAACAGCGCTCGTTCGATGTCCAGAACCGTCACGAGTACCCCTGTGTCATCGTCAGCGTCGGTATCACCTTCATCATCTGGACCGGGCCACCAGATCGTGCTGGGCTTATTCGATCGCGACGAGTTGTAGTCCCGGGCTTTTGTGGGTGCGCTGGTACTCCAACCGTCGATCTCAATCTCCTGTGAGGCGGCCTGCAGACTCGGCGGTATATATCTGACATCGATCGGGTCGCTCCGGTGAAGCGCAATTCGCCCACCACCACCACCGCCACCGGCGGCGGTGCTCGCCGATCCGTCGTAGAAGCCTGCCGGTGATGCCGCGGTGGTTCCGACGACTTGTTCGCCGGCGCGGTCGACCAATCCATTGACTGTCGTACAGCCAGCGAGGCTCCCGAGCGCGACGATGCCACCGGCCGTGAGAATCGATCGTCGTGTCGTCACAAGCGAGCGATCAGCAGTCTTCACCGATTCGATATTCGTGTAACTATTCGTATTCATCTCCACTCGTGTAAGTCACGGGAAGAAATAAATCAGTCAGTTACCTGTTGTAGGCCTTCCGCAGGAAGACGAGCACCCCGCCGAACATCGCCATGTTGCCGAAAAACGCGAGCCGTTCGCCGGAGGCACTGTCCTCGTCTGCGTTCCAGAAGTCGTGCATTGTCGTCGTCACCACCGCGAGAAACGCCGCCGCCGCGCCCGTCGAGACCCGCGGGAGCCGCCACAGCGCAATTCCGAATCCCGCAACGAGCATCATCCCCGAGGCCATCGGTGCGAGGATATCAGGCATCGGGACGCCGGCGGAGTCGGCATACTCGATCGTGTCCTCCATATCACGGAAATCCTCAGAAGCTTGCAGTGCTAACCCCAGTCCAAGGAGTACCCGGCCGATCGTCGATACGCTGCTTTGGTGCTCAGTCTCATCAGACATGGTACATCGTAGCATCCATAGGCTCATAAGCGATCGGGCCGGTCCAATCGGCCCACGCGAGTGCCAGCCTGAGCCAGCCGGCGTTCGGCACCCTGAGCTGTCCTTTGGCCTCGATCCACTCTGGTTTGACCGGCGGGGCGGTCCCGGCAACCTGATCGTAGTAGGGGTTGTCGTCGCCGTAGGTGATGTATCCCGAGTGTGGAGCCGGGCAGTTGTCGATCAGTGCACAGTGGGTTTCACCCAGCCGATCGTGATCGGCTCTGTCGGTCCAGTCTTCGCCCGCTGTCACGTAAAACGCAGCCCGGTGGAAGATCGGCGATCCTTCTCGATCGGGTGGCGAAAACACGATCACGTCGCCTTGCCCGCCGATCCGTCCGTATCCGCTCGTCTCCGCCTCTTCGGCGGTGACGATGCCGTCCTGGGCGTTCGGACCGCCGAAGCGATCAGTCGCGGACACGACGATCAGATCACCCGCCTCGGCGTGTGGCTCCATGCTTCCGCTCTCGACGGCGACCATCGGTGGCCACATCCCGGCTGCCAGCACGAGCACAGCCGCGAGAACGAGGACGATCCCGATCGGTCCGAGAACGTCGACAGCGAGTGCACGGCGACCCATATCCGCACAACGGGTCGTGGACCCAAAACTCGATTGCTCGCTCGAACGAGCAAATAGATCGGTCAGCCAGCTATAATACCCCGCTCAGAGGGGCGTGGCGAACGCGTACACCGTCTGGTGGCCCGTCACCTCGACAGTCGTGAAATCGCCGGGTTCGAGGCCGTGTTCGGACGCGTTCTGGACAATGATTTGCCGGTAGGCACCGTCGCGGCACTTCACCGAGTCGCCCACGCCCTCTTGGACGACGAGCACCTCTCGAGTCGTGCCGATCATCGACTCGTAGGCCGCTCCGACGACGTCCATCTTCAGTTCGGACATCGCCTTCGATCGCTCCTTCTTTTTTGTCCCGCCGAGGCCCTTCATGTCGGCCGCGTCGGTCCCCGGCCGCTTCGAAAAGCGAGTCACGTTGATCTTTTCTGGGCGGACAGATTCGAGGAGCTGCATGGATTGTTCGTGATCGGCGTCCGTCTCGGTCGGGAAGCCGACGATGAAGTCCGTCGACAGCGTCCAGTGGTCGAGCGCCGCCTCGAACGTCTCGACAATCTCGACGAACTGTTCGACGCGGTGTTGCCGGCGCATGTCTTCGAGGACCGCGTCGCTCCCTGATTGGACGGGCAGGTGAATGAAGTTGTACAGCTTCTCGTGGCGGGCGAACACGTCCGCGAGTTCCTCGCGAATGCCGTGAATCCCACCGGGGTTGGCCATCCCGACCCGCACGCGAAAGTCACCGTCGATCTCCGTACAGATCCGATCGAGCAGTTCTGGAAGCGTGCGATCGCCGGTGTCCCAGCCGTAGACGCCGGTGTCCTGGCCGGTGATCCGGATCTCCTTCGCGCCGGCGTGCACCAGCGCACGGGCCTTCTGGACGTTCTCTTCGACGGGTGGGGAGTCGACCCGGCCGGTCGCAAACTTGGTGATGCAGTACGAGCAGTTCGACATACAGCCGCGAGCGATCGGGAGGATGCCGATCGTCCCGTCTAAGATGGGTTCGGTATCGGGGGTGACTGTCGGACACTCGCCGTTGAGCACGGCGGTGGGCACCTCATCCCAGTGCAGTACCTGTGCGTCGACACCGGCGTCTTTGAACTCCTCGCCCTGTGCGAGTGCCATACAGCCGGTGACAATGAGGTCCGCGGTCTCGGATTCGAGCTCTTTGGCCCGCGAAAGCATGTTCCGTTCGGTCTTTTCGACCACGGTACAGGTGTTGAGGATCGCGACGTCGGCGGCCTCGACCGACGGCGCTGGGTAGTGACCGCCCTCCCGGAGCGCCTGCTCGATCTGTTGGCCCTCCCCCTGGTTTGACGTACACCCGTACGTCTCGATGTGATACGTGGCCATTCGATTATCTTCGATTACGTCCGATCGGGCAAAAGGACGACGATCGACCGCCGGTTTGCGGTCATCGATGCGTTCGTCTCCCGTTTCACGTTGAGCAATCCACCGAACGAACGTGCTGGTGCTTGCGTCGACGAGGACTCTGATGAGGCGGCGCTGGTGGCGATCGCGCCGACGAAGAGCCGACGAAGAGCCGACGAAACGGCGCTGATCGCAATCGCGTGTTCGAAACCCGGACGATCGCAAGTTCTCCCACGGGCAACCTCACTTGTACAGATTGAGCCGACCGAGGATCGACCCAAGGAGCACCGCGATCGGGATGATCTCGAGTCGACCGACCCACATGTTGAGGATCAACATCGCCTTGGTGATCGACGGCATCTCAGGCCCGGTGATTCCCGCGTCGAGTCCGACATTGCTCTGCGCGCTCATCACGTCGAAAATAACATACTCCAGCGGATACTCCGAGGGTAAGGCGTACAGGAACACGGTAACACCAAGACAGAGAAACGCCACCCAGAGAATGAACACGACCGTCGCCTCAGTGTATTCGCGTTCGACCTGTTGTTCGCTAAGCCGGCGATCGCCGATTTGCAGATACCGGACCGCACGCTCGGGGACAAAGACGCCCCGGATGTGCCACGCGGTTCCTTTGAGGATCGTTATAACGCGGATGAGTTTGATTCCGCTCACCGTCGAGCCGGCGGCAGCGCCGGTCAACATGCCGAGACACATAAGCAGCGTCGCGCCCGCGCTCCAGACCTCCCCCGTTCCGTCCCCCACTGTCGCCGTCCCGAAGCCGGCGTTCGAGGTCGCCGAGACGAACTGAAACAGCGCGATCCGGAACGTCTCTTCGAGTGATCCGTACTGGCCATTCGCATAGAGGAGCGCGGTTAACCCGATCGACCCGATCGCGAACCATCCGAACACCCACCGCGTCTGCAGATCCGTGTACAGGTTTTTGATCTCGCCTTTGAACACAAGGTAGTGCACGGGAAACGCGATGCTGCCGGCGAGCATCACGGGGACGACGGCGTACTCGATGAGCGGGCTATTGTAGTGGGCGATCGAATCTGCGTGCACCGAAAATCCGCCGGTTGCAATGCCAGTCATGCCGTGGTTGATCGCGTCCCACGGGGGCATGCCGACCGCGAAGAACAACAGGATCGAACCCAGCGTCAATCCGAGGTAGATCTTCCAGATCTCCTGGACAGTCGAAACGATGCTTGGATGGATCCGTTCGGATCGGGCTTCGCTCTCGTACAGCGTGAACGAACCGCTGCCGGGGCGGGCGAGGATCGCGACTGTCAACACGATCACCCCAACGCCACCGATCCATTCGGTGAACGAACGCCACCAGTGGATCGATCGCGGGAGGTCCGCTTCGACGGCGGCCATCGTCAGCCCGGTTCCGGTAAACCCGCTCATGCTTTCGAACACCGAATCCAGCGGGGAGAGAAACACAGCCATCGTCTCGTTCATCGCCGGCGTCTGTGCCCAGGCTGGGAACGGATCGAGAGCCATCGTCCACGCGATCAACACGAACGGCAACGATCCGAGCACCCCAGTGACTCCCCACGCGCTCGCGGCGGTGATCATCGCCTCGAGCTTTCCCGGCGCGTCCGCGTCCTGATAAGCGGTCGATAATCCGGTTCCGACCCCGGCGACGACGAATGCAGAGGTACCGAACGCCGGTACCGCGTAGTACTCACCGTTGAGAACCGCAACGACGATCGAGGCGGCCAACATGATCGAAACGGCCTGGAGGATACGCCCAACGTCCCGTGCAATTGTTCCGATATTTGCTCTCATGGGTTGAAGCAGGCGGTGTGTGACTCAGTGATCCTCGTCGTGTCCGAACAGGTCCGTCAAATCCGGAGCTGCCCCGAACGCTGAGTAGACGGTCACCAGATCGCCGGCCTTGATTTCGGTGTTTCCGCGGGGTGTGATCGGCGGCCCCGCTCCATCCCGCTCTACTGCGATAATAAGCACATCTTCTGGGATGAGTCCGTCTTGGGCTGCCTGTTCTATCGTTTTCCCGCGGATCGGTGCATCCTCAGTTATTGTAATCTCGAACACCGCTGCCTCGTCACCAACTTGCAGATAATCGACGATCGCCGGGCGAGCGACCGATCGATAGAGGTACTCTGCGATGAGTCGCTGCGGGTTTTCCATCGTGTTAATGCCAATTCGCCGATACAGGTCCATGTGTTCGGGGTTGGGGACGACAGAGACGACCATTGGGATCTCGAGTTCTGTCGCGAGCAGACAGACCATGACGTTCGTCGCGTCCTGATCGGTCGTCGAGATGATTGCATCCGCCTGCTCGGCACCCGCGTCGGTTAGGACCCCTTTGGCGGTCGCGTCCGCGTTGAGGACCAGACAGTCGTATTCGCTCGCAATCCGGTCGGCTCTGGCCGCCTCGCGCTCGATCACGACAACCTCGTTTTTTGACTGGATCGCGATCTCGACGAGCGGCGTCCCGATATCGCCCGCACCGACGACGATGATGTACATGTACGCTGTGAGTCACATCCCCCGCGCAAAAATCGCACTGGTTGCTCTGTCCTGTTTCGATCCGATTGGTTACCGTGTCGCCGTCACGAACCGATCGGTGGCCGGTAGTCGCTCCCCGAGTGCTTACCCGAACAGCCGCTCCCACAGCGATCGTGAGGATGGCCGTTCGGCCAGGAGCACGGGGGTATCGAGATTTTTGATCGTGTCGAATACCAGCGAACCACGGATAATCCGCGAGAGCAGCCCGCGCTCGGTCGCGCCGACGATCACCAGGCTGTAGTCCGCACCGAGACGAGCGATCGTCGCCTCGACGTCGCCGGTTTCGATGCGCAACTCCGCGTCCGCAAGCTGGTGCCCGGCAGCCCACTCGCGGAGGAAGGTTCGGCCCTCGTCTTCTTGGCCGGCGTCGACGATGTGCAGGAGTGACACATCGACGCCGATCGTCTCCCGGAGCGATCGGGCGACCTCCGCAGAGAGGTCCGAGGAGGGACCGCCCGCAGTCGGCACGAGGATGTCGGCGAGATCGAGTTCCTGGCCGTCCAATACGAGGAAATCACACGGCAGATCGTGTGTCAGTTCGTCCAGCGAACCCTCCGCGCGGCCACCGGTGAACTGCGCGCCGCTGTAACCCATCACGACTGTGTCCGCGTTGTTCGTCCGGGCGGCATCGAACACCTCCTCGACGCCGCGGTGTGAGAGAATCGTCTTGGTATCGATCGGCACGCCAAACGCCTCGGCGTCAGCTTTTGCAGCATCGAGAAGCAGTTCTGAGGAGGCGTCGATGCCTTCTCTGTGTTCAGCGGCGGTCGAAAGCGCCGTCTGGTCAGGCACCGTGACGATGTGCGTTGCGAGCACGCGACCGCCTTCGTGTTTGGCGATCGCGCCGGCGAGCGTGATGAGCGCGCTCTCTGTTCGTGGGTTCGACACTGCGACCATGATCGTCGGTCCGTCTGGTTCGTTCACGCCGGTCGGTGCGACCGCGTCAGCGGCGTCGACGAGTTGGTCCGGCAGTTCCTCCTCACGGCGTCGGATGTACTCAGAGAGGACGCCCTGTTTGTCGGTGTTGCTCCGAGCGTAGATGAAATACCACGCGACCGCAGCGAGGACGAACGCCCCCGAGAGCGCGATCTCGAACCCGTCCATAAACGCGACTAATCCGAGCGATAACACTGCGCCGAGAATCGGCGTAATTGGATACAGCGGAACCGTGAACTCTGGATCGTACTCGGGGACATCGGCCTCACGAAACACGATCAACCCGACGTTCATCAGCGCGTACACGATGAGGTGGAGGACACTCGCCGCCTTTGCGAGCACCTCGATCTCTTGGCCTAACGCCGCGATAAAGACAATAATGAGCCCGCCAGTCACGATGATCGATCGGTACGGCGTCGCGTAGTTGGGGTGAATCTCGTTGAGCCAGTTGGTGACGATCTTGTCGCGACCCATCGCGAAATTGATCCGTGCGGACGCGAGGATCGACGCGTTCGCCGAGGAGGCGGTCGCAAGGAGTGCACCCACCGTCATCACGCCCGCAGCAGCGGCGGCAATTCCGCCGATGGGGCCAATCGACGGCGGGAACGCGACCTCGGCGGCCTGTGCGACCGGCGCATCTTGACTCAGTTCGGGCCACGGGATTACCCCAAGCATCGTCGTGACCAAGATTGCGTAAATGACTGTTACGATCGCCACGCTTCCGATGATCGCGATCGGGAGGTTTCGCCCGGGATTTTTGAGCTCCTCGGCGACGGTCGCGATCTTCGCGTAGCCGAGAAACGACACGAACACGAGCGCCGTCGCCGGGAGAATCGCTCCAGTCCCATACGGTGTGAGTCCGTCAGCGCCGGCGAGCGTGGCGTAATCGAACGAAAAGAATCCCGCGACCGCAAAGGCAGTGAGAATCGAGAGTAACAAAAAGACAATAACGGTCTGGACGCCGCCGGTCTCTTTCGCGCCGATATAGTTGACACCTACAAAGATGAGCCCCGCGATGAGCGCGCCGATCTGGATCGGATTGAGGAACGCGATCGAGGGCAACCCAACGAAGACGACGAGGTACTGCCCGAAGCCGATACAGTAAAACGCTGAGGCGAACGCTAACCCCATCCAATCGCCCATACCGGCGATCGAGCCAAACATCGGCCCGAGCGATTTGTTGATGTAGTAGTAGCCACCCCCGGCTTTCGGCATCGCGGTGCCGAGTTCTGAAACCGACAGGGCGTTGACCATCGCGATCACTCCACCGACGACGAACGAGACGACGACGATCGGCCCGGCAGCGTTGGCTGCAACCCCCGGAAGGACGAAGATCCCTGCGCCGATCATCGTCCCGATCCCGATCGTCATCGCCGAGACAAGTCCGAGGTCTTTGGCGAGTTCTTCCTCGCTCATACCGCTCCCCCCGACTCAACAAGTGAGGATTTCAGAATTGGTGTGTTCGGGCGTGACTTCATCGACCACCTCCCGGCGAGCGACCGCATGAGGCGACCGCTGGGTCGGGGTATAGATGCGATTGAGCCTGCAGCGCCCCCGACGGCGGCACCAAAGAGTGCTTCGACGACGTGCAGCACCGTGACCTGATGTAAGCGATGCGGTTCAAATGCTTGTGTCGTCGCCAGTCCGTTCGCCTCGTTGGCGATCGGTACGGGCACCGGCGCGAGTGGGGTGTCAGTCTCGGCCTCGTCGTCACGATTCATACCTGCCGGTATACAAGTGCATCTTAAGAAACTGTGCGATATCGATGAGCGAGCCAACAGATCGTCGATCTGTCTCTCTGTCGATAGGAATGGGTCAAGACGACGACCGTGTTGTTACGCCGGTGCTCCTTCGAGGATCGCCACGCCGCTGGACGCGCCGATTCGTTCGGCACCAGCGTCGATCATCGCCATCGCCGCCTCGTAGTCGCCGATCCCACCGCTTGCTTTCACTGGGAGATACTCAGCCATGAGCGAAACGTCCTCGACAGTCGCACCAGCCGTCTCGACGTCGAGATCCTCGATATCTGCAAACCCTGTCGAGGTCTTGACCATCGCGGCATCCGCGTTCACGGCGGCCGCACAGGCGCGGTGTTTCTCTTCGTCAGTGAGGGAGGCGGTCTCGATGATGACTTTCACCGGGATCGGGACCGCAGCAACGAGTTCGCAGATCTCGGTTTCCACGAGGTCGTCTTCGCCGGCCTTGACTCGGCCAACATTGATCACCATGTCCAGTTCGTCCGCCCCAGCTTTCCATGCGATTTCGGCGGCCTCGCGTTTGGCCTCAATGCTATCTTGGCCGTGTGGAAATCCGATCACGGTTGCGATCGTGACATCCGGGGCCATCTCGGCCGCTTCGGCGACGTAACACGGCGGAATACAGGCGTTCATGCCGTACGTTTCCGCAGCCGAGAGGACGGATTCGACGTCGGCGATCGTCGTCTTTGGTCCCAATACGGTGTGGTCGATCATCCCTGCGAGCGTCGCGCGATCCATACGAGAGCCTCTGTGGGGAGCGTGATAGCCGTTTTCCTTCGGTAAGACAGATTGTGTGCCGGCCAACATATTCGTCTCTCTGATAGCTTTCAGTGGTTCGTCAACCGTAGCCTTGCGCGTTCCACTCGTTCCGTTGGTTAATCCTGGTCGGTTTTAGCGCACGCAGGACACAGCGTCTATTCACCAGCCTCTGGAGACGATCGTTGGGGGACTTCGTCACTCGATCGTCGGATTCGTCGGGTTAAACACGCCAGCGGGGTTTCCACGGTGAACCCAGACGTGAACCGCCATGAGCGGTGCGCCGGGTATCGGCCCCCAACCGTCCGATTCCGACACTTTGAGCGTTCGGCTGGTGGACTCGTCGGAGAACACATTGCCGGCGACACCAGTCTCTGCGTGGGCGAATTCAACGGCCCCGAGCCGAAGGTCGTCGTCGTGTGCCGGGTCATGCACGTCGCCTGGTCCAGGGTTGTAGTCACCGGTCGTATAGTAGACGAGGATGGGTGGTTCCGAAAGGTTCACCTCGGTATCTGCGTCAGCAGCGACGAGGCCTGGATTGACGAAATGGAATCCCATGTTCGGGACGTACGGAGATACCATGGTGCCGTATCCGTCTTCTCGGGCGGTAGCCACGTTCCGGTACGTTCGGGTCGCTGCCCGGGTTTGTTTAAGCTCGTGGGAGAGTTCGTCACTCCTCGCGCTCACGGCTCCGACGGGGCCGGTGAGAAGAGCTGTACCAGCCAATCCGAGGCCAACTGTTTTCAAGGCTGTACGGCGCCCGATCGCGATACTCTCGTCTACCGATGCGTTGTGAGTCATAGTACTCGAAGCTCTGTAACGTCTTGGTAAGACATAACGCTTCTCATTAGAATGCACTGTGCTACCGAGTCTCTTCTCGCCGCCGACCCGTAAACTCCAATCGCTATACGCCCAGTGTCTCTTACGATATTTCTGTCAGTTACTCAGACGCCCAAACCCGTCTCAATCATCACGGAGCGGTTCTGCGATCCCCGTCATCGTCTCCGGATCGAGCCGGTAGAACTCGAAGGACATCTCTCGGGGATGCGCCTCAAAAATGTCGACAACGGGAATCATCACCCGCTGCATTGAATCCAGCACGTCTGAATCGATCGACTGTTCAACAATTTCGCTGAGCATCCCCGTGGCGATCACGCTGTGATACCGCCCGGACACCCGCCCGTACGTGACGAACGTAATCGGGCGGTGTGACCGACCAAGCCGATTTTTCTCGGTGTCGGTTCGGGCGAGTCGAAAGCAGAACCGATCGGCGTCGGGATCGAATCCGTACGAAACTGGAATCGAATACGGCGGTTCCTCGTCCCCCCGGGAAATCGAGATCACGCCGGTCCCACCGGGCTTGAGGAAATCGGCCATCTCGTCGTCTGTGAGTATTGTAGTGGTCATGTCTATCTATTATCGGTTGGTTGTGTAATTCTATATTCAATTCTTCCCTTCTGGTAATGTTCACGTTAACCCAAACCCGCACACAATCTGGGAACGTGTTTTGTCTTCTTTGACCGTCACGCAATGTATTCTTGATCTGTGCCCCCGATCGAACTGGACGGTTCCGGCTGCGACTGGCGCTCCGCAACCACTATACGACGCACACACTTGTCTTCGGTAATGGCCGATTGGACCGAAACGTATCGTCCACAGTCACTCTCTGAGTTGCGCGGCAACGACAAGGCCCGTGACGCGCTCCGAGAGTGGGCAACCAGTTGGGACGACCACTGCGAGGCGGCGATCCTCCACGGCAGTCCCGGAATCGGCAAGACCTCCGCCGCCCACGCGCTGGCCGCCGACATGGGCTGGGAGACCGTCGAACTGAACGCCTCCGATCAGCGAACCGCTGACGTGATCGAGCGCTTCGCCGGGCGGGCCGCACAAAACGCCACGCTCGCCGGCAGCGTTGCCAGCGGCGACGCCGGGGGCGACACGAGTGGAGGCCGACAGCTCGTCATCCTCGACGAGGCCGACAACATCCACGGCAACTACGATCGCGGCGGCGCCTCGGCGATCACCCGGCTCGTCAAATCCTCGGGCCAGCCGATCGTCCTCATCGCCAACGAGTTCTACGATATGAGTCGCGGGCTCAGAAACGCCTGCCGCGAGATCGAGTTCCGCGACGTCTCGAAGCGATCGATCGTCCCCGTATTGCGCGATATCTGTCGCCGCGAGGGCATCGAGTTCGACACCGATGCGCTCGATCGGATCGCCGAGGCCAACAGCGGCGATCTCAGGGGTGCTGTCAAGGATCTCCAGGCGGTCGCAGAAGGGAAAGATCGCCTCGTTCTCGAAGATGTCGTCACGAGCGATCGCGATCGATCGATGGACCTGTTTCCGTTCCTCGACGCGGTGCTCAAAGAACAATCCGCCGAAGCGGCGCTACAGTCTGCGTACGCGGTCGACGAGACGCCCGACGACCTGACTGCCTGGATCGAACACAATCTTCTGTCGGTGTACACCGCCAGAGAGGCAATCTCCGCGTACGATGCGCTTTCGAACGCCGATCGCTGGCTGGGGCGGGTCCGTGCGAGTCAAAACTACAGCTACTGGCGGTACGCGACCGACAACCTCGCGGCGGGCGTCGCGGCCGCACGCGACGAACCGAAGGGCGGTTGGACCCGCTATCGCCGGCCGCAGTTTTGGGGCTCATCTGACTCGACGCGCGAGGAGCTCTGCCAGCAGATCGCCGAACGCAGCGGCGTCAGCATGGCGATCGCTCGCCGCGAAATTCTCCCGTACCTCTCGGCGATGACCCACCACTGTAAGCCTCGGGAGCTGACGGTTGCGATGGCGGCTGCCTACGACCTCGACGAGGAAGGTGTCGCCTTCGTCACTGGGAGCGGCAAGACGACAAAAAAGGTCGCCTCGATCGTCAAAGATGCCCAGGCAATCCGCGAGGCGGTGATGACCGAACACACTGCTGACGCGTTCGCGCCGCGAGCCGACGAGCCTGACACGACCGACGATGCGGCGACGACGGGACCCGAAGCGATCGGTCCGAACGGTGCTGGCGAGGACGCAGGTCACACGAATGAGGACGAAGCCGAATCTGCGGACGATGATCCCGGCGACGACGAGAATACCGCCACCGATGACGGCCAGGCAGGGCTCTCGGACTTCATCTGATTCGATCGGCGACGCTGTGGCGAGAATTCACGCTCTCTCCGGGAAGCCTCGGGGCTGGAGCTCGAGGCGGTTCACGCGCCTTTGACGCCACGGAATTCAAACCGTGCGCCACCTGTCTCGCTATCGGTGATCGTCAGTTCCCAGCCGTGGGCGTCGGCGATTTCGTTGACGATCGACAACCCGAAGCCGGTGCCGTCATCGGCGGTCGTATAGCCCGGTTCGAGCACCTGCTCACGGATCGATTCAGGAACTCCTGTGCCTGTATCCGCAACAAAAAACCCGTCATCAAGCGGGCTGATCATGATTTTGATTGGTTCGTCTTTGATGCTGCCGTGTTCGATCGCGCCGCCGGGCGGAGTCTGGCTGCCCGTGGAACCGTGTTCCACGCTGTTGCGAAAGAGATTCTCGAACAGCTGTTGGATGCGGCTTTCTGCACAGTGGACTGCTCCGATCGACTCGACGACGGTAAGCGTCGCGCCCTGAGTTGGCACTGTCGACCACGCGCGATCGGCGATGGCGTCGATCGACACTGGTTTCGTATCGTCAATCGGCTGGCCCTGTCTTGCCAGCGCGAGCAGGTCGTCGAGTAGCTGCTCCATCCGGTCGAGTGCCCCCTGTGCCGCTGTCAGGTTTGCATCGTCCTCGTCGGCCTCCTTGAGTGCGAGCTGGATTCGTCCCTCGGCAACATTCAATGGGTTTCGGAGATCATGAGAGACGACGCGGGTGAACTGTTCGAGGCGCTCGTTCTGTCGTTGGATTTCTTGCTCGCGCTTTTTGCGTTCGGTGATGTCTCGCGCGATTCCGATGAGACCAATCGTTTCGCCTGTTTCATCCCGCCAAGGGACCTTCGATGTAAGATTCCACTTGTCGTACGCCTCGATGTACTCCTCTTTGTCGAGGATCGGCTCGCTGGTTTCGATGACGTGCATATCGTCCTCGTAGGCCGATCGGCGATGTGACTCGTCGACGCCGTCCAGTTCGAGGTCAGTCTTGCCAATCAGAGAGTCTTCATACTCCGAAACGTGGCCTTCGCTGACGTAGAGGTGTCGACCTTGCTCGTCCTTGACAAAAAGGTGTATTGGAATTGAATCGAACAGCGAATCGAGCAGTTGTGCCTTGCGATCGCGCTCGGCCTCCAGCGGCGACTCGGTGGCGATTTCACGGATGTAGCCCTCGATGATGGGAAGCCCCCCGTCGGCGTTCTCGATCGAATTGACCTGACTGGGCAGTGATTCCATACCGGCGTCCGAGATGCCATGACCGGATTCGTGGACCCACTTGGTCTCGCCGTCTGCGGTCTCGATCCGATATTGGACCTCGAAGGCCTCGCCCTCTGCGAGTGCTCTCTCAACGTCTCGCTGGAGTCGATCGCGATCGTCTGGGTGAATCAAATCAGTTCCAAACGTCACTTCGCTGTGTTTGAGTGCCGAACAATCGTAGCCGGTGAGCTCTTCACAGCCGCCGTCGATTCCAAGCATCGTCCACGACGGGTCGGTCAAACACCAGTAAATGACGCCGGGAAAGGAGTTTTTTAGTTCTCCTGACATCGGTTAGGCCACGTTACGGCGGCTTTGTGTGTCGGCCGAATGGGTACACGGAGATGTGATCGACACCATCTGTTCTTTCGATCGTTGGTCGCTCAAATATGTAAATGTTTTCTATCTTATACTCATCATGTCTATCCCTTCAGTCGACCACTTTTCGAGGTTGTCCATTTTTGTTACACTCCCTCTATGGTCCATCTATGCGCGCAGCGTTACTTACCGAGTACAACGACCCGCTGTCGATCCGATCGGTTCCTGACCCGTCGCCCGACCCCCACGGCGTCGTCGTTGCCGTCGAAGCCTGTGGGATCTGCCGCAGCGACTGGCATGCCTGGAAGGGACACGGCAAGTGGGCCGACGATCGCGTCCCGCTCGGACAGATCCTCGGCCACGAGCCTGCCGGCCGGGTGATCGAGGTTGGCGATCGAGTCGAGACGGTCGCCGTCGGCGATCGGATTGCCGTCCCGTTCAGCGTCGGCGACGGCACCTGTCCGTGCTGTCGAAACGGCCGCGGAAACATCTGCGCGGACGGCTACGCGATCGGCTTCGAGCCCGATGCCCCCGGTGCGTTCGCCGAGCGCGTCCACCTCCCGCACGCGGACTACAACGCGATGGCGATCCCTGAGGGCGTCTCGTTTCGAGAGGTTGCGGCGATCGGCTGTCGGTACATGACTGCCTTTCACGCACTTGAACACCGCGCGGCCGTCGGAGCTGGCGACTGGGTCGCAGTCCACGGCTGTGGCGGCGTTGGCCTCTCGGCGATCCAACTCGCCGCGACGCTCGGCGCACGGCCGATCGCTGTCGACGTTCGAGACACTGCGCTCAACCGTGCTCGCCAACTCGGGGCGATCGAGCGAGTCCACGCCGAACGCGAAGATCCGATCGAGGCGATCGCTGCGATCACTGATGACGGATCGGGCACAGCCGGGGCAGATGTCTCCGTTGACGCACTCGGCATCGCCGAAACGTGTCGCAACTCCGTGCGATGCCTTCGCCACGGCGGAACCCACGTCCAACTCGGGCTCACAACCGACGACGAACGAGGCGAGGTGTCGCTACCGACCGACTGGATGACCCGCTGGGAGATCGACTTCCTCGGATCGCGTGGCATGCCGCCGACCCGCTACGGCGAACTATTTGGACTGCTCGAGGCTGGCCATATCGATCCGGGCGCGCTCATCACCCAGGAAGTCGCCGTAGCAGATGTCTCTGATCGACTGAAGGCGATGGACGAATACGCGACCGACGGGATTGAGGTCGTGACCGATTTCGGCTGATCGCCACACGTTGCCTGTGGACCGAGATCGCCCCTGGCCGATCACAGCATCCGCGAGAGGAATTGCTTGGCCCGATCGGTCTGGGGGTTCTCGAAGAACGCCTTCGGCTCGCCGGTTTCGACGACCTTCCCGTCGGCCATAAGGACGATTTTGTCGCCGACCCCACGGGCGAATCCCATCTCGTGGGTGACGACCATCATCGTCATGCCTTCCTCGGCCAACGCGCGCATCACCTCCAGCACCTCTCCGACCAGTTCAGGGTCAAGCGCGCTTGTGACCTCATCGAACAGCATGACCCGCGGGTCCATCGCGAGCGCGCGGGCGATCGCAATCCGCTGTTGTTGGCCGCCAGACAGCTGGTTTGGGTAGGCATCCGCGTGATCGCCCATCCCGACATCTTCGAGGATCGACATTCCCTCTTCGTAGGCGATCTCATCGTCGATTCCTTTGACCTTCTGCGGCGCGAGCGTGACGTTTTCGATCGCGGTCTTGTGCGGAAAGAGGTTGAAACTCTGAAACACCATCCCGATCCGCTGTCTGAGCACGTTGATGTCTGCGTCGGGATGGGTCAGCGCCGTCCCGTCGAGACGGATCTCGCCGGCCTGAATCTCCTCTAAGCGATTCGCACAGCGAAGCAGCGTTGACTTGCCCGATCCACTCGGGCCAATCACCACACAGACGTCCTGCTCGTCGACCTCAAGACTGACCTCCTTGAGCACGTGGGTGTCTCCGTAGTACTTGTCGATGTTGTCGAACTCCAAGAGCGAGTGATCGCTCATCGCCGATCACCTCCGCCCCAGTCGGAGCGTGCTTCGAGGTAGCGAACAAACTTGCCAAGTGGGATCGTGATACAGAGATACAAGATCGCCACAAGGATGATCGGCGTCCATGGGTCGAATGTCGCGCTGTTGACCTGCCGGAACTCACTGATGAGTTCAGGGACCGCGATGACCGTCAAAAGCGACGTATCCTTGACAAGGATCACCTGATCGTTGCCGATCGCCGCCAGCGCGTTGCGCCACGCCTGCGGCAAGATGACCTCCCGCATCGCCTGCACGTAGGACATCCCAAGCGATCGGGCGGCCTCCATTTGTCCCTCCGGAACCGCGCCGATTCCTCCGCGGATCGCCTCTCCAACGTACGCGCCGTGATTCAACATGAGCCCGATAATCGCCGCCGGAATTGCCCAATTGCTGATCGGGAAGTCTCCGAAGTTCTGGATCCAAAGCGCTGGGATGCCGTAGTAGATCACGATCAGCTGAAACAAAAGCGGAGTCCCACGGAAAAACTCGACGTACCCCGTCGAAATTGCGTTCGTAAAGCGTGTCTTCGAAACGCGTCCCAGACCAACAAAGATCCCAAGTGGAATCGAAAGGATACTGCCACCGGCGACAATCCCGAGCACGAGTACGAACGCTTCGAGGAATCGTGGAATAATCCGGACGAAGAGGTCCGGATTCGCAAAGTCAATAATGAAATACAAAAGCACGCCCACCGCCAGTGTGAACGCTCCGGCGATCGCTGCGCCCACCCGTTTCAGCGTGTGGTCGTTCAGAAACCGTTCAATCGTTGAATTGTCGGCCGCAGCGCCGTCTGTGTATGCGTCGGACATGATGGATGGGCGTTGAGTTGTGTCTGACGCTTAGGCGAGGAAGTATTCGTCGTAGATGTCGTCGTACTCGCCGCTGTCGCGGATCGCCGCGAGCGCATCGTTGACATCTTCGACGAGATCATCGTCCTGTCTGAACGCGATCCCGTACTCTTCGACTGTCAGTGTGAGGTAATCCGGCGCGTCTTCACCCTCGGCGACGCCCTCGCCTTCGACGAACCGGACTCGATCTTCGTTCTCGTTGACGAACTCGGCGCTGACGGTATTGTCGTTGATGACTGCATCGACTTGCCCGTTGAGAAGCGCCTGGAACGCGTCTGGAATCTGGTCGTAGCGATCGATCTCGAGGTCATCGTCGAATTCCTCCTGCAGCTCGTCGGCCGCGCCGGCACCCGTCGTCCCACGCTGGACGCCCACCGTTTGACCGCGGAGGTCCTCTTGGCTCTCGATGTCGCTGTCGACAGGGACGACCACCGTCTGGTACGCCGTGAAGTAGGGGTCCGAGAAGTCGACCTGCTCGGCACGCTCTTCGGTAATCGTCATCGCGCTCATGATCACGCGGAAGTTGCCGTTGTTGAGCGACTGGATGATGCCGTCGAAGGCCGTCTCCTGGAACTCGTACTCGGAGCCGAGCTCGCCGGCAAAGATCGCCTCGGCGATCTCGACGTCGAAGCCGACGAGTTCGTCGTCCTCTGTGTAGTACTCGAACGGGCGGTACGGAATATCTGAGCCGATGACGATCGTTTCGTCCTCATCATCACCGTTTCCGTTTCCGTTTCCGTTTCCGTTTCCGTTTCCGTTTCCGTTTCCGTTTCCGTTTCCGTTTCCGTTTCCGTTTCCGTTGCCATCGTCGCCGCCGAGACAGCCGGCAGTGCTGAGCGCAGCAAGCGCGATTCCTGCACCTTTCACATACTGACGTCGTTGCATAGTCGTCTGTAACGAAGTGAGCAGGAGTATAACAAAGCTTTGAATCGACAGCCGAATTCGGTTGTGGAATTCACTTCCACCTACAGCGGATCGGACTCCGAAACCGGACCGGACCGCGATTCGGGTGTTGATCGGCGCAACAGGAGGTACCCGGCGGCCACCCCTGCCCACGCGAGGACGAGCAGGCCAAGGTTGACCACTCGGGCGGTTGAGCTGTAGAGAACGATGTCGCGGCCCAACAACATCGTCACAAACAGACTCACGAGCGCGATCGCTGCGGTGATTCGAACCGCATCACCAGCCGACCACGCCCAGACGAGTGCGGCGAGGAGGCTGCTGAAGGCGATGAGACTCCCGACGACGAACCACGCTTGTGCGCCGGCATCGTAGACGATGATCGGCACCGCACGGCTGAACAGCGTGCTCACCGCGAGCCCGATCGCACCAACGCCGAGCGCCGCCTGCAGTCGATCGGCCCGCGATTGTGCCAATCGGCCGTCGTAGGCCCAAAGCGTCGTCAGCGTCAACAGTGAGAAGATTGACAGCGCGACCAGCAAGTGGGCAGCGTGGGTCGGCACAGAGTAGCCGCCGGGGACGAGTCCGTTGATTGTCACCGTCACCGCGCCAATACTGATCTGCAGCGGCAACAGGACAACTGCGAGCGTAGATGCGAGCCGTGTCCGTTTGCTCTGCCCGCCGATCCACGCCCAGAGGGCCGTTCCGAGGATCAAAAAGCCGGTGATCATCGCGACAAAGCGGTGGAACCACTCGATGAAGTCCGGGTTGATGGTCAACGCTGGGATGAGCTGTCCGGAACACAACGGCCACTCTGCGTTACAGGCGAGCCCCGATCCAGTTGCGGCGGTGTAGACGCCGAGGGTGATGAGCGAGAGGGTCAACCCCGTCGTCGCGGCCGCGAACCGGCCGAAGGTGAGCCAGTCGGGACGAAGCGACATTATCGTAACTCAGGATCGGTCGTACTTATGATTGTCTTCTAGGGCCGATCGATCGTTCGAGTGCTGGCATCCCGTCAAAAACGCGGTTGGCTATTTTGTTCAATGGATACTCCGGTCTTGAGGCCGAACGCTTAGGGCATAATTAACATACATATGATGAAAATTCCTCGGTGCCCGAAACACATAATTTCCGATATCCACTACCTTTGACTGTCGATAATGTGTTCTGGTAGTACTCCACCGGATAAAATTACTCGGTTTGCCGACACATGGTCTCACGCTGTCGGTGATACGTTGGGTGTGGACTGTAGTTTGAATACAACTCATACAGGGGTGATCCGATGGCAGGCGGCCTGAAACGCGATCTCGGGCTGTTTTCTGTCATGGCCATCAGCATCGGAGCGATGGTCGGTTCGGGGATCTTCATCCTCCCGGCGCTCGCATTCAAAATCGCGGGCCCGACAATGCTTCTTGCCTTCCTGCTGGCGGGATTGCTCGTGTTGCCGGCGGCCCTGAGTAAGATCGAAATGGCAACCGCGATGCCGCAGGATGGGGGAACGTACCTGTACATTGAACGAGGAATGGGGCCGCTGTTTGGAACAATCGCGGGTGTCGGTACGTGGTTCTCACTGTCGTTTAAAGGCGCGCTCGCGCTGGTCGGTGGTGTGCCGTATCTTATCTATTTACTCGGTGGCGAGCTGCCGGTCTCGATCAGGATCGTAGCGATTACAATCGCGATCGTCCTCATCGTGTTGAATCTCGTCGGCTCAGATGTGACTGGGCGGTTCCAAGTCGGGATCGTCGTCGTGATGCTTGCTGCGATGTCAGTCTTCGTCGTCGCAGGGCTTCCGGCGGTCGAAAGCTCGCGACTCTCTGGGGCGTTCGACCCACGGTCCTCGGGGACGCTCTCGCTTTTGGAGGCAACGGGCGCGGTGTACGTTGCCTACGCGGGCGTAACAAAAATCGCAAGTGTCGCCGAAGAGATCGAAAATCCATCACGAAACATTCCGATCGGGATGCTCGGATCGCTGTTGTTTACCGGTGCGTTGTACGTCTTGACCGTGTACGTACTGCTGGGGGTTCTGCCCGTCAACGCTGCGGGAGGACTCGGGACGATCACCACAGCGGGCGCAGAAGACGCCGTCGTTGCACAGGCTGGCGAACTGCTGCTTGGGACGCCGGGCGTTGCGATTGTCACTATCGCAGTAACACTCGCGCTGGTGAGTACTGCGAACGCTGGGATTCTTTCTGCCTCGCGGTACCCCTTTGCGATGGCGCGTGACAACCTCGCGCCGCCGTCACTGACGACGATCAGCGAGCGGTTCAATACCCCGAGTCGCGCTGTGATGCTGACAGGTGCGGTCATTTTGCTTATGATCGCTATTTTCCCGATTTTGCAAATCGCAAAGCTCGCGAGTGCGTTCAAGATTCTCGTGTTTGTGTTGATTAACATCGCACTGATCGGCTTTCGCGAGGGTGCTGTTGAGGAGTACAATCCGACGTGGATCGCGCCGCTGTATCCCTGGGTGCAGCTTTTTGGCATTGTTGCAGGGCTCGTCCTATTGAGCCAGATGGGGACCGTGCCGATCGTCGGTGCCATCGTCATCATTGCCGGTTCACTCCTCTGGTACTACACCTACGTTCGGTCGCGAGTCACTCGCGAGGGTGCGGCGACAGATGCAGTTCGGCGGAATGTCGGCGACGACGCCGTTGCCCGGACCCGCGAACTGTTTGACACCGATGCAGAACTCGATGTGCTTGTCGCGCTGACAGAGCGGACGAGCGATCGGACGAAGCGAGGCATGCTCCGGATCGCAACTGATCTTGGTCGGCTGCGGACAACCACTGTCGCACTCGTTGAGTTTCTGAACATTCCTCACCGGGTGTTTGCCCAAGACCACGCCGAGATCCAGGTTCGAGACCCCCCTGAGTGGCTGCAATCGGGCGCGGATCGACCCGACTGGCTGCCAGACGTTGAGGTTGGCCAGCCAACGCGGACCTCCGGCGGCGTCCGTGTTGGCGATACCGGCGAGGATCTGCCGACAACGCGTGGCACACGCATTGAACACCGCGAAATCGATAGTGAAGATCACAAGCGTGCAATCGTCGATGTCGCGACCTACGAGGGCTACGATCTCCTCGTGTTAGAACGCGACCGAGGGGACTTTCACCGCCGTATCCTCGGTGATGAAACCGGTTGGATTCTGAAAAACGCGCCCTGTGACACTGTGTTAGTTGAAGACCGGGGGTTCGAAGGGGCCGACGAAATTGCGGTCGTCGCAAACCGTGGCGCGTACGACCCGTTGAAGCTGCTGATTGCCGATGCGGTCGCCGAAGAAACGGGTGCAGAAATCAACCTGATACAGGTGATTCCTGAGGATCCACCAGAAACACAGCGTCGTACTGTCGAAGAGTATCACACGGCGTTGATTTCTATCACGACGGTTCCAACCCGATCGACAATTCTGGAAGCCGACGACGACGTGGCCGCAGCCGCTCGATTCGCACAGCCGGCCGACCTCGTGATCACGGGTGTCGACACGCCAGGATTCCTCGGACGGTTCCGCGGCAGACCTGGAAACAGGCTGGTTGAGTCTGTCGACTGTACGGCGCTTATGGTGCAGACCGCCGATCGCAGCGGCTCGCGAAGCCCAATTAAGCGAGTACTGATGGAACGGTTGTTCTCGTAACCGAAACGATCGCCCCCGTTTTTGTTTTCACCTGAGGTGTTCTGGCTCGAGGTTTGGCCGCGCTCGATGAGCGATAGCCCCGGCGAGAAATGCGACTGCGAGCCCGACACCGAGTAACTCGAATCGAACTGTCGGCTGGATAAACGGTGGCACGGTGATGGAGACGAACACTGCTTCGAGCATGAATACGCTGTCGGCGACTGCGAGCGTTTTCAAGACTGCAACGGAAAGAAGCGAAACGGACACAAGAGCCCACGCGACCTTTATCAGCGCAATTTGGCCGATGTGGAATCCTTCGAGTATGCCGATGACTGTCGCTGCGACGATCAAAAGCGTAAGCAGTTCACGCCGATAGCGATCGTACACCCACATTCAGTTGATCACATCGAGAACCTCAAGACCTCCTCCAGTAGGTGCTGAATCTGCGTCTGCGGTGGCTGGCTAGCCTTCAACAAGACGGTGACCGT